>JAXMBV010000007.1:0-275763 GCA_046349695.1 Planctomycetaceae bacterium | reverse complement strand
AATCACCTTGGCCTGCTGTTCAAGCTGCTTCTGCAACTGAAGCACCAGCTTCAGCAGATCGGCGTGTGACATCTCGTCTGATGGAGTCCTTTCCATCTCGGTACTCTAAAAAATCATGCTTTCCCTGTCAGCAGCATTTCTTCACAATGGACAGCTACCAACGCCACTGGGTTTATCCCAGTGGTAAGAGGTTTTTGCACTACCACGGTCTGCCAAGGGATCTCAGCGCCCGCGCATGAAAACAATGTGGCTCTGTTGTCTGGTCTTTTCCGCGAACATCCGCGTTGATCTGCAGTTCACTCACCGACGATTATTTCCCGTGTGACAACTCGCGTCGCCAGTAGTAAACTCTGACCGGCCAGGATTCCTCACCGTGATGATTCCCGCAAGGGCCATTCATGAGCCCACGCTGCTCACAAAGCGGCAAAGTTCAACGCACGATCTCTACCTCGCCTTAGCGATAGACGCATAGCCCGCAGTTCGTTATGCAAGATCAGTATGGTGACGTATCGTGACTGAAAACATCGAGCCCCTGCGGCCTCAATCGCTCGTTGATGCCGCCTTCTGTCGGCCAACCATGTATACGTGTCATGGAACGATTGCTGAAGTGTTTGCGTTTCTTTCAGGCTATTACGCTGGACTGTGTGCCCATTCACCAAAGAACACTCAATCCACGGAGCACGCCCAGAAGTATTGGTTTGAGTTTGTTCAATGGCTCCGGCTTCAGCTTCCTGAGCCGCATCCAGCAACCTGGCAAGATGTGATTCAATTGATCGAACACGATGAACGACAAGGGATCAATGTTCATTTGCTGATGTTTCGATTCTATCGCGAATACTTGACTCAACATCAATTACTCCGGGATGATTGACTTCGAGCGCCCGTAACAATCATGCGTCCTGTCGTCTGTTTTGGTTCAACATTCGGTGGTTCATTCCGATACGTCACGCGTTCGATCGCAAAAAGGCCTGCATCGCGATAAGATTAAGGCGAGGTGCCGTCGGCTATTTTTCACATGGCAAATCAACCGCCGCAATCGGCCGATCCTGGTCGCTATGCCGCTCAGTAAACGCAGATGAAACCACCACAGGAGATCGACGGAGCACGTGTAATCGAATGGGCTTGGTCTGGATCCTGGCCGTTTGGTGAGGTACCGGGCCACAAGCGTTCTGAGATCTTTGGATTGGCAATCGCGACATACAACGAGATTCAATTCTACCGATTCTCATGCGACCGAAACTGGAACACTGTGCAGGATGGCGTTTACGATTCAGTTGCCGCAGCTAAAGAACTGCTTCCCGAACAATACCGCCACGTAGAGCCATCTTGGCAAATACAATAAACAACGGGTGGCAGTGGTGTTTGGAGCGAGTCCCACAACGCCACTGGATTTATCCCAGTGGTAAGAGGTTTTTGCACTACCGCGGTCTGCACTGTGAAACCGGCGCCCGCAAATGAGTGCAGCGTGGCTCTGTTCTTCTGTCCTATCCGCGAACACCCGCGCTATCCGCCGTTCTCTCACCGCTTGTAATCTTCCATTGCCTCGCTGTTCCGTTGATATGTCGGCCCCCGGGCCTTGAAGGCGGGTTCTTAAGTCGCTTCCGGTGGCTTACGCACATCGGCAAGGGTTGCGTCGGCCCGCTGAGCAACGCTGTGATAGATTCGTAGTGGATCTCGCCAGAGATCCCACGACTGTGGTTGATGACAGGAACTCTGGCGAGTTCCACTACAGCTCGCAGTTCAGGAAATTCGCCGCAGAGAATCCTGCTGCCGCAGCTTCGCTGTTGAAGGCAGGTGATTGTTTCGCTTTGTGATTTGATCAGTGTTGGTTATTGCTGTTGTGCGGTCAGATCCAGCAGGCGTTTGCGAAGAAAACGGCGTTCGGGTTCGAGGGTCGCCAGTGACAACGCTTTCTCATAGGCACTACGAGCTTTCTCCAGTTGCTGGTTGCGGCGAAACAGGTCCGCAAGTGCCGCCCACGTCAGATGGAAACCGGTCAAGTCTCCTCGACTCAGGATGGCCTGAATCAGCGGGATTCCGGCTTCAGGGCCGTCTCTCATCGCAATTGCAACGGCTCGATTCAGCTCGATCACCGGAGATGGATTGATCTCAAGCAGCACATCATACAGAGCAGCAATCTGCCGCCAGTCGGTTTGGGAAGCGGTTGCCGCTCGGGCATGTTCAGCGGCAATGGCGGCCTGCAGTGAATAGGGGCCGATCTGACGAGAACTCATGACTCGAAAGACGAGCCGCAATCCTTCGTCGATCAGGCTCCGATTCCACTGCGTTCGATCCTGATCTTCCAGCAAAACGATGTCGCCTTTGTGATCGACTCGAGTCGTTCGCCGCGATTCCTGAATGAGCATCAGTGCCAGAAGCCCCAGCGCCTCGGGGTCCGGTAGCAATTCGACCAGCAGTCGCCCCAGGCGAATGGCTTCTCCGGAGAGATCTGCGCGAATCAGCGAGTCGCCGGAGGATGCGGCATAGCCTTCGTTGTACACAAGGTAGATGACCGACAGAACGGCTTCGAGACGCTCGGGAAGTTCTTCGTCCGAGGGAATGCTGAACGGAATCCCGGCATCTCGAATCTTCGCTTTGCCTCGGACAATTCGCTGGGCCATCGTCGCAGGTGCTGTCAAAAACGCACTGGCAATCTCTTCCGTCGTCAGGCCACACACCTCGCGCAGCGTGAGCGGGATTCGAACCCTGGCGTCAATCGCCGGGTGACAACAGGTGAAGATCAGGCGAAGTCGATCATCTTCGATGCACTCCGAAGCTCGCTGAGCATTCGACTGGCGTCTCTTCTCGACGTGAAGCGCAGCTTCCGGCTGAAGTTCTTCGAAGCGACCGCGTCTGCGAAGTCGGTCGATCGCTTTGAACTTTCCCGTGGAGATCAGCCATGCACGTGGATTCTGCGGGATCCCTTCGCCAGGCCACTGTTCCATCGCCGCCGCAAAAGCATCATGCAGCGCCTCTTCCGCCAGGTCGAAGTCACGCAAGGTTCGCACAAGTGAAGCAAACACCTGCCGCGACTCAGTCACGTAGACCGCCTCAACCCGCCGCCGCGACTCATTATTGTCCTCATTCCCCATCGTCCGCCTGTCCAACAAAGTAGCCCGTGTCTCCGACGCGGCAAGGGCTGAAAGCCCTTGACCCAAAGGAGCCTACCGGCTCGTTGCCCAATCCTCGCTCACGTTGTTCGCTTTCCTCAAACCAGTTCGCACCATGCGTCAGAAAGTAGCCCGTGTCTGCGACTCGGCAAGGGCTGAAAGCCCCTGACCTCAATGATCCTACCGGTTCGTTGCCCAATCCTCTAACCAGGAACCCTGTCGCCGAAAGCCAGCCCCTTGCCCACTCACCTTCCTCAAAGGGCGCAGTCGCGGACTTTTGTAGGTGCCGACTGCCGGGCGGCACTTCGCGGCCTTGACGCGACCAGCGCACCTTTCAGTTGCCACATTCTTCAAAGCACAACGTGGAAACGACATCGCCATGAGATTGCTTCATGGCGAGCGGGATAGAATGACGAACGTGCCAGAACATGGGTTCGCCTTTCGGCGAAAGTCCTTTCCGGCAGAAAGGACCTACCTTGAAAAGCATTCGCGACTACACCCTTCCTCAAACATAGCCACACTCAGACTTGACGCAAAGTTTACCGTCGCTAAATTCGTGCGTATACACACGAATTGCCTTGAGCGGGAGACTGAGTAATGTCGGTCAGGGACGAGCTTCCTCTGGCGCTGCGGACTGCGTATCTGATCATGCATCGCCGGTCAGACGTGGTGTTTGCGGAGCATGGCATTACGGCGGACCAGTTTGTGCTGCTGGCAACGCTTTCTCGAGGTCAGGCGATGACTCAGCGAGAACTCGCGGCCCGCATGCCGTCTGATCCCAGCACCGTTCGAGCCATGCTTGTTCTGCTCGAGAAGCAGGGATTGGTGGCCCGTGTGGCACATCCGACCGATGCACGAGCGCGCACGGTCAGTCTGACACGTGCGGGGACGAAGAAGTTTCAGGACGCATGGAATGCCGGCCAGTCCGTTCGTGACCAGATGATCGAATCCCTCAACGACAAAGAAGCCAGCACACTGCTGTCTTTGTTGCAGCGCCTCTCCGAATCGCTTGGCGGACAGGCTCCGGAACTCGCGACCAGTAATCCCTTCGTACACAAGAAAAGAACTGCGGATTCTCGAAAAGCCCGCTGACAGAATTCGTTCCCCAAAGTCATCTCACCGCCTGATCAAGGAGTTTCCAATGCCACGCCCGTTCCTGATCATTGCAGTACTCATTTCATCCACCATCACCTACGCTCAGGATCAGAAGCCTGATGCTGCCGACAAGCCGGCGGGTGCCGACAAGCCGGCTCAGGAATCATCCCGGCTGGGGCGAGAACCGCAGAATCGCCCGCAGGGACGTCGAGGTCCAGGTGGTTTTGGAGGCCCGATCGTACTCGGCCCCGATGACCGACAGATCTATCCGGACCCGGATGACAGCATTGTTGCCCGACGAGAAAACATCCCGCACGGCAAGCTGGAGATGATTGAGTACGAGTCGAAGACGGTGGGCACCGTTCGAAAGCTGAACGTCTACACGCCTCCCGGATACTCACCGGAAAAGAAATACCCTGTGCTGTACCTGTTGCACGGTATTGGCGGCGATGAAACAGAATGGCAGCGGTTTGCCACTCCGGACATGCTCTTCGACAATCTGATTGCGGATGGAAAGGCCGTCCCGATGATTGTCGTGATGCCAAACGGTCGTGCTCAGAAGAATGACCGGCCCGAAGGCAACGTCTTCGAATCGGCCCCGGCATTTGGCGTGTTTGAGCGAGATCTTCTGGACGATGTGATTCCGGCCATCGAATCAAGATATTCCGTCGAAGCAGATCGCGGGCATCGCGCTGTTGCGGGGCTCTCGATGGGAGGCGGACAGTCCCTCAACTTTGGCCTGGGCCATCTGGACACCTTTGCGTGGGTCGGAGGATTCTCCTCGGCGCCTAACACAAAGAAGCCCGAGGAGCTGGTTCCTGATGCAGAAAAGGCAAAGCAGCAGCTGAAACTGCTCTGGCTGTCCTGTGGCAACAAAGATGGCCTGATCAACATCAGCCAGCAGACTCAGCGCTATCTGAAGAGCAAGGATGTTCCTCATCTCTGGAACGTCGACAGTCATGGCCACGATGCGACACACTGGCGTAACAATCTGTATTACTTCGCTCAACTGGTCTTCAACGATGAAGCCACCAAAGCCGCACTGAGCCAGAAGGCAGCCACGTCGGAGCCAAAGCCAGATTCTCCGGAGAAGCCACAACCCGGCAAACCACAAACCGAAACGGCTCCGTCTTCGTCACAGAAAACTCCGGACGGCATTATCGATGACTTCAAACCGGCGTCGACGAATCAGCCAGGCAAAACGGATCCTCAGGTGAACTCACAGGGACGAATCCGTTTTCGAATCTCCGCGCCGGACGCGAAGAGTGTTGCGACCACGTTTCGGGACAGCACAGAATTTGTCAAAGGCGACGATGGAGTCTGGACTGGCTACTCCCGCCCGCTGGATGTCGGCTTCCATTATTATGAGCTCGTGATCGACGGCGTTCATGTGCCTGATCCCAGCAGTCGTTACTACTTTGGTGCCATGCGCTGGGGCAGTGGGATTGAGATTCCGGCTCCTGATGCCGACTTCTATGCTCTGAAGAATGTTCCGCATGGACAGGTGCGGGAGATCTACTTTCACTCGGACAGCACACAATCAGAACGTCGTGCGTTCGTCTACACGCCTCCGGGATACGACAGCGATCACAACACTCGTTATCCGGTCCTGTACCTGCAGCATGGCTGGGGCGAAAACGAATATGGCTGGAGCGTTCAGGGGCATGCCGGGCTGATCATGGATAACCTGATCGCGGAGAGCAAATCAAAGCCCTTCATCATCGTGATGACGTACGGCATGACCAATGAAACTCGCATGGGCGGAATGCGTGAGTTCGACATCAGTCACTTTGAGAAGGTGCTGGTTGACGAACTTGTCCCGTATATCGATTCCAATTTCCGAACGCTGACAGACCAGCCGAATCGGGCGATGGCCGGGTTGTCGATGGGCAGCATGGAAACTCGTCTGATCACTCTTCGCCATCTCGACAAGTTCTCACACATCGGCCTCTTCAGCGGCGCGACGATCGGAAAGGACGATGCCGAGAAGACGGAAGGCTTCAAAGACAAAGTGAAGCTGGTTTTCGTGAGCTATGGCAGCAAGGAAGTCGGCGAGGGACGGACGCGTCGAGGCGGCGACCCGGCGGATTCCGTGAAGCAGCTCAGGGAGATGGGCATCAATGCTCAGTATTATCTTTCACCCGAAACCGCGCATGAATGGCAGACATGGCGCCGCAGCCTCAGGGAGTTTGCTCCATTGCTGTTTCAGCCCGAAGACAAACTCGCAGGCACGTGGAAAGTCGACTTTGAGACTCAAATTGGTCTGCAGAGTTACGTCATAACGTTCCATCGCAGGGACGGTGGATTGTCTGCCACGGCAGAAGCCGTGCTCGACGGTCGTTCGCGGAACGTCGAATTTCAGGAAGTCACATCGGATGGAAGCGTGGTCCGCTTTGTTGAGAACCTGAAATTCGGTGACAATGAGATTCGCATCGACTACGAAGGGCAGATCGAAGGCGATTCCATCCGCTTTTCACGGAAAGTCGGAGACGTTGCCAATGAGAAAGCCACGGCCAAGCGCTTCGAATCCTCGAACACGCCGAGCACGAATACGGCCACGGAGAAATCGCCGACGGAAGTCCGGGTGGAAGATGGCGGGCAAGGTCCATACTCCGCGATCGTCACAGAGTCCTCGACACTTGCCGGTATGACGATTTACCGACCGCAGGACCTTTCGCCGTTTGGCAGCGAACGAAAGCTGCCGGTGCTATTGTGGGGGAACGGAGCGTGTGCGAACACGACGGAAGAACACAAGAACTTCCTCAATGAAATTGCCTCGCACGGGTACATCGTCCTGGGTATCGGTCTGCTGAAAGAGATCGAACAGCGAACGGACGCCTCGAGGGAACGCACCGCGTCTTCACAGCTGCTGACAGCGCTCGACTGGATCATTGCAGAGAACGCGAAAGCCGACAGCGTTTATTTCGGCAGGATCGATACGACAAAGGTTGCCGCGATGGGAATGTCGTGCGGTGGGCTTCAGGCGATTGAGATCTCAAACGATCCGCGGATTACCACAACTGTCGTCTGCAACAGTGGCGTCCTGCCAGCGCCGTCCCAGATGGCCGCCATGCCCAAACTCACGAAGGATGACCTGAAGAAATTCCATGGCCCGGTCCTCTACATTATGGGCGGTCCCTCTGATATCGCCTACAAGAATGCGATGGATGATTACTCCCGAGTCGATCATGTTCCTATCGCGATGACCAACCTGGACGTCGGCCACGGAGGCACGTATCGCCATCCCCACGGCGGCGAATATTCCCCGGTTGCGCTCGCCTGGCTCGACTGGCAGCTCAAAGGAAATCAGGAGTCCGCCGGCATGTTCGCAGGTGAAAACAGCCGGCTGAAACTCACTGACAAATGGACGATCGAAACCAAAAACTTTCCGACCACCCCATAGAGCCCAGAACTAAGAACTAAGAACTAAGAACTAAGAACTAAGAACCCGCGCCCCTGTCACGTGATCACGAATTCCGACGCTGCGCTCCACGGCCCCTGATACACATTCCTGCCGTCCACTCGAATCGCACGCACCCATGCACGGTACAAACCTTTGGGCAGAGTTGTCGGCAGCTGGAACGAGGTCACTTTGAGATTTGCATTCTGCAGGATTCGAGCCTTCTTCGCCTGAGAACCGCCTTCGTAGTTCACCCACAGTTCGTACTGAGTGGCTGATTCGACGTCTGTCCACGAGAGTTCATTTCCGTTCGACGTCACAACGACTGTCGCGCCGATGGTCATTGCCGCGCCGGTTCCCCAGGCGGTACTGCGTCCGTCCTTCAGCACCGCCCGGACCCAGACCGTGAATGTGCCGTTGCCGATTGGCTGGATCAGGCGATGACTTGTTGTCGTCAACCGTGACAGGAAATAGACGGCTCCCGGTGTGCCCGCTTTGTTGATCCAGATTTCATAGTACGCAGCGTTGGTTCTTTTTTCCCACGTGATCACAGGTCGCTGATCCAGGCCGGGATTCAGTCCACCGGTGATTTCCAGCGCTGGCTCGAGTTGAACAAAGACATGGCGAGCAGACCAGCCTGAAGCGACCTCATCAGTCACCAGTTCTCTCACCCAGATTGCGTAACGCCCGGCCGGCAGTTGCGTCGCCGGAGACCATGACGCCAGTCCGGAAACACGTTCGGACAGAACTCGTTTTCCCGTCGTCTGGTCAGTCAGCCAGACTTCATACGTTCCTTTGGTATTTCCGGACCAGTGAAACACCGGATGTTTTATGGTGCTTTGAGCCACAGGGCTGATGAACGCAGGAGCAGTCGCGGCGACGGTGAACTCCGTTGCAGGGCTCCATACCGTCTTGCCGGTTGCCGGATCTTTCAGGCCGATGAAAGCACGATACCGTCCGTTGGGAAGGAACCTGTCAATGAAGTTCCCCTTCACATATTCGTCGATCACTCGAGCCACACCGCGAGTCAGATCGCTCACCCACAACCGGAACCCTTCGTCGTTCACTTGCAGCGAACCGCTCCACGAAAACTGAACGGGGTTTCGGGCGGAGTCCACATGCAGTGTTTCCGGATAGCGGGCAATGTCACCGTTACGCAGCGAAAGCGGAAGTGACACTTCGCGAACGGGCAGTGAGAGGTCTTCCGTCAGAGGATTCGGATCGATGTACTGCTGCCGGAAAGTGACCGTGTAATCGCCGTCAGGCAGGGAGGGCAGTGTATGGGCATAGTAATAGGGGCTGGTTGAGCCAGGAAATGGCGAACCTCCGAACGCGATCCGAAATCCAGCATAGGATGGCGCACTGTAAACAACAGACTGATCAGCCGAGTTTCGCACTTCAACCGTCAAAAACTGCCAACGGTATTCTGATCCGACAAACCCAAATTCCAGCTGAGAGTAACGCTTCAGGAATTGTCCATAATGTGGCTTCGGCAAGTCTTCAGCAATGGCAAGTTTCGTCGAAGACCAGACACCTGCCGCTCCACTGGAACTGATGGCTCTGACATGCACTGAATGCCAGCCATAGTACCGAAGATCATTCAGCTGGAAATCTGCCGACGTCGCGCCGGAGACTGTCGTCCCTGCACGCAGCGTCTGCCATCCCAGAGTTGAAGACCCACTTTCATCCCAGCCGGTCACTTTCACCTGATACTCGACAGCTCCGGGAACAGGAGACCATGTCACATGGATCTTGCGGTCAGAGGTATCTGTTACAAACTGCGCCGACACACTTGCCGGACCGGCAGCCGGGTCTGGCAGTTCCGTACCTAAGCGATAGAGTTCATGGGTATAGCCGGGCACAGCGGAAACATCGGAATCATCCAGGACCCATGTCGAAGACGTGTTTCCCGTGACCTGTATCTCAAACGGTTCCAGGAAGTCCGTATGATGGGTCGCCCCGTTTCCGGTGGTACTATAGAGGCCATAGAGGCCGCTGGGTTCCAGTGCAAAGAACCAGGCCTTGTCGCCACGCCCGACCAGGCCATT
This sequence comes from Planctomycetaceae bacterium, assembly GCA_046349695.1. Taxonomy (GTDB): domain Bacteria; phylum Planctomycetota; class Planctomycetia; order Planctomycetales; family Planctomycetaceae; genus SXXK01. The sequence goes on along the minus strand of JAXMBV010000007.1, from coordinate 266,110 downwards.
GATGATGTCATGGCCATAGGGATTGCTGTTGATGATTTGCTCGACCTGACCATTGGCGAAATTGAATCGCCAGACCGCAGCACCTGCCCAGTTCACGACGGCTGTTTGTGTTCCAGCCAGGTAAACCCCGTTCGTTTCCCTGTACCGACTGTAAGGCTGCGAACTGATGACTGTCTGGAGGTCCTTTGTTCCCGCCACAGTTCCGTCCGTCGCGAAGACCTGAAGACTCTGAGGACCCGATGTCATCAGAATGGCTTTACCGTTCGGCCCCCCGTTTTCGGAGATCAGGATAAACTGAGACTCTCCCGGACCAGCCTCGACTTCAGACTCCTGTCCCGTTGTCGGGTCGATGGAAAGCAGACTGAGAAACGGGCCGCCGCTTCTTGAAACGAGCCATCGTCCGTTGATGATCGATACGTGACGGAAGGAATTGTGCCGAACCCGGGTATCAACGGCACTCTGTCGACAATGGGGCCAGGCGGTAATGTTCTTGCCTTCAAGTACAGCGGTGGCACTGCAGGGATGTTTGCGGTTCAGCCCGGAGCCACTTTGCCGCAGCGGGTCATGATGAGCCCTGGAATGCCGATGCCTCCTTACATGCCCACTGGTCAGTGGGATTTCGTCGGTCTTGGTGACGTAGACGCTGACGGTGATCAGGACATCTTTGCTCAGACGACGGGAGTCGCAAATCAGAGCCAGAATGCTCAGTTGTGGGTTGGGAAGAACGACGGACTGGACAATTTCTCCTTTGCTCCTGTTTCCGGTGGCTCGAACACTCCCTGGGACAACAGTGTTCCGGTCTGGTCAGGGACTCCAATGACATCAACGCCGTGGACATGGGGGGACCAGCAGATCGCTGACTTTACCGGAGACGGCCGTGCCGACCTGCTTGGACGAGTTCGCGAGACCGGTGAATGGTACCTGTGGGAAACGAACTCCACCGGTTCCGGGTTCCTGCCTCGAACTCTGTGGGGAACATGGAATACGGGCGTTGAATGGCGTGATGTGATGGTGGGCAATTTTGACGGCGTGGATGCGGACGGAAAAGTTCGCGCCGATCTGATTGGGAGGCAGGTTAACCAGCTTGGAACGGTTGATAACTGGTACATCGGCCGCGGAGTCGGCGGTAACCGCGGTGTTGTGGGCGTCGCCGGAAACACCTGGTGGCTGTACGGATCCAGTGCGCACAATTCCGAGACAACCTGGGCCAACGCTGTCGTCGGTGACTTCAACGGCGATGGGAAATCTGACCTGGCAGTCAGGCAGCTGTATGCTCGAAACAGTGACGGATCACGCGACGGGCAGTGGGTCAAGTTCTCAACCAACGCACCGAATGCTCTGGCCACCGTGACCAACTGGGCGTCCTGGCGGCATGCAGATCCAAACGGTGTTGATCTCTACTGGCGTGATTTTCAGACTGGTGACTTCGATGGTGATGGGCGAGCCGACATCATTGCCAGAAGACAGTCCGGCACATGGCAGTACCTGTCCGGAAACGGAACGGCTGCAGTGGCCGTAGGCACATGGGCGAGCAACTACAGTCAGACGGTTGCCGGTGACTTCGACGGCAATGGTCGAGTCGATCTGGCAGTTCGCAATTCGACTGATAACCAGTGGTACATTTCCTGGTCTACCGGAACAGTCGGCACAGCGCCGAACTTTAATACGCTTGTGAACAAGGGAGGCGGCAGTACCACGATCAATACGACCGTACCGCAGCATTTCTGGCTGAACAGGACATCCGGTGGTGCCGCGCCGCGTTATCTCGGAACGTCTGATCCTCTGGGAATGCATCAGGATGGTGCCCGATACAACGCCTATGGTGGTTCCACGACGGTGATTGATCCTCATTGGGCCATCGGACGGTATCACGCCGATGGAACATGGAACTGGGAAGACTATGGTGGGGGCGTGCCTCTGGTCGGCAAGACCGTCAACTATCAGATCCAGGGCGACTTTAACGGTGATCGACTGTTCGACATGCTGATTGGTGTGAACGAGTCGGGGATGCAGAAGTGGTATATCGCGATCAACAAAGGCAATGTCTTTGTGACGACTCTGACGAACGCCTCATGGATGTCGATGATGGGCAATCGGCAGGTCTACTTCAGCGATTTCACCGGAGACGGTCGTGCTGACCTTCTGTCGCAGACGACCTCAGGTTCATGGTATCTGAATGCGGCGAACGCGACCGGGACCAACTTCATCACCACGACCTACAATGTCCTGAACAGTGCACCGAACGGCTGGACTCAGGGAGGACAAATCGGCAACTTCAATGGCGGACCATCGCTGCCGGCGTCCAATCAAAGCGATGATCTCACCATCTGTCTGCCGCGGCCTGGGAACTCAAGTATTTACGATGTTCTGATTGCCTGGAGTGTGCCATTCAATTCGGCGGCTCCTCCGGCCAGCGTGACCTGGACGGTCACCACCGCATTTACTCGCACGCTGAACGTCGGCTCGACACTGGTCAATGGAACCATTAGTTCGATCAGCCAGGATCTGATGATTGGCGACATCGATGGCAATGGCGTGGAAGACATCGCCTCGCTGCAGAATGTGTCTGTCATTGTGGGACCTCCCATGCTGACTGCATCGTGCGCGGAAATCTGGGTGGGTTACTGCGGGACAGGTGGCCCGACATCCGGAGGTGAAGTGAATCTGGTCATTGACCCTGCCTTTCCAGGTGCCGGAGGATTTGGATACATCCCCCTCGCCAGCATCAACCGACGTTTCATCGGAAGGTTTCAGGGAGCCCCCTACCCCGCAAACCCTGCCAATGATATCTATTGTGACCTCGCGCTGGAGTACAACGGTCGGCTGACCGTCTGGAAGAAAACGGGGGCAGTCTTTGTCAAAGACATCTCCATCGCGGTCTCTCCGACCAGTGAACGATACGGGTTGACGGGCGACATCGACCATGACAAATTCGATGACATCGTCTGGCCGGGAACCACGGGAGATATCCCGGCGACCATGATGGTTGCCAATACGATCGCCTGGGTGAATCCAGTGATGACGGGAATCAATACTCCGTTCATGCCGATGTACTGGATCAGCACCTCATTGCGAAAGCTGAGCCGCTGGTGGTGGTAACCGCCTGAACGGTTCTGCCGGCAGTTTGCGGATGCGCACTGTAATCGTCGCTTGTCGGGCGGCACTTTGCGGCTTGCCGCAACCTCCATGAACGCTGCGGCCTGTTGATTCAGGCCGCAGTTTTTCATCTGCAACCTGAAAAATGACCTCGAAGCAATATTCACAGGGCTGTTCGCGCAAAACGATCAAAAGGTGATGCACCGGGTAGCACAGACTTTTTCCGTTTCTTTTGGCCTCAAACCAAATCAACAGGCGAGCGCAGTGTGTCAACGCTCCGGTCTCATGATCAGTGCCCCCGCTGTGGCTGGAGCAGAAGAATCGAGGCAGAAGAATAGTCGCAGGCGCGGTGTGCAATTCCAGCGCACCCTCCACTGGCAATACCGAGTGCACTCATCAGCTTCCGGCGCCTTCGGCACACGCCCTTCAGGCGTGCTACCCGTTTTCACGTACGACTGAACACTGAAAACTGAACACTGAAAAGCGATTGAGGACAATCGCTCTACACCGGGTAGCACAGGTGAAGCCTGTGCCGCGCAGCGGTTGGAAGCCGATGGGACAACGTGGCAATTCCAGCGCACCGTGTCCCGGTCATATCGACGTGCGTTTCGGTCGTGTGGAACGTATTTGTGAACCGCGAATGAACGCGAATCGACGCGAATCAAGCACAAGACACTCCATCATCTTTTTGCCCCGACATTTTTTTGCCCGTACCTGAGCTCTGATCATCGTGGCGGATGTCCGACAGAAAATGGGTGGCGGAAAATCATCGCAGGCAGTGGTCACGACGGACGTTTTGCCTTTCGATTTCTTCCGTTTTTTTCGGCTCCAAACCAACTCACTCGGCGAGCGGAGTGTGTCAACGCTCCGGTCTTACGATCAGTGCCCCCGCTGTGGTTCGGCCATAAGAATCGAGGCAGAAGAATAGTCGCCGACGCGGTGTGCAATTCCAGCGCACCCTCCACTGGCAATACCGAGTGCACTCATCAGCTTCCGGCGCCTTCGGCACACGCCCTTCAGGCGTGCTACCCGTTTTCACGCACGACTGAACACTGAAAACTGAACACCGAAAACTGAAAAGCACACGCCCTTCAGGCGTGCTACCCGCGGTAGGAAACGAAAAAAGCCACAAGGTTCCGTGACGGAAACTTGTGGCTTTTGATGTGCACCCGTCAGGGGTCGAACCTGAAACCTACGGTTCCGAAGACCGTCGCTCTATCCAATTGAGCTACGGGTGCGTTGGGGCAGGAATTCTAGCGAGTTTTCATGCCCCGGCAACTCTCATGACACAGGAGCCAGAATTTGGTTCCTGGTTCTCAGCAATTCCAACAATTCGTGTGCGCCAGCGTTCCGGTCCTCTGCAAAAGTCGTGGGATCCCTGGCGAGATCCAGCTGGAAGTTGTGGGGGAAGCGATTGAGGACAATCGCTCTACACTTTATCGGAAGTTCACTTGCTGGCCATCTGCTGGCTGAATCATCAGCTTGATCGTCTCTGGATCCAGTGGAGTCGGAAGAGAGACTGCTGCTCCGTCCATCAGCACAAGGTTCAGGACATTCCCCAATGTTCCCAGAGCACTCAACGGATCCTGTTCATTGAATGGAAGTCCGCCTGGCTTAGTCCAGGGCTGAGCAGTCTCCGGTCCTGCAATGACGGCCATGATCGTGTTGCTGGTTCCGTCTGTGATATCACGAAATGTAAGTCCCTTGCCTTCTGGAAACGGTGTCTTGTCTCCGGTGAATACGTGCATTGTCGTCATGCCCGGCTCATCAACGCCAGGAACCTTGAAAGTGGCTGGCATCATCGGCAGCAGCGACTTGTTGTGCTCACTATCCCATGGTTCATCGAAATGGAACTGACTGTAAAGCTCCTGCTGCTCCAGAAATGGCAGCAGATGAACTCGCCAGCTCAGCCCCTTTGCTTCGGCTCCGCTTTCCCCGTTGCCGTCCACCGCAGGGAAATGGTTGTAAACGTCAAAGAAATTGTGCATCGCGAGCCCGACCTGTTTCAGATCGTTCTTCGACTGAGTTCTTTCAGCGGCCTGCTGAGCAGCTGCGAACGGTCCAAGAATCGTTGGATCGGACTGGATCGCATTGATCAGATCAAATGGAATCTCGGCGGTCAGCTTCAAGGTCGTCGATTCAGACGACGCGGCCAGACTCTCCACCATTCTCTGCAGAACCGGCTGGAACGTTGGAGGAGCCTGGGCCAGAGCAAACGGTGCGGCCTGCTTCGCAAAATCGACCGTTCCCGTCAATCCGGTTGATGCATCTGAAGATTCTTCCGTCAGACTGCTGCTGATTGTCAGCTGCAGATCGCTGCCAGCAGAGAGCGAAATGCCAGCTCCGCCAATCTTGCCTCGCACAGCATCGACCAGCTGAAGGACTGGTGGTGGAGTCGTCGGAGGCAACTGAGGAATACTGCCTGACATTCCTGCCAGCAACGGACTGGCAAACGCAATCACGACGTGGCTTGAGCGAGACACAAACTGGAACTCGTCACGATTCACGGAGGAGCTACGTTTGAGCGTCGCTTCCATACCGTCTTCGCTGGCGAACACAAACGTCTTTGCATCGGCAACGTAGACGGCCATCGCCGGGATGTCCGGATTGGGCGATGGCATGACGTAAACAGTCGCACCACCGATCGTCTTCTGAGTGGCTCCCTGCTTTGTCAGGAACGGAACGATGTCCTGATCGGAAACCGTACGGAGGACCGACACGGAGTTCTTGCCGCCAAACATCTTGGCCATCATCGCGGCCTGATCCGGTGGTGCTCCTGGAGGACCGCCGGCTCCGCCCATCATCAGCGGAATTGCTGTTGCAACCAGGTTTGCGACACCGGCCGTGACAGATTCAATTTCCGTGACGTCAAAGCCAATATCATTCTTCATGCTCGCCAGAGCGTCGGCAAACTGAGGCATCTGAGTCAGAGGCGATGCAAAGCCACTTTTGAACAAGTCTGCCGGTCGGGCATAAATGACCAGTTCCGCGTTCTCAGGAAGATACGCAAGTTCAATCGGACCGGCTTCAACACTGGAGACCGGATCTGCTTTAGGAGGTGTCGGAAGCGTGGCAGCAGCACTGGCACCAGGAGTAACGGAGGGAGTGACAGCAGGAGTGACGGCCGCTCCGCCGAGAAATGGATTCGAAGGATTGGCCGGCGGTGTTGATGGTTCCGTCGGCATCGGCTGTTCGGTCGCATCGGCCGGCATCTCCGGCTTCGTCGACGGATCTGTCGTCTCTGTCGCGTCGGCAGGTGGATCGATCTGAGCAACCGCGATGCCTGGTTCCGGCTTGTCTCGTTCTGCTGCAAACTCTTCGGCCGCAGCGCGACGACGACTTTCCAGCTCCATCAATGCCTGACGTTCCGCAGCTGCTGTCGCGGCATTGGATTCAGCAAGCAGCTGATCTTCCGATCGAGCAGCCAGGGCCTGCAGCAATCGTCGGTTGGTCTTGCGAGTAATCTGGATGTCACCGGACTGGATCGTCGCAGAGTCTTCCACAAGCTGACGCACATCGCCCTGCACTGAGCTAAGCAGTTCGTTGACCAGCGTCACATGCTCAAGAGCCGTTTCGCGTTTCAAACCTTCGGCGAATGATGCCTTTGCTTTTTCCTTGTCACCAAGTTCAGCAAGCACGACACCATGCATGTAATAGTATCGCGCGTCAGAGCCTCCGTCCGTCAGTGACTCAAGCTTCTGCAGCGCGGCTTTCAGGTCACCCGCTCGGCGATCTTCCAGAGCTTCACGGAACGTCGCAGCGGCCTTCACTGCCTTTGGGTCCGGCTTATGTGCGGCTCGCGCTTCGCGTCGATGCTTCTCAATTCGAGTCCGAAGGGCACCCTGAGTTCGCTCCAGCGCGGTGTTGACGGAAGACGTATTGCCCGTGGCCGCTTCGAGCTCCGCGCCCTTCTGGAAGTCTGCTTCGCCGTCCTGTCCCAGCTGTGTTGAAACAATGCCGCGATAGAAATACAGGCGAGGGTCGCTGGATCCTGCATCAATGAGTGTCGTCAGCTGCGCGTGAGCAGACTTGAGGTCACCCGATCGCCAGGCTGCCAGTGCACTGTTGAGGTTGTCCTGATTGTTCAGGGCGAGAACCTGGGAACTTCCGGCAAACAGTAAGGCACTGAATGCGGACATCCGGAGGAATTTGCGGACCATACATGAGGCTCCGAGAGAATCACTGAAAGACGTTCTGGCAGCGCAGAGATGCGATTATTGCACAGCATATCCGGTGCTTTGACAACGTGCGGAATCGGAAATTCACGAATTCCGCCTGCGATTCGACGTCGATCCCCAGTGCTCATAATGTCGCGACTGCCGGGAAAAAGGTCGCCAACCGGCAGACTTTCGCCATCCGGCAGGGTCCATGCTCCGCGTTTTTTCCTGCCGTCGAGTAATTTTTGGGACTGCGTCTGAATTCTGTCGTGATAGAGTACTGTTCGCTGCACTGTGCTGATTTGCCACACCGCTGCGTTTTTGAGGTGAATTCACGTGTCTGATGAACAAGTTGTGCCTGCCGAGTCTGCCTCTGAAAGTCAGCCGTGGTACAAAGAAGGCCTGCAATTTACGTGTACTCAGTGTGGAGACTGCTGCACGGGAGCACCCGGAACCGTTTGGGTTTCGGATGAGGAACTGCTGGAGATCGCTGAGTATCTGGACAAGCCGATCGGCGAAATTCGGCTGTTCCATACTCGCATCGTGCGAGGCCGGGTTTCGCTGACTGAGTTCGCAAACGGGGATTGTACGTTTTTCGACCCGCGGACTCGGAAATGCACTGTGTATGCAGCTCGGCCGATTCAATGCCGGACCTGGCCGTTCTGGAATTCACACCTGGCGACTCCGGAAGCATGGCAGCGAGTTTGCGACACTTGTCCTGGTGCCGGCGAAGGAGCCTTCTTCAGCCTGGAGCAGATTCAGGAACGGGCAGCTCGCATTGAAATGTGAAGCGGCTCTGTCCCTGGTCCGGAAGGTCTCCTGATTGCGGCTCGGCGGGAATCTCGCCTCCGCAGCGGTACTCATTCGGAACTTTAGATTTGTGCGCACGAGTTCCAGCCGTTTCTTGCCCGTTCGGCGAAATCAGCCGCGATGTTTGGAGCCCACGGGAACGGGAAACCGGATCTAGTCCGTCATCCCGTCGCGATTTGGGACAAATCGGCGGATGCGGCAAAAAACTGGTGTACATGCCCGCCGATAACAAGCAAAGTGTGACGCTCAGACCCTGCGCCTCCGTCCTGCGCGGCGTTCGGCAATGGGTTTGGATCACAAGCTGTTTCAAGTCAATGACTTACGCCGTCTGTTAGTCTGATGTTTCAGAGAATGGACGCAGGCGTTCTTTAGTATTTGCGGTTTCATTGAAGGTGGACTCGATGTCTCAACTTCGTGGAAGAATTCAACTTGCAGCCATCGTCGGAATGCTGACTCTGGCTGGTTCTGTTCAGGCTCAGGTTGTCCGAGCTCCTCTGAACGAAGGATTTGCTCGCACCAGTTCGATCGCGATGTCGGTCGATGAGATGTTGGGAACCAGAAAGGCTCGAGCTATCGAAGAGCCTCTTCTTGGGCCAGGATATCCGGCACTGTGGATCGCAGAAGTCCAGTTTAAGCCCTTGCGGCTGATGAAGTTAACGTGGACCGATCCGTCCGGAGAAAAGAAGAGCGAGATCGTTCGTTACATGGTTTACCGAGTGATTCGCAGAGATTACACGGAACTGGCCGGCGCAGAAAAAGCAGAGCTGGAGCGAAAACTGGTCGACCCGGACAATGATCCGTCCAATGTGCTGGATCCGGAAACCACCATGCCGCTGCAAATGCCTCGGTTCACTCTGCGAGCCGAAAATAAGGACGGTTCTCTTGTTCGTGAGTGGCAGGACGAGATCAACGTCACCATCCAGAATTCGGTTTTTGAGCGTGAAATGGGCCGCCGAGCTGCCGGGAAGAAACTTCTGAACAGCGTGGAAGCCGTCCAGGAAATTGGGGAACCAGTCCCATCCTCAGACCCCGACGCGACCGACAAGGCTGTCTACGGGGTTGCGGTCTGGCGAAATGTGGATGACTCTGCCGACTTCTTTTCCGTGCAGATGTCTGGTTTCACAAACGCCTATCGCATGATTCGAGCCGAAGACGGAAGCAATCAGCTTCAGGAAAAGGTGATCGTGCAGCGTTTTGCCCGGCCTGGCGACCAGTATCTTCAGGATGAAATGGAATTCCGGTTCATCGATGAAGGAACTGTGAATCTGAGCGACCTGCAAATCCAGGCCGACCTCGTGGCGGACGCGGATCCAGACGGAGATGGCAAAGTTCGAGTCCGTTATCCAGCCTGGATTTACGTTCCTCGAAAGGTCCAGGTGGAAGTTCCCGGAGCAGACACTGTGCTCCGAAATCTGCGAAGCTCCGCGACCGACAATGCCGAAAACCGATAGCTGACTCTCCATTCTCCCTGACTTTTGCTGGTCATGGTGGATTTGGAGACGGATTGCTGGTGAGTATTTGCCGAAATCCGGCGAGGGATCCTGGGGCGAGGCAGAGAATTCTGAGGGAGAACTCAGAAGACTCTTGAAAATTCTCTGCAAACCGTCAGACTTCGCGGTTCCCCAAAAAACGCTTTTTGCGTGAAATTTGTCTTACTCGGGCTGGTTGCCCGACGCTGTTCCGGCAGCGTAGTTCACATAAGATGTTGTCGCAAATACAGTTGCGGCAAAGTACTGGAGCAGGTGTCATGGCTCATAAGAAGGGACAGGGTTCCAGCCGTAACGGTCGCGATTCTCAGGCGAAACGCCGCGGGATCAAGCGATTCGGTGGTGAAGCTGTCGTCGCAGGAAATATTCTGGCTCGTCAGTGTGGCACAAAGTGGCACGCTGGCCGCAATGTCGGCATGGGCAGGGACTTCACCCTGTTTGCTCTGGTTGACGGAACGGTTTCCTTCGATCAGGCTGGCCGACGCATCAACATCGTACCGGTCGAAGCCAACTAAGGCTCACTGGTCCGGCACACAACATTCAAAAGTCCACGGTTCCACCGTGGACTTTTCTTTTTTTGCGCCCATCGTAGCCACGTGCCCATCGTGGCCCGTGTCTCCGACGCGGGAACCCTCAAACCGTAGCCCGTGTCTCCGACGCGGGAACCATCGTGCTCCGTGTCTCCGACGCGGCCCTCCCCTAAACCCGTTTCCTCACACTCACATCCGGCAACTGTCCATAGCGGTGTCGAGTTTCCGAGACGCTCTGTTCCCGCATCCATCGTGCAAGTTCAATCCTGCCGTTCGCCATCACCGGAGCGTTGATCCAGTTCAGTCCTGCGTTGTAGGCCGCTTGCAGCAGTGAGTCTCCCGGGACCGCCACTGTCCGAAGAAACTCAGCCTGCCCCGCGAGTGCCGGAAGCCGAGCGATCAATTGGTCGTCGCTCTCTTCTGCTGCAATACTCAGGATCAATCGTGTTCCTGTGACCTTCGCCGCCAGCTGAGCACGATCGATGATCAACTGGTCTCGTGTGGCCAGTCGCAAGATGACTCCGCGACACGGTCGATAGCGGAACACATTCGACTCGCACCTCAGCCCCGATGGGTCATGTCCCACAGCAAAGTGTTCCTTCCAGACCTGGTCATAGTCATTGGGACGCTGGCTTTCATCGGAGAGTCGACAAAGACTGAGCACATAGTTCGGTCCGCCTGCCTTGGCACCCGGACCAATACAGGATTTCTTCCATCCGCCGAATGGCTGTCGCTGCACGATCGCGCCGGTGATCGGACGATTCACATAAAGGTTGCCGGCGAGTGCTCGTTCTTTCCACCAGTCAATCTCGTCCGGATCCAGCGAATGCAGACCTGCGGTGAGTCCGTAATCCGTCGCGTTCTGCCATTCGACAGCTTCCGGCAGAGAACTGGCGCGCATCAGTCCAAGCACCGGACCAAAGCACTCCGTCAGATGGAACCATGATCCCGGCTTAACTCCCAGACGGATACCCGGCGTCCATGACCACGGGTCATTGGCGTATTGTCGAGGCTCCAGGAGCCATTCTTCTCCTTCTTCCAGCGTTGTGAGCGCTTTCTGAAGATCACTTCCGGGCTCGATCACAAGCGGAGTGATGATACTGCGCGGATCAGAAGCCGGTCCCACATGCAGACTCGCGGCAGCATCACGCAACTGTCGGCGGAACATGGGATCGTCGTATACTTCCGCTTCAAGAATTGCGAGACTGGCTGCGCTGCACTTCTGGCCCGAATGCCCGAATGCCGAACGAACAAGATCCTTGATCGCAAGTTCTCGATCCGCCTGTGCAGTAATGATCAGTGAATTCTTGCCGCTCGTTTCCGCCATCAGTGGCAGAGACGGTCTCCATGTTTGAAACTTCTGAGCCGTTTCATAACCGCCGGTCAGAACCACGCAGCTGACTCGCGGATCTGTGATCATCTTCCGTCCGGTCTCGCCATTGCACGGGAAGTAGTGCAGGACCTCCCGAGGAACGCCGGCCGCCCAGAGTTGATTGACGAGCAGCCATGCGATCTGAGAGGTGGCTCGAGCCGGTTTCAGGATGACGCTGTTTCCTGCCATGAGTGCCGCCATCACTCCGCCACCTGGAATGGCATACGGAAAGTTCCACGGCGAAATCACAGCCACGATCCCCAGCGCCTGAGCCTTCACGCCGGCCGGAGTCTGGGCTGTTCGTGCATAGTACCGGGCGAAGTCGATGGCCTCTGAAACTTCTCCGTCCGCATCGTTGATGGCCTTCTTGCCATCCGCTCGCAGACAGGCGATGGCCGTGAATCGCTGGCTGCTCATCAGGTCCGCCGCGCGGTTCAGGATTCTTGCGCGGCCGGCGACACCGAGTGATTCCCAGGCTGTTTGAGCGGACGCGGCTGTCTTCAGCATCGCATCCAGTTCCGGAAGCTCCGGCAGAATCTCGGGCTTCCATGTTTGCCATGCCGCATTGAGCGCGGTTCGGACTTGTGGCTGCGTCCAGTCAGAGTCCGGTTCGTTCAGAAACCGTTCCGATGCGGATGGCTGAACCGCCGGAAATCTTCGGCGCGATTCATCGGAGACCGTGACGCGATCATTCCAGCCCTGCACGAAGCGAGCCCGCTGACGTTCCCATTCCGCAGATCCAGGCCTCATCGCGAACATCTCACGCAGGAAGTTGTCCGCCGCCGTGTTCTCGTCAAGTCGGCGCACGAGGTACGCCATGGCGCTCAGGAAGTCGTCTTTTCGGACAGCCGGAGCATACAGCAACAGACTGCCTGCCGTATCGCGAACAGCGCGCGCCTGGTGGTTCGCCATTCCTTCGAGCATTTCGATTTCAACAAAGTCCTGAACGCCATTCATTTCGCGCAGTGTCAGCGCCAGCGCGACGTCGAAAAGATTGTGGCTGGCAACGCCCAGACGAACCGCCGCGATATTTTCGGGACGACAGCCATATTCCAGCAGCCGGCGGAAATTGGCATCCGTATCTGCCTTGGTCATATATGGAGCCTGATGCCAGCCATGCAGCTCCGCCTCCACCGCTTCCATCGCCAGATTAGCACCCTTTACGAGCCGAATCTTGATGCGAGTCCCGCCGTTGGAGACGCGACGCTTTGCCCATTCGGTCAGCTGTTTCTGAGCGGCAGCGGAGTCAGGCAGGTAGGCCTGAAGAACGATTCCCGCGGACAAACCAAGGAACTCCGGCTCGTCAAGAACTTCACAAAAGGCCGCGATGGTCAGTGCCAGGTCACGGTACTCTTCCATGTCCAGATTGACGAACTTGCCCCGCAGGGATGCCGCGCGGTACAGAGTCCTGAGACGTGATTTGATTTCGACGAGCGTTTCGTCCCAGGCCACCAGACTGATCTGGCTGAAGATTGCCGAGATCTTGACGGAGATGTAGTTCACCGCGGGATTGGACAGATGATCGAGCACTGCTGACAGACGATGCTCAGCTTCCTGTTCGCCCAGAACCGCCTCGCCAAGATGATTCAGGTTGATCCGGAATCCTTCTGCCGCTCGACGATTCAGGTACTGATTCATATCGTCCTTTTCTCCGGACAGGATGACACGCGCACTGTCGGCCCGCATCCGATCGGCCACAGCAGGCATGACGGTTTCGGGAATCAGTCGGCTGGCCACAGCACCCGCCTGCATCAGCAGACGATCGATGGGCGACAGATAACGGGGAACGCCGAACGACTTCAGCAATCCTCGCCATCGCGCAGCCACAACAGCATCGTTATGGCTGCGGAACACTTCATCCACCATCGCAAACGTAAAGGCTTTTCCAGCCGGGTCGTTCATCATACGAGCCAGCCGGGCCGCATCTTTGCGCTCTGTCACCGACTGCTGACCAAGCGCTGTCGAAAGAAGTCGCTCGGCAAGAGCAATGGCACGCTGACTGACTTCATTTTCACTGACCAAAGCCACAGGAATTTCCTTTTCGAGTCTCATTCAGAGTCGATCGCAGTGAGGGCGGGTGTCGTAAGCTGGCGTGGGAAATTTCATGAGGAAGCGTACGACAGTTTGCTGAAAGAATCGTGGCGTTATTCTGAATTGCCGATGCGGAAAAAATACAAAACGGTACGATGGTGCGGTCGGTCGTGATCCACTGTCACAATGAGATTTTCCAATGGCCATACGCTCCCCCTCCAAACGCCTTCCCAGTCAGCGTGAGCAGATTTTTCGATCGGCGCCGGGACTGGATGTGATGGAAACGCTGTTTGATACGATCGGAGACATTCTGTTCTGTGTGAAAGACCGTTCACGGCGCTATGTGGCGGCGAATGATGCGTTTGTTCAGCGGGCCGGATTTCAGCATCGAACTCAACTGCTTGGTCGTACTGCGACGGAGATCTTTCCGGCCGTGCTGGCAGCCGGGTACGAGCAGCAGGATGATGAAGTGTTTGCCAAAGGAACGACTCTGCGTGACCGGCTCGAAATGATCACTCAGCCGGACGGTGGCGTCGGATGGTTTGTGTCTCAGAAGGTCGCGGTCCGATCGGCCGCCGGCGAAATCGTTGCCCTCGCCGGGATTTCGCGTGACCTGGATACCCCAGCATCGCGCGGTGCGGAACTTGGAACTCTGGCGGGCGTTCTGGAAACGCTGCATCGTGATTGCAGCAAGCCTCTGAGGATTGAGCAGCTTGCGAAGAGCAGCGGCCTTTCGTGGAGTCAGTTTGAACGTCGAGTTCGGCGAATCACCGGGCTGACCCCGCGCCAGATCCTGACAAAGGCTCGCATTGAAAAAGCCGCTCAGACACTGCGGACGACCGATGAACCGCTGCTCTCCATCGCGCTGGGATGCGGCTTCTATGATCAGGCTGCTTTCAGTCGGCAGTTTCGAAGTGCAACCGGGATGGCCCCTGGCGAATATCGGCGAGCATTTCGGCGGGCCGGTTCCTAATACATCGCCACCGGGTTCACCCCGGTGGACACAGGTTTTTGCACTACCACGGCATCCACTGCCAAGCGAACTCCGCCAACCAGCAAGCAGGGTTACTCAAATAACAAAAAGCGAAGCGCAACAGCCGGACCGTAACCAATCACCACCTGACTTCCTTCGGCCACGCTGGGTAGTGCAGAAACCGTGGACCCACCTGGATGAACCAGGTGGCGGAGGAGGGCATCGCGTGGTCAGTGCTGCACGACTTTTCGCAGGACGATCATCCCGGCGACGCCAAGAATCAGATTCGGGATCCACATTGCCCACCACGGATCAACCGTTCCATTCTTCGACAGATTCATCATGAGGAACATAACGGGATAGTAAACCAGCAGGATGGGAAGGAAGCACATGATGAAGCTGGTGATGAACTGCCGCCGAGCCTGGAACATCGAAAACGGACCGCCCACAAAGGCGAAAAACAGGCAGCTCGCAGACATTGAAAAGCGACTGTGAATTTCTGCCCGAAACCGTCGTTCGTCTTCGAGAGCTTTCTTCTTCTCGTGCATCAGCCTGGCCATGGATGACCCCGTGAGCTCGGAGAAATCGCCGGTGAGAAGCATGGCAATGGCTTCCTGATTCACCTGCACATCTCTTGTCTTCTGAAGCTCAATCGATTCCGCGATTCGCGTGGTGAGTGTCGACAGGGTGAGGTGGCGGGCTTTGGCTTTGCCAATCTGTTCCGGCAGCGGGAACGACAATTCGGTGCGTCCCAGTTCCGCCTCGGAATCGCTCCCTGCCCGTGATCCCTGAGCATCCTTCAAACTGAGTCGAATCTCTTTGCGTTCGAGATCGAAACGAATCCTTGCTTCCCTGGCACGAACACTGATCTGCTGATGATTGGATGAGCGATACTGGAACATGGCATCAATCAGCGTTCGGTTGCGAACATCATGGACGGTAATCGAGTAGCCTTTGTTCGCATCACTGTAATGGTGCTGGCTGGTCAGGACATCAAGAAAGATGTCTTCAATCGCCTGAGTCACGATCCGTTCAATGTTGTCGACGGCCCAGGGAATGGCAAAGTTCGTCAGACCAAACGAACCCACTGTCAGAATCGCGCCCAGCAGGAACGCAGGCGCCAGCAGCTGATTGGCGCTGACACCGGCAGCCTTGGCTGCAATCACTTCGAGGTCGCCTGAGATACGACCATACACCACGCACACGGCCAGAAGCAGAGTCGCGGGAATCGTAAAAGGCAGCATGCTGGGGACGACGAACGGCATGATCTGAAGGATCTGCACCATGCCCAGGCCGCGTTCGGTCGCTTCGCGAAACAGTCCTACAAAGACAAGCATGATCGTCAGGACAACAACCAGAAGGCTGAAGACCCGGACAAGCTCGCCAAAGATGTATCGCTGAAGAAGCTTCACTGACAGTCCTTCCGTGGACTTACACTCGGCAACAAAAAACGCCGACGGTTCGTCGGCGTTTTGATGCCGCTCCATAGGAGCGAGGTTAGTCAATTCAGCCAAATTCGGCAATCCCGGTCTGATTCCGGAGACTCCCGCACGGGGATCGTCGGTTTCCGAGTTTTGCTGAGTGTTTTTCTGCTTAGCGAACCGACAGTTTGATGTCCAAAGTGGTGCTTCCACCGTCCGGAACGGTGACCTTCAGACCGGAGGTTTTTGCATTGATGTACTTTCGTGGCACGAGGTACACCGTTCCCTTGTCCGGGTCTTCCGCCTTGTCCTTGTCGGACCCTGGAGGAGCGATATCGGACAGACTCATAGCACTGTCAGCCGCAGCAGGAGCTGCAGCTCCCGGTCCCGTGATCTTGATCACTGAAACGTAATGGTCACCAACTGGGGCACCATCACCTTCTTCGTAACTGGTAATGGCAAATCGGCCTTCCAGATCGGTCGTTCCGAAACAGGGGCGTCCGCCATTGACAGGCTCAAATGTGACGGTCGCACCATCCACCGGATTTCCGTCGAGAGTGACGATGCCGGAGGCTTTCGCAATCGTTGGTCGATCGCCTTTGGAACAACCGACCGTCAGAACAAACAAACAAAGGGCCAGAAGAGAACAGCGAGACATTGCAGGTTCCATCTCTGAGTGATTTGTAGTCAATGGATCAAAAAGACCCCTGCCCAAAAGAGCAGGGGTCCGCACGTTGCGACAGACTCGAGTGAATTACTCGCCAGGAACGGTGACAACCTGACCGTCGGCCTTGGCTCCCAGTCGGTTATAGGTTGTGTGGTCGATGTTTTCTGAGATGAATCGAACTGCACCGTCACCCAGCAGGAACTGAGCACCGCCAGTGTGGCGTGATCGGAAGCCGAATTCATCGGTCCAGTTGTTGACCCAGTTGCATCCGGTATTTGCGGTTTCCACACAGGTATTCAGGTTGATCGGATACAGCGTTGACGCCATGCCCTGACCGTTGTTGGCTTCCAGCCATCCCTGTCGCATGTGGTTGCTGCATTCAGGACGAACTTCGCCAATGTAGATTGTGTTCGACAATCCGTCGGTGCAGTCCTTCATCGCGTCACTTCGGCCGTTGCGATGGAACGGGCCGGACACGCCGCTGGAATTGGTATTTCCCATGATGAAGCCGAGATACTTGTCCGGACAGGTGGGAGACTGATTTGGATTTCCGCCGGTTGGACTTCCTGCGTTTGAAGCGCCCTTGCTTCCTGCGTAGTTCTGGACGGTTGAACGGTTATTGAAGTTATGGCCGGCAGTGTCAGAAGGGCACACGTAGCCTGGAACAAAGAACACCTGACGCATCAGCCGACCGTCGGGCAATGTTGCATCATTGACGTTCAGCGACGACGCCGGAGGATTGTTAAACGGAATCTGCTGGTACATATTCGACTGCTCAACGAATGGGAGCAGATGAGTCAGCAGGCTTCCCTGCTGATAGGTTCGACCACCGTTGACGTTGTTCCAGAATGAGCCCGGCGGGAACTTGCTGTAGGTATCGTGGTAATTGTGCAGGGCAATCCCCAGCTGATGCAGGTTGTTCTTGCACTGAGTTCGGCGTGCCGCCTCGCGAGCCTGCTGTACGGCAGGAAGCAGGAGGGCCACAAGAATGGCGATAATTGCAATTACCACCAGCAGTTCGATCAGGGTGAACCCTGACTTACGGAATCTTCCACTACGCAGGCTCATCACATCACTCCAGGAAAGAAGTAAAACAGAAGTAAGGGAGCGTATTTTGCTCACCGATCCATGTCAACATTTGGGCAAAAATGCCCGAAATTTCTGCCAAAAGCGCATTGAGTGGAGACATTCGAACAGTCTTTCGGCCGCATTTGACGCCGAAAACACCAGAAGATCCTCCGCCACCTGGTTCATCCAGGTGGGTCCACGGTTTCTGCACTACCGGGCGCGGCAGAAGGAATTCAGGTGGTGATTGGTCACCGTTTGGCAGGTGCGCTTCGCTTCTTGGCGTTTGAGGAACCGTGCTTGCTGGTTGGCGGAGTTCGCTTGGCAGTGGATGGCGTAGTAGTGCAAAAACCTTTGTCCACCGGGCTTGAAACCCAGTGGCGAAGCACTGCTGCCCTCCTCCGCCACCTGGTTCATCCAGGTGGGTCCACGGTTTCTGCACTACCCAGCGTGGCCGAAGGAAATCGGGTGGTGATTGGTTACGGTCCGGCTGTTGCGCTTCGCTTTTTGTGTTTGAGTCACGCGCTTGCTGGTCGGCGGAGTTCGCTTGGCAGTGGACGCCGGGGTAGTGCAAAAACCTGGTTCCACCGGGGTGAACCCGGGTGGCGGTGTATTTGTCAGCGACGTTTATGGCAAAAACAGAAACTCATTGCTGTTCAACAACGACCGGCAGACCACGGCGAGTCCGTATTTGCCTCGCTGCATCACTCAGCACCGCGACTTCATTCTCCGAAGGGACACGACCCAGGGCGACTCGATAAACAAACGTCAGCTGCTGCTTCGTATCCTCACCGGCCTCACGCAAAGCTCGCTGTTCCAGTTTCTCGGCTCTCTGGATCACAAACGGACTGTTGAACAGATTCAGAGCCTGCAGTGCGGTGGTTGATCGGCTGCGTTTCGGCATCGACTGTCCTGCATCCGGGCAGTCAAATGCGCCGAAGACGGGAACAGGCTCCATGCGGACATGATGAGCGTAGATCATGCGACGAAGTTCTTCCTCGGTGAACTCTTCAACCGGCGGAAAACCATCGAGCCCACCTTTGGCCCTGAAGAAGCTAAAGCCCGGTCCGCCGGCTTTCAGATTCAATTCTCCGGTGACGAACAGCAGGCTGTCGCGAATTGCTTCACTCTCCAGACGTCGCGATGCAAACCTCCAGAGCCATTCATTGTTGCCATCCACAGCAACTGCCTGCGAGCGAATCGCGGCCGACTGACGATACGTGGATGAATTCATCATCAGCCGATGCAGATGCTTGATCGACCATCCGCTTCGGATGAACTCCGCCGACAGCCAGTCGAGCAGCTCAGGATGAGACGGCGAATCTCCGTTGATCCCAAAGTCGTTCGGAGTTTCCACAATGCCTCGACCAAAGTGATGCTGCCAAAGTCGATTCACGAAGACTCTTGCCGTCAGCGGATTGGATGGCGACGACAGCCAGTCAGCAAGCTGCTTCCGGCGAGTCTGCTCGTCTGCCAGTTCCGGCGACATCGCGTTTGACGGTGAGCGAGCCTCTGTCCGTGACTCGACCGCCGAACCAGGCTGGAACACGGCCGGCAGCGTGGGCTTCGTTTCCGAGACCTTCTGTTCCGGGTCACCTCGTCGCAGAAGAAACGTCTGATCTGGAGCATGAAACACGCCTGCGAACACCATGCGAGGCGCGACAAGTTCGGCCTGAGTCTTCTTCAGCTGAGCCAGTTCGTTCGCCAGCGCTTCCACATCGCCGGCCGACTGAGACGGTGCATCCCGAAGCAATGCCTGCACTGGATCCCATGGAGTTTCAAGAGGCACTCGATCCTGGCTGTTGGCAACGACGACCCACGTTTCGCCGTCCATGGAGACAGCGATTTCATAACTCACCGGCAGCCGATCTGCGAACTTTGCTTCTCGATCCCGCGCCCACTCGATGTGATCAATCTCGACGGTGTCCGGAAACTCCAGCTGCACCCAGCCTCGTCCCCGTTCATTGGAGATCCAGCTGTGACTGTTACCGTACAGACCATCGTTGATATGTTTCAGCTGGTGGATTCCGATGTCAGAATAATTGCCGGAAGAACTCGCTGTGACTCCTCGACTTGCAAGAGCCATGTTCTCTGAAGGGGCCGTGGGGCCGAACACTTCCAGTTCATCAAGACACGGTTCGTAGCGGTCATTTTCGCTCGTGGCAAATGTTGTGAAGCGAACATAACGAGCGGCGACTTTGGAAAAATGCTCTGATGTCTGTCGAGCATTCACGGGGGCTCGCAGCTTTGGAAGTCTTCCAGTATCTCCAGAGCCGGATTCCTGAAGAACGAGGACATCGGCCGTGATACCAGTGCCTGTGTCGCCGCCTCGCAGCACGATCTTCGAATTCTGCTTCAGCTGTACCGGCCCAGTTTCCTGCAGACCGCTCCAGAGTGGCACCTGTTCGGTCATGCCTTCTGTGATGCCAGCCTGATAATACTGGTCCACCACAGCCAGTTGTTCCTGATCCGATCTGGTGCTCAGGTCTCCATCGCGGTCCAGAATGTAGCGTGCGTCTCGAGTATGCACGCCGCTGCCGTGAGCTCCCCAGGAAAGCCAGAGCCGGAACGTTCCATCGACTCCGGGCGACCACACGGCGACATCTTCACCGGGCACATTGTTCCACCACGTGTAGCGACCATGGCTGAGATTTGCCTGACGATCGCGACTGCCTGGATCGTTTCGATAGCCTGGCCTTGTTCCTTCCGGATTCTGCCCGGGCCCGTTCGGAGTCTTCAGGAACTGAACGTACCGACTGTCCTCTTCGTCCATGATCAGCGTTCTTCCGGTCGACGCAAGGGGCACCACTTCCTTCAGTCGCTTCTGCAGTTCATCGATTCTGGGCTGCAGCTGCTGAGCTTTCGCTTTTCGCTGCTGGAACTCGGGATCGTTGAGCGGACGATCGCCGTAGTCAATGCCTGAGAAATACGCCTGAAGGCTGTAATAATCCTGCTGCGTGATCGGATCGAACTTGTGGTCATGGCAGCGAGCACAGCCAATTGTCATCCCGAGAATCGCACTGCTGGTCCCGACGATGATCTCATCGAGTGCATCCTGGCGCGCCAGGCGTTTGGAGGCATCGTCGGCTCCGATCTGTCCCGGCAATAGAACCGCCGAGGCCACAAGGAACCCCGTGGCCGCATCTTCTCCATAGAGGTCTCCTGCGATCTGTTCGCGGACGAACTGATCGAACGGGCGATCATCGTTCAGGGCACGAATGACATAGTCACGATACGGCCACGCGTTTTCACGCGGCGTGTTAACTTCGAATCCGTGAGTGTCCGCGTATCGCACGACATCCAGCCAGTGCTGAGCCCATCGTTCTCCGTAGCGGGGACTGGCGAGAAGAGTATCAACAAGCTGCGGCCACGAGTCACCATTCGCAGAACTCATGTAAGCATCCAGATCATCAGGCCGCGGCGGCAGCCCTGTCAGATCAAGAGTGGCTCGTCGTACCAGTGTTGCCGGTGCGGCTTCAGGATTTGGCTGAAGATTATGTTCGCGAAGTGATTTCAGAATGAAGGCATCGATGGGGTTCCGTACGAACTGGCGAGCTTCTGTATCGGATTCCGGGAAGCTCGGTGGTTCGACGTTTGAAAGTGGCTGGAACGACCAGTGCTTCAGGCGAGGATCGATCATGGCGTCTCGGTCATAGTCGGACTCCGGCCAGTCCGCGCCGGAATCGATCCACTCTCTGAGCAGGCGAATTTCGTCCGCTGACAAAGGATCACCTTCCGGCGGCATGCGAACATCCGGATCGGCGGATTCGACTCGCTGAATCAAGGGACTTTCGCCACTCTTTCCCGGCACAACAATCGGGCCTCCGTCACCTCCTCGAAAGACACCATGACGAGCATCCAGCCGGAGGGATGCCTTCTGTTCCTTTGGCCCATGACAGGACCCGCACTTCTGCTGGAACAGTGGCCGGATCACCTGCTCAATACGATCGTCGGTTCCCGAAGCGGCGACCGCGGGATCCGGCCAAAATATGACCAGCGCGAACGACGCAAGAATGGCAGACAGTTGAGTCATAGAAGACTCCGTGGCGGCGAGATTCGGTGGGCTGTGCTTTTCCTGCGAAAACTGCAGAAAAAGAGGGGAGTGATCATGGTAGCGGATAGTCGCGTATTCAAGAACCGACTCTCAGGTTCGCAGCAATTTGCAAAAAGCCAGTGATTCGTCAGAACGCATAGCGGCAGACCGGGGAACCCGATACCCTCCGGTGAAATCGTATCCTGATCCGATGATGCCCAAAGCAGGCTGGACACAAGAAGATGATGTTGGAACAACTGTGCGTTGTCTCCTGGCTGAATGCTCCGTGGTTCAGTCCAGTGTTCACGATCGCTGTGACGGTCGTTGTACTGATCGCGCTGATGCTTGAGAAACCGGCCGATCTTGTCTTCATGGCGGCAATTCTGGTGCTGTCGCTTTCTGGTGTCATCAAAACGGAGGAAGCGTTCGGCGGCTTTATCAGCAGTTCCCTCCTGATGGTTGCTGCGCTGTTTGTCGTCACCGCCGGATTGAAGGAAACAGGCGTCGTCGATGCTGTCGGCACGCGCATTCTGGGCCCCGTGCATTCCGAGCTTGGTGGGCTGCTTGTTATCTCTGCCTTCGCAATCATTACGTCTGCGTTCCTGAATAACACTCCCATCGTGGCGATGCTGATTCCCGTGGTGCTTTCATGGTGTCGCAAACATCATGTCGCGCCGTCGAAGCTGTTGATTCCTCTTTCGTTCATGACGATTCTTGGCGGCTGCTGTTCGCGAATCGGGACCAGTACAAATCTTGTTGTCGACGGCCTGATGAGAAAGAACAACCTTCCCGAGATGGGATTCTTCGAAATCGGCTATGCCGGAGTTCCCTGCGCGATTATCGGCGGCATCTACATGATGACACTGGGACGCAAGCTGCTTCCCGAGCGCAAGGAACTCATGGAGCAGCTCGGTGATGCCCGCCGTGAATATCTGGTTGAGATGGTCGTCACTCCGGCCTGCCGCCTTGTGGCACAGAGTGTTGAGGCCGCTGGTCTGCGAAGACTGCCTGGGCTGTTCCTGATTGAAATCGACCGACGAGGAACAGTGATCGCGCCCGTCAGTCCGGACACGGTCCTTGAAGCGAACGACCGGCTGGTGTTTACCGGAGTGATCAGCACCATTGTTGACCTGAAGAAAATTCCGGGGCTTGAGCCCGCCACAGATACGGCCGACCCGAAAGCTGCCGAACAGCGACGGCGACGTCTTTGCGAAGCAGTCGTCAGCCGATCGTCTCCACTGATCGGTCAGACGGTTCGAGATGCTCAGTTCCGAACTCATTACAACGCGGCGATTGTGGCGATTCATCGCAACGGGGAACGACTGGCAACGAAAATCGGTGATGTAAAACTGGAATCAGGCGACACACTGCTGCTGCAGACCGGTCCGAACTTCGCTCAGGCTCATCGCAATAACCCCGACTTCTACCTCGTCAGCGACGTCGAAGGTTCACAGCCGGTTCGGCATGAACGCTGGTGGGTGGCACTGGTGATCTTCGCGGGCCTTCTGGCAACGATGTTCTTTGCCAAAAGCGACACGGCCATGCTTGGAGCATTCGTGGCGGGAGGCCTGATGGTTCTGACACGCTGCATGTCTGCCGCAGATGCTCGCCAGTCTGTCGAGTGGCCTGTGCTGATCGCGATTGGTGCCTCGTTCGGGCTCGGATCGGCTCTTGAGAAATCGGGCGCTGCTGAGATGCTGGCGAGCTGGCTGGTCGCTGTGACTCAACCGCTCGGCCCCTACGCAACTCTGGCTGCGATCTATTTTGTGACCATGGTTCTGAATGAGCTGATCACCAACAACGGTGCCGCCGCGCTGGCATTTCCGTTCTGCCTGAAGACAGCCGCATTGCTCCAACTCGATTCTCGCCCCTTCGTAATGGCCGTCGCACTTGCCGCCTCCTTCGCCTTTGCATCACCTGTTGGTTACCAGACACACATGATGGTCTACGGCCCGGGTGGCTACCGTTTCAGCGATTTCGTCAAAGTCGGCGTGCCTCTCAACGTCCTCCTCTGGATCGCTTCTGTAATCCTGATCCCGCTCATCTGGCCATTTGCCATCCCCGCCCCTTGAGATCATCGAGGGCACCCCACGGGCCGTTGGCCTGGAATTCAGCCGCGGAGATTGGGGAAAGCCGAGAGCGGAAAGCGGAAAGCCGGAAGAGGGCAGGCTGGCCAACCAGGGTCGCTGGACCAACACAACCCCTGCCGGCGACTTCGCGCCCCCGCGTGAGGCTCCTCAAGATCGTGATGCCCAGCAGCGGAGATGAGTTTTGGACTGTCGGATTCGGCTTGGGTGAATTGCACTTTCGCGGTGTAGCACCCGGACCGCAGTTCGGCTGTCACGCGAAGCCGCGGAGGCGCGAAGAGGGCGGCCCAAGGGGCCATCCGTTTGCCCAACCTGGGCCATCGGCCCAGGACGAGATTCGCATGATGACCACGGGCCTGAAGGGCCGACCATTTGCAACGCCGGCAAACGGCCGGTCCGTTGGACCTGGATGTGTATGGTGAATTGCCGACCTGGGCCGATGGCGGTAGGCAAGTGATTGAGCCTTTGGCCCGGAACGCGGCTTCGAGGTCGTCACGGCCACGTTCCATCACTCCAGTGGCGACGTAATTGATCTCGTCATCGCGTAAAACATCTGGGCCATCCACCTTGGTCTTGAGTCAGCATGTTATCATCCGGGCCATCCACCTTGGTCTTGAGTCACAAATACGTACGGCGCATCAACTTGTGCCAAACCGTCTGAGTCTCCGGGCTCAATTAGGACGCCGGCAGGTCGAGTGCGGCCCAAGGGGCCATCCGTTTTCCTAGCCTGGGCCATCGGCGGATGAAGACTAACATCCTGACCAAAGGCCTGAAGGGGCAACCATTTGCGACGCTTCCGCGGCCGGTCCGTTGGACCTCGATGTGCATGGACGACGCCGGGGCCATCATCTGGACAGTTGACGTAGTCTACCAGTTATGGTACGCTTTTGCAAAGCTACACGTAGGTGTGGTGTTTATTATTCCAGTACAGCAGCATGAGGGGACAACGGCGATGGCTCGGGCGAATCGGCAGGATGTGTTGGTGGATGGGGAGGTCCAGATTGCTCACTGCGTGAATCGGTGTGCGGCAGGCGTTCCTTGTGCGGGAAGATGAGGTTTCAGGTCGCGATTTTGAGCATCGGCGGCAAAGGATTCGGCGGCGGCTGGAGTTTCTGGCGGGCATTATGGGGATCGAGGTGCTCGGATGCGCGGTGATGAGCAACCACTTTCACACCATCCTTCGGGAACCGGCCGGACATTGTGGAGTCGTGGTCGGACGAGCAGGTGGCTCGCAAGTGGTGGATGCTCTGCCCCGGCTCGCAAGAACAAAGACGGCAGTCCTGCAGGAGACACCTGGAGCAGGAACTCCAAGGAGCTTCAGGCCAGCCGCCGGAAGCTCAAGGAGAAGCGGCGTCGGCCTTGTCGAGTATCTCGTGGTTCATGCGGTTTCTGTGCGAACGTATCGCGAAGGAATCGAACAAGGAAGACAAGTGCACCGGGCGATTCACCGGAAGGCGCTTCAAGGCTCAGGTGCTGAGAGATGACGCGGCGATCACAGCGTGTCTGCAGTATGTGGACCTGAATCCGATTCGGGCGGGTATCGCGATGACTCTGGAAGCCAGCGACTTTACGAGCATTCAGGACCGGATCAGAGACCTGCGGCGAGCCGTCAGCGAACATTCGCCAACGGCGATGGAGCCTAGGGCCGATTCTTCTGGCGAGACGAGTGTTCCAGCGTCTGCGGCAGAAACCATGGCTGGAGTTGCTGCATCCATCGAAGCGTCACCGTCAGTGGGCACAGGACAGCAGGAGGAGTTCGATACCGCCGTGGAACATGGTGAACACGCGGGCTGGCTGTCGCCGGTGTCACTGAACCCGGCGGCGGAGCGTGCGAGCCGTGGTGACTGGCGTCGAGCTTCGAACAAGGGCATTCTGTCGATGGGCGTCTGCGAGTACCTGCAGTTGCTGGACTGGACGGCTCGACAGATCCGCAGCGACAAACGCGGAGCCACCCCGAAGGAGCTGGAGCCGATCTTCGAGCGTCTGGAGATCTCCGCTGAGTTATGGGTCGACTGCGTGCTCAACTTCCGCAAATGGTTCCGCTCGGCGATCGTTCGCTCGGGAACGCTGCCTAGCAGGCCTATCAGTCGCGACACGAACGGAGTCGCCGGGCAGGATTCGTCGCGACGTACTCGGGCGTAGACTCGACGTGCTTCACGTAACTGACAGTTTCTGAAGTACTTATAGCTCTGAAGCATGGTGGATGGCACCATGTGTCGGCAGGTGGACTTTCGCGGTTTTCTGATGGCAGACTGCTGGAGCGGTTTCAAAAAGATTCATCTTCGCAGCGACCAGCGCATCACGCGTGTGGCGTGTATGACGCATGCGCGGCGTTACGTGCATGAATGTCGCGCCAGTCATCCACAACAGTCGAGCGTCCTGGTGGCGATGTTTCGACAGCTGTATGATATCGAGGATCGCGCGAAGGAACTCTCGGCGGATGATCGCCTGACGCTGCGTCAGGCTGAATCTGTGCCCGTGCTGAATCGGATGCGAACATATCTCGACAGTGGTGCGGTGAGTCTTCCTCATGTGCTGCCGAAGAGCGACTTTGCAACGGCGGTCAATTATCTCAATAATCACTGGGAGCAGCTGAATCTCTTCACAACCAACGGTCGTCTTCCCATCGACAACAATGATGTGGAACAGCTGATGAAACAGGTCGCCATCGGCCGGAAGAACTGGCTCTTCCTTGGCAGCCCCGCCGCAGGAACTCGCGCGGCCACGCTGCTGACATTGATCAGCACGGCCGTGCGAAATGATCTGGACGTATGGGCTTACCTCAAGGACGTCCTGGACAAACTCCTCGCCGGCTCAACCGACTATGACTCCCTGCGAGCCGATATCTGGAAACAGTCCCACCCGGAATCAGTCCGCACCTACCGCTCCGAAGAACGCCGCGACGCCGCCAACCGCAGCAAACTCACTCGCGCTCAGCGCCGACTGCAAAACGCCAGGAAGAACAAGTCGCCCAAGTAGCCACGCCACCTTCGCGGGCCAAAACCTGTATGGTGCTGGAGTACGGTTACGCAAGCGTGAACTACTGAATCACCTTCAAAGATGCGGAGTTAACTGGTTTGCGACAAATAGCGAATGGCTGATGCTGTCTGAGATCTGTGCTCAGGAGGTTATTGACCTTGGAAGATACAGGGGTGTCCGGTCCGTATCGTTCATGCCGTGTACTGACGTTGACCACCAGCATGTTTTTGACGACGTAATCAGGTATGCTCTTCAGAATTGGGGGAATAGCATTCGGTGCGTTGACTTTAAGCGTATGGGGACGTTGAGAGGCAAGACCACGTGCTTTGAATTCCCATCAGACATTTGTCGATACCTTGGGGCGATGAATCTTCGAACTTTCGAAGCTGCGAATTTCATTACGACAGATCGGATTCTTCAGTCGGCACTAGGCCCGGAGTTGGGCTCGATTTCGCTAGGGCCAAATCACCTCACGGCCTCCATTTTTGACGAAGTCGAACGGGTTTGTGTTTCATTAAAGAATTTCTTCATCGATGCTAACTTCCCATGCGAAGAAAAATTTCTCCGTAGAGCTGAGATCTTCAAGCTAAGGCGGCCGGAGGTACATGTTCAGGTAGGAGGGCAGTTGTTCCGGTGATGTGGTTCTAAGGGCAGTCGTGCCATCCATCTTGATTTTTGGGCGCAAATGTTTCCGGCGCCTCAACTTGTGCCGAGCCCTCTGGGTCTCTGAGGCTCCACTGCGACGCGGACAGGCCTAGGGCAGACCAAGTGGCCAGTCGATTACCTAGCCCGGGCCACCGGCTCAGGACGAGATTCGCATCATGACCAAAGGCCTGAAGGGGCGACCATCTGCGACGCCGGCAAACGGCCGGTCCGTTGGACCTCGGTGTGTATGGAGAATCGCCGACCTTGGCCGATGGCCCAGGCTGGGCAAATGATTGGGCCGTTGGCCCGGAATGCGGCTTCGAGGTCGTCATGGCCACGTTGCATCACTCCAGTGGCGACGTGATTGACGTGATCGTTGGGGAGGAAAGCGGAAAGCGGAGGGCTGGGTTCCCGCCTGCGCGGGAATGACGGGATGGGGGGCGAACAACGGCTTTCGCGTTCTGTTCGGCGGAGCGAACAACGACGCTTGTTATTCGACGCTTTCGGATTCGTGGAGGTTGTCGATTAGATAGACAGTCAGGGATCGGGCTCCGTGGGCGCCGATTACGAGGGATTGTTCGATGTCGGCGGTTTTGGAGGGGCCGGAGATGAAGCCGGCGTAGCGATGGCGGCCCACTTCAATCTGAGCGTACGCTTCGTGCATGTTGTTGACGATGCGTGAGGACGGAACAGCCAGTGCCATGTGCTGAGGAATAAAGTAGAGGACTCGATGCTTCAGCGTATCGTCCTGAACCCACACGGCTCCGTTTTCTGCAACGGCCAGGTGGCCTCGAAGCACCGCGAAGTCGACATTCTCCAGCTGGTGCGGATCGGTCATCTCATTCAGGTCAAACGAACTGTCGCCGAGGCCCGGAATGACGCTGCATCGGACCTTCGCACTTTGCCACATCGGCAGGCTGCTCAAGTGCTGGGACGCTTCGTCGACGGTGGCCGTGCGGACCATTTGCCCGCCGACCGAGGCAAGGACTTCTGCGAACCGAGCGACCGGGTCAGGAAATGTCTGCCAGCGACCGGGTTCCAGGACTTCCGGCAGCGGTGACGACTGAGGCAACGCAGCTCGGATGTTTTGAAGAATCTGCTGGCGGGAGTTCGAGTTTCTCACGGTCACGTCATCCTGTTGATTCGTATCGACATCAGCCCTGTTCAACAGGCTCTGCAAAGTTCATCACACCAACGTCATTACACCGACTTCGCGAACTATAGGCGGAAACTCCATCTGTTCCAGCACGTCACGCTGCAGGTCAATTCCAGGAGCAATCTCGGTCAGCACCAGACCGTCTTTCTCGAGTCGAAAAACGGCTCGTTCCGTGACGAACAGGACATCTCGCCCGGCATCCCGGGCCACACTTCCTGAAAAGGAGATCTGTTCCACAGCACGCACAAATTTGCGAATCGATCCTTCTCGCACGATCTCCAGTTTTCCGTCCCGGATCTTCACGTCCAGTCCGTCCGCGGTCATCGTCCCGCAGAACACCAGGCGTCGAGCATTCTGTGAGATATTGACGAACCCGCCGACTCCGGCGAAACGCGTTCCGAAGCGGGAAACATTCACGTTCCCATGCTGATCCACCTGAGCCGCTCCGAGGGCCGCGAAGTCGAGTCCTCCTCCGTCATAGAAGTCGAACTGCGCCGGCTGATCGATGATGGCTTCGGGATACAGAGACGCTCCAAAGCTGAGTCCGCCGGCGGGCTTTCCCCCGATCGGCCCGCTCTCCAGCGTGAGCGTCACGTCCTGCAACAATCCTCGTTCGGCCGCGATGACGGCGATGCCTTCCGGCAAACCAATTCCCAGATTGCACAGCGAACCGGATCGAAGCTCATCACACGCTCGCGCGGCAATGATACGACGTACGGGATCATGACGGTCGTTCGAAGTTGAAACGGGATCCGAATGAGACGCGTGTTCGACCGATGCAGCGCTGCAGTATCCGGAATTGAACGGCTCGGCAAACGTTTGCCAGTGATCTTCCGGCTTCGCAACGACGATGGCAGAAACGAGTCGGCCGGGAACACGAACGCTCTGAGGCTTCGCGGGGGCATCCAGCAGTCTCTGCACCTGAGCGATTACGAGTCCCTGCTGATTGCAGGCTGCCTGGGCAATCGGCAAAACGTCGCCGATCACCGCTTCTTCGTCCATCAGCAGGTTGCCGTATGGATCCGCTGCCGTGGCTCGAATCAGGCCCACATGAATCGGGAACGCGTGATAAAGAAGCCACGTGCGGCCTCGAAGTGTCACTCGTTCCACAAGCGATTCCTGCGTGCGCTGGTTCAGACGTCCGCCAAAGTTGTCCGGATCGATGAACGTGCCAAGACCCACATGAGTCAGGCAGCCGGGCCGACCTGCGGCAATGTCACGAAACAGATGGCAGATGACTCCCTGAGGAAAATTGTAAGCCTCCACTTTACCTTCCAGCGCGAGGCGTCCAAGCTTTGGAGCCAGACCCCAGTGTCCTCCGATGACTCGACGCAGCAGGCCTTCATGAGCCAGATGATTGAGTCCTCGATCTTTGCCATCACCCTGACCGGCGGCGTACACCAGAGTCAGATTCAAGGGTTGGCCCTGCGAAAGAAATCGGCGTTCCAGAGCGGCTGTGAGAGTTTCCGGGTGACCGGCGCCAACGAAGCCGCCGCAGGCCACCGTGCTTCCCGAAGGAATACGGGCGACCGCTTCGTCCGCCGAACACAGCTTTGAAGCAATTGGCCAGCTCATGCCCACCAGCCGCCGTTCACATGAATCGTCTGGCCTGTCACATACGATGCGAGGTCGCTGCACAGAAACAGAATGGTGTTTGCGATTTCACTCGGCTCACCGAACCGTCGCAGAGGAATCTGATTCAGCATCTGCTGTCGAACATTCTCGGGGATCGACTTGCCCATTTCCGTCAGCACAACTCCTGGTGCCACCGCGTTGACCGTGATTCCTCGTGCGGCCACTTCTTTGCTGAGCACCTTCGTCAGAGCAATGATCCCGGCTTTGGCGGATGCGTAATTGGCCTGACCGAAGAATCCGACGACTCCGGAAATCGACGCCATGGAAACGATTCGTCCGCCATCGTTCATCCTGGGAAGAACCTGTTGGCAGACTCGAAAGACGGCCGACAGATTCGTGTCGATGACGGCATCCCATTCGTCATCGGTCAGCTTCATCAGCGTTCGATCTCGCAGGATGGCGGCATTGTTGACGAGCAGATCAATGGCTCCGAAGTGGGCTTGAATCTGGTCCAGCATCGCCGACACATCAGTTCGACTTCGAACGTCTGCACCGATGGCGACGGCTCGGGTTCCCAGTTTCGCGGCGGCGTCTTCTGCCTGAGCGCGGCATGTGCCTTCGGCATCGGGAAAGTAATTCAGCACGACGCTGGCTCCGGCTTCGTGAAGCTTAGTCGCCGTGGCCAGCCCAAGCCCCTGGCCTCCGCCTGTGATAAGTGCGACTTTACCGGTGAGAGAAAGAGGGATCATTGTTCTTGGTTCTTGGTTTGGGGGTTCTTGGTTCGGGGCTCGGTTTTGGGGGTTCGGGGCGGAGGAGGAAAGGGTTAATGGTTATTGGAGAATGGAAAATGCAAAGTGGGGGCTCGTTCTTGGTTCTTGGTTTGGGGTTCTTAGTTTGGGGTTCTTGGTTTGGGGCTCGGCGGAGGAAAGGGTTAATGGTTATTGGAGAATGGAGAATGCAAAGTGAGAGGGGGGGGCGGACACCATTTTGCACTTTTCAATTTCCAATAACCATTCTCCCACACAGCACATCGCCGTCTCTTCCAGCAGCGCGTCCGCGATGCCGGAAGGGTCAGCTCACTCCCCGGTGGCGGGTGTTTTCCATCGGGCGATGCGGCCTTCGGAGCCGGCGGCCCAGATGGCGAACTTTGGAAGAGGCGACGCGGGATCTGGTTTTGGCAGGGCGACAGAAAGAGTATGAAAGCCGGTCGCGGAAACTCGCTTCCACGTTTCACCGCCGTCGGCCGATGCGTCGGTGCCGGATGGGCCCGCGGCAATCATGTATTCGCGACCTTCATTCACCGGCACTGCCACAACAACGGATCGAAATCCCGACGGTGGCGTTGCGGTCGGGAGTCGCCATGTTTTTCCTCGATCGTCACTGACAGCCACGTTGCCTTCAATGACATCTGCCTTTTGGTAATCACCGCCGACAGCGATCAGTCGGTCCGCGTTCTTCTTTGACTGAGCGATCGAAAAGACGCCGGAGGATGCTCCTGGCTTCATCGGCAATGTTGCCGTTGTCCATGCGGCTTCTTTGTCTGATGTTGAGTCGCTCTCGGACAGCAAACCACCGGAAGGACTGAGCATCGCCAGAGAATTCACGCTCTCAGGTTCCGCCTCCGCGATCCCTCCGAGGCCAATCACAAACGAATCCGTTCCCGTCCATGTCAGATGAGTCCCGCTGGCGGCGAAGGCAGCGAGTCCCTTCGGCAGCTTCGGACTGTTGTTCTGACTCACAAGCTTCCATGTGGCTCCGGCGTCATTCGTCTGAAGAAGCATCATGCGTCCATCGATCGGGTCGCCCATCAGGATGCCGTTCTTCCGGTCATTGCTGAACGCCATACCGTCGAAGAACGCGGCCGCGTCGGGATGTTCATAGACGATCGACCACGATTGTCCTCCGTCCACCGTGCGATAAAGCCGATCCACATCTCCCGCGCTCATAATGACGGCGGTGTTCTGGTTCCATGCTTCGATATCGCGAAAGTCGGCGGCTTCAGCATCGGGTGGCCCGACAGACTTCCATGTCACACCGCCATCGACAGTCCTCAGCACGGTCCCCTTCGCACCGCTCGCCCAGCAGCACTTTTCGTCCACCGCACTGATGCCTCGCAGACTGACGTCGGTCCCGGTTTTTTGAAGCTCCCAGGGATCATTGACGCTGGACACAACGACCGTGGCTGAACTCTGTGCTGGCTGCGCATGAGTTGTGCGTGTGAAGTTTGTCAGAAAAAGGGCGATGCAGAGTGATACGGCGAACTGGTTGCGAAGCATTGCGGACTCCGAGCAAAGTAGCCATCACTCTCTGAGTGATGAACTGCGATTTTGTTTTTGGTTTGGAGTGTTGAAACTGAGGACAGTTGTCAGTAGCCATCACTCTCCGAGTGATGAATTGCGATTTGTTTTTGAATCGAGGTTTGTGGCAAACGGCTGAGGACAGCCGTTCTACAGTGTTGACTGCGTTTCCGCTTTTGCGGGGATGATGGGTTAGTCGCAGTTCATCACTCGGAGGGATGGCTACGAGGTGGATGGTTTGTTGAGACGGCTGAGGACAGCCGTTCTACACTGTTGACTACGTTTCCGCTTTCGCGGGAATGATGGGTTAGTCGCAGGTCATCACTCGGAGAGTGATGGCTACGAGGTGGATGGTTTGTTGAGACGGCTGAGGACAGCCGTTCTACACTGTTGACTGCGTTTTCGCTTTTGCGGGGATGATGGGGTTAGTCGCAGTTCATCACTCAGAGAGTGATGGCTACGAATTTTTGGGTTTATCAAAATTCTGTGTCCAGTCCTTCGGCGTGATTCCGCAGAGCCGTAATGATTTCGTCGGTGCTGGATGGGTCAACGGCTCGGCATGTTTCTGTCAGCAGTGCGGCGAGATCTGAAAGGTCGCGACGCCATTCCTGAGGATCCAGTTCCGGTGGTTCGATCTCCGCAAACTCACCGCACAGCAGGATCATTCGCAGGCAATGTCGGAACAGAACGCCTTCCTGTTTCGTCAGGTCTCGAGCCTTCACGTAGCGATCGAAGTTGCCGCCGAAACGAAGCAGGTCACCGACGCACCACACGCTTCGCATGAAGACGTCAGACACTCCGGGGTATTCGCTTCGAAACAGCAACCGCATGCGGTCACCAAGCGGCATCGGGTAAACTCGGCGACGCGTGACTTCGTCGAAGAAGCCAGTCAGATCCTGCTGAGTGATCAGACCGCGCGAGATCAATCGCGGGTTCAGGAAGTCAGACGCCAGAGGCCCTGCAGGCATTTCCTCCGGCAGGGGAACTCGCACCATGCCAGCCACCGATGCGGGAAGATCCAGTACGCTTTCCAAAAGCTGCAGGCGTTCTTCATAGCTGGCCTTGTGCATGTGTTCGGCAAGGAACATTCCATACAACGGATTGATGCTTCGGAACGAATTGAGCAGCGTCAGAGAAGGTGTCGCCATTGCAAGACGAGGCACATAGTCCATGGCCGGGTCCGGTGGCGGAGCAGCAGGAGTCCGAGCGGCTTTGGGCTTGCCTTCCTGCTTCTTGGCTGGCCCGGACTTGCCTCCCGTGCGAGCTTCCTGGAGCAACCGTCCAAACAAACCGCCACCGGAAGATCCGCCCGATTCGTCCGCTGGGACTTCTGATTCGCTGGTCGCTGCGGCCGGCGCGGGGTCGGGATCAGGCGTGGATGCTCCCGTTGCCACCGCAAGTTCCTGACTGGCAGGTTCTATGGCCGTCGGAGCTGCGGGCTCATCTGATTCGGACGCATCATCCACAAACAGCCCTTCGCCGAATTCGCGCTCTGGTTCAGGTTCGGTTATTTCCGCGACGGGCACGTCTTCGGTGATCGGAGCAAGATGCGTGGAGAGCCATCGACTGTCAGTGAGCGACGGGCGTGCTTCAATTGACGCGAGCCACTCCTTGGCCAGTTTCGCCGCGGCTTTAGAACGAAACGGCGGCTGATCGGCTGTCTTCAATTCCTGCAGCGACGTCAGCACATCGGCGATCGCTGGCTTGGGCGGCGCGGGTTCCAGAATGACAAAGCCACCGGCTTCCAGCGTCATCAGCATTCGAACGAGCTGCTTCTCCGCTTCTTCCTTCTCACCCGAATCCAGCAATCGCCGGCGCACGGAATCGATCAGTGACTGCACAGTGCCGGACTTGCGAATCAGGAACGCCAGCAGTCGCCATGGGAACCGCCCTCGGCTCGCCAGTTTTGCCGGCGGAGCTTCTCGGAGAGTCTGGAACTGCCGTTCGGTCCAGTACTGGAAACCTTCGCGACGCCGAGGCATCTTCTTTTTGAGGTTCTTCCTGGCCTTGATGAGCATCGGATCTTTGGTGTCTTCCGGAATCTCATCGTACTTCAACTGCCAGCGATGCAGCCGCACGTCGTCTTCGTGAGCCACCGCGAAGATGTAGCCGCGAGTATCGAACTGGGGTCGGCCGGCTCGACCAAACATCTGATGGGCCGAGCTGGCATCGATCAGCTTCATCGCGCCCGGAGGTCCCTTGAGAAGCGACGTCATCACGACCGATCGCGCTGGAAGATTGATTCCTGCCGCCAGAGTTTCCGTACACACGCAGATGCTGAGCAGCTTCTTCTGAAACAGTCGCTCGACGATACGACGATACTTTGGCAACAGCCCGGCATGATGAAGACCAACGCCTCGCAGAAGGAACTGCCTGATCTTGCCTCCCGCGCCGACAGACCAGTCCACCTGATCGATTTCGGCCAGCAGTTGCTTCTGCTGCCCATCGGCCAGCAGACGTTTTCCTTTCAGCTGTTCCGCAACGCTCCAGCACTCATTGCGATTGAAACAGAACACCAGCGCCGGCGTGTAGCGAGATTCGTCGTCGCCATCGGCCATGATTTCCAGCTGGTCCGGAAGCATTTCGTCAATGATCCAGCGAAAGTCCAGAGGGACTCGCCGCTCTTCGCTCTGAAGCAGTCGCAGCTTGCGACCATGCTGGCGAGCCAGCCAGACGACAAAGTCCACCGCGTTGCCAACCGTCGCGCTGATCAGCAGAAGACGGCAGTGTGCCGGAAGAAGTCCCAGCGACAGTTCCCAGACGATGCCGCGTTCCGGGTCGTTGAAGCTGTGAAATTCATCCATGACGACCGCGGACACATCGTCGAACGAAACTTCTTCAGGAGACAGCAGCCGGTTCAGAAGAATCTCCGCGACGACCACAAGAATCGGAGCATCCGGATTCTCGCGGCGATTGCCCGTGACCAGTCCGACCATCGTGGGAGGAAAGCCCCAGCGAACCGCAGACTCCTGAAGCTCGCGGAACTTCTGCTCGGTCAGTGCGATCAGCGGTGTCGTGTAGTACGCGCGGCGGCCGGTCAGAAGAGCTTCGAAGAGAGCAGTCTCGGCGATGACTGTCTTGCCGGTTCCCGTAGGAGCACACACCAGAATTCCGTCGCCCGCTTCGAACCATGACAGGATCGCCTGTTCCTGAAATGGATACGGAGGCCACGGCAGCTGTTCCAGATAACGGAGAGCGATGTCTTCTGAAGTCAGGGGCTGAGGATCCATTCCGTCATTTTCCGTCGCGGCCAGACGCGTCCGACTGAGTCGCAGAGTTGGGGGAACAAGTCAGTTTGCTGGCGAAGGAGCGAATTCGAATGTCTGCTGATTCGAGAAACCCTGGCCGCAGACCTGAGCCGCTTCGGCGGAAGCGCTGCGGCTTCAATTCGACAGCCGTGCGGATGGTGACAGATTTACGGCCCCCTCGGAACTCAAAATGTCGGATGGTTTCGTCATGATTGACAAACGACCATTTCAAGAGTTGCCATTCCGTCCTTAGAGGGGATACTTCCGGCTTAGTTTGTAAACAACAGCCCGTGTCTGCTCATGTGGAAGATCGAACAGGTGAAATTGTGACGACGTCTGTGCAGCCAATTTTGTTCAACGGTCAGTGGGTCGCCAGCCAGGGCACAACGACTTTTCAGGCGGTGAATCCAGCCACTGAACAGCCAATGCCGCAGGTGTTCCCCGTCAGTCCATGGTCGGAACTGGACGCGGTTCTTGAGGTCGCTCATGAAACATCAAAGGCGATGCGAGGCTGGCCGGGAAGTCGCTTTGCCGAATTCCTCGAAACCTATGCGAAGGAGATTGAGGCTCGCGCGGACATCCTCGTAGAAACGGCTCACGCGGAGACCGGTCTCGCGAAGTCACCGCGTCTGAAGGATGTGGAGCTGGTGCGAACGACCAACCAGCTTCGTCAGGCCGCCGCATCGGCTCGCGATGAATCGTGGCGAGTTCCCGTCATTGACACAGCGTCGAACATTCGCTCGATGTTTGGAGCGCTGGGACCTGTTGTTGTCTTTGGGCCGAACAACTTTCCTTACGCTTACAACGGCATTGCGGGCGGTGACTTTGCCGGAGCCATCGCGGCGGGCAACCCGGTCATCGCGAAAGGTCATCCGTGTCATCCGGAAACGACTCGACTGTTCGGCGAAGCGGCCGTGGCGGCGATCAAGTCCACCGGCATGCCGAGCGGTTTGGTCCAGCTGGTTTATCGCACGTCGCATGAAGACGGCCTGAAGCTTGTGTCGGACGAACGCATCGGCGCGGTCGGCTACACGGGTGCTCGAACAACAGGTCTGAAGCTGAAAGCCGCCGCGGACGGTGCTGGCAAGCCGATCTACCTGGAACTGTCGAGCATCAATCCGGTCTTCATGATGGCCGGTGCTTTGGCAGAGCGGCTGGAGAAGATCGCGGATGAATTCTGCACAAGCTGCCTGATGGCAACGGGTCAGTTCTGCACAAACCCAGGCCTGATCGTTGTTCCGTCCGGCGATGTGGGCTCGGCCTTCATCAAGGCGGTGGCCGAACGATTCAGCAAGGCTCCTGTCGGAACAATGCTGGCCGAAGGTGTTCGCAAGAGTTTCCTGGCGGCCGTGCAGACGATTCTGAATGCCGGTGCCAGCCTGGTTGTTGGCGGACAGTCCGGTGGCGGCAAAGGAGTCTCCTGTCAGAATACACTGCTGAAGGTTTCCGGAAAGCAGTTCCTCGCGAATCCTCACGCGTTCCAGACCGAGGCGTTTGGCAACGGCTCACTGATGGTCCAGGCCGACTCGGTGGCTCAGATGGCCGAGATCGCAGAAGCTCTGGAAGGCAACCTGACGGGTTCCATTTACAGCGACACGACGGGCAAGGACGATGCGGATTATCCGATCGTGGAACGAGTCCTCCGAACACGCGTGGGACGACTGCTGAACGACAAGATGCCAACAGGCGTTGCGGTTGTTCCGTCGATGAATCATGGTGGTCCTTATCCTGCGACCGGCCATCCGGGCTTCACGGCCGTGGGCATGCCGGCTTCGGTTACTCGGTTTGGAATGCTGCAGTGTTACGACGCGGTTCGCCAGCAGCGATTGCCCGCCGTGTTGCAGGACAAGAATCCGGGCGGAGTATGGCGACGCATCAATGGCCAGTGGACTCAGGCGGATGTTGGCTAGAAGAGTTACTCGGGGATCGTAGTCACCGGAGGGCTTGCGCCCTGCCGCTAATTTGGTGACCGGAGGGCTTGCGCCCTTCCACTATATTTTTCTTCTCTTGAACTTTCGAATTCGAATTGATTCGGTCCAATGACAGTTTCTGACCCGGTCGTCGCCCGCGAATCCGCTCGACGAAGAACCTTTGCGATCATTTCTCACCCGGACGCCGGTAAGACGACACTCACCGAAAAGCTTCTGCTGTACGGTGGATGTATCGAAGCCGCCGGTGCCGTGCGCGGTCGAAAGAATCAGCGAGGAGCCACGTCGGACTGGATGGAACTGGAACGCCAGCGAGGGATCTCGGTCAGCTCGACCGTTCTGGCATTCGAATACGAAGGCGTGCAGATCAATCTGCTGGATACGCCAGGGCACAAGGACTTCAGTGAAGACACCTACCGAACGCTCGTCGCCGCCGACTGTGCTGTGATGGTGCTGGACCTTGCGAACGGCGTGGAAAGCCAGACCGAGAAACTGTTCAACGTCTGTCGACTGCGAAAGATTCCGGTCATCACGTTTGTGAACAAGGTGGATCGGCCTGGTAAGCAGACTCTGGAAGTTCTGGAAGACATTGAATCGAAGCTGGGGATCGTGCCGGTTCCCGTAAACTGGCCACTCGGAACGGGCTTTGATTTTCGTGGTGTGATCAGCCTGGAAACTCGTGACGCAGCGATCTTCGAGACTCGCGACAACATGCATCGCATCGCGGCTCGATCCGCGCAGCTGAGTGAGATTCCGCCGGATTCGATGCCGCAGGGAATCGTGCCGCAGGCTCAGGAAGAAGTGGAGCTGCTGGCAGAAGCCGGAGCGACGTGGGACCTGCAGCGATTTCTGAACGGTGAAATCACGCCGGTCTTCTTCGGCAGTGCGTTGACGAACTACGGGGTCGAGCAGTTCCTGAAGGGCTTCCTGAAGTATTGTCCGCAGCCTCGTGATCGCAAGAGCGACAAGGGCATGATCCCGACAACGCGTCCGGAATTCTCCGGCTTCGTCTTCAAGATTCAGGCCAACCTGGATCCTCGCCATCGAGACCGCATTGCGTTTGTTCGAGTCTGTTCAGGGCTGTTCCGGCGCGAGATGGAAGTCTTTCATCCTCGCACGGGAAGAAAGATCCGGCTGAAGCGAGCCCACAAGCTGTTCGGTCAGGAGCGCGAGACGATGGATGAAGCGTTTCCTGGTGACATCATCGGCCTGGTGAACCCGGGCGAGTTTCTTCTGGGCGACACGATCTGCGAAGGGGCTCCGGTGGTGTACGAGCCACTGCCGCAGTTCTCCCCGGAGTTCTTCGCTACCATGATCTGCAACGATACAGGGCGACGAAAGCAGTTCGAACGAGGCTTGTCGCAGCTGCTGGAAGAAGGTGCCATCCAGGTCTTCCACACGCCTCATAGCTCCGTCAAGCAGACGATTCTGGCGGCGGTCGGTGAACTGCAGTTTGACGTCGTGCGGTTTCGACTGCAGTCGGAGTACGATACGGAAACGGAAGTTCGCTGGCTCAACTACAAGGTCGCTCGCTGGGTCGTGCCAAAGCCTGGCTGCACGAAAGAGCTGAGCCTGTTGTCTGCCAGTCGCGAAGTGATCGACCAGTACGAACAGACGGCCGTTCTGTTCCAGTCCGAATGGGAAGCTCAGCACTGCCAGAAGAACAACCCCGACTGGGAATTTCTGTCAATGCGATTCCGAACCGAGCCGGAGAAATAAGTCGCGAGAGGAATCCCGGCAAAGCGGAACGACTGAATCGTCGGCTTCGGTCACGCTCATTCAGAATGCGATTCGTCGATGCCTGTTGCTGGTTCCGGTTTCGGAGTCTTGCGGAAGTAGCGGGCGATGGCCGACTTGATGACTGCCGCAATGCTGCCGACGACGGCCAGCACAATCGCCTTGCCGGATTCATTCAGCAGGGTGAAGGCAAGCAGCGTGAGTCCGGCTGAAGTGGCCAGCATCCAGTTTCGAAGTTTCCGATCCGTCGCAAGCTCAAGTGTCCAGCGACGCAGCTCCCGTGGCACTGCAGCGGAAGGAAGAGCCGCATGGTCTGGTGTGTTTGCGGGAGTGAATGAGGACGGAACCGACGGCTGTTGTGAGCCTTGCATGTCCTGGAATGTTGAGGCTGACACTGAGCCCGGCAGCAGTCGAATCTGCTCTGACATGCGTCGAGCAAACTGGGGGTCTTTCTTCATCGCCGTAACGACGCGTTCCAGTTCATCAACTTCGTTTTCCAGGACCTGAAGTCGACGGGCATTTGTTGTGTATTGATCTCTGGCAGTCAGCCACTCTTCCAGTCGGGGCGAAACGCTGACCGCGGCGTACATCAGACTGGCCACCGTCAGTGTGCACCAGAAAGCCAGCGAGACCAATAAAGAACCGGCGGATGATTCTGCAGGGTTCTGCAGCTCATCCGCCGGTTCAGTCAGATTTTGGTCGCTGTCTTGCATGGCCTCGTCGTTCGGAGAACGATGCCGCTTTCGACTAACGGATCGTTCCGCCGTAGGTGCACAGGTCACCCAGCTGTTCTTCGATACGGAGCAGCTGGTTGTACTTGCAGATTCGGTCAGTTCGGCTTGCTGAACCAGTCTTGATCTGGCCAGTTCGCAGGCCCACTGCGAGGTCAGCAATGGTCGTGTCTTCTGTTTCGCCTGATCGATGGCTCATCACAGCCGTGTAGCCATTCTGATAGGCCAGCTGAACGGCCTGAATGGTTTCGGTGAGAGTACCGATCTGGTTAACCTTGACGAGGATACTGTTGGCAACGCCTTTGGCAATTCCTTCACCCAGGCGCTTTGCGTTGGTCACGAACAGGTCGTCGCCCACCAGCTGAACTCGCTTTCCGAGTTTATCGGTCAGCTTCTTCCAGCCGTCCCAGTCATCTTCTGAGCAGCCGTCTTCAATTGAGCAGATTGGGTACTTGTTGACCCATGACTCAAGCAGGCCGACCATACCATCGCTGTCGATGGTCTTGCCGTCGACGGTGTACTTGCCGGTCTTGACGTCGAAGAATTCGGTGGCTGCACAGTCCATTGCGATCTTGATCTGATCGCCAGCTTTGTAGCCAGCGCTTTCGATCGCCTTCATGATGACTTCCAGACCTTCTTCGTTTGTCTTCAGGTCAGGAGCGAAACCACCTTCGTCACCGACGGCAGTGCTGAGCCCCTTCGAAGCGAGCACCTTCTTCAGGTGATGGAAGATTTCCACGCCGGCTCGCAGTGCTTCGCCGAAGGTGCTGAAGCCCAGCGGCATGACCATGAATTCCTGGATGTCCAGGCCATTGTTTGCATGAGCACCGCCGTTGATGATGTTCATCATCGGTGCTGGCAGTCGATTTGCACCGACACCGCCGAGGTATCGATAAAGCGGCAGTCCGCAGACCGCAGCCGCAGCATGTGCAGACGCCAGGGAGCACGCTAGAATCGCGTTGGCACCAAGGCGTGACTTGTTCGGTGTTCCGTCCGCTTCAATCATGGTTGCGTCGATGGTCGCCTGGTCCATGACGTTCAGGTCGACGATCAGGTCAGCGATCTCTTCGTTGACATTCTGAACGGCCTGCAGAACACCCTTGCCAAGGAAGCGACCTTTGTTGTCGACGTCTCGCAGTTCGCATGCTTCGTGAGCACCCGTGCTGGCTCCGCTTGGAACCGCTGCGCGTCCCACGGTGCCGTCTTCCAGAGTGATGTCCACTTCGACCGTTGGATTTCCACGGCTATCCAGAATTTCGCGGGCATGGACGTCAGTGATGGCAAGTGACATGGGATCAGCTACTCCAGTAAAAACTTCAAACAAGCAGAGGACCAGTTGAGACAGGATGCCGTCAACCTCGGACGCAGAAGCTCCAGGGGCGGCATTTGAACGGGGAATTCTAACAAACCCGTGCTGATTCGTTAGTCAGCCTGCCAAACCCCACGGATGGGAATTGCCCTGGCGATCTGCCGTCCGACCGCAAACTCACCGAATAAATGGCCGCAAAACTGTTCTTGCGGAAGAGCATTGTTCCATGAGTATTTTTGGTGAGTGGAACGTGTGAACGCTGCGGTGAGCATCCTATGATGCGGCGGTCCCCGGGGATGACGATGCCAACATCAGTCCTGGGGCAATGCCGATGTGATATTGTACCGGCGGGTCGACACTGCCACGCTCGTTGCTGGATTTTGGCTGAGCGTGAACGGTGCCCCGGAGCCTCTTCATGTTCCAGTTTTTTCTGAATCCATGGCTTCTGCTGGGTCTGGCCGGAATTGGTCTTCCCATCATGGCTCATCTGCTCAGCCGGCGGCGTTTTGACGTCGTCGAATGGGGAGCCATGCAGTTTCTGAATCCGTCGAGAAAGACCCGACGGCGGCTGAAACTGGAAGAGCTTCTGCTACTGTTGCTCCGCATCGGGCTTATCACCCTGATTGTGCTTGCAGTGACGCGGCCGTGGATTCCGGGTGGATGGCTGTCGGGATACCGATCATCGGGCTCGCGAACCGTTGTCCTTGTCATAGATGGATCGAACTCGATGTCGCGATCCGACGGAGTGAACTCGGTCCATCAGAATGCCATTCGTCGCGCGGTGGAGTTTCTTCAGACGCTCAGCGGTGATGACAGCGTTGCCATTATTGATGCTCGCGATCAGCCTCGATCCGTCATCGAATCTCCTTTGCGCGATCCCGTGGTGATCGAACAGGAACTGCGAAAGATCCCGCCTCCGGCAGGCGCGTGTTCCATGATGGCGGCTCTTGAGAAAGCCATGGCGATTCTCGGCCGGAGCAGTTCCACCGCGCGCGAAGTCGTTGT
This sequence comes from Planctomycetaceae bacterium, assembly GCA_046349695.1. GTDB lineage: Bacteria > Planctomycetota > Planctomycetia > Planctomycetales > Planctomycetaceae > SXXK01. The sequence goes on along the minus strand of JAXMBV010000007.1, from coordinate 223,771 downwards.
CTTCTCCGACAGGCAGTCCAATGGATGGAAAGCCGGTGACGACGCGGCATGGCTTCGCTTCGACGATCAGAGAAAATTTCCTGCGGTGAAGCCACAGGTCTGGTACGTGGATGTCACGAAAGGCCTTGCTCCCATGCGGCGCAACGTCGCTGTCGGCGCGGTGGAGCTTTCGCGTGAAGTGACTGTGCCTGATTTTCCCGTGCGGTTGAAAGTGTCCATCCGGAACGACTCTGATGCTGAAGTTCAGGTCCCCGTGCGGCTGCTTCAGAATGGTCAGACGATCGCCGGAGAAACTCAGTCAGTTCGACTTGGGGCCCGATCTGAAACCGTCATGGAGTTTGATCATGCCATCTCCGCAGCGGGCAGCCATGTCCTCACCGTGGAAGCAGAAGTTGCGGACGATGCGATCACGGTGGACAACTCAAGCCACGTTGCCGTCTATGTTGCCAGGTCGCTGCCGGTGCTGCTGATCAATGGCTCAAGTTCACCGATTCGCTCTGAGCGAGACACGTTCTTCGCAGAACTCGCCTTCGCGCCGCTGGAAGATCGACCACCGTGGATTCTGGCAGCCGTGCGTGATGCTGCGGAAGTGACAGAAGACGACCTGCGAGCTGCCAGTGTGGTCATCTGCTGCAATGTGTCGCGTTTGCCACCGGCCATTGCCCTCGCTCTTCGTCAGGGAGTTCAGGAAGGTAAAGGACTGATCATCGCCTGTGGGACGCAGACAACGGCCGAAACGTTTGAAGCGTGCTTCCGGCAAACTCAGATTCTGCCGCAGCTGGAAGTTGTGAGAACGAGAGAAGCGCCGCCACAGGCCGATGATCCGATCCGAATCGCTCCACTTTCGATCCAGCCCGGCTGGCTGGACAGATTTCGCTCTGACCCAGGACGGAGTCTTCTGAAGGCTTCGTTTTCGTCGTGGGTTCTGTTCAAAAACACGCCTGTGAATTCGCCCGTCGAGAACGCCGCTGCAAACGGAGCAGGGGTTGCCGCAAATGGCTCGCCGGCACCAGTGAAGTCTGATCCGCCTGCCGTGATGGCCACCTACAACAACGGCGATCCATTTCTCCTCGAGACACGGTTCGGCAGCGGTTTCGTGCTGCTGATGACAACAACGCTCGATCGCAGCTGGAATGATCTGCCCACGAAGTCGGACTTCATTCCGTTCCTGCACGAAGCCGTCTTCCATGTTTCTTCAGCACAAAGCCACCGCAACGTGCGCTATGGTGAACCGTTGCTTGCCGAAATGCCGTGGAACGCGGCTGCCTATGAAGCTGCAAAGAGTGCCCCGGTCGCAGAAGGAGATTCTCCGCGAAACGACTCGACCGAATTGCCGGACTTTGTGTTCGCGATCCCCGGCGGCGAAAACGTCCGAGTGCCTGTCGTTGAGGGCAAGCAGCGACTGACGGCAACCTTTCGCGAGACGCTTACACCGGGCATTTATCGCAGCGGACTCAAGTGTGCCGGACAGGAAAGTTCAGACTCGTTCGTCGTCAACTACGACCACGATGAAGATGAGATGGTCTGGCTGACCGATGAGGATCGAGCGCGCCTGGTGACAAACGACAGGATTCGCTTTGCAGACTCACTCGGCGATCTGTCCAGCCGCATGTACGGCGACGAGACAGTCACCGAACTCTGGCCAGCACTGCTGACAATCTTCCTCGCGTTCCTGATGGTGGAACTCATGCTGACTCGCCGCGCGATCCGGCGAGGATACGGAGGCGAAGCCATCGTCCGAGGCGAAGGGTGAGGACAGAAGGCGAAGATTTCAGATTTGAAATTTGAGATCTGAGATTTGAGATCTGAGACCTGAAACTCTGAGCCCGACCACTGAAAACTGAAAACTGAAAACTGAAAACCGCCCCCTCACTCCGATGCTTCGGCTTTGACGGCCAGTCGGTCACGTTCCTGGAACACCGCTCGCAGGCGATCACGCGAATACAGTCGGATCACGTTCTTTTTGTAGCGAAGGCGGCCGAGTTCGTCGTAGTCAAGATGTTCGGCAATCTTGGGGCTGGCAAGATCCGCGTAGAGTGCCGCGAAGGTTTCGGGATCGACGCCGCGGCCTTCTTCCAGATCCTGTTCCGCGTTCACTCCGCCCACAGAAACGGCGAAGAAATTCAGGCCTGGAGAAATGGTTGTATTCTGGCCACCTGCCGACAGCAGGCTGTTCAGATCTCGCATGGCCTTGTTCACGTTGCGGTAGGCGGTCAGCACTTCGCGGCCGTACTTGTTATTGTCTTCGTCTGCCTGGGCCTTCAGCCGTTCTGGCTGATGAACATTCAGGCTTCCCAGGCAATAACCCAGTGCAAGAAGCAAGAAACCACCGGCGACTTTGTGAAGACGGACCATAGTCGGCACCTGAAGGAAACCACGAGAAACACGGCAGTGAAAACGACTGCGTGCAGATATAAGCGTGAACAGTTCCGGTCGCAAGACCCTGTTCACCAACTGAAACAAGTTCCGCTCTGATTCTTCTGATCGCCGCAAGAACCGCTGTGAAGCCGAAAAGTCCCCGCAACGACGAATCTTCGCTTGTCGGCACAAAAGAACCAGACAGCCTTTTCGTCCGGCGGGACTACGCTGCCTTGCGGTCCGTTGACTGTTCCTGACTCGCAGCTCGCGCGCTGATCGTCACAATGGTCGATCGCGATGTCTGCTTCTTTGCAGGTCCAAAACGAAAACTCAGTGCCATGATCAGGCCGCAGACGGTCAGCGCCATCAGGCTGCCAAGGATGCCGATCTGATCGTCAGACAGAATTCCGGACAGGTCCATTCGGTTCCACTCCCAAACTCGAAATGCGTCACGTCGCTGTACGCCCGGCCGACAAACCGGCCTGGTGCTCCTTTTGGACAGGGAGTTCTCACGACGACAACTTGATCGGCAATTCCTGCTTCTCCTGATTTCGGCCGTTCGCAACGGCGCACTTCAGACTGGAATCTGTCGCGGTCCATGTTCCGGGAGGGAAGAAGATCTACGCCGGAATTTCCTGGCAAATGTTCGTGTCGAACTCACTGTCCTGCTGACGTCCTGTTCATCACGAACGTGTGACACCGGGCAATCTCCCGCACCGCACAGTTCCGGTCCGCAAAGGCAGTTAAACCTTTCTGGCTGAGCAGGATTGCTCCGAAAAATCCGCGGGTGTCGATCGAATCGAACGGAACTGCTGTACTCAATCTGACGATCCCACCGATACGGCGTCCCTTCCGGTCGCCGACGCTGCGCTCGCATTGTCAGCGGATCGCAGCTTCTGAAATTGTGGCGGAGCCTGACATGAATTCACGCAGTTCCACTTTGCTCGATGCGCGAAGCACTCTGTCAACTCTCGTTCTTCTCGCCGCGTTCGTCATTCTGCTGCCAGGATGCGCGGATCAGAAGAAGCAGGCGCAGGCCATGGTTCGAGTGGCTGTGGAGCATCGCGATGCCGGACGCCATTCGGAATCAATTCAGCAGCTCAGCCGCGCGATCGCACTGGATCCGAATCTTGCCGAAGCATGGTATCTGCGAGGGCTCAGTCATGCGGCACTGGAACAGCGTCGCGAAGCCGTTTCCGATCTCATGGCCGCCGTTCGCCTGAAAGCAGACTGGGCGGAAGGATGGCTGGCACTCGGCGTTGCTCAGAGGGCCATGGGAGAAACCGCACTGTCGATCAAGTCGTTTTCCGAGTGCCTGCGAATCAATCCCCAGAAAACCGAAGCGCTGTACGATCGAGCGTGTGCGTCTCTGGATCTGGAAGATCGCGAACGTGGTCTGGAAGATCTTGGCATGCTGCTGAAACTTGAACCGTCGCATCTGAACGGACGACTGCGACGCGCTCGCCTTCTCCTGAATGCCACTCCCGATCAGGCCATTGAAGACCTGAACCTCGTGGTCGCTCAGGACCGCGAAAACTCTGAAGGCTGGCTGATGCGGGGAATCGCGTGGGCTGTTGCAGGCGACGTCGATCGCGCACTTGCCGATCTGAATGTGGCCTGTCGGCTCAATTCCACACATGCTGAACCATGGCTGGAACGAGGTCGGCTGCTCCGTCGCTCGGGCCAGGCAAAGGAAGCCGTCAGTGACCTGTCCATGGCCGTGCAGCTGTCGCCCCAGAATACCGATGCGATGGTCGAACTGGCTCGCGCGTACGCGGAACTTGGCAACATGAATGCGGCCACAGCGAACCTGAATCAGGTTCTGCAGATCAACCCGGGACATTCCGAAGCCCGGCTTGTGCGAGCGACGCTTTTGAGTTCAGCAAAAGACTACGAGACGGCTCTGAAAGATCTTGAGGCTGTCAAGACATCGACGGCCACTGCAACGGACGACAATGCCACAAAGATCCTCGTTTCGATGGAACGAGCACGATGCCTGGAAGGTGCCGGCAAACCGGAAGACGCCATCTCAGAACTCGCGCGAACTCTGGAGATTGATCCCTCGAACATTGATGCGCTCAGCCTTCGAGCCAGGCTCCTACGTGAACTGAATCGCGAAGACGAAGCCGTCGAAGCGTACACTCGGCTCATTTCCCTGTCGCGTGAACAATCACCGCTGCTTTACGAACGCGCATTGCTCCATCGCAAAGCCGGGCGGCGAGAATTCGCGCTCGAAGACCTGAACGAGCTGCTTCGACAGGATCCCAACCATATCGCGGCCCTGGCAGCCCGCGCGTCTCTGTATTCGGAGAAAAATGAGCCGGCACTTGCAGCGGCCGACCTGACTCAGGCCCTGCGGATCAATCCTGGCAATGCCTCACTGTATCGCCAGCGAGCGGACGTTTTCCTGAGTCTTGGTGAAGCCGTGGCGTCGATGTCTGACATGCAGCGATGTCTCGAACTGGCGCCGAATGATTCAAGCGCAGTGCTGTCGCTGGCCGAACGCCTTCAGTCGCAGGGGGAAACCGATAAGGCGATCGCCCTGATCAGCCAGTTTGCGCACAAGAACGCTGCAGAACTTCCCGGAGACCTTCGGCTCCTGCGCGCCTCCTTGTACCTTGAAAAGGAAAAGCTCACCGAGGCAGAGGAAGACCTGACAGCGCTGGGCCAACCCGAGTCGGCGCTGGCGCGTGCTGAAATCCTGCGAGCGGATCTGGCGATTCGTCAGGGAAAAGAAACGGAAGCGATCGAAGCAATCAGTCGCATTCCCGACGACCAGCAGTCCTCCGAATCGCGATTGTTGCGAGCCACGGCTCTGGCTCGCATCGGGCAGTATCTGGAAGCTCGCCAGGATCTTGAAGTCGTATTGCAGAACGACCCAGGCAACATCGATGCTCGATTGATGCATGCCGATGTCAGCACCGATCTGGGTGAATGGAAGACGGCTCTGGATGATGCAGCACGTGTCCTGAAAGAAGTCCCGGACAGCGCCGGAGCACGCCGAATTCGAGGCATCTGTCAGTTTCAGCTGAAACACTTCCAGGATGCATTCGAAGATCTCGATTCCGAAGCGGTCCGATCCCAGGATACCGTGAGAACTCAGTGGATTCGGTGCCAGTGCCTGATGGAACTTGATCAGAATTTTCGAGCACGTCAGGAACTCGATACGTTTATTGTGAATCATCCGGGACACGAACAGGCTCGCATTCTGCGAGCCAGTCTGGCGGAGAAGCAGGGCGAGTTTGAAGTGGCCATTGAGGATCTGTCGGCCATCATTGCGCGGCAGCCGAAGAACACCGATGCGATTCTTCGCAGAGGACTGATGCAGCATCGAGCGGCTCATTTTGACAAGGCCGTGGACGACTTTTCGCGCGTCCTGAGTCTCGGCGTGGAATCCGCAGAGATCTACTATCGCCGAGGACTTGCACGCCATCAGCTTCAGCAGAAGGATCTGGCAACGAAGGACCTCGACCAATGCCTGAAACTTGATTCATCGTTTGCCGATGCGTGGTACGTTAAGGGAAATATGGCGGCGAGTGATGGGCGGGGTGACGAGGCTCTGGAGATGTACTCGCAGGCGGTGAAGGTGCAGCCGAACCATGCGGCAGCGTGGTACAACCGAGGTAATCTGCTCTTTAACATGGAACGTCTGGAAGAGGCCGTCGACTGCTGGAATCACGCGGTTGATTCACAGCCGAACCTGTTTCGAGCCTATAACAATCGCGCGGCCGCGCTTGTCCGTCTGAAACGTGACGAAGAAGCGGTGCGAGATTACGAGAAGGCCATTGAACTGAGTCCTGGGTTTGCAAGAGCATGGGACAATTATGCGTGGCTTCTGGCGACCAGCGAAAATTCAAAGATTCGCGATACGACTCGCGCTGTTCAGGTCGCTCGAAAAGCCTGCGAACTGACCGGCTTCAAAGAGTGGATGACCCTGAGCACTCTGGCCGCAGCATACGCCGAAGCCGGCGACATGAACCAGGCTGCCGACTGGGCAAAGAAAGCTCGCTCCGCTGCTCCGGCCAATGAGAAGCCTGAGCTTGAACGAGTCGTCAGGCTTTATGAGTCGCGTCGAACCGGGCGGCCGGTACAATCCACCGCGCAGGAACCATCGACGGAAATTCGTCAGTGATCTTTCTGCGGCAAGGCCTGCCAGCAGAGCTCACCGTCGACGTTCAATGAGACATTCTGAGGTCGCGAAGTTTGACCAGTCAGTCTTCAAAGAGAATTGTGGTTGTTGCGGCAAAACGCACTCCGTTTGGCCGATTTCGCGGCGGGCTTTCGCAGCGAACTCCTGCGGAACTGGGAACGATTGCCGCTCGGGCCGTGCTGCAGACCGTTGAGCCGGATGTCATCGATCAGGTGATTGTGGGAAATGTTCTGAGCGCTGGTCATGGAATGAACGTCGCTCGTCAGATTGGTCTGAACTGCGGACTCGCGCAGACCGTCCCGGCGCTTACCGTCAACATGATGTGCGGCTCCGGAATGCAGGCAGCGATCCTGGCGGCTCAGGCAATTCATTGTGGTGCCGCTTCGGTCGTGCTGGCTGGCGGCGTGGAGTCGATGTCACGCTCTGCACTGCTGGTTTCTCGCCCCGGCCGGGGGCAGGAGCCTGATGTCTCACAACTCACAGATTCCATGCTGGTCGATGGACTGCGCGACAGTTTCAACGGCGAACACATGGGGATTACTGCCGAGCGACTGGCGTCAGAATATCGGATCACTCGCGAACATCAGGATGCATGGGCCGAACGCAGCCAGACGCTGTACCAGCGAGCACTGGAAGAAGGCCGTTTCCGTGATGAAATCGTCGCGGCCGGGGACACACTGGCCGACGAACATCCTCGGGCTGGTTTGAGTCGAGCGGACTTATCCGTGTTGAATCCTGTCTTTGATTCTGCCGGGACCGTGACGGCTGGCAACTCTTCCGGGATCAACGACGGTGCTGCGATGTTTGTCCTGGCTGACGCAGATGTCGCTCAGCAGCGTGGCTGGAATATCTTGTGTGAGTGGGTTGATGGAACTGCCGTCGGATGCGATCCCGCTCGCATGGGTCTCGGCCCGGTGCATGCCATTCGAAAGCTCGTGACTGACGGTCGTATCTCAGTCAGCGACATTGATACCGTCGAGATCAACGAAGCGTTTGCCGCACAGACTCTGGCCTGTCTGACGGAATTGCATTTCAACTGGTCGGATGATCCAGGTACCGGGCAGATCGACTGGCAGGGGCGTCGTGTCAGCGTCAATGCTCACGGCGGAGCGATCGCCATCGGACATCCGCTTGCCGCCAGTGGAGCTCGACTGATCTGTCATCTCGCCTGGCAAATCGCCCGCGGCTGCTCACAGAACGCCATTGCTGCCCTGTGCATCGGCGGCGGCATGGGCATCGCAGCTCACCTGCGTCGAGCGTAATCATCACTGTCCGCCCTCCGACGTCACGCCAGCCCAGCGTAGTCATCACTCTCCGAGTGATGCTCTGCGATTCCTCGAATAAGCTCTGTTCGGACGAACATCGTGTGGTGGTTGAAAGCGGGTGAAGAATCGCAGGGTCTTCACTCGGAGAGTGACGGCGACTGATTCACCCCTTGCGTGCTCATGAGCAGGCCCGCGTCGCAGACACGGGGCACGGAGGAAGATAGCGTTTGCCGGGCCATGTGCGTTATCATGTGGGCCCTGCCTTTGAAATCCTGCCTGGAGAATCCTGATGTCGTTTACGCGCCGACAGTTTCTGCGTGCCAATGGCGCGACGATTGCCCTTCCGTTTCTCCATTCACTGGCGTCTGCTCAGGAAGTGAAAGCCAGTCGAGTCGCAAAGAAGCTGGCGATTCTGTACATCCCGAATGGTGTTGTGAGAAAGTGTTTCTTTCCGGGAGAACAGGACTCCGAGCTGCCCGACTTTATCGGCGGATTTGACGCTGACCGGATTCGCAAGCAGCAGCGAGTTCAGAATGTCCCGGGAATTTATCCGCTGGATCTGACCTCGACGCTGCAGCCTCTGGAAGAGCATACAAAAGACGTCACGTTCATTACCGGGCTCGATCGTTCCTACAAGGACGGCCAGGACGTCCATGCTCAGGCGGCCTCCTGTTATCTGACCAGTCTCTCTCCTGTTCAGGCACGTGATCAGGGAATTCGTCATCCCAATGGTCGAACGCTCGACCAGATCATCGGTGATGTGGCTGGAAAAGACTCCATTTTCAGGACGATGGAGATCAGCTGCAATGGCTTCAATGCTCCCAAAGAGCCGGTCGAGTTTGACAATATCTCCTGGTACGGTCCCAACCGGATTGCGCCATCGATTCGCGATCCTCGACTGCTTTACGATCGCCTGTTCATGAAGGAAGCGGATCGCCGGCATGTCGCGAACGTGACAGATCTGGTCCTCGAGGATGCTCGAAGCCTGTCGCGAAAAGCCGGGACCGATGATCGCGAGACGATTGCGCAGTTCATGGAATCGGTCAGGGAAATTGAGCGCAGACTGGATCGAATGAGTCAGCTGCTGAATGACACGACCGTCCAGCGTCCAGCCGGTGAAGTACTTCCTCGGGGGGAGTACATTCGTCTGCAGATGGAACTGATGCTTCTGGCCTTTCAGATGGGCATCACCAACGTTTGTACGTTCATGATCGGCCCGGAGCGATGGGACGCCACGCTGATGTACGAAGGCGTTTTCGATCACCCCGTGCAGCATCACAACATGACTCACAATCAGAAGGGCGATGGTTACAAGGACCTCCAGAAGATCGACATCTTTCATATTCAGCAGTATGCCTGGCTGCTGAAACGCATGAAGGAAATTCGCGAAGCCGACGGCACCACTCTGCTCGACAATTCCGTCGTGACCTACGGAGCCGGAATCGGAGACGGAGCCACGCACCAGTACTTTGACCTTCCGATGATCGTGGCCGGAAAAGCTCAGGGACAAATTCGCCAGGGCCGATTCCTGAAATGCCGCAGCGGCACACTGAACTCGTGCCTCTGGCTCACCATCGCCCAGCTCATGGGCCTCGAAATCAAACAATTCGCCGACAGCACCCAGGTCATCTCAGACCTATGGTCGTGATATTCAAAGTAGCCGTCACTCTCCGAGTGACGACCCTGCGATTCCTCACCGGCTTTCAACGACCGCACGATGTTCGTCCATGCGCGTTCAGGCCGTAGGATGGACGCCCTCGTCCGTCTGCGATTGCAGCAAAGTAGCCGTCACTCTCCGAGTGACGACCTGCGATTCTTCACCCGCATTCATCAACCACACGACGTTCGTCCAGGCGCGTTCTGGCCATAGGATGGACGCCCTCGTCCGTCTGCGATTGCAGCAAAGTAGCCGTCACTCTCCGAGTGACGACCCTGCGATTCTTCACCCAACAACCACACGACGTTCGTCCCGCCGGAGCTTACCCGCGGAATCGCAGAGCATCACTCAGAGAGTGATGGCTACATTCGTTTATGAACTGGACTGGCGGGTAGCAAAATGCTACCATTGAGTTGGAGGGTCAATTCCATGGGTCAACCCGTAAAACTCTCGGACGAACTCGTCGACGATGCTCGTGCTGTTGTGCCGTTCTCGCAGCGGAGTATTGCTGGGCAAATTGAATACTGGGCCGGGCTGGGAAAATCGATCGAGCCTTTGCTTCGCGGCGATCGGGCGCTAACGCTTCAGATCGCTGGAGGAACACGACCGTTATCGGAACTTATTGCGGAAGTGGGGACTACCAGGGGGCGCAAACGTCTTGAAGCCGTTTTGAAAAAGCGTCCCTATCCGCATTTCAAGCCTGTCGCTGGCCACCCGGAGCTGATTTGTCGCATTGAAGAAGATGGCAGCGAAACGACAGGCCGATTTGTTGGGCGTGAATTTATTGCGGTCGAGGTCCCACGTTGAGCCTGCCATTCAGCTTCCTTGATAAGCGGCCGATCATCATTGCATTGGCCGGCTCTAATGGTGCCGGCAAGTCAACTTTTTATGAAAGTCATCTCTCCGACGCAGGCTTGCGGTTTATCAACGCCGATGACTTGTCCGCTTCGTTAGGTTTGTCGCCCTATGAGGCAGCAGAATTGGCGACGTCGATCCGTAGGGAACTGGTAAACCAGCGAGAGAGCTTCATCTTTGAGACGGTGTTGTCCGATCCCGTTGGCGAGAAAGTCGATCAGCTCGCATCCTGCGCATCGCTCGGATACACCGTCGTTCTCATCTTCATCCGAATCGAAAGCGCTGACCAGTCGATCAGAAGGGTCGCCATGCGAACTTGCCAGGGCGGACATGATGTTCCTGACGACAAGCTCCGTGCAAGATTCGAACGAACTCTCGCAAATCTTCAGCGAGCGATTGAACGGCTCCCTCACGTCATCATCTTCAGCAATGAGGACTTGAGCAATCCTTATCAGCTGATCGCGGCCTATGAGCATGGCCATGTGCTGGAGCAGAAAAAAGATGAGTAGCCAGTGTTGCTCCGGAAGGAGAATACGATGAGCTTTCATCCAGCGGATTGGTCGTGATGCCGCATTTCATATCGGCGGTGCAGCAGCAAAGTAGCCGTCACTCTCCGAGTGACGACCCTGCGATTCATCAGCCGCATTCATCAACCACACGATGTTCGTCCATGCGCGTTCTGGCTGTAGGATGGACGCCCTCGTCCGTCTGCGATTGCAACAAAGTCGCCGTCACTCTCCGAGTGACGAACCTGCGACTCTTCACCCAACAACCACGCGATGTTCATTCCGGCAGAGCTTACTCGCGGAATCGCAGAGCATCACTCAGAGAGTGATGGCTACATTGGGCCGGCGGATGGGGATTATGATGAAGATCAAGATGAAGATTAAGAAGGAGAAAACGCGGGGCACGGAGGACTGACGACCAGCCGCTCGCCTTTGTTCGGGGACTACCTTCTGCATAGAGTGAACAGCGATTCGAGATGGAAGCCGCCTGTTCGGCACTCGCACCTTGTGCCAGGGTCGCATGCAAAGGCTCAGGCATTGGACAGGAGTCGTTCAAGAAGATCCTCAACGCCAACGGATCCCGCAGACTCCTTCAGGTACTCAACATCCGCAGCATCACTGAGCAGCATCAACAACCGAGTGACGTCGTCCCAGTGACGTTCGGACGTTTCGTTCGTCTTTCGGTACCACTCCAGCTTGCTGATGATAGCGTCCTCAGCCGTCGCCACATGGATTTCGAGCGAGTGGCTGTCACCAAGATGCTCGACCGTGGCGCGGTTCATCGCGGAGACGTCAAACGGGCGCTGGCGGCTGACAAAGACGTCGACCTTGAACGACGTGGGAAGATGGATCAAGTTGAAGCAGGACTTCCGCCGGATTGCGTCCCGGATGGCTGCTTCGCTGACATAGAAGTCTTTGTCAAAACATTTCAGAAACTCGGAGACTGCCGAGTCGGTCATATCAGCGACGATGTCCACATCCATAGTGGATCGGGAAGCGCCGTGAAAAGAACTGGCAACGCTGCCGCCAACGTAGTGACGAATGCCGAGTTTCGTGAGAGCCGCAGAGACGGGTGAAAGTGCGGCGACAAGATCGTCGAAGTCGCTCACTGCCGCTGCACCTGTTGCCAGACTCGAACCTCTTCCGCAAGTTCTTTGCCGTAGGTGAGTTCCAGGAAAGTCAGGCGAACCTCGTCTTCGGAGTATTCCGGGTGACGCCTGCGAATGGCGTCAAACGCCATCCGGCGCACCTGACCGGACCAGGCACAGGCCCTTCGCAGTCGTTCGTGAGGAGACATCTGACGCAGACACTGCAGTTGGACCGCAAGAGCCTCATCGGAAGTGTCGGAAACGTCAATGGGCTTCGTCATGACTGTTCAACAAATCCGAGAGTTCGAGAATGCTCCTCACGGGCTACGAGTGATGTGCTGCTGTTAGCCCAGAGATGCTACCAAGGAACTACGGTTTTTTCAAGTTTAGTCTCAACCAGCATCGCTGCGGCGATTCCAGTTTCTACCTGTGGGACGGCATCCGCAATGTGCGGCAACTGACGCATCCCGCTCGCCAGGACACTGGAGTGCAGAGGGTTGGGAACTCCAGCAGCAAGTAGCCGTCACTCTCCGAGTGACGAACCTGCGACTCCTCACACGCTTTCAACGGCCACACAATGTTCGTCCGGGCAGAGCTTACTCGCGGAATCGCAGAGCATCACTCGGAGAGTGATGGCTCGTGTCTCCGACGGGAGAAGCAAACGGTTTTCAGTGTTCAGTTTTCAGTGTTCAGGCGGGAGCCGGAGACTGCGATTTCGTAGTAACCGCGAATGGACGCGAATAAGACACAACGCAGCATTGTTCTGCTCATCATCTTTTTGTTTGCTCTGAGATGACGCAGGTGGCGTGGGAGCGATGCGAAGCAGTAGGATGGTCGCCCTCGGCCGTCTGCGTTTATTTTCTGATTGCTGTTCAGGTTCGGCGGAGCAGATCAAACGCCTTACCAAATGGCGGGAGCTCGGACGAAGAACGCGATGGGAGGACGACGGCCGAGGGCGGCCATTCTACGGCCAAATTTTCAAGAGCGAGGAATCGCGGTTGTTGGGTCCTGGCCTTCGCGGGGAAGACGAATCTCCACCCACCGAGGTGACAGATTCATGTCGATCAGGAATTTCATAGCGAGCCTATTGGAACATCGACTTCTTCTGATCGCCATGCCGCATAAGACAGGGATGCCTGGATATCATCAACCTGAATGTACGGGTAGTCACGAAGGATTTCTTCTCTGCTGCTGCCACTGGCAAAGAGACCCACGATTGTGCCAACAGTCACACGGGTCCCTCGAATGCAGGGCTTGCCACCCATAACCATGGGGTCAAATGTGATGCGATCGAGCGGGTTCATGACTTGCCTCCACCGGACCAGGCGGAAAACAAAAAAACGCCGAGGAGCAGCGCTCCCGGCGTTTTCGTTAACCAGATTGTTCGCGGAAGTTCGCTGGTCTAAAAAAGCTCCCCGGAAGGAACTCTCTTCATGACATAACCAAAATTGTCGCGCCCTTCCCCAAGCTGGTTTGACCAATGTATTACGCGTCTTTCAAGTTTGGTCGATCTTGATCATGTTCTCGCCGCAGCAAAAGCAGTGTGCCAGTTGTTCTTCGAATTGACGTGTTACGGGCCGAATTGAAGTCGTAGTCTTGATGTTGGCGTGCCATGACTTTGTGGGAGCCGTCCGTCTGCTGAAAAACTGGCTAGACTAGACTAGTACCGTCATGACCTGAGCCTACTCCAGTTCCCCGCGACACACCGCTCATCTCACGGGGAAACAACCGCTTAGCAGTTCGTCAAGCGCCCGATCAGAACATCCCGTACAAAATACTGCTGGTCAACGCTCCTACTCTGCTGGATCTTTGCGGCCCTGCTGCTCCCGACTATCAAACTTTCTGTCGAGGCGTTCCAAGGCATCGGAAGCGCTGATTTGGACCGTCAGCTTTGGATCCATCATCATTTCCTGGAGTCGCGTGGCTGCCGAAGTGTCATTCCATGAATGCTGTCCTAAGACGTCAGCGGCTTCTGCTCTTACGCCCGCACATCGATCCAGCGTGCCAGCCAACAACAAACTCAGCAGGTCCTTGTTGCTTTCATCGATGTACCTTGCCGAACACATCACATGCTTCCGAATTGCCGGATTCCCTGATTGAAAATGCAACCTTAGCGATGGGAGCAGTAACGGAAGGTGCCGGCGACGCAACTTCCAATACAATGGGTCATCGATACACCTGAGGAATTGTTCCGTGGAACGAGTCTCGTTGATGACTTGTTGCTCAGAAACGAGTTGATCGACTTTGTCTCCGAGGCAGAGGCGAAGTTCGAGCCAGAGTTCATGGTTGAGCGGAAGCGATCCATCGTTTCGAATCGTGCACAGACGCTGCAGAACTTCCTGGGCAATGCGATTCTGAGGATCGAAGCTTGCCACTGCGAGTGCCACTGTTGTTTCAAACCTTGATCCTGGAGACTGTTCATTCGCGGATCTCAGTAAATCCCGCAGCAATGCAGCGTCGTCGCCGCCGCAAGTCCGCACGCCGTGATAGGCTGCGATCGCCAATTCGCGAAAATCCGTCTGACTCTTTGGGGGAGAAACCGCTGTCGCTTCTTCGGTAATCACGCGGCGCAGGAACTGCGATGCTGAAGCGTCATCCGGAACGAATTTCAGAAGTACTCTTGCGATCGACACTCGAACAAACAGTGCATCTGCCGCAGTTCCAGGTATCCATGTCGTGGAATCGAGGATCGCAGGAAACCTGTGTTCGATCAGCGACAACGAACGTTGATCCAATTCGTCACATCGGCAGATAAACTCTGCGAGCCGGACCGGCGAAACGTGGGCAGGCTCGTATGTCGACTTGTATAGAAGTGATACCAGGTCAGCTGAATAAACGTTCGGCAGTGACACTCTCTTCGACAACTCAGATTCTGCCAGTTGGCAACAACCAACTCGTTCCCCATTCTGCAGAGTAACGACGTACGCATCCTGAAGCTTCGCCACAAGAATCGCAGTAATCCTGTCGCCTTGTTGCCCATCTGAACATATCAGGGCCTCAAGAGCCGCGTACTGAAGGTTTGTCGAGGGATGAGACTCAACAATCTTGATGAGTTCGTCTTCCAGTCCGCAAACCCGTCGATTTCGGAGCAGTTTCAACAGATGCAGGGCGTGATTCTCGGCTGCTTCTCCACCCGTCCACGACCCCGAGAACGCGTCCCGCAATTGACTCTCCACAAAGGCAGCATGCCCGGTCGAAAGAACGAGTGCATCGAATGCGGCCACACGGAGCGTAGTTGAATCGTCGGTCGCGAACTGCCTCAACATATCGGCAGCCGGACGGGCCATTCGCCCAAGGGGTTGGAAATACTGAGTCAGGAACTCTTCCTTCTGCTCTTCTTCCATTCCCGGAAACAGCCGGGAAATGATCGGCACACCATCTGCGAGAGCCGACCGAAGCAATGTGCCATCGACGAAGCTTCCTGCCTCTGTTTCCATCAGAAACACAGATTCTAACTCTGCTTCCTCAGCATCCGGCATCAAGGTAAATAGCATCTCTGCCTTTTCTGCAGACATATTATCTTCTGACCGCCAGTCATCCAATAGCGACCGAATTTGATCGTCAATGGTACCGCACAGCAGCATCCAAATCGCCACAGCGAAAACCTTGGCACAATTCACCATGAGACAATCGCACTTTCGTAATTTGTCTGCATGAAACTCTCGTTCCAATCGTCTTCTGCAAGACGGCGATCGTCGACCGCAAGGAGAAAGTTCGTTCATGCCGTCATAACAACGTTGCAGTGATCATCACAGAATCACCGCCGACTTATCCGTCACTCCTTGGTCGCCAATGCATATGCTCCCACTACACGGTTCACCACAACAATCCCAACTAACTCGTAATTGTTTCAATACGACTGGCCTTTTGTCCGAAGAGAAGTACCACTGCAGAAAATCGTAAATCGCGAGCGCCTGGGTCGAATTTCCCTTGCGCGGCGGAGGATCCGACGGACTTGATGATGGAAATGGTACTCTAAGTCCAGTATCGCAAGTACTTAATAGGTTGCACGCGGATGCAACACCAGCCGAACCTCCGGCAAAATACCTCAGAAACTTCTTGATCACAGGCAGCCCCATGTCGTTTGTGGGAATGAACAGAGCCATGCCCCACTTGTTGTGACTCCCTTTTGAACAGGACTTCTGAAAGTTTAGGCAGCCACTTTGAGCAAAGGTATCTTTCAGATCGCCGGCAGCAACGCCGTCTGCAGGGCTCGGCATCTCTTCATGTGCGCTTCGATTTCCAAAAACAACATTTCTTCCGCCGTGAATCGGCCACAATTCCCAATAGCAAGGAGTATCACATTGATTAGAGTTCATGCAATTACTTAAGGCAGGAACCGTCGGATTGCACTTCTCCGATCCTTCGCATGCCACTCGATCGCCTGAAAGGCAAACTCGCTGAACGATAAAACCAGACTGTTCATTTGCCCCCAGTTCCCATTCTGTAGCCCAAGAGTATTCGCCGCACCTCCCAAACGTTGCTGGTGTATCGATGACCGTCAATTGGCCGGAGCGGTCCCAAGCCTGAGATGGCTGATTTAACACGAAACAAAACATGTTGGATCCATCTGAGAACTGCAATGGGTCCATGCTCGCCCACCGTGCTACCATCGGCTGGTACATCCTCGCCCTGACATAGACCTGCCCAGTACTGTTATCAGTGTAGTAGCCGTACCTGCCGACCCATTTGAACGGATTCACTGTGGTGCCCGTCGAGGCGACTGAATTACCCCACGCATCGTTCAGATAGGTGTCTGTAACGTTGCCAGAGCTGTCGGTCAGGAATCGTGTGGAACCCAGCGCGTCGTGGTGATGGTAGTGCGACGTGTTGCCGCGTCGCTGACAGAGAACTCCGCCGTACTGCCGGGCTTCATTCGTGTAAACCGCTTTCACGTTGTCTGTTTCATCCAGCTCCATCAGCACACAGTCGGAGACTGGATCCCATACAAAGGTTGTTGTTCCCATGGTCTGTCCTCGCGAGTCAGTGGTTCGCAACGGCTGGACGTTACTTATTCAACAAGTCTCAATCACCCAGGTGTTACGGGCTGGGTCTTGGTCGTAGGACGTACAAGACTGCCCCGCAACCGTACGTCCCATCACATCTTACGCGAACAGCCCTCCGAAACTCCCAGCAATTCGGCCAACCGGTCCGGAAAGCACTCAAATCTCTCCACTCTCAATTCGGCCAACACTACAACATCAATTCGGCCCGTAACAACTATGGTGGTGTAAAAAACAATTCCTTTAAAGCGAAGTCGTTTGCATCGTGTATTGCAAGAAAGCAGCTATCCGGAGTTACACCCCAAACCAAAAGTAGACCTCCGTTCTCGTCAATAGTCATAACGTTGAGGAGTTGAAGCGCGTCTGGATGATAAATCTTTTGAGGCTTCACGACATTCCGATGCTGAATGAAGTACTCAGGCGTCCCTGAGACACAATAAACAAGTAAGTACCTTTCGCCGGACGCGGATGTATCAGCATCGATACGTACTGTAGATCTGTTGAGTGCTTTAGTTTTGGCTGCCATGCGCGAAACACTCTCTGCCGCATCGTCAGCCTGAACACCCATTCCAATCGCGAGACGATGAATCCCAGCAGTCAGCCGTTCCCCAATACCATATTCCACGACATCTTGTTCATGGAGTATGTTAGGATCTATTGAAAGATATGAACGAAACGGAAGCTGCTCGTCCTCACCAGCCATGCGAAACGTAAACGCCATCAGTGAGTCTTTCCAGAAGTCAGGCGCTTGAGCATTTACACGACCTTCGATTCGACCGATGAACCGGGATATTACGGCCGCCCGCATCTCTCGGAAATCTTCGATGTTGTCTCGGTCACTCAGATCACAACAAACCGTAAACCAACTTGCTGCTGCACCAACCGAAAGGCTCTTGCTGAACTCGAAGAGTTCAGAGTCGCCGTTCAATGCGAATGCTTCAGAAAGCCGGGCATTGGCTTCGATTATGTCTTCGTAACTGCCTGTGGCGACGGTTGTCCAAAATTTCTCTGCGGCCTTCGCCGTTGATGAAGTCTGAAGGGGGGCCTCCTGACTTCCGGCGACGACTGCAAGTGAAAGTGCAGTTGCACCGATGAGAAGCGGAATTGAGGTATATGGCTTTTGCATAGTAAAATAGTTAACGTCAACGTGACTATGGGCGGCCTTCTCCGAGTTGTTTACTGGGTTTACAGCAACAATCCCAATCGACATGAAAGGTCCGATCTGCCGTGAGTCGTCCATGTCGCTTTTCCCAAATTTTCTCGAATTGGAGTCTTTCCTCGGGACTCTCAATAACTCTGCCCTGTAGGATGCCAGATTTTGTGGTGCAGTTACCGTTCTTGACTTGGACACCACCATCGTGCGTAAGAAATCGTTTCTCACTGAGTGTAATATAAGGATTGTTATTCACGTCTTTATTACTTACTCGCCCGCGGTTCACTCTGTCGCACAGCACGGCGATTTGTGTCACCTGAAGATAGTAACCCCACGACTTCTCTTCAGGCGTAAAGAATGCCCGGTCCGTGTTCAGTTTTCCTGATTCTTGCTCCAGAATCCGCTTATCAACATTCATCTTCCCCTTGGTTATCGACCACGTTTCGACATAACTGGATTCTTCCTTTTTACTCCATTTGGCACATTTCTCCGACTGGCAGCTGACATTGACAATTTGCACCAGCAAACCATCACACGGCCAGCCGGCGTTCGTCGACGGGCGGAAAGACCAGTAAATCCCTGACTCAGTTGGACACTCCGAGTCTCCCAATCCATTTGCCGCAATTCGTTCTACTGAAATCTCGCTTCGCTGTGGTTCGTCGGCTTGCTGTGAGCTTGAATCTGCAGTGACAGCGCGCCGAACATAAGGTGTGAGCATTTCTATAAGAGATTCTTCCGCAGGGACGTACCTGGCACTACACCACCTTGCTACGATCGGCTGATACATCCTCGCCCTGACATAGACCTGCCCAGTACTGTTATCAGTGTAGTAGCCGTACCTGCCGACCCATTTGAACGGATTCACTGTGGTGCCCGTCGAGGCGACTGAATTACCCCACGCATCGTTCAGATAGGTGTCTGTAACGTTGCCAGAGCTGTCGGTCAGGAAGCGAGTGGAACCCAACGCGTCGTGGTGGTGGTAGTGCGACGTGTTGCCGCGTCGCTGACAGAGAACTCCGCCGTACTGCCGGGCTTCATTCGTGTAAACCGCTTTCACGTTGTCTGTTTCATCCAGCTCCATCAGCACACAGTCGGAGACTGGATCCCAGACAAAGGTCGTTGTTCCCATGGTCAATCCTCGCGAGTCACACCAATGCTTAGCAATCGGACATACGGAATGGCTGGTGCTCGTTGTGAGTCTCATTCATCCAGCCTGATTCGGCGATTGTCGCCGTTGAACGTATCGTTACAAGACGACCTGAGAGCAGCGCCGGAAGAAGCAACCATTGTCCGATTGAGCGACATCGTCTGCACATCAAAACTCGGCGATATCATCCATACCTACTCCCGCCGAGCCGCATAAAGTCGCCACGTCCCAGTTCACATTCTGAACTCGACTGCGCTCACCGTCCGCGCTGACTGTGATCTTCGAAGGCTATTCGCTTCCGAAACCTCGCATCGACTCGCTTGCCCCCCATCTTCCCACGTCACCGATCACCCAAATCCCCTGATTTTCACTTCACTATCTCCTCGGGGGATTGAGAAGAATGAACAAACAGTCTGATCTTCGGATGTGCAGCCCTCCATTTCTCCAAGTAGTCAGGCGAAACGGTCGTGTCTAACGCCCAAATTGACACAAGTCCAGTGTGTCGGGAGATTCTGTCCAAGAATTCTTCTCCAATATTATTTCGACTGACATGAACTTCGGTTAAATGAGGAAGCCGCAGCAGCGAATCGGCAGACATATTTGAAATCCGACAATTGCTAATATCAATCTTTTCCAGGTGCCGAATGCCCGTTAATCGCTGTACAGTAGCGTCAGAAATCGCGGTGTCGTGTAGTCTCAATTCGGTCAACTCTGTACATGCGCAAATAAACTCACTATCCGAATCACTGATCTGAGTCCCTGCCAACCCCAGAATGGTAATCTGACGCAACTTCCGAAGTACGCTCAGGCCCCCCTTTCCCCCGACGAGATTGTTGGAAAGATCTAGTTCATTCAACCCTTTGGCTTCTTCGAGCCCGGCAAGATCCGCGTCCTTCAAACCCGTGCTCACGACCGAAAGACGTCTTAGTCGCGGGATAGTTGCGAGCATAGCAATTTGCTCTGGACCAAGCCTACAAAAGTCCGCATCGACCCGAGACACGTTCAGGTTTCCGGCAACGAACTTACATGCTGCTTCATAGTCCGGAGCTTCATGAGTCGAACTTCTTTGACGCGGAAAACGCGCAACCCCATCGGGAGAAAACGCACTCGGGCGCGTAATGAACCAGCGCCCCGATGATTTAGGAAAAAGTGCATTCCAATCCTTTTCGCAAGAAATGATTGAAACCGTCAGATCAATATCGTTGCCTACGATATGCTGGTGTGACTCCAAAACAAAACGTCCCGTTGTGTCGGGACAATTCTGCGCTGCGATCGACTTTGCCAGTGACAGAATAATCGATAATGTGAGTACACTTACAAGCTGCCGCATTGTCAGGTTCAATTCTGCTACCTCGCTAAAGTGAAATATGCCTCGCAAGCTCAAATTGCCGACGACAATCGTGACTTTAAAATAACAGGAGAGCGCACACCTACGGCACTACCGCAGGATTAAGCCATGGTGGGTTGTTATCATTCGATGCATGTAGACCGAGCGGTTCAATCACTATGCCATCTGAGCATTCGGCCAGCAGGTCGAGAAGCACACTTGGACAACATCCACAGTTCTTTTTGTTGAAGATCAGTTCAATTGTCTGCAATTTCAGCATTGGCTCCTGCACTTGCGCCAATAGCTTTTGGTCCGCCTGCGACATTGTCTCCAGGGGAACGTTTGTGACGGCAGGGTTGATTGGGATGACGAATCCGAAGCCAATTACTATATCCGTTTTAATGATCGTTATGCACCCTTGACCAATTGGCTTGTCAGCAGGAAATGTGACTTTTTGTGTATCTGGAAGCTTCCAAATGCCGTTTCGCAAGTATTTCTTGTCTTGCCAAACATCTACAATTGTTGGCAGTGTAAAATGCTGCCAGTCACAGTCTTTGTTCAGCAAAGACACGGATGTCTTATTTGTTTGCCAAAGTTGGGTACATGCTGGACCTGCCGCTGCCGACACCTCGTAGAGGAACTTGAATTCGTTGTCAACAATGCCGCACGCACCAAAATTGACCAGTGTAGGCGTTACCTTCCATGGTTCGGTTCCAACTTGAGTTGCACCGGGCGATCCGGTGCTTTGAAGTCCGCTCGGGTCCGTCAGAATCAATGGGGTACTCAGCACATATGCATAGCCCCATGAGGTAGGCCAACTGTATGTCGGATCGAGGCTTGCCCAACGCGCTACTGTCGGCTGATACATCCTTGCCCTGACATAAATCTGTCCGGTGCTGTTGTCGGTGTAGTAGCCATACTTTCCGACCCATCTGAACGGGTTCACAGTGGTGCCCGTCGAGGCGACTGAGTTTCCCCAGGCGTCGTTCAGGTATGTGTCTGTGACATTGCCGGAACTGTCGGTCAGAAAGCGAGTGGAACCCAGCGCGTCGTGGTGATGGTAGTGCGACGTGTTGCCGCGTCGCTGGCTGAGAACGCCGCCATACTGCTTGGCCTCGTTCGTGTACACCGCTTTCACGTTGTCTGTTTCATCCAGCTCCATCAGCACACAGTCGGAGACCGGATCCCAGACAAAGGTCGTTGTTCCCATGGTCAATCCTCGCGAGTCACACCAATGCTTAGCAATCGGACATACGGAATGGCTGGTGCTCGTTGTGAGTCTCATTCATCCAGCTTGATTCGGCGATTGTCGCCGTTGTAATGCATTGTTACTCGACCGCCTGAGGGCAGGCGGTACACCGTTGGCTGGTTCTCGTAGTTCCAGGTCATTGTCGTTCGATTGCCGGTCGACGGAATCTCAATTTGTTGATTCCCATTGGCATCAAACACATACGTCGTCCGGCCGGTTGCCGTCTGTCCGTATTTCAGCTGATTGGCAGTATCGTAGCTGTAGGTGGTCCGAGTTCCGTCGATGTTCTTCAGAGTGCGGTTGCTTCCCGTGTCATACGTGAACGTCTGTCGGTAGGCATTTGTTCCGGTGCGGTATTCTCCAGTCAACTGATTCTGTTTGTCGTAGCTCCACGTGACTCGGGCAGTCCCGCTGCCTTCAATCATTACGATTCGGTTACCGGCACTGTCGTAGCGATATTCAAGCTGCTGCTGTGTGCTGCCGGCGGCATTTCGATGAATGACCTGCGTCGTCTGACTGGCGTTGTCGTAAACGAATGAAACTCGCGTTCCGTCCGGATTTCGCTGGACGGTCCGCCGTCCACTGTCGTCATAGCTGAAGGTTGTGCGTTCGCCAAACGGTGTTCGACTTGCCGCCAGTCGACCAGCAGCATCGTAACTTGTTGTGGTTCGACCTGACCCTGACACATCGGCTGAGCGTCTCAGTCCCACTAAGTCATAACTGAACGTGGATCGCTGGCTGGAGGGAAGTGCTGTCGATGTTGTCTGTCCGAGCAAATCATACGTGGCAGTGTACCGACCGGTGCTGTCGGCCATCAAGGTGCGATTTCCCACACTGTCATACGAAAACGTGACGCGACTGCCATCCGGATAGCGACGTCCGGATAGCCGACTGACACTGTCAAACGTGTAGGTCGTCCGATTCCCGCGGGCATCGATACGCAGTGTCTGCTGCCCGGCGGCATCGTACGCACTGGTGGTTCGGCGGTTGAGCGGGTCAATCAACTGTGTCTGAGCACCTGTCTGGTCATACGTGAAACTGTGTCGATTGCCGCGAGCGTCCACCAGAGCCGACGTCTGCCCGATTGCGTTGTAAACGGTCGTTGTGCGGTTACCAAGTGCGTTGATTTCCACCGTTCGCCGACCCAGTGCGTCGTAAACACTGGAAACGCGATTACCATTGGCATCCACGCTGGCCAAAGTCTGACTGGCGATGTTGTAGATCGTCGTCGTCCGCTTGCCGAGCGGATTGATGCTGGCGACGACTCGACCGGCCGTGTCGTAAACCGACGTGCTGCGGTTACCGAGTGGATCCTTGGAGCCCACTGTCTGGCCGACACTGTTGTAAATGGTGGTCCAGCGCTTGCCGAGCGGATTGATGCTGGCGACCGTACGCCCTGCAGAGTCATAGACCGTCGTGGAACGACAGGGTTTTCGGTTTTCGGTTTTCGGTTTTCGGTTTTCAGTTTCAGAGTGGCTCGTGTCTCCGACGCGAGAAGCAAGCGGTTTCATTGTTCAGCAACTGCAGGAAACAAATCCCGTCATCCCTGCACGACGTCCGTCATCCCGCGAAGGCGGGGTCCCAACGTCTATGCCTGACCGTCATGGTTTCGTAAGTACCGGGGCATCATTGCCAATTCTTCACTCACGAGTTCAGCCAGTCTTCCAGTTGCAAGCCCGGAATGTTTGCAAAGTCACGCGTATTGTTGGTGACGAGGACAAGATTGTTTGTGATCGCAACTGAGGCGATCATTAAGTCAACAGTGCTGACCGAGATGCCTTGTTGAAGCAGTGTTCCACGAAGCTGACCAAAGCGTTCCGCGCATGCGATGTCGTAATCCAATACGATGATATCCGATAATAATTCCAGCTGAATCTTGTCTAAGAGGACCTCAGGGTTTGGTCGGCGATATGCCCATGCCAAAAGCTCCCCCAGCACAATTGTGGACGTATGAAGGCGTCCTGAATACTGAAGCATTCGGTGAGCAACGGCACCTGGATGCTTGAGATGAGCAGAGCAAATGTTCGTGTCCAGCAGAAAGCTCACTCTTGAATCTCCTGTCTGCTTGAGCGTTTCCGATCCGCCTCAATCTCCGCCAGGATGTGATCATCGGCTTCGGACCAACTCTCCGCCAAAGCTCCAGCAGAACTGCGAATTCCCTCTCCCCATGGACGAGATCGGTTCACAGGCCGCACGATGACCTCCACTTCCTGCCCGAGCGCGAGTTGCAGTGGTTCGTCCAAAATGATGGTTCTGCCCTGAGCCTTGCCGTGGATGATCTGAGTCATTGTTTTCCCTTTGGATTCACTGCGGTCAAAACTCACTCCGACGTAACAAGGAGATATGGTCACGACTGCCGTGTGACGTCCGGTCTCAGAGTCTACAGGCGATCGGAGACAAAACAAAGACAGCCACCGGCAGACTTCACGATCTCCATCATCCCCATGCCACTCCCGTTATCCCCAGGCAGCGGGGACCCAGCAACTGCGAATTGGTAGTGACCGCGAATCGACGCGAATAAGACACACCCCAACATTTTTTTTGCCCAACCATCTTTTTGCCCCCTCTGCTTGCCAAGACCATTCGCAATAGGCATTCACTCCCATGAATGCGGTGCGTTCTGGCGGCAGGATGGCCGACCTCGGCCGTCTGCGTTTGTTTCTCGTTTGCTGTTCAGGTTCGTCTGGGCAGATCAAAGTCGCCGTCACTCTCCGAGTGACGACCCTGCGATTCCTCACCGGCTTTCAACGACCACACGATGTTCGTCCGGGCAGAGTGGACACCGTGGAGTCGCAGAGCATCACTTGGAGAGTGATGGCGGCATTGGTGCGGCGGACGGCCCTCACCCGAGCTTGCTGGCGCTCGCTCGACCTCTCCCAAACTTCGTTCGGACGAGGAGGGATGTCTTGCGGAATCGGGCACCACGGGAAACCGAGGCGCAAAAAAACGCCGAGAGGGACACTCTCGGCGTTTTCAGTAAACCTGGTTGTCGGCGGAAGTTCGCTGACAGGATTTAGCTCCTCCGGTAGGACTCGAACCTACGACCCGGCGGTTAACAGCCGCCTGCTCTACCAGCTGAGCTACAGAGGAATGTGCTGGTCGGATCGGAAAAGTAGCGGCGATGGTGAAGCGAATCAAGTGTGTTTTGGGACTCGAGTTCGCTCGTTCTCAGCCACGGGGGTGTTCTGTCGCGGATTCTGCCGGTTGAGTTCGCTGGTTTTTCAGCTTTCGCGGCTTCTTTTCCTGCTCCTTCGCTTTTCCTGATGAGTCTGCTTCCGTGGAATGGGTTCGCAACTTTCCAGAAAGATTGGTGGAAAAGGTGTTTGCCGGGCGTGCTCTTCGGTCTCGTCGGCCGGTTTTCGAGCCCGAAGCGAGGATTCTGGAAGAGTAGTTAGTGATGGTGCGTGACTGACGGTTGATGCGGTTTTTTGCGTGTTTTTGCTCGGAGGGCTGACGCCCAGCCGCTCGCCTTTGGTGGTGTTTTGCGGGCCGACGGTGAGATTGGAAAGGTCACGCCAATCCGTAAATGTGTCGGTTCTGGCAGAATTTCCCGGCGGCGAGCGACGTAGAGTCTCGCAGAAGTTGTTTCGATCCGGTCCAATGTTGCGTTGTCAGGTTGCCATCAGACGTTGGTTACGGCCGAGATGGGCGGCTGGACAAATTGGTCGCTGACCAGTGGTCAGTGTTGTTGAAAAGTTTCGTTGCATGTGGCACTGATGAGTTTGAGGTTTGTTCCGCTGTTGTTCCGCTGTTGTTTCGGGAGGTCCTGCCATGCTGTTTCGCCCCGCATTGTCTTTAATTCGTCCCACAGGCTCGATTCAGAAGACCCTGACCTGGATGCTGGTTGTGGTCGTGTTCACTCTGCTGGCTCCTGCGGCTTCCGCACAGTCTCGAGATCGCGACAAGGACAAAGATAAGGACAAGGATCGAAAAGACGGGCCATCGGCTCAGCAACTGGAAACTCGCATCACGAAGGCGGAAGAGCAGCTGATTCAGGAATACCTGGCGGTGGCCAACGAGTTCTATTCGCAGGGTGAAAAGGAACAGTCCATTGCGGTACTGGAACGCATTGCCAAAATCCATCCGAAGATGGACGGAATCGGGAAGCGAATCGACGGCATCCGCGAAGAGCTGCTTCAGGAGAATGGTTTTAAGACAGAAGTCGATGTGTCCAAAGGCTGGACTCCTTTATTTGATGTCGAAGCCGATAAAGCGTTTCGAGTCACCATCACAGGAGACTACAAACTGGACATGACCGGCACTGTTCCATTGACCGGCCTGCCCACCGCAGATCCTCAAAAGGATCATGTGGCAGGAGCACCTTTCGGCGCGGTGATTGGGCTGATTGTCACCGATGGGAAACCGGGTGATCCGTTCGCGGTCAATGCCGGGCTCGAACATACTCCGAAGAAGAGCGGGACGTTCTTTGTCCGAGTCAACGTTCCCGCAGCAGCGAAGTGCAAGGGCGATCTGAAGGTGCAGGCGAGCGGTGCCATTCGGCCAGCCGCGAAGAAGAAGTAGGGCTTGGTTGTTGGTTCTTGGTTCTTCGCTGTTAGTTAGCGGCCCTCCCCCGAGCTTGCTGGCGCTCGCTCGACCCCTCCCAAACTGCGTTTGAGAGGGGGGTGGTTTGAGGGGGGCATGGGTCCTGGGTCTTGGTTGTTGGTTGTTGGTTCATTGTTGTTGGGGTTTGTTTGTTATGAGTAAGTTCACGGGTGTGTCGGTTGTTAAAGCGGCGAATGTGTACTTTGATGGAAACGTCACGAGTCGGACGGTGGAGTTTCCGGATGGGTCCACGAAGACTCTGGGGATCATGCTGCCTGGGGAATACAAGTTTGGGACGGGGAAGCCGGAATTGATGGAGATTCAGTCGGGCGAACTGACCTACTGTCTGGCCGGTGAGACAACGTGGCATTCGATTCAGGGCGGGCAGTCGTTTCATGTTCCGGGGAATTCACACTTCCTGCTGAAGGTGACGAAGGTGACCGATTACATCTGCTCATTTCTGGGCTGATGGCTCACCATGCATCTCGGAATTCTTGGCAGCAGAGACAGTCGCTATGTGGCGGAACTGAAGCGCGCCGCGGAAGATCGTGGCCATCAGGTTTCGCCCCTGTTGTTTGAGGAATTCTGTTCTTCCATCGAACAGGGACGACTGCATCTTCGCTGTGGAATGCAGTCGCTTTCCGAACTGGATGCGATCCTTGTTCGCACCATGCCACCGGGCACGCTGGAGCAGGTCGTGGCTCGCATGGACCTGCTGGCCGGCGTGGAAGCTCAGGGAGTTCGCATCGTCAATTCCCCGCGTTCGCTCGAATGCGCGGTGGACAAGTACCTGACGACTCAGCGACTGGCTCTGGCTGGTCTTCCTGTGCCGGACACACTTGTCTGTGAGAACACGGATGCGGCGATGGATGCCTTTGAACGGCTGGGTCGCGACGTCGTCGTGAAACCTCTGTTCGGCGCGGAAGGGCGAGGCATCATGAGGGTCAGCGACCCCGAACTGGCTCACCGTGCCTTTCAGACTCTGTCACGTCTTGGTGCAGTGCTGTACCTCCAGCGGTTTCTGAATGGTCCTCGCTTTGATCTTCGGCTGCTGTGCCTGGATGGTCGAGTCATTGGATCAATGAAACGAATTCCGAGGGAAGGCGACTTCCGAGCCAACATTTCTCAGCAGGGTCTCGGCGTGCTGCATCATCCGACGTCTGAGGAACAACGTCTGGCGCTCGAGGCCGCCAAAGTGACTGGCGCTGTCTTTGCTGGTGTTGACCTGATGTATGACGCCCAGTACCAGCTTCAGGTGATTGAAGTGAATGCTGTTCCCGGCTGGAAAGGGCTGGAAAAAGCGTGCGGGATTAATGTTCCTGAAATGCTGATCAAATGGGTGGAATAACGTGGCTCGTGTCTCCGACGCGAGAACGTCCCACCGCTGAGTGACGGGGCACAGTGGTTATTGGACGGCTGCCAGGAATTCTGCCTTTGTGATATGTCCGTTACCGTCGGCGTCCATTTTGCGAAACCGAGTTTGAATGGCGGCGGCTTCTTTCACGACGGCGGTGGCTTCGAA
Organism: Planctomycetaceae bacterium; assembly: GCA_046349695.1. Lineage (GTDB taxonomy): Bacteria > Planctomycetota > Planctomycetia > Planctomycetales > Planctomycetaceae > SXXK01. The sequence goes on along the minus strand of JAXMBV010000007.1, from coordinate 195,949 downwards.
TTCTTCTCGATCAATCATCCCGTCTCCGTTGCGATCACGCATCTGAAAGCGTTCGAGCTTCTTCTTCGCCGCCGCATCATCGGGGGAATTACTGGCTGCCTTTTCCCTGGGCGCCTTTTGCTTTTCGACATGAGGCTTTGGTTCGGGCATTGACTGGAGAATCGACTGAAAGCGATCGCGGGCGGTTTTGACGTCCGGATCCGTTGAGTGGGTGACTTCTCGATAGGTACTTCCATCACGGCAATCGCCGCAGTCAAAGAAGCGTTCGCCTTTGCCGGCCTTGTCGATCTCCAGCAGCCAGCGAGCATCGCGGAGAATTCGTCCGTCATCGAGATGGCTGTAGATCCAGTCACGATGCGATGTCTTTTCTCCTTTCAGAACCGGCCCGAGGCTATGACCATCAAAGGGAACTCCTTCCGGCAGTTTGGCACCGGAAAATTCGGCCAGCGTTGGCATGATGTCGGTCAGATCACCGACAGCCTTTGAGACAACACCCTGCTGCACTCCCGGTCCTCGAACAATGCAGGGGACTCGAGCACCAAGCTCCGTGAGTGTGCCTTTGCCGTCGCCGCCAGTGCCATTGTCTCCAATAAAGATGATGAGCGTGTTCTGATCGAGCCCCTCGGACTTCAGGCCATCCAGCAGCTGGCCCATCAGATGATCAAGGTACTCGACGTTCGAATGGAACCCGGCTGGCCAGCGTTTGCCGAGATGTTGAGGATCCGGCGTTTCCAGATGCGGGCCATGAGTCAGCAGCGACGTGTAATAGATGAAGAACGGTTGAGACTTATTCCGACGAGCAAAGTCGAGCACGAATTGATTCAGCATGTCGGGCCCGTAGTCTTCCGGTTTGGTCTCCAGGTACTTTCCGTTTTCAACGAGGCTGGGATGCCAGTACCGGCTGGTGTTACCACCTGGTTTCTCGTGGGACGGATGCCGAATGCCTTCCGGAAGGTTATGATCGTAGGCCCACATTCGATATTCGTCGAAGCCCGCATCGTGAATCAGCGTTGGCAGTTTTCCGCTGAGCTGCCATTTGCCGGCCTGAGCCGTTTTGTAGCCTCGGGATTTCAGCAGATCGGCGTGGGTAAAGTGATTGCCGATGGAAGCCTGTGGAGAATCCGGAAGCGGCTTGAAGGCAGGATCCTGCATGCCCAGAAAGCCATTGTGAAATCCGTATTGGCCCGTCATCAGAGCCACACGAGTTGGCGTGCACAGCGGCATCGCATAGAACGTTTCAAATCGCGTGCCTTCACTGGCAAGTCGATCCAGATTGGGAGTTTTGTGCTGCCGGCTGCCATAGCACGACAACTCCTTCGCACCCAGATCATCTGCAAGAATCAAAATGATGTTGGGCGGCTGTTCGGCGTCCGCAAACGACGACGCAACAAACGAAAGAACGAACAGAATCGCCAGCAGGCAGAACATCTTCATTACTCCTGTCGTCAGGACACGCGTCTGCAGAAGGTTTAGAAATCCCAGCTTCGGTCTCCAGTTTCAGCGTCCAGTTTGATCCAGTCTACTTCGACCGAATCATTCGGGACAGGAAGATACACTCGCAGAATGCCGAGTGGTCCCTGTGCCGGCAGGGGAATTTCCGGCATCTGCCATTCTCCTGCGGCGAGTGTGTATTCCACCGATTGAGCCTGCTTCTGAGCGGCAGGTTCCGGAAGCCACTCAATCTTCGCCGTGCCTCCGTTCTGTGCTCGGATTCGAAGCTGGAGAGTGGCTGGCCCTTTTGTTCGTCCAGCAGCGAAGCCCAGGAACGGTGCGGCGTTTTGAAGAGTAACCGTCAGAAGACCATCCTTCACTGTTGCCTTGCAGCCTCGCGCCTTCCACCCCTGCAGTTCCTTTGGAGATTCGTCAGCGTTCTTCTTTGTCGAATTCTTCGAAGCATTCTTTTGGGGCGTCGTGGTGTTCGGCTGATAATCTGGGTTTCGAACGGGGATCACCGCTTCTGTGTCTGACAGGATCTGATTCATCTGGTCCAGGAGAGAACGGACCAGGTCCGGATGGTCCGACGCAACGCTGGTCACTTCGCCAGGATCCGTTGCCAGGTTGTAGAGTTCCAGAAGATCAGAACCATCGTCGTTTTGCGCATAGAAGCGAATCAGTTTCCATGAGCCTTTGCGCAGAGACGAGCCGGGCATGAATCCCGGGATCGACTTCGCCTGCGCTTCGCTGCCGTGTGGGAAGTGGCAAAACACGAAGTCGCGTTTTGTGGTTCCGTTCAGCCAGAGTTCGCTCTGATCCATTCCATCAAATTTCGGCTGATCGGGCGATGCCAGACCGCACAGCTGAATCAGCGTCGGCGCGAAGTCTGTGCTTTGGAACAGTCCGGAAAACTCCTTGCCTGCAGGGATTTTTCCAGGCCAGACAACCAGGCATGGCTCGCGAGTTCCTCCTTCGTACAGAGACGCCTTGCCACTGCGGAGCGGCGCGTTGCTGGTCGCGGGGATGTCGGCATAACCTTCCGGAATGGTTGCTTTTGGCGGATACGCCCAGCCTCCGTTGTCGGAAAAGAAGATAAACAGAGTCTTCTGAGTCAGTCCGGCTTCATCAACCGCATTGAGCAGCCGCCCGACTCCATCATCCAGACTGCGCACCATGGCGGCATACAGAGGATTATGCTGAGGGTTTGAAGGATCGGCCGTCGCGGAAAACTCGTTGATGTAATCTGTTCGGGCATTCCATGGCGAATGAACGGAATACGCCCAGTAGTTCAGGAAGAACGGGCGATCTTTGTTGGTTCGAATGAACTTTGCGGCTTCTTCGGACATGCGGTCTTCGATGTGTTCGCCTGGCTTTCCTTCGATCGATTTGTCCTGAATGAACTTCCACGGTGCGAGGTAGCCGCCGCCAGGTCCTGCGGCTGCAGGCGTGTGAGGAAAGTCGGAGTTGAACCCCTGATCTTTTGGCTCGTAGGGACCGCTGTGCCCAAGATGCCATTTTCCGAAGTGAGCTGTCGTGTAGCCTGAGTCCCTGAAGCGTTCGGCGAGCGTCACATAGTCGGGCTTCAGTCGCGTCAGCGAGTCTGCCGGGACGACTTTCACGTTTGTCCCTAGATTGGGCGTCAGTCGTTTCTCCAGCTGAACCGCCGGGAGATGGCACGAAGGAGAAGTGATGCCGATTCGAGCCGGATAGAGCCCGGTCAGGATGCTGCTTCGAGTCGGCGAACACAGGGGACTTGCGGCATAGGCCTGAGTCAGCCGGATGCCCCGCGAAGCCAGCTGATCAATGTTCGGAGTTTTGTGGTAAGTGCTTCCAAAGCAGCCCACATCGCGCCAGCCCAGGTCATCGCACAGAATGAAGATCACGTTGGGGCGGTCGTCTGCCTGACATCGCGTCAACACCGCATTCGTCAGGAGCATCAGGACCGCTGCACACAGACGGGGAATAAGAATTCGGTTCACTCGAACAATCTCCATGAATGGAGTCTTACCGTCACCAGACACTCGGGTGGTTTAGTCGAAGCCACAGCAAACGGGAAGGGACTGACCGGAACACCGCGATGGAAGATTGTTCGTGAATTCGACAGGGGCATTCTGTAGACTTCTGCCCGACGAAGGCATGGTCTCTGGTACTCGATACCGTAGGAAGCAATGAGTGATGCAGCGACGTCAGCTTCTGAAGCATCTTTCAACGGCCGCAGCAGCGGCAATGTGTCCAGCACTCCAGACAGAGACGATGGCCGGCATGAACGTCGGGACACAGGCTGCCGCGCCTCCCCGAATCCTGCTGAGGTCGTCCTGGCAGACGGTTAATATTGGCGACATTGCTCACACGCCTGGTGTGCTGGCGATTCTGGAGCGAGAATGGCCGAACGCAGAAGTTCGGCTGTGGCCGAGTCGGGTGGACAACGGAGTTCGCGAAATTCTGCTGAGTCGTTTTCCGAAACTGACCATCGTCCAGACCAGCAAGGAAGTTGCACAGGCATTCAAGGACTGTGACTTTCTTCTGCACGGATCCGGGCCATCTCTGGTTGCTGAGAAGGATGTGGTCCGCTGGAAAACGGAGACTCAAAAGCCTTACGGCGTTTATGGAATCACGCTGCCTGCCAAGTCCTCAACGTCAACTTCACCAACGCCGGAAGCAGCGATGAAGGCGACGATCGATGTCCTGAGCGAAGCGTCGTTTGTCTTCTTTCGGGATTCGGTTTCGCTCGAGCTGGCAAAGTCGCTCGGGTGTCAGTCACCCATCATGGAATTCGGCCCCGACGGAGCGTTCGCAACGGATCTGCGAGACGATACAAAAGCCCTGCAGTTCATGAAGGCGAACGGGCTGGAGGAAGGGAAGTTCCTCTGTTGCATCCCGCGCCTGCGCTACACGCCGTATTGGCTGGTACCGGAGAAAAACACGCCGCGTGATGAAACCAAGCATGCTCGCAAGGAAGAGATGAAAGAGCATGATCATGCGCCGCATCGAGCAGCGATTGAGCGAATCGTTCGTGAAACCGATCTGAAAATTCTGATATGCCCCGAAGACAAAACTCAGATGGCCGTCGGCAGGGAAATGCTCTTCGACAAACTTCCGGCGGACGTGCAGAAGAGATGCGTGTGGAGATCGGAGTACTGGCTTCCTGGTGAAGCGGTTTCCACGTACATCCGCTCCGCTGGACTCTTCGGCAATGAAATGCATTCGCCGATTATGTGCACCGGCCATGCAATCCCAGCCATCGTCTGTCGGTGGGCGGAGCAGACGAGCAAAGGAATGATGTGGAAGGACATTGGCCTTCAGGACTGGCTATTTGATTTTGACAACGAAGTCGATGTTCAGCGAATGCCGGATGTGGCTGTTGCAATGGCCAAAGATCCAGCCGCCGCGAAAGCGAATGCCAGCGCTGCGAGAGATCGTGTGAAGAAGCGGCAGAGAGAGACCATTCGCATCCTGCAAAAAGTCATGAAAAAATAGGCCCCTCCAACCATCTCTCCCTTCTCCCCCGCGGGGGAGAAGGGCCGGGGATGAGGGGCTCGGCGATGAGGGGCTCAGCGCTTATCGAATCGCCAGCCCTGTCTCCTTCAGAATCTCAATACCCCTCACCCCCAGCCCCTCTCCCCGATTCGGGGCGAGGGGAGGAGAGTGTTTGATGAAATCGTTTTTGTCTTTCATTTGTTTGTCGGCGATTGCTGTCTCCTGTGCTTTGCAAACTCAACGGCCGCCGGAAACAAAGAAGGTTCCGGTGACCGATGTCTACCACGGAGAATCGGTCGTCGATGACTATCGCTGGCTGGAAGATCAGACTCAGCCGGAAGTCAGGCAGTGGATGAAGGACCAGAACCTGCATACTCGAGAGTTTCTTGACGCACTGCCGAGGCGAAAGGAGATTCGTCAGAAACTGACCGAACTGTATTCTTCATCCAGTGTTGTGTTCTCTTCTCCCGTGTATCGCGGAGGAAAATACTTCGCTCTGAGATACGAGCCTGGGCAGCAGCATGAAAGCCTTGTCACATTGCGGGACCTGGATGATGCGGATTCGCGGCAGTCGATTGTCGATCCCAACACGCTGGTGAAAGATGGTTCGATCAGCATCGACTGGTTTGAACCATCGCCGGACGGAAAACTTGTCGCGGTGTCACTGTCGACCGACGGAAGTGAGGCGGGTGATGTGCATGTCTACGACCTGACTCGGGAGATGCGGGAAGTCGATGTTGTAACGCGAGTCAACGCCGGAACGGCAGGAGGAGATCTGGCATGGAGCCCCGACAGTTCGGGATTCTTCTACACTCGCTATCCTCGACCAGGCGAACGGCCGGACGATGAGATGGGGTTCTTTCAGCAGGGCTGGTATCACCGGATCGGAACACCGCCGGAATCAGACCGCTATGAACTCGGAAAGGACTTTCCTCGCATTGCCGAGATCGAGTTTGAAATGAACGATCTCACAGGGCAGCTGCTGGTGACAGTTCAGGACGGTGACAGCGGACGATTTGCTCATTTCCTTCGGAGCGCTGACGGGATCTGCCGTCAATTCAGTACGTTCGACGATGAGATTGTGCAGGCGACGTTTGGTTCCGATGACAGCCTCTTCGTGCTGACTCGCAGGAACGCGCCTCGAGGCAGCATTATCAGAATGTCCACGAAGACTCTTGATGCAGCGGAAGCGACGGTTGTCGTGCCGCATGGTTCGGACACGATTGTGAACAGCTTTTATCGATCGCCTCCCAGCATTCTTGCGACGGAAACTCGCCTGTTTGTTCTGTATCAGCTGGGCGGACCATCAGAGATCCGCGTGTTTGATCATTCCGGTCGTCTGATGAAGGCTCCGGAACAGGTGGCCGTGTCGACGGTCGATGGAATGTCGCCGCTGCCAGACGACCGACTTCTGTTCACCACTGTCTCGTATGTGACACCTGAAACGACGATGCTGTTTGACAGTCTGAAGGAAACGACGACTCGCGTGGCCGCATTTTCCGATTCCACACCGGCGCTGAAGAATGTCACGGTGAAGCGGGAGTTTGCGACATCGAAGGACGGCACGCGAATTCCCGTGAACATACTCTGCCCGTCCGCTGCATCCGCGGGCCAGCCAGGTCCATGCATCGTCTATGGCTACGGCGGCTATGCCATCAGCGTGACGCCGGAGTTTGATCCGACGCTTCAGGTTCTGCTCGACGCCGGATGTCGATACGCCGTGGCGAATCTGCGAGGAGGATCGGAGTTTGGTGAAGACTGGCATCAGCAGGGGATGCTGCTGAAGAAACAGAACGTCTTTGATGACTTCGCGGCCGCGTGTCAGTACATGATTGCTCAGGGTTACACCACGTCGCAGCAGCTGGCCATTATGGGACGAAGCAATGGAGGACTGCTGATGGGAGCCATGGTGACTCAGCATCCACAGCTGTTTAAAACCTCCGTGGCGCACGTGGGCATTTACGACATGCTTCGGAATGAGCTGTCGACGAACGGAAGTTTTAACATCCCGGAATTCGGATCGGTGAAAGATCCTGCTCAGTATCGGGCACTGCGAGCCTACTCGCCCTATCACAATGTGAAGGATGGAGTGGAATATCCCTCGATGCTGTTCATTACGGCTGAAAACGATCCCCGTGTCGATCCTCTGCAGTCTCGCAAGATGACCGCCCGACTTCAGACCGCCTCCAGTTCTGACAACCCCATTCTGCTGCGGATCAGTGCCACCGGAGGACACGGGCTGAGTTCGTCGTTGAATGAACTGATCGACGAAGGCGTGGACGTGTACAGCTTTCTGCTGAAGGAACTCACACCAAAATAGCGGAACGGGCGCAAGCCCTCCGGTGTGGATGGCGCCAAAGTAGCGGAACGGCGCAAGCCGTCCGGTGAATTCTTGCCGCACACTCACCGGAGGGCTTGCGCCCTGCCGCTACTTGGCACTGCGTTTCTACGGACAAAATCCTTCAACGCGTTGACGGAGGGGCCGTGGTTTTCCATTCTGCGCGGGCAGGGGCTTTTCAGTCGCAGCAAGTGTTGGCTAGAATGCGGGTGTGAAACGGTGACCCCCTCTATGGAGACTGGCCCATGCACTCCGGCAGCGACAGTGGCAGCAGCGAATTCGAATACGATCCACTTTCCGACACCCAGATCAATCGTCCTGGCGGAGGAGGCATCGGGACGGCTCCTGACAGAATTTCCGTTTATCGACTGGAAGCGGAAATTGGTCGTGGCGGGATGGGAGTCGTTTACCAGGCCATCGATTCGACTCTTCAGCGTCGCGTCGCATTGAAGCTGCTGCTGCATTCGGCCCAGATTGATGTGACATCGGTCAAGCGGTTTCATAACGAAGCGCTTGCCGCGGCCAAGCTGAGTCATCCCAACATCGTGCATGTTCACAATGTTGGTGAAGACAAAGGCATTCACTTTATTGCCATGCAGTTCATTGATGGCAGTAACCTGCAGCAGATCATGAAAAGGATCCGCGATCAGGTCAGCGAACAGCATCCAGTGGCCGGTTCGACAAAACCCAAAGAGCGCGATCAGACGTCGCCGATGACTCCAGGCGGGTCAGGAGGCACGTCAGCCAAATCGGATCATGATTCCGGAGTTGAATGGTCGGCGAAGGACTTCACCGTCCAGCGAAGCGGCAGCCAGCTGCGAGTCGGGCGGCGAGTCATCAATGGTGTCGCCAAACTGGGCGCTGATGTTGCAGACGCGCTGCAGCACGCGCACGAGATGGGCATCATTCACCGCGACATCAAGCCGTCGAATCTGATATTGGAAAAGTCCGGGCGAATCTGGGTCTCGGACTTCGGGCTGGCACACATTTCGACAAACCCCGGGCTGACTCGAACAGGAGCCGTTCTGGGAACCTATCGTTACATGAGTCCCGAGCAGGCAGCGGGGAATCATCATTTCCTCGATCATCGAAGCGACGTGTATTCGCTCGGCGCGACACTGTTTGAAATGATTGCTCTGCGTCCCGCCTACGATCAGCAGGGGTCGGATCAGATTCTGAAAGCGATCATGTATGCGCCAACTCCGTCGCTGTCGAAGATCTGTCGCGATGTACCGGCGGACCTGTCGCTGATTCTGGAAACAGCGATGGCGAAGAATCCTGCTGACCGCTATGCCACGGCCGGGGAGATGGCCGAAGACTTGCGGCGTTTCCTGACGGGACAGCCGGTGAAAGCGTCGCCATTGCCGGCGTGGAAAAGGGTGAAGTACTGGATTTCGCGGCATCAGAAGCTGGCTGTGGGTGTTGTCGCCGGGCTGGTGTGCGCGATGCTGACGTCGACCGCATCGGCATTCCTTTTGTTCGGCGCATTTGAGGGTGAGAGGGCGGCGCGGCAGGAGACGGAAAAGGCTCTGCAGGTTTCCGAGGGGCTTCGATCACTGGCCAACGCTGGGTTGCAGCTGGAGAAAAGCCCGGGGCTCAGCCTGGCTCTTGCTTTGAATGCCGAAGGCGCGCCATTGCTGGAACAGCGTCAGGCGATTCAGGAAGCGTGGGACCGATGTCACGAGTATGCCATCTATGAATACCCTGCTGGCGTTGCATCGATGGTTCGCTGCAGTCGGGATGGCAGTCGAGTTGTCACGTGTGCGTATCTGGGGCAGACGTCGGACGGAGGACCATCATGTCGAATTCATGACACCAAAGATGGAAGCCTGCTGGTTGCGATCGATTCCAAAGACGCGATTTCATCCGCCGTCTTCAGCCCCGACGGACGTTATGTGCTGACCGCCACTGAACCCCCTCGCGAAGAAGGCCGCAGCCGTCTTCAGCAAATGAGCATCAACCCGTGCCTTTATGATGCTCAAACCGGAAAATTCGTGCGGCGGTTTGAAGGCATGACGATTCGGAAGGCGGATGAAACGTGCTTTTCACCGGATGGACAACGGTTGCTGCTCTGCCGAGGCGGCGATGCCGTGATCGTCGATCTGAGCAACAACCAGCAGATTTTGATGAGAGGAGAGGCGACCGATCTTGTCTTCTCATCGTTTAGCAGCGATGGTCGCAAGGTTCTGACTTTGAACGTGGCAGGGAACCTTCGAGTCCTCGATGCAGAATCTCTCAAGGACACGAGACCTGCTTTGAAACTGGAAGACGATCCGTGGACTGCAAAGATCGCTATTGCGGATTCCGGGCAGAAGATCATCGTTCGCGATTCAAAAAAGTTGAGACTCTTTGATGCCGTTGTGGATGCCGAGCATCCGGAAACGATCTTCCCCGCCCGCGATGAACAGAAGTTCTGTGAATCCAAAGAAGGTGGACTGATTGCTGTTTATGGGTCGTTCGGTGAAAAAGTTCTGATACTCAGCCCGGAAGACTTTCAGGTTGTCACTGAAATCCCGGTCGAAGGAAGAATTGAATCCGTTGCCATGGAGCAAAACCTGCGATTGGTCGCGGTTAATACAGGCAACGAAGTCTGTTTGTTCGACATCGAAACAGCACAGCTCCTGTCCTGCCTGCGCGGGCATACTCAAAAGATCCTTGACGTCACGTTTCACGCCCAGGGTTCCGCCGTTTTCACCGGTGCCAATGATGGCACCTTGCGCATGTGGCGTGTTCTTTCAGGGCATCAGAGGGAGAGTTTTCCCCGTGACTTCGACGATGCAGAAGGATTTCGCACCAACATCGCACCTGTTGTTTCACGTGACGGAAAGTATGTTGCACTTTCCAGTGTTGAAGCGTATCGAACCCGATTTGTGCGGCCCGATGGGACGTGCCTGCCGGATGAACTTTCCGGAGCACTGGTTGACGAGGACTTTCGTCCGGAGGCGGCACTGCTGACAACCAGCCATTCGTGGCGGGTGCACGACGTTGCCACTGGCAAGCTCAGTTACCAGCGTCGAAGCTCCGCGCAGTCTCAGCCCGACTCGGCAATTCTGTCAGCAGGGACTCGGATGCTTCAGAGAATCGTGGACTCCGATGCCTACCTCGTCAATCTGGATACAAAGTCCCGAATTCATCTTCGACTGGAATCGGAAGACATTCGGGATTCTGACGTCAGTCTGGATCAGTCCATGCTCCTGGTCAGTACGACGACTGGGACATGCCGTCTTTATGATGCAGCCTCGGGTGATGAGCTTTGGCAGGAATCGATCCATTCGCCCATCTCTGACGCAACTCTCAGCAGTGACAATTCACGTGTGGCTGCAATGGACGTTACCGGAAAGGTCACCATCTGGAATCGCAGCGACAGTGCTGCGCCGGCCGTTCAGTTTCTGGCGCCGGATTCTTCTTCGATCCTTTTCCTGAACAATAGCCATGTGCTCGTATGGCACCATGCCCTCGACAAGAGTGTCCGCTGTTTTGACGTGAGCAATGGACAGCTCGTCGCCGAAACGAGTGCGGGTGAATGGTCGGAAGTGGTTGTGCATAAGACAAAGCCACTGGCGATCGTGAACTCTTCGTCTGGCGCTAAGCTCTGGGAGCCTGTTGACAATAAGGAATCGATATTCTGTCAGTCCCGCATCCGGACGCCGCGAATGTTGTCAGAATCAATCGCAGGATTGTTGTTCGACAAGAACTGGCAGATTGTGCAATGGCCGCTCGATAATCTTCAGACCCCGTCGTTGAATATTCCGGTTTCCGGAACCCCACTTCGACTCAGCGTGGCGGAGGATGAAAGCCTGCTTGGGGTCTCAATTGAGGAATACATGACACTGGTCCATGACAGAGAGACAGGACGAATTGCGTTTCGTTCCGCTGCACACACACATCCCATTTCCCTGGCGGGCTTCGATGAGAAAGGGCAGACGCTCGTCACAGTCTCTTCCGATGGTACAGTCGGATTCACACGAGCGACTGGAGAGAAGGACTATGTGCAGTTGTCCGAAATCAAAGGGAGCGTCAGCGCGCAGCTATCACCGGACGGCACGATACTGACCGCCTGCGATGAGAATGGAATGCTGTCGATTCTCGGTGTCAACGAGCGTCGTCCTCTTGAGCCCGTCAAGTTTGCATTTTCCGGCGCGGTTCAGCAGATCAGATACGGCGGTTCCAGCCGCTTCCTTGCGATTGCTTACAAAGATGGACGCGTGCTGATTGCCGACCTTCAGACTCGCGAGGTGAAGGACTTTCCCGTACACGAAGGGCTCAGATGCATAGACTTTTCTGACGACGGCAAAACTTTGCTGCTGTCCGGAAAGGGACCGCTTATTGCCCTGGATGTCAGCAGTGGGGAAGAAAAGCCAGCGTTTGAAAATGGTCCGGCGAATGTGATTTGGTCCGCCTATTCACCGGACGGAAAGGCTGTAGCTCTTATCACGGCTGACAATGAACTTGAGGCGAGGTCTCTCGACGGCGGAGTCTTGCTGCGAGTCAATGTCTCCGCCGGGAGAGTATTGCATGCCGCATTTCATCCGGATGGTCGCCACCTTGTGACGAGCCACCCGGAAAAAATGCTGATCTGGGATTTGCAAAGTCAGGCAGAAGTTTACCGAGTCAGTGTCACTGCGGGTCAGGCGGAGAGGTTTTCCAGAAATCTTGAATGGAACCCCTTCGTCGGCGACACAGGACTGATGATCTGGGATATGGCCTCAGCAACAATGCGCTCTACCGCCCCTGAAACTCTGCCATTCCAGCGAAAGCTCACTCGGCGTGAATGCAGTCTGCTGAGGATCCCATTTCCGTCTGTTGATGAACAAGCAGCTGACTAGCAGCTTTGGTCCATCGCAGTTATCGACATTGACGACAGCCTGAGATGACGTTGACATCCGGACTGACTTCCGTGCACTTACACTTGTCGCATGAGCAAATTGTGGTGCAATTTTCTCTCGCATAACGACAGGCCTTTGTGGCGATCAGTTGCCGTGCACATGGTCCATACGCACTGAACCCTCGCTTCTTGCCATTGGCGAATGTGTAGTAGCAGGTCATCCCACAGACCTTTGGCGGTTCTGCGGTTGCAGACCGAGCCGCCAGTGGCTCCGGATCTGGAACTGGAACCGGTGGCCATTCACCTGGTTTGCAAACGTGGCAGTCGGAAACGTAAACGAGGACCGGATCCTCGCCATCGCACTGAAAGTCCGGATAGAGCCGCTTCAGTTCATCTTCAGCCACTGTATCCAATGCTGAACATCCGCCGGGAATTCCACCAATCTTGACATCCGGGGTCTGAGTCCCCGTGGTGGGGCATTCAAATCGCACCGTGGCACAATACGCTGGTGCGGCCACTCGTGGTGGCTCCGCGTTTCGAGCGCCTTCCTGGGCGAACGTAGCCGACGTTGCCAGAATGCATGCCAATACAGTCAACACACTCTTCATGTTTCACCCCATTGTGCTGAATCACAAACGTATACAGAGACTACCCCTGGGAGAGGATAACCCGACTGAGAATGCGGGCAACCACTAATTTGAGAAACATGGGGGTTTCAGCTGAGAGAGTCAATTCGTGGCCTGACAGGGGCTCCTGACCGGATTGCACTCTAGGACCGGCTTCTTCCGGCCGTTTTCGTTTGCTCCAGGAGTGTTCTGAGCGTTTCGGTCATTTCTGGCTTTTCAAAATACAGGTTTGATTCCTCTGCTGGATCATCTGACAAATTGTACAGTTGTCCTGGGGCTTTGGGGGCTGAGTCAGGAAGGGAGAAGGGGATCAGTTCCGGATTGTTGTCGTATCGGTTTCCGCCGGATCCGGGGTGGTCGATGTACTTCCAGTTGCCGCGGCGAATGGCGAGTGTTTTGGCTCCGGCGAAGGCCTGGGTCAGCAGGTACGGGCGGATCTGTTCATGATGCTCATCGCGCCAGGCGGGCAGCATGTTGAAGCTGTCCTCGGCGGCATTGTCCGGCAGTTTGTATTCGAGCACGCCAGCCATCGTTGCCATGATGTCGGTCAGGCTTGTTAGTTGTGAACTCCGGCGATCTGCTGGAACCTGTTTGGGCCACCTGACGATCAGCGGGACTCGGTGACCGCCTTCCCAGTTGTCCCTCTTGATACCTCGCCATGGTCGTGCTCCGTCGTGCTGATGATCCTTTCTCATGTGGACCACGCTTGCGACTTCAGGACCGTTGTCGCTGGTGAAGATGACAATCGTGTTGTCGGCAACTCTCAGCTCGTCGAGTGTCTTCAGCAGTTCACCGACCACATGGTCCAGTTCCAGAATAAAGTCCCCATGAGGACCCGCGCTGGATTTGCCTTGAAACTGTTTCGCGGCAAACGATGGCAGATGAACGGCCTGCGTGGAATGAAACAGGAAGAAGGGCTTCTCCGGAGATGCCTGAACATGCTGCTTCAGGAATGCTCGACTGCGTTCGAGAAAGACAAGGTCCACTTCTTCCATCGGAAAGTTGGGAGCAATCAGCCCCGGGCGACAGTCATTCGCATACGGGTGTTTTGGCAGGACTGTTTTATCGACAGGACCTGCCGGCGGCACGGTGACTCGATCATCTTCAATGAACGCATACAGCCAGTCGGTCGTCGGACAGCAGGCAGTTCCGAAGAACGACTGAAATCCCTGATCGACCGGACCGCCATCAATCCTGCGAGAGAAGTCGACTTGTCGAACAGCGTCAACTCCGTTGTCGCGCACAGGTTTTCCATTGGCATCATAGAACGTCATTCCCACATGCCACTTGCCGACACAGGCCGTGGCATATCCTTGTTCTCGGAGCATCTTGGGCAAAGTCAGCCGCTCCGGAGCAATCAGTGACGGTCCACCGACGCCTGTGAAGACGGTTCCGCCGTTGGGAACACGAAACGCCATCTGCCCGGTCATCAGGCTGTAGCGAGTCGGCGTGCAGACGGTTGCCGGGCTGTGAGCATCCGTAAACAACATACCCTGCTGTGCCAGACGATCAATATTTGGAGTCTTCACCGCCGCCTGGTCGTTGTAGCAGCTGACATCTCCATAGCCGAGATCGTCAGCGAGGATCAGCACAATGTTCGGTGCCTTTTCAGCGCCGACAGAACCGGGAGAGCCGAGAGTGAGCACAACCAATGCAGAAACGAGTAACGCCAGATACGATTGAGGTCTCATGGACGCGCTGGCTCCGGCTTGTCTGGTTGGCTATCGGTCACACAAGAGAAAGCGGGACTGACTCAGGCCAGTCCCGCTGAAGGTGGTTCGATGCATTTCGTCCAGTTCTCAACAAAGGCAGCGCATGGCGTGACATTCGCCATCAAAGACAAGGAGAACCGATCATGCAGCGAAGGCTGTTCTACTGAATCAGGCCAGCCCGAATGCAGTGTCCATCTCGCCCGCAATGCGTTTGAGTTCATTCGCATCTCCGCCGCCCACTTCTGCGGCCAGCCAGCCGTAGAAGTTGATTTCCTGCAGGGCCTTGCGAACGTCGGTGTAGTCGATGTCGCCTTCTGAGATGCGAGTGAACTTGCTGTCCTTGCGCGAGAATCCCTTTACGTCCAGCTTGAAGACTCGCCGGCCCAGCTGTCGAATCCAGTCGCCCATACTGCCGTACTTCCAGTGATTTCCGATGTCGAACTGCATGCCGACCCACGGCGAGTTCAGTTCATCGACATAACGAACATATTTCTCCGCCGACTGAGTGTGATCACCGGCATGGTCATAAAGGAAATGGTTCCATACGTTCTCAATCACGATCTGAACGCCAAGGCGGGCAGCAAGCGGCACGGCTTGAGCAATGTTGTCGATGGATCGCTTCCAGATCTCTGTTTCCGGTCCGTCGTTACCATGTCCAACCACCAGCAGCACCGAATGGCCACCGACGGCATGGGTGTCGCGGATCGCCGTTTCCAGTGATTCCAGTGCTTTGCGTCGAACGGCTGCATCAGCATCCGTGTGCCGCACCTGCCAGTGAGTCGAATTGACGGTTCCATCAACGGGCAGGCCACTCTCCGCAATCGCCTTGATCGTCTCTTCGACGTTCATTCCGGGGGCATCCATTTCGATGCCATCGTAGCCGGCTGCTTTCACCGCTTTGAATCGCTCAGTCAGCGATCCGGGAATGTTGACCATGCCAATCTTCAGCGTCTTGTAGATGCGTCCCTTCAGAGGCGTGTCAATGTCGGCGGACGATGGAGTCACTGCACTGACCGACGAAGTGCCGCCAAGCAAAACGGCTCCCGCAGCGGCACCTGCAGTTGTCTGAAGAAAGGAACGACGTGTCGAGAACGGATGATTCATGGAGGGATTCCGAGGCAGGGATCGGCACGGCAAACGTCACCTGAGCAGGCTGTCTGCATCGCACGATCGAACAGTGATAGACATCGATACGTGAGTCTATCGTCGGGCATCCTCACATCACAAGCGTTGAGGTTCCTGAAGACCAGGTTCAGTTTCGCTGTGAATGCATCAGCGAAAACTCCGTCATCGACGTGTGCAGGGGATCTCAAGTTCTGCGATCGAGGACTTGGAAGCCGAGTCGATCGGCAACCGACTCCGGATGACCCTCGCCGGGACTCCAACGGCGATGGAGTAGTCCGGAATATCCGCAAGGACCAAAGCACCTGCTCCGATGATGCAGTGAGAACCGATGCTGGCCGCAATCGTTGCTCGTTCACCAATCCATGTGTCGTTGCCGATGGATACAGGAGGATAGTCTCCCGGCTGTTCGCGCATCGGAATATCCAGGCGTTCCGTTCCGTGCTGCCGGGTCCCGTTCATCACTGATACATGAGATGCAATCAACACATCATCTCCGATCGTGGCGTTCCCGATCGAACAGAAGTTTCCAATATAGGCATGTCGACCAAGCTTCACATCCGGGTGTGAGAAGATCGTTCCGAAAGACACGCAGGCGTTGTCGAGACAACCCGCGGAGTTCTGTCGGAGGAAGGCATGTCGCAGATAAACGCCGACTGTTCCCGGGAGCAGCGACAGCAGTTGAGTCCAGCCGGCAAAGGCCGAGTCACGACTTCCCGCGACCGCCTGAAGCCGAAACAGCAAAGTGGCAGGAAGGATCAGCAGCCCAAGAACAATGCCGACGATTCGTTTTAGCAGTGTCTTCATTTTCAGGATCCTGCCGCCAGAAGTTCTGTTTCCAGCTCAGCTTCAATCACCGGGTCGGGACCACTTGAAGCAGTTTCAGGCTCTTTTGTTTCCGCCGTGAGCGTCTTTACTTTGCGGGAAGCCCACCATTGCAGGCCGTCGCGGGCCAAAACCGCCAGGGCCCAGATTCCGCAGACAAGAACTGAAAGTCCCAGCTGAGTCCATCGGCCGACATGCGGGAAGATTCCGTAACGCAGACCGATATAGGTGAGGCACATGCCCACAAAAATCAGAATACTGGCTGTCCATTCGTAAGGAATCTTTCGGACTCGACGACACATCAGCAGCGTCGTAAAGGAGAACCCTACATAGGTGACGACGCCAACCCAGGCCGCTGCCCATGATCCGTATTCTGGAATGAGCCAGAAGTTGCCGGCCACATTGATGACAACGCCAACAACGCTTCCGGGAACCATCAGGCCGGTTTTCTTATGCAGCAGCGCAGGCACTTCAAACTGCATCTGCAGCCCGAACATGAAGAAGCCCAGAAGAATCACAGAGATCAGGTCAATGGCGTTGCCGTACGCATCCGGAGTCAGCAGCGGCAGAATCGGGTGCACCGTCAGCGATGCTCCCAGCAGCATGACGCCAACCCCGCCCACGAACAGTCGAAAGATGCGGCCAAAGACTTTGTTCGCATCCGGCATTCGTTCGATATCGTAGATCGCTACGTACCAGACCGACGAAAACGGCAGCAGGCAAAGCGTGTTGACGGCAAAGCCGATCTTGTGTGCCAGGGAGTAAACTCCCACTTCGTCCATGTTCACGAAGATGCGAAGAAAGTAGCGATCGGCTTCATGCATCAGCATGGCGAGCAGCGCTGTCACAACGATCGGTGCACTAAAGCGGAGCATGCCGTGTGCCAGCGTCCAGTCGAAGTGATAACGGCCCCGTGTCTTCATGAAGACGGCCATCAGCACAATCGTATGAAGTGTCGACGCCGCAAGGTTCCCCAGCAGGAGTCCTTCCACACCCATCTTTTGTCCGACAAGCAGCCACACGTTCAGGCCGACGTTCAGGAACAGTCGCCCCAGAGAGATCAGAACGAACACACCCGACCATTTCAGGACTCGAAGATAGGCATCCACGATTTGCCCAATAACCTGAACGAGAATCGTGGCCATGGTGAGTGTGTAGAACCAGGCACCGTTCGGAAGATTGTCTCCCAGTGTGACGTCGGACAGCCATTGCCGACCAAGCCACATTGGTGCCAGCACAGTACAGGACACGGCGAAAAGATAGGTCAGTCCGGTCCACCACAATCGATCGTGATGTTCTTCGGAGTCGTTGTCAAAATGGAACCGAGTGATCGCCATCACCATTCCGCCGCCGATCATCAGCGACAGAATGGCCGCGGTCAGGTCCAGAATCGCGGTGACTCCATAGTCTGCAGGCGTCAGGCAATGCGTGTACAGCGGAAGCAGGAGAACCGACGCGAGCCGAGTCAAAATCTGCCCGATCGCATAGATCGAAGAATGTTTCAGCAGATCGCGTAATGGCTTCATCAATCCCGTCCAGTCTGACGTATCAGGAGCGTGACGACCGAAGACAGTCGTCCTGTCTGGGAACCCCAGAGTGTTTCCTGCTGGAACGTTAGGTCATTTGCTCAGCCCCTGAGTTCAGAATGTCGATGTTTGGCAACTCAACGATGGTCAGAATGAAGCGATTATTCCGGTTGTAGTGTTTCCCGGTTCGGCATAGCCTGCAGACAGGTCCGGGTGGAGGGTGCGCTCTGCGACACCGAATGTTCAAACGTAAGTGAGTCTTGCCGTGAGTCTCAATCCCTATCAGCCAGTTGAAGATCAGACACATGTGGAAGAAACACTGCCCCATGTTCCGCTGGACCAACTGGCTCGACGAATCTTTGTCGCCTGGGAACGGCTCCGCATCGTCTACAACTCGGTACTGACACTGACGGTGCTTTGTGTTGGCACGATCTATTATCTGCAGTACCGTCCGCCAGCGCTGCCTCTGACGGGTCTGCTTGGCATTGTCGTTCCGTTCATTGGCGCGAATGTGTGCTTCTTTGCGGGACCGATTGTCGAGACCTACCTTGCGTGGCTTGGGAATCGCACGGAAACTCTGCGTCTGATCATGATGCTGTTGGGCACCGGGCTATCGATGGTGATCGCCATCGGCTGGACCATCCTATTGATGAATCCACAACTCTGACTGACTGTTGAAAAAAGGCGATTTGGAAGGGCGAAAGTCCTCCTGAACCGCACCTCGCGAATGGGTTTGCAGCGTCGTCGGCTCGGCGGGCGCCTCGCCCTGTCTTTTTCAACAGGCTGTGAGCGGTCGTCTCTTGCCGGGATTGAAGCCGTACGAGACACTTCGGGACCCTGCTTTTTTCCCGCCCGGAGTTTCTGATGTTTCACCGACTTTCCACTCGACCGCTTCTGCTCGCCATCACGCTCTCCTGCTTACTCAGTGGCCGTTCTGCGGCTCAGGAATGGGAAGGTTTCAAACGCGCAGAGTTTGAAGTTGGCGGACGAAAAGCCTTTCTGATTGTTCCTGCGGAAGCAGCGGCGGGAAAGCCGTGGATCTGGAGAACCGAATTCTTCGGGCATGAGCCGCAGGCCGATCTCGCACTGCTGAAACATGGCTTTCATGTGGCCTATGTGGACATTCAGAATCTGTACGGCGGGCCGCCGGCGATGGAAGCGATGGACGCCATGCATGCCCACGTGACTCAGCACTTTGGCCTTTCGCAGAAGACCGTTCTGGAAGGATTCAGTCGGGGAGGATTGTTCTCTCTGAACTGGGCGGCTCGGCATCCCGAGTTTGTTGCCTGCATCTACAACGACGCGCCTGTGTGTGACTTCAAGAGCTGGCCGGGTGGCAAGGGGCGAAGTCCTGGATCTAAAGGCGACTGGGAACGCTGCTTAAGAGTCTACGGGCTGACGGAAGAACAGGCGATGGAATGGAAAGGAAACCCTGTCGACAACCTTGAGCCACTTGCGAAGGCCAAAATCCCGATCCTTCATGTGTGCGGGGCGACCGACGATGTTGTGCCGATTGAAGAGAACTCGCTGATCGTCCGTGACCGTTACGTGGCTCTTGGCGGCCCGTTCACACTGATTTCAAAGCCGCACTGCAATCATCATCCGCACAGCCTGAAAGATCCGACTCGCATTGTGAACTTCGTTCTTGAACAGACGGGATTCGCAGATCGTGTGACAAAGCCGAACACTCCATTTGGGTACGACTACTTTTTGCTGCGTGGCGGACTGCAGAAAAGCCGCCATACGTTTGAGTCGAAGAAGACCGGACGGGTCGCGTTCCTTGGAGGATCAATCACGGCTGGCCCAGGCTGGCGCGATCATGTGTGTGACGAACTGAAGCGACGGTTTCCTGAAACACAGTTTGAATTCATCAATGCCGGAATTCCATCTCTGGGTTCCACGCCGGGAGCCTTTCGATTCGCTCGGGATGTGCTGTCGAACGGACCGGTCGATTTGTTGTTTGAAGAGGCTGCGGTGAATGACGATACCAATGGCTTCAATGATGTGGAGCAGGTTCGAGGCATGGAAGGTATCGTCCGCCACGCTCTGCTTTCGAATCCTCAGATGGACATCGTGTTACTGCACTTTGCAGACCCCGGCAAACTGGCTGACTATCGCGGAGGGAAGACTCCGGGCGTCATTCGCAATCATGAGCGTGTGGCGGAGCATTATGGAGTTCCGTCGATCGACCTCGCGAAAGAGCTGACAGAGCGGATTGAAGCCGGTGAGTTTTCATGGGAGAAAGATATTCGTGATCTTCATCCGTCGCCGTTCGGACACAAGATCTACGCGGATGCGGTTGCGCGACTGTTTGACGCGGCATGGGATCCGTCAAAGACCGCAGTAGCGCAGACTCCCGGACCTTTGCCAGCACCACTCGACCCGGCCTCCTATTTCAACGGCGTGCTGCTTGGAGCCTCCCAGGCGGTGAATCAAAAAAAGGCGGACCTGAAGTCCGGATGGACACTGGAAGCCGCATGGAAGCCCACTGACGGAGCAGGAACGCGGGCAGGCTTCGTGGATGTCCCGGCACTTGTTGCAACCAGTCCCGGATCAACTTTGGAGCTGAAGTTTTCAGGGCGAGGCATCGGTGTGTTTGTTGCTTCCGGCCCGGATACTGGCCTGCTGGAATTTCGAACGGACGGTGGCGAATGGAAGCAGTGTCCATTGTTTACTCAGTGGAGTCCGTCGCTGCATCTTCCGTGGGCCGTTATGCTGGAATCTGAACTTCCGGAAGGCGACCACATCGTTGAACTCCGAGTCGCCGACTCCAAAGATGATCGCAGCAAAGGACACGCGCTTCGGATCATTCATTTCCTCGTCAATGGCCCCGCAGAATCATCCCGTCCGCAGTGATACCGCGGTTCCGGCGAACGGACATCAGAGGGAAAAAATTTCCGTCGGATGAGGGAAAGACTTTCCTGCCGTTCGCGGACTGCGTGCTGCGTGAAAAGTTTGCCGAACCGGAAATGGCGGATTAGACGTCAAATTTTGACAAACCCGTGCAATTGGAACTTCCGTCAGGGTTTGGTCCGCCATTTGCGATCACGCGTCACGCGATCAGCCGTCGGAGGACCAACGGACTGGTCACACGTCGTTTTCCGACGTTGGAGAGACATTGTCTTCAAGGGAATGAGGGTCAGACATGATTACGGGGCTGTACAGTTCGGCCACCGCGATGGATTCTGCGATGAAGCGGCATGAGGTCGCATCGCAGAACCTGGCCAACATCAACACGACTGCGTTTCGCCGTGCCGTCGTGACGCAGGGGACGTACGACTCGGAAGTGCCTCCGTCAAATTTTCCGGTGGACGGAGTCTACACATCAAAGCTGCTTGGCACGGCAACTCGTCCGGTTGTCTATGACTTCTCACAGGGACCGATCAACGCGACGGGAAGGCGACTGGATCTGTCGTTATCCGGCGAAGGTTTTTTCTCCGTGCAGGGGCCGGCCGGGACGCTCTACACTCGCAACGGCTCATTTCACATCAACAATGATCGCCAGCTGGTCAACAGCGACAACATGCTGGTGCAGGGGCCTTATGGACCGATTGCAATTCCGGAAGGGGCCAACGCGGAATCGATCGAGATCTCTTCAACGGGCCTGATGTCATTCAACGGTGTTGAGTTTGGTCAGATACAGCTCACGGCATTCGCCGATCAGCGAGTACTGACTCTTGAGGGCCCGTCACTCTTCGCAGCGCCATTTGGGGCCGCAACGAAACCATCAAATGCGGTCATTGAACAGGGCAGCCTTGAACTGTCAAACACGTCATCCATTGATGAAATGATCAATCTTGTCGATGCGAGTCGACATTTTGATGCGGCTCAAAAGGCGCTGACGACAATCGCAGAGTCTATTCAGAAGAGGATTGGTCTGTAGGAGAAGCGACAGGACAAACGTCAGGGAAGACGTTTTCGGGGGGAACGAAAGTCAGGGAATCACAGTCCGGAAGGCAGCAGTCTCGCAACTGCACATTGACCAGGACTGCCACCGCATCATCCAGGGAGGGATCGTTCATGTTAAGCGCACTGTATACCAGCGCGACCGGTATGAAGGCTCAGGAAAAGCTGATCGACAATACGGCGAACAACCTCGCCAACGTCAACACCGCAGGCTTCAAACGAAGCCGAGTCGACTTTGCAGACCTTGTCTACACCAACCTTCGGGCGCCAGGGACGGCGGTATCGACGGGACAGGTTTCTCCCACGGGCCTGCAGATCGGACACGGTGTTCGAGTCGTTGCGACGACCAAGCACTTTACTCCTGGTAATGTCGAGCAGACCGATAACACACTTGATGTTGCCATTGAGGGCGATGGTTTCTTTCAGGTACAGATTCCAAACGGTGAGCTTCGCTACACGCGAGCAGGGAACTTCAAGATCGACAATACCGGTGCACTCGTGAATGCCGACGGGTACCCGCTCTCACCACCGATCACGGTACCAGCCGGTATCGACATGACTCGAATCACGATCGGACCTGATGGCACGGTTCAGGGTTCCGCATCGAACTCAGATCAGCAGCCACAGCAGCTGGGACAGATTCAGATCGCAACGTTCCTGAACCCGTCGGGACTGTCGAGTGAAGGCAGCAACCTTTACTCCACCACCGTCGCCTCTGGAAATGCACAGCTTAACGTCCCCGGGACGCAGGGATTTGGAATTCTTCGCTCGGGGGCTCTGGAACTTTCCAATGTGGAGATTGTCCAGGAACTCATCGCACTGATTAGTGCTCAGCGTGCCTACGAATTCAACTCCCGCGCCATTCGCGCCGGTGACGAAATGCTGTCCACCTCTGTTGATGTGATGAGGTAGCCAATGAATCGAATCCTTTCCATCATCGCAGCCTTCACAGTGCTGACCACCACCGCTTCCGCAGGTGATGATCAGCTTCCTGTCATTGAACTCAGGAAGAACGTCACGCTGACGACAGTGAGTCCCTGCCTGGGTGACATTGCCACGATTCAATGTCGTGATGAGCGGCTTCGGAGGAATCTCGAAGCACTGGAAATGCCTTCGATGGTTGAGGGAGCCGCAACTCTGACGGTGACTCAGAAACAGGTTCGTACTCGGCTTTTGATTGCCGGATACGCACTGGACGAATTCCTTCTTGTCGGACCTACTTCCGTCACAGCAACATATCGTGAAGCGGCAACTATCTCTGACACAGATGTCGAAGAAGCAGCCCTCAGGAGTGTTGCGGAACTGATGGGTGGTGAAGTTCGTGACTTCAAGGTTCAGCTGAACAGCCCGGTCATTCAGAGCCTTCCAAAGGAAATGAAGGAACTCGCTGATCCTCGCATCACTGTACGCCCGCAGCGAACAGGACTTGGAATGGTGCCGATGCAGATTCAGATCTGGGATGGTAAGGACCTGAAGAGAACAATTCCGGCGACATGTGAAGTCCGCAAGAAACACCGTGTGGCTGTCGCTCGCGTTTCATTGAATCCACAGCAGGCCGTGGACATACAACAGGTCGCGTTTGAAGCACGTTATCTTGATAAGCCGATGGACGAACTGACGCTTGATCAGATCAGGGGGCAGTCGATGCGTTCCGGAGTTCAGGCCGGATCGGTCATTCAAATGAAGGACATTCGGACCAGTTCGACCGGCGGTCGAATCATCATCAGGAAAGGGAGTCTCGTGACAGCCACAGCGATGACCGGGCGGCTGCGAGTTTCCCTGCGCGATGCGGAAGCTCTTTCGGATGGCGCGATCGGCGATTCCATTCGTCTGCGAAACCGCCAGTCGGGTGAAGAGTTCTCCGGGCAGGTCATCAGCTCCGGTCGAGTTCTGGTTCGACCCTTTACAGAGTTGTCAGAAAACACGGGTGAGTTTGGGGGAGGGTTTGGGCAATGAAACGGAATCACTGGATATTTTTGACAATCGCAGCTGCAGGAGGATGCCTGACCCTTTCTGAGTGTCACGCAGATTCACTCTGGAAAAAGCGGGATCCGAAAGTCACATACCTCGTACAGGATTCGAAGGCGCGAAACGTCGGCGATCTTCTGACTGTCGTGATCAATGAGCAGAGTGAAGTTGATAACAGCGAAGACAAGGACATGTCCAAGAAGAGTGACGTTTCGGCGTCTGGCACCTTCAATGCCAGTGCGGGCGGCGGACTCCAGAACAAGGAATCCAGCGCCAATGGCTTGCTGAGCGGCAATTCGGCGCGCAACTTCAAGGGCTCCGCATCCTACAAAGATTCGCGCGAGTACACCGACAATGTTACGGTGACGGTCGTTGACGTTCTGCCGAATGGCAACATGGTCATTTCCGGTCGAAGAAGCATGATGATCGCCGGGGAAGCCCGCACGCTGGCACTCTCGGGAGTTGTCCGCCCCATCGATATTGGTCCGGACAACAAGATCAATTCCAAATACGTGGCCGACCTGCGAACCGTGTACGAAGGTGATGGACCATCGCGACGATTTGTCCGACAGGGCTGGTTCAGCAAAGCGGCCAACAAGCTCTGGCCATTCTGATTCCTTCTGGCTGACTGCGCTCTTTTTGTTCTGGCTAAATCCCATCGGAGCAACTCATGACACGCCTGGCACAGATCGCACTGATATTGGCTGTAGCACTTTCGGTCTCATCAGAAGTATCAGCGCAGATGCAGGTTCGAATCCGCGACATCACGACTCTGGGCGGCGAACACGTCAACAAACTCACGGGGTTTGGTCTGGTGATCGGGCTGGCCAATACGGGCGGTACAAGCCCGACGACGAAGCAGTTCGCACTGAATGTTCTGCAGAAGCTTGGCAACCGAGCTGATCCGATTATGCGTGAGAACATTCAGCGATCACAGGAAAAAACAAACAACATGTCGGTCGTGATGGTTCAGGCGCAGCTGATGCCGCACATGAAAGAGGGACAGCGCATTGACGTGTCTGTGTCAGCGTTTGACAACGCCATCAGTCTTGCGGGTGGCTCTCTGATCATGACAGAACTTACGGGGCCTGACGGTGAGATCTATGCTCTGGCATCCGGGCCTGTATCGCTGAATGGCGGTGACTTCGGAGGCAATGCGGCCAAGGTGGTCAAGAATCATCCGACCTCCGGCCGTATTCCCAACGGCGCCACGATCGAAAAAGAAGTTCCATCGACAATTGTCGAGCAGGACTGCTTTCGACTGCTGTTGAGTCAGCCGGAGTTCGCGACTGCTGAACGGATTTCTGAAGCCATCAATGTCTACTCTCCCGGAGCCGCGGCCGTTCATGATGCAGCCTGTGTCATCGTGCGGCTTCCTTCGAATGCGATTGCCGCTCCGTATCGGTTCATCGCAGAGTGTCGGGAACTCAAGGTGGAACCTGAAACAGTGGCCAGAGTCATCATCAATGAACGAACGGGAACAATTGTTTTTGGTGAGAAGGTCAAAGTCTCGAGGGCTGCGATCACTCATGGCAACCTGGTGGTCAGTACCGTCGAGACACCGGAAGTTTCCCAGCCCAATCCATTCAGCAATGGTGAGACAACGACCGTACCAAGAACTTCGGTGGACGTTGATGAACAGGGAGCTGCGATCAGCGTCGTGGAAGACACGACGACAGTGGCCGAGCTGGCCGCATCCCTGAACGCACTGGGTGTCAGCCCGCGTGACCTGAGTTCCATCTTTCAGGCACTCAAGGAAGCCGGTGCACTTCATGCTGAACTGGAAATCAAATAACGGGAGCAGCGAATGTTCATTACTGAAAACCCTACTGCTTCACCGCTTTCGGTCGCAGGCGAACAGAAAAATGTCAAAACAGACAGTCAGGCTTCAGAATCTTCCAAATCCGAAAAGGCCCGGGCGGCGATCGAAAAATTCGAAAGCCTGTTTCTGTCGATGATGATTAAGGAGCTGCGTCAGACAGACTCCGGGGAGGGTTTTTTCCCAGGAGACAACAGCGACACGATGGGCGGCATGTTCGATATGTACATGGGCGACCATCTCGCAGCTTCATCAGACATTGGACTCGATCGGCTCTTTCAGTCGTCTGCAGGACTGAAGCAGCTCGAATCGCTCGCAGAGAAATCTGCAGGATCAGGGAAGATTCAGCGGGGCATAGAGGAGTATCGCAATGAGCAGTTCCGTGCCGGCGGCGGCCAGATCACTGCTGGCTCCTAAAGATCTCAGCAGACTCCTTGCTCACATCGACGGGGAGGAACTCTCGCTGCGCAACGTCCTTCGGCTGTTGCAGGAGATGCCGTCTCTTGCGGACAGTGATGCGAAGCAGCGTGAGATCGCTCTGCGCATTGAACAGTCGAAGCAGCATTTCAAGCTGCTGGAAGAACACCGCAGAGATGTCATTCTCACACTGGCACGCCGGATTGGAGTGTCTGAGGAAGATCTGAGTCTCTCGGTACTGATTCCACATTCCGACGAACCTGCTCGAAAGCTGCTGATTGCCGCAAGAACCCGGCTGCAGCGGTTGATTCGTCAGGTGCAGACGATGACTCATTCGGTTGCCTGGATCGTCGCGGAAACTCGCCGTATCCACTTTGAGATCATTGACGCACTGCCGGGAACCACGAGCTCTGACCGTTACGACTCCAGTGGGCAGCGTCAGCTGAATCCCACTTCACTACGCTTTGGCACTCGTTCGTAACGGATTGCGACGATGAAGGCTTTTGATATTGGATTGTCGGCCCTGAAAACTCAGCAGCAGACGCTGTCTGTACTGGGCAATAATCTGGCCAATGCATCCACTCCGGGTTACCACCGACAGCGTGTTGAGCTGGCGAATCGGTTCCCCCTGCGCGACGACAATCTTCACATCGGAACCGGAGTTGATGTCACTCGAATCACGCGCCTTCGTGATTCGGCGGTGGAAACCGCACTCCTGCGAAATGCATCCGAACTGGGGGCCACCGAGAAGACGCTTGCGGTGGCTCAGCAGATTGAATCGCTGATGACCCCCGGCGACGCTTCCATCCACTCGACGCTTTCAAACTTCTTTGACCGCGTTCAGAAGATGGCCAATGCGCCGCAGGACATGACGGTGCGTGAGGAGTTTCTGTCGTCTGCATCAGAGCTGGTGGATGCTTTCAATGGGCTCTCGGCTCAGCTGGATACATTGAAACAGGATCTGCGGCTGGAGCTGGATGATGGAGTCAAGGAAGTCAACCAGCATCTGAACGATCTCGCTCAGCTGAATTCAAAGATCTTCCAGCTGCGAACGACCGGCAGTGAACCTAACGATCTGCTCGATCGCCGTGATCAGCTTCTGGCGGAACTTTCGTCGTGGGTCGATGCCGATTCACAGACGATGGATCTGGGAAGAGAGCAGATTCTGGTCGCTGGCGGTGCTGTGGTTGTCGGTTCTGTTCCCGTGGAGTTTGAGGCGCGTGATTTTCGGAATGGTACAAGCGGAGTCACGCTTGCGGACCTTCCGACAGCCATTCCACTGAACTCAGGCAAACTGTCTTCGCTGATCACAGCCTTGAACGAGACGATCCCGGAATTTCAAAACCGGCTCAATGAGCTTTCGCGTCAGATCGTCCGCCAGATTGACCAGCAGCATGCCGAGGGGATGTCCGATCAGGGACCCTATTCCGTGTTGCTGGGGAGTCGTGCTGTTGACGATGTGAATGTGCCTCTCAAATATGCCAAGCCGGAATTTCCGATTGAAAGCGGCGACCTCTATATCACCGTTACTGATGATGCGACTGGCAGCCGACGCACCGAGAAGGTCAGCATTGATATCAACACGGACTCGCTGACCGATATTGCTTCCAAACTGTCTGCCTTGACGGGTGTGGTCGGCACGGTCGATTCGGTTCGAAAAACGCTGATGATCTCTGCGGAAGGTCCGTATTCCGTCGACTTCGCCGGCAGACCGGACAACGTGCCAACGACGTCGTCCATGACCGGAACGAGCGCTCCGAGATTCTCCGGTCTGTACTCCGGCGACGTGAATGATACCTGGTCTGTTTCATTCTCCGGCGCCGGAACGATTGGTGTGACCGACGGGCTGACCGCAACAATTCGCGATCAGGCGGGGCAGGTTATTGCCGTGCAGAACGTCGGACTCGGGTACGAAGCCGGAACCGAGTTTACTCTGCGAGACGGTGTGTCACTGTCGATGGGAAGTGGTACCGTGGATGCCACGGATACGTTTTCCCTGACCGTCACTTCCGAGCCGGACGAAACAGGTCTGCTGTCCGCGCTGGGGATCAACTCTCTGTTTGAAGGCTCTGAGCCACAGGCTTTCAGCATACGCGATGAGCTTCGAAACCATCCCGAACGACTTGCCACAACGAGCACAGGCTTTGCCGGTGAAGGACTGAACGTTGCGGCCATGGCGAATCTGCGTGACATCCGACTGGAAAGTCTGGGAGGTCGGACGTTTGTTGAGGAGCTGTCGGATATCACATCGGAATCGGGCCTGCACGTGCAGGCCGCAGAAAGTTCGAACGAACAGCTCTCAGGATTTCAGACTCGGCTCGAAGCAGATCGGAACGCGATCTCGGGAGTCGACATCAATCAGGAAGTGCTTGCAATGATGCAGGCAGAACGAGCCTACCAGGCGGCCGCACGTTATATGTCGACTGCGGATCAGATGCTGGAAGAGTTGTTCAATCTTGCAAGGTAGGCTGTCGGTCAAAGGTCGTGATTCATGTTCTATCGCGTCACTCAAACTCAGATGGCTGATCTTTCCCGGATGTATCTGGCGAAGCAGACCTCGGAGTTGTACAGCGTGCAGCAACAGATCAGCAGTGGCCTGAAGATTCAGCGTCCTTCTGATGACCCGGCGGGTATGCGCCGAAGCCTGATTCAGAAGGACCGCATCGATCGCCTGGAAGCGCATGAGACATCGATTCAGCACGTGAAGTCACGTCTGGAACAGGCGCATGTTCAGTTGAGAGAAGCGAACTCTCTGATGACTCGGGTTCGCGAAATCGCGCTGCAGGCTCCTCAAACGACAGACGACGCAGAAGTGCAGGTGCTGGTCCGCGAACTCGACGGTATTGCTCAGCAGCTTTCGAGTGTTGCCAATTCAAGAGATGAATCAGGCTATCTCTTCAGCGGAACCTCCGCAGATACTCTTCCGTTTCCCGATGTGAGCGGCAAGTCGGGCCTGTCTGCATACGCTGGCACGTCCGCGGAAACTCAGCTGCTGCTTCCCGGAGAAGATCCTCGGCACGCAATGATTCCTGGTGATCAGGTCTTTCAGCCTCTGAGCCGGCAGGCCACGGTGCTCGTGGGCAGAAGCGGCACAGTTCCGGGAATCGGAACAGACACAGCGCGGGGCCAGAAGTCGCTGACCGTCAGTCACACGCTGACGACCTATGCGGCCGGATCCGGCGTCTCGGCAGGGGCATCTTCACCTGGCTCCGACACCGTGATCGGCGCGACCGGGACTCATCAGCTGATTATCAACGACACCAGCGGAACCGGAACGTCAGGAACCATCTCACTCAATGGTGGTGCATCGGTTGCGTTCACAAGTACTGACACAGACCTGATGGTCACCGGGCCAAACGGTGAGAAAGTGTATGTAAACACGACAGCCATCACGCCGGGTTTCAGCGGTACTGTGGACATGACTGCAGATGGAACGCTGTCCATTGATGGAGGTCTCACTTCGACAGCCATCAACTTTTCTGCGAATCAGCAGGTCGTGGATTCCCGCGACGGAACTCTGGTGAATCTCAACACCACAGGAACCGTGATGGCGGGGACCGATGAGGTGGAGTTTCCGGGGACATCAGACATCTTCGCCGTTGTGAACCAGCTGCGGGCGGATCTGCTGAATTCACGGAATATGGAAAGCTCAGCGCGGGCCGATTCTCTCAACCGGCGGCTCGGTGATGTTGAGCAGATCCAGGACCATTTGCTGGATATGGTGGGTGTGCAGTCTGTCAGTATGGAGCAGATGGAACGACTTCAAACACGAACGGGAGATCTGAAGCTGGCTGAGAAGTCAGATTACAGTGACACAGTGTCAGCGGACATCAGTGAAGCCGTGCTGCGGCTGCAGGAACTCAACAACCTTCAGCAGTTCACGATGGCCGCCGTTTCCAAACTTCTGACTCCAAATCTGCTGAACTATCTGCAGTAAGCAGGAGAAACGAACGATGGCAAACACATCAGAAGTTGGCGGAAGTTTGTTCCGCAAACCCCGGCCGGCAAAGATCCTGCGAAGCGAACTGAAACTGTTGCTGGAGATGCTGGAGATGCAGGAATTGAGCGTCAGCCGATTCGGGCAGGAAGTTACTCGCCATCCAGCTGTATTAAAAGCACTGCTCCGCGCGGCGAATTCGTCCCTGACAGGCAGCGCCGTGGAGATCACTGATGCCGCTCATGCAACGCTGTTTCTCGGTTCACGGCGAGTCGCGTTTCTTTTGAACACTCTGCCACCCGAGATCATTGAAGAGGATCTCACCGAGTCGACGCAATAACCGTTCAACTCATCTGGGGAGCACTCTGTTTTCAACGCGATGGCAATGACACGACACGGTCACAACCAGGACGTGATATCTTCAACTGGCTGGATTCCCGCTGGCCTCAGCTTTATCAGATCGAGCAGTCCTTATGGCTTCAGCGGAGGAGCGTTGCTGGCCCAGGTGAGGTTTGCTGGCTTGTTCGCGTTAATCCATTGAGCAAGCGGCTGGAGTTCTGCAGCACTGAACTTTCCACTGTTCTCAATCAGCTTGACCGCAACCACCTGGACATGCGGAACGACTGACGCAATGGCTGCAGACTGAGGTGCTCGATTCATCAGACCTTTTCGGTCCGGCAAAGCAGCCGCTGCATCGGCCTGAGTCGTGTGTCGAAACGCAAAGATCAGACAGGCTCCGCACCATGGCCACTTCGCATCACCCGGAGACTTGTTGAATTCGATCGCAGTATCACCTGCCAGCTGAGCAATCTTCCAGGCCAGGGGTTCCAGCTTCATGTCCGCATCGAACGGTCCCTGACCAACTCCAAATGCTGCCAGGCACCGCACTTCGATCGGGCGTGCCTTGTCTTCAAGGACTGCAACAAAGTGCTTCATCGACGTCGGTTCGGCAACGCCAATGGTCTTTCGAGGCCTTTTGATTTCGATCAGTGTTTCCAGCAATGACTGCTGGTAAGCACTTTGAGTGCAGGGACGAGCCAGTTCATTGCCGAGTGCATCCACGATTCGGAACTGGTCCTGTTCCGAAACATCGCAGTTGCGAAGTACAAAACGAAGGGAGTTTGCTGCACACACTTTGACCGAATCCGGTTGATCCTTCGACGCAACAACTTCAAGAAGCGTGGTCAGGGCTTCTCCGTAAAACCTTGCCGGTGGCCCGGCGGTGACTGCGGGAACCTCAAAGAGGAACTTGATCACGTTCACCGCGGTTATCCGTGCGTCGAGGCTGTTTTCCAGCATCTTCCTGGTAGTCGCCAGTACATCGCCACAGAATTTCTTGCGAGCGGGCAATCGTCTTTCGGCGTTCCCAAGGTCCCGGCCGGAATTCTGAATGTCCGACTCAATGTCCTTCAGCATCTGCTGCACATTGTCTGGATTGGATACGAATTCCGGATCTGTTGATCGAAGCAGCAGCCACGAGAGGTAATCCTGTGCTGTCTTTGTGTCTGCAGCGTTGGAGTACCCACTCTTCAACAAGGGAGCGAATGCACGCTTCAGTTTGGTGGCTTCGTCCTTCGCAGGATAAGGAAGGGGCTGGCGCATTTCGCGCAACAGCCGAGTCTTCTGCTGTTCCTCAAGAATACTTTGAAGGCACGGGTCAGCTGCGTTCTGCGGAGCTGCAGCGGGCTGGGCAACCGGAGTGGGTGCAGCCGCAGCAGGAGCTTCCTGTGTCGGCGCGGCTGGTTGAGTTGCCGGCGCGACAGGCGCCGGAGCAGCCGCTTCCTGACCAAGCGCAGCAGACGTCAGGAAGGCACAGTGGATTACAAGAGTTGCCCGAATCAACTGGCTGACAGTACGGCTACTCATTCGTCTTGTGTTGCGGTCAACAACAGGCATAGGACTCACCAAAACAGGGAGACGTCGATGTCTCTGTTCTTTCACACGATCCGATAATGCCAAATCCATGAAAAGTCAGCTGTTTCACTCGGCATCCCGAACCTACCAAGGGCTTTCCTGGCCCAATCATCGTCATCTGGAGACGCTAAGGTCCCCTTTCCGACTCCGGAAAATCTCATAAACATGACAGGTTGATCGATTCACGTCCAGAATCAGAACCCCCGGAAGCGAATAAATCAGCAGTTTCGAGGGGCCCGCGCCTCCGGAACGGTACCTTCCGCCGACTCCCCGGTCTTCACATTGGCCCGACACCCCCGTCTGGCAGCGATCGCCCTGACGGATTTTGCAGTGGATCTCGCCCGAGATCCCACGACATTCGTTGATTGTCGGAACTCTGGCGAGCGCCGCGAGATCGATGAACCCACGTGCCTCTGTGGTGCTTCATCCGGAAAAATCGTCACATTCCGGAGGTCATGGCACAACGGTCAGGATCCCCGGGGACGGTTAACCTTTGATGAACCGGCCCATCAAGTCCCAGCCGGCCGGGAAAACGTTCCTACTGGCTGCTGCGGCAGTTTCTCCGTAGCCGATCGCTCCGCCAGGTTGCAGCCCCGTTCCGCACATCGCAAATGGGCAGAAACCATGACTGTGGGTGCGAGTTCTCAGAAACGTCGGGTGGTCGGGACATACCAGGATCCTGTAGTCACCCTGCGACTTCAGCCAGGAATGCAGCGGGCCGACAATATGCTGGTCAATCTGTTCGACAGCATGAACCTTCTCGTGCACACCGCCTTCATGGGAAGCTTCATCTGTGGCTTCAACGTGAACGACCACAAAATCAACATCCGGCCTCGACAGGGTCTCAATCGCATAACGGCCCTTTGCCGCGTAGTCCGTGTCCAGGTAGCCAGTCGCTCCCGGCACCTCAACAACCTGCCAGCCCAGCAGTCGTCCGATTCCCCTCAGCAGATCGACAGCCGTGATGACCGCTCCCTGAACCCCGAAACGCTGGTTGAAAGGGATAAACGCCGGTCGCTGTCCAAGCCCCCAAAGCCAGATTTGAGTCGCCGGGAGCTGTCCGTTTCGGAGACGCTCCTGATTGACGGCTGCCTGCTCAAACAGTGAACGACTCTCCGTCATCAGTTCGCGCAGGACATCAGCACCAGGGCCGGTCGGAAGGAAAGGAGCAATTTCCTGATCAGTAATATCATGAGGAGGCGTTGACTGTGTCTCCTTTGTGAACGGAGCCGCGACGCCTCTGGAGCGATAGATCAGCAGGTTTCGATAACTGACGCCTGCATGGAACTTCCAGTGTGAATCACCGCACTGCGATCGCTGCAGGATTGTCAGCAGTTCCTTTGCGGCATCGCTCGGGTACTGACCGGCAGTAAAGCTGGTCATTCGCTCGTTCGTCACATTGACCAGGTTGCAGCGAACGGCCCAGTCACCCTGCTGAAGTTCGATTCCCTGCGCTGCAGCTTCCAGCGGAGCGCGGCCGGTATGGAACTCGAGCGGGCTGTATCCAAACAGGCTCATTGTTCCCACGTCACTGCCGGACGGCATGGAAGCGGGCACGTTGTCCGTCTGCCCGACAATCCCCAGCCGCGCGATTTCATCCATATGCGGAATGTTCGCGGCTTCCAGCGGGGTCTTCCCGCCAAGTGATGGCTGTGGTTCGTCCGCAACTCCATCCGGAATGACCAAAGCAAATTTCATAGCAAGCAGTCCACTTTATTTCTGAGTCTTCTGGAGAGCCAGTTCTTTGATTCCCCGAAGATCCAGCTTTCCGGTTCCCAGCAAAGGAATCTGCTCAACCTCAATGAACCCGTCTGTTGAGGGGATAAACAGGTTCGGAAGTCCCGCAGCCTGAAGCCGGTCCAGAATCTCCTTGATCGACTTCTTCATGGGACGATGCAGGACGATCAGACGTTCGCCCTTCTTTTCATCCGCAACCGAGGTGACAGCACACAGAATCGATGCCTCATCCGCCAGTTCGTCTTCCAGGATTTTCGCAATCGCCTGCTCGACAAGAATGTGCGGCACCATCTCGCCGCCGATCTTGGAAAAGCGACTCATTCGCCCTGTAATACGAATGAAACCGTCATCATCAATCACGGCCATATCACCGCTGTTGTACCAGCCGTCCTGAATGGACTCCGCCGTTTTGTCGGGACGATTCAGGTATCCCAGCATGATGTTCGGGCCTTTGATTTTCAGCAGCCCTTCTTTATTGGCTCCCAGCATCGCACCCGTTTCCGGATCGAACACTGCAGCGGCCACTCCGGGGATGACGCGCCCCACCGTGCCATGGCGAGTTCCGGAATCCCGGACCGCATCCGCACCCATGCGCGAGTTCGGAATGTTGAACGCAGCGACGGGCGACATTTCGGTTGTGCCGTACCCTTCTGTCGGTTCAAACCCGAACTTCTCTTTGAATGCATCACGCAGATCTTCAGGCATTTTCTCCGCACCGACGATGACCAGATTCATGGTCTTGAACTCTTCGATCGTACATCGCTTCATGTACGTTCGCAGGAACGTCGGAGTGGCGGCAATGATCGTGCAGCCATACTTTTCGGTAAGTGATCCGACAGTGCGTGCATCCAGAGGATTGTAGTGATACACGGCTCCGGGTTCTGCATTCAGCGGCAGCCACATCGTGACCGTGAAGCCAAACGAATGAAAGAACGGCAGAACTCCCAGCAAAGTATCCCCGCCATGCAGCCGCATCAGCTGATTGACCGCATCAACATTTGACGTGATGTTGTGCTGAGACAGGACAACACCCTTCGGCTCGCCAGTTGACCCTGAGGTGAAGATCACGGTCAGCGGATCATCCGGGCGTACCTGCCCGAGTCCCAGCAGCTTCGAGAGCAGACCGAGCGGAACAAGCCTTGCCTGGATTGCCGAAATGATCTCATCCAGTTTGGTAATCTGCGGCTTCAGGTCTTCGAGGTAGATGAGTTCAGCATCGAGCTTCATGGGCTTTTTCTCCATGAAGGCGCGACTGGTCAGAACCTGCTTGATCCCGGCTTCGCGAATACAATAGTTGACGAGTTCATCGGTCAGAGTGTAGTTGAGATTGACCGTGACTTTGCCCGCCAGCGTCAGCGCTGTATTGGCCAGCACGCCGCCGACAGACGGAGGCAGCAGCAGACCGACGTACTGGACATCCGGCTTCAGGAGGCGGTTCACCAGCAGGCGACGGAACGCGAGCGATCCAATAAGCAGCCGTCCGCCGGTCAGTTCTTTTCCCGACGAATCCGCAACTTTGCGGCGCTTCCATGCGAGTCGGCACTGGCGAATAAAACGACGTGCAGGAATCATGCTGCGTTCCTTTCGGAGCAGAACCGACTGAGCACTCAGCTCAAGAACGGCCTGTCGAACGATGTCGACATTGTCAACGTGGGGAATGGGGCGACCGAACGAGATCGTGACCGGATAAGGCCAGTGTTTTGGCTTCTTCCAGATGAAACGTCCACCTTCGTAACTGAAGATACTTCCCCACAGCTCATCAAGGCAAACGGGAACGACGGGTGCATCCGTGTCCTTCAGGATCTTCAGCATTCCCCGTTCAAACTTCAGCAGCTGGCCGGTCCGCGTAATCTTGCCTTCTGCAAAGATACAGACCAGCTGGCCATTTCGCAGTGCGTCGCTGGCCGTGTTCAATGACTGAATCAGGGCACGCGGACCGTCACCACTCCGGATCGGAATGATGCCGAACAGATTGGAGAGCCATCGCACAAATCGGCCCTGAACGTAATCGGCATAGGCCACCATCCGAATCGGCCGGGAGCTTGCCAGAAGAATCAGGACGCCGTCGACCCAGGAAACATGGTTTGCCACAAGCAGCGCGGGGCCGCGTTCCGGAATATTCTCCATCCCGTACGTTCGCACACGGTACACAAATCGGCTTAGCAGCCACACGAAAAAGCGGATCGTGGCCTGCGGCAGAACCCATACGACATACACGACAATCGGGATAATGCCGAGGCCGGAAATCAGGAATATCTGCGAAGCCTCCAGCTTCAGCGGTGATCGAAGAAACCAGAACAATCCTGAGACAAACAGCATTCCAATCGCGGTCATCTGCTGGCCAGCGGCCAGGATGGCTCCCAGTTTGTCATGGGGACTTCGTTCCTGAATGTAGGCCAGCAGCGGAACGTTAAACAATCCGCCGCCCAGACCGATCACTCCCAGCATCGCTCCCGCCATTATCGGGGAGTCGCTCATGAAGTACAGAAAGATACACGCGAGCCCCATCAGCAGTGTTCCAAACGGAACCATCCCAAGCTCGACGCGGCCATTGGACCACAGTCCGGCCAGAAGACTTCCTGCACCCACGCCAATCACAAGCATCGCCATGAACGGACTTGGATTCACATGCTTCAGATTGTCTGCCAGTTCCCGGTTGACGAACACATCGATCGTCATCTGAGCCATCGCGGCCAGGCCCCAGAAAAAGACCAGCCCCAGAGTCACTCGAAGAATGGCTCGATCCCGGATCACCAGCGCGATGTCTCGCAGGGAATCAGCAAACAGATTCCACTGGAACTTTGCCGTTGGGTTCGCAACAGGCACAGCAGCGGTCAGCCACGCTCCGATCGTCCCGATCCCGGCACATCCAATCAGAGCGAACGCGGACATGGTAAGGCCGGACGTTCGGTTCAGCTGAGTCATGTCGGCCAGAGAATATCCGGCGACTGTGCCAAGGATCACGCCAACCAGAGTGGCAAGACCTGACCAGCCGTTGGCGGCAGAGATGTCAGACCTTCGCACGATCTCCGGAATAATCCCAAGCTTCGCTGTTCCAATCAGAGCTGCCTGCGCTCCCACCAGAAACAACAGGAAGAACATTAGAGGGACACTGGCCAGCTGAATGGACCATATTCCCAGCGTCACCAGCAGAATCTCGGCAACCTTCAGCCACAGAATCGAAGTTCGCTTGCTGAATCGGTCTGCTGCCCATCCGGCCCACGGGGCGAAGACAACAAACGGCAGCATGAAAACGCCAAGACCCATCGAAAGAACAAACGCGTCCGCTCTTTCCGTCGTCCAGCCATAGTCGGTGCAAAACTGAGCTTTGCCCACCGGAACAATCAGCCAGCGGAACATGCTGTCGTTCACCGCTGTCAAAAATGTCATCAGCAAATAGCCGACAAACGACACCGACGCGAGTCGCGGTTGCGGTGCGGTGCCCGATTGTTCATGACTCGATGAAATGGCTGTGCTCCCATGACCCCGCAGCGGTCTGCGGTTCTGCAGCAGCGCGTCGTCCCTGCATCTGCCGCCCTGAATGCGTGACTTTCCCATCCCACGCCGTCGCTTCAGTTTAGAAGCGAGAGCGAGGGAATACACCGGGTAACCCTGGTTGCACCATTCGCGGGAAACCCTTCCTCCATTTTCGGCATTCCAGCGGAAAGAGGGCAGGACTCAGGAACTCGCCAGCCAAGACGGCATCGAATTCCTGCCAGTGAACGGACCGGAACCTTCTCGCAGCACAACCTTCGGCAAATCCTGCCGGTTTCCGAGGCAAAAAAAATGCCGAGCGACCTGGTGTCCAGATCGCTCGGCATCGGAACAGAGGAGACGAAGAGGGAGGGGCTTCGTCCAGTGCTTTCACCATTCCTCGTGGCAAACGAAGGAAGGGACTTGTCGGGTTCTCAATGTCAGCTCACAAAACGCGAGTCAGCGCCGAGGCCTTCCAGCGCTGGCATTCATATCGAGTGCGTCATTACGTCGTCTCTCTGAGGACGGAATGAGCGCAATGGTTTGCTGCGCGCAGAATTTCGAAGTGCGGTCATCAACCGTGATCCGAGGCTGGCACACCGCGCTACCCTGCACACCGCACTGTTGGGAAACAGTCTGGCTGTGGCAAACATCCCGGCCATCCTTCGATCTCAGCTCATCACAGGAGTGACAGAGCCGTTTGATCGGAATGAACTGGCAGGTGTTGCGCTGAGTGCCGAATCGGAATTAGTAGGTCGGCAGGCGATCGAACATGGCATAGTTCGTCGTTGTTGGCTGAATCAGAGCCGCCTGAGGAACGCCAGGAGCGTATGCCGTTGGATAACCCGGCGCCATTGCACCACAGGCACCAGTCTGGCAGGGCGAACATCCGCCGCCACCACCGTAATAGCCGCCGCCACCGTATGGCGAATACATTCCATGGCCGAGCAGACAGCAGCCGCTTAATGAACTGATGAGGAGCAGGCCGGCGAACACGCTTGCGAGACGGGACATTTGAGATCCTCCGGGATGTTGCCCCTTAGACTGGCAACGAAGCGGGAAGGGATGAATGCGCGATTTCGGAGACCTCATTCTGCTGGACATCGCTGAGATGCGATGGCATCAGTTTTGGCTGAGATGTGAAACCGACGAATTCGAGAGGAGAGAACGAGAGGAGATTTGAACTGCAGGAACCGCAGTTCGAGTGAGCGGGACGTTATTGGAAATCGGCAAAACACGTCAATAGCGATTTTCACTCGGAAATTTTGGCGTTTTCAAAGATTCGGCGTCCATCAAAAAGAAAATTCTTCCCACTTCGACTCAAGTCCTGCTATGAGCTTTCAGCTTCGCCGCCGTGCCCTCAATATTCTCCAGCCCCCATTTCATAATGGCTTTGACGACAGGCTCAAGCGTCCTGCCCCTGGAGGTCAGCCGATAGGCATCTCGTCCCGGTTGTTCCGGAGATGTGTATCGCTCCACAAGATCCTGGTCCACGAGACGGCACAGGCGATCAGTCAGAATATTCGTCGCGATGCGTTCGGGGGATGCCACAAATTCACGGAAGTGCGTCCGCCCAAGAAGCATGTCCCGAATGATCAGCAACGTCCATTTGTCACCAATGACATCCAGTGCGCAGGCGACCGGACAACAGGATCGTGCGTGTTTCACTGCGACCTCCTCTCTCGAAGTTTGCTGAATCCACTTGACATATAGTTGCGTTACTTGCAAAATGCAAGCGTCTTGAATGCTTGCATTTTGCAAGTTTGCTCCAGTAATCGCACTCGGCACAATCCCCTGCAGCCGAGCCATTGGAAGTCGTCCTGTGAAGTCACCCGATCAGCACCCCACAGTCTCCGCGGTTCGTCGTCGCACGCTTCTGCCGCAGATGCCTCCAGTGTCTTTTGAAGAACTGAAATTGCTGTGTCTTGACTGCGGGGCGGATGATGCAGGAATTGTGGCCATCGACCGCAGTGAACTGGATGACCAGCGGTCAGATATCCTGCGTGCAGCCCCATGGACAAAGACTCTGGTGGCTTTCGTCTGCCGGATGAATCGAGAACCAATACGAAGTCCCGCTCGATCGGTTGCCAATCTGGAGTTTCACCACACGACAGACCGTACCAATGAGGTGGGACACAGAATTGTGGCGGAACTGGAACGGCGGGGGATTCGCGCGATGAATCCGTCGGCTGGTTTTCCGATGGAAATGGACCGTTTCCCCGGAAAGATCTGGGTTGTGTCGCACAAACCTGTCGCCGTCGCCGCTGGCCTGGGGCAGATGGGAATTCACCGCAATGTGATCCATCCCCGATTTGGAAACTTCATCCTGCTCGGAACTGTCCTCACAGATCTCTCTGTTTCGGAACAGTCTGTCCCAGTGAATTTCAATCCCTGTCTTGAATGCAAGCTCTGTGTCGCGGCCTGCCCCGTCGGTGCAATTTCGCCGGAAGGTGACTTCAATTTCACGGCCTGTTACACGCACAACTACCGAGAGTTCATGGGAGGGTTCTCGGACTTCACGGAAGCAATTGCCGACAGCCGCAGCCGAAACGCGCTGCGTACTCAGGTTAGTGATTCCGAATCCGCTTCGATGTGGCAAAGCCTTTCATTCGGTGCGAACTACAAGGCTGCCTACTGCATGGCCGTGTGCCCGGCAGGCGAAGATGTCATCTCCCCGTGGCTCGACGATCGAAAACAGTTCATGGAGGACACTCTTCGACCATTGCAGCAGAAAGAAGAAGTTGTCTATGCGATCCCGGGTTCCGACGCGGAGGACTGGGTGACGAAAAGGTTCCCGCACAAAACGCTTCGCCGGGTGAGAGGAAACATTCGAGTTCGTTCGATCGAGGACTTCCTGAATCTGATGTCACTGCAGTTTCAGCCCGGAAAGGCAAAGGGCCTGAATGCTGTCTATCACATGACATTTACGGGCTCGGAAAACTGCAAGGCGACCGTCACCATCCGCGATCAGAAACTTCACGTCGAGCGTGGACATCACGGAGAGCGTAACCTTCACATCAACGCCGACAGCAAAACGTGGCTTGGATTTCTTGCCCGGGAAAAGTCACTCGCCTGGGCTTTGATGACTCTTCGCATCCGTCTTTCCGGCTCCCCCGCATGGCTGGTTCGCTTTGGCAGGTGTTTCCCCTCGTGATCGCATGTCCGCAAGTCGCCAAAACATACGGCGGTCCGTCAGGCGGGCTCGGCAAACGCCGAATAGACAGAGAAGGCCTGTTCGAAAAACTGCTGCAAATGAGCGGGCGGCGTCCGTTTTCCGTCGAACCAGAAGTACATGCAGCCGGGGAAGACTTCCATGCAGAGCCGATCGTGGGAGGTTAGAAGATCCCGACGCTCCGGAGTCAGGAAGGCACGAATCGCTTCTTCATTCGGTCCCTTCAAAACGAACTTGCGTGAGAACGCCGGTGAGTCATCAAAGTCAATATCCTGGCCGCCAAACATTGCCCCGACACGACTAAAGAAACCTTCGGGCGAAATCGCAAATGTCGGAGTTTGAAGACGCGGGGATCGAAAAATCGCGATCGTCTGCTGAATCGTCCTCGAATGTTTACCTGAGCCGACGGTGTAACGAAAATCACAAAGCACGACGTCCAGAGGCGGGACTTCACGGCGAAGAATGTTGAAGGCCTTTCGTCCTCGGCCTGTGTTCATCAGTTTGGTGCTGCCGGAAAAGCCATCCAGTTCTCCGGGCATGACCATCTGCACGGAAAATCCCAGTGCTGTCCCATGTTCCGTGATCAGCGTGGTTCTGCGCCGTTCGAAATACACGGCGAGACCAATAATGGTCCCAATGATCGAAACAACGCCCAGAATCGTCAGTACGATCGTTGTATCCATGTTCATCTCATACCCTCAATGTGCCGTGGACGCAGTCATCACTCCTTTGCTTCATTCTGTTCGGCGGAATGAGGGAATGGAATTCGACAGGAACCATTTCCACGCTGAAGCCCGCCAGAATTTCACAGGCGCGCAAAAAAGCCCGGCTGAATTGGAAGCCGGGCTTGTGAATGAGCCAGTTGCCAGTGCCGGGGCAATCCCCTCAGGCTTCGATCAACCCTTCACGAATTGCCCAGCGGCAAAGATCAACTCGGTCCGTCGCTCCGACGACTCGCATGATGCGGTACTTGTGGCTTTCCACGGCCTTTTCTGAGATCGCAAGCGCTTCGGCGACTTCGGAAACGCGGCGGCCTTCGGCAATCTTCAGAAGTACGTCCCACTGGCGATCGGTCAGTTTCTGCATGTGTCCGCTTGCCACACAGCGGAACTGTCCGTCTCGCATCAGCTGGACGCGAGATGCCAGGTGTTCTGACAGAACCGGCTGGCCGCCTGCAATCTGCGTCAGCTGTTCACTGATACGTCGCATGGAATCTTCGCGAGACAGCAATCCGCTGACTCGGTTATTCACAACAAGATCCAGCTGGCGATCGGTCAGGCTGTCGCCAAAAACGGCGATGCGAGTTTCGCCCAGACGAACAGCCAGCTCAGAGAACAGATCTCGAAGCGCCTTGACGGCAAGACGTTCGCCAACCAGCACAACACGCGGACGCTGTGCTCGAATGGCCTGAAGCAGCTCTGTGGGCGTGGCGACCGAAGTCACGTTGCGAAAGCCACCATACGATTTCAGGCACCAGGCAATCGATTCGGCATTCAGTCGATTGGAATCGGCAATCACAGCGTCGCCCGTCAGGTCAGCGACAAATTCTGAAGAGCTCATGCTGCGATCAGAAACGGTTTGCATAACAACCTCGCTTGCTGAAGAGTTCCTTCTCACACCCGGCGAGTCACTGTGTACTACGCCTGAGCCGACATCTTCCTGACAACGTTCTCCGCACTCAGTGCAGGTTTGCTGTTCGTTCGATGCGGCCCCCGCATCCATGCGGAGGAGCAACTGACGAGGCGGGTTCTATCTCCGTGCTGCGTGTTTTTCTGATAGGAGTATCCCCCGTAGGATATACCCTTCCGCAGCGTGAGGGGATTCCTTCGCGTTGAGTGAATTCTACTGGAGCATACGCATATTTTTTCAGCAGAAGCGTCCGAAATCGCGGCCTGACATGAGGGTATCCCCGACCATGTGAGGGTTGCCGGATAAGATGGTGTGGGAGTAGCGCAACCCCGAAAAGCAAAAAGCCCGGGGGTGTCCCGGGCTCTCGCTAATCAATCGTTGGTTATCCGCCTGTTGAAACCGGGCGGCTAGATGTAGAGATTGATGATGTTCTCCAGCATTTCCTGTCGGCCGCTGGAGTTTGGAGCGGCTTCGCCCTTCTCCAGCATGTAGGCTTCCAGTTCGCTGAAATTGGTCGTTCCAATCTCGATCTTGCGACCAATTCCGCTGTCGTAGCTGCTGTACCGATTCGCCACGAAGTCGCTCAGCACACCATCCGCGCGAATTGCCGCAGCAATCTTCAAACCACGAGCAAACGCGTCCATCCCGCCAATGTGAGCATGGAAGAGGTCGATCGGATCAATGCTTTCGCGACGCACCTTTGCGTCAAAGTTCGTGCCACCAGGCTGCAGACCGCCCTGCTTCATGATGACCAGCATGATCTGAGTCGTCAGGTAGATGTCCGTCGGGAACTGGTCTGTGTCCCAGCCGAGCA
Source organism: Planctomycetaceae bacterium (assembly GCA_046349695.1). Classification (GTDB taxonomy): domain Bacteria; phylum Planctomycetota; class Planctomycetia; order Planctomycetales; family Planctomycetaceae; genus SXXK01. The sequence continues at coordinate 153,277 of JAXMBV010000007.1, read as the reverse complement.
ACAGGTCGCCCGTGTTGGCATCGATGCTTCCCAGGGCTCCCTGAATGGACGCATACTCCAGCTCGTGCATCATCGAGTGACCAGCCAGAGTCGCATGGTTCGTCTCGATGTTCAGCTTCACAACATCCAGCAGACCGTACTGTCGGATGAAGTTCAGGCACGCTGCCGCGTCGAAGTCATACTGGTGCTTTGTCGGTTCCTTTGGCTTTGGCTCAAACAGGAACTGGCCCTTGAAGCCAATGGATTTTGCGTAGTCGGCTGACATGTGCATGAATCGAGCCAGATGGTCCAGCTCTCTCTTCATGTTTGTGTTGTAGGAACACATGTAGCCTTCACGGCCGCCCCAGAACACATAGTTCTCGCCACCCAGTTCATGAGTGACTTCCATCGCCTTCTTCACCTGAGCCGCTGCGAACGCATAGACATCGGCATTCGGGCTGGTGGCGGCACCATGCATGAACCGAGGATTTGAAAACAGGTTGGCAGTGCCCCACAACAGCTTGATTCCAGTTGCCTGCTGAGCTTCCTTCAGCTTGCGAACCACAGCATCCAGGTTGGCGTTGCTTTCACGCAGACTGGAACCTTCCGGTGCAACGTCACGATCATGGAAACAGTAATAAGGAACACCAAGCTTCGTCATGAATTCGAATGCCACATCGACGCGTCGAAGAGCACTGTCCAGAGAGTTCGTTCCGTCATCCCACGGACGCTTGAGTGTTGGTGCGCCGAACGGGTCAGTTCCATCGCCCCGAAATGTGTGCCAGTAACACACGGCAAACCGCAGCCAGTCCTTCATCGTTCGACCTTCAACCACTTCTGACGGGTTGTAGTGTCGAAACGCGAGTGGGTTTCGGGACTGGGGACCTTCGAAGGAGATACGATCGACTTCGGGGAAGTACGTGACCATTTTCTACACTTTCCTTGGAGCCAAATTTTCAAACTTAAAGTCAAGCGTCACAACGCGAGGCAGAAGCGATCAGCTTCTGAAACTGCACCCAAATCAATGAGATTCCGGTGATCGGTTGCGATGCGACCTGTCAGGTTAATCCGGTCAAATCACACCGGAAGTTTTCTCGCTGCAAATGCCTGGATCGAACATCCAAAACTCTGAACACCTGCCCAGAATATGTTCTGCTGAAAGCATCGCGCGGGGCGAATTTTAGCAACACATTTCGACGATTAAAGAGACTCGGGAATTTCGGCAGACCCGACAGAATAGCAGGGAAAAAGCCCGCAAACCTTGCGTTAGTAGCGGCAGGGCGCGAGCCCTCCGGTGAGCGCGAGTCACGAATTCACCGAGCAGCTTGCGCCATTTCGCGATGTGGAAACCGGCGATGGAATCTGCATCCTCACATGTCAGCCACTCGTGACGCGCAGTTCACTCACTCCGCCAGGCTGACGAACCACGTTGATCTGCGTTCCAATTCTCTCTTTCAACAGCTGCACGTGTGAGATGACTCCGATGGTCTTGTTCTCCAGTCGAAGAACCTCGAGAGCCGAAAGAGCAATGTCGAGTGTCTCGGGATCCAAAGAGCCGAAACCTTCATCGATGAACAGAGAATTGATCTGCACATTCCGGCCGGCAAGATCCGAAAGCCCAAGTGCCAGAGCCAGGCTCGCGAGGAAACTCTCGCCGCCGGAGAGGCTGGACATAGGACGTGAAACACCGGCCTGGAACATGTCAATGATCTCCAGCTCCAGCTCGGATTCTTCAACGCGGTGTAACTGATAACGATCAGACAGCCGGCTGAGATGGTTGTTGGCATGCCGAACCAGGACGTCCAGAGAAATGCCCTGAGCGAATCGACGAAAACGACTGCCGTCAGCCGAACCAATCAGGCCTGACAGTTTCTCCCAGGTCTTCAGGGCCAGCAGTTCTTTCTCCAGCGTTGCCTGGAAATCTGCGACCTTTCGACGGTTCTCATCGTCTCGCCGAAGCTCGTCCTGGATCGTTGCTGATTCGCCAATCAGTGATTCAATCTGGGAATTCAGCCCGCTCCTCGCCCGGCGCATTTCGTCGAGTGTCGCACCTTCTTCCGGTTCGCCCAGTCGAAGTCGAGCAATAGTCGCCTGAAGTGTCGTAAGTCGTTCTGCAAGCTGAACGCGATCTTTCTCCAGCTCTTCCTTTCTTGCCTTCAGCATTTGAACTCGCTGAGGATCCAGCATCGCACTGCGAAGCCGCTCGATGGTGCCAAATGCTGACGTGGTCAGCTCCGACTGAAGCTCGTCTTCGAGCTTTTTGCGTTCCACACCCGCGGCTTCCAGGGCCGTTTGACGTTCGTCTCGCCGCCCGCGAGCTTCCGCGACTTCGCGATCTTTCTGGTTCAGGACATCCTCAGCCGCACGAAGATTGATCCAGCGCTGCACGGCCGTCTCTGTCTCAAGATCCGAATCCGCAATCTTCAGTTCTTTCTGACGCAGGACAAACTGATCGAGCGATTCTCCAACGTCCCGAATCGCTTCTTCGGCATCGGACACTGCGGTCTCCGCATCCTTGCGGCTGAGTTCCAGTCGAGTCTGTTTCTGCAGTCGCTCATCATAGGCCCGCCGCCGTTTCTCCAGAGCAGCCGAGGTTTTCTCCTCTGCTCCGTCTTCCGGCACGGATTCATCAAAGGGCTTCAGAAGTTCCGAGACTTTGCCTTCCAGTGAGTCCGTCTTCTCCTGACCTTTTTCGATGCGTCGTTCGGTCTCCGTAATCCCATCCTGCCGTCGCTTGATCTCATCCTGACAGGTCGCCAGCTGATCTTTGGCCCGCTGCAGATTTCGTTCGCCTTCGAACTCGGAGTCTTTGGCTCGAGTCAGTTCGTCACGAACAGACTCGATCGTTCCAATTCTCTCCTGAAGTCTGCTGGCATCGTTTTCTGAAGCCTGCAGTGCCAGCTGAAGTGACTCGTTCGTGACCACTTCAAGCGAGAGACGCTGTGCTGCAAGACGCAGCAGTTCGTCCAGCTTTGTTGATTCGCCCAGCGTGTCAGACTCGCGCTGGGATTCACTGCTCAGGTTCGCTCTGCAGCGTTCCTCGCGACGTCGGCACTCATCCAGTTTCACCTGCTGACGACGAAGATCCTCTTCCGCCGCCTTCAGTCGTTTCTGGATGTTCGCGATCTCCGGACGGTGAGCTTCGCTGCCCTCCGCGGCCCATGGATGTTCTTCCGACCCGCACAGCGGACAGGGTTCACCAGGCTGCAGCTGAGCACGATGTTCGTCCAGACTTGCCACCACCTGAGCCGTTCGAAGATGTTCGCCAAGAGCGCGAACAAGGTCATCGGAACGCTGATGCTCGCCGGTCGTGAGTTCCACTTCGGAGCGAGTTGTTTCAAGCTCCTGAGTCAGTGCCTTCTGATTCGCACGAATGCCGTCCAGTCGTCGAAGGATCTCCTGAAGCGACGAATGCTGCTGGATTGCCAGACGCAGTTCGCTTTGACGCTCCAGAGTGTTTCGCAGCTGTTGCTGCAGGCCGGGAAGATCATGGCCTCCCATCAGACCATCCAGCTTCTCCTGTGCACGCCGGCGCTGTTCACTTCGAGCCTTGTAGTGCTGCGATGCCGTCTCCACAGCGCGAACGAGATCCTCCTGGCGACGTTTCTCCGTGCTGATCTCGCGATGCAGTTTGGCCACATCTTCCAGATAGACGGCAACTTCCTTTCGAACATTTCGAAGCTCGTTCAGTGACTCCACAATCTTTGGATACGACTTCGACAGAGCTGCATCGGCTTCGTGTTCACGCAGCCAGCGTTCCGTTGATTTCCGTTCTTTCTCCAGTTCTGTGAAGGACTGCTTTTTTGCCGTGTAGACGGCTTCACGCTCGGTCTTCATCTGCTGACCCAGACGTACGGCCGAGATGACAGTCCTGATCTGCTCCTTCTTGACATCGGCCAGCTTCGCACCAGCCTCCTCAAGCATTCTGTTCTGGTGTTCCTGAAGCCGGACTGCATCATCAAGGCGTTTCAGCAAACCAACGAACGGCCCGGCCTTTTCATAATTCTCCAGCGCGGCGAAGTCCGCAGCAGAATCGTTCAGGCGCTGTTGATTCAGAAGCTGATCGCGCTGCACCCGCTCGGCCTGTTCCTTCTGCAGGTGAAGTTCATCGGCCGCGTTGATGCGAATGGTCAGCAGTTCACGCTGTTCTGTCAGTGCGCTCTGCTTCTCCGCATTTGCCGACAGAACCGCCTGGCGCGTTGCACGGTCTTCGTCAGAGAGGAATTCGATGAGTCCGCATTGTGTCTGTTTGCTTTCCAGCTCCTGTCTGCGACGCTGTGCTTCCTGCCAGGCCAGTTCGCCCAGTTCCGAATAGATCGTGGTACCGGTCAGGCTCTCCAGAAGTTCCGCGCGTTCGTTCGCTTTGGCCTTCAGGAACTTTGCAAACTCTCCCTGAGCCAGCAGTACCGACCTCATGAAACGGTCATAATCCAGCCCGCTTAGTTCTTCAATCTTTGCCTCGACCGCACGAGTCTGATCGGCCAGAACTTTGCCGGTGTCATCATAAACGTACCTCTTCGCAGCCTGAAGATTTCCGGTCGGGTTATTGCGGGAACGTCGCAGCTGCCATTCAGCGCGGAAGCGTCCGGTCGCAACCTCGAAGTCGACTGAAGCCGAACATGCACCCGTATGACGGCTCATCATGTGTTCGGGATTCGGCGCGGTACCATACCGAGCCGCGCGCCCGTAAAGAGCCAGAGTGATCGCATCAAGAAGCGTCGACTTCCCGGCTCCCGTCGGCCCGGTGATGGCAAAAATCCCAGCGCTGCCGAGCGGGTCAGACTCAAGGTCGATTTCGTGCGAACCACGAAGAGAATTCAGGTTGTTCAGAGCAACACGCAGAATCTTCATTGCGCTGACTCCGAACTGCTGTCAGCGGCGGTCTTTGTCGTTTTCTTTCCGGAACTTTTCGCTGCTTCAGGGGTCGCCGCCGCGGTCTCTTCGGATTCGCGCTGCTTCTCCCGATGCAAACTGATCAGCTCCTGAAACGCAAGAGTTAACGAGGATCGCTCTTCATCGCTCAGCCCCTCTTCGCTTTGCAGTCGAATCCGAAAGACCTCAGCCGGATGTTCCAGAAGGCTGGATTCGACGGTCGATTCTGCCTTGCTCGTGATGCCTGCGGTTCGCTGAACTTTCTGACCAAGGACGCGGACAACTTTCCACGGCTTGTCTTTGCTCGCCTCCTGAACAACCTCGAACAGGTTTTCACCCGCGACCGGATCGGCCACAACGACTTCGACCCAGGTCTCGAGGTCGCCGGCCGGAGGATTGAAGGCGCCTAGTTTTTGAGTCAAGTCGGCGCGGCAGCAATGCAGCTGCATCAGATATCGCTGCAATGGAATCGGGATGGCTTCGTTGTTCTGAACGCGGCCATTGACAAGGTCAATCAGACGCAGCTCTTTGATATCTCCGGCTTCGCTGAAGCTGAGCGGAAATGGTGAGCCGGAATATCGGACTGTGTCGCGTCCTCCGGCCTGCTGAGCCACATGCAGATGTCCGAGCGCCACGTAACAGAACGCCTCAGAGAAAATCTCGTGGCTGACAGCGCCAAGACCGCCGATGTGAATTTCCCGTTCGCTGTCGGTCACGCGAGCACCGTCGATTGTCAGATGACCCGTGGCGATCACTGGAACACCAGGATATTGAAAATGAGCGGAATCTGCGATCTGCTGGTATCGCGCTCTGATGCCTTCCAGAATCTCCGCCCGAATTTCTGAGGCCGATTGTCCCGGCTGGCCCGTTCGAACGTCACGATCCCGCAGAAACGGAACGGCGGCAATCACCACCTTTGGATCTGACGCTGAAGGCAGCGGGACCAGCTGGTCTTCCGGATCTTCCGACACCGTTCCGACCACTCGAACTCGCAGAGTCTGCAGCACGCGTTTCGGTGCCTCCAGCTGCGCGGGTGAATCGTGGTTGCCGGCGATGACAACGACCTCGCACGCCGTTTGCTGATAAACGCGAGAAAGAAACGTGTAGTATCGCTCCTGAGCGGACTGCGGCGGATTTGCTGAATCAAAAACGTCGCCGGCAATAATCAGCACATCGGCCTGAGACTGCTGAATGACTGACAGCAGAAACTCGAGCCACCGGAGATGCTCTTCTTCCCGAGTCAGCCCGGCCAGCGTCTTGCCGAGATGCCAGTCTGCGGAGTGTAGAACTCGCACAGTTCCTGGCGGTCTGGCAGGAATCGAAAGAGACTGGCCGGACAAATTGAGACTCCGTTCATCGTTGAGCAGGATTCAGCGTTTGCGTGCTTTAGTGCTGACGTTTTCAGGGGATTATCAATTCCCCGAAGTCGCAACGCAAATGTCCAGCGATGACTCAGGACGACTCGACTGTTGGACGCAGCGGTGAGCGATGTCTCACTGAGCGAAGTCGAAATCCACACCGATTCGCTCATACGGGGCGTCTATGTTCGGCTGAACAGAGACAATCTGTGATCTCTGAATAACGATGCCATGGGGCAGCAGGGCCTGCAGTTGAGCAGGTTGTTCTGCATTCTTGAGCAGCCGGTTCACATAGGGAACCTTGTTGACGATTGGCGAACCCACCGATCGTTCCGCAATGATGGAGGCTTGTGACAGGATGATTCGTGACTGGTCGAGTGATTCGACAGTGCCACAGTACTGAATCACTTCCGGAGTTTCTCCTGGCACAATCTCGTGGGGAGCTGTCGCAAGGGCTGCGATGCGAACCTGCTGCCCTGCTTTCAATTCACTGAACTTGCCGGACGAATCACCGATCGCCCTGACCGGGGAAGCAGCCGGTTGTGGCTGAATCTCCGAGTCGATTCGACCTGTCAACGAGAATTCAGCGCAACCTGTCATCGCGAACATTGCGGCGGTCACGACCAGCGATCGAGGTTTGAGGGACATCGAAACTTCTCCAGAATCACATACAATCCGGCGAACCGTCCAGTTCGCTGAGTGGCGTTCGAACACGCCGGTTTCCGGTGTATGACATTCTGAATTCCGTCGCCAGCGGAGTTCAGCCGCTCGGAGATTTCGACGTCACACCCACAGATCGCTCGCTTCGGTTTTCGGCGAAAAGTGCAACTGCGCGTGGCCGCGGGGCAACGCTGTGAAAGATTTTGTAGTGGATCTCGCCAGAGATCCCAGAAGTTTCGTTGATGAAAGGAACTCTGGCGAGTTCCACTACAGCTCGGAGCCCCCGAAATTCGCTGCAGAAAATCCTTCACAGCGTTGCCCGCGGGGCAGGTTTTCTGTTGCAGATTCGTTGTGCAACGACATGGGAAGTCTGATGGATTTGGCGTCGGTTGATGGCAGGAATTCTGGCGAATTCCACTACGGGGGCATGGGGTTGGAAATTGAGTTCTCAGACTGAGGGTTCGCTTGCTTCGAACGGGTCAAGGTCCACAATGGGTGGGCAGATCGTCCGAATTTCCGGGGCGAATGCCGCATTTGAAAGGGCACGCTTTGTCTCACGATGTTTATGAAAACCCACTGATTACCCGCTATGCCTCACGCGACATGGCTCGCATCTGGTCGGCTCAAAGCAAGCATTCCACGTGGCGGAAACTCTGGATTGCGCTGGCGGAGTGTCAGAAGGAACTGGGGCTTGAGATTTCCGACGAACAGCTGAGCGAAATGCGGGCGAATGTCGACAACATCGATTTCGACTCCGCCAACCGCTATGAGCAGAAGCTGCGTCATGACGTGATGGCTCACATCCATGCGTGGGGCGATCAGGTTCCGAAGGCTCGGCCAATTATTCACCTGGGAGCCACGAGCTGTTTTGTCACCGACAACTCGGAGCTGATTCAAACGCGCGACAGTCTGTACCTGCTTCGCCGACGACTGGTCCAGGTGATCGACCTGCTTGGTCAGTTCGCGGCAAAATGGCGCGACCTGCCGTGCCTGGGATTCACACACCTCCAGCCTGCTCAGCCAACGACCGTTGGAAAGCGTGCGACGCTCTGGTGCTGGGATTTGATTCTGGACCTTGAAGAGCTTGAATACCGCATCGCGACTCTGCGCTTTCGTGGTGTGAAAGGTACGACAGGGACTCAGGCGACATTTCTAACGTTGTTCAATGGTGACCATGCACGCGTCGAGAAGCTGGATCGAATGGTCACGGAGCGCATGGGCTTCAGCGCGGCTCATGCCGTGACCGGGCAGACATATTCGCGAAAGTCCGATTCGCAGATCATGAGCTTCCTGAACGGAGTTGCTCAGACGTGCCACAAAGTCGGCGCGGATGTCAGAATCCTGCAGCATCGGAAGGAGATCGAAGAGCCGTTCGAAAAGTCACAGATCGGTTCGTCGGCCATGGCGTATAAGCGAAACCCCATGCGAAGCGAACGAATGTGTTCACTGGCACGCTTTGCGATGAGTCTTCAGTCGGGCGTGGACCAGACGATGGCGAACCAGTGGATGGAACGAACTCTGGACGACAGCGCCATTCGTCGCCTCACGCTGCCTCAGGCGTTTCTGGCGGTCGATGCATGCCTGGTCCTGTTTCGCAACATTACCGACGGCATGGTTGTCTATCCCAAAGTGATCGAAAGAAACCTCGCGTCAGAGCTGCCGTTCATGGCAACAGAAGAAATTCTGATGGCCGGAGTTCAGGCTGGTGGCGACCGTCAGGAACTTCACGAAGTGATTCGTTCTCACAGTCAGGCGGCTGCGGATCAGGTGAAGCGAGAAGGTCAGGCCAACGATCTGATCGAACGTCTGCAGGCAGATCCCGCGTTTTCCAAAGTGAACCTGACCGGTGCACTGGACGCCCGTCGCTACGTCGGGCGATCACCCGAGCAGGTCGATGCGTTCCTGCAGGATTATGTCGAACCTGTTCGCCGGAAGTACGCGGAAGATCTGAGAGGGACGGCGGAATCCGTTCGAGTCTAATGGTGGCGAGCCTGAGGAGTTTTGGCATGCGTTCGAAGTTGGTCGCAGTGTGCATCGTTCTGAGTCATCTGCTGCTGGAATCCCCGCTGGCTTCCACGGCCGAAGCTCAGGTCCTGGATGCGAATTCGCAGTTTCAGCGCCAGACGTTCTGGGTCAACCGGGACTGGGACTGGTACGCGAACAACATTCCTCTGTTCGAGTGCCCGGACGACGAGATCACGACCACGTGGTATTACCGCTGGGAACTGATGACTCGCCATCTGACGTACGGCTCGCCCAACAGCGGCTACTCCTTCACGGAGTTCATTGATCGCCCGTTCTGGTCGGGAGCTTACGGCGCTATCAGCTGTCCTGCAGGGCATCAGCTCTATGAGGCTCGATGGATGCGGACGCCGACCGTTGCGAACGATTACTCACGCTACTGGTTTCGAACGCCCGGTGCTCAGCCTCGGAATTACAGCACATGGATTGCCGACGCAGTTTGGGCGGTCCATGAGGTCCATCCGGATGAAGCGCTGGTGAAGGATCTTCTTCAGGATCTCATCCGAAACTACGAAGGCTGGGAAGCACGCCACTTCGTTCCGGAAGTCGGACTGTTCTGGCAGACAGGACACGACGATGGAATGGAGTTCAACATCAACAGCCGGCAGACTCAGGACATCCTTCGCGGCGCTCCAGGATTCCGGCCCAGCTTCAATGCGTACATGTATGCCGATGCTCTGGCGATTGCGAAGATTGCCAGGCTGGCTGGCAAAGAGGATGTTGCAAAATCGTATGAGGCGAAAGCTGCGTCACTGAAGAGTCTCGTCGAATCGAAGCTCTGGGATAAGCGGCGAGGATTCTTTCTCCAGATGTACCGCGACAATGAAGAACGTGACGGTCACAAAATTCAGAAGCTGACGCGGACCTACGAGACAGGGCAGTTTGCGGGAAGCGACCATGGCCGCGAACTGATTGGCTATGTTCCCTGGCAGTTCAATCTCCCTTCAACCGACAAGGGATTTGAGGACGCATGGAAGTACCTGACAGACCGACACTACTTTGCCGCCGACTTTGGACCAACAACGGTTGAACGCCATGATCCGATGTTCCTGCTGCAGAAGTCCTGCTGCTGGTGGAGCGGACAGTCGTGGCCCTACGCAACGTCGCAGACACTCAAGGCACTCGCCAATGTGCTGCAGAATCCGGCCTATCGAGACGGCAGGAATGCTCTTCCGGTTTCCAGCCGGGACTACGTTGCGCTCCTTCAGACATATTCGAAGTCGCATCGAAAGAATGGCCGTCCATATCTGGCGGAAGCCCTCCATCCCGACACTGGATCATTTGAAGGACATGACGGCTATAACCACTCCGAACACTACTTTCATTCGGGCTTCTGTGATCTGGTCGTGACGGGACTGGTGGGCATTCGACCATCGGATGGACAGACGCTGGAGATTGTTCCGCTGGCGACTGAAGACTGGCCGTGGTTCGCGCTGGACCGGCTTCAGTATCATGGAATCGAACTGACGGTCTTCTGGGATCGGGATGGCAGCCGATATGGCAAAGGTGCGGGACTGCATGTTCTGGCCAACGGCCGCGAGATTGCTCGGTCGGAATCCCTTCGGCCTGTTTCCGTACAGCTGCCGGCGTCATCCACCGTTCCCGAACCTTCCGAAACAAAAGCTATTGCTGTGAATTTTGCGGTCAACAATGATGGTGACTATTTTCCTCAGGTTACAGCAACCGCCGTTCAGTCCGGCACGTCACCGGCAAAGCTGATTGATGGCAATTACTGGTACGACCTCCATCCGCCAAACCGATGGACTTCTGTTGGCTCACCGTCGCCAGAAGACACAGTGACGGTGGATCTTGGCACAGCCCGTTCGGTGCACACAATTCGGCTATACGTGCTTGATGATGGAAAGGATGTCGTTCCACCGCAGGCGTTTTGTGTTCGTCATCGCATCGACGATCATTCGTCGTGGGAAGAAATTCCGACGACTGGCGTGCAACTGCAGGGATCAAGAGCCAGCACGATCAAGATTCCGGAGACGGCTTTGCGACAGGTCGAAGTGACCTTTCAGCATGCGGAGAATGGTCGCACAGGTCTAACGGAAATTGAGTTGTGGGGCGATGCTGTCCGACCCGTCTCGCCAGCTCCTGCTCCAAAAGGGAATCTCGCATTCCGGGCACCGGGTGCAGATTATCCTCGCCTGACCGCATCGCACACATCGCGTTACGATCGACTCGAAATGGCCAACGACGGTCGAATTGTGTTTGGAGCAACGCCGCATAACCGCTGGACCAGCTATGAATCTCCGAACGCTGTCGACTGGCTGGAACTTGAATTCGAAGAGCCAAAACAGGTCGGCCGAATCGTGGCCCTGATCTACGATGATGGAGGCGGTGTTCAGGCTCCGAAGTCATTGAGTGTCGAATGGCAGGACGGTGACAAATGGACTTCCGTGAATGAGCTGTCGGCAAACCCATCGAAGCCCACCGGAGGAGTTGCGAACACTCTGACGTTCGCCCCCGTGACAACTCGCAGACTTCGAGTCTTCTTTGAGAACAAAGGCAACAGCCGAAGTGGCGTCACCGAACTGGAAGCCTGGAAACAATAAGTGTCTCGCATCTCCGATGCCCGACAACACTTCCCAATCAGCGCCAATCACTGGCCCCAAAAGGCGAGCGGCAGGGCGTCAGCCCTCCGTGCCCCAACCCCCTCCCACTCTCAGCCCTAACCTTAATCCTAATCTTAATCTTAATCTTAATCTTAATCCCCATCCCAAACTCAGCCCAAACTCAGCCCCCATTTCCCCATGGAAACCACGCCCCGCGAGCGATGGCCTCTGTCGTGAGCTAGCCAGGCTTGTGGCGAGATCGATTCCCAATGAGCTTCGGGGGATTCCACAGCAGCGACCGACCCGCATCCGGGTTGGCGGGGATAGACAGTGATGGATTGCGATTCAGGCCCGACAGGCCGTCACAACCCCTGCCGGTTTGCGTAAGCCACCAGAAGCGAAGTGAAATCAGTCCACAAGGCCCGAAGGGTTGACACATTGACGCGATCAGGCCAACTAATTGCGGACCAGCGTGCTCCTGGGATTGGCTTCGAGGAGCAATTTGATGAAATATCCACTGGGATTTCCGTAGTTGCACGTCAACCAGTGTTCGGTTCCGTTCTGCAAACGAAGGTTAATTCGACCATCATTTATCTCAATCGTTGAAAGGTCAGCGATGACAATCTCGAAAGATTCCCCGGAGTGCGGATCTGGACAACTGCACTGAAAATGACTCGAGGTGATCGAACAGGCGAAGTCTTGCTTCAATTTCACGGTTGAGTAGATGTGGTGACCAAGAAGTAGCGTATTAAATCCGACAATGACAGCGATCACAGTACGGGGCATGTTCCCATCCTGGAAATAGGACGCGACAAATACTAAGACGGCCGCAAGCAGGTAAGCCATCAGCAGATGGGCGGCTGAATGGGCAACCTCGGATCGCCAGGTTCTTCTGTATGTGTACGGCATGCTTTTGCAACACTAATCAGCGTTAATCAACACCAATCCAAATCAACATAGACGACGAACCGCCTGCGATCCAGGCCCAGAGGCCCGCCGTCGATCAGATACAAAGATTCACAATGCACGCGATTGTGACGACGAAAGCCACGAATGCTTCGTTCACGATGATTCGTCTGTTATTGAGCTTCCTTTCGTCCGGCTTGTGGTGCAGCCCATCGATAAAGGAAGTAAGAATCATGGGTTGAGGAATGAGGAAGCAAATTGTCGCTCCGACAAACGGCCACGGGAGAAACAATCCGAGCAGGCTCATCATGATCGTCAGGTACACGACATGCAGGTCAAGTTCTGTCAGGAAACCGACTGGTCGACAATAGTATGTTGATGGATCAGACGAGCTGAATTCGCGACCGCAGCTCGCACAGGCTCTAAGTGTCGAGTCCAGCTTTGCGAAACAGGTGATACACCATTGTTCTTCGGGAGTTGCTGACATCGATGGAGATTCTCTGGAGCAGGACGAATGTGTTAACCGGGTTGCCGCCAGTCAACTAATGATTTCATAACCGGCTGTTTGGCAACTCCGGTTCAGCACTTTGTTCTGCCAGCGTTTGCTGCGACGAAAACTCCTGCTTCAGTTTTTGGATTGCACCGGACCTTGATGCCCTCTTTATGCTCCGTTCCTGCGATACGCTTCGAGCCACGCCTTGGCTCTTTCTGCCGTGTCAGATTTCGGCTGTTTGATGACGAACACCTCACGATCATCGCGTTGAACAGCAACGCTCAGCGCGTCTTGAATCTTGAGTTCAAATGCATCGAATTCATTTTCGGTCCCGTCAAGTTCAGCGAAGAGTGGCGGCATCGCTTCGAAATGAATCCAAAGGGTCCCATCGGACCACTTCTTGATCAATGGCTCACCATCAGGGTCAAATCCATCGACCGCGATTTCGTCGATCAGTGTCGGCTGATCTGCACGGTCACCCGGAGTTGGAGACGACTGACTGCAGCCACAGATCGACAGCAGCGACGCCAGCAATGATCCAAAGATTGTCTTGTTTCGTTCAGTCATGGGGGAGACACGGAATACAGGAGCAAAACGAATTGCGACCTATGTGTCTGGCGATTAGCCAAGTCATAGACCGTGCGGTGAACTTCACTACTTTGCGAGCGGTGTGCGCTGGCGGGAGGCTCTTGCAGGATTCATCACGGTGAGGAATCTTGCTCCGAATCAGTTTACTGATGGTGTGACGAGTTGTCACCCTGGAAATTGGGGGGTGCCATCAGCAGCGAAGCAGCAACAAAATGTGCCCCGTGTCTCCGACGCGGGCCCAGTCACAAACATCCGCCACCGAGTTCACCTCGGTGGGACCCGGTTTCTGCACTACCACGCTCCCGCCGAAGCAACAGTCAGGAACACTAACGAACGCTCATCGACACTAATCTGATCACCGAGCGAGAGTTTCGCCCGTAGCACAAGACGGTGCTAGCACAAGACGGTGCCATCCACCATGAATCAGAGTCACAAAGACTTCCAGTTCCGCCACTTACAGCAAACTCTTCAGTTCTACGCCCGAGTACGTCGCGACGAATCCTGCCCGGCGACTCCGCTCACTTCGTGAGTGACACCCCTGCTCGGGAGCGTTCCCGAGCGAACGATCGCCGAGCGGAACCATTTGCGGAAGTTGAGCACGCAGTCGACCCATAACTCCGCCGAGATCTCCAGACGCTCGAAGATCGGCTCAAGCTCCTTCGGAGTGGCTCCGCGTTTGTCGCTGCGGATCTGTCGAGCCGTCCAGTCCAGCAACTGCAGGTATTCACCGATGCCCATCGACAGAATACCCTTGTTCGAAGCTCGACGCGGATTCACCACGGCTCGCACGCCCTGTCGCTTCGGCTCCAGTGAAACCGGCGAGAGCCAGCCCGCGTGCTCACCATGTTCCACAGCGGTATCAAATTCTTCCTGCTGTCCCGTACCCACTGACGGTGACGCCTCGATGGAGGCAGCAACTCCCGCCATCGCTTCTGCCGCAGACGCTGGAACGCTCGTCTCGCCAGAAGAAGCAGTCCCATTCTCCACCGCCGCTGAAGAATGTTCACTGACAGCTCGCTGCAGGTCTCTGATCCGGTCCTGAATGCTCGTAAAGTCGCTGGCTTCCAGAGTCATCGCGATACCCGCCCGAATCGGATTCAGGTCCACATACTGCAGACACGCCAGGATCGCCGCGTCATCTCTCAGCACCTGAGCCTTGAAGCGGCCTTCCCAGAATCGCCCGGTGCACTTGTCTTCCTTGTTCGATTCCTTCGCGATACGTTCGCACAGAAACCGCATGAACCACGAGATACTCGACAGCCGACGCCGCTTCTCCTTGAGCTTCCGGCGGTTGGCTCGCAGTTCCTTGAGTTCCTGCTCCGTGGGTTCCGCAGGACTGCCGTCTTTGTTCTTGCGAGCCGGGCAGAGCATCCACCATTTGCGAGCCACCTGCTCGTCCGACCACGACTCCACAATGTCCGGCCGGTTCCGAAGGATCGTGTGAAAGTGGTTGCTCAGTACCGCGTACCCGAGCACCTCGATCCCCATAATGCCCGCCAGAAACTCCAGCCGCTGCCGAATCCTCTGCCGCCGATGTTCAAAATCCCGCCCTGAAACCTCATCTTTCCCACACAAGAACGCTCGCCGCACATACCGATTGACGCAGTGAGCAATCTGGACTTCCCCATCCACCAACACATCCCGTCGATTCGCCCGAGCCATCCCCGTTGTCCCCTCATGCTGCTGTACTGGAATAATAAACACCACACCTACGTGTAGCTTGCAAAAGCGTACCAGCGCTGGTAGACTGTGTCAACCGTCTAGGTGGATGACCGGGCGGCCGCCAATCAACATTGACTTCAGGAACGACGCGATCGGCGGCTCCGCGTCCAACGCTTTGTTCTGCCACTTTAGTCAGTGAGTGCGAGCCGCCAATCGTTGATTGTATCCGAATCCTTCTTCAAGATCTTCAACCCACTCTCCGCGTATCGAAATCCGATCGCGTCCGCAAATCGATTGCATTCCTCGTCTGATTCTTGGAATTCGGCCCATTCCTGCCATAGTTTCGACATGATTCCCTGTTCACTACGAGCCACCAAAGTCCAGTTCGGGTCGTCATGAAAGAGCCAAACGTATTCGATGTTACCATCGCGATTCCATCGCACAAACGAGTCGGCATTCGAATCCCAGAGCGGCACGATGTTGGTGACAGCTTCTGGGATGAAATAATCCCAGTTTGTCTTTCCTACGTGAATACTAAGGTCTCGATGGTAACTTTCAGGATCACTGAGAATTCGCGCGAAGGATGGGCTCACGCCATGGGTGACAAGTTGATCGTAGGATAGCGATTCAAGTCTCATCTTGTGGCAGAACAACCAAGATCAGCCGGTTGCCGCGACTGACGTTCCTATGTATGGGCAGCCCATCGGCAACTCGGCTGCATCTTCTTGTTCTGCCGTTTCTACTTGCGACGAATGCTCTCCATTCCACCCTTGCCAGTCCTGAGATACTCGCGCACGTTAACATTCGGGTCACCATCATAGCTCACATGCCGACCACTGGTAAGCCGAATGGCCTTGACTGGTGGGTCTGCGTCGCGGACCTGTTCTGATGTTACGTCAAATTGCACATTGACGCGATGTTGCAATTCGGCAAACGACCACGCATAGTGAGAAGGTTCTGCCATGCGATCAAATTCATCTTGAAGCTCAGCCCAGTTGCTTGGCCACGTATCTTCCGTAGCTTTCAGATGTTCAATGATAAAGATCGCTGTCCAGTCGGACGCGTACGCGTCTTGCGGGAGTCCGCGGAGGCCGTACATCGCTATTGCAGCGTATATCACGCCAGCGACAAGCGCGCAAGTCAGAATGACGAAAATGCAAGGTCGCAGATATCTCATGCTCAAACCAAAGCTGCGACTGAGGCAGAACGACAAGCTAACCCGGTTGCCGCGAGCGAGCGTCCACTTGAAGAACCCGTCATCGGCAACTCGGGTTCAGCATTTTGTTACACCTGCGTTTAGAACGACGCACCTATTCGTCGCGTCATCCGTCAGTGTAAGCCTTACGTCGGCTGCTGGCAATCTGTTCTTCTCATACGGTGGCAGTCCGTTTGAGGCGGCGTTGTGAACCTCAATGACCCCATCACAAGTGAATTTGCTTGGGCCAAATATTGCTGGGTCGCGAATGACCGTGACGCGCTGCCATTGTTCAGTTGTTGGGGCAAGCTTTTCGAGCTTACAGTTGGGGTCCTCGGCTGTAAACGACTGCCGCCAGACGAAGCCACATTGTGCTGTTTCGTAAATTGTTTCCCTGCTCAACGCAGTGACTATTGCGATGCCCACGCGACAAAGATCTCGACTTTGATTTACCTTAGCGTCACGGCATGCATGGACTTCAGTGAAAACAGCACGAATCAAGGAATGGGAACCCGACAATTGTTTGAAGACATCCAATCCGGGACCGTCGTCCCAGATGACAACTGTATCATCAGCCAGATTGATGCTGACCCTGCTGCAGCAACGATCACAGGCGTTCGACCATGCCAAACACAATGCTTCCATCACAAGGGTATTCGGATTGATCTTCCCAGATTCATCGCCGATGTACATGGACGGCCTGCGCCGAATACTCTGCAACGCCGTAAGATGAACGATCTCAGAGTCAGCCGTTGATTCTTGGGGCATGCTCCGACTTTCTGGTGTAACGGCGGCGGTAACGGGGCCGCCGCCAAGAATCTATGATTTCAAATCCCACGCCATCAGCGGCTCCCGTTCACCGCATGGTTACTTGGCTTCTGGGTTACTGATTGTATTGGATCACGTCGATCGGCTTCGCCTCGCCGGGGTAGGCGGCAAGAATCATTTTGACATCATCAACGGGCACGTGCTCCAATTCGATACGCGCGAGCACGTCATCGTCAGGCATCATCGACCGCATAAGGACGATCTTGAAGACTTCTTTCCGAGTGGCAAGTGGCAGTTCGCGATCGCCGCAGTACGCGTTGTACGCAACCTGCATGTCCTCCCAGATTCTGACGTTTCCTTCGGGATCTAGATCGCGTTTGAAATCATCGATCCATTTTTCCAGCGGTGTACCATCGACATCAGCGAATGTCTCATGCACGGCTTTGATGCGAGCCAGTAGTTCGTTGGGCAAAGCGTCGTGACGCGTTGGGCCCTGTTGAATTTGGTTTGGATCGATCCATTGCACTGGCGACTCAGGCGTGGATGCGGTATCGCCACAGCCCACGCAGGCAATCAGCGACAACAGAGCGGCGAAGCATAGCCACGCCTGATGTGCACGGGTAGATGTCATACTATTGCCAAGTAACGGCAGCGGTAACGGGGCCGCCGCGAAAAAACCATGATTTCAAAGCCCGCGTCATCGGCGACTCCCGTTCACCGCTTTGTTCGTCGGCGTTTGCTTTGTGTGGACAATTCGGAAAGATAACGTCACAGTGCCAGTCCGAGATTATACGTTTCGACTCAGTCCAATTGCCGGGACGTCCTTCGAACATTCTACCCGGATCTTCCTCGGCGTTCACCAACAACTCTGCGCCATCCATCAAGGTTATTGTGTAATCCAGTCCGCGAGTGTCGATCTTTCGAATATCGCCCAGTTCCGGATGTCGGATCGTCAATACCCTTCCGGTGCCAAATACGCCATCTCCCTCATGCCACAAAGTGTTGTAGAAGACAAGACGATCCGAGCAGTGAGGGTAATCTGGAGCGACCCGCCAGAAGACAAACTCAGCATCAAGGCCAACCTCCAACGGTTGATCCAGTTCGTACCAGCCCGGAATCCAAGCAGCGTGTACCATCATCTTTACTGTGAGCCGACGAACGGTGGCCATCACCGGGCACGAGGAGTAAAGCAACCATTGCAAAACCGCGTAATCGAGTGCTCCGTGTGCATGGCTTTGTTCTGACATTTTAGCGGATAGTCATGTTTATTGGAGCAGGCTTGAATAGAAGAGTCATGGGGTTCTCTTCTTCAAGCGGCCCGACAACGCGATCATCCATAATCCTATACTTGGTAACCCATACATATCCGCCTCCGCTGTCGGGTGAAAGGGATTGAATGAGTTTTTCATCTGCTATTTCGTAGGTGCCTGCAATCCACAACGGATTTGCTTCTTTGTCGATCGGGCCGCGTCCACATTGAATGGTACCAATCGCATTCGAATCAAGTTGTTCGGAATCAGACCAAAAGTCAAATGTGTTGTCACAGTAGGCACCAAGCCAAATACGGTTTGGATAGTAGCGACGAAAATGGGCTCGTTCGCCATGCATTCTTACCCCCGCATGCCAGGCTTCCCATGCGATCGGTCGCGAGTAGTAGAATCCATCGAAGTGAATGTTCGCCATGCTTGAGTACTGCGTTACGGCGTATGTCAGAACGACCGCCGTAACCGGGCACGCGCCAGTACGGCCACCATGTCAAAAACGCCGGATCGCGTGCTCCGGTTGACGGCTATGTTCTGCCACGAGATCGTGTCGGGCTTGAATCGCCCGCAAGTCCTCGGCATCGCACAAACCAATATAGTCGTACGTCTGACGGTTGGCGTCAATTGGAAGTGACTGCAAGAGCTTCGGAATACCATCGGGAAAGTCGATCACGGCGATCTGATGGTGTCCATGTTCTAAAGATGGCTGGGCAATTCGCTGCCAGAAAACACCGAACCGAAACACGGCATTGGTTGCCTCGATTGACGATGGGTTCGTTGGATCGAATGCAATGTTCCATTTGGTATTAGCAGGAATGTCGGCGTACGAAAACAACACGACGAACGGAAAACTCGTTGGCGGCAAATTTGAGTCGATTAAGCTCAATGCATGCGTGACGGAATTCGGGGCAGAAGCATTGGCAGCATGATCACGGACGCTCTCGCAGACGGAACGCCAAGAGTTGGGCGAAATGCGTTCTGCGACCATCAGGTAACGGTCATGTTGTGGCGTTTCGGTTCTTGTCCGCATGCTTTTGTGGCAGAACGCCCAAAATCACCCGGTTGCCGCCAAGAGACTTTGATTTCAGAAAACGCCCGATCGGCAACTCGGGTGGATTTCATTGTTCGTCCATATCAGGGTGTTTGTCACATCGACGGTATTCCAATTACATCCGTGTAAAGTATCGCAGGTACGCTGCGATTCGCCAACTTCCTTTTCGCAACCGAGTTTATCGGAACCGTGTACGTAATCGTACTCGTCATGTATTTGCCCGAAGTGATAAGCGAAGTCAATATCCGACAAAACTCAATCCATTGGCGTGGCGCTCTCGATTCGTCAAAGGAATCCGCAAACAGTTGAGCAGCGTCTGACAACCAGAATAGCTTTAACGCGATTCCCAAATCACACTCGCGATGTGTCATGACAGCGTTCGGAACAATAAAGCCGTCGTCCCAGTTGTAAACGTCTATTACATGATTCAGGTCGTGCGTTCGGGTAATTCGGGCAATTAGCCGAAGCCAAGCATCTACGCCTTCCCCATCGAATGGCAGGCGTTCAATCTCTTCGTTAAGGGATGTTGACATCGAACGGCAGACATTACGGACGAACTACTTTTAGACAGAAAAACGGAATTAGACAGAAGATTGATTCTGTCTAATCTGGTAAGGATTCTGTATAAACCCTTAGGGTATGTCAAGCTGCTCTGACGAGAGTGTATCAAAAAGTGCGTGTTTTTGTCCATCTTGGAGTCTGCACCATGAATTCAGGAAGTCCCTTGCACCCGGAAAGACAGAATCAATCCCAGCCTGTCTCGAATGCGCAACAGTCCCCGAAGCTGGTGACTCAAGTGCGCAACAAAATGAGGGTGCTGCATTACTCCATCCGAACGGAGTCAGCCTATGTGGACTGGATTGTCAGGTTTCTGAGGTTTCATCGCACTCCCGACGGAACCTGGCGGCATCCTTCAGAACTCCGGGGGCCGGAGATTTCAGCGTTCCTCACTCATCTGGCGGTTGAGCGTCAAGTCTCTGCGAGTACTCAGAATCAGGCGCTGTGCGCCATTGTCTTTCTCTACCGACAGGTGCTCGAGCTGGATCCGGGTCGCCTGGATGGAGTACGGGCCAAGGGGCCGGAGCGGTTGCCTGTCGTGCTGTCCCATGAGGAGATACGGAGGATTCTTGACGCGTGTCCTCAGGGAAGTCTGGTACGACTCTTCTGCGAATTGTTTTACGGCACGGGGATGCGACTGCTGGAAGTTTGCCGGCTGCGAATCAAAGACATCGACTTTCAACGCCGACAGATTCTTGTTCGCGACGGCAAAGGCGAAAAAGATCGTGTAGTTCCTTTCCCCGAGCGTTGCCTTGAACCCATGCGGCGGCAAATCGAGAAAACTCGAACGCTTCACCAAAGTGATCTCGCCGCCGGATATGGCTCTGTATGGCTGCCTTATGCGATTGCCGAGAAGTACCCTGCTGCGGCTCGGGAGTTTCTTTGGCAATTCGTTTTTCCCGCCGGGCGAATCAGCTCAGATCCTCGATCAGGAGCCCTGCGCCGGCATCATGTGCACGAGAATTCCGTGCAGAAACTGGTCCGCGCTGCGGTGCTGCGTGCAGGCATTGACAAGAAGATCAGTTGCCACACGTTTCGACACAGTTTCGCGACTCATCTGCTTGAGTCCGGGGCGGATATCAGAACGGTGCAGGAACTGCTGGGACATTCGGATGTCAGCACGACGATGATTTATACTCATGTGCTGCAGCAGGGACCGATGGGAGTTCGAAGCCCGCTGGATCGGTTGTAGTTGCCAAACCTGGGCTCAACCGGCGTGAAGCCGGGTTGGGGCCGAGGGGCTGGATTTATCTTCGCTTTGTAGTCGTCAAACCTGCGTTCCGCCGGCGTGAAGCCGGGCGGGGACGGTTGAGGCGGTGCGGTTCTTGGTTCTTGGTTGGGTGAATTGGTGGTTGTGAAGTACCGGCCGGTTGACACCGGGGCCGCTCGCCTTTGGGGGTTAGTTGTGGGGTTATTTTTTGTCGCACATTTTTTGTCGGACGACGGCGCGCTGGGGGTGAGGAATAAGATTAGGATTAAGATTAAGAGATGGGATGGGGTGTGGGGCACGGAGGGCTGATGCCCTGCCGCTCGCCTTTGTACGGGGATTGGTTGCGGATTTAGTTGCCAAACCTGGGCTCAACCGGCGTGAAGCCGGGTTGGGGCCGAGGGGTGGATTTTGTGGTTGCTTGGTAGTCAGCAAACCTGCGTTCCGCCGGCGTGAAGCCGGGCGGGGACGGGTGGCGCGGTTCTTGGTTCTTGGTTGGTGGTGGATCGAGGGGTTTGGTGTACCGGCCGGTTGACACCGGGGCTGCTCGCCGTGGGATCTTGTGGCTCTTATTTTTTGTCGCACATTTTTTGTCGGACGTCGGCGCGCTGGGGGTGGGGATTAGGATTAAGGTTAAGATTAGGATTAAGAGATGTTTGGGGGGGGACGGGACGCTATGAGCCTTGCATCCAGTCGGCTGGGGGATCTGGTTGTTGCCAGACACTCATTCCTCCGTCCACCAGCAGCATTTGTCCCTGGATGTGTTCTGCAAGGTCGCTCAGCAGAAAAACAGCGGCGCCGCTGCAGGCGTTGGCTCCGGGGACTTTGCCGTTCGGAGTATGAAGTTCCATCCAGCGACGGATGCGTTCGTCCTGAAGCGCCGGCTCGGTCAGTGGCGTGCGAAACAAGCCGGGTGCGACCCCGTTCACTCGAATTCCCAGCGGGGCAAGCGACACACACAGCGATCTCAGCATCGCTTCAATCGCACCTTTCGAAGTGTCGTAAGCCACATGAGTCGGTTCGGACAGTCGACCGTTGATTGAACCGGTCAGCAAAATTCGTCCGGCGATTCCTTCACTGACCCAGCGCTTCGCAAAGTGCTGAATCAGGACATACTGCGAATACACATTCAGCTTCATCGTGCGATCAAAGATCTCAAACGGCATTTCCAGAAATGGTGTGTCAATGAAAGTGCCCGCATTGCAGACCAGTGTATCGATCCCTGGATTCAGTTTGATCGCCTGCTCGGCAACCTCGATTGGCCCATCTGGCATTGGATTGGCGAGATCACCCGTGACGAGCATCGCGGGGCCGTCCGTCGAACCGCATCGACGCAGGGCTTCGTCGGCCAGGGAGTCCCTGCGAAGTCCGTGAAGCACGACGGATGCTCCGGCTGCCTTGATCGCGGCGGCGATTTCGAGGCCGATGCCCTGAGTACTTCCGGTGATGAATGCGTTGCGGCCGTGAAGGGTCATCATGGAAGGCTACTCGCTGAATCGTTCGATAATGGTGACACCGTCACCCGGAAACTCATTCATCCGCGGCAGCAGCTGTGCGGCCTGAGTCAGACTAATGCGATCCGAGATCAATTTCTGCGGAGCCAAAGAGCCCGCTTCAATCATGTCCAGCATGCGTGAATATTCAAACGCCTGCATGCCATGACTTCCCAGAATTTCCAGTTCGTTCGCGATCACGAGTCCCATCGGGATCGGGGGATTGGCTTCCGACCCGGCCATCAATCCGACCTGAACGTGTCGTCCTCGCTTCTGAAGACAACGAATCGAATTCCAGCACGTGCGTTTACTCCCGAGTGCATCCAGCGACACGTGCACTCCGCCTTTTGTGAGTGTCTTCACGGCATCGACCACGTCCGATTCTGCAGCGTTGATCGAGTGCACAGCTCCACATTCGCGAGCCAGCTTCAGTCGTTCGGGTCGGACGTCGATCGCAATGACTTGAGCCCCCATGGCGGCAGCAATCATTACGGCCGACAGACCGACGCCGCCGCAGCCATGAACCGCCACCCATTCGCCCGCCGATGTTCGTCCCTGCGCGACGACGGCTCGAAAGGACGTTGCAAATCGACAACCCAGACTCGCCGCTGTTGCGAAATCCAGAGCATCCGGCAGAGCGACCAGGTTCACATCCGCATGCCGAATCTCAACGTACTCCGCGAAGGCTCCCCACTGAGTAAAGCCGGGCTGAGTATAGCAGTCGCAGATCTGCTGATTACCGGTGCGACACTGAGCACACTGGCCGCATCCACAACAAAACGGCACGGTCACTCGACGTCCGGTTTGCCACAATCGCACGTCGCTGCCAAGAGCACACACTTCTCCGGCCAACTCGTGTCCCGGAACGTGAGGAAGATGGACGTCGGAATCATGACCCATCCATCCATGCCAGTCACTTCGACACAGCCCGCAACTCCGAACGGCGATGATCGCAGCATCCGGATGCGGCACGGGATCATCGACAACTCGAACGGAGATCGGTCCCTGGAACTGTTCAAAAATTGCGGCCCTCAATGATCGCTCCTGTTACCCGTCGCGGTAATACGACAGTTTGTTCGCACGAAGACATCTCTCCACAGCATCGATGCATTTGTAGCGGCAGGGCGCGAGCCCTCCGGTGAGTGTGCGACATGAATTCACCGGACGGCTTGCGCTGTTCCGCTACTAAGGTCCTTCACAGAGTTGCTCGCGCAGCGGGATGCAACACATTCTCATTGACGGAGAGGTTACAGAGGAAGCATGGACCGATGCAATTCCGAGGACGGCGTTCGTCATTTCTTCACTTCGGAAGGCGTCTTCGCAAGCTGTTCCTCGAGCCACTTGTAGGCTCGATCCCGAACATCGTCGGGAAAGTCATGACCGCAGTCGGGGTATTCCGCGACCAGCGATTTCTCGGAAACTCCAGCGACCGACAGCAGCGGGCGAACTTCTGCGATAACTTTTCGCACTCCCTCGTTGTCAAAGTTATCATCGCCCAATGGAGCATTCACGAAGATCGCTCGAGGAACGATCGCGGCAAGGATTTCGGGAAAATCGAACGGCACTTTGTCCGGATCGTTACCGTAGACCTCGCGGATGCGAGGCATGTAACGATCACTCGTCCAGCCCTGCAGATTGCCTTTGTAGTAATCATGGAATCCCGTGAAGCCGCAGCTGGTGACAACAGCTTTTATGCGCTGGTCAAAAGCTGCTGTGAACAGAGTATTGTGGCCGCCGAGTGAATGGCCGATGCAGCCAATGCGATCAGGATCCACTTCCGGCAGCTCGCACAAAAGATCGACCGCCCGAATGTTGTTCCAGATCGCCTTCATTGACCCGCTGGCATAGTGCTTTCCCTGAGTCTTGAAGTCGAAGGGATAGTCACCGAAGGAGGGGTAGTCGGGAACGAGACAGACGAAGCCTCGCGCGGCAAGTTCTTTGGCATAGTGAAGGTTTTCGAGCCCGCCGAGCCCCGCGGGTTCACCTTTTCCAATGCCGGTCGTCTGGTGCAGGCACAGCATCCCGGGAGCCTTTGCAGGAATCGCCTTGCGCATCATCAGCAGCGCTGGAACTCGATCGCCCGCTTCCGGAGCAAACGTGATTTTCCGGATCAACAGACCGTCAGCTTCCGACTCGCTTTCGACTTTCACATCCAGCGGACATTTCCGTTCGGCCGGCGGCAATTCTCCCATCGCCTCCTGCATTCCCTGCAGCGTATGAGTCCGCCGAAGCGCAAGGTCTTCCTTTGTCCTGATCGGATGCTCGCCGCCATCGCGGTGAACGACATTCACTTTGGAATGGTCGTACTTTGCAGTGGCAACGTCGTCACTCGACGCTTGCACTCCGACCACCATCGCTGCAATCGCTGAACAAGCTGTTGCCAATAACCCCGTCAGGCGAATCATCCGCGTATCCTTCGAAAAGACGGCCTGATTCTGCTCAGTGCATTTTGTGAGTCAAGTCTGATGGCGGAACGAAAAGGCGGCAGTCAGGAACTAGTGGAGTGGCGCAGGCCGTCCGGTGAATTGCGATTCGCTTACTGCCACCCTTTCGGTCAGACCGCTGCGGACCACAGAGACAGAACCACAACACATGTTGCGTCTTCCGCTTTGACCATCAGTCGCGACGCTTCGGGCGGATCGCGGGGAAGTAGCCACCAGTGGGAGTTACGGGAATTTCGGCGGCTGATTTGCCGTCGATCGAAGCCCAGATGATGCGCGGTCTTGAACCGACCGCTGGTTTTGGGATGTTGTGAAAAATGACGCCACTGGCGTCAGGCAGCCAGGAGGGGCACAGGTTCTGCCCGTGAGGGTTGGCCAGTTTGCGGAGTTCGTTGCCCGTAGAGTCCATGACATGGATCGCGATTTCTACGACGTCTGAATCTCGCTCCTGAAGACCAACCGCAATGTGCTGACCATCCACTGAAGCAGCGAACGTTGCGATTGGTGGCGAGTCCTTCATGAGCCGCTTGATTTCTTTGCCTTCGGCTGTGGACGAGAACAGTTCAAATCGGAAGTCCAGCACATCCTCGGCCGCCTTTGCTTCCAGAATTCGTGGACTTGCAGCAAAGAGCACTCGGTTTGAACCCGACAGCCAGGCGACCGATCGTGGACCTTCGACCTTGATCGGAAATTCACGAAGATGAGCGCCGTTTGCGTCCATGAGCCAGATGTTCTGAGTCTTGCCGCGATCCGACTGAAAGGCGATCGTCGTACCGTCGGCGGACCATGAAGGCTGCATGTCTCTTCTGGAAATTGCGTCGGTGAGCCTTGTTGTTGCTCCGGTCTCAACATCCATGCGATAGATGTCCCAGTTGTCATTCACTCTGGCCTGAAAGGCAATGTGCCGACCATCGGGTGACCATGTTGGTGCTTCTGCGACTTTGAGATCGGTCGTAAGTCTTCGTTCACCTTGCTCGGAATGCAGAAAGATCCCAATTTCGCCGTCGGCCAGTTTCGTCGTGTAGGCGAACTCCAGCGCAGGCTGCGCTGGCACTTCACTGATCAGGCCGCATGAGGTAATGACAATGGCAAACCAAAAGAGAAAAACGTGGTGTCGAAGCGATCGCATCACACAATTCGGATACAGCTCCAGGTCAGCCATCGTTCACTCCCACGGTCAATGCGTGATGATTCTGGCCACTCCGCCTTCCGGTATTACCACTCACAGCTTGAAATTCGTTCGTGCTGAGAACTCTAACCTTTACACCGGTTTCGCCGCCAACCCGCACGCCTCGCGGACTCGGGCGACGACCTGTTGGCATTTGGCTCGGGCGGCTCGGGCGCCCTGAGTCAAGATATCTTCAACATCGGAAGGACGTTTTTCCAGATCCGCGCGGCGTTCAAAGGCTGTGCCGAAGTGCTGCATTGCAGCTTCGTACAGTGTCTCCTTCGCTGAGCCGTAGCCCATTCCACCTGCTCGATAGCGTGCCGCCAGTTCCTGCTGCTGTTCCGCCGTACCAAACAGTTTGTAGAGCTGAAATACAGCACATGTGTCCGGATTCTTCGGTGCTTCCATCGGCGTCGAATCGGTTTGGATCGACATGATCAGCTTTCGAAGCTTCTTGGGCGTTTCGAAGATCGGGATTGTGTTGTTGTAGCTCTTCGACATCTTCTCTCCGTCAGTTCCCGGG
This sequence comes from Planctomycetaceae bacterium, assembly GCA_046349695.1. Lineage (GTDB taxonomy): Bacteria > Planctomycetota > Planctomycetia > Planctomycetales > Planctomycetaceae > SXXK01. The sequence continues at coordinate 126,510 of JAXMBV010000007.1, read as the reverse complement.
ACCTTGGCGGAGTCGTCCAGAACGTAGGGTTCCGGCAGGACGAGTGATTCACCGTAGAGCTGATTGAATCGCTGAGCCAGATCGCGTGTCACTTCGATGTGCTGAATCTGATCAGCTCCAACGGGCACATGAGTACTGTCGTAGCCAAGAATGTCGGCGGCCATCAGAACAGGATACGTGAACAAGCCTGCGTCGGCGGCAATGCCCTTTGCTTTCTTGTCCTTGTAAGCATGACACTTCTCAAGCAGATGCATTTGAGTAATCGTCATGAGCAGCCATGTGAGTTCCGTGACTTCCGGAACATCCGATTGCCGAAACAACGTCGCCTTCGATGGCTCCAGCCCCAGAGCCAGCAGGTCCAGAGCCGCGTCGGCTACGTTCTGTTTCAGCACTGCCGGCTCACGTACTGTTGTCAGTGCATGAAGATCCGCGATGAAATAAAACGACTGCTCGTTGCCCTGCAGAGCAATGTACTGACGAATGGCCCCGAAGTAGTTGCCCCAGTGAAATCGTCCGGTTGGCTGGATCCCAGAAAGTACCTTCATAGAAAACTGATTCCCTGCTCGGTGATTTGATACGGCATGATCTCTTCGGAGCACGCGCTGCCTCTGTGCTTGGCAACGTAGAGTGCTCGCCCGATCTTTGTCCCGTTTCGAGTCTTTCCCATCATGATGATCGTGTTGGCGTTCGACAGAATATCGCCCGACCGAATTGGGCGGGCAATGAGGTCATCCAGCATGACTTCATGACTGGTGTAAAGGAAGAGTCCGCCAATGTCACGGCAGTTGTAGACATGAGCATTGATCGTCGGTTCCTGAGCGCGAAAGTGAACTCGAAACAGATCACGTGCCAGCCAGTCATGGTCTTTTCGAAGGACCTGATGATAGACATAGTCGAAGAGGTGAAACTGGAATGAATCCGAATCCTGATTCGTTGGTTCGACGCCATCAATGACACAGCGTCGAACCCCATGGACGAAGTTTCCGTAAAAGAACGCGATCGTCTGATCCAGCCGGCGCATCAGGTCGGCTTTGAATTCCTGCCACTCTTCCGGCTGCATGTCGCCGATGGTGACTCGACGCCCGCCGCGAGTAAACACGTGCAGATAATCGGAACGGACCTGACCGGCATCCCAAACCGAAGCAGGATCAAAGTGGTCGACGAATGTTCGTTCTGCCATCTGCCAGCCAAACATCCTCTTCGCATATTCCGACTGGTTCTGGCTGTCTCCCCGAGTCGTCAGATCGAAGATGATTCCTCGCCGCCCTTCCTGAGCAAGTCCCGCCTGACAATAGCTAAGCCCCAGCTGAGTCTTGCCGATTCCCGTCGCGCCCATCACAACGGTCAGTGTCCCTGGCAGCAATCCGCCTCCGAGGGCTTCGTCCAGTTGTTCGATTCCGGTCGATTGTCGCATGGTCAATTCAGGCTTCGCGGAGTAGCGTTGGTACACGTTGTGAAAGGGAGCGAACGATAGCGAGGTTTGACCAGGATTACACAGAATCAGTGCCAACTTCCCATCGGCGAGTGTAGTGGATCTCGCCACAGATCCCACAGCTTCCCCGAGACCTCACGACTTCCGTGAATGATAGGAACCCTGGTGTTGTCCAAAGGTCGTGACACCATAGTCTTCGGGTTGGTTCTGCGAGAAAGTCGCTTCGAAGTGATCCGTGTGGCCGGAGGCTCCCCCTGTTTTGAATTGCGACAGGCAGAATTGATCACCGCTGCAGTATTCGGCGCGATGTGGCAAAAAGCCGTGTGGGCCAGCGACTCGGGATGGGGCAAATCACAGAAATTTCGCCGTCTTTTGAGCGTTTTTTGAATGTTCGCCAATTCGGCACACGGGTTGCTTTATTGGAAGTCCGGTGAATGAAGTGAGTCATGGCCCGCCTCACCTCTGAAACCTCGGAAGCGATCAGATCACTCTGGTCGCTTCTTTTTTTTTGCCAGTGTAAAGCAGCTGTCCTCAAGTGCCTGCCGCTCGCCATGTGTAGAGCTGTTGTCCTCAACTGCTCACGACTCAATCATGCCCGGGCCTGGCACTTCAGCGGCTCGGCAAGAGCCTCGCTCCCCTTTTTCAACAGGCCGTTACGGCGCCGCCCACACTGGTGCAAGCCGCCGAAAGCCCCAGCGAGCCTATGACAGTCACCCAGCTTCAGCCGCGCTTTGCCAGGAGGCAGGTTCGACCCACGGGAGCGTTTAACCGCAATTGTCACTTGCATTTATGAGCGAAATCCGTGGAAAATGCTGCCCGGCCTGACGGATCGTGACTTGCACACGATTCCATTAGCAGACGGAGCCCAACCAACGTCTGCTGGTCCGCATTCACAGCGAGAAACTCGCTCCCCTGCAGGGCGCACGGATCGAACGAATGCTGGCATTGATTTGATCTGCGAAACTTGAAACTCGAACCTCGATATTGGAGTCGAGCGATGTCCGGTTTGTTTCTGGAACGGAAGCTTCAGGCAGTTAGCCAGCGACTTCAGAAAGTCCGAATTCTCCGGCGTCAAACGTTGGTTTGGTTGCTGCTGCTGGTCCCCGCCATCGCGATCACGCTCTATCTGCCTCGGCGGGAAGGACGGATCGGTCCCGAGGTTCCGGTCGTTCTAATTTCGACGCTGCTGGGCATCAGCCTCGCCCGAGTTTTGGCGCGAAGACCTTCCCTGAATGAAGCGGCTCGCCTGATTGAGCAGGCCGACAGCGAAGTCAACGATGCCGTGTTGACGGCGGTCGAAGTCATGCAAAGCCCTGCGAAGCAATCGTCCGTGCTGGCCGGCATGGCAGTGATGGATGCAGAAAAGCTCGCGAGACAGCGAGACTGGTCGGCGGCGGTTCCTGGTCGCCAGATTGCCGGATGGACGGTTCTGAGTTTTCTGACTTTCCTGTTGATGGCCTCCAGCGTCACGGCAGCCAGCCGTTACATTCGAACTACGCCAAATGCTGACATCGAGGCTGCGAAAGCGGAAGCAGATTTGCAGAAGAAGCCGCCAGTGACCGAACTCGTGATCGAGCCTGGCAATACGGAAATTGAATTGGGTACGGCGTTGACAGTCGTGGCCAAGTTCCCAGGCACAGTGCCTCAAAAGGTGGTGCTCGAACTTGAGGATACACAGAAGCAGGTTCGTCAGTTGTCGATGACCGAAACAGTCGATGCTGGTGTGTTCGCAGCGAGGATGGAAGAAATCACATCCGATGGAACGTACCGAGTTCTCTACCTTGAATCCGAAGAAGCTGCAGCCGCGAAGCCTTCGCGATCTGCGGACTTTCTGGTGAAGACCTTTGTACGTCCTCGTCTGGAACAGATTGACGCGACCGTCACGCCTCCTGCGTGGACTCGGAAATCCGAAGAAACAGTTGAGGATATTGCGAGAATCACTGTTACCGAAGGATCGTCGGTCCTGTTTCGCTTTCAGCTGAACAAACCTGGTGTGAAGGCAGAGCTTCGGTCAGAGAACGAGTCTGCGATTCCGCTGGCGGTGTCTGCGTCAGACCCAACGGTGGTGGAGTCGCAACAGGTTGTGACCGCCAATCACAGCTGGACGATCCATCTGACAGACGCGGAAGGTCGAACGGCTGCGGATGAAGAGACACTCACTGTCAAGGTGACACGCAATCAGCCTCCGGTCATCAAGCCAACATTTCCGGGGCGCGATGTGAACGTGTCGTCCCTGGAAGAGTTTCTGGTTGAAGCCAGTGCGAAGGACGATTTTGGACTGCTGGACTACGGAATTGAATATTCCCTGTCCGGTAGTGATCCGACCACGGTCAGCACCAAAGCCGCTTCGGCTGCAGCCCCGTCGGCGGCACCGGCCGGTTCAGAAGCAGGCGCGGAGGCAGCAGAGCCTGTTCAGAATGAAACGGCGGCAACGATCTCCGGGCAGATTCAGCTGGAAAGCCTGAATGCCGCTCCTGACGATCTGGTCACCTACAGTTATTGGGCCAAAGACCATGCGTCTGACGGGACGGTCCGAACGACCTACAGCGATTTGATGTTTGCGGAGGTCCGAAGGTTTGAAGAAATTTTCCGCGAAGGTCAGCAACAGGGACAACAGCAGCAGCAACAACGTCAGCAGCAGCAACAGCAGCAACAACAACAGCAGGGCGGGGCGGCGGATGAGCTTCTGAAAGTCCAGAAAGAGATTCTGTCAGCCACCTGGAACACACTCCAGACGGAAGCCATCAAGCGCGATGCGGGAACGTTCAGCGAAGATGTGGGCGTCATTGCGGAGTCGCAGGGGCAGCTGATTCAGCAGCTTCAAAGTTCACTGGAAGAACGAGAAGTCACGCCGGAAATCCAGGCACTCGCCACAGCCGCTGCGGACCTGATGACTCAGGCTCAAAACCAGCTGCAGGAAGTTCGTGATGGCAAAGCGGGGACGACACTTCGCAATGCGATGACAACAGAGAGCCGCATCCTCGCCGCGCTGTATCGAATGCGTGAAGCGGAATACAACGTTCAGCGTCAGCAGCAGGGTGGAGGCGGCGGCGGTGGGGGAGGTGGCAGCGCGTCTGCTCAACAACAGCTTCAGCAGCTGGAGCTTGACAATGAACGCAATCGGTACGAATCCGAACGACAGGCTCAGCAACAGCAGGAAGCGAATTCCGCGCAAAGGGAAGAATTGCAGATCCTGAACCGACTGAAAGAACTGGCTCGCCGCCAGCAAATGATGAACGAGCGACTGAAGCAGCTGGAATCTGAACTGCGAGCTGCTCAGACCGATAAGGAAAAGGAAGAAATCGAACGTGAGCTGAAGCGACTTCGCGAAGAACAGCGTGACCTGTTGCGTGATACGGATGACGTGGCTGAGAGGATGGAGCAGTCTCAGCAGTCGCAACAGTCCCAGGAGTCTCAGAGTTCCCAGCAATCGCAGGAATCCGAGCAGTCCAGGACGGCAGACCGAGAGCAGCTCCAGCAGGAGATCCAGGAGGCCCGGAATAATGTCCAGCAGGCTTCCAGGGCCATGGACGAAGGCCGTCTGGCAGAGGCTATCTCTGAGGGAACTCGTGCCGAGCGACAGTTTGATGACCTGAAGGAAGACTTCAGAAATCAGACTTCAAATCGGTTCGACGAAGCTGCGCGGGACTTGCGGGATGAAGCGCGGGAACTGGCAGAAGAACAGGAGAAGATTGCTCGCGAACTGGCAGGAGAAAGCGATGCGGGTGATTCCAGGACGAAGAGTCCTTCGCTCCGATCGGAACGAAAGAAGGAAGATATTGAACAGAAGCTTCAGGAACAGCAGGATCGCCTGAACCAGATCGTGGATGACTCAAAGAAGCTGATCGAACAGGCGGAGCAGACAGAACCGCTGCTTTCAAGCCGTCTGTACGACGCTGTTCGTGACCTGAAAGACACGAAGCCCGAAGAGGCACTCGAGGCGGCGGAGATGCTGGCTGGTCGAGGATTGTGGCCACAAACTCAGGAAGCCGAACAGCAGGCCAGGAAGGGGATCGAGCGTCTGAAAGAGGGGATTGAAAAGGCCGCCGATGCAGTCGTCGGGAGCGAGGCCGAATCGCTTCGCCGCGCTCAGGAGCAGCTCCAGGGCGTCACAGAGCAGCTCGCAAATGAAGTTCGAAACGCCACCGGCGAGCAGCAGAACGGACAGCAGCAGAACGGGCAGCAGCAGAACGGGCAGCAGCAGAACGGGCAGCAGCAGAACGGGCAGCAGCAGAACGGGCAGCAGCAGAACGGGCAGCAGCAGAACGGGCAGCAGCAGAACGGGCAGCAGCAGAACGGGCAGCAGCAGAACGGGCAGCAGCAGAACGGGCAGCAGCCGAACGGACAACAGCAGAACGGACAGCAGCAGAACGGGCAGCAGCAGAACGGGCAGCAGCAGAACGGGCAGCAGCAGAACGGGCAGCAGCAGAACGGGCAGCAACAGAACGGGCAACAGCAGGACGGCCAGCAACAGAACGGGCAGCAACAGAACGGGCAGCAACAGAACGGGCAGCAACAGAACGGGCAGCAACAGAACGGGCAACAACAGAACGGGCAGCAACAGAACGGGCAACAACAGAACGGGCAACAACAACAGCGGTCTGCATTGATGAATGGTGGCCGTGAAAGCAACGGTGGACTGGGTGCCAACAATACTCCAGGACAGCCACTCACCGGCAATGAGTTTGGACAGTGGTCGGACCAGTTGCGCGATGTCGAAGAGATGCTCGATGATCCGGAACTGCGCAATCGAGTTGCTCAGGTGCGCGACAGGGCTCGAGCGATTCGGTCAGAGTTCAAGCGGCACGGCACGGAACCTCAATGGGATCTCGTCAAGTCGCAGCTGCTCGGGGAGCTTCAGTCGCTTCAGCAGAGAATTGCTGAAGATCTTCAGAAGATGAAATCGGATCGAGCCATGGTGCCAATCGATCGGGAGCCAGTCCCCGAAGAGTTTGATTCGATGGTCCAGCGCTACTACGAACTGCTGGGTCAGGAACGGCTGAAGGAAGAACCGGAGAGTCGCCTGAAGTGATTGAGCGGATTTGTTCGAGTTGCCTCAACGGCCCGGCCGCGGCGCAGTAAACTCATTACGAAACGGAACTCACAGCAGGTATCGATGCTCGAATCAGGATGACATTCCGCTCGGGACGAAATCCGGCATCATGTCTGTCGCAAAGGATAGACGATCCATTTGAACGCAGCCCCGTGTGCCGTTTATTGGGTGGCGTCAGGACCAAGGTGTTTATCGAGCCACTCGGGAGAGGCAAATCGTCCGAGAGTCCATCGAAACGACTCAAGCGGCTTCTGCAGTTCTGTATCACTAATCTCCGCACCTCCGTTTGTGGCGCGGAAACCATCAATGTCCAGTGTGACCGTCCAATGTTCGGATCGCTGAAACTGTGCCATGCGATCCTGAATTCGGCGTGCCCAGATGAGTCCATAACAGGTCTGAAATCGCAGCCAGACGTCATTCATTCTTCGGTGAAGTGCAGCCCCTTCAGCGATTGTTACCAGCGGCCTTTGCAGTTCGTGCAGCAGCATGCGAGATGCCCAGAGAAGAATGAACGGTGTCAACAGTGGCATCCAGTGAAACGAAGGACTCAGACAGGGCCAGACGCAACAAAGCACTGCGACGAGGTGAGCCAGGGCAGGGGCTGTCGCGGCCGTTCCCATCCCAGGCGCGGCACTCATTACCGTCACAAGGCAGAAGCCTGCGATCGCGGGTCCGCTGAGCTGAATGGATTCTTTGCCATGGCTGTTCACAACCTGAGACAGTCCTGGCCAGAAGAGCACAAAGATCAGCGGCAGGACAACAAACCACTGCCACGGCCCCGCTCCCGGCTTTCGTGCACCAAGCGTACAAACCTGCGGCGTCAAAAGAAGAATGCTGCTCAGATACTGAAATGCTGATACCCAGCCAGATGAAAGTTGTGAACCTTCCACCGACATGGCGATCAGGCAGGCCACTTGTCCGATGAGTGCGACCAGGGCCCAGTTCCACGAGTACAGAACGACCAGCCCGTCGATCTCTCTTCGAATGCGGATCATCTGCCATGCCAGCAGAACCAGACTGGCAGCTGCAGCGCAGAAGACGATCGGAGGGGCGGAAAGCGGAGCCAGCAAGAGCATTGCAATGTCGCGGGGGGAAGTTGGTCCATTCAGTCGAAAACTTAGGCGTAGTTTACAGTGACCATCCGGCAGTGGCACTTTCCAATTGTCTTTTTCGAAATCGACACACTCCGTGGAACCGCGAGGGCTCGGCCGTGTCCTGAGCATCGCAGCCCGAGTTCAGCCTCGAAAATGCGGATGCATGGCCGTCCGAATCTCCTCGTCTGATGAGGGACCGAGTCAGGTTATTCGGATTTTGACTAACAATCCGGGCCGGAACACCCATTTCGGGTTCTCACGCTGCTCCGCGCATTCATGTTTTCAGTGCCGTGTGGAATAATCCCGGAGAGGGATCGTGCAACTCTGTTTGCGGCTGCGTCAGAAATCTGATGGCGGCTCCTTTCGGCAGCTGAATGCTCTTCCTCGACCAGCAACCCCCATACGATTGCTCAAGGTAACAACCCGCATGTCGAGAACGGCATCGATCACACGCAACACGGCAGAGACACAGATCGAACTGTCGTTGAATCTGGACGGCAGCGGAATTGCCGACATTGCTACGGGGATTGGTTTCTTTGACCACATGCTGACGCTGCTTGCCAAGCACTCCCTGTTCGACCTGAAAGTGCGGGCGAGCGGGGATCTGCACGTCGACCATCATCACACCGTGGAAGACGTTGGCATCTGTCTCGGACGCTGCCTGTTGCAGGCGATCGGGGATAAGAAGGGCATCTGTCGGTACGGTCACATGACGCTTCCAATGGAAGAGACACTGGTTACAACAGCAGTAGATCTCAGCGGCCGAGTGGCGTTTGTCTGGAAGGTGCAGTTTCCCACTGAGAAAATTGGCGTGTTCGACACGGAGCTGGTGCAGGAGTTCTGGACAGCCGTTTCATCCAATGCCCTGATGAATTTTCATGTGCTGCTTCATCATGGCACAAACAGTCACCATATCTCCGAAGGGATCTTCAAGTCAGCCGCGCGGTCACTTCGAATGGCCACCAGCCACGATCCACGGCAATCGGGAGTCCCAAGTTCCAAGGGAACGCTGACCGGCTGATCCTCGTGATGGCCAGGATATACGGCTCATTTTGGATCAGAAATGGGCAGAAGACCGTGGCAGGTCAGGTTCGGAAACTGAGATTGCCGGTCGAATTCGCCGGGAAATGTCTGCCCCGATTGACTTGATTGCATCCGGCGCAATAATCGCGATCCTTTCGTCGTCCTGCAGACTCATGCAGGAACAGGACCTGTCCAGACTGGAATATCCCGTGTCAGCGCTAAAGAAAACAATCCCGCTGTATCTCAGCGAAGAAGAACGCGAAGGTCTTCGCGCCGCGGGGCGTTTTAACGCGCAGCTGATGGACTATCTGCGGCCGCATGTCGTGGAAGGTGTTTCCACGGACAAGCTGGACAAGCTTGCCCACGATTACACAATTCAGCATGGCCATACGCCTGCGTGTCTTGGCTACAAGGGATATCCTCGGACGATCTGCACGAGTGTCAACGAGGTCGTTTGCCACGGCATCCCGAATACTCGTCCGTTGAAAGACGGCGATATCATCAACGTCGACATCACGACAATCGTTGATGGCTGGTACGGTGACCAGTCCGAGACATTCCTGATTGGTAACGTCAGCGCTGCGGCTCGCCGACTGGTGCAGACGACGTTTGACTCACTCTGGATCGGAATCCGCGCCTGCAAGCCGGGATGTACGGTCACTGAAATCGGTCGAGCGATTCAGGCGTATGCCACAAAGGGCGGTTTCTCCGTCGTTCGCGAGTACCAGGGGCACGGTATTGGACGCGACTTTCACCAGGAGCCTGGAGTTCCCCATTTCCCATCGTTGAACTCCAACCGCGACATCCTTCGACCAGGAACGTGTTTCACGATTGAGCCGATGCTGAACATTGGCACCTGGGAAACTCGAGTCGATAAGAAGGACAAGTGGACCGTCCGCACCAAAGACGGTGCGTTGTCAGCGCAGTTTGAGCACACAATTCTGATGACAGAAGAAGGTCCGGAAATCCTGACGCTGACGAAGAACGGACCTCAGGAAGGCCATTCATTCGGCTGAAGAAGCGTAGAAGCCGGCTACTTCTGACCTTCAGACTTCTCGTTCACAGCATCCATTTCTGATCCTGTTGGCCGGATCAGCTCGAAGTATCTGCGGATGGTCTGACGATGTCCCAGCGGAATCGACTCAGACTCCAGCGCTGATTCGCTGAGTGCTTCGTATTTGTCCGCGTTTTGCTGGTACTGGCGGACTGCTTCCTGAGTCTGCTCGGGAGCCGTTTCATTTTCTGTTTCTGAATCGCCCTGACCGGAATCGGTCCCGGTCAGTTTCATTTCTTTCTGAGTCTTGTTGCGAGCGGTCTTTTCGCCCTGAGGATTACCGCCGGACCCTTTGCCCGCCTTCTTGCCACCCGGCTTGTTACCCTGAGCCATCATCCGGCATTCGCTCTCGCACTCAGATTTGCACTCACCGAGGCACTGGCACTGCTTCTTCAGCAGGTCTGCCAGCTTCTTCTTTTGTCCCTGCTTTTTGCATTCCGAAGCGAGCGACTTTGCACCCTCCTGGAACTTGCTCTTGTCTCCGGAACTCACCCCCTGCGCCATCTTTTGAGCAGCATCTTTGAGGGCCTCGCTGGATTTCTTTGCTCCGGCATTCTTCTGCGCCTGATCAAGCTTTTCAGTCACAGCCTTCTGAGTCTTGCGGTCCATTTCCGGCGCTTCGAGTTTTGATAGTTCCTGAGCGGCCTTGTCCATTTCGCCCTTTGAAAGCGCTTCGCCGGCTGACTGCATGGATTCTGCAAGTGACAGAGCCTCGCCGATCTCCTTCAGTGTTGCTTCCGAGGATTGTTCCTGCAGCTGCTGCTGCATCGCCTGAAGTTCTGCTTCCATCGCGGAGAGCTTTGCGAGTGCTTCTTTTGGATCGCCGGAATGTTCTTTCAGGCCCTTCAGTTCTTTGTTCATTTCCTTCAGCAGCTTCTCCAGTTCCGGATCAGCTTCTTCCTTTTGAAACTGTTCCAGCTCTGCCAGGCTCTCTGCCGCACGATCGGCCTGCTCGGCAACGACGGCGTTTCCTTCTTCACCTGCCTGAAGAGGCTTTGCAGGAGTCGCCACAAAGATCAAGAAGATGGCCACGACAGAACTAACCAGTCCCCATCGCCACATGCGCGGTTCAGACACAGGAGCAATCTTCTGCACATCAATCGCGTTCAGGTGAGCTTCGGTATCTTCTATCTGAAGTCGACGCACAGAATCGTCGGAAGGGCTTGCAAGAAACTGAAGGGCAGTTTGAACACGGTCTTTCAACTGACACTGATGATCGATCAGTCGTGCCGCCGACTGTTCGGACTTCGACTTTACGAACGCATAGACCATCGAAGCAGCGACGGGAGTGAAGACACTGATGGGAACCCAATACCATCCAAACCCCGCATGTGTTGCGACTCGCAGCATCGCCGTCGCGCAACCCAGAATTCCGCCCGTCAGCATTCCGCTTGCCGTGCACTGCCACAGCCACTGCATCTGCTGTCGCTCGCGAACTTCTTTAACGCGGGTCTGAATCGTATTCATCAGGAGTCTCCAGCCACTGAAACCGAGTGATTGCTGTGGCCATGTCGTTCAGGTTTACCGATCAGCGACATCATCGCCGACTCGGAGATCTCAATAATCTCCCCTGGGGATAGTATCGGCTCGGTTTGCCTTTGACCAGAGCCTTCCAGGTGGTCTGTGCAAAACACCAGTAGATTTGGACGGTTGGCGGCTCTCGACAGGAATTCGCAGGTCCTTCAGAAGCTGCGTGAGAACGTTGTATGAAGAATGTTGCATTTCCAGTGGCCAGTTTATGCCACAGGAATACAACGATGCAGACAGGAAGTCGATTCGCGAATCTTCTACCGCAGGTTTAGACATAGGCGGCTGATCGTTTTTGGTGAGTGCCACATGCGTGCTGGTACGGCTCAACGATTACTGGCTGTCTGATCTTGGTGAGATGAGGCGACCGCGTGTCACGGCGTTTCTCTCAATTCCCTCGCTCTCGTTCTCAGGGTCGCATTACGGCCTGTCGGGAGCGCCATTGCTCTTCACATTCAAGGATTGTGTCCATGAAGAATCTGACTCTGATTCTGTGTTTCTCATTGCTCTCTTCGACTGCATTTGGAGATCGTCACGGTCGACAGGTTCGCCGTACGTGTTCTTCCAGCGCAGTGACCGTCGTGCATGCTCGTCCGGTTCACACGTCAATGCCTGCTGCAGCATCGGATATTGTCGATACAGCAGTCAGTGCTGGTTCGTTCAAGACGCTGGTTGCTGCGGTGAAGGCTGCTGGTCTGGTTGACACGCTGAAAGGCAAGGGTCCATTTACCGTGTTTGCTCCAACAGACGAGGCATTTGCAAAACTGCCCGCTGGCACTGTTGAGACTCTCCTGAAGCCAGAAAACAAAGACAAGCTTGTCGCAATCCTGACCTACCATGTCGTTCCGGGCAAAGTGATGGCGGCCGATGTTGTGAAGGTGAAGGAAGCAAAGACGGTGCAGGGTCAGTCAGTCGCTGTCACTGTGAGTGACAAGGGTGTGAAGATCGACAACGCCAACGTGGTGAAGACCGACATTTCCTGCAGCAACGGCGTGATTCACGTCATTGATCAGGTCATTCTGCCTCGTGAAGAAGCGAAGTCTCCGGACGTTGTTGATACTGCAGTGAAGGCCGGCAAGTTCAACACTCTTGTCGCCGCCGTCAAAGCCGCAGGTCTTGTTGATACTCTGAAAGGCGAAGGACCGTTTACGGTTTTTGCTCCAACCGACGAAGCCTTTGCGAAGCTTCCAGAAGGCACAGTGGCATCACTGCTGAAGCCGGAAAACAAGGACAAGCTGGTTGCGATCCTGACCTACCACGTTGTACCGGGCAAACTGCTGGCGAAGGATGTTGTTGCAGCGGGCGAAGTGAAGACTGTGAACGGCAAGAGCGCGAAGATCTCCACTGACAATGGTGCGAAGATTGACGGTGCGTCAATCGTGGCGACGGATGTCGAGTGTGCGAACGGCGTGATTCACATTATCGACGCAGTCATTCTTCCGTAATTCGGTACGGGCCAAAAAGACAGGGGCGTTGTGGAAACACAACGCCCTTTCTATTTTCACCCCTGGCTGTTTTCACACCACATCTTTCGGATAGCTGTCCTTCCTCACAACGCGGTGCCAGCCACGTTGCCCGCAACCTGGGCAAAACAGAAAGCGAAGAGGTTCTCCTGCTGCTTTGTAGCGGATGCCACCGAGGTCCCAGATGGACCGTTCGCAGCCGCATCGACATCGAGCATGCCATGATCGGGATTCTGCCTCAATGTCATCGCCCAACCCACCAGGCAACATCCTGACAACCTTGTGCAGAAGACACGTGGTGTCCTGTGGAGCGGCCGGAGCGGGCTTCTTCTTTTCCGAAACAGACTTTTCTTTCGGCGTCTCTGAAAAGCGGCGTGCTGCTTTCCTGCGGGAAGTCTGATCGAAGGAGAAGAAGAGATAGAACACGAAGACGAGCATTCTCCAGCCAAGTTCAATCTGCTGGAGGACGAACATGCCGAGCAACAGATACGGAATCACGTTCAGCTTTGTGAGCACCTGTAAACCGGATGTTGAAACTGTCGGACAACCTCGCGTTACAAGTGCGGCCAACTGCAGAAAGCAGGCGAAGTTCAGGGCATTCGCGAACAACAGCGAGCGGAACGGATGAACCGCTTCGCGCCATCGCAGAAGTACAAACGTCGCGATCGCTCCTACCGCCACCAGCCATGTGGGCACGACCACTTCGTCCACCTGAATTGCGAGTGACCACCCATCGTAGGCGATTCCTTCAGGAGCGATGCTCCAGTTCATGAAAAGCACGAAGCACGTGACGCAGGCGATAAAGAGGCTCAGGTTGGTGCTGCGAGCCGTTCCTTTCTCATCAATCCGTCTCGGCTGTGGGTCCGAGGCTGCTGATGCCGGTCGAGGGCGACTCACCAGTCCGCCAAGGTTCACGATTCGTGTGAATGTCCCAAAGTGTTCCGGGCCAGTGGCACTCGAAGCCACTTCTGCATTCATGGCCTGTGCCATTTCCAGTACCGACTGATAGCGAAGCGCCGGGTCCACCTGCAGTGCTTTATTGATGACCGCATCGATGGCGACCGGACTTCCGCACAGGCCCGAAGCCGGAGGAAAACTGCCGCGTGGAACTCGCCCGGTCAGAAGTTCATACAGCAGAATTCCAAGTGCATAGATATCTGCGCGATGATCCACCGTCTTGGGATTCTCCCACTGTTCAGGCGCCATGTAGTTCAGAGTTCCCATGGCCTGTCGTGTCTGAGTCAGAGAGACTTCACAACCGGAATCCATGGCGAGTCTTGCAAGCCCAAAGTCGGCCAGCGATGCATGGCCGGTCTTTGAAAACAGGATATTCTCCGGCTTGATATCCCGGTGGACGACTCCTTCGCGATGAGCATAATCGAGGGCGAGACAGACCTGTTCGAAGATTCGGAAAACTTCGCCGGCCGGCAGACTTCCGGCATTCAGCAGCTCACGAAGGTTCATGCCGTCCATGAACTCCATGATCAGAAAGCAAACATCTCCCGCCTGGCCGAAATCGTAAACTCGCACAACATTCGGATGGTTCAGCCGCGCCATCGCCCGCGCTTCCCGAGCAAAGCGTTCGGCGAACAGCTCGTCGCGAGCCAGTTCCTTTGGCAGAATCTTGATTGCGACAGCTCGGTCAAGCCGCGTCTGGCGTGCTTTGTAGACGCACCCCATTCCGCCGAATCCCAGCAGGTCCTGAATCTCAAAGTCCGGGAAGAGCGGTGCAAGGTCTTCGCGTGACGGAAGCGCATAAGCCCGCCGCGGTCCTGCGGGTTCCTGATCCAGTGCCAGATCAAGGAGCGATGCCTGATTCAGTTTGTCCACCAGGTGTGTCGGTTCATTGGGGTTTGAATCACTCATCGTCGCTGCTCCAGAGTCTTTCGCAGTAGTCGAATTTCTTCATCAATGTCGGAGCCGGAAGGAACCGTATCGGCCACTTCTTCACGGATCAGCTGACCAAGCCGAGTTCGCATGCGATGAAGGGCAACACGAATTGCTCCTTCACTCATGCCAAGTCGAACGGCCAGTTCTGCACCTGAGGTCAGCTTTGCTCCGTCGAGGCTGTCTTGCAGGGTTTCAAACAAGATGGATCGCTGATCGGAGTATTCCTGCTGAAGACGATCCAGGGATCTCTGCAGCAATGTTCTGGCCCATGCCAGGTCAAACTCATTTTCAGCACTTGCTGAACCCGAAGGCTCGTCAACGCCGTCTTCGTTCAGAGACAGAGGTGCCTGTCCGGCCCCTCGTTTCTGAGCCATCACGCGATCTCGTTCATCGAGCAGAAACTGTCGAACCACATGCAGAAGAAAGCTGCGAAACTGTCCCCGGTTCTGATCCGCTCGATGAAGCAAGTCGCCTCGAATGAGTCTCGCAAAGAACTCCTGAGTCAGGTCTTCCGCCTGTTCCGCCTGAATCACCCGGCGCCGAATAAACATCAGCACCGGGGTCCGATACCTGCGGCACAATTCCTCCATGGCAGTGCGTGATTCATCCGTGGGCGACGCAGCCGCCTGCCGAATCAGCGTCCATCGAGTCGTTGGAAAAACCATGAATTCCCTTAGTCTTCTGCCAAACTCTGGCTCCGTACTCTGGATTCCGGAGGAGGTTCGAAGATGTTACACAGGAATTTCGGATTTCTGCGAACTCCCTGCAAAAAGCCGTAAAAAATGGTCGGTGATGAACGGCCGGCGTACAATTTCGCAAGAGGGTGTGCACAATGCCTTCGAATGCCAACAGCAGGTCACGGGGCACAACCAGAATACTACGGAGTTGATTCAATGGATGGTCAGTCCATTGTCGTTTATGCCATTGTCGCGGTCGCCGCGGCAATTCTTCTCCGCCGAGTTTTCTCGCTGAAGCGACGCGAGCCAGGATGCGGCATGGGCTGTTCGGGCTGCTCTCACAATACAGCCAATCAAAGCAGCGTCACGCTGGTACAACTTGGAGCTGCACCAAATCACCCCCCGTATTGCAACAGTGCACCGGCTTCTTCAGATCAGGAAGCAAACAACTTGCTGTAAATGGACACGGCAGCCAGCACACCGTAAACGACTCCACAGAGCACCAGACATGCTCGTCGCCATAGAGGCGGCTGAATCGGCTTCGGCAGGAATCGAGTGTTGACTCGCAGGATCTGAAACGCGCCAATCGCCAGAATGGGGTTGGCTATCAGGCCAAGATACTGAAACAGTTCAAACGCTGATTTTCCGATCGCCAGAATTCCTACTCCCCAAACGGACAACGCCACAAGCAGGCAGAGGTAGATCCGACTGGCACGCGCAGACCGGAGCTTCGGGAATCCTGCCCACAGTACATCCGACGATACTCGGGTGAGGCAATCTGTATTACCAAGCTGCGTGGAGAACAGAATCCAGAATCCGTTCACTAATGCGAGTACCCAGAAGCCGCTCCAGAGTTTCTCGGCCATGTAGGCGGCCTGAAATGCACCAGCCGCACTGTCCGTCGGAATGTTGTCGGGTGTCACAATTGCCTGCGCCAAATTCACGTTCAGGAACATTCCCGCCACACAGCCAATTGCCCAAAGGATCGACTGGTCCATCAGGCTGTACTTCCACCAGATCCCCCAGCGACGAAGGTTGTCGGGTGTTGGAAGAAATCGAATTCCGATTGGCCGAACTTCCTGCTGTTCATCATTGGCCGCCAAAGCGCCGCCGATTGATCCCATGAATCGCCCCATGCCCAGCCCCTTGTCGCGAGTCCAGTTGGAGATTGCGAGGTTGCCAAGGCCACCGGAGCCTGCGGTTGCGGCAAACACGCCCAGCAGAGCCCAATTCATGTTCGACGGAATCAGTCGATTTGTAAACGCATCCTTCCAGTCACTGAGTGAGGTCAGCTGAATTTCAGTGAGCAACACAAGCGGCGTAAAGAATCCCTTCAGCGTTTTCCATGAGGTCGCAAGCGGAACAAACAGCACATTGGCGATCAAGAGGAACAGAAAGATGAAGATAACCATGCCCCACGAAAGTCGCTCAAGGACTTTCTCAATCGACTTTCCGGACTGCAGCAGGATCACAGTTAACAACAGGACTCCCCACGAGATCCACATCAGCGGGAACCGATCGCCACCGGCACCGTCGGGAAGCCGCCCCGTTGCTGCGGTCAATAACACGTTTGCACAACTCATTGCCATCGCCGGCGTTGCCAGCTGTGCAAATCCCACGAAGACGTAAAACAGGCCCCAGAACTTTGATCCGGGATGAAGACGCATGATCCCGGTCACAACCGGCTCACCACAATACAGCGTGTATCGAATCGCCTCGAGGTTGAAGATCATCTGAAGGAAGATGCCAAGGGTCGCAACCCACAGAATTCCGGTTCCGTGTTTCACTGTCGCGAGCGGTCCGATGATCCATTCGCCACCGCCGATTGAACCGGCCAGCAAGATGGCTCCTGGTCCGATGGTTCGAATGATGTTCCCGAACGACATCGGCAGAGGCTCGGGAAGATCACCGATTCCCCAGGCTGGAAGGTCGCCGTGATCAGATTCACTTCCGTCGTGCGACTGCAATGCAGGAGGATTTGCAGGATGGACCATGGACATCTCCGGGCGGTGGACAAAGCGTGGAACCCAGAGTGTAGCCATCCCCTCGCGCAAGCAAAGCAAGCAGACGCTGTCTCCTGAAAGACAGTGTGACCGTCAGACGCTAACTCAATTCTTTCAAATCGCCGTTGCTGTCGCCGATGGAATCGAGGTTGACTCCCATGCGGTGGGCCATGGACACAAACAGGTTGTTCAGCGGAGTTTCCTTCTGGCACTTCAGGTATCGTCCAGTGCGAATCGTTCCACTACCACCCCCTGCAAGCACAATCGGAAGATCATCATGGTTGTGTCGGTTGCCGTCGGAAATTGCACTGCCGTACAGAATCATGCTGTTGTCGAGCAAGGTTCGCTCCCCTTCCTGGATGCCATTCAGCTTCTCCAGGAAGTAAGCGAATCGTTCTGCAAGATACCGGTCGATGCGGGAGATCTTCTCCATCTTCTCGGCATCTTTCTGGTGGTGTGACAGTTCATGGTGACCATCACGCACTTCGACTTCCGGATAGGTTCGATTGCTTCCGGCATCGGCCAGCATGAATGATGCAATGCGAGTGGAATCCGTCTGGAAGGCCAGTGTCAGGATGTCGAACATCAGATGGATATGTTCCTTCAATTCCGGAGGTACGCCTTCCGGCAGATTCAGTTCAGGAACCTCCTTCGGACCTTCTCCGGCTCTCTTCACGCGAACTTCGACATCGCGAAGGCTTGAGAAATATTCATCCAGCTTCTGGCGGTCTGCTCCGCTCAGTGATGGCTGAATCCGTTTCGCATCTTCTCCGACGAAGTCCAGAATGCTGGCGCGGTTCTTTCGACGACGCTCCATGTCAGCCGCCTTCTCCGGATTACCGAAGATGCGTTCAAAGGCGGCTCGAGGATTCACTTCCTTGGAACACGGAGTCGTTGCTGACTTCCATGAAATGTTGGATGAATATGCACAGCTATAGCCGGAGTCGCAGCTGCCGGCATTACGTCCCCGGTCGACGCCGAGTTCCAGTGAAGGAAGTCGGGTCCTGGAGCCAATGCGTTCGGCGACCGCCTGATCAATCGACTGTCCAACACTGATGTCAGCACCAGACGTCTTGCGTGGCTGAGCACCCGTCAGGTAGGCACTGGCGTTGCGAGCATGGTCGCCGGCTCCGTCGCCGTTGGCTCTCGCATGGTGCTGCGCGAGTCCATCAATGACGAGGATCTTGTCTTTCACATTCTTCAGCGGTTCCAAGGTCGGCGAGAGCTGAAAGTCGGAGCCTTCACCGCTGACTCGCCATTTGTCCATGATCGCGCCGTTTGCGAAAAACAAACACGCCATGCGCACTGGAGCTGTTTCCGCTGCCGCGGCCATCGCGCGAGCCGGCAACATCGCTTCCAGAAACGGCAGTGCAAGCCCTGCTCCGAACCCTCGAAGGACCGTGCGTCGGTGAAGTGGTCGGCGAATCATAGGAACCTCGACATCTGTGAAAACGGCAGGAGATCGCAAGATCAGGAGCAGGTGGGATTTGAGAACGCTGTACCTCTTTCGTCGGTACTCAGTCGTTGTCCTCTAAAGAGTAGTCTATCAACCCCGATTTTTCAGCCTCATTTCCGGCTCAGGAGCGATTTGTGCAAAGTGACGGGCGGCATATGTACACCATTCTGCCTGACCACTTCTTTCAAAGCCGTCCGGAACCATCGCTGTCGTGGACTCGCCAGAATTTCCGTCTGCCCCTCCGCGAAGCGTAGTGGATCTCCCCAGAGATCCCGCGACATGACAATGCGAGGAGGGAACTCTGGCGAGTTCCACTACTTCATGTTGCGAGATGGGAACTCTGGCGAGTTCCACTACTTCGGGAGGGTTACGAATTCCTGGGGGTTACGAATTGGCTGCGGCGCCAAAGGACGAGACGTCGCGCACGGTGCATTTGCGGTCGAGGTGAGTATATCCGCCGTCGACAAAAATGATCTGGCCGGTCGTGTGGCTGGACCTGGGTGAGGCAAGGAACACAGCCATGTCCGCCAGTTCCTCGATCGTCGTGAATCGGCGACCAAGCGGAATCAGTTGCTCCAGATCAGCTTTTGCGGCGGCCGGATCCGGCATGGCAGCGAGACACTTTTCATACAGCGGAGTCCATGTTTCCGCAGGCAACACCGCGTTCACTCGAACACCGTGCGGAGCAAGATCAACGGCCCATTCGCGAGTCAGCCCGTTGATGGCTCCCTTTGAAGCCGCATAGCCTGACGTTCCGCCCTGCCCGGTTTCGCAGACTTTTGACCCGATGTTGATGATAACTCCGCGACTCTTCTTCAGGGCCGTCAATGCGTAATGGGCCATCGCATAATAGTGGACCAGGTTTCGCTGCAGAGACCCAAGAAATGCATCCACACCCGCATCAAGCCCCACGCCATCATTGACTCCGGCGTTGTTGACCAGGATGTCGATCCGACCAAACGCTTCCAGAGTCTTCTCGACGGCTCGATGACAGGATGTGGTGTCCGACAGATCGCCCTGAACGAACAGGCATTGCTGACCAGCCGCAGCCGCATCGCGCTGCAGCTGAAGTCCTTCCGATTCACTTCGATTGACGTTGACGACGTGTGCACCTTCGGCCAGCAAGCGACGTACGATTCCCAGGCCAATGCCCTTTGAACCGCCAGTCACGATTGCCACCTTGCCCTTGAGTTCCAGATCCATAGGAGTTTCCAAAGTCAACGTCAGTCAGGTTTGTGAACGTATTCGGCCGCTGAAGACTGTGCCGTCATTTTCCGCTGACAGAATCCACTGGGGCCGCCTCGTTTTTGCGGGAGGCGGGATTGTGGTCGAGTTCTCGCGAAAGCACAACGAACCGACAACCCCGTGCAAAATCCTGTAGTGGATCTCGCCAGAGATCCCAAAACGATCGTCGATGACGGGAACTCTGGCGAGTCCCACTACATCGAAGAGACGATGGGAACTCTGGCGGGTTCCACTATATCGAAAAGATGATGGGAACTCTGGTGAGTTCCACTACATTGATGAACGGTAGAATGTCCCTTCGGAGGGATTCGAGCAGAAGATGATTCGAATCGCTTTGCCGGCACGTTACGATGCGAGCAGACCGTGGCCGAAAATCGGTTTTGGTGAGTATCTTGATGGGATTGGGTTTGAACGTGACTGACCTGGGTACCGACTGTCATTCTGAACATTCGCATTCGTCTGGTGAGGCTGGATCCTGCTGTCACGGCAGCCAGTCCTGTGACCATCAGCACGGTTCGGCTTTGCCGGAAATCGAAGCCGGGTTGCCACGACAGATGAAAGAGCGGGCGTGGGAGTCTGCATCGACACTGGCGAGACCTGCAGAAGTGCCTCCGCCTGTGGATCGGATTCATCGGCGCTGGGACCGTTTTGTTCGACTGGTTGGTGACAACGGAATTCGAAAGCTCCTGTCATCGCACGTCACAATCATCGGCCTCGGCGGTGTCGGAGGTTACGTCGCGGAAGCACTTGCGAGGTCTGCGATTGGACGAATGACACTTGTGGATTTTGATGATGTGTGTCTGACGAACGTGAACCGTCAGATCCAGGCATTCCCTGCGACCGTCGGCCAGTCCAAGGCTCAACTGCTGGCCGCGCGAGTTCAGGCGATTCATCCGGAAGCCTGGGTGGATCCCGTGCAGGCATTTTTCGACGCGTCCACCGCAGACGCCATCCTGACACCTCGACCGGATTTTGTTGTTGATGCCATCGACAACGTCACATCGAAGGTGCTGCTCCTTGAAACGTGTGTCCGCGCGGGAATCCCGGTCATCAGCATCACCGGCGCAGGCGCTCGCATGGATCCAACACAGGTGCGAGTCGACGATCTGTCTCGTTCCAAAGTGGATCCTCTTGCCCGAATCCTCAGAAAGGAACTTTCGAAGCGAGGGATCGGACAGGACGGCGATGCTGGCATCCCCGTCGTCTATTCTGAAGAACTGGTTCGCGAGCCAGAAGTACCAGAATGGGATCGCGACAAAGGTTTTCAGTGCATCTGTCCGCACCGCGAAGATTCGCCGCACGCGTGTGAGAAGCGGCGGATCATTTACGGAACAGCGACCTTCATGACGGCGGCGTTCGCCATGGCAGCGTCTTCATGGGTGATCAGACATCTGACGGGCGTGGAACAATAGCAGCCTCGCATTGCGAGATTGCAACCGGGCGGCTTGAGTTCGGGAAAGCGAGGCTTCTGCCGAGCTGCTCCAGGTCTCACAATTCACGTTCTTCCGAAAACGGCCCACCCGTCTCAGGAGCAGTACTCTCCGCACAGTTCATGCAAGACCTGAAGTGCTGGAGTAGGCTGACCATCGTGTGAGATCAGGTCGTGGTTTGAATCAGCGGAAGTGCCTGCCCAGCCATCGCAGTAGATGCCAGTAACTCGTTCCTTCGACAGGCACATGAGAAGTATCTGTCGCAGCCACTGGGCCTGGAATTCCGGAAGTGGCACGTGTGTGTGTCCTCGGAACTTCATCTTTGGCAGCGAGATCATCAGGTTGATCGGAATCTGCAGCAGTGACCAGTGATCAATCATCTGCGACAGACTCAGACAGTCGCGATACAGGACTGGCGATGGAGTCTCAGCAACCTTCAGCTCCAGGTTGACCTCGGCAAGCCGAACGCCGCAGCGGCGGAGAGTATCCACAAACTGAAGTGGAGAGAGTCGGTTCTTCGTCGAACTGAGATATTCGCCCCAGGGTTCAACAATCCTCAGGCTGATCTGAGTATGCTCATCCACCTGCCGCGCGGCTTCGATCACTCGTGCCACCAGGTTCAAGCGCTGCTCTTCATCCAGCTCAGCGACTCCGCCACGGTTCGGCCCGGCGACGACTTCCCAATGGCGAAGGCGGCCCACATAGCGGCCGACGACGGTCTCTACAAAGTCTGAGATGATGCTCTGGAGATTCACCAGATCTCCGGTCCAGCTTTTGAGCCATGCCGGCATTGTGTTCTGCGACAGATCCAGCAGAGGCCCGCCCATCATGAACAGACGCTGTTCAAGCCCCCATGAGACCAGAGCATCCAGTCGGTCCCAGGTGTATTCGCCGTCGGAATGTTCCAGCTGATCCCACCGAGTATCCACCTGGATCGCATTGAACGCGCAAAGAAACTGAGCAGGGTTCCGCGGCACTTCGTTCAAATGACAGCCAAGAAAGACGGGCAGTCGCGGAGATCGATGTCGCCGGTAACCGATTCGCTGTTCGGTGTAATGCCCGCACAGCAAGTCGGATGCTCGTGCTGATGCTTCCATCGACAACAGCGCGGCGGCCGTTGATGTTTCCGGAGTCTCTGTGCGCAGGACTGCGGAACGAAATGACCGGTGAGCATCCTGGATGAGGTGATCCAGTTGAGTCGATGACTGCAGTCCGGCTCCGGTCCACGCATAGAACTGATTTCGCAGTCGCGACAATTGGCCGCGGGCAAGTTCCAGTTCCAGATAGTAGGGCTGAATCTGTTCGCGAAGACTGGTTGTCTGAACGACCTGACAGGTTCCATCGAACCGTGGCCAAAGCAAACGCATCTGGCCGCTTTCGGACAGCAGCCGCTCGCAGCGGAGGATATTCCCTTCGAGCGAAACTTTTGCCGGCGTAATCCGACCGTCGTACATCAGGAAGTCGATCAGCGACAGTCCTGAAGCCGCGATCAGCAGATCCGGGCGTTCAACTCGAAACTGAATGACACCCATGCGATTTGATCACCTTCGCCAGCAGTGTTTGCCCATTTCCGAAGAATTTGAAGGGTCGAGTCATCCTCCATGATCGTCACCATGCGGAATCGTCGAACTTCCCAGGCTCTATTCCGAACTGTTTCGTCCAAAAGCCGTGGCGGAGTCTACGTGAATCCGTGCGTTCCGTTCAAACCTCCGGAGAATTCAGAACCGAAGAAATCGCCGGGCAAAACTGGACTTCGAGAGCGTCATTGGACTGTGCACATGGGCTCTTTTCGAGCGGGATCGCACGCTCTGCGATTACGGCAACCGGCGTTTTCTGCTGGTGCGTGTCGCAGTTTTTAGCGGCAGAGCGCGAGCTCTTCGGTGAGTCTTCGCCATGAAGACACCGGACGGCTCGCGCCGTTTCGCGACAAATTCTCTGACGCCATGTTGTTATTCAAAACGGTCACGAATCTTCAGCAGCTGCGGAATGAACAGACCGAATGCTCGGGCTCGGTGACTGAGCCGATGCTTGACCAGCGAACTCAACTGCCCAAACGTGAGGTGATATTCCGGGATCAGAAAGTACGGGTCGTAGCCAAATCCTGCGGAGCCATTCGCTTCTTTCAGAATGCGACCGCGACATGTTCCTTCGCACGCCACCTGGATCGTTCCCGCCGGATCCGAAAGTGCCACGCTGCAAATGTAACCGGCACCTCGCTTGTCGTCCGGGACTTCGCGCAGATCTTCGATGAGCTTTCGGTTGTTCGATTCATCGGTGGCTCCCGGCCCGCTGTAACGCGCGGAATAAATTCCGGGGGCTCCATTGAGCGCATCGACTCGCAGCCCGCTGTCTTCGCCGATGACCCAGCGATTGAGCCGCACGGCCACTTCGCGCGCCTTCTTGGCGGCATTTTCGGCGAACGTCTGGCCATCCTCTTCCACCTCGGGCAAATCCGCAAATTCTGTGACCGGGACAACCTTGAACCCATGTGGTGCGAGCAGCTCGTACACTTCCTGGGATTTCTTCCTGTTGCGACTGGCAAGGACGATCGTATGCATATCAAACGTTCTTCGAGAAGTCACCGCTCATCCCCATCACTCTGCACTAGAAGCCGGTGTCCTGACCAAGTGTGACCGTCGCAATTTCTCCGTCGTAGAAGTCAAGATGCACAGGGGAATCCGGCCTAGAGTTTGAGCTAGGCTGGCAAAATGCTGCAATCAAGAGAGTTTGCAACATTGGATCAAAGACATTGTATGCCTTCTCTCCATCTTCGCCGTCTTTCGTTACAAAGACCTCAAGGTGCTCGTCCTCTCCGTTTGGCTTTCTTTGCGTTGCAATGCGAGTCACCATGAAAAGGCCACTCCGGCGTGAACTGTCAGTGCCAATGCTAAAAGCCTGCACTCTTTGAATCACATTTGAACCCTCAACCTTGTCGAGTTTGACCGTTGTATCGCGATTGAACAATGCTGGGATCAGAGTTTGAAGGATCAATAGCCGCGACGTCGTAAAGCGTTCGAGCTCAGATTCTTCAGATGAGCGAACGACAAATGTTGCGGGACGTCCAATGGACACACTAATCGAAATAATGGCGTACTGAGATTGAGAAGAGGAAGACATTTTAACCATCATCTCCTGAGGGACTTGCATAAAGAATTGAATCAAAACTAACGACTGCAGTTTGTTTCCGATCGGAGTGGGCATGGATCTCCGTTTCAATCTGCCACGCTTACCGCGTATCACCAAGACACCTCACACATCAAAATGTAGTGACGAGAGGTCGTTTGGCAAGATCAAGTTCACCGATTGCCTTCCATTTGGCTTTACCGCTTGCTGCATCTACACAGTGTTATTCGAACAGATGTTTGAGAAACGCTCGGGTGCCCGTCAGAAATTCTGAGTTGGCCTCGCTTCGTTACATCGCGTTTTGTACGGTTTGCTTTGGTAATGAATAGTCCTCCGGTTCTACTTGTTCCACGCGGAGACGCGAATGTTGCTGTGCTTTCGAATGACGATTTGCACTCTGATGCTCGTGCTACGCACTTCTCCTGCTCACGCCGAGCCGCCTGATTTCAATCGCGAAGTGCGACCGATCCTGGCGCAGTATTGTTTTCGCTGCCATGGAGCTGATGAACACTCTCGTCAGGCCGGATTGAGACTCGATGTGGTGGACTCGGCGTATGGCAAAGGTGAATCAGGAAAAACCGCGATCGAACCTGGATCGCCGGACACCAGCGAGGTTATTCGCCGAATCGAAAGTACCATTGCTGACGAAGTGATGCCGCCGCCGGATTCAAAGGGCGTCATGCCAGACACTGCGAAGAAGATTCTGCGAGACTGGATTCAGGCGGGCGCGACCTATCAGAAGCACTGGGCATGGATCCCTCCTGGAAAGTCGGAGATCCCGGCGGAAGGCCCGCTGCCGAACGGAGTGGCTCCGTCAGACCATCCTATTGACCGATTTCTTCGCCATGAAATGCTGGCCAGGGGACTTCAGCCATCGCCGGAAGCGAATCGATATGCTCTTGTGCGCCGTGTTTATCTCGACCTGATCGGATTACCGCCGACTCCGGAAGAGGCCGATGCGTTCGTCAACGATCCGGCATCAGATTCCTATGAGCGTCTTGTCGATCGCCTTCTCGCATCTCCTCGTTATGGCGAACGCTGGGCTCGGCGCTGGCTCGATCTTGCTCGCTATGCCGATACGAATGGATTCGAAAAGGACCGAACGCGTTCCATCTGGCCCTGGCGCGACTGGGTCGTTCGAGCGATCAATGACGACATGCCGTACGATCAGTTCAGCATTCGACAACTTGCCGGTGACATGCTGCCTGATCGATCGGCTGACGACCTCATTGCCACTGGGTTTCATCGAAACACGATGATCAACGAGGAAGGAGGCATTGATCCTCTGGAGTACCGCTTTTACAGCATGGTGGACCGTGTCGCCGTCACAGGCACAACATGGTTTGGGCTGACACTGAATTGTGCCCAGTGCCATTCGCACAAGTACGATCCCGTTAGCCACCAGGAGTACTATCGGCTGATGGCTCTGCTGAATAACGCGGATGAGGTCACATGGAATATTGAGAGTCCGGAGATCACCAGGCTTCAGCAGGAACATGCCGATCGAGTGGCAAAGCTTGAAGCAGAACTTCCTTCTCATTATCCCGGCTGCGAAGGAGCGGCCGATGAACATTTTGAGCGATGGCGAACAGAACAGTTCGCAAGGGCGTCAGAATGGAACGTGGTGACGCCCGTCAAAATGTCGACGAACCTGCCTCACCTGGAACTTCAGCCGGATGGATTTGTTCTGGGGAGCGGGGACATTTCCAAGAGCGATGTGTACGAACTGCAGATTCGGGCTCCTTACCAAAATGTGCGGGCACTGCAGCTGGAAGTCGCGTCGCACCCTTCGTTGCCGAACAACGGTCCCGGACTGACACATTATGAAGGACCGATTGGTGGCTTCTTCCTGTGTGAGGTGCAGGCATTCCAAAACGATCAGCGTCTGGAGTTTTCTTCGGCAGAATGCACAAACACCGAGGAAGAGGACCGCGTCAACGACGGAGCAGGCGGGCGTCCAAAGCGTCAGCGCCCAAAGGACGGTAAGCCATTTCGCAAGAAGAACGTGGCCAGCGCAGCGCTCGATGGTGACATGTCTTCAGGATGGCAGGTTCTGGGCGGTTATGGGGTTCAACATGCGGCCGTGTTTCGGTTCCGTGAGCCCGTCGATCTTTCAAAAGGCATCACTCTGAAGTTCCTGTTCGAAAAGCACTTCGCGTGTTCTCTGGGACATTTTCGCCTGTCGGTCACTGACCACGATAAGTCCGACGCAACTGGCTTCTCACACGCTATGGAGAACCTGCTGAGGCGACCATGGGATCAGCTCACTCTGGATGATCAGGCGAAAGTTCGTTCGCAGTTCTATCAGTCGATTCCGGAAATGGAGTCCTTTGCCGATCAGCTTCAGGAAGCAAGGCAAACGCCGCCTCGAGGAACTCCGACGCTGGTCTTTCGTGAACGTCCTCCGGCGAATCCTCGTGTGACGCGACGGTACCATCGGGGTGAGTATCTGCAGCCTCGCGAAGAAGTGAATCCGGCAGTGCCCGAGTTCCTGCCAGGGCTCCCAAACAATGAGCCGGCTAATCGGCTGACGTTTGCCCGATGGCTGTTTTCCCCGGCAAATCCTCTGACCGCCCGCGTCGCGGTCAATCGGCAATGGCATGCGTTCTTTGGACGAGGCCTGGTCAGGTCCCTTGATGATTTCGGTTATCAGAGCGAACCGCCAACACACCCGGAATTGCTCGACTGGCTTGCTGTGGAGTTCATGGAAAACGGCTGGTCCATGAAGTCGCTTCATCGCAAGATTGTCACCAGTGCGGCGTACAGACAGGATTCACGCGTTTCCGAATTGGCGTCCTCAAAGGACCCGATGAATCTCTATCTCAGCCATGGTGCAAGGTTTCGACTTGAGGCCGAGATCGTGCGAGATTCCTCGCTGAAGGCCGCCGGAATTCTGTCGGAGAAAATGGGCGGCCCGGGAGTGTTCCCGCCTCAGCCGGAAAGCGTGACGACCGAAGGCACGTATGGCCGTATGGACTGGAAGGCGAGCGAAGGGGAAGATCGTTATCGGCGAAGCATTTACACCTTCATCAAACGTACGGCACCGTTCGCGATGGCCACGACGTTCGATGCTCCGTCGGGAGAAAGCTGCGTCGCGCGGCGAGATGTCTCAAATAGCCCTTTGCAGGCTTTGACTCTTCTGAATGATCGGATGTTTCTGGAAGCCGCAGATGCCATGGCAACCGCCGTGATCTCTGAAGCAAAGACCGACGACGAGCGACTGGTTGCTGCATTCCGTCGCTGTCTGACACGACCTCCGGCCGACGATGAACTGGGCATGCTCCGAGACTTCCTGACATCGCAGCGTACCGGCCAGTCGGATGAGAAGAAGCTGTGGATGACGGTTTGTCGAGCGTTGATGAATCTTGATGAGGCGATCACACACCCATGAGTACCTTGTCTGTCACTCGACGTCATTTCTTTCACGACTGCGGTATTGGTGTCGGCAAAATGGCCCTCGCCACCCTGCTGACTCAGCTTCCTGCGAGGCTCAGTCATGGTGCGGAGACGTTATCAGGGACACCCGGCGACGATGCTTTGCTGACCCATGCGCCTCACTTCGAGCCGAAAGCTCGAGCGGTCATTCACCTGTTCATGGCCGGGGCACCCTCGCAGCTGGAGTTGTTTGACTACAAGCCGGCCCTGGCGGAGCTTGAGGGCAAACCGCTGCCACCATCGATCATCGGGGGACAGCGCTACGCGTTTATTCGTCCGGATGCTGCGGTGCTTGGTCCGCGATTCAAATTCAGGAAGCAGGGGCAATCCGGAGCAGAGCTGTCGGAAGCGCTGCCGCATCTCGCGGGAGTTGTCGACGACATCGCCATTTTGAAGTCGTGCCACACGACGCAGTTCAATCATGCACCAGCGCAGATTTTCATGAATACCGGGTTCTCTCAGCCCGGCCGTCCCAGCATGGGCTCATGGATTTCTTATGGACTTGGGGCAGAGAGCCAGAACCTTCCGTCGTTTGTGGTCATGAGCACAGGGAGCGGCATCAGCGGCGGCGCTGCCTGCTGGAGCAGCGGGTTCCTGCCCAGCGTTCATACCGGCACGCGTTTTCGAAACTCCGGGGATCCCATTTTGAATCTCAGCACGCCGGAAGGGATCACCGCGGAGACTCAGAAGTCAACCATCGATCTGATCAATGCAATGAATGCACGCCGGCTTCAGCTGGAAGGTGACAGTGAAATTGCCACACGACTCGCCAGTTATGAAATGGCCTACCGCCTGCAGACGTCCGGACCGGAACTGATGGACCTCGGTACGGAGTCCGCAGCAACATTGCAGATGTATGGCTGTGATCCCGCCAAACCGTCTTTTTCCCGAGCATGCCTGCTGGCTCGTCGCATGGTCGAACGCGGTGTTCGATTCATCAACATCTATCACGAAGGCTGGGATGCTCACAGTGACGTGGCCGGCAATGTTCGAAGGCAATGTGAGGCCACGGACCAGGCCACGGCGGCTCTGTTGATGGATCTGAAACAGCGAGGCCTTCTGGACAGCACGCTGGTTGTCTGGGGCGGGGAGTTTGGTCGAACCCCGATGGTCGAAGCGAGCGTTTCGCTGGGCCGCAGCATGGGGCGCGACCACCATCCTCAGGCATTCACCACCTGGATGGCAGGCGGCGGAATCAAAGGCGGGATGACTCTGGGTTCAACCGACGATATGGGGTTTCATATCGCGGATCGACCAGTTCGAGTTTCCGATTTGCAGGCGACGATTCTGCACTGCCTGGGCATTGACCACGAACGACTCGTCTTCCGCAACGCAGGACTCGACTTCAAACTGACTGGTGTGGAAGGTGCTGACGTCATTCGTGAAATCGTCTGACGGAGTCACACAGGCGATTCGTCATTCGCCGGAATTTCACTTCGGGATACTCCAAGGACTTCAAGAGCAACGCGGACCAGCTGTCCCATCTTCGGGGGACTCGCTTCGCCATGGACGGGGAAGTTCTGGTCCTGTAAGGCCTCGGTGCATGTTGGGCCGATCGAGATGACACGTGTTCCCTGTTCGACGGCTTTGCGCAGAGCATCTTCTGCTCCGGCATCGCGGGCCACACCCAGAACATTGGTGACCTGATTGGCACTTGTAAACAGCATCGCGTCAACCTGGCCAGCTGCGATTTTTTCAATGGCGGCAAGCAGAGGACCAACGTCTTCCGGAAGAGCCCAGCGATAGACGGGCACACGAGTAATGGTCGCCCCGCGAGCTTCGAGGGCGGCGTAGAATCTCTGGTTCGGAAGTCCGTATTCCTGCACTGCGACCGCCTGTCCCTGCAGGTTCAGTGAAGCGGAGTCGATCGCTGTCAGAATCTCCTGCCAGGTATTTGGCTCGGGAGCCTTGATGTCATACTTCAGGCCGACTTTGCCGAGCACTACCACAGGCTTTGGACCTCGTACGATGATCGTGCATTTCTGCAGTGCGGCCAGGAGTGAATCAAAGAGGCCCGCCGAGCGAGCGACGTCGAAGAGAGCCTCCGTGCCGACGCCCGTCATCAGCACCACGCTCGGAAAATCGCCATGAATGATCCGTCGAATGGCATCAAGAGCGACAGGATTTTCTTCGATCGGCAATTCGCGCATCGAAGGAGCAACCAGAGCAGTTCCTCCCTGACGCTCAATCAATGAGGCCATTTCAGAAGCCCTGCGGCTCTCGAACGAGCACAACACCGGACGACGACTTTCCGACATGCGTGGACCTCTCCAGGCTCGATGATTCCGAGGAACGAACTACTTCTTCCCCTTTTTCTTCGACGTCGATTTCTTGCCCGACTTTGTTTTTGCTCCCTTTGCAGCAGATTTCTCATCGGAGGTGCCGGTGCCAAACACACGATCCCAACCGCTGACAAACTTTTTGGAAGCCCCGGTATGAACGGTGTACCCTGTCATTGTGAGTTCTCTCGAAACAAAAAGCGGTAATCGTTGAGACGGAATCTGTGCAGGTTCCGCGAACATGTTTGTCGACGAATTCTATCCACAATCGCCTCATCGAAAAGCGCCTGCATCGCGGTTGCGTGAATTGAGATGCCGAGCGTCACGCTAATGAAGAACTGGCCCGAGCGTTGAGTCGAATGAATGGCGAGCCTGGAGCCCCCCGGAGCCATTTGGTCCAGCTGTCTGAAATAGATGCGGACAGGGTTCCCGGAAGAAGTGCGCGTCGCTCGTCTGAAACTGCCTGACTGACCCGGCCACAAGTCTTTCCTCGGATTTTTCAGCCACTCAGCCCGCGCCCTATGGAAACATCGAGATTTCCGGCTATGGTTCACGTCGTTCTGAGCCAACTTGTGCGGCGATGGGATTTTCTCTCGCTGCCCACGATTCATCCTACACCTCACGACGGTGTAGAGCCGGTTCAAAACCGCGGATTTTCCGCAACGTCCTCGTAGCTCAGCAGGATAGAGCGTCGGTTTCCTAAACCGAAGGTCGCAGGTTCGAATCCCGCCGGGGACGCTCGTGAAAAGACTGGAGTTTCGAGAAATTCGAGACTCCTTTTTTCGTGTTTGTACTCAGCGTTTGTACTCACCAGCTTTGTGAGCAGGGACGAAGCGTGTCTGAAACAACTGATCCAGCTGCCGTCTTCCTGAGTTCCTTGACCGAGAAAACATCACTCGTGAAGGAATCGATGAATGAGGTTTTCGAGGCATTTTGCGCCGACCATGGTCAGGCCAGACTTCCAGCCTTGAGCACTTTCATAACGCGTGTTGAGACATTGCGTGATCATCTTCCGACGGGTCACGTTCCCCACTGGGTTCAAGACGCGCTGACCCAAGCACGAAGAGCGGCTGAACGACTCAGGTCCAATCACGACCCGCGTAGCGAGATGGCGCACATCTTGCGCGGTTTGGCTCCACAGATTCTAAACCAAGAATGGAGCTTCATGACGAAATCGCCGGCCGGGTTTGACTTCGATTCAGTTTACGAGCGATTTAGAACAGAATACGGGTTAGCTCCCCTGTTTGACCACCTGATTGCGGCTGTAGAAGCACTGCTGAAAGACCCCGATCTTGACAGCCGAAAAGCCGCAACTCAGCTTGAACGATTGCGGGAGTCGTTGCGGAAGTCAAAGGGCGGAAAGAACTACTTCCAAGCGGTATTCAGTCTCCGATTTGCAAAATCCTTCATTGTGAACAGCGCGCTGGAATTTGCAGGAGATTCAGCAATTGGGGTTCTTGTGAAAGGATTCCGCAAGGCACTTGAAGAGGCTGAAGCTGGCGTCGAGCAAGTGACGGAAAGTGTGCAGGCCGAAGCTCAAAAAGAACTTGGTGTTTCGTTCGTTGCGCTGCAGAGTGGCACAGGACAGCGACTGCGACTCACTGACGAGTCGGCAGGTTCAGAGTGAAATCAATTATTCATCGATCTTCGATGACAGCAAATCATCCACCTTAGCAGCTGCTTCCGCCTGCGCTCCCTGCAGCAAATGGCTGTACGTGTTGGCGGTCAATAAGTAGTCACTGTGCCCCAGCTTCTCCTGGACCACTTTCATGCTGACGCCAGCCGCCAGCATCAAACTGGCCGCAGTGTGCCGGAGATCATGGAACCGAATGGAATCAGGTATTCCTGCCGCCTTTCGGATCGGATGCCATGTCCGACGATCGAAGTTCGAACTTCGCTCAAATCGGCCGAGTGTGTTGGGGAACACCAACGAGACAACGGAGGGGTCAAATCCCTCCTCTTTTGCTTTCTCTAACCGGCGTTTCAGGGCGTCGAGGGCAATATTCCCCAAGACAACCGTTCTCCGGCCGTGATCGCTTTTGGGGCGCTTGATTCGGAATTGCCCTTTCACCTCCTCGAGAGTCCCTCGGACCATCAGAACGCCCTCTCGAAGGTTTACCGCGGACCATTCCAGGGCGAGGAGTTCACCCTTTCGAAGTCCTGTGGTCGCAGCCAGGATCATCATGTCACCAAGCCGATGTGCCTTACAGAGCTTGAACAACGTGGCGCACTGTTCCGGCTCAAGCGGGACGACCTTCTTTCGATCGACCTTTGGTTTGTAGACCGCCGCACATGGGTTGAACGGGATCAGATGAAGTTTCACCGCCCGATTCAGTGCATTTCGAAGAACTCGAATTGATCGAAGCCGTGTGTTATCACTGAATTCCTTCTTGGCGAGCTTTGCCTGCCAGGAGGAGAGCATCTGGCCGTTCACTTTCGACAGTTTCTCGGTGCCGATGAATGGGATTACGTACAATCTGCAGGCAAGTTCATACTCCTGGTACGTCTTCCCGGCCAGATTGACTTTCACATCTTCTTCAAGCCAGCGCAGCAGAAAGGCCCCAAGGGTATCTTTGACCAGAAGAGTTTGATCGCTCCGATTCTTTTGTTGGCGCAACAGGTCAAGCTTCTTCAGAACCGCTGCTTGTGTCGGTGCGTAGACTGTTTTCGTGGAGACGCTTCCCGGTCTTCTCGCAATAGCCAAGAGAGATCCGGCCGACTCATTGACCATCCGACCGCTGAAAAATGGAACCTTCACCATCGCCCGGCTTCCCGGCGCGTTGCTTCTTCGGTTGATCGCCAGCCATGCAATCTCACTCCATCTGAAAGTGTTCACCTGGAAGTGCAATCGGGGAACCGGCCAGATGATCCGGCTTGTCG
The DNA here is from genome assembly GCA_046349695.1 of Planctomycetaceae bacterium. GTDB lineage: Bacteria > Planctomycetota > Planctomycetia > Planctomycetales > Planctomycetaceae > SXXK01. Next base: position 93,446 of record JAXMBV010000007.1, on the reverse strand, counting down.
GCCTGCAGAGCCTATCCCGCTTACTGATAAGACCTCGAAAGGGAGAGAACCGGATCAGCGTTCCTGAAGAACTTCTGGGTTGAGGACACAATTCCTTTAGCTTTGCCAAGTGCCCGAATCACGTCTGTCAGATGCTTGTCCAGCCAGATCTCCTCCAGCAACAGGTCAGACAATGTTGACCACTGCTTATCTCCAGACTGAAGGTGAGACACGACCCACTCTTTCAGTTGATTCAATTCCGGCTTCACAGCGATCAGCGTCTTTTGCTTTGGGTTGTCGGACTTGCTTGCAGTGAATTCGCCACTAGGACAAACTTTCCAGATGCAGTCCTTCATCCATTTTCTGCCCTCAGGATGATTCGTGAGGTGCAGCAGAAAATACCTGGTCCTGCCTAAATTCTGCATTCGTATACTCGTGCCCCATCGAGCTCCGGTTGCCTTTCGCAGGAGCTCTGCACATTCATCGGCTCTATCTTCCGAAGTACCCGCCTTGATTTGCCTCCACGAATCCCCGCCGAAGACGATGTCCATGGTTTTCTCAAACGTCTCTCTGCGTTCACTTGCGGAAACCAAGCTTCGCTCCAACTTTGAGTAATCACTTTCCAAGCCGTCGTCGTCGTCAAATAGAGATCGCGCACGCGGCAATGTGACTTCTGTGTGAACCCCATTGGCTTGGGCAATCGCCATGTCAAGTTCACGCCACATTACGTTGACAAAAACCTCAACGCGATCATGGCTCAACAACTTCCTGAGCAGTCGAGCAGGAACCTTAAAGCCATAAGGATCCACAAAGATAAAGCTTGGAGTCATAGGCTTTTTTCTTTGGTCAAGTTCATCCAGTCGTTGTTCAATAATTTCAAAGCAGTTCTCTGTTTCTGCTTCAACATGAACATTTGCAGGCAACGTGAATGCCGCAAGCTCCGCTTTCAATGCGTCGCAATTCTCCTGGTCATTCTCGATCAGGTAGAAATGTACTTTGGTGTTCCTCAGGATTGCGTCCCGGTTTCGGTGTTCCGTAAGTGCCCTTACGGCTACCAGTGGTGATCCCAATTGCCCAGAGAAATGAGTACCACGGCCGGCATGTGTATCAATGTAAAGCAGCTTCTTTGCTCCATTCGGGCCAAGCGTCAGCTTTGGAAACCAGCCGCGAAGATAGTTTCCAATGATGTCGTGTTTGACACGCTGCAAATTTGAGTACGAAGCCCAATACTCTTGATTCTGCTCAGCCAGACCCATGTTTTCGTATCCCAGTTGTCGTGTTACTTTCTTCCCAAGATTCGCTCCCGAACCCTTACTTCAGGAGTTCGCACCGATCGATCTTCTGCAGTCGTCTGTGAACTATGGACTAGCGCTCGCCGAGGCAAATTCCTCACTCGAATCTCATCGGGCCATTCATTCCAATCACCTGCGTGTCCATCGACGAACTTTTGACTTACCGCTCCGGACATTACGCGGCTACCGAGCTGTTTTAGAAAGTAAGCAACGTTTGCAGAGACGCACTGGTCAATCATCTCTTTTGCCCACTGAATTTGGAAGCAATGGGCAGATGGCCCAGACTCCCCACCCTGTATTACCCAGTCAACGCTGCTCAAGTGCTTTCGAAGATTAATTCTCTCTCGTTGCGGCTCAACGGATACGAACCGAATCGTTGCCTCATTTCCAACATTCTTCAGATGGTGTATTCGGCTCGCTGTCACTTGTGTTGTGACACTTGTTCCTACCCAGAGATTTGATGGCCAATCAACGTGGTGTTCAGAAAGGAACTTGGAAAACTGAGCCATTCGATCCGGGCGCTTGGTCAGCCAAAGCCAACAGTGCCTTTGTCCTTTAGGAGACATCGCCACTTGGACAATCTCCCGACGGAGATATTCAAAGGAAACAGCTTTTGACAGTGCATCAGACATGTCAGAAACAAAGATCAGCCTGGGAACCGTTCCAAGCCACGGCTTGTTATCTCGCCGCACGCCCTTCAGATCTGACCAAGACGCAGCGCCTGCCATCCTCTCGGGCCAAAGTGTCACTTCGTCAAATGTCGGCGAGAACCCACGATCCAGACCGCCGTATCTCCGATGAAGGACTCCGGCGTAACAGGTTTGCTCGCCTGCTTTGAGATTCCACAATTCGCAACCATCACATCCCATCGTTGGGTTGCAGGTGGAATCACACCATTGAATTTTTGTTGCGATCCCCATGGATGTCTCCAAAATGTTCGAGATTACCGACTGCAATTTGGTGCAGTCTACGTGATATCAGCGACTCAGAGATAGATGTCAAACTCAGTGAACAACCATCATTTCGATGACTACGGCAACTGAACCTCATCCCTCAAAATCCGATCCAGCTGCCGCATGCTCTTCTGGTTCTCCATCCACTGCATTTCATCGGCAGTCGGAGCAACGTCGAGTTCCTCTCCCTCTTTGGTCGCGATCAGCGAGTCCCAGCTTCCCACAATCGTTTCCTCGAGTTCAAAGGCGACCGGAACGGCTTTACCGTCCTTCAGTTCGAAAAGATGTTCCTGAACGCTGCTAGGACCGAACGGCGCGACGGTTCTGAGTTTCAGTTTCACATACCGAACCGGCCGGCCGTTGGCTCGCGCCTGCAGGGCCTGCAATGCGAAGATCGGCCGATGATCGGGATTCGGGACCATTCGGCCCAGATCGATCGTCTGCCACAGAACCTTCCATTGCAGAGGCTTTTCAACGGTGACAGCATCCCAGCGAATCTCCTCCCAATCTTTGCTGGCGAGATTCTCCCGGAGGTATTCACGAACGGCCGCCTTTTCCGGATCCTGAAACGCCCAGCACTCCCGTTCCCTTCGCAGACGATCAGTGATGTCCATGACTCTCCCCCGAACACTCCAATCCAAGACCCTTCGATCAAGGACCCTCTTCACATGGTCTGACTTTGCCAAAAGTGTTTCGGCGCTGGGGGGAGTCCACCCGGTTTCATTCTTCACTTGGAAAGAAGCCTGATATGTTCCCACTTGTTCAGCCAGAAATCGCCTCGTTCCCTCAGCCGCGGCCGAATGTGCGGAGGTGAATGTGATCGGGATGGCTGCAAAACGGAGGAAGCAGGGGCCAGCTTTGCTTGATGCAACTTGCAGCGAGCGGCGGTTCAGTTCGAAAGTGCCACGATGCAACTGGAAATTCCGTATCAACGGATCAACCAGGCCAGCGACATGGCTCCAGTCGCCTCCGGTGGAAGGGATTGATTCCCAAGCCTTGTGAGCAGACTCAAACCACGCTTCGCAGTTGGTGGATGCAGCGTAAAACGCAGCTGCTTCGGCGGTATCCGTGCTCATCGATTCGACTTTCCGAGGAGTCGATTCCGAATGAAGAGTTACCGGGCAGGCGGTTCGGAGGCCGCTTTTGGGGGATCAACCTAGCCCGGTAGGTTCATCGTATCGACCAAATCTCACAGCCGCAAAGCTGCGTTGTTGTTCAAAGCTGCCACTGCCAGCAGGGATTCGAAGCAGTCATCATAGTGGCAAACCGCCGCGCCAGTAGTAAACTCTCTCCGGCAGGGAATCATTACAGTGGCCAATCTTACAAGGCCCTTCAAGAGCATGCTTGTCTATATTGATACCAACATATTCATTGACTTCTACCAATCAGCAACTGATCGCCTTGATGCCTTCAATGAGATCATTGCACGCGCGTCTCAAGTCGTTCTGCCGGAGCAAACCGTCAACGAATTTCACCGTAACAGGGTTGGGTGCCTTGCGACGCTGCTTGAAAAAATCGAAAAAAACGCAAAACCGAGTCTACACACAGTCGCAGCCGTTCGAGACCTCCCTGAGTTTCAACAGTGGAAAGCTCTCAGTGAACAAGCCCACCAATCTGCAATGAAGATTGCCGAAATTGTAAAACGATGGATGAATGAACCAACCGAAGATCAGGTTTTGCAGGCGTTTGATCAACTCGCCAGTCTTGCCCAACGCCACCCCATTACAGGCGATCTGATAAAGCGAGCTCGCTGCAGAAAACTGCTTGGAGACCCTCCTACATCTCCCGACAAACACACAGTCGGAGATGAGTTGATTTGGGAAACTCTTCTCGCAAACGTCAGAGATGATCTCTTAGTTGTCTCTCGTGACAGGACGTTTTTGACGAATGCAAGTCTGTTGCAAAGCGAGTTTCAGTCTTCAACCGGTTCACGGCTCGTTTTGATCACAGACAAGCTGTCCACTGCGTTCAGAGAGCTAAATGCTCCAGCTACTGCTATAGAAAAAGCCGAGAAATCCGTCGAGTCCGCTCGAGATCGCAAGGAAGACCAAGAATTCGGCCAGAGAACTGGAATATGCCCGCGATGCAAGCATCCGCTGTCGGAAACCGGATTAGACGCTAGCGATGCTGGGCCTGATGTTTGGTGGCTGTACTGCCCGAATTGCCAATACGAAGTCTTCCCCGAATAAAAGCGGCAGGACTCGACTCCGTTTTTGTTTGTACTCACCACTTGTACTCACGGTGATGGAATCCTTGGGACCGATGTGATTGATCTCACGAGAATCCCTCGAAAAATCAACTTCATGGAACCGCTGGACGAGACTCACAACAACTCCTAAACCGAAGGTCGCAGGTTCGAATCCCGCCAGGGACGCTCGTGAAAAGACTGAAGAATGAGAGGATTTCCACCTCTCATTTTTCGTTTCAGCGCCGAATCAGTACGCCCACAAAGGCGCTCGCAGCCTGTGAACGTCGGGTAGCACAGGTGAAGCCTGTGCCGCGAAGCGGTCGGAAGCCGATGGGACAGCGTGGTTGTCCCAGTACACCGCTTCTTGGCAATACCGCATGCACTCAACGGCTTCCGGCGCCTTCGGCACACGCCCTTCAGGTGTGCTACCCGGCAACTCCACCTGCCTTCGGCATAGGGGTAGGGAAGACCGGTTGATTCCGGTCTCCCCTCCCTCCAAACCGTACGGGCGGTTTTCCCGCATACGGCTTTCCGGTCAGTAGTTGCCGGGGACGGATCGAGCGAAACGAAAGTGGGCCTCGCGCAGACTATACAGACCCGCTTTCGCAAAGAAGGCATTCGGCCAGCGCTGTGCGCGAGGTAAACGCAGGGGATTCTTCCGGTGACGTTGGAGCAGCAGACGCCGTAAGCGACTGCGGATCTTCCCGTCCAGTTCCCTGAAGATCGTCCAGCGACAGTGGCGGAAGTAGCCGAACCAGCCTTTTAACACGCTGCTTAGTTCCGCCACGATTTGCTCCATCGAACCAGGACGCTTGCGAGGCGTCAGGGTTGTGATGCGCGTCTTCATCTTTGCCAGGCTCTCGCGACGAGGATAGATCTGGTCCCCACGAAACGAGTAACCAAGAAACGCAAAGCTCTCAACGCGACTGTCAACGATCTTCGTCTTCGTCGGATGCAGTGTCAGACCGGCAGCAGCGACCCAGGCAGTGATCCGCTCGAGAGCCTCCGCGGCTTCGCTGGCACTGCGACACAGAACGATGAAATCGTCCGCGTAACGCACCATCTCAAAACCTTGAGCGGCCATCTGATGATCCAGTGGGTTGAGGTACAGGTTTGACAGCACGGGAGAAAGAACCGCGCCCTGGGGAACACCGGCGATCGGCGTCCATTCGCGAAGTTCTTCCAGAATATTCTGATCAAGAAACAGCTTGATCAGCTCCAGCATCCGTGAGTCCGAAATATGCTCGCTGACTAAGGCCAGCAGGCGATCTTTCGGAATCGTGTCGAAGTAGGATTTCAGGTCCGCATCGACCACGATAAACGTAGCCGGCCTGAAGCTTTTGCTCGACAACGCGCAGGGCGTCATGAGCTCCACGTTCATGGCGGAAGCCGAAGCTGCGCTCATGAAACTGGTGATCCAGGATCGGTTCGATCACGTTCACTATCGCCCGCTGGACGACGCGATCGCGGACTGTCGGGATACCCAGGGGACGAGTTTCGTTCGGCCTGGTTTGGGAATGTGGACTCGACGAACCGCCGCTGGGCGATAGGTCCGGGCTTTGAGCTGTTCGCTGAGTTGCCGTATTTCCATACGCACATCCGCTTTGAACTCCTCGCAGCTCTGACCGTCTACTCCCCCGGCCTTCTTCTTCCCGGTCACCTTCACAGCGGCCGTGAAGAGATTCAGCTCAGCGTAGACCTTGTCAATCAGTGCGTGCCATCGGCCTCCTTTCACTTTGTTGTCTAAAAGTGTCGTCAACATTCGGTCAGTCCAGACTACACGCTGAGCCCACCGGCGAATGTCCGGTGTCTCGCCAGACGGTATAGCCGAAAACGGCACTCGGTCTGGTAAAGAGGCTTTCGCTTTTCTTCTCATGTGTCCTGGTCCTTCCGAATCTACCTTCCTGCCTCCTTCGCTCGCGACAGGTTTGGTTCCTGTCGGTCAACACTACTATGAAGGCTCTGACTCCTCAGCCGAGCCGCATCAGTCGCCTGCGCGCTGCTGAGGTCTCCCTGCTTATCGCGATTGAACTTCTGGACATTCCGTCTCCGTGCACCTTACTGCCATTTCGCTCGCCTCGGTTTGAGACGTTACCGGTTTCGTTACCGTGCGAGCCGCCTCACTCACCTGCGGATGTCACTCCGCCGCCCGGAGTCGGGCCTCGTCTGGGTGATCGCGTGAGGTCAGGGGTTCGCCGTATGCTCGCTAGCTCCCCGACAGGCTTGGCCGAATCGAGTTCACTTGTGTTACAGACTGTCCTTCCGCCTCCAGTTGCCTCCCACCCTTTCTTTCGAAAACGCAGTTACCTTCGGCTGCAGAGCGGTAACGATGCTCTGGTCAGGACTCTCACCTGACTGTTCAATCGCCTTCACAGGCGCACGAGCGGGACTGCGTTAGCTGCCCGGTATGCGATTCTTCTGTGACTAACGCATTTCGTAACCGCGAATGCCTGCGAATTGACGCGAATAAGGCACGGACCAGGCCGCCATCTTTTTGCCCGGCCGCACCTGAGTCCAGTGTAAAACGACTGTCCTCAGTCGTTGCCCGCCTCTTCGTGCACCCTGTCGTGCTGTTTTCAGCCCAACATTGCGACTCAGTTGGGAACGACAACGGATGGGGCAGCTTCCTGAACAGCGCCGGGGATGTCGCCGTTGGGTTGATTTGGAGGGATGCCGGGCTGGCCGGGTTGGGGGCTTTTGGGACTGAGCTGCGATTCCATCAGCTTTCTCAGGCGTTCCTCAATCAGCTTCACGTCGACGGACTTGTCGACCTTCATCACCTGCACAACCGAGGACGTATCGGCTGCTTCATCCAGTGCTTCGACAAGTTCGGTGACTGTTTCCATCAGGGATCCGGCGGAGGAGATGATCAGAGTGTTGGATGTGTCATCGATCCCGATCGACAACAGCCCCTTGAAGCGGATCGGTTCCTCATCGTCTTCTCCTTCCTTTTTTGAACTGCCAGGAAGAAACGTGACGAGTCCGCTGCTGGACGGTCGCTGATTCTTGTCGTTCGACTCGAGGGCTTTGTCGTTCGAACTGAGTAGATCGCGAAAGACATCTTTGATTGCCGCGGCGACAACAGAAGCACGCGCGTTCTTCAGCCGGAAGATCGTCGTCTCGCGCATGGAGCGGCTGTCAGCCGGTTCCGGGACGTCATAAATCGCGATGAGTTCTTCGATCGTCTTCAACTGCCGCGCGTCAGCATCCCGGACCAGAATGGTGCTGGTGAAATTGTCCGAAATAAACTGCGGCTGACGCCGTTGCCCCAGCGTTGCTTTTCCTCGGGTCTTTTTCTGTGACGGCACCAGGCCCCAGAATGGATCGTAGTCCAGTGATGATTTCGTTTGCTCATCCGCCTTGAAAAAGTCCTTCAGATTCAGCGCGACCCACGACGGAGTTGCATACTTGAGTCGGAACAATTTGTAATTTCGACGTGGCTGTGCCAGCTGAAGCAGGATCGTCTCCATCTCAGCCAGAGCTTCCGGATCAGTGCTCGACACCAGCAGCTTTCCGTCAGGGGTCAATGACAATCGAATTGAATCATTGTCCGGCTGAGTGTCGGATCGATCATTACCATTTCGATCCGCATCAGACACCGTCCTTGCAGTTGCCCTTCGATCGTTGTCACTCTTTTCGGCAGAACTTCGTTCATCGCGTGTGCCATTGAAGCTGGTCAACAATCGCCGATCGGCCGCGTCACCCTTTGCCGATGGTACAGCGTTCGCTGCTGCCGCTTTGGCCTGCTTCTCAGACGCCTGCACGAACGCGTCGAATCGACGTTCAGCGGCGGATGGAGTCCGGCGGCCATTCCAGATTCGAACGCGGCTTCGAGCTTCTCCCGGCAGACCTTTGTCACTCTGTCGTGCGGCTGCCGTGATCAGGTCCTGTGAATCAGGTAAAAAGCCCGTCTGTGACTCTCCGGAATTCTCCACCGGCTCAGGTACCGGGAAATCAAAGTCCAGCTGATTTCCTCGCTTCCAGAACTGACGAATCCGCAATTTCATCTGCTCGAGGTCTTCGTCCGGAGCAATTTCGAAGACTCGAATCCCTTCGTCAGCCGCGTTGGGATCAGGCAACTCACCCAGCTTGACAAGCAGCCTGCGAATCTCATCCATTTCGATGTTGTTTGCAAACACCAGAAGGCGATTGTTCTCAATGTCCGCTTCGACTCGGAATTTTGGCTCTTCCGCCACCTGCTGGTTCATCATTCCAAAGTCGAAGAAGCCGTAACGCGAACGAGCGGAACTGTCGTCGTCTTCGTTTTCCTGATTGCCCATCAGCAGGCGAATCGTTCCCGCGACATACTCTGCGTCCAGCCGTCGCAGTGCGACCACTTCGATATCACGTGACGACTGGTCCAGTTTTTCAACAAGCGTTGTGATTGTCAGATGATCGGCAAGTGTTGCCCAGGCGATAATCGATCGCTTCTTTTTGTCGACCTTCAGCACTGTGCCCGGGTCAAGATCTCCGAGTTGCTGAAGGAGGTCTGCCAACGTTTGAGGATCAATGGATTCAAGCCGATAGACCTTCATGCGATTGATGTTCTGCAGGAGCGTTGAACCAGGATCCGCTTCGACATCGATTTGCTCAATTGCTTTTCGAATGACGGCCATCTGGTCCGGTGCTGCCTGGGCCAGAATCATGTTCTCCTTCTGATTCAGAACCAGGCGCGTTTCCACTTTTTGCTTTGCCTGATTTCCGCCGGCACCTGCCTGGGACGCCTGCTGCATGGCCTGCTGCATTTGCTGCATCATCTGCATGACCATGTTGGGGTCCATTCCCTGCATGCCTTCGGTCGGCACGCCGGAGGAATCCTGAATCTTGAGCAGGTCTCGAAGCATCCGAATGACATCTTCTGCACGGCGATACTTCAGTCGGAACGCCTGCACGAGCTGCTCTTCACCCTGATCGGACTGTTCGGCCTTCAGCAGATCCCAAAGCTGGCGAAGACTGACGGCCGTATCAATCACCTCAAGGCGATTCGTGCGGCTCAGCTTGTGAATCTGCCCGGCGGAACTGAGCATCGGCTTCAGTTCATCAACGGCCTCGTCAGCGATCAGCCAGTCCAAATCGAAGGAGACTTTGCAAATCGTGTGGTCCGGCAGCGCCTCCAGTTCATCCGGAGTGACTCGTTTGACGATTGCCGGGTTGATGTCCTTCGTTCGGACAATCGACATGATTTCGCCATTCACGATCATGGTGAAACCGCGAGTCAGCAGGTGCCGATTAATCAGGTCCCGTGCTTCCTCCATCGTGTATTCGCGCGTCGTGATCAGATTCAGCGAATCGCCCGGAAGTTCCTGCCAGTCCAGCGACAGTGCCGAGGCATCAGCAAGCCACTGAAGAACTGGCTCCCACGGTTGACCCACGACATTGAAAGTGACTGTGCCGTCGGGATGCTTTCGAATCTCCCGGTCGATCGGCTGCGGAACATACTTTTCGGCAGGCGGCCGTCTCACTGTGGCAGCGCCCGCAGAATCATCCGGCTTCTTCTCGGCGGACGGTGTCGAGCCAGGAGTCGCCGCGGTTTCGTCCGGCTTCTTTTCGGCTTCCTGCGACACAGGTGCCGTCGCCGGCGCTGTGGGAGTTGCTACGACCGTCCCGTCCTGAACAACAACGCTCGGAATCGCCAATGGAACAGACTCGGCTTTCGTCGCTTCCTGACCCGCAGCAGGTACGGCGGTTGATGCAATGATCAGCAGGATCCAGAGTATCAATCGGTTGCCAGGCACAGTGGAAACTCCGGCAGGTGAACGAACATGCCACTCAGCCCGCCACTCAGCTGAAGTTTTCGGCTGTTGCCAGTCACATAGAGGCCAGAAGCCGCTTCCATGGTACCGGAAACTCGAAGTGGGTGAGCAGACACAGATTCCATCAGAAGCCCTGCGCAGCCCGAATTTGTTTCCCATTTTCACGAGTTTACGGGCAAAAGCAACGAGTGTCACAAAGTTCTGACACATCGCGGCACAGTCGTTCTATGCGGACGGAACAGCAAACACCTGAACACCGACTGAACACCGGGAGCGTGTCGAATGTAGCCCGTGTCTCCGACGCGGACCAACTCTACCATTCCTGCCGAGCGAGACTTGATGGACCATTGAGAGATAGCGAGTGTGTTCTCGCGTCGGAGACGCGAGCGACTTTGTGCTACTTTATTCGTCTTCGGATTCGTCCCAGGGCATGTCTGAGTCGTCGGTGATTGGCATTTCACCATCTTCAGAATTGAAGCGAGCGGCCTGCCAGACGGGGCCAATGACGTCGGTGTAGGTATCGTCACCGGGAAGAATCTCGCGGACTTCAGCCGGAAGATCTGCACACATGGCCTGGTACTTCAGAGCGATTTCTGAGGCCTCTTCTTCAGATGTCGCGAGCACTCCCCATTCGGTCAGATAACTTGTCCATTGTTCCTGATCAAACTGACGGTCTGGATCTGTTGACCAGTTCTCGTTCAGTGGCTGAAAGACGAGGCAGCGAAACAGTCGAATTCCTTCAACAGGTTCATTTCCTGCCGATTCCCGAGCATGCTGAAACCAGGATTCCGGCATCAAGCCGGCTCGCAGGAGTCGACGTTCGATTTGAGCGACAAGTTCGGCATCCTGCAGGACATCTTCTGCAACCACCGCCAGACGCTGGAGCAGTTCCATGAGTCCAATCGGAGACAGAAAATCCACTTCGTAGAGCGGTGTCTCCATGACGGTATGAATCTGCTTCATTGCGTCATCGCGGCGGCCCATTCGGGCGAGCGACACGCCGCGCATCAGTTGAAGATGCCACCCATCTGACTCAACAATTTTGCATTCACGGTCAGCGCATTCAACTGCCTTTTCGAAGTCGGCCTGTTCGTAATGGCAAACGCTGCGATAGTAGTTCGTCCATGCCACTTCACCCGCAGTCGACTCGTACTTGTCGAGATACGTCAGAGTGGCATCGTACTGCTGAAGACGAAATGCCAGCATCGCCGCGTCGAAGGCCGCCTGAGCATCTTCACAACCCTCGCGCAGACTCAGGTCCAGCACATGCAGGGCGTCGCGCGGTCGATCAGTGCCTTTATAAAGTTCTGCCAGCCGTCGCACGATGTTGCCATCCTGCCGGTCCAGTCGAAATGCTCGCGCGTAACAGCGTTCTGCTTCACCATGGTTATCCAGGCTCATGAAGTGATCACCGGCCCGCAGGAAGTTGCGAGGTCTGCCGGGATCGAGTTCCATCGCCTTTCGATGCAGCTGCTCCGTTCGCTCAGCAGTGATTTTCTCCACCATCTCTTCATTGCCGCTGCCGCGAAGAGCATCGCCGAGAGTAGCGAGCACTGAGAGAGCGACCGCGTGTTCACGGTGAGGAGCGACGAGAGAATTCGCCCATTTCCAGACTTTCTCGCCGTCGTCACCGGCTCCCACGAGGTAACCCATAATATGAATCAAACCGCAGGCATCGTCCGCATGACTCGCCTGCGTCGCGTCAAAAGCAAGCACGTCATTGCGAATGCTGTTGAATTCCTCTTCGCTTGGATCCTGCATGAACGCCGTCATGCGGTTTCGCAGAGACTCAAGTTCTGCGGCCAGGGGAGTTGGTTCGGGCGAGGATGCTTCGTCCGGCGGAGATGCGGCGGATGCAGCCCGATCATCCGTCGCCGTCGGTTCGGCAGAGATCTTTCGAGCGGCTTTCGGAATGACAAGCGGGGCAAGCGGCGAAACTGTTTCTGCATCCAGCAAAGTTTCAAGACGACGCAGCGCGAGATAGTCATGCGCTGTGCGCGCTCTCTGTTCCAGCTGCCGTGCCAGCGACTCGGCCTGCTTTCGATCACCGGCGAGAAGTTTGTTCGCGATCAGTCGAAGCCGGGTTTCGAACCACAAATGGGTTCCGCCGCATTTTTGAAGTCGCTGATCCCATTGACTCAGGACGCGTGCGGCCTCGTCAAATCGACCTTCATGAGTCGCCAGCAATGCGTTGTTCAAGTCCATCTGCAATTCAAAGATCGGACATTCCCCCGGGCCGGGAAAGGTTGCGAATGCTTCGTCGTCCCGGAGCTTTGGCGGCTGTCGGGACTCAATCAGGATCGCATCTCGGACCAGAAGGATTCGAACGCGTGCTTCGTACTTCAGCGAGACAGATTCTGCCGTCGCGAGTTCGAGGGCCGTTTCGCAGGTTGCCAGCGCTTCCTGCAGCTTTCCATTCAGCGCGTCCAGCCAGGCAAGTTTGACAGTTGCGAGCCATCGACGGTCACCACGGTCTGACCAGCTGCCTTCGTGGTCACGGACCAAACGGCATTGATGTGCCGCGATGTCAGCATCATCCGCCGACATGTAAACGTCACAGGCATACTCGCGAAAACAGCTGACGCAACCGGTCTTTCCGGTTCGTCGGCAAATCTGAATTCCATCCGCGATGCAGGCATGCATCCCTTCCGAGTTGTAACCTTCGAGCTGGCCCGTCGCTTCGGCAAGGTTCTCATAGGCACAGGAGCTCATCGAGTACACGAGGTAATCGTATTGCTCGCGTGGAAAGTCCGCCTGAATCTGCCGGAGTTTCTCTTCATCCTCCAGCAGCGCGATCAGCTCAATGGCTCGTTCCCGCATGGTCTGAAAATCGAGCAGATACTGAGCCTGGTCCATCTGGAAGAATGTCCCCCAGACGTAGGAATGAGCCCGGTGTTCAGAACGCCCCCTGCGTCGCAGTTCACCGTAGAGCTTTGAGGAGCTGGCAAATTTGCATTCCGGGATTAGATCTCCCGCACGCCGCTGCAGGTCCTGAAGCTGCTGATCAATTTCCGGCTCATTCTCATTGCTCATCCAACCGCTCCCGATTCGCCCGTGTTCTCCGATCGCCTGTCCACCGGGCAAGCACCGGCGGGCGGACAATCATATCCAAACGCGATCAGGCGTAAATGGCGGAAGGGTGTGGCTGAGTTCCGTAGTGGAAGTCGCCAGACTTCCCGCTTCACGCCGCTCGGAAAGGAACTCTGGCGAGTTCCACTACGTTGGCTATTCGGCCGCTTTGTGTGGCCAGACTTCCTGCTTCACGCCGCTCGGTAAGGAACTCTGGTGAGTTCCACTACGTTGGCTATTCGGCCGCTTTGTGTCGCCAGACTTCCTGTTGCATGCCGCTGAGGAAGGAACTCTGGTGAGTTCCACTACGTTGGGACAGGACTAGTCCATGAAGATGCGTTTCCAGCCTTTGAACACGCAGTCCAGAAGTTCGCGACCTTCTTCCGTCGCGCGGTAGCGAATGAAGCCTTCGCCTTCTTTCGTCTCAACCTGGACGATGCGGATATTGTCGGCTTCGCTGTACATCCATGCTTCTTCCTGAAACAGCTGGAAGATTCGATGCAAAGCCTTTTCGGTTGCTGGAAGGTAAACCTCACCGTCCAGAAACAGCTGGTAGCCATACTCTTCGAGCTTCGACCATGGAATGTCGCTGGAAGATCCACGATAGTAGGGAGCCCAGACGGAAACGTCGTCAGGCTTCATGTTCGGGTTGTGCAGCATGTCGATCGCGTTCCATGGGCAGATCGTCAGCTGGTAGAAGTCAGAGCTGTCATTGGGAGATCGATAACACATCTGGCAGCCGATGCATCGACTGGTATCGATCTGGTGGTAGCTTTCCGACGGGATCGGACTGACAACCTCGTAGATACAATCAACGGGACACACGGTCGCGCAGGAATTGCACGACGTGCAGTTGTCCTTATTGATAACGTTGATGTATCGAGTTTCCTTCTTCCGGTCCGACTGTCGGGTGCGGAAGTAATCTGTCATGGAAATCGTCATCGAGCCGTCGCTCCGTGAAGCGAAAAATCCGTGGAAAAAACCTGTCAACTCGGGCCGCATTCAGATCGTAAACCGTTCCGCATGCGGCGGATGGGAAGAGTACCGCAGGATCGTATCTCCGGCTATACACCTCGGCAGGGATGATCGGCGATTTTGGGGGCTGACTGACGGAATTTCCTGCCCGTGGGAACCAAACTGCGGGAATTTGAGCGTTTCGGCGGAGATGTCCGAGCCAGCTTCCCGCTGTTTCGCTCACAGTGAAGGGCTTTCAAAGCGAAATTCCGGACTCAACCCTGTGTCGTGGAACTCGCCAGAGTTCCTTCACTCATGGAAATGGACGGATCTTTAGCGACGATAGCAGTGGGGCCTTTGACGAGAAAAGCTCCGCGATCTCTGGCGAGATCCACTACGCATCGATGCGCACGGGCTTACTTTGCCATCAGGTCGCCTCGCAGCTCCAGCATCCTTTGCCAGCTGCGTGACTGTTCGGCTCGCCGCTTCACCGCGCTGTCCCAATACGCCAGCAATCTCGCGCGGTCCTGCGGGTCATCCTTGAGAACGGCACCGAGCAGCATTCCGGGGATGAGGCTTAACGGATCCTTCTGCGTCGGAAAGTACACGGTCTGTCTGCCAATCGAGGCCGCGATGGCCACGGCCTCCGCGGTACTCATGACAGAGCCGGGCTTTTCAATCGCCCAGCCTTCGACTGTTCGACCTTCTCTCAGATCGCGGAACGTCGTGACAAGGACATCCAGCAAACCTTCATCGATCTCGGACGAGATTCCGGATTCGCTGAGCAGGCTTCCTGCCTGACGCCGTACGAGAGCGACTTCTCGATGGTGTTCGGAAATCGGAGCGACCACTTCAAAATTGAACCGGCGTTTCAGAGCTGCGGACATCTCAGAGACTCCTTTGTCCCGAAGATTGGCGGTCGCGATCACATTGAATCCGGGAGCAGCAAAGAGACAGCCTGCATCACCGCTCAATTCCGGGATCATCATCCGACGTTCGGAGAGGATTGAGATCAGAGCATCCTGCACTTCAGGAAGGCAGCGAGTCACTTCTTCAACTCGCACGATCTGTCCTCGCTTCATGCCTGTCAGCATGGGAGAAGGGACCAGAGCGGATTCGCCGGGCCCCTGGGCGAGCAGCATCGCGTAGTTCCACGAATAGCGCAGATGCTCCTCCGTTGAGCCAGCCGTTCCCTGAATCGTGAGTGCGCTGTTGCCCGAAATGGCCGTACTCAATAACTCCGACAACATGGATTTGGCCGTGCCGGGTTCCCCGGTCAGCAGCAATCCTCGTTCGCCAGCGAGCGTGACAACGCATCGTTCCACCAGCGAGCGTTCGCCGACGAACTTTTCCGGGATCACCATCGATTCGGGAACGTCGACACCAGGCCCCCCTTCGCGTCTCAGCGTCTCCCCACGACTGCCACAGATGAAGGTCACAACGGCCTGAGGTGAAAGAACCCAGCCTGCGGGCTTTGGTCCGCTGTACCACTGACGAAGGAATGCCAGTTCCAGAGCATACCGTTCTTCAGCCGGAGGAGATTGACGCTGCCCCGTTCTTGCTGCATCGGTCGTCGACGCGGGCTGCGCGCTGACAGGAGGAGCGTCTTCATTCCGTGCAGATTTTTTCGCCATGGCTCAAACTCGATGTGGTTTTCGGCAGGTCTGGTGAGACTCAGGCGACGATGCTATGCCCAGAAGACTCGAAGTGCCACCAAACGCGGCGTGCCCCTTCATGGCGTGCAGTTAACGAGCAACCTGGATCACTCTTTTGCTGCTGGTTTCCATGAACTATGCTGCGTTGGTTCTGCTGTGGTTTGCGATAAGGCGCTGATGGACATTTTGAAGCGTTCTCTCCGTGTTCTGCAGCTTCGTTGCTCTACCTGCGAGCGGGTGATCTAAATTTGAAGAACGATCGTGCTCAGTTGAATCGCTTCTACAACGCTCCGGCACCAGGCTGGATGGCCGTATCGCGCGGGGCTGCGCTGGGACTGGCTCTGTTGCTGGCTCTGAACCTGATCGAAGTGCTGACGCTTGGCACAAATTCGGTTCAGAACTGGTTCTGTTCCTTCAGTCCGCTGAATCAGACTGCCAGCACGGCGATTCTTGCCATCGCTGTTCCGTCGCTGCTTTTGTTCGCGATGCGTCCTGCATTGCCGGGGCCTGTTCAGCTGGCGACGATGGGAACTCTTTTGACTCTTGGCGGCTTCTGCGCGTGGCGGATTTTGGTGATCCAGAAGCAACTTCCGGAAGTCGACAGAGCGACCGCGATGCTCAAACCCTTTGGGCTGATGCTGATCTGTGCTGTGGCGGGCTTTGGAGTCATCGCGGGCAATTCGGTTCATGTTCGAGGGCGATCGTCGTTGCTCGCGATTCTGTTTGCCTCAACGATTTCCGTGCTTGCTTTCCTGGTGGTGTCGATCCAGTCAGGCGGAGTCTCTGACACGAATTCTCAGAAGGCACTTCCGATTGTTGTTGTGACGAGCCTGCCTGCGGAAAGCGATGGATCGATTTCCGAGGCGCTCAAGGATCGCATCGAGACGGCCGCGCGGCTGGTTACAGATGGCTGGGCAAAGAAACTCCTGATTTGCAGTTCCGCGGCGGCAGAAGAGTCGGTGACTGCGGCTGCGCTGGCTGAAGCGGCGATCGCGGCTGGTGTACCGGAAGCAGACGTGATCCAGAACAGCGATGGAACTTCTCCCGAAGCAGCACTGGAAGCAGCGGACGCTGTGGGACTGGGGGAAGAGCGACAACTTGCGTTTGTCAGTCACTGGCACGAACTGGCAACCATCCGACTTCTCGCGTCCCGCAGGAAACTGGACGTTGTGGCGATCCCGGCAAAACAGTCTCATGCCCTCTTCGGCCAGAATATGCTTGTGGTGAAGGAAGTCGTTCGACTCGGAAAACTCTTTGTGGCCCCTGTGATTCAGTACGCAAAGTCTGTTCAAAACGGGAATCAGCCGGAGTCAAAAGAAGAAGCGGAGCCGGAGAAGGCCGCTGACGACGAGATGGAATTTCCCGAATTCAATGAATGATGGACCACAAGGATGCCGCCGCGATGTGGCCGCCCTATGCTGCCCTCAGTGGAATCGGTACCTGTCATCGATGGTTTGCTGAACAAACGGGCGAGTCATGAAATTTGCGATCATCGGATCCAATCCTGCCGCGTTCGATCTGGTGCAGGAACTTCTTCAGGATCGAACTCAGACGGTGTCGGCTGCGGTGCTTTCCGATGAATTGCTGCAGAGAGTCTCCGGTGCAGGGCTGCCCGTTCGAACGGTTGCTCAGCCGGAAGATCTGCTGACCGGAAGCGGTGTTGACATTCTGGTGCTTGCTGTCACGGATCCGGACGAGATCCTGCGACTCGCGCGGGCTGCCTGTCAGGCCGACCAGCATGTGGTGGTGATTCCACCGGCACTGACATCGTCACCGGCGCTGTCGTTTGAACTGCACCTCGTGTTTGACGAATCGCAGACAGCCATCATTCCATGCCTGGGCCGATGGCATCTTCAGGATCTTGCGTTCACGTCGAACTCACTGGACCTAAGTCCGAACGACGTCGTTCAACTGCGGCTGGAAATGGAACTGGTTGCGACGGACGAAGCGTCTCTGCGGGACGGCGTTCGATGCGGGCTCGACGTTCTTGCGGCCAGCGGTTTCAAATACTCACAGGTGACCTGCCTCGACAGTCGAGCTCCGAATGGAGGTCTGCTTTCGAGACTGATTACGCTGAGCGCCCAGCCCGCGGCTGAGTCCGCATTGCCGCCGGCAACATTGACCCTTCGCCCGGCTGCTGCTGGCGGGACTGCTGGTTCACAGGTAGCGCCAATCCTTCATGTGATGTTTGCGAACGGACAGTCGAAGCAGCTGGCGTTGAGCTCGATGTCCCGCGTCAGCCGAATTCAGACTCTTTGCGGCAGCCGGGAAGCCTGCAATGCAGCACTCGATGCGTTTTCCACAACACTGGAACTGTGCGAAGCGGTCGAGAAATCGATCCGGAGGCGACGAACGGTCGATGTTCACTTTGAAACGGGCAGCGAGAAGAGCGTCTTTAAGAGCCAGATGACCGCGATCGGCTGTGGCGTGCTGACGTGGCTGTTTGTCAGCACGATCGCATACCTTGTGGCCGGCGCCTTGCTCGAACTTCCCCAGTGGGCATGGTACGTCATTCGTGTTCTGTGGATGACCCCACTGGTGCTCTTCATCATCGCTCAGTTCCTTCTGCCGCTCGCCCGAGAACGAGGTCAGCGTGCCGAGGCCTCACGTCGATCTGACGATCTGTGAACAAGGTTGCTCGCGTCGGAGACACGAGCCACGTTGGGGGGCTAGGGTTTGATGGGGATTCTCAAGCCGTCGTAGGCAGGTCGTACATGCGGCGGAAGTTCTCGTTCGAGGTCTTCGTAATCGACTTCGTGGGACATGTGAGTCAGCCATGCCTGCTTTGGCTGGAGCTGATGAATCAGGTTGAGCGCGGCGTCGAGGTGAAGGTGAGTGGGATGAGGTTCCTTTCGCAGCGCGTTCAGCACAAGGACATCCAGTCCCCGCAAATGTTCCTTGCTGGATGCGGGCATCGTGGAAACGTCGGTGCAGAACGCCACATTGCCGAAGCGGTAAGACAGGATAGGAAGTCGACCATGCTTCATTCGCAGTGGGAGGACAGTCATCCCAAGAAGTCGGAACGGGACCTGGTCCGCGACTCGTTCAAACTGCAGCCGAGGCGCAGCGTATTTGTGAGCATGAGTTTCCGGATCAGTGAATGCGTAAGAGAAAGTCTGCCGAATTGACTGTTCGACGTCCTGTTCGCAGTAGATGGGAACGGCTGCATCCAGGCGATATCCAAAGATCCTTAGATCGTCCATGCCCATGATGTGATCAGCGTGAGCATGCGTCATGATGGCCGCTCGCACCAGTTTGGCCCGTTCCCTGACAAGCTGCAGTCGCAGCTCCGGACCGGCATCGATCACGAATTCTCCGTACGGCGCGCGGACGAGCACGCCGCTTCGCATGCGACGATTCCGAGGATTGTTCGACTGGCAAACTTTGCATTCACAGCCCACCACCGGAACACCGATGCTCGTTCCAGTGCCCAGTATCACCATCTCCGGCGCAGGGAAAAGCACTGGCCCCGATTCCGTTGGGCCGTCTTCACTGCCTGTTGCTTCTTTGTCACCGCTTGCCACTTCACATTCCGTGAACAACTGCCTGTCGCCTGCAATCGTGTCGGCTGACTTCGCCACGAGGGGATTCTGGCACAACGCGGTGAGCAAAGCAAAACGGAGTGATGGAATACGAACTTCGGTTCGAGAAGATCGCCACAGTCGAGACTATGCGGAGTGATCAAGGACGCGACCAAGTACCGCGACATGACATTCCGCCGCGCCGGCCCGTCGCAGCAATACAGCGGCTTCGGAACAGGTGGCGCCCGTTGTCAAAACATCATCAATCAGCAGGATTCGTTCCCCTTTGACAAGGTGCGAGTCGCGCAGTGACAGCGTCCCTTTTTGGTTCTCAAACCGCTGCTGGACTGACACTCGCTTCTGCGGACGTGTCCGATGAGACCTCTTCAGAAGGTGGACGTCGCACGGGACGCCGAGCCTGCCAGCTACTTCTTCGCCAATCACAATGGCGGGATTGAAGTTTCGAACCATTCTCTGCCGCCAGTGCTGTGGAATCGGAATGACGCGATCCACATTCAGCTCTGCCAGTTCATCGAAACGGGCAGAGACCAGAAGTCGGGCAAGAGACTTCATCGGGACTGCTGAAAACGACCACTTCGCTGACAGCAGTGCCTTCCTCAAAGTCCCTTCGTACATGGAAAGACACACCACCGACCGAAATTTCAGACTGCGATTGCGACAATGAGTACACCCGGAGGTTGTCGACGCAAACGGACCTGCTTCCGCGCCGCATCGTTCACAGCGGTTGATCGGATCAGGGCTCAGAGACGTCGAGCATTCATCGCAGTAGCAAATTCCTTTGACGGAAAATTCCTGATCCGTACGACCGCACAGACAGCATCGAGGCGGGACCAGGAAATCCACCGCAGTGTTGCCAAGCCGGCGAAGGAAGCTGCCAGCAGACTGGAACAGTCCTCGCCGAGGCGCATCGTGGCTGAAGTCACCGGAAGCGGATGATCCAGCATCGAGACAGATCTCGTTGGGACAGCCTGCTTCCATAGTGCCAGCACCCGTGTGGCCGAGACAGACAGAAGATCAAAGACGGAGAATTTAGAACGGCGCGGACCCGTCATCCGGACCGAACTCTTCGAACTCTTCGTCTTCAGCCGGTGCAGCTTTGGCGGGTGACTTCTTTGTCCCCGGCTTATCGGCAAATTCAAATCCCACCGCTTCGGCGCTCAGGAAGAACTTCACTTCACTGTCGGGATCCCGCTGCCACTTGCGACCGGACAGACGGTAGGTAACCCGGATCGTGTCTCCGGTCTTCAGGTCATCGACCGAATCGCAGGCATCACCGATAAAATCCAGAGGCACATAATTGGTAAACTTGCCTCGGACCTGTTCGAGAACGACGAGACGCTTTCGAAAGCCTTTTTGGCCAAAGGACTTGGTCGGTTCGATCAGGTGAACCTGTCCCGTGATGGAAGCATCTGCCATAGGAAAAGATCTCTCAGCAACGTTGAACGAACTCGAATGTTTCCCGGACGATATGGGAGAAAATCTAATACACTCCCTGGAGTGATTCAACTCAGCCCCTTCTTTCCCTGTCGCCCTGAGGATGCGGAATCAGCTTTCGAATTGGGCTGTGGACTGCAAATCATAAGGAAGCAGTCATCCGAGCTATGCTACCGACTGGGCGATCAAACCGGGGCCGGTCGCCAGTGTTTTTTCAGATTTCCCCGGTCCTCGCAAACCTGCGGCTGATCGATTCTGATCGAGATGGCTGATCTGGGGCAGACAGGGATGATTATGAGCCGTACATGCAGAATAAAACGCTTCCGGAAATGAGCAACAGGCCGTGGAGAGTTTACTTTTGCCATGCTCGTGATACCGTAGTCCATTCCTCAGCAAGCTGTCTTCCGTGGCGATACCGGTGAGCCTGGCAGGTGCGGTGACAGCAGCAAACTCTTCACACCAAAATTCGTTCGCAGGGACCATCATCATCATGGCAACGGCCAGCCTGACTTTGGACGGAAAATCCTACGACCTGCCTGTCATTAAGGGCACTGAAGACGAGACAGCCATTGATATCACAAAGCTGCTCGGCCAGTCTGGCTCCATCACGATGGACCCTGGATTCAACAGCACCGGAGCATGCAAGAGTGCGATCACCTTCATCGATGGTGACAAAGGCATTCTGCGATACCGCGGATACCCGATTGAACAGCTGGCGGAAAAGTCCGATTTCGTGGAAACGGCCTACCTGCTGTTGTACGGTGAGCTGCCGACTCCGGAACAGCTGAAGGGCTTTCGTGCTCAGCTGACTTACCACAGCATGATCCACGAAGACATGAAGAAGTTCTTCGAGGGGTTCCCGCCGAATGCTCACCCGATGGCGATCCTCTCGGCAATGGTTGCTTCACTGTCGACTTACTATCCCGGTACTGAAGACGACATGTCAGACGTCAATATTGTACGTCTGATCGCCAAGGTGCGCACGATCGCTGCGTACGCGTACAAGAAGTCCGTAGGTCAGCCAAAGGTCTATCCTCGCAATGATCTGTCCTACTGTGCGAATTTCCTGCACATGATGTTCGCAGTGCCGGCTGAAGAATACAAAATCAACCCGGTGCTGGTGAAAGCTCTGAACATGCTTCTGATCCTGCATGCGGATCATGAGCAGAACTGCAGCACATCAACGGTTCGAATTGTCGCAAGCAGCCGAGCGAACATTTTTGCGTCGATCTCTGCGGGCATCTGTGCTCTGTGGGGCCCACTGCATGGCGGTGCCAACCAGGCCGTTCTGGAAATGCTCCAGATGATTCACGACGATGGTGGTGACTACAAGAAGTATGTCTTGAAGGCCAAGGACAAGGACAGCGGTTTCCGACTGATGGGCTTCGGTCATCGCGTGTACAAGAACTTCGACCCGCGAGCGACCATTCTTCGCAAGATGGCCGAACAGGTTCTGAACGAACTTGGCATCAACGATCCACTGCTCGAGATTGCTCGAAACCTCGAAAAGGTCGCACTGGAAGACGATTACTTCGTCAGCCGAAAGCTCTATCCCAACGTCGACTTCTACAGCGGTATTCTCTACCGGGCGATGGGGATTCCAACGAACATGTTCACCGTGATGTTCGCCATCGGGCGTCTGCCCGGCTGGCTGGCTCACTGGCGTGAACAGCGCGATGATGAGACCAGCCGCATTTACCGGCCGCGTCAGATCTACACGGGTTCAACGATCCGTGATTACGTGGCACTGGATCAGCGCAAGTAGTTTTCATCGCAGGCTGTGAATAGTTCGGAGTAGACAGAATGGCTCTTACTGTGGGCGTTAATGGCGCGGCTGGCCGCATGGGACAGCGAGTCGTCGCGCTGGCGATGAAGGATGCGGAACTGAAACTGTCCGCGGCTTTGGAATGGTCCGGAAGTTCGGCCATCGGCAAAGATGCGGGAGAACTGGCAGGAGCCGGAAAGTCCGGCGTTCTGATTTCTGCGGACCTCGGTGCCGCTGTTGACGTCATCATTGACTTCTCAACCCCGGAAGGCCTGAAGTCTGTGCTGGCCATCTGTGAAAGCCGCCGGATTCCTCTGGTTGTTGCGACAACCGGCGTCTCCCCGGAGCTGAAGAATGCCGTCGCCGCTGCTGCTCAGACGACACCCATCGTGATGGCTCCCAGCATGAGCATGGCAGTCAACGTCGTCATGAAGCTCGTCGCAGAAGCCTCACGCGTCCTGCGAAATAATGCTGACGGAGTTGACGTTGAGATCATCGAACGTCACCACCGCTTCAAAGAAGACGCACCAAGCGGTACAGCGCTGCAGTTTGGCAGGATTGTTGCGGAACAGATGGGGCAGACGAACCACGTGCATGGTCGCGAAGGCCGTATCGGCAAGCGACCTCTGAATGAGATCGGTTACCACGCTGTTCGCACCGGTGACAACGTCGGCGAGCACACAATCATCTTCGGGATGATGGGTGAGACGATCGATCTGACGGTCCGGGGTCATACCCGCGACAGTTATGCCTACGGCGCACTGGCTGCCGCAAAGTTCCTCGTCAGCAAAGGCGCGGGACTGTATTCGATGGCCGATGTGCTTGGACTGTAGCGGTCACGCCTCGGCAGGTGATCCGGATCTCGATTACGAACAGCGGTCAGGCTGCGGACGTATCAATGAACCCTGCAGGGGATTCTGATCGAGGCAGTTTGAGCGTAAACGTCGTTCCCTTTCCGACTTCGCTTTCAACTCGAATGCGGCCCTTGTGCGCTTCCACGATTCGGCGGCAGAGTGCGAGGCCGAGGCCTGTTCCTCCCTGGCCCCGTTCATCCGGCGCCTTGGTGGTATAGAACGACTCGAAGATCAGCGGCAGTTTTTCCTGAGGGATCCCGCAGCCTGAATCGCTGACAACAATCTCGGCCCAGCCTTCTGCCTTGTTGTCACGCACGATTAATCGCAGCCGACCGTTTTCCTTCATCGCCTGACGAGCATTGACAATCAGATTCATGAGCAGCTGCTGGATCTGGCTGGAGTTGGCCATTGCCCAGACACTTTCCGGAGCCACCAGATCGACACCAATGCGGTGCATCTGGAGATCTTTCTGGACAAGGACAAGGACGTCTTCGAGCATACGCTTCAGATCATTCGGCTCAATACGGTTTGTCGTGTTTCGAGCATACGCGAGCATCCCGGTGGTGATCTTGGCGGCTCGCTGTGCGGCAGAGAGGATGCGGTCGAAAGACTTGTTCCGAGTTGCTTCATCCTGATGACGGACGCCCATTTTGGCGTAGTTGATGACCGTCGTCAGGATGTTATTGAACTCGTGAGTGATCGACGAAGCCAGCGCACCAACGGAGCTGAGTCTTTGTGCTCGCATCAGCTCTTCTTCAAGCTGTGCAACTCGCTGGGTCAATTCTGCGATCTGCTGTGCCGGATCCATACGCCATAGTCTCGGGCGACGTCTTTACTCTCATGCACTTCCCCGAAGCAGTGGAATTGTGAAATGGAGTTTCAGCGTCTGTTGGTATTATCGACACAGCCCGAGACTTTGATGCAGACAGTACAGCCTGGCGACAACGGTTACCCAGCTTACGAAGATCACCATTCAGACAGGCAGGTCCTGCCGAAACACGAGGCAATCGCTGTAGCGGAACTCGCCAAAGTTCCTGCCTCTGCACGTAGTGGAATTCGCCAGAATTCCTGCCTCTGCACGTAGTGGAACTCGCCAGAATTCCTGCGTCTGCACGTAGTGGAA
The DNA here is from genome assembly GCA_046349695.1 of Planctomycetaceae bacterium. Taxonomy (GTDB): domain Bacteria; phylum Planctomycetota; class Planctomycetia; order Planctomycetales; family Planctomycetaceae; genus SXXK01. Next base: position 68,885 of record JAXMBV010000007.1, on the reverse strand, counting down.
CTCGCCCGAGTGCCTGCCTCTTCGCGCAGCGGAATTCGCCAGAATTCCCTGCTCCTTCTGCATCGCAATTCGCTGGAACTCCCTGCGGTTCCCCGCGTCGTACACCCGCCGATTCGAGCGATTTCTTCGCACGCGGTTCAAAGCGGTCTGGCGACTTCAGCGACAGGACTGGGAGAGGGGAATTCTGGCGAATTCCACTACACATTGCGGGAGTTCCGGCGAAATCCATGACGCTCAGCAGGAGGTCTAGCGAGGTTGACTACGCGCCTGGCGAATCGGAGTCGTCTCGGTTTCCGGCGTCATCGTTGCCCATATCCAGAATCTCAGCAGCGACTTCCTGCAGCAACGTCGTCGCATACGTGCCGGACGGAAGATTGAATGAAACCTGAAGTCCTCCGTCAGCCGTGAGAGCTGCAGTTGTCTCTTCGGGGAATTCGAGCATCCTGCGGCGGGCACCGGACGTGAGCTTTGCAAACTTCAGAAAGTCGGATGGCTTCAAACCCAGCGTTGTGAGGCACTGTTGTTCTGACTCCGCTGCCGCCCCCGACGCAGCCACCATTTCCGGGCCATACATCGGGCCGGCGGGAACGTAGTCGGTTGGATCCGTTCCTTCCGGCAGCACGAAAGGCTTAATGCCCCCTTTGCGAATCACGACTTCACCGGGCTGAGCGTTGCCGACGGTTCCCTGTTCCACACGATCGGCAACGACGAGATTGAATACGGCACTTTGCACGGCACTGAGTGCCAGTCGCTTCAGTGTGCGAGTCTGATTTTCGGGCCAGTGATTTTTGGGCAGCTTGTTATGCAGGAGTCGAAGACCATCCTGAAGGGTATTGCCGTCGTGACCAAATCGCTGTGGCCCGTAATAATTTGGAAAGCCCTGGATGCTCAGTTCCTGAAGCCTTTCGCTGACTTTGCTGCACTGATCTTCCGTGAACGGCGATGCAGAACGCAGTGTCAGGATGAAGCGATTGCCCTTCAGATGTCCCGTCTTCAGCTTGTTCTTGTGCATCGTGACGGACAGCACTTTCAGGCCGTTAAGCTCCATTCCGCCGGCAGCCGCGGCCAGCCGGCCAGGGACCGAAACAAACTGTCTGGTCAGTGCCCAGCGGTCTTTCTGTCCGGCAAGACCGACATCGGACGGACGGAATCGAAGAGTATCACACAGCAAGGAGATCATCTGGGGCGAAGACAGCCCGCTCTTTTCAATCCAGAGCCATGCATGGTCGCCGGAACCTGTCAGCTCATACGCCGGAATCTCCTCCACCTGGAAATCCTGCACGGTCGTCCGGATGTGGACAGTGTCCAGAACCGGAGCCTTCCGGCGCGGAGGCTGAGTGATGCGGGAGATGGTGTCTTGGGGAACAGGCATGAATCACGAATTTCTTTAGAGTGCGGCACAAACAACGCATGTCCGGAATCAGAGGCCGGCATGATTCCCGCACACTCTATCGGATTCCATGCCCAATCATAAGCTGGCAGCAACTTTCCGTGTGACGAGATCAATACATTCGATGGTGACGTCACAAAGATGCTCCACCTGCTGCGGCGACATCCCGGGAGCCGGCATCAGGACAATGACATCTCCCAGCGGCCGAATTATGACGCCTCGTTCCCGAGCGGCCAGAATTACCTGATGTCCAAGCCGAATCTGGCTGGCAAACGGAGTCAGCAGCTCCCGATCTCGAACCAGTTCGATCCCGACCATCAGTCCCTTCTGACGAATCTCCGCAACGTGCGGATGCAAATTTAGAGTTGCAAGTTTTCGGCTGATGAATTCAGCACAGGCCGTGACATTGGCAAGGATATTCTTCTTTTCAAACAGCTCCAGAGACGCAAGTCCAGCCGCACAGCCCAGCGCGTTGCCGGTATAGGTGTGGCCGTGATAGAACGTTCGACCTTCCCACGGATCGCCCAGGAACGCTTCGAAGATCTTGTCCGTTGTCAGAGTGGCCCCCAGCGGCAGGTATCCTCCGGTAATGCCCTTGGCCAGGCACAGAAAGTCCGGAGCAACCTCTTCATGCTCACAGGCAAACAATCGCCCCGTTCTGCCAAAGCCAACAGCAACTTCATCAGCAATCAGCGGAACATCATAATGTGTACAGAGGTCGCGCACGTGTTTGAGGTAACCGACAGGATGAACCAGAATCCCGGCGGCTCCCTGCACGATCGGCTCCATCACAACACCGGCCAGCCGAGTGTGATTCGTCTGAATCAGCCGACTGACTTCATCGAAGCAATGCTGCAGCCAGGACTGGCGAGTATGTCCTTCGGGAACTCGCAGAGCGACCGGCGATGGTGTCGTGACCGTTGAGAACAGCAAGTGACGATAGCAGCGATGGAACAGATCGATGCCACCGACGCTGACCGTGCCGAGCGTGTCGCCGTGGTAAGCATTGCCGACGCACAGAAACGTATCGCGATCTTCCGGCCCGCCTGGTTTCTGGCGATGATACTGGTAGGCCATCTTCAGCGCGACTTCGACTGTCGTTGCACCGCTGTCCGAATAGAAGACTCGAGTCAAGCCCGCAGGCGCACGATCCACCAGTCCCTTTGCCAGACGGATTGAGGGCTCACCGGAAAGTCCCAGCAGTGTGGAGTGCGAAATGCTGCGAACCTGCTGAATCACGGCCTCATCGATCTCCGGCACGCGGTGACCGTGAACATTGCACCACAATGATGAGATGCCATCGAGGTACCGTCGCCCGCTGGCATCGATCAGTTCGAAGCCTTCGCCCCCGGTAATGATCGGCGCTGATTCCTTCACATAGGCCGACATCGGCGTAAAGGGATGCCAGACATGCGCATTATCCCAGTCGCGCAGCGGGGCGGACGGGTTCAGAAATTCGAGACTCATTGAGCACCTGCAAGAGTGGGCTTCCATTCCGGAAGTCCCTCAGACTGCACTTGTTGTTTGTACCATTCATGAAACGGCCGAACCGGCGACATCGGAGCGGTTTCATTCACCATCATTGGCCGAGTTTTCTGCCACCATTCCGTCCATGCCTTTCGCATGTCCGCAACAACGGCTGGATGCTGATCGATCACATTGGTCGTCTGACCGGGATCCGCTTCCATATCAAACAGCTGAGTATTGTTGACGAATCGAAATCGCTGATTCCGGACACTGAACGTCTTCCATTGAAAGTCGTTCGGCTCCTTTCCCGTATCCCAGCGTCCGACGTGAGTGAACAGGTAGCGATCCTGCCATTCTGCTTTTGGATTTTCCAGAAGTGGAACCAGATTCCTGCCCTCGACCTGCCCTACCGGAAGTTGAGCGCCCGTCAGTGCGGCGAGTGTCGGAAAAATGTCAATGTCGCCAGCGATGCGATTTACATCACGATTGCCAGGAAATCGACCGTCTGCGCGCACAAAAAAAGGCACGCGAATGCCACCTTCTTCCGGAGATCCCTTGAGCCCTTTCATCCCTGCATTGAAGAATGGCATGGGCTGGCCTTCAGGATTCGTTCCGAGCGAGCTGCCTGGCTTGCCTGATCCGCCTCCCGTCATGCCGTTGTCTGACATGAAGATGACGATCGTCTTGCGATACAGATCCTTCGTCGTCAGGAAGTGATCCATCCGCCCCATGTTGTGATCGATGTTCTCGATCATGCCGTAGAAGCCAGCCTGATCCTGACCGAAGCCGGCTTTCAGGAATCGCTCCTTCCACTTTTCCGGAGCATGGTAAGGACCATGCGGCGCGTTGGGGGTGATGTAGGCAAAGAATGGTTTTTCAGACTGCGACTGACGATCGATCCAGTCGAGTGCAGCAGAGAAGAAAACATCCGTGCAGAATCCGTGAGTCTTCACGAACTTGCCGTTGTGACGGATCACAGGATCAAAGTACGAATTGCCAGGAGCATCTGCGCAACTGCTGTCGTACGCCTGCCCAATTCCACCGGCTCCGTGAATGAACGTCTCGTCAAAGCCGCGATGCTGTGGCTGGTATTCTTCTTCATCGCCAAGATGCCATTTGCCAAAGATTCCCGTTGTGTAACCAGCGTCTTTCAGGGCCTGTGGCAGCGTCTTCGCATCCAGTGTCATTCGTTCGCGTTCCAGGATCGTGTGTGTGATCCCGTTTCGCATGGAATGTCGCCCTGTCATGATGGCGGAACGAGTAGGGCTGCAGGTCGGATTGACCAGAAACCGTGTGAAGCGAGTACTATGGTCGTAAAGACGATCGAGATTCGGCGTCTGAATCCATGGGTGTCCGTGTCGCCCAATCGGCGGATATCCCTGATCATCGGTCATCACAAGAATGACGTTGGGCTTCTCTGACTTCGCGTCTGCCGTTTGACCAAACAAACTGGCGGGGCCAGACAGGAAGAGGATCAGCACCCACAACACACTGACGATGGATCCGCCGATGGAATGAATCGATTCCGCAGGTCGACGATATGCGAAAGACCAGCCTGACCTGGAAACTATGTTGAACATGGAGGGCTCCGGCGGAAAGATGACAAAGACAAATTCGGGCAATCGCAGGTGTGTTTTCCGTCAGCGATTCGGTCACTGAACAACGATGCCGGAAACGTCCGGAGGATCCGGATATCGTGGCTTCATGTCCCGCAGTGTCTCGACAAGGACACGGCAGACAGCGTAATCACGGAACCAGTTTTGATCCGCAGGGATCACATACCACGGCGCGTCTTTCGTTGAGCATTTTTCGAGCATGTCTTCGAAAGCCGCTTCGTACTCGTCCCAGAGTTTTCGCTTCTCCAGGTCAGCAGGATCAAACTTCCATCGTTTGGCCGGGTCGCTGATGCGTTCTTCAAATCGCTGCTTTTGTTCGGCTTTGGAAATGTGCAGGAAGAACTTAACGATCCTCGTCCCCGTCTGTGTCAGCATCCGTTCAAAGTCATTGATCAGCTCAAAACGAGGCTTCCAGACTTCTTCTGAAACCAGCCGATGAACACGAACGACCAGCACATCTTCATAGTGAGACCGATTGAAGACTCCGATGTAACCGTTCGGCGGAACCGCCTGGTGAATCCTCCAGAGGAAGTCATGAGCAAGTTCATGACTGGTCGGCGCTTTGAATGAAGTGACCACGACTCCCTGAGGATTCACGCCCTGGAAGACGCTTCGGATCGTTCCGTCCTTGCCGCCTCCGTCCATAGCCTGAAACACGACCAAAAGCTTCTGGCGTGACTCGGCATACAGGCGAGCCTGAAGGTCGATCAGTTCTTCGCGCAGTTTGAGGAACGACTGCTCGTACTCCGCCCGATCCTTCACCAGATCTTTTCCATCGGTTTCAATTTCACGAAGCCGGACCTTCGTCGACGGTCGAATGCGAAGCTGGTTGAAATCCTTCATGCGATCGTCCAATTCCATTGTGCAGGATCAGGTACAGGCCGTGTCGTCGGGGGCTACTGTTTTTTCAGTGCGAACATCCACGGTACGAGTCCCTCTTCGTCCGAATAGCCTGGAGTCCACGAATTGTAATGACGCCCGGGAGCCTCTTTGTAGACCGGACTCGCGCCGGCATCTTTCAGAGCTTTGACGGCACTGCGACTGCGTGCCACAGAACGACAGGAAGTGTCGCTGTCTCCAGGACAATATAGACGGGGACATTTCGAAGAGCCGTCACCTCTTTTGGGTCAGCGGCACCACAAATGGGAGCCACAGCCGCGAACCATTCAGGATGTCTGGGCGCCCAGATCGAACGAGCTGACACCCATGGACAGTCCCGTGAGATACACGCGGTTTCGGTCAACGGCTTCTTCCTTCAGTGTCTTCTGAATCATCTGTTCAACTGCCAGCGACTGTCGGCTGACTTCAACCGGCGTCACAGGATCGTTCGCTTTCCCAGTCCACTTCATCCACTTCCGATCCGACGGCATTGTGAGCCAGAAGCACGGATATTTTGCGCCATTTTTTCTCGGCCATCTGAGCCGGAAAATAGAGCAACTGCAGTTCGGTTGTCGGTTCCTCGTTCCCCGGCTCCATGAAGGAAATGATCAGAGGATACGTCTTGCCGGTTTCCACCACTTCAGGTCGCATCAGGCGGTAATGAAATGCCCCATCCTTGTACTCACCACCTGCAAACGAAATGGACTGATCCAGATAAAGGTCGGTCATGGTTTCGACACCTGATCGGGCCCCTTTCGAATCCTGCCCACAGACGTTCGATGCAGAAATCGAAGAGAAAAGAATGGTCATGATGATCATCGAAGCAACGTGCCCGCGTCGGCCGTCTCAGTTGCCTCGAGCTGTTCAGCAACAGGTTTTGGAACGTAATGAGATCATGTCTTTCGCCTTTGGAATCAGGTTCTGCGAACAAACGGCAGTCTTCGAATGACACACCGGCATGTCAAGCGACTGTTGCCAGGCGGGTTCCTCACATATTTGGCAATGCGAACGATTGACTCCGCAACTCCTGAAACTGCCGGATAAATTACCGCACCCACGTTCTTTGTGTTTGCTCACCCCTATGCTCGTTTGGGAGCCTTCGATGATTCCTCGTTCATGCCGGACAGCGGCTTTTGTGCTGTCATTCTCTGTGTTGCCGTTCACAACTCTTCAGGCAGAAGAATCAAAAAAGACCTTCATTGGAGAAGGTGTGATCAAGCCAAGGTCGGTGGTTATGCTCCAATTCTACGGAAATGGACAAAGAAGCGTCGATCGTGACAAAAGCTCCGAAGGGCTGAAGGCTCCCAAGTATGGTGAGCCGGAGTTTGATGGTAAGAAGCCGCATTCATTGTGGATGAACCTGAGCGAAGGTGACGCCACTGAAAATCTCTTGATTCCGACGGCGACGGAGACCTGACCAACGATGCCGCGGGTGAAGCGGGAACCAAAATCGGCGGGCGTGATCTGAAGCAGTACGGCAACGCGAGCGTGAAGCTGGATGCCGACCGTACCGGATCAATTTCCATGTACCGCTTTGACCCCAAAGACCCACGACGCCCGCAGCTCAAGAATACTTTGCTGTATTACGGTGATTTCGGATATCAGCTCTCCTTCGAACTTGATGGAAAGGAAATGTCCACGTTCATCGCCGGTTCAGTGAGCAGAAAAGTCGGCTTCCGCTGGATCGATGGCAGGTCGGCGAGCTCCGCGTCTGGAAGTGGCCACCAATGGCAAGCCATTCAACTTCACAGGCACAACCCCGTGTTCAACCTGAAGGACGGGGAACTGTCACTGAAAAAAGCAGCAGAGCCAATCGAGATGGCTCCGCTGCCACCGGATCTCTCCGTCGGCAAGAAGGCATTGACGTTCACGGCTAAGACGATGGAAGGAACGGAGATCTCATTCCGATCGTTCAAGGGCAAGATCGTGATGCCGACTTCGGCCACCTGGTGCGGTCCGTGTATTGGCGAAATTCCTCACATGAAGGAAGCATACGCCGAATACCATGACAAAGCGATTCGAAATTTGGTGAGCTTCGATCAGAAGGGACATGGAGGAGAAGCGTCCTGGAGTTTATGAAGGGAAAAGGAAATCACCTGGCCTTCAGATTTACGAAGGCAAGCTCTGGGAAACCACGCTCGGATCTCAGCATGACGTCAGCGGCGATCCCATTTGTTCTGCTGGTTGACGGAGATATCGGCGAGATCCTGGTGGTGATGCACGTCAGCTTCGCGGAGAAGGTCTGAAGGATTCATCGGCAAGATGCTGGAAAAGAAGAACGGCAAGACCGAATAAGGTCACGGAAACGTCGCTAACAACCTTTCCTGAACCTCCTCAGTCAGCGCTGAGGAGGTTTTTTTGTTGGAGGTTCCAGCGATCATTCTGGTGCCACCATTCTTCAGCCTGATCGATGCCGCACCACGCGGGAACGTAACATCTCCGGGTAGCACAGGTGCAGCCTGTGCCGCTCAGCGGTTGGAAGCTGATGTGAAAGCGTGGCGAATTCAGTGCATCGGACCACGCCAACGGAGTTGTGACACAGAGGCAGGAAAACAGGACTCGTTGTCCTGATTCTGCTTCAATGGGAGCAGCCGCAGTCGCCGCATCCGCCTTTGGACTTTTCAGGCGGGATGCCATCCGATGTCACGGGCTGCACGTGGATGATGCCATGACCGCCGGCGGCTGCAAGAAGAGCCAGCCGAGTTGTCTCGGGGTCATGTTCGTTCAGCACATACAGGATCAGGCGACGATCCAGCGTGCGTTCAATGTCAATCAATTGTAGCTGCATCTTCCAGCCGCGGATTCGCCTTCCCAGGCACAAAACTGAGCTTCGGTTTCCGCCAGAAGTGCTTCGCCTCCTGACGATCCTGAGTTGCCGCACGCGCAGGACACGACCGGTCATAGCGTCGGAATTGATTCCGACGCTGGATGTGACCTACAATCTCGGCCAGCTCTTCTCCGCGATCTGTCGAAATCCGAACCAGAGAATCACGATCAGGCCGTGGCCCGTCTCCTCCAAAGGAGCAACCTCGGGGACTTTGCCGTAAGGAAGCAATCGCGATCCATTCCGGAGTCGGAGCAAGGTTCTTGATCGGTTTCAACGGTATGACCTGGGCAAATCATGAATGTCGCTGTCTTGAGGTTATTGATGGGAACTCTGGCGAGTTCCGGTGCGGTTTGGGGCAGGAACTCTGGCGAGTTCCACTACGGTCATCGGTATGTTGGGTTTGTGTCAGCGAATCAACAGAAATTCGGGAGACATTCGCGACGGCCCAAAGGACATCTTCAATCTGCTCCGCAGTTGGCGATGCACTTAGTGCTTCAAGAATGGCTGCTCTTTCTTCTGCTGTTGGCTGGCGAGTGAACGCAAACTGGAACATGGACGTGACAAGTCCCCGCGATCATCTTTCCAGCGTTCGTTCAGCAACCTGCCACCGGTGGCAAGATACCCAGCCAGGACGGAGCCGTTTGAAAGGTCAATTGCCTCGAGGGTCGTGAGTTCATCCGGCCTTATGGAAACGATCTGTTCCCGATGTGGCCGCCCCAGTGATCGCATCAGAAAATCATTCTTCATCAAGGAAGCTCGCACCATCCGGAGTTCGCCGTTCGCGAGCTGTGACAGCAGATTTCTTCCTGTCGCCTGCATCGTCTGATTCCAGACGTCAAGAGCCGGCACGACTGTGACCTTCTGCCATGGTCCACCGGGTGCTCCGGACCGGCCTTCCTTGGATGCCGCCACCTTCGGAGACCATTCCCATGAAGAATCGGAAGCCCACGTAACATGGCTGCCATCCGCCAGCTTCAGCTCCGCCTGCAGGATAAAGCCCGCAGGGTTTGGTGAGCCTCCTGCATTGCTTGCGACGACAAGAATGGTGTTGTCGCCTTTTCGAAGATGAGGCCGAAGTGAAACGGCTTTGGGTTGAGTCCAGTCGTCGCTGCGTTCGACTTCCCGGCCATTCACGTACAGCACGAAGCCGTTATCGCAGGTCATCACTGCACCGCCGCTCTGCACATCTTCATTCAGAGTGAATGTCTTTCGCAGAGTGATCTTCTCACCGTCTGGAGGTGCCTTCCCATCCTTCGCGCTGTCGCCCCAGATCCATGAGGCTGTCAGTTCAAGAGGCGGTTGCCCGTCTTTGGCCGGACGAGCCCGCAGGACCGGAGCGTCCATGGCAGAAGGAGCGGCATCCGTCAATTGCCACACCGCGTCGATAAACTGCTCCGCGGTCATTCTGCGAGCCACTGGCCCGGTCCACGCGGACGCATCGGATCCCCCATCCTTTGCCCGAACCACTGTGGGAGCCTGGTAAGCATGCGACGTCGCGATGAGATACAAAACTTCCTTCAGATCGTATTTTCGATCAGACAATTCGATTGCAAGCTGATCGAGTGCTTCCGGTATTGGACGGAGGAGACTGCATCGCGTCCAATGGATGCACGATTCCTCGTCCCATCAGCTTGTACCACAGTCGATTCACGATGTTGCGAGTAAACCGTCCGTTCTCCGAATGTGTCATCAGGCTCGGCCAGTTGTCGCAGTCGCTCACGCGGTGCGGCGGGATCAATCTGGCCAATTTCCGGGAACATCCATGCTGCACCGCCTGACGCCCGATCGGCTTGTCACATCGATAGATGTCCAGAGGACGCGTCGAGTAATGGGCATGAGTCCATAGGTTTCGTCGAGCTTCCACCCGTTTGGCAAACTGTCATGGCAGGAAGCACACTTCATGTTGATGCCCAGGAAGGACTGAGCAACGCTCTGGGCAAACTGAATCTCAACGGTCTGCCCCGCACTGACTTCTCCACGCCAGCGAATTCCGTCGATATATCCCCGGACTCGCTGCACCGCGCGCAATTAGTTCACGAGCAAACTGGTCGTACGGTTTGTTGGTCAACGGTGCCGCTTCGTAGAGTTAGCCGCTGATCTGTTGACGACCACCGGTAATGAACCCCGTCCCGCTGTAGTCATTTCGGAAGCAGGTCGTTGAAGAAGGTCAAACCAGTGATCAGCATACGCGATGTCATCAGACAGCAGTTTTCGAACCAACGCGGCCTGCTTATCCGAGACGAGTCAGCAAGAAACTCGGCCTGAACTTCCGGTGTCGGCAACAGACCAACAAGATCAGCGATGCTCTCCGCAGAACGTCAGATCATCAACAATGATCCTGAGGCAGCGCGCGGCCGGTCTGGAGAAACTGCTGGTCCAGGATTCGGTCGATCGGATTGTCGCGTCCATTGATTGGTCAGCGGGCAGCTCCGACGACGGGGGCTTTAATGGCGGTTCATACGCGACCGGAGCGAAAGTAATTCCATCTTCCCCAGATCAATCCGTCCTCGATCCATTTCTCTGCTGCAGCAATTTCTTTGTCCGTCAGTCGCTCACGGCCTTTGGGAGGCATCTGAGTTTTCGGATCGGAAGAGCGAATCAGATCCAGCAATTGTGACTCCGCGGGCTTTCCCGGAATCACATGGCCGGAATCGACCAGAAGTTCTCGCGTGTTCAGGGAGAAACTCCCCTTGGCTTCTCGACCTCCATGACACGGGACACAGTGTTTCTTCAGGATCGGTGCGATAGCGTGGGCAAAATCATCCGGCTGCTGAGCATACAGCGATGCGGCTGGCGAGCAGGAAGACGCGAACCAGCCGGTCAGCGCGATCAGGAGGGAAGCGATTTGACGCATGTCACGGTCCATAGTCTGTTTTCTGACGGCTCGCGTTTGGCAATGCCACCGGGCCGCCTTTCGATGGGATGAACCGGGTACGATATCGGTGTCCGGGACCAGATTGAAGTGTTGAGCACCGCGGGAATGTTCCGGTTCGGGAAAGCTGCGTAAAGCAGGTGAACCGCATGCATCACTGGCTCGCGACGCAGGGAATTTGCCAGCGCCGGAATTCAATTTGCGGGAGCGTGCGGATACAACTCTGCCATGCCGGGAATGCATGTGACAGAACTAATGGCCCTGTTAAAGAAGAGCGGATTGCTCACGCCTTCTCAATGGGAAGCTGCGCAGCAGATCATTCGTGAATCGGCCACCGTCGATGCTCTGTGTGCGGAACTGATCAAACGCGAATTCCTGACACCATGGCAGGCGGGCCAGTTACAAAAAGGGCAAACGGGTTTTGTCCTGCAGCAGTACCAATTGCAGGCTCCGATCGGCAAAGGCGGCATGGGCCATGTGTTCCGGGCGAAAGATTCCCGAAACGGCAGCGTTGTCGCGATCAAGGTGATGTCTCGAAAGCTGACTGGTAACCAGACACTGGTGAATCGTTTCCGCCGCGAGATTCGCGCATCGTCGCTGCTGAACAGTCCAAACATTGTCAGGACTCTGGATGCAGGGCGAGTCGGCAAAGTCGACTTCATGGTGATGGAATATGTGAACGGTGATCAGCTGGATCGGATCGTTTCACGGATTCCGGCAATGCCAGTTTCGATCGCCTGCGACATCATTCGCCAGGCAGCTGTTGGTCTGCAGCATGCTCACGAACAGAAGATGGTCCATCGCGACATTAAGCCAGGCAACCTGATCGTTGACTGGTCGTCTGACGGTCGAGGAACCGTCAAGATCATGGACATGGGACTCGTGCGGCTGAACAGTGACGAAGAAGAACGCACCGCCGTGACTCGCGCTGGCCAGGTCATGGGAACACCGGATTACATGTCGCCCGAACAGGGGTGGGACACCGCAACAGTCGACATCCGTTCGGACATTTACAGTCTCGGCTGTACGTTCTTTCGACTGTTGACAGGGCGAGTTCCGTTTCCCGGGGACAATCCGCTTCAGGTCCTGATGGCGCGCTGTTCAAAAGACGCACCTTCGCCGCGAGGACTTCGTCCTGATCTGCCGGAAGCGGTCGAAACCATTGTGCGAAAAATGACTTTGCGGGACCCGGAAGGTCGGTTTCAGACTCCGGCAGAACTGGCTCAGGCGCTGCTGCCGCACTGCACTCCTTTGAACGTCGAAAGTCTGCGAAAGGCGATGAAGGAAGCCGGAGCTGACGACGCGATTGTTCTGGAGGTTGCCAGCCGTCATGACGTCGCTGATCCTCAGGATGCCGGCTACCAGCAGTTCCTTAAGGAGATGGACAGCGGAGCTGCTGTGGATTTGATGATGACGACAAACCCCGGAGGCGGACAGGCAATGTCGCCGACATTGCCGGTGATTCCACAGCTGGATCGACGAGCGGCCGGTTCACGGCGTCCTCAACGATCCAGAGCAGCCGGTGTTGTCGCGATGGCTTCTGCCAGTGCCGGGGTCGCGCTGCTGGCTTTGTTCCTGTACATCAATCGCTCAAAACCACTTCCGGCGAATCCTGATCCGGTCGACAGGAAGGCCAAAGAGATCGCAACCGCGCCGGTGGCAACTTTGGCATCGTTGGAACCGATCACAGTTCGGGCCGGGGAGCTGATGGTGATCGAGCCTCAGTATGAAGGCAAAGCGCCGGATAAACCGACTGCAGGCAAACTGTTCTTTCAGCTCGGAGATGGTGTCCCGGCGGAAGCTGCGATCGATGCAGATTCCGGGAAGATCTCCTGGAGCATTCCGACGACTCAGACAGCAGCCGCATATGAATTTCCAGTGCAGCTTCTGTTTGCAAACGAGGGAAAGACGGTCGTCATTTCGGAAACAAAACTTGTCGCGACGGTCACCAGCAACACAACGCGATTTTCTCTGCCACAGGCCGCACCAATTGTGCTGAAGCCGGGAGAACGTTTCACTCAACTGGTTGCCGCATCGCCAGAACCGCCCGCCGGTGCAGGATTTCAATATCGACTTGGGCGAGATGCTCTGCCGGAAATGCGACTGGAACCGGCCACCGGAAATTTTGAATGGACTCCGGGGGAAGATGATGCCGGCAAGCATGTTGTGACCGTTGAGCTTCTGGATTCCAGTTCGCGAATCGCCGCCACTGGAACTCTGACCCTGCTTGTTCGCCCAGGAATGATGAACATTACTCTGCCGCAGTTTCCGGAACAGACCGTCAAGGCTGGCGAAGTGCTGACGCTGCAGCTGTTTGAACGCGCGCCGCGGATTTTGGGGCGAGTCATCCGAATTCGGACGAAAGAAGGTTCACCACCGGGAGTCATCCTGGATGTGCGTCGCGGCATGTTGAGGTGGCAGGTTCCCAAAACGGCAACCGGGCGTTACGAGATTACCGTTGTCGCGGAACCGATCCTTCCCGAAATTCGATTTGCCAATGACGCTCGTCCGCAAACGGTGATCGTCGTGAATGTGACGCCAGCCGTTGCGAATGTCCCCGTCACGAAAACACCGCCGGAGAATGAAGTCGAAAAGGCCGAAGGCGAATTACGCGATCTGTACAAAAAGGACCTGGCCACAGCACGCAGTGTTGCGGAACGCGCCACGCTGTCTCGACGCCTGCTGGAAAAGTCCTTCGGCCAGACGCCCGGCGCTACGGATTTTGCTTTGCTCAAGCTGGCAATTGAAACGGCGGAAAAAGCAAGAGCGACGGACGTTCTTCTTGAAGCCTTTCAGCTGCGTGAAGATCGCTACGGGGTTGAAGAACTTGCTGATGCAACCAAAGCTCTCGAAGAATGCCGTGCCTCTTCGCTGTCCCCTGCGGCTCAGGATCGTGTGATCGAGCATGGAGTTCGCCTTGCTCAGCACGCCGTTGAAACTCAGCAGTGGGCCACGATTAAAACTCTGGTCGGGCCTGCGAATGATCTGGTGAAAAAATCGGCGAAGGGAACTCCAGGAGCACTGCTCGCCCAGGACCTGACTCAGGCCTTGAAGGTTGCGGATGACTTGTCCAAATCCGACGGTCAGGCTTCGGATCTCAGGCGACAGGAATTGGTAACCGCAGTGGGGCGATGGCAGTTTGATCGAATCTTCGAAACCACGGAGAGCCTCGCCTATGTTCAAACCACAGAATCCGTCGAACCTTTCCCGGACAGCGGCGCTGGTGTGTGGAAACTGGAACCAGACCGACTTCGTCTTGCAGCATCGGCGCGAAAGGCCGACATCGGACTGATTGATTCCAGCTTCGAATCAGGGCGTTGGCTGTTCCGCTGCCAGATTCTTGGCACAACAACATCCGCAATGGTGTTTGTTGGTGTGGGGCGAGAAGAACAGGTGAGTGGTCATCTGATTTCACTTGAGCCCGGAGCCTTTGGTCGAGTAACAGTGCAGCCCGGTGGAACAGAGTTGCAGACGCTGCTGGCGAATCCGCCGTGGATCAAAGATGGCTGGAATGACATCGAGCTGTTCGCAGACGGCCCAGCGCTGAGTTTGAGGCTGAATGGGACGCAGCAATGGAATGTTCAGGCCCCGCAACTTCGACCAGGGCGATTTGGGCTGCTGGTCTCGCTGCAGAAGGCGGGACAGGAACCCGTCTTTGAAATGCGTCGTCCACGGGTTCTTGTCTTGCCATGACGGAGCCATCATCCTCAGTATCGTCAGGCAAGTCGCTTTTCGCAGGAGACCGTTCTGTGGCATCATCTCAACAGCAAACTCGCCGGCAGTTTCTGGAAGTAGCCGGTGCGGCTGGAACTCTGGCGGCGATGTCTGCAGTTTCCGCTGTGACGTCACCATCACGGCCGACCATGACCAAACCGGCGGGCGATGATTTCAAGCTTAAGTACTCCGTTGCGTCGTGCATGTACGGCTACTTGTACATCGGAGAAATCCTGCCGGAGCTGACGAAATGCGGTTCCTCGCATCTCGATCTCTGGCCCAAAAGGCACGGCAATCAGCGCGAACAGCTGGATGGGATCGGTGAGGAACGATTTCTGGCAATGCTGAAGACGGCAGGCATCACCGTGAACTGCATCACTCAGTATCCACTCGGGCCGTTTCGCCTCCGCGAGGAGATGGCTCTTGCGAACAGACTTGGATGCCATCTGATCGTGACCGGCGGAGAAGGCCCCAAAGGACTGGCTGGGGAGGATTTGAGAAAAGCGGTTCGTGGATTCGTGGAGAAGATGAAGCCGCATCTGGAAAACGCAGAGGAAACCGGGGTGACGATTGCGATTGAGAATCATGCGGCCAACCTTTTCGAGACTGCTGATTCCCTGCGCTATCTTCACGAATTCCGCCCGTCGAAGCGTCTTGGGATCGCACTGGCTCCGTATCACCTGCCTCAGGATGCCGCGGAACTTGGGCGACTGATCCGCGACCTTGGTGACTCGATTGCCATGTTCTATGCCTGGCAGCATGGCAATGGATGCATGACAAAGTTGCCAAAAGAAGAAGAACTGCTGCAGTTGCCCGGACGTGGCCAGCTGGATTTCAAACCGCTGCTCGAAGCCCTGAAGGAAATTCGATACGAAGGCTGGGCGGAAATCTTCATGCATCCCGTGCCTCGTGGAATTCCCATCATGGAAACCGCAGAACAGGTGACCGCGGAAATCGTACGCTCCAAGACCTATCTGGAATCTTTGCTGTGAAAAAGAGTGAGAGTCGCCAAGTGAGTCGTGTCAAACGCCGGTGTCGCGCGTGGAAAATCGTCTGGGCAGCAACCGCGTGCATCATTTTGTTTCCACAGGTCACAGAGGCCCAGGAATGGGGACACCTTCGCGGCCAGGTTGTGTTGAAAGGCGATGTTCCTGGGCCCGTCACGCTGGACATCGAGCGAGACGCGGAAGTCTGCGGGAAAGTGCGCCTGGTGGATGAATCACTTGTCGTCAACAAAGACAATCGTGGCATCCGTTATGTGGCCATCTGGCTTGATTCCAAAACACCAGTGCCTGTTCATCCTGATCTGAAGGATCTTTCAAAACCGGTCACGCTCGATAATAAGGATTGCCGGTTTGAGCCTCGCGTCGCTCTGTTGCGAACGGGGCAGAAACTCGTTCTGAAGAACTCCGACCCGGTCGCTCACAACGCCGCCGTTTATCTGAACCGGTCAACGCCTTTTAACGAAGTCATCTCAGGAAGTACGCCGGTTGAGCGTATCGTGAAGAACCCCGAAACACTGCCGGCACGAGTCGACTGTTCGATCCATGCCTGGATGAAAGCGTGGATTGTCGTGACTGAACATCCCTATGTGGCCATCACGGACGCAGACGGAAAATTCGAATTGAAGAATGTCCCTGCGGGAACCTGGCGTTTTCGGCTCTGGCAGGAAAGAAAAGGCAGTCTGGCCCAGGTCGTTCGTAATGGCGTGGAGGAGAAGCTGGAGAAGGGGGCCATCTCCGTCGAAGTTCGCCCGGGCGAATCTGCTGACCTCGGAACGATCCAGATCCCGGTGGAACAACTGGCGAAGAAGAAGTGAGTTTTCTGAGGACTATACCGGCTGTATCGATTACTCGGTTTGACGGAAATCCTGACAGGGCGGAAACCGACGAATCAGGCTACAATCACCGCGCTTAGACGATCACACTCATTTCCAGATCATTCTTTCAAACAGTCCGCAGGCAAACCCGCCGAGATTGCTCGGTGGGTTGTTGCGGACGTCCCTGACGACTGAAACCTGAAGCACGAACACACATGGCAACTACGGAACAGCTTGTCTCAGAACTCGCGCAGAAGATTGCGGCAAAGACAGCGAAGGTCGGGATCATTGGCCTTGGCTATGTCGGACTTCCTCTGATCAGCGCATTCACCAACGCTGGTTTTCGCTGCATCGGCTTTGATGTCGATGACTTCAAAGTGACTCAGCTGAAGCAGGGAAAGAGCTACATCAAGCACATCCCGTCGGAGCGAATTGCGGACTGGATTCAGAGAGGCGTTCTGGATCCGACAAGCGATATGAGTCGGCTCTGCGAAGCAGATGCGCTGCTGATCTGCGTTCCCACACCGCTGAACGAAACTCGCGACCCGGATCTGCAGTATATCGAGCTGACATCAGAAGCCATCGCAAAGGTCCTTCGACCGGGACAGCTGGTTGTTCTGGAAAGCACGACTTATCCGACCACAACTCGCGATGTGATGCTTCCAATCCTGAATCGCAACCCATCCGGACTTCAGTGCGGTCGCGACTTTTTTGCCGCGTTCAGTCCGGAGCGTGAAGATCCGGGAAATCCGGACTACACAGCCGCCGGGATTCCCAAAGTCGTCGGCGGAACAGATGCCGCAAGCGGTGACCTCGCGACGGCTCTTTACAGCCACGCCATTGTGAAAGTCATTCGAGTCGACACGGCGGAGATTGCGGAAGCCTGCAAGATCCTGGAGAACACTTACCGAGCCGTCAACATCGCCCTGGTGAATGAACTGAAGATGCTGTTCGACCGCATGGGAATCGACATCTGGAAAGTTGTCGATGCGGCAAAGACCAAGCCCTTTGGTTTTCAGGCCTTCTATCCAGGACCGGGCCTGGGTGGCCATTGTATCCCAATCGATCCGTTCTACCTCAGCTGGCTCGCGCGCCGCCAGGGGATGTCAACGCGGTTCATTGAACTGGCGGGTGAAGTCAACACGTCGATGCCTCGTTACGTGATCACTCGCCTGGCAGAGTTTCTGAATGACCAGGGAAAACCGGTCAAAGGAAGCCGAATTTGTCTGCTGGGAATGGCGTACAAGAAGGACGTCGATGACCCGCGCGAGAGCCCGTCCTTTGAACTGATGGAACTGCTGCAGGCCCGTGGAGCCATTCTGTCCTACAGCGATCCTCACGTTCCAAAACTGCCCAAGATGCGCCACTATCATCTGCCGCCGATGGACAGTACTCCGCTCACACCCGAGTTTCTGGCTTCACAGGACTGCGTGCTGATTTCCACGGACCACACAGCGGTGGATTATTCGTTCGTCGTAAAGCATGCCACGATGGTGCTCGATACCAGAAACGCCACCAGGAACGTGACCGAAGGCCGAGAAAAGATCTTCAAGGCCTAGCCCCGACTCCATCCAAATCCGTAGCGGAACTCGCCAGAGTTCCTTTCTCCTTCAACTTCGTAGTGGAACTCACCAGAGTTCCTTCGCGGCAGCCAAATCTCGCAGCGGAACTCACCAGAGTTCCTCCCCAGGAGTTCCGATCCAAACTTTTCCGGATCGAAGTGGATTCATTTTCTGTCGAACACTTTTGTCCGGCAACAGCCCAACGCCGAATTCCCCAAGCTGCGGCTTGATCGCGGCTCAGGTGAGCCTTCGCTCACCGAGCCGTGTTCCACAGCATTCAGTTACGGCGTGTTGTACACGACATTTGCCGCGGCAACGCCTGAGCCTGGATCGGGGCGAATTCCCTGACGATTAAGACACTGTTCCAGAGCTGCCAGGAAGAGCAGGACGTTCGACTTTTTCGCCGTCTCACCCATGAGCCCGATTCGCCAGGTCTTGCCCTTCATTGGTCCGAGTCCGCCGCCGATTTCAATTCCGAATTCGTTCAATAGCTGACTGCGAACCACCGCATCGTCTGCACCCGCCGGAATCAGCACCGAATTCAGCATCGGCAGTGACACTCCCGGTGCTACCGAGTATTGAATTCCCATGGCCGCCAGCCCGGCCTTCAAAGCCAGATGATGTTGCTGATGCCGCGCAAATCGTGCTTCCAGTCCTTCCTGAAGAACCAGTCGAAGCGCCTGGTGCAGTGCATAATTCATGTTGATGGGAGCCGTGTGGTGGTACGCTCGATTATTGCCCCAGTAGTTGCGAAGCAGGCCGATATCAAGGTACCAGCTGGAGACTCGCTTCTTTCGAGCATCCATGGCTTCCAGTGCTCGCGGTCCGAACGTGACCGGAGCCAGGCCCGGAGGACATCCAAGACACTTCTGCGATCCGCTGTAGGCAGCATCGATACTCAGACGATCAATCTCAACCGGAAGTCCACCCAGCGAAGTGACACAGTCAACCAGAAGCAGCGCGCCGGCATCGTGGACAATCTTTGCAATCTCCTCGAGAGGCTGATGTGCTCCGGTGCTGGTTTCGGCCTGAACAATTCCAACCACTTTGGGGCGAGTCGCTTTCACCGCCGCAGCGACTTCGTCCGGAGTAAACACTTCACCGAATGGTCTTTCGATCTTCGTCACCTCCGCCCCGACGCGTTCCGCAACGTCCGCCATTCGTCCGCCAAAAACACCATTCACGCCGACAACCATTCGGTCGCCCGGTTCGATCAGGTTCACGACACACGTTTCCATCCCCGCACTGCCGGTGCCGGAGATCGCCATGGTCATATGGTTGGTCGTCTGAAATACCTGTCGCAGCATCGCCTGAACTTCATCCATCACCTTCAGAAAATAGGGATCAAGATGTCCGACCGTCGGTGACGCCATCGCCTGAAGAACACTTGGATGAATTTCACTTGGTCCAGGGCCCATCAGAATGCGCTGTGGGGGAACAATCTGAGCAACTGTCATCGATCAACCTTTTCTTGAACTGGCACGAGAAATCTGCGGTGTTCGCAGGCTGCAAAGAATAACGTCAGAAAACTCGAAAGGAAACGTTTGGCATCAACGCCGAAGAACGGCCGCGATCGCGTCACACACTGAACCTATCTGATCCTCAGAATGTTCACTGGAGATCGACAGGCGAAGTCGTGATGTTCCCGTCGGGACCGTCGGCGGTCGAACCGCTGGAACATGAAAGCCCTGGCGAATCAACTGCTCGCTGGCTGCGACGGCTGCGGTTTCTGAATCCAGCAGAACGGCAATGATCGGGCTTTCCGGCACGGTTCCGAACGGGATCGAGTCTGCTTCGGGTCCGCTGCGAGATGACGTCAGAAGGTTCATTCCCAGTGCCTCCAGTCGTGTTCGAAGCAAACGTGCACGCTGGTGCAGACGCAGTCGTCTTGCGGCGTCTGTCGAGATGATTCGAATCGCTTCCGCAGCCGCCGCGCAGACCGCAGGAGGCAGGGCGGTGGAAAAGAACTGAGTCCGTGCGCGGTTCCATAGATACGTGCTCAGCTCCTGCGATCCGACAACGAACCCACCCACACAGCCAATGGCCTTGCTCAATGTTCCGATGCGAACGGCAACGCGTTGTTCCACCTGCTGAAGCTCGCAGACGCCGGACCCGGTTCGACCGAAGACGCCGGTCCCATGCGCTTCGTCAACAATCACGGACGCATCGAATTTTTCTGCCAGTTCGCACAGATCTCGAAGATTGGCGACCGTGCCATCCATGCTGAACACAGAATCGGAGACAAGGAAAACCTGGTCGTAGTCCGGCCGCCGACGTTGAAGTGACTTTCTTAAACTGTCCGGTTCATTCCGATCATACACGAGAAACGAAGCACCGCTGGAACGGCATCCGTCGATCAGGCTGGCATGATTGTCTCGTTCGCAAAAGACGGCATCTTTCGGTCCGGCCAGAGCTGTCAGTACTCCCACGTTGGCGGCAAAGCCGGATGGAAAGATCACCGCCGCTTCCGCGTGCTCAAATTCTGCCAGTGCCAATTCCAGTCGTTCGTGGTGACGACTGCGTCCCGCGATCAAAGGACTGGCACCAGAACCTGACTGATCCGCAGCGGCCGACTGGAACGCGGTCAGCACATCGGGGTGATGGCACATTCCGAGGTAGTCGTTTGTCGAAAACGTGACACACGGCACGCCGTCAACAAGAGCTGTCGTGGAACCGGTCCGGGAAACGGTTCTGCGGTCCCGGAACAGATGTGAATCGTGCAGGCGTTGCAGAGATTCCCGAAGGCGCTGCTGAAATCGATCGGCTGCCATGAAATCGACCGGGAACCAACAAAAAAGCCCGCATCAACTGCGGGCGATAACGGAGAGAGAGGGATTCGAACCCTCGGACCCCATTTCTGGAGTCACATCATTAGCAATGATGCGCATTCGGCCACTCTGCCATCTCTCCTTGAACCATGGCGGTACCATCGGCACCGCATATGACACACTATAATCGATTTGAGTTCCGAGACAAGTTCACCGTGAAATTGCATTTTGTCCTCATTTTTTGCAATCTGCGTGACTCACGTCCACTCCACTGCGTCTCGACGTCCGCATTACACTGGTCGGTCGTTTCGCAAATGTGTCGCCCCACCCTCAGAAAGCCCTCCATGAGCCATTCCCGAAGAACCACGCTGTTCTCAATTTGCTGCCTGATGCTGACCGCCTTTCCATCGCTTTCTTTCGGTCAGGAAAAGCTGGCAGTGCTGATCGTCGATGGGCAGAACAACCATGGTGTCTGGCCAACCACCACCAAGATGATGAAATCGTGGCTGGAGCAGACCGGAAAATTCACCGTCGATGTTGCCACGGCCGCGCCGAAAGGAACTGATCCGAACTTCAAGCCGGAATTTTCGAAGTACGCGGTCGTGCTCAGCAACTTCGGCCACGGTGCGGCTCCGTGGCCAAAGGAAACTCAGGAGTCCTTCGAAGCGTTCGTCCGTAACGGCGGCGGATTCGTGGTCATTCATGCCGCCGATAACTCGTTCCCTGAATGGTCGGCGTACAATGAAATGATTGGCCTGGGCGGATGGGGCGGCCGGACAGAGAAAGACGGGCCGTACGTTTACCTCGACAAGGATGGCAAGGTCGTTCGAGACATGACGCCGGGCAACGGTGGCAATCATGGACCGCAGCTGGAGTTTCCGATCGTCATTCGAGACCGAGAACACCCGATCGTCAAAGGAATGCCAACCGAATGGATGCATGCAAAGGATGAACTCTACGACAAGCTGCGAGGCCCCGCGAAGGACATGCAGATCCTTGCCACTGCCGAATCACAGATCACCGGCCGCGCCGAGCCGATGATCATGACAATCTCCTTTGGCAAAGGGCGAGTCTTCCACACACCGATGGGTCACGCAGAATATTCGCAGCAGTGCGTCGGCTTCATCACGACTCTGCAGCGAGGCACTGAATGGGCCGCCACGGGCAAGGTCACCATTCCGATTCCTGACGACTTCCCAACGGCGGACAAGTCAACAAGCCGACCTTCACCACTCGAAGCCGTCTCAAAGTAGCACTCAAAGTCGCCGCTACCCATAGTAGCCATCACTCTCCGAGTGATGCCTTGCCCTCCCGACGTTCCCACTCACGTTTGCCTCCGAAAATCCCCATGATTGCTCGCCGCAACATTCTGATCTTCGCCGTCCCTATGTTACTTCTGAGCGGCTGCGCGAAAGAGCAGTCGTCACCCGCTTCCGGCGATTCCAGCACTGGCGCGGCTTCAACGCCAGGGCAGAAGCCGAAGATCGCGTTGATCATGAAGTCGCTGGCGAACGAATTCTTCGCAACGATGGCTCAAGGCGCGGAGACTCATGCAGCGGCGAACGGTGAGCAATACGAGCTGGTCGCGAACGGTATTCAGGACGAAACGGACCTCGCAGGTCAGGTCACGCTGGTAGAACAGATGGTGGGCCAGGGAGTTTCCGCGATCGTGATTGCTCCTGCGGATTCCAAAGCACTGATTCCGGCATTGCTGCGAGCGAAGGAGGCAGGCATCGTTGTCGTCAACATCGACAATCGGCTCGATCAGGCCATCCTTGAGGAATCCAAAGCCAGCATCCCGTTTGTCGGTCCGGACAATCGAGCTGGGGCAGCGAAGATTGCCGCGTTTCTCGCTGGACAGCTGAAGGAAAATGATCAGGTCGCGATTCTGGAAGGACTTGAAACGTCGTTCAACGGTCAGCAGCGAAAGCTCGGTTTTGAAACGGCATTGAAGGCGGCGAAAATCTCCATAGTGGACTCGCAGTCAGCACAGTGGGAAATGTCCGTCGCCAACCAGACGGCTTCTGCGATGTTGACCGCTCATCCGGACCTGAAAGCCATTCTTGCCTGCAACGACAGCATGGCCTTAGGCGCACTTGCCGCGGTGAAAGCCGCCGGCAAAGAAGGATGCAAAGTGGTCGGCTTCGACAACATCAGCGCCGTTCAGCAGGCCATCCGTGACGGCCAGATCCTCGCAACCGCCGATCAACACGGCGACCAGCTGGCCGTGTACGGCATCGAGTACGCTCTGCAGATGCTAAAAGATCCCACCACAGCACCCGCCGACCGCGAAACTCCGGTGGATCTCATTACTGCTAAAGAGCTATCCGCCGACGAAGCCCCCAAAAAGTAATCGCGAAGGCGAACAAACTGTCCCGGGCGGGATTCGAACCCACAACCTTTGCCTCCGGAGGGCAACGCTCTATCCAATTGAGCTACCGAGACTTGATGTGTTTTGACACAGTATCCGTACGAAACCGACGAGATTCAAGCTTCCCACCGCTTCGCGTCACAGGCTTCACCTGTGCTACCCGGTGTTGCGGTTCGGTCAGGCGAACCTGGCGAAGTGCCGTACGGTGGTTTCGCCAAGCCGGCAACGACTGAGGACAGTCGTTTTACACTGCGATCATTGTCCGCGTCGCCGCTCATCAACCGATGTGCAGTTGAACAAGAGAATTCTCGGAGAGGGGTGCGGAGTTAACCCACCGGTACCCACGGCCGCATGAAGACGGCCGAGGGCGGCCATCCTACTGTCGGTACTGGTCGCTTGCTGCGGGCAGCCATCAAACCGGTGTTGCGACCTGGAAGAAGGTTTCGGAAATGGCCTGGCCGATGTCGTTGAGGTGAGACTGGAAGTTGTCGACGAATTGATGAAGGCCGTTGTCGATGATGTCGCTGGCTTTGGCACTTGTCAGCCGATCGCCGAGTCGTCGGACTTCCTGGAGAGGGGCGGATTCCTCAGCGCCGCAGATTTCTTTCAGTGCCTTTTCTGACGCGGCCACGCAGAATCTCATCGATCGAGGAAACTGTGCATTCAGCATCAGGAAGTCGACGACGTTCACCGGCTGAATGCGTCCAAATGTCCGGCGATACATCTGCAGCGCACTGGTGGACTCAAGCAACGCACCCCACTGAACGACATCGACCTGCGATCCGACGTGCGATGGATTTGGCAGAAGGATGAAGTACTTCACGTCAAGAATACGCGATGTTTTGTCGGCTCGCTCCAGCTGGTAGCCCAGCGTTGAAAAATGCCAGGCTTCTCCGTGTGACCACGTTGCGTCCGTGACGCCGATGACCTGGTGTGCTGACCGTTTGATCTGTTCCAGAAACGGGTGAGGATGCTGCAGAACGCTGGCCTGCTGAGATGCCGCCTGGCGAACTCGAAGGTAAAATCGATTGACCGCTTCCCACATCGGAGTGGTCAGGTTTTCGCGAATCGTGCGAGCATTCTCACGTGCATAGCTCAGACAGCTGATCACCGAGTTCATGTTCTGGCGGTCGAACAGCAAGTACCGAATCACGTTTTCGCGGGTCGTTTCCGTGTAGCGTTCCCGAAACGCTTCGGCATCTCCGCCGGCATGCAGCAGAGATGACCACAGAGTTTCCTCGCGGCCCCGATAACCAAGGGCAATGTTCGACGTCACTTCGATAAAACGAGCCTGGTTCTCTGCCCGCTCCAGATAACGACTCATCCAGAACAGCGAATCAGCAACGCGACACAACATAACGGACTTCCTTTTTCAGCCACTTCCGATTGAGTCTCAGGCAACGCTGTGCAGGATTGTTCACAGCAAAATTTATGGTTCATCGTTGTCGTGGAACCCGCCAGAGTTCCCATCATGAATGAAGGTTGTGGGATCTTTGGAAGTTGTGGGATCTCTGGCGAGATCCACTACAACATCCAGAGCGTAGTCTCAGCCGCTATCGCTTCTGAAACTGTTCCTGCTGATGCAGCCGTGTGAATGGCGTGTCGTTCAGCAGTACCCACGTGTCTTTGCTGCCGCCGCCCTGTGACGAGTTCACAATCATCGAACCTTCACGAAGAGCGACTCGAGTCAGTCCGCCAGGCAGAATGAAAATGTCTTCGCCGTACAGAATGAACGGACGCAGATCGACATGCCGCGGGGCCAGCGACTGATTCACAACCGTTGGTACCGTCGACAGTGTCAGCATTGGCTGAGCGATGTAGTTGCGAGGGTCCTTGCGGATGGATTCCGCACACTTGTCACGCTCATCCTGAGACGCTCTGGGCCCCATCAGAATCCCATAGCCACCCGATTCGTTGGTCGGTTTCACAACCAGTTCGTCCAGATGCTGAAGCACATATTCGCACTGTTTTGGGTCTGAGCAGACGTACGTCGGAACGTTGTTCAGAATGGCCTGCTCGCCCAGGTAATAACGAATGATCTCCGGGACGTAGCGATACACAGCTTTGTCGTCAGCCACACCGGTTCCAGGAGCATTGGCGAGCGTCACATTGCCCGCGCGGTACGCTCGCATCAGACCGGGAACTCCGAGCATGCTGTCGGGCCGGAAGGCTTCCGGGTCCAGAAAGTCATCATCGATGCGCCGATAGATCACATCCACTTTCTGCGGACCGTGGGTCGTCTTCATCCAGACCACATCATCGCTGTCGACAAAAAGGTCCGGGCCCATGACCAGTTCGATTCCCATCTGCTGAGCCAGAAAGGAATGTTCGAAGTAGGCGGAGTTGTAAATTCCCGGCGTCAGCACCACGGCGGTCGGTCGAGATGCAGCAGGCGGTGCAGTCTTCAGCAGAGTTTCCAGGAGGCGTTCCGGATAGTCTTCGATCGGCGCGATGGATGAGCCGTAAAAGACCTCCGGGAGAACTCGCTTCATGATTTCGCGGTTCTCAAGAACATAGCTGACTCCGGACGGACACCGTAGATTGTCCTCAAGAACATACATCGTCCCGTCTTTGTCGCGAACGAGGTCGGTTCCGACCACATGAGTCCAGACGCCGCCGGGAGGCCGAAAGCCCATGCATTCCGGGCGATACGTCTTTGCCGTCCGGACCAGATCTTCAGGGACGACCTTGTCCTTCAGGATTTTGCCGTCAGAATAGACGTCATCAAGGAACAGATTCAGGGCTCGAATTCGCTGCTTCAGCCCAGCCTCAATGGTGATCCATTCATCCCATGGAATTGGCCGAGGCACCACATCGAACGGCCAGATCTTTTCGTTGCCATCATTGTGGCCATAAACGGCAAAGGTAATGCCCTTTTCCAGAAGCTCTTCCTCGGCGTGCCGCTGACGTTCCGCCAGAATCTCAGACGAAAGAGCTGACAGGCAGCCCGAAAGAGCCGCATGACGAGCCTGGCCGTCAGGGGTCCACAACTCATCAAAATTACTCGCCGTGGTGGTCACGAGAATTTATCCTCGATGGTTCACTGTTGCTCGTTTTTTATCGTTGCCCGGAAAGTACTGCCTGTTTTCAGGGCATATTGCAGCGAAGTGTTCGGCAGGCATGGTGAAGCCACAACCTCCGGACGCCGGAAGTCTAGGCACTGCTGTGACATTCGCACAATACAACCACGAGAAACGCAACAACCGTGCCAGAATCATGGGCGAGCGGTCAGCAAGGCTTGTGCGTCGCTTGCCGGTCACACATCGGTCGCTTGTCGGGTCTGAATCCCAAAGTGAGGAGCGTCCCTGCATGGCGGAGCCTGGCGTGGATGTCCTTGCCATCTTTCGGGAATTTGAATTCAGGTTTTTCGAGGCTCCGTGGAATCTGATACCCTAGCGATTCGAGAAGATCGATTCAGTTTCTAACGATCTTCGCTGAGCGTCTGTTCTTTGAAAGCATGCAGGGTATTCATGGCTGGTCGGTCCGAAGCTCGTCGATTTGTCCTTCAGATGTTGTATCTTCTGGATCACAATCCTGAAGCAGATCGCGACCGTATCGCTTCGCAGCTTTCAAAGGAATTCAAAGACGCCTCCGTTCAGTCGTTTGCGTGGTCACTGATTACAGGTATTCTGGACAATCGGCCTCAGCTGGATGAAAAGATCTCGGCGACGGCGACCAACTGGCGGCTCGAGCGGATGGCTCCGACAGACCGAAATGTGCTCCGAATGGGGCTGTATGAAATGACCGTGACTGGAACACCACCGGCCGTTGTGATTGACGAAGCCGTCACGATCGCCCGTGAGTTCGGCACAGAGAACTCCGGCGCATTTGTCAACGGAATCCTGGACCGTCTGATTCCTGCCGGCAAATCGATTTCCGAAGGGCCTCCAGTCTCCTGATTTTCTGACCGCCTTCGCGCATACTCACTTTGGTGGACCGGGAAGCGGTGGGCGTTCTTTCAGCCACTGAATCATCAGGTTGACGTTTGCCCGAAACTGAGCGGGTTCTGACTGTTTCTTTCCACCGGAGTAAATGGCATTCATTTCCGTGAGATAAATCTCCTCGGGCTCGGGTTTGCAGGGATCCATCGTTCGAGCCTGCCATTCCAAAAGAGCAGTTCTCATTGTGGTCAGCTGTTCTGAATGTTCCGGCCTGCCTGCTAGATTGACGAACTCATCGGGATCCTGACTCAGATCGTAAAGTTCTTCCACCGGACGCGTCGCCTGCATGATGGTAGCTTGCTGAGGGTTCAGCAGCCCGTCCGAGTAACAGCGCCTCATTGCCTGCAGAATTGGCTTGGTGTCCTTGTAGTTGTTAGGCTGAAGCCATGGGCGATTGGGGAAGCCGTTCCAGATGTACTTCCACCGATCGCTGCGAACACTTCGAATCAGATCCACCGTTTCATCAGCGCGGTCTCGCGCGGCAAACACGAACTCGCGAGGCTTTGATGCATCAAGCAGGCTTCGTGAAAACATCCAGTCAGGAATCGTCTGTCCTGCCAGCGCCAGAGACGTTGCTGCCAGGTCGATGTGTTCCACAAGATCCGATCGCTCTTGCCCACCATCAAAAGGGCCGCCGGCGACGATCAGCGGCACATGAATTCCGCCGTCATACAGAAACTGCTTGGTGCGGACATGGCTGATCCCATGGTCGGTCATGACAAAAACGACCGTGTTCTCAAGTTCCCCGGCATCCTTGAGACGCTGAAGAATCTGTCCGACTTCGACATCGGTCTTTCTCACTGTGTCCAGATATTGAGCCCAGTCTTCGCGAATGATTGGATCGTCAGGCAGCCAGGCCGGCAACGTGATTTTCTCAGCGGGAGTGCATGACCCCAGCTCAGCCAGGGCTTTTCGAGGCCACTCGTTTCCATTTCCCTGGCCTCGATGTTTGCCTCCATGGAGCTGAACCTGTACGAAGAACGGCTTTCCTGCTGGTCGAGTTGACCAGTGCGTTCGATCGTAGGTGTCCGCCGGGTTCCACTGAAAATTGTAGTCCGTCTTCGCCACTGGAACTTCGGGTTTCGCGGCTGCTTCCTCAGTCGACTTCAGGAACTGCTCCACAGTCAGATTGTTCACATTGTACCCCGCGTTCTTGAGCATCGCAGGGACAAGCTGCACGTTGTCCGGAAGAGTAATCACGTGCCCCGGAACACTCGAACGATGATTCTGGCACCCGATGCTTGTCTGGTAACGGCCTGTGATCAATGCGGATCGGCTGATGCTGCAGATGGGAGCTGTCACGAAGGCCCGAGTAAAACGAGTCCCTCTTTTGGCTAGTGCATCGATGTGTGGCGTCGTAATGTTCTTCTCCCCGTAGCAGGAGAAGTTCGCTGACATGTCTTCAATGATGACCCACACTATATTCGGAGGCGTGGATTGCCCGTTCTTTCGGACAGCCGGTGTCGAGGCAGAATCAGTCGCTGTTGCGGAATTGGTCTTTGCCGCTCGTTTCTTCTGGGAGTTGTTCTTCCTGCCCTTGTTGTTCTGCTTGTTCTGCTTCGCGGGAGTCTCGCTGGTATCGTTCTTCTTCACCGGCTCAGCATTCGTCTTTGGCATGTGGGCCGCAAGTTCAGTTTTCACATTTTGAAGGGTCGCATCTCCGGCGACATTCTTCCATTCATACTGATCGGTCTGGTGATCGTAGAGTTCTTCACTGCCGTCGGCATAGCGAATGTACCTCCAGCGATCTGTTCGAACAGCATGATTGTTTTGCCCATACGTTGTCAGTGCCACACCATCCCAGTTGGCGGGAGGATTCCTGAGCAGCGAAACGATCGACTTGCCTTCAACATGAGTCGGCACGGGGATTCCGGACAGTTCGCAGACCGTCGGATAGATGCTCATAAAGTCCACGGGGCGATCGCATGATGTGCCGGCCGTCGTGATGCCCGGAGCGACAAAAATCAGCGGTGCCCTTGTTGCTTCTTCCCACAGGGCAAATTTTCGCCAGTGCTGTTTCTCGCCAAGATGCCAGCCATGGTCTCCCCAGAAACAGATAATCGTGTTGTCGCGGTGAGGAGACTTTTCCAGGGCATCGAGGACACGTCCGACCTGACCATCAAGGTAGCTGATTGCCGCGAGATACGCCTGCACGGCTTCTTTCCATCGGCCGGATTTCAGAATCTCAGTGTGGTCTCCTTCAGCACGTGCCATTTTCAATCCGGCAGACGGGACGTCAGACAGGTCATCGTCCAATACGGGAGGAAGTTCAATCTGATCCAGCGGGTGCATGTCGAAATACTTCTTCGGCACGTTCCATGGCATATGAGGCTTATGAAACCCAAGCGTCAGGAAGAACGGTGCATCGTGAGACATCTGAAGCTGAGCGATGCCGTAGTCCGCGATGGATGTGTCAGGCACCACCTCATCACCGGCATTCAGGATTCCGAATCGAATCCCGCCGATGCTTCGGTCCTCGAGGATGGCTCCCGTTTTGTCCGCCTGTTCTCGCCCGCCAGTGCTCGTCCACTGATCAGGAAACCCCAGCCCGCCATGCCAGAGTTTTCCCATTCCCAGCGTCTTGTATCCCCCGGACTTGAACTGTGTCACCAGCGACTGCGAACTGGTAACCGCGTCAACATAGGGATTGTTATTGTCATAAACTCCTGTCGTAGCGGGACGCAGTCCGCTCAACAGTGCCGTGCGAGACGGATTGCAGACCGGAGCTGCACAATGAGCATTCGTGAACGTCACTCCCTGTTTGGCGAGCCGGTCAATGTTGGGAGTAATCGTCTGCTTGTTACGTCCGAGATGTCCGACCCAGTGGTTTAGATCATCCACCGCAATGAAGAGCACGTTTGGCCGCGAAGGAGCCACGGCGTCTTCTGCCTGGATTGATGCGGTCGCCGACAGACTGACTGCAATCAGCAGACCGGTCAGCAGTGGCAGAGCGATTCGTTGACAACAACGATGTTGAACGTCCATGGAACAAAGTCCTCTTAAATCGTCGTGGGCGAGTCGGGGCTGGAAATGGTCACCGACGGAGTTGAGTTGCGGCTCGTCGCGGGCGAAGGAACCACGCCAGAACTGTCAGAATGCCAATGAAAGGAAACAGGTATTTCAGACGGTTGATCAGGATTGCCAGGACCGCGAGCGCGATCAGTCTGCCCGTGGACAAATTGTTCCAGACCTTTGGCCGCCGTTTGACGGGAAGGCAAAGCCACAGAGCACCAAAGACAATTCCGATCCGCATGCATGCCGCTGGCCAGGCAGAATTTTCCGGTGCCAGGGCGAATCCCGCTCCGGCTGCAATGCCAAACACGGCCGCGACCAGACCCACTCGACGACGACGTTTCGCAAGTTCTGCGTTCGGATCTTCCGTTTGGTTTTCGAGGACGATCGTCATTTGGGTACACGCAGCTTCCTGATGACCGGGATCATCTTCTTTTCCATATCGCCAGGCGACTCTCCAAATGCCTGACTGAAAATCGTCATACGCATTTCCGGAGACACTCGTTGAATTGGCTGCAGCCGGCTGAGACTGTTCATGTAGACGCCGAGCTTCTCCCTGTGGTCCTTGTGAAGGTAATACACCAGAGCCCATGATTCAGCATACGCAGTTGCGACTGTCGTCGAATCCAGAAACGTGTCTTCGCTCCCCAGCAAAGTCTCAAGCGGAATGCTGAGTGCCCCTGTTGCGGTCCGTACGAACTCCGCATGGTGCCGGGCGTTGACCAGGCCAGGCTTGCTCCACAACTGTGGTGATTTCACAGCGACCTGTTCGAAGTAAGTCGCAAGTCCCTCAGAGAACCACACGGGGTTGTCGGCCATTCGAACCTGAAGTCCCGTGTTGAACGCCAGCTGATGCACGGCCTCATGAACAATAGTTGCCAGCTGTAACGGCTGCTCCGCGAGCTTCTTGCGAATGGCCGGAGCTTTCAGGCTTCTGTCACGAGTCAGATCCTGAAGCAACACCTGGTTTTCACGGATTGAGTAATAGCCGGGAGTATCTTCGAAGGTTGTCTCGGGATGCTGACGCTTCGCAAACTCCTGAAACTCACTAACCGAGCTGAGAATGATCACCGGCAGCTTTTCGGCGGAAGGTTTGAACGGGGCGTTCAGGTCCGTCATCAACTTGCCGTACTCGGTGTGAACGCGATCCAGCAGGCGACCGACGTACTCGGCGTATGCTTCGCTTGTGTTGGCACAGATGATGTAATGATCGGTCTGGGAAATATGAAACTCGGGGCCCGTCAACGACGTCAGGTATGTGCCCATTTCTTCGTCACTCATTCTCTGGAACTCAAACTCTGTTTCAGAGCGTTCCGTGATCGTGGGCCCGTTGATCATTTGCAGTCGTCCACTGCGATGCTCAAGAAGCACGCCTCCATCCGGCATCGGCGCGACGACGTAGCCTTCCACACGTGTGTCGGCGGGTTCCGTCAGGGTGATCGAAGTAAGCTTTCGCGCCGTTGTCTCCTGAGCGTTAACCCGAATAGTCGACAAAAGGCAGGCGCAAGCGGTCAGAATCATCCGCATGGCAATCGTGAGCCACACCCTGGTACGACGGCGACACCAGGCAGTGTCGGCCGGATCAGAAAGATTCAGAGCCATCCGTGGTCACTCCGTCTGCAAGGTGATTTCAGAGACAAAACGGGCAAATGAGGCGAAAAACGTGTGGGCATTGGTGTCAACAGGACACTGAACTTCGGTTGAGCTGTCAAATTGTTGCCAATCTGGCCGCTTCATGCAGTTGTCTGAGACAGAATTTCAACGATAAATTGCATGACTGATCCAAGCCATGATCGATAATCCCAGAGGAATTGGTCATCACACCGTCCGAATACCCGGTGACCTGACGAATTCCCTGGGCGAAACGCGTTTCATAGGCAGCACTGTGTAAGAAGGGAAAACGTCCTTGTGAGTGTTCCGGCCCAGGGATCTTCGGCAATACCAGCAACGACGGAGGCTGACTCCGTGCAGGTGCCGTTGGTGCGCGCTGGTCTCGCTGAAGAACAGGACGGTTCCGAACCACAGGGCGTGCTCCTGAAAGCATCTGTCATTGCCACGTCACCGACCGCTGTCAGTATCTTTTCTTCGCTGACGTTTCATCTGGCAGTGCTGGCCTTTGTATTGATTCTGCTGCCACTGCTTGGCGTGAACTGGTCGGAACTGGTTCAGTTTGATGAGGCTCCGCTGCAAGCGTCGCTTGGTGACGAAGAAGTGATGGATGATCTCGCAAAGCTGGAGTTTGCGGGCGAAGTCGAAGTCTCCCAGGAAAGCCCGTCGAAACAGCTGCAGAAACTTCAGACACCACTGCCGGTCTCTGACGCCGGCTGGCTCAACAGTTCGCTCGATGATGTCTGGCAGAACGTGCCAGGCGGTGCGACGAAGGACCCCGAAGGCGAAGGTTCCGGACTGCTGCTGAAGGTTCCGAAGAACGGGCTGGCAGTCACAAAGGGAAGCTTCACGGCCTTCACCATCCCGGCGTTCCCACGAGCGAATGAGCGATATTCCATCGTGATTGAAGTGCGGCTTCCGGCCGAAGTCAAAAAGTATCGTGTCAACGATCTCTCCGGCAAGGTCGTGGGTTCAGATGGTTACGAACAGAAGCTGCCCTACGATTCTCGCACGCCAGGCGCAGCCGGCTATCCAACCGAAGGCGGAAAGGTGCTGCGGCTTGAAGCATCGACAATGCTGGACGTGATCGACAACAAGGTCCAGATCGTGATCAGTGTTCCGGGCGGAAAGCGAATGGTGAAAGATGCCATTACGATTCGCTCGCGTCGTTTGAAGGAAGAGCAGGAACTGGAACTGGTCTTTGGCAAAGCTCCGCCGACGGACGACGATGAACCAGAGATGAAAGAATGACTTCTTCGTCGTCGCTCCAAAACCGCCTCCGCAGATGGCTCACGGATTACAGCATGATCCTCGTGCTGTTGCTGCTGGTGGTGGCCTTCAGCATTCTTACCGTCCAGAGCCAGAGTCCGTCCGGTGCGGCCGCGGGTCTTGCCGTCGCCAACGAATCACTCGACAGACTGACGTCGAATTCCAAAGTGCTGATTGTGGCACCGGGGGGAAAAGACGACGTAGCGTTTGTGGAAGCGGCCCGCGATGCTCTCAAGGTAAAGGGCCTGACGGCGGTCACGACCATTGCTGGCAGTCCTCGGGAAGTAAGAGACCTGCTGGAATCCACTCCCGATCGCAGTGACATCGATGCGATTCTTGTCACGGAAGCGTCTTCGCAGTGGACGGTGTTTGATCGCTATCCGGAACTGACGACGAAGCAATTCTACGCCCCGTCTGCGTCGCGCTGGCCTGTGTTCCTCAAGACAGCGAACCTGATCGGCGTGGCGAATCAGACGGCGATGTATGCGATCATCGCCATTGGCATGACGATGGTCATCATCACTGGCGGCATTGATCTGAGCGTTGGATCAATCGTCGCACTTTCCTCTGTCATTTGCACGCTGTTGCTTCGGAAGTTCGGGGACGGAGCGGAACCTTCTGCGGTCTCCGTTGCGATGGCAATTGTCGCGGCTGTTGTCGTCGCCGGAGTTGCCGGCGGCTTCAGCGGAACCATGGTCACGCTGGGAAAACTTCCCTCATTCATTGTGACGCTCGCCATGATGCTGGTGGCTCGCGGGCTGGCGGAGCAACTGTCGAAACAGC
Source organism: Planctomycetaceae bacterium (assembly GCA_046349695.1). Classification (GTDB taxonomy): domain Bacteria; phylum Planctomycetota; class Planctomycetia; order Planctomycetales; family Planctomycetaceae; genus SXXK01. Next base: position 34,987 of record JAXMBV010000007.1, on the reverse strand, counting down.
TGTCGATCAAAGTGGAATCAACGATCTTTCGTGAGATCGGCGGCGGCTCCATCCTGGGACTGCCGAACCCTGTCTGGCTGATGCTGATTCTCTATGCGGTCGCCCAGTTCACGATGAGTCAAACAGTGTTTGGACGACGGCTGTACGCGATCGGCGGAAACGCAGTCGCGGCTCGGCTGTGCGGAATTCCGGTGGAAACAACTCGACTGCTGGTCTTTACGATCACCGGTGCCCTCGCAGGGCTTGGAGGAGTATTGCTGAGTTCCCGGCTCAACGCGGGCGACTTCAAATACGGTGACATGTGGGAGCTGGAGGTGATCGCCGCTGTCGTCGTCGGAGGCTGTTCCCTGATGGGCGGCGAAGGAAGAATGTTCGGCACTCTGATCGGCGCGTTTATCATCGCCGTGATCCGAAACGGCATGAACCTGATGGGCGTTGAATCCTCCAGTCAGAAAATGGTGCTGGGAGCCGTGCTGCTGTGCTCGGTTCTGGTCGACCAGATCAAACGCCGCTGGCAGCGACGAAATTCCTGAGTGTTTTCGTTGAGCCTCCAATGGCAGCACGATTGTCCTCAATCGCCTGCGCCGATCTATCCGGCGGTGCAACGATTGAGGACCGTCGTTCTGCGAAGAGTTTGTCAGGAGACAATCACAAACGTCAATGGCTCACTCCAGTCGCTGGTGACTCCCGCCACGCTGACGGCTCGCATCCATACTCGGTAAGTGCCGATCGGCAGAGCGGTGGCTGGTGTGTAGGAGGTTCCCGTAAGGTTGTTGACGTTGATCACAGCCTGAACGTACGAATCCACTCGATCCACCCAGAGCTGATAGCTCACGGCACCGGTCAGTTGTTTCCAGGTGAACGTCGGAGTTGTGTCGTTGGAATTCGATACCGGGCCAGTGACTTCGGGACGTCCACCAACTGTGAAAGTTTGCGGAGCCGACCACAGTCCCTGAGCATTGTTGCTCGCGGCGACTACCTGCCAAATGTAATGGCCATTGGCCAGGTTCGCTGGCGGAGTCCAGTTTGTCGTGGCAATGTTTGTTTGATTGTAGACAACCGTTTCGGTGTTCAGGTTCTTGATGTAGACACTGTACTTTGTCGCCCCGGTGACCGGCAGCCACGAGAACTGTGGACGGGCTTCGAAGGTCGAAGAGACTGGACTGATCATGCCTGGAGGAGTCGACACGGTAAACTGCATTTGCGTTGACCAAGCTGCCGCCAGTCCTGATGCATCGACGCCGCGGACCCAGACCCTATACGTTCCAAGCTTCAGATCCGTTGAACTCTGCCACGACTTGCCACGGATGTCGTTGAATGTCTCGATGCTCGGTTCGTTCGGAGTCACGTTCTGAAGGTAGACCGAGTACTTGACTGCCCCTGGCAAATCTTTCCAGACCACAAACGGTCGATTCGTCGTCTGATTTCGAATCATCGGAGCCTGCGTCACACCCGTGTTGATTGTTATATCGCGGGCAGCAGACCACGGCGACTTTGTTCCTCCTGAACTGACGGCTCGTACCCAGATTGTATACTTGCCGATTCCCAGATCAGCCGTCGGCACGTATGACAAGCCAGCCACATTGACGCTCACCTGCGGATTTGCACCCGTGGAGTTGTTCTTGATAAAGACATCATAGCTGACAGCTCCGGCGGATGCGGACCATGTGATCGTCGGTCGCTGTGACTGAGTTGTTCCGGTGGCCGGAGCCGTGATGGATGGACTGGCTGGCGTGAAGACATCAATAACGGAGACACCTTCACGTCCCGTTGCCTCCGACATCACTGATGCGAAGATTCGACCATTGATAGCAGCGAGGTTCTGCGGGTGACTGCTGCCCGCATCGCCCGTAAAGTCATGGAAGAGCGTCGTTCCGGCCGCGGTGCCGTCAGACATCCAAAGTTCCTGACCATTGATCATGTCGTTGGCCGTGAAGAACAGCGTGCCGTTGTTGTTGATCAGATTGGTTGGGTTGGAACTCCATTGGAAGCCGTTTTGCAGGCTCTGGGGGATGTTGACGATATCTTTCACCAAAACTGTTCCGGCAGAGGTTCCGTCGGTCTTCCATAATTCACGCCCAAGGCCCACTCGTGGATCACTCGTGGCGTAGACAGCTGTGAAGAAGAGAGTCGATCCAACCGCTGTGAGCGACGTGGGATCGCCGCCCCAGCCAGGGCCTTCACCAATTTCCCTCAACAGGAATGGCGCAGATGTCGGCGTGCTGCGACACCAGATTTCGCCGTTGGCCGTGAAGTACAACTTACCGCCGCCTGCGGTCAACTGGTCCAGCCAGTTTACGTCGAGATTTGCGACCAGCAAGGTGCCGGCCGCTGTCCCATCCGACTGCCAGATCTCTGTACCATTGATGCCGTCGTCAGCGAGGAAATACAGCAGACCGTCCACATTGATGAGCTGGCTCGGGTTGGACGATGCTGCCCCGGCATTAACGTCCTTGACCAGCACTGTTCCCGCCGCCGTGCCATCGGTCTTCCAGAGTTCTCGTCCACTGATCCCGTCATTCGCGAAGAAGTATGCCGTGGAGCCGTTAACAACAAAACGACTGGAACTTGGCGTGATTCCGCTGTTGGCTCCAGCGGCGATGTCCTTCAGACGAACCGTTCCGGCTGCGCTACCGTCACTTGTCCAAAGTTCATGACCATCGGCACCCGTGGCGGTGAAGATCAGTTTTCCATTCAGGTTCGACAACCCGGACGGAGAAGTACTGCCATTCTGAGCCATTGCTTCGCTCACCATAACTGTGCCAGCCTCTGTGCCGTCGCTCTTCCAAAGCTGAATGCCGAAGGTTGGATCGTTCGCCGAGAAGTAGAGTGTGCCGTTAACGTTCGTCATTTCGGTAATCCTTGACGAACTCTCGAAATGCCAGCTAACGTCCTTGACCTTTACGGCGCCGGTTCCATTCAGGCCGACCTTCCACAGTTCTTCCCCTTTCGACTGGTCGCTCGCAATATTTGCCAGGAAGAAGACATTGTTGCCCACCTGCACGAAGTTGCGCGGTGCCGAACTAAGCGTGCCTCGATTGATGTCGCTCACTGCGGATGTATTCGCTGCAAGATCGTATCGCCAGAGTTCTCTGCCAGTAATACCATTGTCGGCCGAGAAGACGAGTGCTCCGTTCACGTTCGTTAGCTGTTGAGGCAAAGAGCTTCCAGACCCGGCGACAAGTTCCTGATAGACGTTAGTACCGCCAGCGGTTCCATCACTCTTCCAGACTTCGTAGCCGGTTTCGTTCGTTGTCGCCGTGAAGTACAGGGTACCGCCCACATTGGTCAGATTGCGAGGCGAGAAGTTCGAGGTTGTCCCGCCGTGACCGACACGAACCGTGCCCGCTGCGGTTCCGTCTGACTTCCACAATTCGTCACCAGTCACTCCATCGTTTGCTCTGAAGTAGACAGTTGAACCGACAACTGTCAGGTTTGACGGTGAACCGGAATTTGCGCCAGTTCTGATGTCACTGACAAGCTGTGTGCCTGCAATCGTGCCGTTGGTCTTCCAAAGTTCCTGACCGGTCGCAGCTTCGTTCGCAGAGAAGTACAGCGTGCCATTCGCGTTCACCAGGTTCGAGAGTTCCGGATTCGCGGCCGTGAAGCTGGTGACCTGAGTCACCGTGTTTCCGTCGGTCTTCCAGATCTCTGTTCCTGTGGCCTCGTTGTAACCAGTGAAGTAGACATTTGCATCGACGACCGTCAGGTTGCGAGGAAACAGAACACCTGACATGTTGAGTGCCTGCGTTCCCGCTCCGGTTCCGTCGGACTTCCAAAGACCGTTGCCCATCCCGACGAAAATTGCCTGAGTTCCGAGCCCCACGATTTCAGAGTGTTCGCCGTAAAAGAACGTGGGATTCCATGACGGGATATCCGTGCCCGCTTCGGTTCCATCGCTGCTGATGAGGTATGGAACAATCACGTGGCCGTCAGGATTGAAGTGAGTGCCTGAGCGATAGAACAGTTTTCCATTCACGTTCGTCAGCAGATCGCCGCCAGCTCCCCAGTTGGATGAACCGCGGACATGATCCTTCACCAAAACTGTCCCCGCGGCCGTGCCGTCGCTTTTCCAGAGTTCCTCACCGTGAATGCCATCGTCTGCAAGGAAGAACAGTGTCGAACCAACTGCAGTGAGTTCTCTAAGCCCCGAATTCGCTGTGCCGACAAAGATATCCTTCACAAGCACTGCCGCATTCGCGCCGGTCTTCTTCCAGAGTTCCCGCCCATGCGTTTTGTCCACCGCCGTGAAATAGACCGTGTTTCCGATCGCAGTGAGCTCCTGCGGATCCGACGATGCTGTCTCCGGGGCAACATTCAGATCAGCAAACTGCGTCACCTGAGCCGTCATCAGCTCTCGAAACTCAAGCACTTCCGCACTCTCCGACGCCCATTTGGCGGCCTTGGTTCGACGACCGGATGAAGAAGAGAAACCTCGTCGAATCGACTGAAAGAAGTCGGAAAGTCGCATGTTCTGTGTTCCTGGCGATGAAGAATGGTTGCTGTGGCGTCTCTCTCAGCAGCAGCCAATCCGCCATTTCGCCGAGAAAAACAGGCTCATTCCTTCAATCACCGCGGCACAGAAAAGTGTGACATCATCTCCCGCAGAATCTCTCAAAATCGCAAAACCTCGCCGTCGGCCATGGCGGCCCAGGTCAGGGTGCCGGGACATTCGAAAGCGATTTCAACAGCGTCTCGATCTCATCAAGGTCGAGCTGGAGCTGTTCCGCGCGTTCGTCGTTCTGGATCATTTCCTGCGCGAGTTTCTTTGCTGATTCAAGAAGAACGCGGGCTTCCTCCGGGCGATTGAGTTGGATCAGCGCCTGTGCTCGGAGGGTGGGGAGATTCACCATGCGGCGTCGCAGAGTCACATCGGATCGGTTCTCAGGAGGGATCGCTTCGAGCAGGGCGATCGCCGACGCCAGCATTGTCTCCGCCTGAGTCGGATCGGCGGCTTGAAGGAATGTCTCGGCGATCTTTGCCTGGATATAGATGACATCGGTTTTCGCATCGAGCGAAGGATTCCGTTCAAGCTTTCGATTTGCAATGTCTTCCGCAAGACGAAACTGGGCGATCGCGGCCGTGAAGTCATTCTTTGCCTGATAGACCTTGGCCACTTTGGCATGGCACAGCAGAATATCCTGCTGAGCCTGTTGGTCTGACTCATCAATGGCGGCCAGTTCAACACTGACATCCAGCGATCGAACTGCGTACTTGAGCGCGTTGTCGAAATCTTCTTCCGCAAGGGCGATGTCTGCCAGCATCTCAGCAGAGAACGACTGAAATCGCCGAGCTACTGTGCTCTTTGCATCAATCTCCGCCATCTTTTCGGCCATTTCGCCTGCCGTTACGAAATCGACCTTGGCTTCGGCCACTCGCTTCAACGTCATTCGCGTGTCACCGCACTTCATGCAGGACACAAATAACTCCCGGAGAGATGTCTGATCAGCCGGGTCAGACAGCAGGATTTCTTCCCGGATCGTGCGAGACTTCGAATAGAACTCTAACGCTTCTTCCAGCCGGCCACGAGCGGCACTCATGTTGCCGATGCGATCGATCGCCGTGCTGTAGTCGCGTTGGGCCGTCAGGTTTTCGGGCTTCGCCCTGGCAAGCTGCTCGGAGTAGGTCATATCCTCGGTATAGAATGACTCCGCCTTCTCGAGGTCACCACGTTTCGCAGCGATGTCGCCCAGACGCGATACGACGATACCAGCTTGACGCATCAGATCTTCGTTCGATGGGATCTGATCGCGGAACGAAAAAAGAGCTTTCTGGGCCGCGAGGAACTGAGATTCGGCGGAGTCCAGTTCGCCATTCTGAAGATGAATCTGCCCAATCATGTCATAAGCGATCGCCGCCGCCATGCCCCATTCGAGCGAATCGGGATTCGCGGCGAAATGCGTTTCGCGAGTCTTCGTACAGGTTGTGATCAGTGACATCGCCTCGGCTGTCCTGCCGGTTTGACGCAATAGAGCCGCCTGTTTGCACTGGATGTTCGACTTCTGAAGAATGGCCGTCAGGTCGTTGGGATTATGCTTCAATTGTCGATCCACAACCTGCATTGCTTCGTCATAAAGCTTGCTGGCTGCGTCGGATGGCGAAGCGGATTCGAGTTCTCCAAAGCGAATACTGCCGCTGATATCGTCTGTCCCAAACTGAGCGAACAGGTCACCGAGATCTGTCAGCGCCATCACGGAACTCAGCGAAGTTCCCGGGTTGCCGCGAATGGAGTCTGATACAACACTCAACTGGTTCAGCACCTGAGTCAGAACACGTTTCCGCACCACTGCACTGCCGGGTACATTGGCGAGACTCCGCTCAACATCGGTAATGAACGCGTGCAGAATCTCCTGGATCTTCTGACGTTGTTTCTCCGCATCGTTCGCGTTTGTCGCAGCAATTTGCGCCTGCTTCTGAGCGTTCTGTGTCGCTTGTTTTTCTCGTTCGCTGGCTTGTATCAGAGCCGTGTTCTTACTGGACACGACCTGCAAAGTGACCGCCATCGCAAGCGTCGCAATGACCACACTTGCTGCAGAGCTTCCGACGAGCAATGGCCGTTGGCGCATCCAGCGGCGAGTCTTCTGCAGAGTAGACTCCGGCAGGACACTGACCGGTTCGTCAGCCAGCCATGCTTCAAGGTCCCTGGCCATCTCTTCTGTTGTTCGATATCGATCGATCTGCCTGATCGCCATGGCTCGCCGACAGATCGCATCCAGCTCCTTCGGGATGCCGGCGATGATCCGTCGCGGGGACGCGAGTTTTGCGGCATATTCGCTTTTGACGGCACTGTTGATCGTCTCATGTGCTGCTGGATCGGCGTCGGTGGCCTTCGTGCCTTCGACCGTCGCGATCCGATGGGAGGCCGCTTCGGTGTGAATGACAGGAACTGCATTGGTGAGCATGCAGAACAGCGTCGCGCCGAGCGAATAGATGTCGCTCTTTTCGTCGACGAGTCCCGCCTGTCCAGCGGACTGTTCGGGGCTCATGTAACCGGGCGTTCCAACGATCGTACCATCGCGGGTGTAGTCGCAGCAAAATTCCTGCTCGACGTCGATGTTCGAGTTGGATTTTTCTTCGTGATGACCCAACCCGATCGATGACGCGGCGACTTGTGAGTCACGATGCGGACTCGTATCTGACGTCAAGTCTCTTCGACGAGCCAGACCCCAGTCAACAACGAGAGTTTCACCAAAGTCACCGACCATGATATTGGCGGGCTTCAAGTCTCGATGAATCACGCCGCGACTATGAGCAAACCCGATTGCACGGCAGACCGCGACAAAACGCAGCAATAAATCCCGAGCTTCCGGGACTCGTCGAAAATCGACAGCCCCGCCCGTGACCTTTGATGCCTGGTGATGCAGCTGGGCAATCGCCGCTTGCATTGATTGGCCGCGGATAAATCGCATCGCGTAAAAGTGTCGACCATCGGTCCGTTGACCGACCGCATAGATCGGCACGATATTCGGGTGCTCCAGATGACTGGTCACAGTCGCTTCAACCAGAAATCTGCTGACGACGCCCTTATTGTGGATGAGCGATCCCTTCAGCTCCTTCAGCGCCACTTCACGCTGCAGGTCTTTGTCAAACGCCGCGAAGACAGTCCCGATCCCCCCTTCTGCGATTCGGCGGAGAATGCGAAAACGCTGGCTCGAATCTGTCGGCTCCCGGACTTCACCAGCGGTCCTCGACGCCGCATCCGCCTTACCGGCTGGCGGCGTTGGATGATTCCTGATTCCCTGTGTCTCACTCAATCGCATGACAGATCTGACGGAACGGGCGGCGGCATCCCCCTTGACCAGGCGATTCCATTCCGTCCAGATCGGCTCCGCGGAGTTCGGAAATCGACTCACAAGGTCCTCGAGCGCGGGCAGTTGATGCCAGGTTGCCGCGATCTCCAGTTCGATTCGGACAAGCTCGATCTCCAGAATGCTCCTGACCGCTTCCGGAGCGGCGGCAACCAGTTCCTCAATTCGAACACTCTGCCCATCCAGTCGGCGCTGTTCAAATTCTCCACAGAATTGATCGACCAACTGCAACTGGTCCGACGTCAGAGTCCTGTAGTCGGGATCAAGAAAACTCATTTCGAAGACCTTGCGTGGCAATGGGACAACGAAGCCTTCGGTGAACTCGCCGAACCACTCCGAATGCAGGGGATTGAAGATTCTTCTCTTCTGAAATCACCGCCGCGACAGTTTGTGAGACATTGAAAGCCATGGAATCGGCTCAAAGCATCAATCTACTTCCGAAACTCCCGGCGGAAGCTCCGACGATTCAATCCAGACTCGTCGTATTCTTTCCAGCTTTCGTTGTACCGTGCGTCTCGTGATCCCCAGAATCTCGGACACCTCCTCATTGGTATGGCCTTCCAGCTTAAGCAGCACCAGTCGTTTCAGGTCTGATTCCGACAGAAGGTTCAGCAGAAACTCCGACAAATCCGCAACCTCGGCAGACAATTCCGGCGTTGGTTCAACGGCAGCAATCCCATTCAGCGAACGAGCCCCGGAGGCCTGTTCAAGAACCGATTCACTAATGGTTCTTGCTCCGTCTCGGCACTCCTGCGCGTCGTAGCGGTTTCGATTCATGATTTTGCGACTGGCAATTACGAGCAGCAGTGCCCACAAATTGTCACGATCAGTGATACCCGGAAATCTCTGAGCCTCAATTCCCCGGCACAGACTTCGAAACGCACTGACGGCCGCATCTTCTTCGTCATAAACCCGTCGAGTCGCCGCGTTCAAGCGGCCCCTTGCGAAGTTCATCAATCGCCTGCAGAAATGTTCCCAAAGCCGCTGAGCAGCATCCTGGTCGGCCCCTGAAAGCTGCTCAATCCACCGAGAAACAGGTTCGTCCGGCAAACCGTGAACTCTCGCAATATCCCCTGACACTATGTGTTCCTCGACACCAAAACCCTCGCACCCCAGACGGCTACCCCAGCCGATTCGCGAGCACTTTCGAATGAGATGCGAAGTGACTCATCGGGTCAAGCAGAAGTTCACAATCCCCGTTGCCGGCAGCGGAATTCGATTCAATTGAGAGGATCATGAGGTCTTAACCATAATCCCGGACGGTACTTAAAACGTCGTCATCGGGTGGCTGGCCCTGATTAGTGTAAATCGACTGTCCTCAGTCGTTCACCTGCCGTTGCTGATCGTTCCCGCCATCATGCCCTCATCATTCCCCCAGGGCACGGACCGTCGTGAGCGACTTGATGAAGCTGTGGTCAGCCCACTTCCAAACGACCTTCTTGTCACGAGTAACCTCAAAGGCATGGGCACCGTTGCCTTCCTGTCCCCGCAGGAAGTTTCCGACCAGCAGATTTCCATTCCTGAGCTGCTGTACGCTGGAGACCCATGTGATGTTCAGTTCCGGAGCGTCTTCGGCCTTGAACTCCCAGACGATCTTCTTTTCCGGCGTCACTTCAATCAGTCGTTTCTGAGTCCCGCAGCAAATAAGCGTGTTGCCATTCGCAAGCCTCAGCGCTTCGCCCGTGTTGGTCACACCTGTGTATTCCCAGACGACTTTGCCCTGCGGGTCCACCTCGCGCACAGCGCCTTCGCCTTCGTGTGCCGCGAGGATGTTTCCGTTCGCGAGTTTGTGAACGTTGCGAACTTCCAGGTGATAGCCTTCGACTTTTGTGGTGAGCGGTGTGACATGCACAATCTCGCCCTTCGGGTTGACTTCAACCGCCTGACATGGTCCCTGTTCCGCAACGAGCGTGTTGCCGTTCGCAAGCCGCTCACAGCCGAAGACCTGGTGCGACTTGCTGACGTAGTCGAACACCGTCTCACCCCGTGAGGTGATCTCGCGCACGCCGGTTGGCTGTCCGCCATAACCAAACAGGATGTTCCCGTTCTGCAGCACCTGGAAGATGACAGTGATGCTCGGCGGTTTGAACTCCCAGACCATCTTCCCCGCAGCATCGAGTTCCACGAAACGGTTCGGGCCCTGACCGTATTCCGTGAAGAGCAGGCGACGAGCACCTTCCTGCGCCACAGCAGGACTGGCGTGAGTGAACAGGGCGACGATGAGCAAAAGCAGTGATCGTTTCATGGTGGGTCTTTCGAAGTCACAAACGCGCAACGCCCGGTTCACACGGAATCGTAGCTCCACGGCTTCCGCAACTCTCGGCGTATCCAGCGATTCGCGTCATCGTCGCCGACGAATTGTTCAGTCTCAGGGTTCCATTGCAGTTTCCGACCAAGACGAAGCGAGATGACTCCGAGATGGCAGACGGACGCAGACCGATGACCGATCTCCGCTTCACAGATGGGAGCCTTCCGAGTCCGGATGCACTCGAAGAAGTTGCCCATGTGGTCGTTGCTCTCGTAAAGGCGAATGGCATCGCTCGCCAATGGCGTTGTCAGGAATTCCGGATTGCTGGCTTCGATGGCTCCGCGGGTGACCCAGATCCAGCCATCGCTTCCTTCAAACTTCACGCCATGCTGCTGACCTTTGGGATCGGCCACAGCACCATTCCATTCGTTCGCCGCTGTGCTGTTGCAGGAATGAGTCACGCCATTCGCGTACGTGTAGTTGACCGCGTATTCACTGGTGGCGCTGAATCCATCGGGGATCATGTCCACCAGCGGCTTCGCTTCGATCGACACCGGGCCACTGCGTTCAAGCCCGAGTCCCCACAGCGCGATGTCGTTGTGATGAGCACCCCAGTCGGTCATCGTGCCGCCGGAGTAATCCCACCAGTACCGGAACGTCACATGCGTTCGTTCTCGAACATAGTCAACCTCCGGTGTTGGTCCCTGCCACATGTTCCAGTCGAATCCCTCAGGAGCAGCGGACTTCGCGAACGGCCCTTCTCGCCGTCCGCGCGGCAGCCAGACGGAAATGTGTTTGAGTTTCCCGATACGGCCATTGCGCACCAGTTCGCACGCGAGCCTGAAATGTTTGTCACTGCGCTGCTGACTGCCCGTCTGAAGGATGCCGCCGGTGTCCCGAACGGCCGACACAAGGCGCTGTCCTTCTTCAATGGTCAGTGTCAGCGGCTTCTCACAATAGACGTCCTTCTTTGACCGCAGCGCCGCCAGCGAAATCAGAGTATGCCAGTGATCGACGGTACCACAAATGACAACCTGGATGTCCTTGCGATCCATCACCTTCCGAAAGTCTTTATACGTCTCTGCATCAGGCCACAACTTCTTTGCAGAGGCGAGCTGGCTGTCATCGACGTCACACAAAGCGACGATGCGACCAAAGCGTGCAGCGTTCTTCGCGTCTCCCTTCCCCATGCCTCCACAACCAATCAGCGCGATCGCCGGCTGTTCGTCCATTGGCCGTGCTGCGGCGGCCTGAGCCATCTCGTTCAGGTACCAGTTCGGCAAAGAGGTCGCCGCAGCCATCGCCGCGGCCGTCTGCAGAAAACTCCGTCGGTTCGTACTCATTGTCGAATAGTCCTTTCGCCTTCTGCCGGGGAACGTCGTCACCAGGGATGTGGCTGCGTGAGTCTCCGTGTTCAAACACCAGAGGACCTCACAGCCTCGGACTGCGTTCTAATTGCTCAAGGTCCCAGGAGCAACTCAGCAGACTCGCATCCTTTGTTACACTTCGATCGAGCGGCATCACCCGCCACCTGGTTTACCCAGGTGGAACCAGGTTTTTGCACTACCCAGCCCTCCTCGTCCAACCAGGCACGCGCCGAATCACAAACGCTTCGCTTCAAGCCGCAGTACGGGAACCACTCGGCGGCCAGCACCACCAGATGGCCGCATCCAGTTCTGCGAGACTTCTCAGAGGGACATTATAATGACTACACTGTAGCAATCATGGAATCACTCCCTACGCCGCACAACAACTTCTTTCACTTCGCGCTGTCTCATTTGCCCAACGCACGCGGGCTCATTGAAACGCAGTTGTCTCCCGCGGCGCTGGCGGAGTTGAAGCTCGACACCCTGCAGTTGGAGACTGGCAGCTTTATTGATCCCGACCTGCGTGAGAAGTTCTCAGACCTGCTCTTTTCGGTTGAACTGGCCAATAGCTCTGCCGAATCGACCAACAGTCAGGCGTTGGTTTACTTCCTGTTCGAACACAAGAGCCAATCTGATCCGCTCACCGTGTTGCAGGTCTTGAGCTACATGGTTCGCATCTGGGAGAAGCGAGTACGCGACGGCGAGCCTCTTTGTCCGATCGTGCCGTTGTTGGTGTACCACGGAGAGACAGCCTGGTCGGCCGCGCGAAGCCTGTCGGAACTGATTCCCACCCCGGACGCATTGGCTGAGTACCAGATTCACTTTCAGCCGCCGCTTCTGGATTTGAGCCGCCTTGATGATGGTGAGATCCAGGGAGAATCCCTTTTGAGGAATACTCTTCTGCTGTTAAAATACAGCCGCAGCCGGCAACTCCTCGAAAAACTCCGGGAGATTCTGGAATTGACCCACCGTGCGTTGCCGGCCGCCAGGTTCGAAGAATGGATCAAGGCGATTGAGGTTTACATCATGACTGTGAACAAGAACATCGACCACGAACAGTACAAGCAGACTCTGGCCAGCATCCTGCCCACTCAATTCGAACCTGGTTCGCTCGCCGATCGGCTGCTGATCCAGGGGCGAGAAGAAGGTCAGAAGATCGGTGAACTCTCCGGACTGAAAAAGGGTCGCGAAGAGGGTCGTGAAGAAGGCGAGCTGATCGGCAAGATTCAGTTGCTGGAAGAGTTGCTGGGGGCACCAAGGACAAGCAAGTCGGACCTGCTTGCTTCAGATCCTGAAACGCTTCAAAACCAAGTAGCCTCGCTCCAGGCAGAACTTCGCAAACGAACCAGCTGAGTCGCCGCCGTCCGCAACGCACACGCCACACAAGGCAAGCGGTTATGCGTCAGCCATCACCCGCCACCTGGTTTACCCAGGTGGAAACAGGTTTTTGCACTACCCAGCTCTCCTCGTCCAAACAAGCACACGCCGAATCACCAGCGCTCAGCTTCAAGCCGCGAAACCAGAGCCACTCGGCACCCAGCACCGCCTGCATTCGTCCAGCGACGCCCGGTAGCGCAAACCCCGTGGCCCCACCCGGATAAACCGGGTGGAGGAGCAAAAGCAGAAGCAAGATCAGGATCAGGCCGATGCAACACCCGGTGTTTTGCTGTGAGCGTACTGCGGGAAGTCGAAGGTCAGCACGAGCGGTTCTGTTCCCGTGTTTTCGATTTCGACGCCGCCGTTCGCCAGAGCTGCCTGGGTGATGAAGCCGATCTCTGGATAAATCTGGCCAAGAATCATGTTCTGGTGGTAACGCACGTCGAGCTTTCCGACGCGACCGCTGCCGCCGTTCGTGTGGAACATCGTTGGACACTCAGGACGGAACGTTGTCTTCGCACCGGGGCTGACGATGAGTCGAAGAATCGAGCACTTCTGGTCGCCGAGGAAGTTTCCATAGACGATCCACTTCGCGTCGACGCCGGCGGACTTGAACTCTGTCGCCGGGATCGCCGGGCGTGAGTTCTTCAGTACGAATTCCGGGTCCTGGTTCGCTGCGAAGTCGAACTTCTGAACCAGGTACTCCCAGTCTTCATGGTGAGCCTTCGGATAGTCCACTTCCCGGCAGGCGTAGAACGCATCCTTTGCACCGATGCGTCCGTCAAGCGTCAAATCTTCCGCCAGGAAGTGCTCATCCATCGTGACGTGCAGTTCGTGGGTGCAGAGATTCGTTGGGGAGTGCAGGACGCCGTTCGGCATCACGAAGCCGTCATCAAGCTTCATCATCACATGCGGCGACAGATGCCGAACACCATTGTACTCGCCCTGTCCAAAACGCTTCATGCAGGCAAGGAACTGGTCCTTGGTCACAAACGGGTACAGCCCCATCGCCGTGGTGTGATAATGCGACGGACTGACTCCGGGGTTGTCATACGAGTTGATGTCGTACACTTCCCACTTCGACCAGTGCAGGTGATGCGGAATTGGATTCAGGTTGTCGAACTTCTTTGACACAATCGGCCATGTGATATTGCCAAAGAGCTGCTTCGACAAAGCCGTCACCTTGTCGCCGATGACGGTCGCTGGATTCGCGGAAATCAAATCCTGCAGCGAGATCACCTGTCCGTCGGCCGTCAGAACGTGAGCTTCGCCTTCGCGAAACGGAGCCTTCTTTGTTCTGGTGTCGATGACGCCCGTCACGATCGGAACGGTGCAGCACATCCAGAGTTCATCGAGTCCCGTGCCGCCCATGTAGTCCGGATAGTACGATCGCGCGTCAAGGCGAAGACGCTTGCCTGGTGTACAGAACGTTCGGCCGGCGTAGCGATGCAGCAGCGGCAGAACTCCACCGTTTTTGGTGAGGCAGCTGTCAAGTACCGAAGCGATGCCGCCGCTGGCCCCATCGATCACATTCTGTTGGGGATACTCATGCAGTTTCTCTGCAAGAATCGATGTTGTACCAGCCATGAACATTGCTCCTCTTTGAGTCAGAAAGAAGGTTGTGGGGCCCGAAAATTCTGGAAAACCGGAGGATAGTGTTTTGCCAAAAAATTCACGAGGCGGCCCCGCCGTTTTGAATCGGATAACCTGGTTCAGGAATCGACAGTGCTCATCCGCCACCTGGTTTATCCAGGTGGGTCCACGGTTTCTGCACTACCCGGCGTGGAACAACGAATGACGGTGGTAGGCAGCTTTCTCGCGGCGTTAACAATCGCAAACAAGTGCAAATGGACTGAGCCCTTTGGGGGGCCGAGTCACGATCGCTGCTATGCTCGAAGCCCTTGCCACGCCCTCGTCACGCGGAAAAGCCTGAAGCGTGCTTACAGCCCAAGTCCAAATTCCAACCTGCAGGGCAGCTTCACCGATTCGGACTTGTTGAACCAGGAGATTCGAGCTTTGACTGCCTTTGCGTCGGAAGCAATCTGCCATGATTGTGAATACGTCACGTCGCCGCCGAACCCAAAACTTCCGGAACCGGCCCCGGCACTCTCAATGACATCGCCCTTCGCATCGAGAAACTCAACCTTTGCGACGGATTCAAACGAGTTCTTACTGCTCAGTTCAAACGACTGCTTGAAGGGATCACCAAAGCCTTCACCGACCTGGCTGACAGTTGCATCAACAGGGCCAAACTTCACTTTACTGTCCTGAGCAAGCTTCAACTCGACATCAGTGGTCTTCAGGTCTGAGCCGACGTTGAAGACAAACGTGCCTTCCAGCTTCAGTGAACTCGTTTTCTTGTCAGGAAGCATCCCCGTCTTCAGAGAGATCGTTCCGGCACTGGGTTCTTCACGAAGCTGCAGGCGATAATTGCTGTCGAACATTTCTTCGAGCGGCAGCTCTTTGCCATCGGCTGTACTGAGCACGACGGCTGATTTCTTGTCGTCGATCGATAACACCGTCTTCCCAGGCAATTTGAAAAAGACGTCCACTTCCAGTCCCGGTTGCCGCATCATGGACAGGCCCTGTCCAAACTCCGAATCCGGATCCTTCTTCCCGACGCTCAGCCCGGCAATCTCGATGTGCGACTTGTCCTGCGCCATCGTCGTGGCTGAAATGACCATGACCGTTGCTATCACCAGCATCAACCGGAAGAAATCCGCACGCATGACTGTGGTCCCATTCCTTAAAGAATCTGAAGAAGACACCAAGCCGGAATCTGACAACTTATTCCTCACAATGCCAACGAAGTCGTTAAGAACTCAAGGTAGGATGGCCGCCCTCGGCCGTCGTCTTCCCCCCACGCTCGTCATTCAAGCTCCCCGAGGCCTTCTCTTCATTTATCACTCACGGCGGCTCAGAAACGATGGCGAGAATCGTCGTCGTTTCACCATAATACCACCGCAGACCGTTGCACCAAGAGCGGCTGACCGAGCGGTTGTTGAAAGACAAGTCGTCCGCCGCGGCACGCTGCATGTGACTGTTCGCCCAATGAGGAAGTGCTATGAATTACTCGCTTCATCCGTTCCCAGGTCAGCGGTCGGCAGTCGAGGATCCGCGGCCTGACATTCGTGCAGCTCTTTCGTCACGGGTAGCGGCCGTGCACGAGAACGCTATTACCAATCGCGAATTGCTTGACATCATTGTCGAGTCACTCCGTGAGATCACAGTGCCGTTTTACATTACCCATTGCTACGAGACCGGTGGAGATCTTCATCTCTCTGTCACGGCAGCACAACACGGTTACCACGTCACAAAGGGCGACGAGATGCGAGGTGGTCTGTACATTCGGAATTCGGAGTTTTGCCGCTTTGAAACACTTATCTGTACTCGACTCTTTCGCGTCATGTGTAGGAACGGCACGCTGATGGAATGTGATAGACAGCAGTCATTTTCCATTGCCATTGATGACCGGCCGCCTGCAGATTGGCAGACAAGAATTTCCCAGGTGATTCAACGATCTTTTGACAGTGTCGCACTCAATTTGGATTACAAGCGGTTCGAAGCAACCACTCGCCGGATGATTGTGACGCCCTATGAGTTGCTTTGTCACCTGGCCGCTCAGGGACTGATCACCGACGATGAACAGTCTGACATTCAGGCGGCTTTTCACAGCAACGCTGACTTCACTCTGTATGGGCTGATAAACGCCGTCACAGAAACTGCACATGCACATCGTGGCAGTGATCGTTGGTTGAGGGCCTTCGAAGTTGAACGTCTGGCTGGCGAAATCCTGCGCGGTGATCATGACCTCCCAGCATTCGATGCCGTTTACTCGCGATAATCGCGATCAGACAAGACACTCTCAACGTGTTGCCTGCCCTGTGGTAGCTCATCTTCGTCGGGATGATTTTCAGGAACGACAGCAATGAACACAAAGTCTCCCGAGCAGAAGCCTCTTCTGGCACGGGGTGTGGATCTTCGCGACCTGACAGTGGTCGGCTGGTTCTTCGGCCTCATCGCCATCTGCATGATCGTGGCCGGCGCCGTGGGGATCTACCTGTTTGAACCGATTCCTCGTTATCTGGGAATCCGAGTGTCAGGTGCAGGCCCCGCCATTGTTCTTGCCATCCCTCTCGTCTCTGTGGCTTTTGCGTTCTACAAAACTGCCGAATTCCTATGCGGCCTGGTCGGACTTGAATTTCATCGCGATTCTGCCACGCGTCCACCCGGAAGTTCAGAGTCTCGGCATTGACAGCAGCTCATGCTGCGACACTTGATGCTGCATGCGCCACCGCGGATCCGGGCTTTCGCAATACGCGGTTGCGGTTTGGGCGGGTTGAATCTGAAGTTCTGCAAGGCAACAGAACGAACAAGGGCACCGCAGGAACGAGTCCTTTGGTGCCCTTGCCGTTGCGGAGATTGGTTCCTGTTGTGCGTGGCCAGTCTGCCGTTTGTGCTTCCGTGCGTGACAGGTCACGATGTCCGATTCGCGGAGTCTGAGCTTCGCCGGGCAATGCCGTAGCGAATTTCATAAGCGGTGATTGGTGCATCGAGCTTCGCCGTGGCCACGATCGATGGCTTGTTCGCCGCTGCCTCCGGCTTTTCCGGATGAGGCATTGAGTCGACTGAAAGAAGACCTTGCACTGCAGTCAGCCCGAGAGTCTTAACGTATGTGAACCACATGACTGATCTTCCTGTGAAAGAGTGCTCACAAAACCCATCGCCCGTTTTTTTTTCACAATGCTCTTGACCGGAGTTCGGTTGATTCGATTCACCGAATGCTGCCCGATCAGCCTTGAGCTTTCTGAATCTTCATGAATGCAAGAGCTGTGCCATTGGGAACGACCGCCAATGAGTTGCGGCAACAACCCAGTGAATTGCAGAGACTGCTCCAGCTCTGCATGGTCAAATCACCAAAACTCACTGACCGTCTCTCGTCTCGGCGCGGGGCAGAATGCCCCACTGAGGTAGGATGCCCCGAACTTGCGGAGAGTACATGACACAAATCCGGCCGCTGACCACGCAATGAGGAACTGGAATTTGTACATGCGATGAAAATGAATGGCAGATATCCTGCAGGGCGCAAGTTCAGTGTGCTCTGCATGCTGTCTGCGGCACGATAGGTACTGCGAAGACTGTGTTTGAGTTCGGAGGTCCCCTTTGAAACTGGCGACTCGTATCATCGGAGCCTCACTTGTCAGCGTCGTACTGCTGACGATTGCGGCAGGGGCATTGCTGGTGAAGAACATCGAACTGGAGTTTGAGCTGCAGCAGCAGGAAACAGCCGAACGCATCAGTCGGGCCATTAGCGATCTGCTGATTGATGCCTGGAAATCAAGTGGACGGGCGGGTGTCCTGAGATTTCTGAAGGACGAAGGTCCCGCGAAGACTCTGGGAATTGAAGCACGCTGGGTGCAGTTTGAACAAAACGCCGCTTCTGATGTTCTGCCGCTGCTGCCTCCTCAGTTGTGGCCATCCGGAGCCGATGCAGTGACGCAGTCGATTATTCAAACCGAAGCGGACGGGGAACGACAACTTTACACTTATGTGCCGCTGGTGGTGGAGGGACGCGTCATCGGAGCGATGGAATTCGAAGCATCGTTGAGCCAGCTTGAGCGTCAGACTCGCCAGATTATCGCAATTTCCTTCGCCATGATCGGTGCCATCAGCCTCGCGCTGATCTTTGTGGCATACCTCACGGGATTGCACTGGATTGGTCGGCCGCTGGGTGTCCTCATGGAAAAGGCCGAACGGATTGGACGAGGAGATTTTTCATCGCCGATTCATCTTTCCAGGAAAGATGAGCTGGGAACGCTGGCTGTTTCGCTGAATCAGATGTGTGATCGTCTGGTTGAGCAGCGAAATTCGATCGAGCAGGAAACGACTCGACGCATTCAGGCGATCGACCAGCTGCGTCACGCAGACCGTCTGAAGACAGTTGGACATCTTGCCGCCGGAGTTGCTCACGAATTGGGTACTCCGCTGAACGTCATCGGCGGGCGGGCAGCCCTCATTGCGTCCGGAAAACTGTCTGACATGGAGAGTCGGGAAAGTGCAAAGACGATCAAGGACGAAACGGATCACATCGCTGACATTGTCCGACAGCTGCTGGCGTTTGCCCGGCTTCGTCACCCGGAACCTGCTCGCACGGACCTTTCACTGGTGATTGGCAAAACGGTCGAACTTGTCCAGACGCTGTCGGAACAACATAAAGTGCAACTGCAGGTTCACCACCCGGCAATTCCGGTGCATGCCTTCATCGATGCCGGCCAGATCCAGCAGGTATTGACGAACATTGTTATGAATGCCATTCAGGCGATGCCGAGTGGAGGCCGAATTTCCATCTCGGTATCGACCGCACAACATTCCGCGGACGCATTGGCAACCTGTTCTATGGCATGCATCAGCGTTTCGGACACAGGCCCTGGGATTCCTGAAGAAACCTTGCAGCAGATCTTTGATCCGTTCTTTACAACGAAAGACGTTGGGGAGGGCACCGGGCTCGGACTTTCCATCGCACTTGGTATTGTGCAGGAACACGGAGGGATTATCGAAGCAGAAAGCAGGACAGGACTTGGCACCACGTTTCGAATTCTTCTTCCGGCGGACCCCGACACATGACTGATACGATTTTGATTGTTGATGATCAGCGAAGCATGTGTGATCTGCTGGAAGCGGACCTCAGGCTGCGAGGATATGTTCCCGTTGCCGTGACTTCAGCGGCGGCCGCGCGGGAACAGCTTCAGCTGAATGACGTTGATGTCGTGCTCACGGACGTGCGAATGCCCGGAACAGGAGGCATCGACCTCTGTCGTCAGCTGCATGAAGAGCGGCCGGAGATTCCAGTCATTGTGATGACGGCCTTTGGTTCCATTGAGACGGCAGTCGCTTCGCTGCGGTCTGGGGCGTACGATTTCATCACAAAGCCCGTCGAAATGGACTTACTTGCTGCGGCCCTTGAGCGAGCACTTCGGCAGCGTCGACTGCAAAAGGAAGTACGCCGGCTATCTGAAACGATCGAGCATAGAACATCGTTTGGGGAAATTGTCGGAGAGAGTCCGGCGATGCTGAAGCTGTATAACCAACTGTCGCACGTTGCACCGACGGATTCTTCGGTGCTGATTACCGGAGAAAGCGGGACGGGCAAGGAGCTGGTCGCACGGTCCATTCACCGCCGCAGTCGTCGGGCGGGTGGCCCGTTCGTGGCGGTGAACTGCAGCGCGATTCCGGAATCTTTGCTGGAAAGTGAACTGTTTGGGCATCGAAAAGGCGCCTTCACGGAGGCTCGACAGGAACGTACTGGATTGTTTCTCAAAGCCAGCGGCGGAACCTTGTTTTTGGATGAAATCGGCGAATTGCCACTGTCGATGCAGGCCAAGCTCCTGAGAGCACTCGAAGAACGCTGCGTGCGTCCAGTTGGAAGTGATCAGGAAGTCACAATCGACGTTCGCCTGGTTTCAGCCACGAACAGAGATCTGGAAGTCGCCATTGAAGCCCAGTTGTTTCGCGAGGATCTGTTCTATCGAATCAACGTCATTCAGATCGAACTGCCGGCCCTTCGACTACGCGGCAATGATATTCTGATGCTCGCGCAGTATTATCTGAGTCAGTTCGCACCCGCGGCGGGAAAGCCGGTCACCGGAATTGATGCACACGCCGCGGAGCGACTGCTGTCTTATCCGTGGCCGGGCAATGTTCGCGAACTTCGCAATGTCATGGAACGAGCGGTCGCGCTGACGACCGGAACGACCCTTATCCGAGACGACTTGCCGGAGAAAATTCGTCGCCACACCGCAAAGCAGCTTATCCTCCACGGCGATGATCCGTCAGCCCTTATAACCCTGGAAGAAGTGGAGCGTCGCTATCTTCTGCATGTCTTCGAAGCGTGTCACCAGAACCGTACTCAGACCGCGCAGATTCTGGGTCTTGATCGAAAGACGCTCTACCGAAAACTGAAGCAGTACGGTGTTGATGAAACCTGAATAGGAAGTCAACGGAAACGTGTGTTCGCAGCGCATCAGTCTTTCACGATTTCGAAACCCTTTCGGTAATCGCGAGCAATGAACCCCTGAGCCTGTTCGTCGCCAACAATGACTTCGTTGCTGGGGTCCCAGGTGATCTTGCGGTTTAGCCGAGCTGCGATGCCGGCGAGGTGGCAAGTGGAAAGTGCGCGGTGGTGACTGAAGACGTCCGAAATGGGTTCCTTTCGATCTCGAGCGGATTCAAAGAAGTTGCGGAAGTGGTCCGTCAGCGGGCGATTCTTGTAGGCTTCCTCCATCGCTCCACTCGGAAGCGGGTTCGACTTGAGTTCTTCCACAGGAGCCCCGGTCAGCTTGCCCCGATTCACGAAGATTCGGCCTTCCGTGCCTTCAAAGAGAATCCCGTTGTCGCCGTCATGGCGAATCTCGATCTCCATTCCGTCGCCAAACGTTGTCCGAATAAGGAACTGGGTTGCTGTGTTGTAGCGTGATGGATCTGTCGGGTAGCCCTCTTTGAATTCGACCGGGTGCCGGACCATCAACGGATCGATGGTCACAGGACCTGTTTCCGTTTTTCCAAGGCCCCATGTCGCGATGTCCACATGATGGGCTCCCCAGTCGGTCAGCTTTCCCCCCGAGTATTCGTACCACCAGCGAAATTCGTAATGGCAACGCGACCAGCTCTTTGTCTCACCGTTGTTGCCAGCCAGATAACGAAACTCCTTTTCCGCAACCGGCCCCTGCCAAAGATTCCAGTCCAGCGATGCAGGAGGAGCGGCGACTGGGATCTGCGGACTTTCCGGTGCACCGCCGATGCTGCATGTGGCCTTCTTTAACTTCCCGAGTCGACCGGCACGAATCAACGCAATGGCTCGGACGAATTGCTCCTCACTGCGCTGCTGTGTGCCAATCTGAACAATCCGACCTGTCCTGGTACACACGTCGCAAATCTGCTGCCCTTCCGAAATCGTCAGCGTCATCGGCTTTTCGCAATAAACATCCTTTCCCGCCAGCATCGCTTCAATCGCGATCTTTGCATGCCAGTGATCCGGCGTGGAAATGTGGACCATGTCGATCTTCGGGTCGTCGAGTATCGTGCGGTAATCGGCGTGAACTCCGGGATCACTGCCTGTCCATTCCTTCACGAGTCCCGCTGCCAGTTCGCGTCGAGCAGCGTCTGCATCGCAAACGGAAACGTAGTCGCCGTACTTTCGAAAATCCGGCGCCGATCCCCAGGGACCATCCACTCCGGTCGCCTTCTGGCACCAGCGACTGCCGGTTCCTATGGCACCAACGCGAGGGCGATCGTTGGCCGACACGAAACCGCTCGCTCTTCCGGATCGGTTCAAAAGAATGGCCGCCCCAGCGAAGCTGAGCGAAGATTTCAACAGGCTGCGGCGGGAAATTTGTTTGTTCGACATTTGAACGGACTTCTGGTTTTGGGACACGCGCCCCTGAGCCTGAGGCGCTAGCCGATCCTTCAACCAGGATGCAGATGGCGGTTGACTGAAGGCAATTTCGGCTAGCTGGTTGGCTTCGATTTTTTCGGGTATGTGAATTCCATCTTCTCTATGGGAGGATACTCCTGTGGCATTGGATCCTCAACTCTGTGGTGCTGGCGGTTCAGCCCCTGAAGTGAAAGAAGGAATTCTGAGCCTGAGGCGCTAGCCGATTCTTCAAACAGAATGCAGATGGCAGTTGACTGAAGGCAATTTCGGCTAGCGTCTCAGGCTCAATGGGTGGCGAGGAAACATTGAACCTCATTTGTTGATGAGCTTCAGATTCGCGTCCGCAAAAGCTCTTCCCATTTGAGCAAAGATCTTGGCGCTTCCGAAGTAGTGGTAGCCGCCGTTGGATGCACCTTGCAGTGCATCTCGGTCTTTCGGTGAAAGAACTTCCTCCAGGGCCAGGTCGAGCTTCTTCTGATCCGCTTCGGTAATGCCCTCAATCCATGCATCGAGTGCCGCATAGTGCTCAGGCTTCTCGGGTGAGTATTGATCGTTGGCGTAGATCGCCAGGACGTTCCTGCCTTTCTTCAGATGCTGAGTGTGCTCTGGATCGAGAACAATGGATCGATATTGAGGCTCATCCTTCCACCAGATGTAAGTGTGAATCTTGTGGCCATTCAAATAAACGTGAAACCCCTGTCGCGCCAGAATCGCGATGCGGTAGGAATCGAAGTCAAGGTTGTCCACTTCAAACGCAGTCCGCATCAGCAGGAATTCTTCTTTGCCCCACGTTGACGGAAACTGGCTCATCGTGATGCCGCTGTGGTTCCACAGGCCTTTACCAATTGGCGCTTTGCCTGACATCCAGCTGCTGTCGTCGAAGTCGGGCTGATACCAGTTCTCCATTTCTGCTGGCAATGCGATGTCGCGGAATCGCCTGTCGGTGAATTCTTCCAGCTTGTCATTTGCTGCCGTGGCATCGACGGTGACATACCGCCATTCTCGCTCCTGCGGCAGAGGCTTTCCGATCGGCTTCCAGATCGTATCCCATCTTCGCTCTGTATCGAGCGAGCCATCGGCTTTCAGCGTGTGAGCTGTGTCGACGATTTCGTTGTATTCTCCCTGCCTGGGCATTGCAGCTTCGATGGCCGTATCCCAAAACGGCGCCGTATCGACCGCGACGACATTCCCCTGGAACTCTGGCATAGCCGCAGGTGCTGCCATGGCTTTGCGGAAGTTGACGTTCTTCTCACCGTCGACACCGAGCACTCCGATGACGAATGGCATCTTCGGTGCGTCCAGGTCTTTGCGCATGTCGCGGATGAAGTGTGCCAGGAGCCGCGAGTATTCGTCATAGTTGCCATTCGGATAGGTCTGGCCATCGACCAGATCATTAAAGCCCTGAAGCCAGACAAACCCAGCCAGTTCGTAGCCCTGTTCGGGATCGTAGGCGGGGCAGACGCGAGCCGGATCAGCCAGTACCTTTTTTACATGCTCGACCATCATGCGGTAGAACACGCCTGACGCGGCCTCTTTGTCGTCGTGCCATTTCTTTCGATCTTCAAGCTTCGGAATACCGTGGGCACCCTGTGGATGTCGGTCCCACTCGTCCTGAATCTGTTTGGGCAGCTGATACGGCCCAGCACTTGGCGGACGAAACTCCGTGTTGAGTGACCGGCCGCCCCAGGCGGTCTTGATGATCAGGATCGGTTGCTTCAGCTCTTTTTCCATGGTGATGCCGAAGGTGAACTCAGGACCAATCTTGTTGCTCAGTCGAGTCGGGTTGTCGCCTCGCGCACCAAAGCCGGCGGTCAGTTTCCCCAATCCTTCACCGTTCGCACTGCCGTCATAAGGTCCGGTCAGATATGACATCCAGACATGGTCACAGACGCGTGGCGTTCCATCGGGATTACGCATTTCCCTGAGTAAAGGTGCCGTGGCCGGGTCCTTGCCGATATAGTCGAAGGTACGGATCTCTGCATGGCCTTCCATGTTCGATTGGCCAGCAAGGATGAACACCTTGAGTGGCCCGGCGAAGCAGTTCGGCGAAAGAAAGCAGAGCAGGGCTGCGGCAAGAATCCACTTTGATTTCATCTTCATCATCGATTTCATCTTCATCATCCAGGCAGACACCGGCAGCAGGACTGCACCAATCATTGTTCTCATGAAATTGCCTTCGTTGCATCCTGCCAATCAATGTGTGATGACAGTCGCCTTAAACTCGACGCGATAGGTCTTGTTCGGGTCACAGCTCCTGGGATTGGGGATGAGCACAAAGTTGTCAGTGATCACAGGTGAGTGCTCCGCCCCGGAAATGATCTCGATGTCTTTCACGCGATTCGGGAGAAATTGCACGAATGGCCGCCAGCCTCGCTGCGAGCCGTTTAGATTCACGGGTTCAAACGACTTCTGGCCCGACAACGGCTTAATCTCCACCGCGAACACACCCTGTGCGACTTCTGTCAGCGTTTGCTCATACGAGAGCTTTCCCGGCGCCAGCTTCGCGCTCCACGCAGGATCGCCGTACAGTGCCAGGACATCGCGGTCATGCAACAAGCCGACGCCATCGTGTTCGGAGAGCCCTGCGTTCCTCGCCGCCTCCGAGAGCGTGAACTTGCCTGGCCGCATCGATCCCGGCCGTGTGTCGAGCCTGGCAATCTCCGGAAAGTTCGTTTCCAGGCGGTCAATCAGCGCATGCTGATTGGCAAAGAAGGCCTCGACGAATGTGTAGCGACCCGGCTGTTCAACGAAGTAATCCAAACATCCCCAGCCCGCATAGCCGTACCAGGTGGGCACCGTATAGCCCATCATCTGTCGCACACCGGCGCTGTTCATAAACGCCAGCGCCATCGCGTCGGGGCCATCGATATGCCCCATAAGGCAGTTTCCAATCGGCAAGTACACCTTGGGGTTGGCCGATAGAATCGGAATCTTGTTCCCCATGGTATCAACGCCAAACAGCTCGCCGGCTTTCGATTGAAATTCGCCGTTGCGATAGCGAAAACCAATTTGCCAATTGCGCTCGGTGGCGTGACCGGAGGTGACGAACAGATCAGCGTGATAGTCGGTGAGCGACGCCGCCAGTGCCTGAGTCGTATCATTCGGCCCCTGAACCTGCTTTGCCTCGCCGCCGGGTTCTTTGCGAACCATGCGATTCTGTTCGAGTTCGCAGTACCACACACCTTCGGGCACTCGATCCATTGCCAGTTCCGTACCCGAGGCCACTCGCTTGATCACGAGCGGCTCTCGCTCTTTCGCGATCGCCAGCGCGTTCGCCGAGTCGTAGCCGGTCAGGATACCCCAGAACACGTCTGCATAGGGATCTTCGTCGAGCTTGCGTGTGAGTCGATGAACGTCAGCGACCATCTGCCGGTTCGCTTCCTCGCTGGTCGCGACGAAGCAGGCGTAGCGAGGAAACAACTTGCGCAAGGCTGGGAGCGACTCACTGACCTCTTTGTCGTAGACGACTACTTCCGCCTGATGCCTGGCGACGAGTTCCTCAACGACCTTGCTCCAGTCCGAATCGCCCTGCGTCGCCTTCGAGACGACCACGACGTAGTCCGCTCCGTGGGCCACAGCACCGCACAGCAGGCATGCTCCACAGAAAGTCAGATGAGCAGCAATTCGAAACAATGACATCAATTGATCCCGGAAAGAGGAGGTCCCCTGGAAAACGCCTTCCGTTCATTTGACCATCGAACCTCTTCAAAAACAAACGACGCTTCTTCGCAATCGCTGTGAACAGCCGGTTGAACAACAGAACTCTGGACGAAGAAGATCCTCCTGAGCCGTACGACCAAATTGGTTGAGCATCAGATCGGCTGAATTACTGAAATGCGTTTGTCCCAATCTCAGAAGTTCGCCGCCAGTACACCGACGTCCACATGGAAGTAGTTCGACAGGATGTGGATCAGCTTGCGACTGAACTGCTTCTTTCCAGCGAGCACTTCAGAAATCGTGGATTTGGGCAATCCCGTGTCCCGGCTCAATTGCACCTGAGACACTCCCTTGGCTTCCATCATGTGCCGAAGCATATCAGCGTCGGAGGCAGGCTCAATGGCATGATGCTCATCCTCATAGGAACCCACGAGGTCACTCAGAGCGTCGAGATAGGTCTCTTCGCCTGTATCGAGCGTGCCACGGGAAAGCAGGTCGTCAATCACCCGCTGTGCTTCGGCAAGATGCTCGTCAGATTTAATTGACGCCAAGGGGAAATCGAGCACAAGCTCCATGTAGGAATCTCGACTCTTCCCCTTCAGACGGAATAGTGTCCTGGTTGTCACGGTCAGGCTCCTCGTTTCTTTCGCTTCGCCGGCTTCGGTTCTTTAGCGGTCGTTTTTCCTGTCTTGCCGGGATTGGGTGGCGGAGGCTCGTAGCAGCCACAATCCGCCTTCCACTTGTCTTCGTCGTACTCGACATGCGTCATACACTTCAGAATGAAGACCTTTTGACTCGGATACAGGATGCGAGTTGCCAGCCGGTATTTGTTTCCGCCAATGTTGAAGACCACGCAGTTCCCGACGAGGCTCGCCGATCCGAACTCGGCCTTCACGTCCGCCCATGAGTGCCAGGCCACGCTCTTGTCGCTGACGTGAGTATGCCATGCTCGTAACGAGCCTTCCGCATCGGCATATCCGGGAATCTCCCAGAAGGCTCGAAGTCGTGTTTTGGAAATGACCCGCATCCAGTCTTTGCTCCTGTTATCGGCATATCAAATGCATGATAGTTCGCAAAAGACGAACTGAAAAGACGAACGTTCGCAAAAAGCGAACCGCCCGGATTTCATGGGAGTTCAGGGCAACCCTCCGCTTTTTCCTTGGTAACATTTCCCATCACTGCGGCCGCCCCCCAGATCAATCATCAGCTCATGTTCGGCCTTCGAGCCGTCATGGTTCTGATCTGAATTCAACTTTGCCTGGCAAACAAAAAGCCCTGGTAACCCAAGGCTCAGGTGGTCGCATTGGACCAAAAATCCAGCCCACAGATTGGCATGTGGTTTAGACCACAAAAATAGCCCACAACGACATTCTGTAAATCGTTGTGGGCTATAGATTTGTAAATCGGGATGACAGGATTTGAACCTGCGACCTCTACGTCCCGAACGTAGCGCTCTAGCCAAGCTGAGCTACATCCCGTGGGTGGCGATCGAGGCGAAAGGTGGCTGCGATCGTTGGGCGGGGATTGTAGCGTGGGGCGTTTTTCGGTCAACCGGCGGCCATGCGTGGCGGGTGTTTCTCTCGCGTGCAATTGGAATGCTATTGCCAGGTCCGTTGGGGCGTTTTGTTCGGCGGTGCGATTGGCGACTTTAGAACAGTTCCGCAATGGGATGCCCGCCGTCGACGATGACTCGGGGGCGGCCCTGGTGGTCGATGTAGGATGTGTCCTGCGGGATTTCAAAGTAGCGGAACAGAGTGGCGGCGAGGTCGGCGGGGGTGACGGGGCGTTCTCGGATCGTGCCTCCATCTTTTTCCGTGGATCCGATGACCTGTCCATGTCGCAATCCTCCGCCGGCGAGGCACATTGACATGACTTCGGGCCAGTGGTTTCTTCCGTCTGTGCTGTCCTGAGTTCCCATGTTCGGTGTGCGTCCGAATTCTCCCATCGCGATGACGAGCACTTTGTCCAGCAAGCCTCGTTCTTCCAGGTCACTGACCAGCGTCGTAATCAAATGGTCAAACAACGGCAACAACGGTCCGAGTCCTTTGCTGATGCCGCCGTACGGAGGAATGTTGTCGCCGTGCGTGTCCCAGGTTCCTGATGCCGTGTGGTAGCTCAGGTCCAGTGTGACGAAGGCAGTTCCCGCTTCGACCAGTCGACGAGCAATCAGAGCCTGCTGGCACCAAAGATGTTTGCCGTATCGTTCTCGCACGACTGCGTCTTCTCGATCCAGATCAAACGCTGCTCAAGCACGTTCGCCAAGCAGCAGTTCAACAGCCTGCTTCTGGTAACTGTTGAGCGCGTCCATGGAACCGTCCTGATCCAGACCGGCTCGCAGGCGATCGAATTGCTGCAGAAGAGACAGGCGATCGCTCAAACGTCCTTCTGACAATCCTCGCGGCATCTGAAACAAGTCTCCGCCTGTCTTGCGACCCGTGTCGATTCCCACATTTGTGTAGACAGGCAGAGTCGTCGCGCTGTCGCAAATGAATGGGTCATATTGCTTGCCAAGATAGCCGGCAAAAGCGAGGTGCGATCGTGACTTCATGAAGGCAGCATAGGGTGGCATCGCTGCGTGATTCGGCCCATGGTGTTTCGCGATGACCGATGCCAAAGCCGGATAGCGGGCGGCTTCCGGATTCGTTCGTGGTTCCGCCGCAAGGTTGGCGGTTTGAAACACCATGTTTGGTTCGTGATTGCTGTGCTTTGCATCGACCGATCGAATAATGGTAAACCGATCCAGCATCGCGGCCTGCTTTGGCAGATGCTCACAGATCACGACGCCGGGGAGTTTTGTCTGTGTCACACCGAACGGACCGCGATTGATCCACGGTCGCTCGGGCTTGCTGTCCCACGTGTCGATATGGCTTGGGCCGCCGGCCATCCAAAGGAGAATGACGCTCTTCCCGGTGCTGCTTGTTCGTGATTCACTGCGAGCCCGAGCCTGGGACTGCAGCAGCATCGGAAGGGAAATCCCGCCAACGCCTGCCATTCCCGCCTTCAGCATCGAACGACGAGACTCAAGGTAGAGTCCTTCGCGAGTACGACCGAAGAAACTGCCGAACGCGTGGCCGGCATGGTGGCCAGGAAGACAGCGTCGCGCTGGGTGGTTTGATGTCATGTTGATCTCCGCGACTGGGGGTGTTCATCACTCGGAGAGTGATGGCTACTTTGGGGGCGGGACGACAGCGTCGAAGAGGGAGGCGGATCGGGGGGCATGAGGATAGCATCGGCAACGAGGCATCGGAAGTGGAAATGTGGACGTCACTCTCTGAGTGACGAACTGCGATTCTTTGGCTCGACGAATGGCGGGATGGGAATGGGGGTGTTCATCACTCGGAGAGTGATGGCTACTTTGAGCGGGAAGACGAAGGGCGATTCTTCTTCCGACCACGAACTGCGATTCTTCGCCGAGCGACTGAGCAGCACAGTGCGGGGGGCGTTCATCACTCAGAGAGTGATGGCTACTTTGGGCGGGAAGACAGGGCCGCACAGCTTGTCGGATGAGAAGAGGGAGACAGCGAGGAAGCAGAAGTGGATCATGTGGGCGTCACTCTCTGAGTGACGAAGTGCGATTCTCTGGCTCGACGTATGGCAGGATGGGGCTGGGGGTGTTCATCACTCAGAGAGTGATGGCTACTTTGACGAACTCTGAGAAGACGGCGGTCCGGTCGGGGGCATTGCTTGAGTGTTCAGTGCTGAACGGTTGAAATGGTTGTTCGTGCTGGTTTCCTCTCTCATCCCTCCACCTCGAGATTCCGAGTCCTGCCTTGTTTCGAGCCACTCTACTGGTCATCAACGGCGCTAATCGCGGCAGCCGTTTTGAAATGACATCCGCTCAGGATGTCGTGATCGGTCGCAGTGTGGGCTGCAATGTGCGTCTGGATGACAGTGAAGTTTCGCGTCATCATGCTCGAATTTCGCACAACGGTGAATCGTTTCTGCTGAAGGATCTGAACAGCGCGAACGGGACGCGGATTAACGGCGTCGCGGTCACCGAGCGCCCACTGAAAAATGGCGACACGCTGCAAATCGGGGCCAGTGTGATTGCGTTTCAGCTGGCGGATACGAGTCATCCGGCGCTGCCGTCGGCGGATCAGATTCGATTCGTTGAGGATTCCAGGTCGCTCGATCAGTCGGCCATTCTGCAGCTTCTGGAAGTGGACGCGGAAGCTCCTGCTGCCATCCTGAAACCTCAGTCAGGCCTTGAGCTGCTGTATCACGTGGCCGAAGAACTCGTGACTCCGGTGAATACTCTGGAGACACTTCTGCAGCGTATCCTCGAGTTGACCTTGAATGCCGTGGAAGCCGATCGCGGCTGTGTGCTGCTGAAGGATCCCGTTGGCGCGGATCTGACCGCCATCGCGTTTGCTCGGCGAGGCAATGCGATACAGAAGCCGCAGCAGATGCCGGTGTCGCGATCGATCACAGACTATGTCCTTCGACATGGGACGGCGGTGCGTACATCGGACGCAAGTCTGGACGAGAGATTTTCCGCAGGCAACAGCATCGTTTCGGAAGGGATTCGGGAAGCCATCTGTGCTCCGATGAGAGGCCGCTCGGACCTGCTGGGAGTGTTCTATCTGGACACAACGATGGCGGTTGATCAGGCGATGTCCGGAGCACCGAAGCGTCTGACCGACGAACATCTTCGAACGGTCGTTACGGTTGCTCGACAGGCCGCGCTGGCGCTGGAGTCGCGTCAGTTTCAGGACGCGATGGTGCGTGCCGAGCGATTTGCCGCGATGGGGCAGACGATCACGGTGCTCAGTCATCACATCAAGAACATTCTTCAGGGTGTTCGAGGCGGAAGTTATCTGATTGGAAAAGGACTGGAGCAGCACAAGGATGAGTTGATTCACCAGGGCTGGGGGATTGTCGAGCGCAATCAGACTCGCATTTACGACCTCGTGATGGACATGTTGAGTTTCAGCAAGGATCGAGTTCCTTCGCTGCAGCTGGCGGATTTGAACAAAGTGGTTGGCGAGGTTGCGGAACTGACGGCGGCGCGGGCGGCGGAATGCGGCGTGACTCTGGAGTTTCGTCGGGGCGAGGAAGTTCCGATTGCTCTGTTCGATGCCGAAGGGATTCATCGCGCGGTTCTGAATATCGTCAATAACGCGATTGATGCCGTGGAAGAGATCGCCCGGGGGGCTGTCGTGATTCAGACCGGATACGACAAGACCGCGGACATGATGCTCGTGGCGGTCAGCGACAACGGGCCGGGAATTCCCGAAGATCAGCGAGCCTCGATCTTCAACGTCTTTGAATCATCGAAAGGCGCACGGGGAACTGGAATCGGGCTCCCCGTCAGCCGCAAGATTCTGCGGGAACATGGCGGGCGAGTGCGTGTCGAAGGCGGTCCGGGCCAGGGGACTCGATTCGTTCTCAGCTGGCCTCGAGGGAATGCGACGATTCCCGACATCAATATGCTGATTGCCAACAATGAGCCGCCGGAAAAAATGTGATTTTCCTCGTTTTTACGGGTTCTGCGGGTCAGGCGTATGGGCAGGCCGGTCGGTTCAACGCGTTTGTTAAGACTGAGTGGAAGTCCGATGACAGCCGTCGTCAATCGCCTTACCATGCCGTCTTTGTTCGAACGTGTCGCCCTCTTTTCATGATAGCCGGAAAGTCGCGGTTCAATTGACCTGGTTGCGTTCCAAACTTTTCTGGAAAATTGCCGGGCTCTATGTCCTGCTGTCCGTGCCTGCAATGATCGGGCTCATCGCCAGCGTCGTCTCTCAACTTTCCAGCCAGGGCAAACTGCTTCACGAACGTGAATGTCAGGCATTGCTGAAACAGATCGCGGCCGATATCGGTACCAGCGAGAACATTCCCGGGGCATTGCGAGGCTGGCAGCCAAAGCTCAATTCCGGACAGAAGGTGTGGGTGACCAACGCCGCCGGAATCAACCTGGGTGAACCTCAGTCTGAAGCCGTCAAAGATATTGCACTCGAGTCTGTCATTCGCACCGCGCTGGAGACGGGACAGGCTGCTCGACAGATTCGGCTGGGTTCCTCTTTCGACGATGTGCTGGCTCTGGCAGTCAGAGCAGAAACGCGATCAGGGAGTGTCGCTGGTGTTGTCAGCGAGCCGATCGTCGTGATTATGGTTTCCGATTCTGCTCTGGCAAATTCAACCGTTTCGCAACTGACAACAACCGCGGTTCGGACGGCAACCTACACGTGGCTGCTGACTGGGTTATGCCTTTGTCTTGTGGCGGCCGGTGTGGTCGCACCTCTGCAGGCAATGTCGCTGAAGCTTCAAACGTCGGTGATGCGCAATGAGCGTGAAGACATGCTGCTGAGCGTCTCAGACAGACGTGATGAGGTCGGTCAGGTGGCGAGTGCTCTGTATGTGCTGGAAGACGAGCTTCAGGACCGCATTCAGAGTCTTGAAAAGGTCGGGCAGGAGGCTACCGCTGCAGCAGATCTGCTCACTGCGGTCCTGGAGTCCATGATCGAAGGGGTGATTGCCATCGATCTCGATCAGAAGATTGTCTATCTGAACCAGGGGGCTCGAAAACTGCTGTCGATCGGCGATGCGATACGGCCCGGTCATCGTCTCTACGAAGCCGTCCGGATCCCGGCGTTTCTGGAGACGATCGAGGAGTCCCTGTCTGCTCGTCGCGCGCTGACGCTCGAATACCGGGCACCGCGAGACAAAGCGCATCATGTGCTGTCTGTGACACCGATTGTTCACAGTTCTTACGCCGGAGCAGTGGCGGTTGTTCGAGACATTTCCGAGATGCGAAAACTGGAGGCGATGCGCAGAGACTTCGTCAGTGGAGTGTCGCATGAACTGAAGACTCCGCTGACCGTGATTCAGGCCTGCACGGATACTCTGCTGGGCGGAGCGATGTCAGATCCGGAAGCATCGCTTCGATTTCTGAAGCAGATTGAAGAGCAGTCTGAGCGCCTTCTGCAGCTGATTCTGGGAATGCTGCAGCTGGCTCGAGTGGAATCGGGACAGGAAGTTCTGCACTTCGAAGATCTGGACGGAGTCGACATTGTCGAGGACGTGATTCACGACTTTCTTCCGGTTGCGACATCGCGTGGAGTGGAGCTTGTTCGGACCGGGCCCGATTCGCTTCCGATTCACACAGATGAGCAGTCGCTGCGAACCATAATGAGTAACCTGGTCGATAACGCGATCAAGCACACAGATGCCGGTGGAAAGGTTACCGTGGAATTGACCATGGTCGGTCGCGGACCGTGCTTTGCCGTGAGGGACACGGGCGTGGGAATTCCCGAGGAACTGCTGGGCAGAATCTTTGAACGGTTCTACCGGGTCGAGAAGGACCGTTCTCGTTCGCGTGGCGGATCCGGCCTGGGACTGGCGATCGTCAAGCATCTGTGCCTTGCCATCAAAGCCACGATCGGCGTTCAAAGCCGACTGGGCGAAGGAAGCTGCTTCAAGGTTCAGTTTCCCGGCTAGCCAGTGTCGAGTGCCAGGTGCGGTGAATTCGGCTGGTTGAGATCATTGTGGGAGCTGTCACCGAGAGACGCATCACAGTGATGGCTTCTCCGTGCGTTCAACTGCGACTATCATCCTGCTGTCGCTTTTTCTTTCATGGTTGATGAACTGGCACCACAACATGCGCTCGTTGATTCCTGTTCTCTTGTGTCTCCTTTCGAATTCAGCGATGCTGACAGCTCAGACGGTGCCTGCCGGAGTTCCTGGTCCGGTACCGCTGATATTCGACACGGATATTGGCAACGACTGTGATGACGTGCTGGCGATGGGAGTGATCCATTCACTGCAGTCTCGCGGACTGTGTCGGCTTGCTGGAGTGACGATCACCAAGGACCACGAACAGTGTGCTCCGTTCGTGGATGCAATCAACACGTTCTACGGTCGTGGCGATATTCCAATCGGGGTCTGTCACAGCGGGATTACCCGACAGCAAAGCCGATTCACAGGTCTGGTCAACGACAAAGACGGAGAGCGTGATCGTTACCCGCATGATCTGCGCCGAGGCCAGGATGCTCCCGACGCAGTTGCCCTGCTCCGGAAACTGCTTGCCGCCGAGGCGGATGGAAGTGTGGTGATTGCACAGGTTGGCTTCTCCACGAATCTTGCGAATCTGCTGAAATCACCGCCGGACGATGTGTCTCCTTTGACGGGTCGCGAGCTGGTGAAGCAAAAGGTTCGCCTGCTGTCCGTGATGGCCGGAGCGTTTGCTCCGATCAATGGCCAGCCTCACTACGAATACAACGTGGTTGAAGATATTGCGTCGGCGAAGGTGCTGGCGAACGAATGGCCAACGGACATTGTCTACAGCGGATTTGAAATTGGTCTGGCTGTTCCGTATCCCGCGGTCAGCATCGAGCGGGACTATCAGTATGTTCCGCATCATCCGCTGAAGGAAGCGTATGTTCTGTACGAGCCACCGCCGCATAACAGACCGACCTGGGACCTGACGAGTGTGCTTTATGCCGTGCTTCCTGATCGAGGCTACTTTGGTCTTTCCGATCGAGGGACGGTGACGGTTGATGACAAGGGTCTGACGACGTTTCAGGCCGCATCGGAAGGAAAGCATCGCTATCTGACACTGACGCCGGAGCAACAGGTTCGCGTGGTTGAGGCTCTTGTGCAGTTGTCGAGCGAACCTCCGCAGGGATCAGCGCGATGAGTGGGGCTGTTTCGGACCGCAGGCCGCATATCGTGGTTGTTGGTTCGATCAACATGGACCTCGTTGTGAGATGTCGAACACTGCCACGCCCAGGAGAAACTCTGAGCGGAAGTTCGTTTGCTGAGATTCCAGGCGGCAAGGGGGCCAATCAGGCGGTGGCTGCTGCAAGGCTCGGCGCGAGAGTTTCGATG
This sequence comes from Planctomycetaceae bacterium, assembly GCA_046349695.1. GTDB lineage: Bacteria > Planctomycetota > Planctomycetia > Planctomycetales > Planctomycetaceae > SXXK01. The sequence continues at coordinate 274 of JAXMBV010000007.1, read as the reverse complement.
ATCGGCCGAGTGGGCGACGATGCCTTCGGACGCACGCTGCGGCAGTCACTTGCTGGCAATGGTGTGGAAGTCGAGGCCGTGAAGTCGACTCCCGGTATCAGCAGTGGACTGGCTGTGATTGCGGTAGAAGACAGCGGGCAGAATTCGATCATTGTCGTTCCCGGAGCGAATGGGCAACTGACGACAGGCGATGTTCAGGCCGCCGCCGACATTATTCGCAGCGCGGATGTGGTTCTGCTGCAGTTCGAAGTGCCAATGTCCGTGATCCTGGAGA
>JAXMBV010000006.1:0-281287 GCA_046349695.1 Planctomycetaceae bacterium | reverse complement strand
CCGTGCAGGTACTGTCCGTGGAACTGTCCCCATGTTTTTGGCAACGGACCATACCGGCGATCGTCGCGCCCGATGACTCGCTGATCGTCTGTGAGTTGTCCGGTTTCGGGATCGGCCCATCCGGGACCAGTTCCATTGGATGCTGCAATTTTGCCCGTCAGGCTGGGATGAATCTGATGTTCGCCGTTGAACTGAATGCCTCGCCAGTCGATGAAGTTTTGTTCCGGATCGCCATTGGGTTCTGCGCTCCATGCAGCAGCCATTCGAAGTGTGTCGGTATCGAACAGCATCCAATGGTGTCCGCGTGAAACTCCGCCGGCACCAGGATCCAGGCGAATGGCGATGCCCTTGTAGGCGATGTTGTGAAACGGCCCCGGCACCTCATACGTGTGAGTCAGGCTGGGGCCATAGTCCATCGCGTTCCACGGCTGAATCTTGCTGGGCTCAGGGCCTCGCGTGTCGCCTTTCGGGAGCTTGCTGAGATACTCCGGTGTGATGTCAACGTACTGCGAAGGATTATGAGGCTTCAGGTACGTCTCACGAATGTAGTGGATCACATCATACTTTTGTGACGGCACCATCCATGTCTGAGCTGCCATCAGGCCAAAGCCGCGCGTCAGAGTCTGGTACATGGTGAAGGGATCACTTCCACTCCGAAATTTGCCGGACGCGAACTTGAGCGACGTTGGCAGTGAACCCGCCTGGTCCTTTGTCCCATGACAGTTCATGCAGACGCGGCGATAGATTGCTTCACCTCGTTCAAAGGACTCCTGGTTCCAGTCGCGAATGAACCCTTCATGATCAATCTGCTGTTCGTACTCCGGCACAACGAACGTCAACAGAGCGGGAGACGGCTGAAGCTCCCTGGCGCGCGCGGCACCGCCATCACGAACTTCGATCAGGTAACGAATCAGATCCAGAAACTGCTGACGGCTGGAAAGAAGATTCATCTGCCCAGCCGGCATCAGTGAGACCTTAGCCGGAACGATCTCGTCGATGTCGCCTGCCGGGACGGAGACGGCTTCGCCCAGTCGCGATGCATCTCGCAGCGTCACGGTTGTTGGCGATTGCTCCACCACGATTCCCACCAGGGTTCGTCCGTCGTTCAGCACGACGGAGGCGGATTCGAAGCCCTTCCGAATCACTCTGGAAGGCAGCAGCACCGATTCAATCAGCTGCTCGTTGGTCGTGTCCTTCGCGATGCTGACCAGATCCGGGCCCAGGCCGTTTGACGTCTGGCCGGTCACAGAATGACATTTGGAACATTGCATCGACTGCTGAAAGAAGACCACCGCTCCTCGGACGGCGTCACCCTGAGCCAATGATTCTGCCGCGAGTTCACCGACCGGCGTTGCCTTCAGCTGATCATCAAGGGTCTGCGCAGAAAGCTGGGTCCTGGCCGAAACTGTGATCAGGCAGAGCAGGAAAGCGAGACAGCGAGCAGTTTTGGGCGGGTTGAACATTCAAAGGTCCTGAGAAAACTCACTGGTTGCGACAAGACTGTCGCAACGAGATGGCCGCGACGAATTGCAGGCTGGCAATGTCGGGAAGACTGTAGCACGATCCAGTCGTCGGCCGCAGCAAACGGGCAGACTGAACAAACGCAAACCAGTCGAATACCGACGCAACTGAAGGGCACAGACCAGCTTGCGTGCAGCGTCCGTTAATTTGGGAAATTTGCCAGGAATTCATCGGTCGTTGGGGGTGGTGTGCCTTCTGGCAACAGCCTGGCACAATCTGAGGAAATGCCCGAATAAGTACTCGAAGTTGGCGGAAAAAGGTGTAAATTCGGTGCAATCGAATCCGGGCACGATCATCACCTGATCAAATGCTCAGTTTTGACTGCGTCAGGGGCTAGGTCGCGTTGAATTCAAGTTCCGCGTGTATTCCACAGCGAAGTCCCTGCGTACGATTCCGCGGAGCAACCGACATTCTGACCCCCAGTACATGGAGTCGACCGAACATGATTACGGCAGAAGCCGAAGTTGAGCGTCTGTATCCATCCTGCCCCCTCCCTCCTTACACCTACTATCCCGGCTCCGGGATGCCCCATCCGATTCGCGATCCCAAAGGTCACAGTCACGGCAAGAAGCATGCCCCAGGTCAGGGTCCCCGAGCATTGAGCCCGGACAACTGGCACGCCAACCGCAACTATCTGCTGGGTCTCGACTATTTCAATCTGGGCTTCTATTGGGAAGCTCATGAAGAATGGGAAAAGCTCTGGCGAGTTTCCGGAGCAGACACAACGGTCGGCCGATTCCTGAAGGGTTTGATCAAGCTGGCTGCCGCGGGTGTGAAAGTTCGCGAGCGAAGCATTCATGGTGTTCGTCGCCATGCTGCATCAGCCGGTGAGATGTTTGCTGACGTGGCTGCTGAAGCGGACATTGATTCCTTCTGCGGTCTGGAATTCATCCGCCTGCAGTTCGCTGCTGACCGAGCCGCACAGCTGGCCTACAAGAAGCAGCATACGGCTGGTACGGCGGTGCGAGTGTTCCCGTTTGTTTTGAAGCCGGAATCCGTTCCGGTCACATGAGCTGACTGCTTCTCTGTGAGAATTCCCTCTCAGAACAGGCAGCAGTGAACCTGAGAATCGAAAACCTGAAGGACTCGCGGTAACCTGCCGCGAGTCTTTTTGTTTTGTCTTGAAAGTGATGTGCGATGAGAATTCTGGTTGTCGGTTCGGGCGGACGAGAACACGCTTTGGTTTGGAAGCTGAAGCAGTCTCCCAAAGTCGAAGAAGTCTTTTGTGCGCCGGGGAATGCTGGCACCGCAAAGGATGGTGACAACCGCAACATCAGCTCAGACGACATCCCACGCCTGGTTCAGTTTGCTCGCGATAACAGGATTGACCTGACGGTCGTCGGTCCGGAAGCCCCGCTGGTCGCTGGCATCGTGGACGAGTTTCGTCGCCAGGGACTTACGATTTTCGGCCCCAGTGCCTCAGCAGCCAGGCTCGAAGGCAGCAAGGTCTTTACGAAGAAGATGCTTCGTCGCGCGAGTATTCCGACGGCCGATTTTGCGGTCTTCAATCGCTGGCAGGAAGCGGATCGCTACATTGAAGAAGGTGAAGAGCAGCCATTGGTGGTCAAGGCGGATGGGCTGGCGGCAGGAAAGGGAGTGTTCGTCTGCGCAAATAAGGCACAGGCTCGCGCGGCTGTGAAGTCGATTCTTCAGGAAAAGTCGTTCGGCGATGCTGGTCTGCAGGTCGTCATCGAAGAGTGTCTTGTTGGTGAAGAAGCCAGCGTGCTTGCTCTGGTTGATGGCGACACGATTGTGCCTCTGGAAGTTGCTCAGGACCACAAGCGTGCCTACGACAACGATAAAGGTCCGAACACTGGTGGAATGGGAGCCTACTGCCCTGCTCCGCTGGTCACATCAGAGATCATGGACGAGATCGTTCGTCGAATTCTGGTTCCGACCGTCCATGCGATGAAAGTGGATGGCTGTCCGTTCTCCGGAATCCTGTACGCCGGCATCATGCTGACCGCGGGTGGCCCGAAGGTTCTGGAGTACAACGTTCGATTCGGTGACCCGGAAGCTCAGCCCGTTCTGATGAGGCTGAAGACCGATCTGGCCGAACTGCTGATGATGGCGGCCACGGGACGTCTGTCAGAGCTGCAGGGACTCGAATGGGATCCTCGTCCTGCCGTCTGTGTCGTGATGGCATCGGAAGGCTACCCGGGTGATTATGTCAAAGGCCATGATATCTCGGGTATCGAAGACGCCGACGCGCTGCCTGATGTCAAAGTCTTCCACGCCGGCACGGCGATGAAGAACGGTGAAGTCGTCAACACGGGCGGTCGAGTACTCGGTGTGACCGCAATGGGTGCAACCGTTGCCGAAGCCAAGGCTCGCGCGTACGAAGCTGTCGACAAGATCTCCTGGAAGGGCGGCTGGTGCCGTCGAGATATCTCGGACAAAGCCATTGGCAAACGCTGACAGGACACACTGTCCGTCTCTAATCCTTCCGTGTTCCAAAGATCATTCCGGTGAGTCGACGTCAGACGGCGTGCGATCGGTTCGCCCTTCGATCGCCAGTCTGGATGCCGCAACCAGTAATTGCCCGGCGGAGATTCCGCCATCATTGACAGGAATATGCTCAGGGCAAAACAGACGACGCTGCATCGTCACGAAGTGGGTCTTCAATCGTTGGATCAGTGCCGCGTTCTGAAAGCAACCACCGCCGATGACAACCGGCAGGTCAGGAAACAGCATTGCGACATCTGCCGCAAGTTTTGCAACCGCGTCATGGAAGGCGGCACTGAGTAACGAAGGCGGTGTCTGTTGGCGAATCGCGTCGACGAAACTGCGGATCAGGGGTCGCCAGTCGCATTGGAGTGGTGCCGGGGCGGCAGTTGTTGGGGCGATGGGGATTGAATAGTCACAAGGGGAATAGGAGCGACTGAGGACAGTCGCTTTACAATGGGAATGGGAGCGACTGAGGACAGTCGCTCTACAATGGGAGTGTTCGATGAACTCGTCATCGGACTCGGTTGCGCAGCATTCCAGCTTCATGGCTGCTTCGCCTTCAAACGATACTGTGTGGATGCGGAGCACCAGCGAGGCGATGCCGTCAAACAGTCGTCCCATGCTGCTGGTTCGAGAAATGCCTGGAACTGTTGTTTCTGCTGCTCCGTCGGTCGAATGACTTTGCGAATGTTGTTTCTGTGACTTCAGCAGCCCGAAGATCGCTTCCAGTTGCTGTTGCTGCGTCTCAGGCAGAGCAAGCAGCTCCTGGATTTCGTCCGGCGACAACTCCGGCATCGCATCCATCAGCAGCGCGACGGCAACTCGCCATGGTTCGCGAATGGCTCGTTCACCGCCGACCAGAAGAAACGGACGGAGAGACGCCACGCGATCGAATCCCGTCGAGGTCGCTCGGAGGAATTCTCCGCCCCAGATTGTGCCATCAGGACCAAAGCCGGATCCATCGAAAGCGACACCCAGAACCTCCTGTTCATCCAGCTGATGTTCCAGCATGGTCGCGGCAATATGCGCGTGGTGATGCTGGACAGCGATGATCCGAGTCATGCGGTTACTCCGCGAATGATTCAAGGCCCAGGTCGTCGTGTAATAATCCGGATGCAGATCATGAACGATCACCTCGGGCTGAAACTGATATAGATGCAACGTTCTGTCGATGTACTGCTCAAAGCGAATGCGTGAGCCTTCGGACGACATGTCACCATGATGAGGCAGTAGTGCCATCTGATATCCATTACAGACGGCCAGCGATACTTTCTGGTCGGCTCCCAGCGCGAGGATCCGCGGCAGCCTTCGTTCTGCACTCGCGGTAACCATGGGCAACATTTCGAAACAGGAGGCTGGCGACAAAGGCCATGGCGCACAACCGCGAGCGGCTCGCAGAATGACATGGCTGCTATCGATCACGCGAATGACGCTGTCATCGATGGGCTGCAGGATGTCACGGTCATGAGTGAGAATGGCGTCTGCCAGTTCACAGAGCTTCCTGTTGCACTCGGGGTCGTTGTCATCGAACAGAAGCGGTTCAGACTCCGCATTGGCGCTCGTGACAACCAGTGGCGTTGCCGCTTGAAGGCTCAGCAGCCAATGCAAAGCCGTCGTTGGCAACAGGACTCCAAGCGAACTCAACCCGCAGGTCACAGATGGCGCCTGAGCCGGAACGTTTGTGTTTTCCAGAACGACGATTGGATTCTCCGGCGAATTCAGTGCCTCGGTCTCCTGTAAACTCATTGCACGATTCAGCACGGAAAGATCATGCAGCATCACGGCAAACGGTTTTGATACTCGCCCCTTGCGTCGCCGAAGCTCTTCGACAGTTTCCTGCCGAGTGGCATCGCACAGCAGCTGAAATCCACCGACCCCTTTGATCGCAAGGATCTGACCCTTTCGCAGGACCTGCACGGCTTCCGTGAGGCTGTTCGATGCGGCGATTACTGCTTCAGAGCCCCCATGTTTCGTCGTGCGGAAGGAGAGCTTTGGACCGCACGCCTTGCACGAAATTGTTTGGGCGTGAAATCGACGATCAGTCGGCGACTCGTATTCCTCCTGACACGTGCTGCACAGTGGAAATGATTTCATTGTGCCGCGTTCTCGATCCCACGGCAGCGCGTCCAGCAAACTGTATCGAGGCCCACAAAGCGCGCAGTTGTTGAAGGCATGATGTTGTCGTCGATCGAGCTCACTCAGAACTTCTGACCGGCAGGATTCACAGATCACAGTGTCGCGCGGAATGGGAACATCACACGGCCGGTCGATCGTGGAGGCCCTTATGCCAAACGGTGACTGAATCACCAGAGGCTCGACCGCGCGGCATTTGCGAACGACGGAACCTGACGGCAGGCTCTCGAGCAGTTCTTTCAGGAATTCCTGAACACATCCCGCATGACCGGCCACATGAATTCGAACACCGGCAGGATCGTTGCCAACCGATCCCGCAAGATTCCACCGATGAGCCAGCCGAACAACGCTGGGTCTGATGCCGCGTCCCTGGACAAAGCCAGTCACTTCGAAGCCAATGCGCATGTGATCCGGATCAGACATGACTCAAGGCCTTTGACCGATCACGGAGACTCGCCCCGTTCATTCACGGTGCGCACTGCAGACTCGAGCATTCGTTTGCGTTCGTCTTCCAGAAACCCGCACCAGGCGTTTATGCCTTCATCACGCAATGCGCTTGTCACGAAGGAACACAGTTGCGGCTGAATCTGATGTGCATCCTGGATCGCGCTGGCAACACTGAACGGGACGTACGGCAAAAGGTCCGACTTCGTGATCACCAAAACCTGGCTGGTTCGAAACATCTTTGGATATTTGGCCGGCTTGTCATCGCCTTCCGTGGAACTCAGCAGCACGACTCGCAGATGCTCACCCAGGTCCCACGACGCCGGGCAGACCAGGTTCCCGATGTTTTCGATGAACAGGAAATCCAGCGGACTGTTTCCCAGTCGATCAAGTCCACTGCGGACAAGTGGGATTTCCAGGTGGCACGCGCCGCCGGTGGTGAGTTGCTCGGCCGGCATCAGCGGTCGAAGGCGTTCGGCATCACGCTCGGTTGCGATGTCTCCCACGAGTGTTGCGATGCGAAATCGGCCGTTCCAGTGTCGAGCCATCGCCTGCAGCAAGCTCGTCTTTCCCGCGCCGGGAGACGAGACGATATTGACGACCAGCGTGCCCTTGCTGGAAAACTCATCGCGGAGTTCTGCGGCCAGCCGACGACGATCGGCCATGACATCCTGCTGAACAGTGACCGTTACGCTGGCCATGTCATTCCTCCCATGAATCCTCAGCGAAGTCGGTCTCCCTGTCTGACATGCCTGACAAGTCGGAGGGCTCGTCGGCCGAAGACTCGTTGTCCAGTTCCAGCTGCCGAAGATACTCCACCGCTTCTTCCGCGGTGCAGACTCGCCGACCCGGCAGTCGTCCTTCCCGGTCACAGATGGTCAGGATATCCAGAGCATCCGCGTCTTCGGAATTCGTCAGCCGTCGTCGTGCGCGAGCACCCGCGGTGCCATCGAGAACACGCTGAGCCAGTCCATGATTCTCGATCAGCCAGAGTGCACGATCCGTGATTCGCCCTCGAAGGACTGCCAGACCCGCGTTGACGTGGTCCATCGGATCGATGCCCTTCCCGACATCATGCAGAAGAGCCGCCTGGAGCAGATCTTCGTCCCACGGCCGATGTTCGCGCGCCAGTTCGAAGACCTGCAGGCTGTGATAGAGCACATCGCCTTCCGGATGAGACTGTCGATCCTGCCGGACTCGATCCAGAGGAAGCAGGAGCGAAAGGAAGTATTGGAACTTCTGATCATCCCGCGTGGAATCATCCGCCTTTGCCGCACTGTCCGCGCCGATGATCTGGTCGAGTGACCGGCGAATTTCAAAGTCAGTCGGGAGAGCTTCCGGCGGCAGGTAGCTGCGAGTGATCGAGCGGGCTGCACGCCAGCGAGCTTCCATGTAGCGCGATTCCTGACGGTTCGCCATTAACCGCGCGGCTTCAAAGGCGATCTCTTTTCTGATGCGTTCGAGGTCCATCGGATCATTCTAACTCGTGCAGCGTCTGCGGCGACAACGACTGGCTTTGCATGAAACCCGAAAAATCGGATTCTGGTGGAATGAGCCGGTTTTGGATGGTTGCGACAAGTCTCAGGCAGCGTCAACAATCCGCCTGCCATTTGTGAATGAACAGCAGGCTATTTCAGGAGACGCGGTATGTCGTCCGGACAGGTGTCATCAGCGTCATGGGAATTTGAGATTTCGATTGCGGCCAACTGTGCTCGCGTCTGGGAAGCGCTGGCGTGTGAATCAGAGCGCTGGTGGCCCAGGGATTTTGTGACTTCCGAGCGGACTCGGAGATTTGTCATTGAAGCCAAAGTGGGTGGACGCGTGTTCGAAGATTTTGGCAACGATGAAGGACTTCTGTGGTACAGCGTTCTGGGCGTTGATGGCGGCAAAGAACTCTTGCTGGCCGGGCATCTGCTTCCACCGTTTGGCGGGCCGGCAGTGACAGCGTTGCGAATCACGCTCGCTCCCACGGAGTCGGGAACGCTGCTGAAGATTCGCGATGACCGCTTTGGCGTCCTGGGCGGTGATTCGCCGATCGAAGGATGGCGACAGGTGTTTGATGGTGGTCTGCGGCGGTATGTGGAGTCCGGCAACAAACCCATTTAGAGAGTTGTGCGGGCGAATATTGGCAGGCGCATAAAAAATCGGATCGAAGAGAGAAGAGCGGCATCCCTGCCAAAATGCCATCCGTGAATTGAGCCTTTTGGCGAGCCGCCAGTCCGTGTTGAGTGAGCGAGCGACCTTCCGGGAGGTTGAGTTGAGTGAGCGTCGCTCTTCTCTTCTTCGATCCGTTCTGCGTCCAGGTCGAAAATGGGATCTGCCAGCGGCAGTTGAGATTGTGATCCAGTGTGTGGTTACTGAGTCAGCTGTTTGAACAGCTCACCAAACTCCAGCATCTCTTCCTTCAGTACATTATTCCATGCATCCGGCTGCCAGATCTCTACGCAGATCACGGCGCCGACGATGACGACTTCCTTTCCTGCATCACAACCAAGGAATGGTCGGAATCCTTCAGGAATCAGAAGGCGAGAGCGATTGGCAAGCTGCATGGTCTGATGTCGAGTCGACAGGAGGCGACCAAGTTTCTGGACATCTCCCCACCGCTGTTCCATGCGCCCCGCGTCGATTTTCTGACGAAGCAGCGAAATGCCACTGTCGAGGCGGTGCTGCCAGTCTTCCGGCTTCCAAAGACTGAGGCAGCCACTGCGTTCTTTCGCAAGAATCACAGAACCACTTTCGTCAGCCACCATTTGAGCCAGCTCGGGAGGCAGCATCAGACGAAAGCGATCATCGATCGTTCGTCGAAACTCTCCCGTGATGAACATGGCGACCTCGGAGTCACTTTGGAGCACGTAATTGGCAGGGCTGGAATGGAAGCGGTCAAACCGCAGCACTCACAGCCTACACCGTAACGGGCTGAAATCCCACTTTCAACGAATTTTCAAAGATCATTTTGGGCACAAAACCCACTTGATGGCCCAAGAATAGGCAATCGATCCGGCGTCATCAAGCGACCGATCTGAGAAACTGAAGCAATTTTGTCGGTTCGACAATCTGGGTGTGCGATTGGCTGCCGTCGTCGGGCAAGCGGGCGTTTCGCGGCCGCAGGTTCTCGAAGAGAAATTTGAAAGTTGTCAGCCGAGAAATAGCGACGGCCCGCGTTTCCCACTCGGTGCGTTTTGTTGTTACCCCTTTGGGGTTAACGCTGTGAAGGATTCTGTAGTGGATCTCGCCAGAGATCCCACGACTGTCTTTGATCACAGGAACTCTGGCGAGTTCCACGACAACTCGGAGCTCAGGAAATTCGCCGCAGAAAATCCTTCTCGGCGCATCCCTGCCGTATGCCTTAGCTGGAAGCGGATCATTTCCGCCCGCTCTGTCCTTTCCACCTCAAGGTCCCCACAGCTCGTTGAAAGGTCTTCCCATGAAGCATGCTCGATCCGGCTTCACACTGCTTGAACTGCTCGTCGTCATTTCGATCATCGCTGTGCTGATGTCGCTGATCCTTCCGGCCATTCAGTCAGCGCGCAACTCTGCGCGACGCATCGACTGCAAGAATCGGATTCGACAGGTCGGTATGGCAACACTTGCAGCGGCGGCTCGAAACAAGGATCGCTTTCCCGTGTATGGACGTTTTCGAAGCACGGAAAGTCATCTGACCTGTGGCAAGGTGATGGAAGAGCCGAATGAGCGAATCGTCCTGACCGAAGGCGGCGTGGCTGGCAGCAACTGGGTTGTGAGTATCCTTCCGGATCTGGACGCCGTCGCGATTTATGATCGCTGGGACTTTACCCTGGACATGGCAAACACATCCAATGTGCAGATGGCAACAAAGATCATTCCAACGATGATCTGTCCGGATGATGGAACGGCAGAAAGGTCAAAGATCTCCTACGTCATCAACTGCGGATACGGAGAGTTGAAGCTGCTGAAGATCTATCAGCAGAAAGTCTCCCAGGGAATCATTCCTCTGGTTGAAGACATTCATATTCCAACCATGATTGAGTTCGACTGGAACAGCAATTCTCGACGACCAGGCTTTCCGAATCCCTGTGAACAACCCTGCCCGTGCTGGGATGACGCAGAAGATACTCTGGTGACTCGTGATACGGGAATCGCGTGGCCAAGCCTTGATGGGGAGTCCTACTGTCTTTCGATCAAAGAGGTTTATGATGGCCTCGAGAATACTCTGCTGATTGCAGAAAGCTTCAACGCCGGCCAGACAGGAATGTGGTCTTCGCCTTCGGTGGGAGACTGTGGGTTTGTCTATCCAGTGGCTTATCCAACGGCGATTGGAACGAACTTCCCTCTGCCTCCTCCACCGCCGGAGTATCTGGGAACACCAAACTCAACGAAGATCGCAACAGAGGGCATCCCGATACCTGGTTCCATGCACCAGAGGATTGTCCATTTCACGACAGCCAGTGGTGCAGTTGTGTCAATTCCTGATGAGATCGATCCTGGTGTTTACGCGAGGCTCGTGACGCCTCGGGGCAGTTTCCCCCACAACAAACCGTGGCTTGTTGACCAGCCACTGACACTCATGCCTTAGTCTGGTTCGTTGTCACCGGGAGGCATAGCAATCGCCAGAGCTGCAAGAAGTTCATCCAGAACGGCGGCTCCATCGGTTTCTTCTGCTTCCAGCGGCCAGTAGGCATCGTGCTGGTCAACAACGCGCAGATGACCTTTGTGCAGATACGCCAGCATACGAATCAGCTTGGCATGTCGGTAACGAAGGACGGCATAGCCGGTTTCCAGGCGAATGTTCTCCACCTTCCAGGCAATGGCCCTCAGGTTCAGTTCTCTCAGCTGAAGCATTCGCCGCGCTGCAGTCGGAACGGGGCCGAAGCGATCGCGAATTTCATTTTCCAGTTCCTGAAGCTGATCGAGCGTATTGGCCTGCGACAGTCGTCGATACACCTCAATCTTCAGCTTCTGGTCAGCAATGTATTTGTCCGGGATGTAGTTGGAGACCGGGAGATCAATCTTGCAGTGTCGCTGGTATCGCAGCGGCTGTTTCTTGAGAGATCGTACGGCGTTTTCCAGAAGCTGACAGTACAGCTCGTAACCAACCGCTGCGATGTTGCCGCTCTGCTCTGTGCCAAGAATGTTCCCGGCACCTCGAATTTCCAGGTCGCGCATGGCGATTCGAAAACCGGCACCCAGCTCACTGTATTCTTCAATCGCTTTCAGACGCCGAGTTGCCTTTGTGGTAACAATCTTGCTGTCTTCCAGCAGCAGGTAGCAATACGCTCGATGACGGTCTCGTCCGACACGGCCTCGAAGCTGGTGCAGATCGGCCAGTCCATAGATATCCGCCTGATGAATGAACATCGTGTTGGCGTTTGGAATGTCCAGACCGCTCTCGATAATCGTCGTGGCCAGCAGCAGGTCAGCCTTGCCGGTCACAAATTCCAGCATCGCCTTCTCAAGTTCATCTTCATCCATCTGACCATGAGCAATCGTCAGAGACGCTTCCGGCGCGATGCGTTTCAGGCGTTCTGCCACGAGTTCGATATCGTGAACTCGATTGTGGACGAAGTAGACCTGTCCGCCACGGTTCAGTTCTCTGATAATGGCGCTGCGAACGAGCGACTCATCGAAACGCCCGACACGGGTTTCGATCGGCATGCGGTCTCTCGGAGGAGTCGTCAGACTGCTGATGTCGCGAATGCCCAGCAGCGACATGTGCAGTGTGCGCGGGATAGGAGTCGCCGTCAGAGTCAGGACATCGACTTCCGCTCGAATCTGTTTCAGACGCTCCTTCACTTTCACGCCGAACTTTTGCTCTTCGTCGATCACCAGCAGACCGAGATCTCGAAACTTGACATCCTTCGAAACGAGTCGGTGCGTACCGATGAGCACATCGATCTTTCCTTCCGACAGCTTTTTGATGATCTGAGTCTGTTCGGCATCGGATCGAAAGCGTGACAGCATTTCCACCGTCACAGGAAACTCCGCCATGCGCTGGCTGAAGGTTCGAAAATGCTGCTCGGCAAGAACGGTCGTCGGAACCAGGACGGCAACCTGCCGCCCGTTGTCCACCGCCTTGAAGACGGCTCGCATCGCCACTTCCGTCTTGCCAAACCCCACATCGCCGCAGATCAGACGATCCATGGGCCGCATTTCTTCCATGTCGCCCTTGAGATCGGTGATAGCTGCCAGTTGATCCGGAGTTTCAGTAAACGGGAACGCCTTTTCGAACTCCTGCTGCAGGTGCGAATCTGCGCGACACTGAATGCCGGGGCGCGATGCTCGTTCCGCCTGCAGCTTCAGCATGTCCGTTGCCATATCTGAAATGGCTTCGGCAACCTGATCCTTCTTCTTCAGCCATGATGTGCCACCGTACTTTGTCAGTTCCGGAGTCGTCTTGGCCGGCCCGATGTACTTCTGAACCAGATGGATCAGCGAAACGGGAACGTACACAACAACGGAGTCGCGAAACTCCAGCAGCAGATGCTCTTCCTGAGTCCCGTCGGCTCCAACCATCGACATGCCGCGATAACGAGCAATGCCGTGAGCGACGTGGACGACCAGATCTCCATCTCGGAGATCCAGAAAACTGTCGATGGCCCGCGTATCCGTTCGGCGCCGTCGCACGGTTGTTCGTGCCGCGGTTCGCGAAAACAGTTCGTTGTCGCTGATCACGACAAGACTGTGTTCAATCAGCCGAAAGCCGCGGCGCAGCCGTCCTGTGGTCAGCGAGATTCGAGTTCCAAGTTCCGTGCCGTGTGCTGCGTCCGTCTCGCGAATCAGTTCCAGCAGTCGCTCATGTTCGCCCTCGTTATGGCAACAGAGCAGGACGTGTTCCTGAGGACCAAGCAGCTCGGCCAGCTCCGTCATCGCATCGCGACGGCTTCCGGAGAATCTCTCAATCTGCTCCACGCTCAGATGACAGGCCGTTTCGTAACTGTCAGCACCCAGTGCATCCACCGTGACCGACGGGAACTCAACAAGCCGTGCCATTGTGGCGTCAACGCCGAACAGTCCAACAGGGCTCGCAAGCCGCTGAAGATACATTCGCCCTTCGCTGATGACCTGCTGAAGATCTGACAGCACGACGATCGAAATGGCTGGCAGTGAATCCAGCAGGCTTTCCGTGTCCTCACCAAAGGGGTTCTTTGCTGGCGCGGACTTCTGATTCGAAGTGGCTTCACTCTTCGATACCGCGGTGACCGTGAGCGACAGTGAAGGAAGGTCTTCCAGGCGTCGCTGAGTTTCGGCATCGAAGGAGCGAATCGATTCGATTTCATCACCGAACAGCTCGATTCGAATCGGGTCAGATTCAGACGCGGGGAAAATATCGACGATGCCGCCGCGAATGGAAAACTCGCCCGGCATTTCCACCGCCGTGACGCGTTCAAAGCCTCGCGCCATCAGCCAGCTGGAAAATTCATCCAGCGATAATTCATCACCCGATTTCAGAACGCGTGTCGCCTTCTGGATCGACTGTCGCGAAGGCACGGGCTGCAGAAGTGCCGGCAGTGACGTGACAATGACGGGTGCCGCGCGATGAGGATCCAGCAGTCTGCGGACCAGAGCCAGTCGAGTTGCAGCGACCGTGTCGCCTGGGTCATTGGCATCCGGAAGACTCTCCCATGCCGGAAAGAGGTGAACCGGATTCTTCGTCAGTCCCTCGAACTCTTCCGCAAATTCTTCAGCATCCCGGATGGATGGAAGGAGAACCAGGTGCGCCCGCTTCTCGTCGGCCGCGACAATCGCTGCGATCGACAGCGCGCAGACTGAGCCCCAGGCACCGTCGACTGCGGCACTGTCTCCGGAATGCAGGGCTTTAATAACGCCCGAAAACCCGGGTGCTTCAGCCAGCAGCGCTCTTAGGTCCGCCAGATTTTTCGGGACGGATCGTCCGGAGCGACTCATGACGCACGGATTCTATGGAGCCTGCGTCGATTGTCCATTATGGCGATAGGGCAAAACTGCTGCCGTCTGACCCGACGCGATGGAGAAGCAGTTTCACGCGGCCGCGGAGTTCTTCGAATCGACTGGCAGCTCGAGCTGAATGACGCGGGAAAGATCCTTGGCATCAGATTGCTTTATCTGATCGTAACGGACGTCGCTCACCAATTACTCAACAAGTGACAGCAACGTCAGTCGTTTCGGCACGATTTCGCGAGTTCGAGCCTGAGGAATTCACGGCCTTCCGGTGACAGCAATCTTCGCCGCTGATCCTCAGTCCATTTCGACTGAAGATACTTTTCGTCAAACTCTGTCAGCGCGTTCTCCACCGTCAAGTGGCCGAACGTTTTTCTAATCCAGCCGGTCGATGCAGCAACACTTTGCTGGAACGAATAGTCCTCCTGGAACAGCAAAACGCGTAGTTGTTGAGTTCTTTCCTCTACCGTCAGCTGTTCAGCGATCTCCGGCGGCAGGAGTTGCAGGAGCAATGCGACATACTGTTGAGCCTTGATTGCTGAACAGACGATCGTGTTGCCATCGCGATTCGGAACGCGAAGTGGAACTGTCGATGCGATTACCTTCGGGTATAGGCGAGTGGCTTCGTCATCGGTAAACGTCAAGCCCGTTGAATACCGCCATTTGTAGTTGCCGTTTCCATCAAAGAATACTACTGCGGCATTTTGAAGTCCAAGTTCAGTTGTCATGCTGACAATACGGCACGCAGCCATAATGGGAGAGACATTGGCAGCATTCGCCAGACGTTCAATTCGCTTCGCGTCAACGGGCAACGTCTGGCCAAGGTATGCTCTGGCTCGATCGTCCGGAATCAAGAGTTCACTCGCGAGTTGATCAGCCGCTTTTTCGTCCGCTGTGACCGATCGAAATGGTTCTCTCAGAACATCCGGACGAGTTCCCAGAATCAAGTGAGCCAATTCGTGGGCAAGTGTAAATCGCTGCCGAGTCGGAGCGGAGGCGGCATTGATTCTGATAACCGACATTTCGCCTCTGCGGATACACCAGCCTTCACAACCACTCAGGATGGAGCACTCAACGCGAGCATTCAGTTCTTTCGCTAAGGCCTCGGGGCCCTGAGGGAAGGCACTCGCAGAAAGTGCCAGGGCCTGGTCACGAGAAATCACAGCACTGCTGACTTCAGCGGAGCGACATTTAGCAGCGAATGGATATCACCAATCAACAGTTGCTTCGTCGAATCGTCCATCGCTGAAAGATCATCAAATCGAAAGTTCAAATCGATATCGGGGTGCAGCTTCATCAGCAGATAAAGTCGTCGATCCAGGTCGCCGAGAGGCATATTGAAATCATCGGATGAAGTTGGGTCCATTGCGTCTGGCAAGTCAGACCCACCCACGACCGAGATTGAATCGTTTGAAAGTCGATTAGAACCTGCCATCACAAGACTCCACTTACTCGCAGCCAGCTTTCCGCATCCACAGAGCGGAATTTACGCCGACTCGATAAACCAAAGCCCCCTGGAGACGACCGTCAGGCGTCTGCAAGCCAGCTGCAAACAGCTTTCGGCACCTCCATGTCGCAGTCGTTCCGTCAAATTCTTCAAGCGAAATCCGTTTGTCTTTCAAATCCGTCAAGGCGATCCTTGATAAATATTGGAGCGGTGAAATTCAAGGCGACAAAGTCCTGGATCGCCTTTACGTTGCCGGTCCGTGCGACACAACAGTGGTATCTGATTTGATTTCCTCGTTGGGCAGATAGAGGGTGCCGGTATTCCTATGTACCTCCACTACAATGCTGAGTTCCACCACCTTCATGATTGTACGCTGTCATCCTGACTGGTACCGTTTCCGCAGAAGCGTTTGTCGTAAAATTTCCATTCAGCAGAGTGCCGCGAGAATTCTCCTGCCCTGTGTCCCGAAACGAAGCTCAAACACGATTCGATCTGATCGACCCGGCACTCTTTGAGTGCGGCTGGGAGCGTTCGGACATTCGAATTGAGGAAACGCTTCCAGCGGTAGACATTGTTTACGGGAAGGGGCGGAGGAGGCCGAAGGGACGGACTGACTACGTTTTGCGTCGCCCTTTGGAGCCAGGCACGGAGCCAATGCCGTTGGCGATCATTGAGGCAAAGCGTGAAAAGCTGCCGCCAGAACATGGTTTGCAACAGGGGCGAGAATACCGGACAGGGCACCTTCATCATGTGCCGTTCATTTTCTCTTCGAACGGGCACATGTTCGTTGAGTACGACGAGGCCGCAGGCATCACATCGGAAGCAAGGCCGATGTCAGGGTTTCCGTCCCCAGATGAGTTAATCCGCAAGACACTCCAACGTCGTGGTCTGCCTCAGGATCGAAATTCTCTGCTTGCTCTCCTCACGCCATATGCTCAGGGACGTGACCATCTCCGATATTATCAAGACGCCGCGATTCGGTCGGCCATCGAAAGAATCATTCAGCAACGAGCTGCGGGAGAATTACCGCGTGTCTTGTTGTCATTGGCCACCGGAGCTGGGAAGACGCGAATTGCCGCAGCGTTTCTGAAACGAATGTTTGATGCAGGTCTCATGGGACGGGCACTTTTCGTTTGTGATCGGACGGAACTGAGAGACAACGGTCTTGGTGATTTCCAGGCTGCGTTTGGTAACGACGCCGCAGAAGTCAGCACCAAGGAGCCACAGAAGAATGCACGGGTCCTGATTGCCACTTACCAGACACTTGACCATTCACCTCGACGTGACCGTGAAGGTGACAAGCCTCAGGACGATGCTGACCCGAACTTTTTCAGCAAGCACTATCCCGCCGACTACTTCGACATCATCGTGATCGATGAATGTCACCGGTCTGCATGGGGTGACTGGTTCATGATTCTGGCACAGAATTCCAACGCCATTCAGGTCGGCCTGACAGCAACTCCGCGAGAAATCAAGCTCCCCGAGTGCAAAGATGTGGAGGTTCAAGCTCAGGTCGAAAAAGACAAGCGACTGCTGGCCGACAATCTCAAGTACTTTGGCGAGGCGGCTTACGAATACGAATACATGCAGGGGGTGGCCGACGGATATCTCGCACCGGCATCTCTCGAAACCTACGACTTGTTCCATGATGGGCACATTCAGCCGGAACGGCTGCGAGGTGTGCAGCGTGCGGATGTTCAAGGGAAGCGACTATCAAATGCACTGACTGGTCAACGTGTCAGTGCCAATGATGTCCCAATGCAGAGCAAACCGAGTGCTCTTGAGGCGAAGCTCATTCTGCCCGAGCGAGTTTCTGCGATGAGCGAGCATCTCTTCAAGAGACTTCTGGCCAACGGCGATGACGATCCCATTCAGAAGACGATCATCTTCTGTGCCGGCGACCATCACGCGGATCTGATCGCCAATGAAATGAACAATCTCTATAGCAAGTGGTGCAAGACTCACGGACAGAAGCGGATTGCGACCTATGCCTTCAAGTGCATGTCATCGTCCAATGGACAGGCATTGATCCCGGAGCTGCGAACCAGACAGCGGTCCCACATCATTGCCACCACAAAAGATCTGCTGACCACCGGCGTCAACCGACCCGGCTGAATTCCCCAAACCCAGTGGTCACCGACATCGATTGCTTCGAGTTCTGAGAAGTGCTGTAGCCCTTCCGCCAACAAGAAAGCAGCAAGCCGATAAGGCAGACCAACAGCAGGTGTATCGCAGGGGCATGCGTGCCCATTTCCATTGGGATCCGCGTCTAGATCGCTCCAAAGAATCTGTGGCAGAGTGGTCATTGTGTTATCCTGCCGGTTGCTAACAGTGTTTTTCGAGCGAGATGGTATCCGTTTAAAGTTCGTCGGACAGCTGCTGGGCCGTATGCCAGTGCTTCATGGAAGCGATCTGGAAATTCCATTACTTCTGCTTTTGCAACTTCGTGCAATTGAGCGGCCGTGTCTTCTGCCCAATCGACGACATGGGACAGGCGGAGTAGATCGGCTGATCTGGGAAGGTGCGAGGTGAGTATTCGTGTGTCGTTTGAATGAATCAAACCTGTTGTCAGCATCAGCAATTCTGGGAGTGATGGAATCGAATCGGATATCTGCGGAGAGGCGATACGGTTGCAAATACGCGTCCAGTCAGCCCGGCTGTGTGACAGCACGTCCCCAAGAATCTGTGGGATACTCTTTGATTCTCCTCGGTATGACTCGATGATCTGACTTCGAGTAGTCAATGCCAGAAACGCAACCGCGAGTGACTCCGCTTCCCATTCAGAAAGTGGTGCACTGGATTCGCCATAAAGCGTCGCAAGACATTCTCCAAATAGGACCTCACTTCGTTCCATTCGACGAATGCCTTTGGGTCGGAAAACCATGCAGCTTTTAAGTCACGTGGGAGGGAATGTATGCTCTGAGTCTTGCAGATTCGACCGTGCCGTACGTTGCCGTTGGGAGGCATTCAATAAATATGCTGAATGCTGTGTTTAGCGACAATTGGCGTTTCCGGGATACGACCAGAGGATCGATCACTGTAACACATGGCTTTCAAGGGGCTTGCGATGATCTCGAATTGACCCGTGAAAGTGCTTCGGCAACTACTGGAAGAAGAGGAAAAGAAGAAGCAACATTGCTAGGGCCATTTGCAACTTCCGAATTCAGAAAACGAAACTGTCCAAGTGCATCCGAAGGACGAATTTGAATCAACTTCGAAGCCCATCAATAGCTGCCACTACCGGCCCCATAGTAATCTGAAGGCCCAAGCAAATCGGTAAATGGCGCTGATAACTACAGTGACGTGTGGGATGGAGCCATCGATACGTCAATCCACTTCACCGAACTGGAACCAGCGACGCTTGGACTCTGTACGGTCGCTGTGGGCATCGCTTTCGCAAAGGCTCGAAAACGACGCAAGAAGCATTGGGATCACAATCACAAAAAAAGGGCCTCACTCCTGTGTTTCGGAGTAGAAGCCCTCTCGCTTTTACAGTGATCTGAGTTCAGGTTGTCGAGCCTTGCCGGACTATCGGCAGTGTCGATGACCGTGCCCAAAACCGCCGCCGTAGCCACCGTAGCCGCCAAAACCACCGCCGTAGACAGGCACGGAGTACAGCGAAGACCGATACACCGGTACGGAAAAGGTTGGGTAGGCGTTGTAGACTGGAACGCCGTATCCATACCCGCCGTAGGGATTGCCGAACCCGTAACCGCGTCCGTAAGCAGCACTCACGCCGTTAAACCCATTGCCGTAGCTGATGGAAATTCCAAAGTTCGAACGCCCGTGACGATGATCCGCCCTGGCTTCCGATGACGTCATTGCCATCAAACCACCTGCCAACATCAAACACATCAGTAACCGTTTCATAGCCGTTCTCCTTCGTAATGATCGGAGTAGGGGAATAGGAGACCCGGTCGATTCCAGTTCACTGGCATCCTTCAGCGTGAAGAGTCCAGACATTTGCTCCGTGACTGGCTTTCACCAATGAACCAAATCGTTGCCGGGCTGTTCGCAACCACTATGGAAACTCGGATCCATCCGAGATTGCTTGATGCTTCAATAGCAATTGCGATCGGCATGCCACAGACTTGAGCGTTTTTTGTGCTTTTCCTTAAGTCGTTTTATGGCAAGTGGTTGCGAAAAACGAAACGGCCTGAGGAGACTCACCGGCGACAACGAGTGACTCATCATTCTGATGACGAACTTTGTCGAAATGATGACGTTTCGGCGATCAGTCTGGCTGAGAACTGCACAGCCGACCTGGAGCCAACCGGGATCAGTCAGACGGGAATTCGGCGTCCGATGAAAACGACGCCGGGTGTGTCAGTATAGGAATCGCCTGTCGCTGAGACTTCCTGAACTTCTGCAGTTTCCGGCCAGCAGCGCTGCTGCCACTGTAACGCCGTTTCCGCTGCGGCGTCCGCGTCGACTGCAAGAATTCCCCAGAGCCGAACATAGGCCGTCCAGTCCTGTTCGCCCGGAAGACACGCATGGCTCTCCGCCCATGCATCACCAAGCGGTTGCTTCACAAAGCAATGGAACAGCTCAACCTTCACCCTGGCCGGATCCGCTTCACGATAACGAGTCAGCAGTGCGTCTCCGGCAAATGCGCATTCCATCATGCGCTGGTCCAGCTTCTGTTGCAGAGGATCCGACTCATCAAGAGGTGACGCGCTCCAGACCATGTTCATGAGCCGGGAGATTCCTCCGTTGGTCAGTCCTTCCACTGTGGAGAACTTCTTTGCCAGAATCTGCTTCAATCGCTCTTCGAATTTCTCTGTCTCCAGCATTTGTCCCCAGGCAGTAACTTCCTGCAGGTCACAGGCAAAGCTCATGTCCGGATTGATTGCACGCTCTGCGTCGATCGCCTTGAGTGCTTCTGCCGGGCGTCTGAGTTCCAGCAGTGCACAGGCGCGATAGTGGTTTGTTTCAGATTGATTTGGAGCAAGAAGTTCGAAGTGGTTCAGATACGTGAGCATCACTGGATAACGCTCAAGCGAATAGGCGCACAGAGCGGCCTGCCATGTCAGGCCCGGATCATGGCAGCCTTCGCGAATGGCGAGATCGAGGACAGCCAGTGAGTCAATCCGGCGGTCCGTTCGTGCGTACAGATCGGCCAGGTGATAAGCAACGAGACGCTGAGTTCTGTCGAGTCGGAAGCTGCGTGCAAGGAATCGCTCGGCTTCTCCCATCTTCTCCTGCTCAAGATAGTACAGCCCTGCTCTGCCAAACGCCGGCGCATGACCGGGAGCAATATCCATTGCTTCGAGGAACAGGCCTTCCATTCGAGCAGGCGGCAGAACCTGATCAAGCTCTTCCTTCAGAGCGGCTCGCGCTGCTGCTTCCTCAGGATCCGCGACCGCATCCTCATCGCCGGCGTTCTCCAGCATCCCTTCCGAAGGCGGTTCAATGCTGCCCAGCACTGCGAACCGCAGGTCGCCACCCAGTGAACCCAGCAGCGAAAGCACATCGGGATTCTGCCGATGTTCCGACGCGACCGCTTCCGCCCATCGCCAGGCGCTCTTCCAGTCGGAAATTGCCTGCAGGGAATAGCGAAGCATGCGAAATGCTTCATCGGCTTCTTCGACTGACAGACTGTCGGCCGGCATTGCGAGGATGGCATCAACGACGTCGCCCATTTTGTCGACGTCGCCATCCGCCTCCATGATCTTCTCGACAATCTTCAGCATTCGTGGTGATGACGAAACCGGCTGCGACGGATCGCCATCCTGCTCCTGAGTCTGGTCGCTTCCTTGTGTTGCTGCGGCATCCGTGTTTGAGTCCGAATCTTCCGGCGGCACATTCTCTGAGTTGTCATTCTGTTCCGCGGCTGCTGCAAGACGCTCATGCAGTTTGTCGAGATCCAGCCGTTCGGCACGCCTCGGGATGCTGGCAAATGGTCCGGTGGAAACATCACCACACAACGCGCCGGGAGTCGGACGAATCGATGGATCAAGCAGGCGTTCAAGGCGATGCAGCGTCAGCCAGTCATCGGCTTTTGCCGCCTTTTCACGAAGTGGCGCTGCGAGTGCTTCCAGTCGATTGGTTTTGCCGCTCATCCGGAATGCCGCAATCAGAAGCAGCCGAGTCGAGAACCAGGCATCCAGCAGTCCCAGGTCCAGCAGCCGCTTGTCCCACGGAGTCATGCGGCGAATTGCTTCTTCAAAGCGTTCCTGACAGCAGTCTTCCACGGCGATGGCCCGGTCGCGAACGTAGGTGTACCGCGGGCCTTCATCGATGGCCGGATATTCCAGGATTCGTCCGCAATGCACAGCGTCCTGCTGGCTGGGATCAAGCCCGGGGAAGCTGGCGAGAAGATCCGTTCGTCCGGCCACATTCAGAATGCTGCGCGCCATCGCGGAGTACATCGTTTCGGCGTTGTAGGGATTATGAAACTCCGCGACGTACTGCCAGCCTTCCATGACTGCATCCGCGGCTTCTTCCAGTCGGCCCTGCAGAGCCAGCATACTGGCGACATCGTCGGCACTGGCAACGCGACGACCGACGTTCAGATCTTCTTCCAGATTCAAACTGCCACGGGCAAAGTGCAGTGCCATGTCCAGGTCGTCAGCAGCCCGGTAAACCTCGACAGCAAACTCGCGGAAGTGCATGATCGAGTGGTTGTCGCCAAACTTTCGGCTGACATTCAATCCATCCGCAATGCACTGATGCATACTCTTCGAATTGTATCCGTGCACCTGGCCCATCTGTGAAGCAAGGTTATGGTAGGCAGACGGCGTCAGTCGATGCTGCCAGAATTCGAATTCGTCGATGGAGATGTCCGGCTGGATGGTTCGCGCGAGGTTCTCGTCCTCCAGCATGGCAATGAGTCGAACAGTCAGGTCGATACTGTTCTGCGGCGTGAAATGAAGCCCGGCTTCGCTGAGCCTGCGCATGGACACCAGGTACGTTCCGAGTCGTTTCTCATCCTGAGCGAGTCTTCGCAGTTCCGAATTCAGTCGCATGGCGGTCCGCGAAAGCAGCTTCACGTCGGCGTCTGTGATTCGGTCCGTCAGTTCCTGAATCAGCTGATCAACATCGCGCGGGGATTCGTGCTCAGATTCCATGAAACTATTCCTGTCAGGGTGCGGCACTGCTGTGGGTACGATCACTCCGAGTGCGATGAAAACACCCGAATGGTATGAGTGGTGGCGGTAAGGGTATTGGCGACGGTGCTCATGAACAACTGGCGCGAAGAGGAAACGCTGCCGGATTTCCGCGATGTGCGTGAACGCGGAGACTCGCGGCCTAGTTGATGAGCGGTTGCGAGACCTGCTTTGCGATGGTTCCAAGGTCGCAGACCATCGCGCGATTGCCAGCCATTCGAACTGTTTCGCAAATCAGATCAATGGCGCGAAATTCCGGGTCGACGACATACAGGCACGACGGATGCGCCAGGAAATCAAAGACGGCACCATTGTCGATCGTCCAGTCGAGACACTGTTTCAGTGACGTCAGAAACCAGTCCAGTTTCCAGCGTCCGGTACGAAATGCACCGATGTCGCTGATGGGACTCATCGGAATTTCCACCAGGCCATCGTCGTAGGCAAAGGGCTGAGCCTGCTTCAGAGCATCAACGATGCCTTTGAGTGTGTCCGCATCGGGTTCCTGCATTGGCTGGGAGTTCGGGTGAGGCGGATAAAGGCTGCTGATCCAGTCAAAGCCCTGTTCCTTCAGCAATGAGCGAACGGCCGGGTGTTTTCGAAGTCCATCCTGAAATCCACCGGGTGTTCGAAACCCGGCCGGAGAAACTCCCAGTCTGGACTTCATCGCTTCGGTCGTCAGTCGAATGTTCTCTCGTATCGCCTCCGCCACGGACTGATCTCGCAGCAGCCATGGAGCACGTCGGAAGCGATACTGCAGATCTTCCATGCGCTCTGCCAGAACATTGACGTGATCGTACGTGTGATTTCCAATCGGGTGGCCTGCCTCAGAGATCTGTTTCAGCCAGCTGACATCGGGCTGTTCGAAGACTCGACCCACCGCAAAGAAGTGAACAACACCTCCGGCCTCACGAACTCGCTTCGCCGCATCCGTCGAATACTTCCTGGTCGCGTCGTTCAGATTGCCTTTTTCAAAATCCCAGTGCGTATCTTCCCAGTTTGGAAAGTTGCGGCTCATTTCCAGATCCAGCGTAATCGCAATCCTCGCCGGAGACTGTCGTGCCGGTGCTGCGCCGCCGAGCAGTGCCAGGGCGGACGTCATGGCTGCTGACCGGATCACACTTCGGCGACTCAACCTTCGATCTGTCATGTGGAGTTTCCTTTTGTCGCAAGTCGATGGGAGTCGCTGGGCGAGGTTCTGCGATTCAAAACGACTGTTTGAGGCCCCGTTACCGATTATCGGCCATCCGCCTTTGGCGGCAACGGCCTGACCCACGAGACCTGAGTGATCAGCTGATTGAGTGCGGCGTAGGAGATCGACGCATTGACAGCAAAGCGAGGTGACGTGTTGGACGGGAAGGTGGCAAGTGAAGCATCCGCCACGAGGAAGACGTTGAAGTCCTTCGAAAGGTTTTCGTATCCCGCGGTCGTTCGACAAAAGCACATGTCTGTGGCGTAACCTGTCAGAAGCACGTGCCGAATTCCATGCTGCTTCAGGAAGTCGCGGAGCGGCGGATAGCCTTCTCCATCAAAGATCACAACGTCATCGGGTTGTACGCTGACAGAATCGCTGACAGGAATTGGCAGCGACCAGAATCCTTCCCCGTTGAATTTCGCGCTGGCGTCCAGGCCGGGAAACTGTCGAAAGTAATCCGCAACAGGCTGTGTCGTTCCCAGAGTCAGTTGTTCGGGCAGGCCCTGCCCTTTGTACTGATAGTCCGCCAGAATCCTGCGAAGTTCTTTCTCCCCTGCTGTTCGTTCTTCTGCAGAGGGATGATGATTGAATGAGCGATAGACCTTTGTGCGGATCGGATCAGCATTGCCGGGAAGGCTGTACATGATGAGCGCTGCATGATCGCGGAGCCTGTTGAGAAATGGATCGATCACTTCTTTTGTGTGACGCGCGGCAAGGGCGTTCTTTTCAGGCGTGCAGAAATCAGCGACGCCGTTTGGCTCCGGTGACTTCCATCCCCAGCTGTCATCGATGGCCCAGGGATGCACCATGATCACGGCGGTCTCGGACGCGCGGAGGAGATTTGGCATCTCGATGATGCCGCGGGCATTGTACGAGAACCGCCAGGCTCGCACGGAAAGATCCGCGTCTTCATCCTGAACAATCGCCGGCGCTTCGAAGTGTGCCTGTTCGATAATGGGTTCAAAGAACTCCGGGAAGTCCGCCAGCAGTGGCTTTGGGTTTTCGATGCGAGTCAGGCGGTTCTGATAGACGCGCGAGGAGCTCGTCGTTTCCTGAGCCGCGACGAAACCTGATCCGGCGATCTGACCGAGAACGGGTAATCCCAGACTCAGCAGAAGAACTAAGCGCATCCGCATGATCAGCTCCTGCAAACTGTATGGTGTTGATTCTCCTTTCGCATTGTTTCAACCTTGCGTTACGGAAACAAACGCGGAGACGGAGGCTGTGCAGGAGTAGCGATCTGGCCGGTAGAACTCGTACCGGTCTGGCGTGTTCGGATGCTTGCTGGCGCCGTCAGCTTTCAGCGAGCCAGGGTTCGACGGCTTCCTGGATCATCTCTTCGTCCATGATTTCATGGGCCAGCAGATGGTCTGCCAGCGCGCTGATGGCGTTCCAGTGAAAGTCGTCCTGGAATGCCTGATACAGCTGGATCGTGGTCTTTTCGAGAGATGCTAAACGTCGCTGAACGTCAGCCACATGTTCGAGTGCTTCAAAGGCATCTTTCCAGTCCTGCCGCCATTCCGCAACAGTTCCCGGATGAAACGGTTTGCCTGAATAGATCATCTCGGCGACCGGTCCGGCGAGAGCGACCCATGCAAGTTTCTCGGACAGTTCTTTACGACCAAATCGTCTGCGGCTCCACAGGATTGTGGTATCACCAAATCGTTCCGGACCATCGTCGTTGTCCGGGCTGATCGACAGGCTTTGAACGCGCGCGCCAACGTAGAGTGCAGCCCAGGCGTGACCCGCTTCATGGTAAGCGGTCAGTTCCTCCGTGTCGTCTGACATGGAACAGCGGAACTACTTTGAACCGGATTCACCGGAGCTGGCTTCCGGGGAATTTGCTTCTTTGGGTTTCTTCACGACAGGAGGCAGAGGCTGTCCTGCTGCCACAAACTTCATGGAGACGGAATTAACACAGTGGCGAGTGTTCTTCTTGGTCATCTGTTCGCCAACGAAGACATGTCCGAGATGGCCGCCGCAGTTGTTGCAGGTGATCTCTGTTCGATATCCGTCAGCATCCGTTGACTGATGAACGGCACCTTCAATGGCATCGTCAAATGCGGGCCAGCCACAGCCGCTGTGAAACTTGTCATTGGACTTGTACAGCGGGGCATTGCAGCGGCGACAGATGTATGTGCCGGCGTCTTCGAGATCGGTGTATTCACCCGTGAAGGCGCGCTCGGTGCCTTTTTCGAGCAGAACGAAGGATTCAAAATCCGACAGCGTGTTGTATTCACTGGGGGCAGGCTGTTCAGCCACGACTGGCTCCTTTGGTTCGGGAGTAGGCTCAGGAGTTTCTGCGGGCTTCTGTTCCGTGTTTGAAGCGGCCGAGGAAGCGGTGGACTCTGCAGGATTCTCCATGGCATCGTTGCAGCCGGAGACCAGTGCGAAAGACAGCAGCACGAACCAGGTTCGAGGCATTTCCTTGATCCCCTTCTTCCTTATGGATGCAGCGGAGAGTCTCAACTGACTGCCGAGCTCAGCAAAACGTAAGGCACCGGCTGGGAAGACCAACCGGTGCCTGATGAGGGCTGAAACCCCGGATTCCGCCAACAGGCTTGTACAGATTTCGTCAGTGCTTCAGCGGTGTCAGCAAAACAGAAGCGATCTTTCCGCTTTCCATTTTAGGTGGCTGTTCCACTGTGGCAACGTCTTCAAGCATCTTCACGATTTCGGTGAGCATTTCCATACCACGTTCATGGTGGGCGTTTTCACGGCCCTTGAACATGACGTTGATTTTGACTTTGTCGCGACGGGACAGAAAATCCCGAGCCTGTCGAACTTTGGTATCGATGTCGTGTTGTCCGGTCTTTGCTCGCAGTCGCAGCTGCTTCAGCTGAGTCTTGTGCTGGCGAGGCCCGCCCGACTTCTTCTGACGTTCATACAGTACTTTGCCGTAGTTCATGATTCGACAGACGGGCGGACGCGCGTCCGGACTCACTTCGACCAGGTCCAGTCCTTCATCCTGAGCCATGCGCAGAGCGACCGCGGTTTCCATTTCCCCCAGCATTTCACCCGTCGCACTCACAACGCGAATCGGTGAAATTCGAATCCGCTCATTCATACGCGGAAGGTTACTCTGAGGAGCGGGTGTCGGACGAGTTCGTTTAATGGTTGCCTCCGTTGAAATGGTGTTGGTCTGTATGACAGTTTCGGTGATCAGGCAGACCGAAAACTGTTACGTTCCAGTGACTGATTCCACATGACGATTGTTGCCGTCTGACAAAAAATACCACGACACGAACAACCTCAACAGAACACCTCTTTTGGAAGAGCCCTGTTCAGCTGGCGTGGATCACGTCTTCCGGTGCAGGATTTTTGCCAAATCACGTCCAAAATTACCAGTGTTTTTGCGACGACCTTCAGAATGCACCGAGGATTCGTACGGGAATTCAGACGTTATCGAAATTCGAACGGCTTTTTTCCGCAGTTTTTTCACATCTCGCCGTAAGCAGGACACTGCTGATGGACGAATGTTTCGGTTCTCTCTGGCGAGGATTGCCGCCGGCTGGGCCGGAACTGACTGGTTTGGCGGGTTGGAGTGGCGGTTTTCGAAGCGTTACCCAATTCTGACTCCGCCTGAACACTCCGCGGTTGCGGACCATTCTGCTGCCATGTGAAATTGCGGATCTCTCATCCATCCCTGTACTTAGAGCCTGCGGTGGCGAAAATTGTGAAACGGTTGAATGCTCCAATGAACATCTCTGTTGGACGGCTTTCTCTCTGCGGGATGCTGGCCCTGTTCCTGGGTCACTCCGGTGGTCCGGCCAGTGCCGCTTCCCTTTCGTGTTTGACCGCTCCTTCCTGCCTGGCTGTGTCGCAGGAATCCGATGCAGCGTCACAGGCTTCCGCCTCTGCGCGGTTCACGAAGCTCGCGCTGGGATTTCAAAGCAAGGGCCGCGTTGGCCAGACGCTTCCCGTTCATGTGGTGGCGGAAGGGTTGCCGGCTGGAACGTCCGTCAGGCTCCAGATCATCGCCAGTGATGCACGGGGTGATCAGTGCGAAAGTATCGTTGCGGAAGGTGCTGTCTCTGAAAATGGTGCAGTGTCGCTCAGCGGCATCTTCAGCGTTGGAAGACTCGATGGCAGCCTGACAGCACGATTGCTGGACGACAAGAACAACGTCCTTGTCACTCATGATGCCGCGATTGGAACATCCAGTGCAGAGGCTTCTGCGGAAGAGTCTGCCGTGTGTTCATCGCTGACGATCTATCGACAGTCTCCGACCACCGTGCTGACGATCGGTGCTCCGAAGGGCATCAAAGACCTGAGCGAACGACTTCTGAAGAACCCGGAAACTGCTGGCGTGCTCAGCTGGTTTTCCGTGAAGTCATGGGACGAACTTCCATCAGATTTTCGAGCCTACGAGTCTGTTGATGCGATTTTTCTGAATACCGAATTTGATGTCACGGAGCCTGTGGCTCTGGCCATTCGAAAATGGGTGCTGTCCGGCGGTCACCTGATCGTGAGCTGCGGTGAAACCACGGAACGCCTGCTGGCTTCGCCGCTGGGAAAATGGCTGCAGCCTCAGTTTGGGATTCCGGACACAGACTATCAGCAGCAGACGCTGGATCTGACGTCGCTGCAGAATTACGTGATCGGAGCGACAGCATTGCAGACGAACCGTAATCCGGTGACTGTCATGCGAATGACTTCCAGTCAGCCATCGGTCGTTGTCGGATCACTGACGGGACCGTTGATTCTTCGCAATGCGGCTGGAGCAGGGATGGTGACTCTTGTTGGTGTCGATTTGAATCGCCCGCCATTGAGTTCCTGGCTGTCGCTGTCGCAATGCTGTGAGTTGTTGCTGTTCGATACGTTGATAGTCGGAAAGACCGGACAGGTTCAGTCGGGTTCACGCATTTCTTCGACTGGTGTATCGGATCTGTCGACTCAACTTGCCGCCGCTGTTGATGCGGTTCCACAGGAAGAACGCTGGTCCACGTGGCAGGCCATGTTGCTGATGCTGGCCTTTCTGGTCATTGTTGGTCCACTGGACTACTTTGTCGTCGTTCGTCTGCTGCAGCGACCAAGACTGACATGGCTGACGTTTCCCCTTCTGGTGGGAGCAACCTGTCTGATGGCGGTCATGGCGTCAGCAGGCACTCTCTCCGGTCCGGTCTCCCGCGCGGCGGCAGTGATCGATCTGAGTCATGACGGGGCGACGGAGCACGTTCGAATCCGGACCTGGGGAAGCATCAGCACTCCTGAAACACAATACGCCACCTTGTCGGCGAAGCATGCAGGCTGGCTGAGCGAAGGTTCGACGTCAGCAGAACAGATCAACTGGAGCGGTCGCGCGGAGGACATCTATGGCGGCATGTATCGAGCGGGAGGCGCTGGTCTGGGACGGCAGACAAGCCGTCGGTCCGACGTTGCTCCGTCAGAATTCACCGCGATACCTTTGATTGCGGGCGGTTCAACAGCCGTGCTTGCCGAACAGAACAGTTCCACGCCAGCTCACCGCTTCTTCGACTCCAAACTGACTCTTCCGGTCAGCGGTCTGCTCGAGGGAACAGTGACGCATCACCTGCCGGCCCCGGTCCGTAACTGGGTGCTCGTTTGCCATGACCGACTTTACACATCATCGGAGAGAGCTTCCGATGAAGAGCGAAGTCTCGAGCCAGGTGAAGAATGGTCGCGCCACTCCGGCAACGTTCGCATCAGTGATGTTCGGGATTTTCTTCGAGGAGTGCGGATCGTTGATGTCGCGAATGGAAAAGGCGGCTTCGAAAAATCACTGACGACTCAGACGCAGTCTCAGTACGACATTCTTGGGCGGAACCCATTCGATATTCTGCTGATGGTGTCTCTCTACAATTCCGTCGGCGGCGAGCAGTACGTTCGACTTCAGAACAATTCCCTGCGACACGACGAAGTCTCCGACATGGTCGACCTCAACGGCGCGCTGCTCATCGGAGTCATGGACACCGCGCCGACCGAACTGTTGCTGGACGGCCAGCCACTGAAGTCCGAACAGTCGCCCGCGGTTGTGCGATTCTTCCTGCCGGTGGAACGAGTCGCTGGTCCTTCCGAAGAGCTTGCTGATCCGAAGGCGGATGAGATTCGGAGGTAGAGATTCGGCAGTAGAGGCTGTCGATTCCGGCGAGAAAACGACGTCGGACTGAACGTTCATTGCTTTTGAAGGCAATTTGAAATCCGGCGGGTTGCGACGAAAGCAGATGGGCCGATTGCATTGGCCAATTGGCCGGTGATCATGCGGAATTGGAAAAACGCCCCCGGTTTGGTGCTGAAAAGACGTACAAGGTTGAACACCATACGCTGACCAGAGAATGGGACTGCGCAACAGCGGTCCGTCCAGGTCGTGTTCGACGAAAAATACTCGAAATTGTGTGAGGTCTTCTGTGATTCGCGGGTCGCTGAACCGAGTCAAACTGGTCGCTGTCGTGTTCCCGGTCGTCAGTCTGTTTGCTGGCTGTACGTCGCAGAAGGAAAAACCCGCAGAGAAGACCGCGGCCGAGGCAACAGCGTCGGCCGAAGATGAATGCCAGTCGCGGCTTGCGACGGCCGTGAAGCGTGTTTCACCGGAATCTCTGGCAACTCAGACTCGCCGCGAACCTGTCGTGAACGCCATGAACGCATGGATGGCTGCGTGCGGTGAGACGGATGTGCGGGCTCTGAAGATCAGCGACGCCAACCTCGCATATCTCTCCGAGGCGACTCAGCGCACGGCGTCCACAATTCGCTTCTCCGAAAACGACATCCTGTACATTCGCGACGCCATGATCCTCAAGGGTCTGACGGTCTCTGTCTGGAAACAGGCGGACGCTGCGGCCAACGGAAACGCAACAGACAAGGCTCGCGTCATTGCATTGTTCCAGCACCTGATCCGAAACGTCTCCCTGATTCCCGATTCAGAATCTCGCGTCCCGACGAGTATCTACGAAGTGATGATGACCGGCCGAGGCACCGTGGATGATCGGATCTGGATTTTTGCAGAAGCCCTTCGTCAGCGTCAGCTCGATATGGTGTTGCTGAAGGCTGCGACTCCTGCCACAGCGCCAGGTTCTATTTCGGATTCCGCTGATGTTCTGGTGGGCGTGATCGTCGACAAGACATGTCTGCTGTTTGATCCAGTCCGAGGAACTCCTGTGCCGAAGGCGGATGATGCTTCAGCACTCGTTTCCGACCCGGCAACGCATGAGATTCTTGCTGGCAGCGATCGCTGGAAGAATGGTGAGATTCTGGGGGTGTGCCATCCCTCCGCAGCGGCTCCACGAATGCTGGTCCTGCAAAACCGCATGGACGCCTCAGAGACAGTCGTGCTTTACGAAGAGCTGGCTGGAGGCACCAGTGAGATTCGGCCATTGAAGGATCGCGTGGCCGAGGTGACCGGAAATGTCTGGCCTGCAGAAAAGCTTAAGCTGTGGAATGTTCCGGAACAACGAGTGTCCGCTGCGGCCACATTGACGGAACAGCAGAAGCAGGATTACACGCTGTTGATGCGACCGTTCGACAGTCCGTTTGAGCGCGAGTCGCTTGAAATTGAAAAGCTCATCACCGATCCAAACGTCGATGAATCCAAGATGTCTGACGAAGAGAAGATGGGCCTTCGAGCACAGGCACTCGAAAAGGTCCTCGAACGTGCGGATGCGCTGTTCGGACGGCCTTCACGCCGTTTGCTGAAAGCTCGAGTCACTCAGATCTCGGGCAACTTCGAACTGGGAATGATCCAGGATCTTCAGCAGATTCGAATTGCGTGTCTGCAGGAGAAAGTTGAACTGGACATCCCGCTCGACGACAAGCGTTCTGCGGTCGTACCGTTTGCATTGCCCAAGAGCATCCTGGATGTTCAGAAAAGCGCCGTCAGCGACACGCTCTACTGGACCGCGCTCAGCCAGATCTCCCGCCGAGACGTCGGCACTGCGATCGCAACGCTGCGAAATTATCGACGCCAGTATCCCAACGAAAAGATGATGTACGCGTCGATGCTGAATGAATGCGAAGCCCTGATCGAACTCGGCGACAAATCAAACGCCGCCAAAGTCGCTCAGGAAGCCATCAACGACGCCAACCCCGAAAAAGCCCGAGCCGAATGGCTCGCCGCTCGCCTCGCTGCGGCTCAGTAGTGGCAGATGTCGACGGGTATGAACTCGTGATGATCCGCTGATGTTCATGGGCGAACAGCATTCACCTCGTTCGCTACAGAGCCTTTCTGGTTCGCTTCATCCGTTCACAGCGACGCGGAAACTCTCGGACTTCGCTCGGCGCGAAGACGATGTCGAGGCTGGAGATGCTTTTCTTGCAATGGTCACACTGCAGAAGCTGTCCGAGGAACTTTCGCAGCTGCGTGGACAGCCTTGCATTAAACCCTCTCGTCCTACCATTCGGAAACCACTTCGCCTCCGCCCCGGGTTGACAATGCCTTCAGAAAGGTATGATCCATTTCATAGGACATGAGTCGAACCGTTCCATCACACGATCCAGAAAACGTGCCACCATCATGCCAGCTCCAGAGAAACAACCGATCTGAAGTGCTGTTTGCAGGAGGTCGAACGCCACCTTGTGAATCACCCATAACACCTGGCATTACGACATCTAATACGCCTAGTGGGCAAGAGAGCAGACTGCCTGCTCCTCCCCACTTTCCCCAGGATTCGGTCACTCCGCGTTCAACAATAGCAAGAGTGTTACTTAGGCCATCCGACACCTCTGCGAATCGCACGCTGCTATTACCGAAAAGCACACCAGCGTCCAATCTAGGTGCCCCAAACTCTCGGTCGAGCTGAGAGCACTGCTCGAAATGCCGGATCGTCATAGGTCCGCCGACTCCAGAACAACCCAGATAATCAGTGGTGCCCCAACTGCCATCATAGTACACTCCCCAGACGGGGTGCGGACCACCGGGGCGTACCCACAGTACGTCCCCGGCCCTCGCGTCTGCTGCACACATGAATGTGTTGATCTTCACGCTTGTCAGGTTCCTGTGATGGATTTGACAATCGAGATCAAAATCAAACTTCGAGTACAACGGCACTTGGTCGATAAATGGAAGTATTGCGACCAACCACGGAAAAGATTTGGAATAGCCAGGCGGTCGCAGGAAGTCCTGCACCTGCGAGCCTGGCGGAAGCACACCATGCACCGATGAATAGCTGTGAAGGCTCAGTGCAAGTTGCCTGAGATTGTTTTTGCACACCACCGCGCGAGAGGCAGCACGAGCGCGCTGGAGAGCTGGCAGGAAGAGGGCTATCAGAATTCCTGCTACGGAGAGACAAACAAGTAACTCAATGATTGTGAATCCCACTCGCCGCTTATGATGCATATGGGTCTCCGCAACCTGCCAGGCACTACATTACCCATAGTCGGTACGAGGCGCTCACCGAAACGACTTGCCCACTATTGACATCGACACTCGGGAAACGAACCAAATTTGCCACTAGGAGTCAAGCCTATGGTCTGAAATGGAGACGCTACGGAGTCGGACTTGTCCGCACAGTATGCCGAGCACGCAGTTCCTTCGTACTTCCAGTGATCTACGTCATCCCCTATGTTCGTGAGCGTACCGCCTGTTGCGACTGCCCATGCGTCATCACAGCATGTTGGGACGTCAGCCTTAATGCATGAGCCGTCCTTCTTCCAATATTGGTCATTGTGACAAGCCTGGTTGCAGTTTCCTCCTTCTTCCGGCGGATCCGCAAACGCCACAACGGTCAATGATACAAATCCAACTACGTTCGCAAACAGCATGACTTTTCTGAACATTAATGAGACCCTTCAGATTTGTGAGAGGAACCAACGAGTAGTGGAACGACGTTTCTCTTGAATGGTGCTGGCTATCTATGAGCTTTTCTTCTCCAATAGTACGCTGCAGCGGTGATCAAAAGACCTGCTGTGCACATCAGCCACTTCACTATGCCGAAGCCACTGCTGGCGGTCTCCGGCATAATCAATTGCGAATTTGGCCCTGCGGACACGACGATGCCGTTGTTATCCAGAAGCCGGACTCGAGCTCCTTCCGGATACGGAAGTTCGAATTTTGCAGGGTCCGGGACCCAGGTGGCATCAAACTCAACGACACTTGACGACTCAGCAACCGACTGGCTTCCGTCTTCACGGAGCCATACACACTTCCATCGACTTATTTCAGGGAATTTATCTACTCTGGTTTGGTAGACTATGTCTGCCTGATATACGGGTACTTCATTCACGCTTTGCACAATCCGCTCAATCGAAAAATCATTCGCCGGATTTACAAAGATGTCGGTGGTTGAAAAGTTGGGATCCTCCCGTTGAGACCTGAGCCAGATGCACTTAGCATCGCCGAGCGACACATTGTGGGAACGCAGTGTCACAGTCGAGAAATCCAGCGACAACGGTCCCGTAGATCGAAAGTGATACCAGAGGAATACAGGGAGGTATCCTCCGAAGAAGCCAAACTCGGGCTTATGATGTTGTCTGGTTACTGAACCATGGACTTTGTGCACTCCGTTGCGAACCATCCTGGACAACGATCGCGCCCCGTGGGAATTATGTGAGTAGGCCTCAAATTCGCCTAACCACGGAGTTACATTTGCATCATGGATGATTTCAATCCCAACGTCATCATCTGATAACCAAATGTCCGATCTTGAATGCTGCTCAATTGGCTCTCGATGATTCGTTCCTTTAGGGTCTCGTTCTCTGGGAAAAGGCACTTCTTCAAACCGCACTGATTCAACCTGTATGTGCAAAGTTTTCAGTTGTTCGGCATTTGCTTCCCATTGTCGTCGGACGTCTTCTTTTGAGAATTCCTGGGCGCGTGAGAAACCTGACCCGAGAGAGAAGAAGCAGAGACAGATGCACGTAGCCATGTATCGCGAATGCATCACTCTTGTCTCCCCGAACTGCGATCTTGTCTTTCACTTTTTGGCATACCCGTACCCACTCGCCGAAAAAGCTGCCGGCAAACCAAACTGATCGTTTATGGAAAAGACCATCGAGAAACGCCCTGGTTCGACTGGCGTGACCCTGACTTCCAAACGTTTACTTTGCTCGTCGACCGTCACTTCACCGCCGCAATTGTTAAGTTCGACAACGGCGGCCCTGAGCGAATGTAATTCCTTTGCGGATCGTGAGGTGATGTGAAAGTCCTGAGTCGTAGGGATTCCGATGGGAATCGCGCCTAACTCTCGAATCTCAGGCGCGAGCAGCAGATCATGTTCCCAGGCCACGACCATCGGCCAATGCACTTCACAGCGACTCCCATCCGCTGCGTAACCAGCAACAATCAACTCTCCCTCGTCCCTTTCAGGCGTATCACGTGCCGGAGAAGTCACGCATACTCGCATGGAGCCCGTCTCGTTCATGATGGTCGCCGCATAGCCAGGGATGGAAACCGAAGCTTGGCAATCCTTCATTGGAATAACGGAAATAACGTCGATCGTGGAGTCAAGTTCCCTTAAGATTTCGGCTGTGATCGCGATGGAGTCTTTTTCTGAAGCGAGCATAAGCGCATAATGCACGGATGCGTCAATTGTCCAGGTCTGCGTAATGTTCTTGTCCAAGTCTGCAATCACATTGACCCTAAACGGTGAAGCAGTGTTGCCTCTCTGTCTGGGCCAAAGATCAAGCCGCAGAGGTACGTCGAGTTTCTGTCCGGAAGCCAACAATGTGCCCGCAACGTCACCTTCAACCAGTGTACAGCCACAGGACGTTCGTATTGACTGAATTGTTATCGGAACAGAAGCTGTATTGGAGAGGGGTAATGTCAAAGGGTAGGAAGACGTGGCAAAGACGTCCCCGAGTGCCAGTACGCGCGGATCGCACTGTAAAGGAGCAGACCCGACGAATGAGTGCTGGGCAGGAGTGGCTTCACGCCGACAACCGGCGAGAAGGCATATTAACATGAACTGC
The DNA here is from genome assembly GCA_046349695.1 of Planctomycetaceae bacterium. GTDB lineage: Bacteria > Planctomycetota > Planctomycetia > Planctomycetales > Planctomycetaceae > SXXK01. Next base: position 245,241 of record JAXMBV010000006.1, on the reverse strand, counting down.
CAGCAACGGTTGCTCATGACGTGGAACCACATTCAGGGACATGGTAGTACAGTACTACTGTAGTACTGTAGTACTGTAGTACTGAATCCTTTCGGAGGTACATTTGCTTGTCAAGATCACCCGGCCTCATTTTTCAAAAAATGGGTGTTGGGATGCCGCGTCCTGCCCATATTCGCGGACCAGGATGGTCTGGTCGGACTGGATACAGCTTGATGAAGAAGGCAACTCCAGCATTGGGCGCGGCAATCGCGATGGAAAGCTTCGGCGCGAAGGCGTGTTTCGCCTGAGTTAGCCGAAACACGCCTGCGAAAACACCCTGAATTAAATCGACTCGCCAATCGAATTTACGGCTCTTGGCGATGAAACGCGGTGAAAGAATAGAAACGCGATTTCGGCTAGCGCCTCAGGCTCACGCTCTGTTCATCGCAAACTGTTCAGGATTTGCTGAATACCGGAGGTGGGACTCGAACCCACACAAGGTTTTACCCTTATCGGATTTTGAATCCGACGCGTCTGCCATTTCGCCACTCCGGCTTGTGGTGGCTCTGACGGTGGTGCCGTCGAGGGTCAGAAGCATACAGCCCAAAGGGGCCTTCGCAAGTTGATGACACGCGATTTCGAGGTTTGGTGATCCCTTTTTGCTGCGTTTATCGCTACAGCCGGATGTGAGTTCTGTCGAGTTTTCCGAGGCTCGGGGACTCGTTCGTTCTCGCTTCCCTGCCTTCCGCAGAGTTTGGTGGAGCCTGATAGCCGAAGGCGGTAAGATCCACGGTTTCCAGGCGAACGCAGGAAATTCTGCTGTGTCGCTGGCTTTGCCGTGCACATCGGCGACGATCGAGGCGTTCCCTGAGTAACACGTCACTCAGTTTCACACGGGGACGACATTGGTCGACCGGCAGTTCGCTGCCCACCGATGTGCTCGTTGGCTGTTCCATTCTCCACTGTGCTCGTTGAAGTGAGTCCCATGTCACGTCTTGTCTATGTCGCCGGAAAACTCGTTCCCGCCGAACAGGCTTCCGTCAGCGTTTTCGACCACGGTCTGCTCTACGGTGACGGAGTCTTTGAGGGGATCCGTGTGTATGGCGGTCGAGTCTTCCTGCTGCAGGAACACATTGATCGGCTTTACGAAAGCGCACTCGCGATTCGCCTGGTCATTCCAATTTCCAATCCGGACATGGTAAAGGCGGTGGAAGACACCGTGAAGGCGAACAACATCACCGATGGCTATGTTCGCCTGGTGGTGACTCGCGGTGCAGGCGCTCTGGGACTGGACATTCGAAAGACCTCCAATCCTCAGGTGATCGTCATCGCCGATACCATCACGATGTATCCGGACGAGATGTATCGCACGGGAATGAAGCTGGTGACCGCGGCGACCATTCGCAACCATCCGGGCGCGCTGAGTCCTCGCGTGAAGTCGCTGAACTATCTGAACAACATTATGGCCAAGATCGAAGGCACCGATGCGGGCACGGTCGAAGCTCTGATGCTGAACCACAATGGTGAAGTCGCGGAATGCACGGGCGACAACATCTTTATCATCAAGCGAGGCGTCCTGAAGACTCCTCAGCCGGATGCTGGTATCCTGGAAGGGATTACTCGCAATGCCGTCATGCGATTGGCTCGCGGCGCTGGCATTCCTGTCGAAGAATGCGTGATGACTCGCCATGACATCTTCACTGCGGACGAGTGTTTCCTGACGGGAACGGCGGCGGAAGTCATTGCGGTCACGAGCCTGGATGGCCGTCAGATCGGAACCGGCAAACCGGGCCCGATTACCGAGAAGCTGCTGGATCTGTTCCGCAAGCTGACTCGCGGGGAATAATCATCACCGAAAAGCGGACGTGTGATCGCGTCCGCTTTTTTGTTCCTGAATGCCTGACCGTCGTTCCTGCTCTCTTTCCTACTGAAACTCTTCGGCTGGACTCATGCGAAAGTCACGAGACCTCTTTGACGACACGACCATGACTTTCGGGGAACATCTGGAAGTTCTTCGAGTGCACGTGTTTCGCGCGCTGCTGGGAGTGATCCTGGCGGTGTCGGTCTGTCTGTTTTTCGGGGATCGCATTTTCTACTGGCTGCGTCACCCGGTTGAAAAAGCACTGCGGGATCGAGGCATCGAAAATGTGACGATGGATGCTCCAAAGCAGAGCTTCTACGAATGGGCGGCCAGCTTCTTTACGTCAAAGGGAGTTCCTCAGCCGACCGAAGAAGAAAAGAAGCAGGCAGAGGAGAAGCTGAAGAATGATCAGCTGAAGGTACGAATCAGCCGAGCCGAACTGGAAAAAGCTCTGGGGTATCCTCCGTCGAAGGCTGCCACGCCGTCAGGAGCGGCGGATCCGTCCGCAACTCCTGCGACGGCCACGGAGGATTCGAAGGAGCCGGACCAGCCGGAGTATGTTCAGATCGTGCTGACCGCACCCGAGTTTGCTCAGTTGCAGCGTGTGATAGAAGATACTTCGCGCATCACGACGTTCAAGATTGAAGAAGGTTTCATGGCTTACATGAAAGTGTGCTTCTTCGCGGGCCTGCTGCTTTCGTCGCCGTGGATCTTCTATCAGCTGTGGCTGTTTGTGTCTGCCGGCCTGTATCCTCATGAACGCAAGTACGTGCACGTGTACCTTCCGATGAGCGTCGTGCTGTTCCTGGCCGGGGCGGCGGCTGGCTACTTCTACGCATTTCCTCTGATGCTGGACTTCCTGATCGGCTTCAACGCATGGCTTGGAATCACCATGCAGCCTCGCCTGTCAGAATACATCAGCATGGCAATGCTGATGCCGATTCTGTTTGGCGTCAGTTTCCAGTTACCTCTGGTGATGGTCTTCCTGGAGCGCATCGGAATTTGCACGGTCAACACGTACAAAGAAAACTGGCGTATCGCGGTACTGATCATCTCCATCGCGTCCATGGTCCTGACGACGTCTCCAGACCCATGGAGCATGCTGCTGATGATGTTCCCGCTGCTGCTGCTGTACGTGCTGGGCATCTACCTGTGCCAGTTCCGCATCGGCAGTCCACCAAAGCCGATTCGATAGACGAGTGTAGAGCGATTGTCCTCAATCGCTCAGGTACACATCCGCCAGCCGCAACGCCGCGCGCAACTCACCACCACAAATTCCCAAAGTAGTGGAACTCGCCAGAGTTCCCCTTTGAGATTTCTCGCAAAGGAACTCTGGTGAGTTCCACTACGGTTGGATGTGCGGCTGCGGTTCTGGATGTCACCACGGGCAGGCGCGGGTGGGACAGTGTCAGCGTCTGGGCGAGCGGGGCGGTGGAAGGAACTCTGGCGAGTTCCACTACGAGGGGGCTGGGGGACGACTGAGGACAGTCGTTCTACATAGAGTCGTCTTGCAATCAGCTGGGCAGGACGGCGTTGTGGTAGATTTCCTGGACGTCGTCGCATTCGTTGAGCAGGTTGAGGAACTTCTCGAAGAGCGCGGCGTCTTCGGCGTTGAGTTCTTTCTGCATCTGAGGAATGAAGGTGATCTCTGATGTTTCCAGTTCGGTCTTTGGAAACGCTTCCAGCAGAGCGGTCTTGGCTTTATAGAACTCGCTGGCCGGAGCGAACAGGTTCACGTGGCCGTCTTTCACTTCCACGTCTTCCACATCCACATCCGCGTTCAGCATAGCTTCCAGAACCGCGTCGCCGTTGTCACCTTTGAAGGACAGGACCGCGACGTGATCGAACATGCGGGCGACTGAACCGGATGGATCCATTTTGGCTCCGCAGCGAGTAAAGGCGCTGCGTACATCGGTGATCGTGCGGTTATTGTTGTCGGTCAGGCAGTCGACCAGCAGCATGCAGCCGCCAGGTCCAAAGCCTTCGTAACGCAGTGATGCGAATTCTTCGCCGCCTAGTCCCTTGGCTTTTTCAATGGCCTTGTCGATCACGTGCGCCGGAACCTGCTCCTTTTTGGCCCGTTCAATCAGGTTGCGGAGAGCAGGATTGTTTTCGGGATCCGGGACACCGTTCTTCGCTACGACATACAGCTGCTTGCCGTACTTGGAATACAGTTTGGACTTCTGTGCTGCGGTCTTGAAGATGGAGGCCTTGCGGTTTTCGAAACTTCTGCCCATGGAAACTCTGCCTGTGCTGTTCGGCCGTCTAACGGCCATTGATACGTACATCTGTGACGAGAGGCGAGGATTCTAGCAGGGATCTGCCGTCTGCCAACAGCCTGACCTGCGGCCTCAGTGTAGAGCGATTGTCCTCAATCGCTCCCCGCTGCGAACTGGAGTCCTGTACTGCCTGGCGGATGACACTGTGACTGATGTTCCTCCGGAAAGCGGAAAGCCGAGAGCCGAGAGACGCGGCCCTCACGAGCTTGCGGGCGCTCGCTCGACCTCTCCCAAACGGGGTTTGGGAGAGGGGGGAATCGAGATGGGAAACGACTGAGGACAGTCGTTCTACACTACTTCTGCGGCGGGACGTCCTGGTTCTGAGCACCCAGGTATTCCATCAGGTCCACGAACTCTGACGGAGCCACAGTTCCAGCGACGCCTTCCGGCATGCTGCTCTGCTTCTGGATGACTCGCTCTTCGATGTCTGCCTTCGCAATCTTGCGGATGGCTTTGCCGTCGAACAGTTCCACTTCCTGATCGTTCTCCGCGACGACCAGTCCCGCGGTTGGCATCCCATCGATCGTGACGATCAGCGTGGAACGATACTTCTCGGCCACTTCCGCGTTCGGGTCGATCACCGACTGAACAATCTTAAACTTGTTCATTCGCTTGGCGACACCGGCCAGGTTTGGTCCAAACTCGCGACCATCGCCGTTACCAACTTTGTGGCACGCCGTGCAGTTGCGAACAAACACCTCGCGTCCTCGATTCACATCGCCCTTCAGATCGGCCAGAGCTGTCATTGCCTTGTTGCGTTCTTCTTCAGGCTTCGGCTGCTGAGCCAGCAGGGTCTGAAGATGAGGCAGAGCGGCCGCTCCGGACGCTGATGCAGCGAACAGCTTCTGAACGATCGCATTCGCGCGAGGATTCAGGCCGGCGATGCGTTCGCCCAGGAAGGCCGCTCGCCAGACAGATTCATTCGCACCCAACGCATGCTGGACGGTGTAATCCACCCAATAATCTTCCGGGAAATCAGCCATGCGAAGAAGCGTTTCAGCCGCCTCAAGAGTCGGGTAGAAGCTCAGACCGCGAGCCGCTTCCGTGCGTACTCGAGGATGCTGGTCCTTTGCCGCGACCATCAGCATCTTTGCCGCATCGGGAATCGATTCGCGTTCATCGGCCACGACGTGAATGGCTGCTGCTCGAGCCTCCGGGGTTGGACATTCGAGCACATCGGCCAGCAGAGCCGGATCGATACGATGATGAGACTGCTGGATCCAGAGAGCTTCCGTTCGGAGGCGATCGTATTCCGGATCATCCTTTTTCAAACTGGCAACCCATGAGGTCAGAGCAGGAATCACTTCTTCGGTTGGACGACCATGCAGTTCGCGGCGAGCACGGTAGCGAGTTCGCCATTCGTATTCTCGCAGCTGTTCCAGAATCTCCGCGACTGGTTTGCCAAACTGCGTCACCGGTTTGACGGTTGCGCGTTCCGGATACACCAGGCGATAGATGCGTCCGCGAGTATGGTCGCGGTTCGGGTCTCGCTGGCTGTACTGCATGTGGCCGATCAGAGCATTCGCCCAGTCGCCGAACCACAGAGCGCCGTCGGGGCCGATCTGAGGATCCGCAGGACGGAAGTGCTTGTCATCGGAACGAATCAGGTCGTCCGGCGAACCATCGGCGTTCTTCAGGCGAGCGCCAGAGAATCCGCCGCCGTTGTCACCCAGGCTGAACCTTGGCAGGCCGTTCATGTTGATCACGCAGGCGTACGTGAACTGCCCCTGGACATCATCGGGGAAATGTCGGCTCATCAGGAACTCGCTTCCCAGAGCCGGTCGCATGCCTTCGTTGTTGAACACGAAGTTCAGACCTGTTCGACCGCCGAACTGAGCACCCGAAAGAGGAGTGTCCCAGGCCTGGTTGGCCGTCGTGCCGTCACCAACAATGCCCTGTCCCCAGCCATTGAAGACGTAGCACCACATGTTGTACTGGCCCGGCAGAGAAAACTGGCGGATCTTCTGTGTGCGAGGATCCATCACATAGGCGCCTCCGGCACCGTAGCTTCGATGCGGCCCCCATGGTGTTTCCAGAGTCGTGCTGGTGGCGATGCCTTCCAGCATGTGCAGCTTACCGCCGTGATTCCATTCGAACGCACCGCAGGTATGGTGAGTATCGTCGGAAGCCCAGCCGTCCATCAGATGAACGACGAGGTCCGCTTTGTCATCACCGTCAGTGTCTTTCAGGAAGAGCAATCGCGGCTGGTCGACCACGATGACGCCGCCGTTCCAGAATTCAAATCCGGTCGGACAGTGGAGCTTGTCGTAGAAGACGTTGCACTTGTCCGCTTTGCCGTCTTCGTTGGTGTCTTCCAGAATGATCAGGCGGTCATCCGGCTTGTGATCACCAGGCTTCCACTGAGGATACGTGGGCATGCAGGAAACCCACAGCCGTCCCTTGTTGTCAAAGTTCAGCTGCACAGGCTTGGCGAGTTCCGGGAACATCGTTTCGTCAGCAAACAGGCGAATCTCAAAGCCCTTCGGAACCTTTGTCTGTTCAATCAGCTGCTGAGGAGTCAGGTAGCGGAGCTCGGGAGCTTCAGAATATTTCTGCCGCGGTTCACCGAAGCGAGTCTGTGGCGTATACAGTTCGCCGGTCTGCGTATCGTCCGGAGCATCAGCGACTTTCTTACCCTGAGCGATATCCCACACATAGCGGTCGCGAGTCGCCGCCATGGCACGGATCTTGGCGTATTCACGCGGGAACGTTTCGGTGTCCCAGGTTCGACGGCCACCATAGACATACCAGCCGTTCAGCATACGGTAATCCTGAAGATGGACCCATGACTTGTCATTGATGGCCGCTCGCAGCTTTTCGTAGCCTGGGCTTCCAAAGCTTGCCGGGCTTGCGGAGCCGAACAAAGCCTCATCGATCAATCGTGCAACTTCGCGGTCGCCTTCATCGTTCAGGTGACAGCCATTGATCGTGAACTGAAGTCCGGCCTTCTGACCGAACAGACCTTCTGAAGCCGCAAAAGTGTCAACGAACGCGAGACCTCGCTGCTTTGCGACGTCCGCAATCGCAGCCGAATACAGCTTGAGGTTTTCGTTGATTTTCGCGCTGTCAGGCAGCAGTGGATCTCCCGTGTTCTCGAAGGCACAGGGAGAAATCAGGACGAAGCGAGGAGCAGCTCCGGTGTCATCGCGAGGATACTTCTTCGCGATCTGGTCGAGATAGCTGTTGTACTGCTGCTTGAATTTCTCGATGCCTTCCGGGCCAGCATACGATTCATTGAATCCGAAGAAGCACAGATAGGTATCGGCACCATAGGCCAGCTGCGGATCATCAAGAGCCGTGTAGTCCGCGGATCGCTGCTGGACACCGACTTCTTCCGCCGGGCGAGCAAAATTGCGAACGATCAGTTCCTGCTCCGGGAACCGAGTATGCAGCAGGGTCTCGAAGTGTCCGAACAGATTCATCCGCTCGGCCATGGAGTTGCCGAGGAAAGCGATGCGTTCGCCCTTCAGAAACTTCAGCGGAACACTGCTGGGCGGCAGTTCAGGACGCTTGGGACGTTCCGGCTTTGCCAGCAGTTTCTGAGCAAGCTCACGCGATGGCTGAGCCAGCAGGCTGGAAGAGGCCGGAGCCAGAACGGTCACGCAGACCGCAAGGTACAGCAGGTAGCTTCTCACAAAGTCACCATTTCACAGAGGGGCAATGGAGGCAGGACGACAAACGAATTCGACACCAGCCATGGATGATCGTGGGGCTGGTGCCGCATGGAAGCAGAGTTGCTTCCGCGGGAAACAAATAGCGTGTTTTCCGCCACTTCGCCACCACGTCAGGTGCCGTTCTCGTTCCTTCGCAGGAAACGTTCCGGCCGAACGCAGAGAGGAAGCTGTCATGCCGTCAGCGAGTCACGAAGATTTCCCGTTTACCAGCTTGCAATGGAGCCTGGGTTAAGTTCCATCAGGAGTGGCGGCCGCGAAACAGATCCGGCCATGTAAACCACCTGCCACACTCGCAATGTGCGTGGTCGCCTACTAATCTTCACATGGGTGTGCTGTCTGTGTTTCGTAGGTAGTTAAAGGCAGGGGAGTGTTATGGGCGGTGGTCTGATATGTTTGTTGCCGGCACTTGGAATCGGAATCGTGATCGGAGCCGTCATTTTTCGGGCGGCCGTACACATCGCGAACAAGATTGTTGGTGGTCGAAACAGCGGGCCGACGAACACTCAATTTGGGTATCCCGGTGATTCCTTCGGGACTGGCGGCGGCTCGTTTGACGAATCAAATCCGTTTGCAACCCCGATGACACGCACAATTGCCGTAGATCCGTCCGTTGGGTTCGGAATTCCTGAACCAACGTTCGGACGGGCCTGCCTGATTGTCTTTGTCAACGGGCTCGTCGCGTTTGGCATTGGAATTGTTCTCGGCCTCGTTGGCGGCGGAGTCGGCGTGGGGCAAAGAGAGATTCAGGTTGTGGCGCAGTTTCTGGGGATTGTCGTCTCAATTGTTGTGTATCAGGCAATGCTGCCGACGACGATCGGCCGAGCTGCACTCGTGTGGCTGTTTCAGCTTCTGATCATCCTTGCCATTGTTGTGGTGATTGTGGCTGTGCTTTTCGCGACAGGGTTCGCAATGAGGTGATCATGCCTCGGCGACCGCCCGGAGTGGGGGAATGGGAGCGATTTGCAGTTTGCCGGTTCTCTTTGGAGTCGGCTGTCTTATTGGAGCGATGCTGCTTCGGGCTGCGATAAAGACGGCGAATCGATTACTCGGATATTCCCCTGATCCTGGTCCCCGGTCGGATCTACTTGTTGATTCAACGGGTTTGGACAGCGGTATGGCAGACGAATCGAACCCGTTTGCCGTGCCGAAATTCCAGACTGTTGTTGTGGCTGCACGGCCGGGAACGGGCATTCCTTTCCCGGACTTTTGGCTGGCCTGTCAAATCGCATTTGTGAGTGGACTTCTCACAGTTCTTCTCGTGGGGATGGCAATTCTGCTGTTCCCGTTTGCAGACGTTACGTCCTTCCAGGTCCTGACTCTGACCATCGTGGCAGTTGATTCTGTGGTGGTCTACAAGCTGATGCTTCCAACGTCGCTCGATCGCGCCATCATGGTGTTTTTCCTTCAGTTGTTCATTGGGGCTCTGGTGATCGCGATCGTGGTGGGAATCGTCTTAACGGTTCTTGGAATCTGACTGCTGCGTATTCGCCGGGCAGTGTTGCATGCAAAGCAGCGCCGAAAACTGGCAGTGGCGATGAACGATTTTGGTGGCCACAAAATTCAGTGGACCAGTGGTTCCCTGCAAAAATGCAGTCGAAACGCACATTTTGCAGGTCCAAAAAATCCTCGGCAGGAATTTGGCACGGCGGTTGCTTTTCCCCTGTTCGGAGGCAGTCATCGGAGTGGTGGGACCCGGTGACCGCGTTAACTCCGCAGGGGTTAAAGGAGGGGAAGGTCAGGAAACTCGCCTGTTCCCGCTCATATGGGTGCGTGGCCCGAGCGGGAAGCTCCTGCCGAGGAGTTTGTTTCGGCAAACTTCACGGTGGAAAGGGGAAAGGTCTAGTACCTTTCCCCTTTCTTTTTGCGCGGAACGAAAGTTAGCGGGAATTCTCGCGTTGTCCACGCAGAGCAGGTCCAAGCAGGAGCGCAGTTGCCGCTTTTTTCCGGTCACAGTATTCTCCCGGCTGAATCAATTGCTTCAGCACGCGAGCGTCGACCAGAGTGAACTCAAGAAATTCACCCGATTCGAGCTCGGACAGGAATACTGGAACCGCGGATGCACTCTTCCGATATCGACATCTCTTCCTCACGCGTTCTGATCGCTGACGATATTCAGCAGAACCGTGAGCTTCTGGAAGCCTATCTTGCGGATGAAGGCTACGAAATCCTGATGGCCGCCGATGGCCACCAGACCATGCAGATGGTTGACCAGCATCAGCCGGACCTGATTCTCCTTGATATCATGATGCCTCGCATGAGCGGCTATGAAGTCTGTTCGCAGATCAAAGCCGACCCGGCCAAACGCATGATTCCTGTGCTGATGGTGACTGCACTGAACGAAGCCGGCGACATCGAAAAAGCCGTGAACGCGGGCTGCGATGACTTCCTGACCAAGCCAGTCAATCGCCTGGAACTTCGCACACGAGTTCGTTCACTGCTGCGAGTCCGCCATCTTGCCAGCGAACGCGATCGACTGCTCGCCTACCTCGAAGAGATGGAACACCGGGTTCTGCGCAGCAAGGAATAACTGTCGGGCCGCAGCGAAAGAGTGATCAGACCCGGTAGCGCCAGTCTTACTTCCTGTTCCTCAACTCCTCAGCCCTTGCGCCACTCTTCGGCAAGTTCCTGTTCAGTTTTGCCTGTCAGCTGCTTCCAGGTCTCCGTGGAGTACTCACCTTTGCGGGCGGCGGCGTTGAGGCGCTGGAGAAGGCTGGCTTCGCCGGGGTAGTTTCGGATGACCCAGTCGATGAAGTTGGCCGACGTGCGATAGCTGGCGTCATGCTTTGCGTTTTTCAGCCGCTCCGGTGACAGCTTTGCTCCACCGGTTTCCGGTTCGTAAAGGAACCAGCGGATGTAGTCGGGAATGCCTTCGACGATCCAGCCTGGCGGAACACTGATGCCACGGTTTCGTCGGCCGCGGCCCGGATACTTCTGAACGATGTGAACCATCTCGTGCACAACGGCACCGCGTGCTTCACCCTGCAGCTGACCTCGAAACCATTCGGCGTTGAGCGACACGGTTGTTCCCGACGCATACGCCGGAATTCCCTTCATCTCCGCATCGCGCAGATAGCGAAAACGAACCTGCTTTGGCGCTTCGAAACCATCGCTGGGAAGCATGGTGACGATCTTCGGATACCACTCCAGGATGACAGGCTTGAGTTCTGCCGCGGTCCATTCCTCAAGCTCCTGCGCCTGAGTCAGGTCGATCGTGAATGAGTACGCCTTGTCGTCTGTCGCGAATCGGATCTCACGGACTTCGGGAACGGTGATGCGTTCGAGCGTCTTCGGATCTCCGGTCACGACATCAATTTCGCTGAAGAACGTGTGACTGAAGCGATTGCCAGGTTCAGTGGGTCGCACGGCAAACAGAAGATAGCGATAGCCGCCAAGCGACTTCCCTTCATTGTCGATGCATGTGGCGTGCTGCCCGCCGGTGCGGGATTTTTCGCGAGTATCCACGTCTGCCAGTTTCTTCCATGTGGTCGATTGAGCCAGATCCGCAGGAGTCTTTGGGATCGCAAAACCAGGCTCTTCACCGGTAGCCGCATAAACAGAATAGACCTGAGGCGCTCGACTGTCCGTGTGCCATGAGTATGTGACGATCTGAGTGATCTCGGTGGCACGCTCAAGATCGACGGTGATCATGCCCTGCTGCGAACCTGCTGTCAGAAAGAAGTTGCGGGCCGGATCATCCGCGCTGCGAGGGATCTGACCGTCGCTCAGACAGCCGATATTTGCAGAATTCGGATCTGCCTGCCCCGCCACGATCGACCACTTTCCAGTCGCTCCTGCGTCGTTCACCGCTGGAACCGGAATCTTCTCGAACTGAAAGAACGCTTCAGATTCAGACACTTCGATGACAATTCGTGGAGCGTCGTCCGTTGGGTGGACCGTGCAGGACAGAATGAAGGACATCAGGCGACAGGTCACGACCATCAACGTGGCAGCAGAGACATTCATTTGGCGTCCTTGTCGATTCCAGCGGCCCAGCGAACACCCGTCGAGATCAAATGATTCGGGCCTCCCGAAACTTCGGGATGCGGGCTGAAACAGATGACTCGACCATTGCCATAAGAACTGCGAGCGATGGCGGTCGTACCGATCATCACTCCCGATGGAGCACCTTTTTTGGCGATCTCGGTTGCATAAGAAGCAAGAGGTTCGAATGGCGGGAGGTTTGGCTTCGTGTCGGGAATCAGCAAAGGTCCCTGACCGTAGTAAACGGGCAGTTCATCTTTGTTCTCGGACAGAAACTGCTTGCCTTCCGCGGTCAGCCGAATCGACACTTCTCCGGTTCCCCGCGCCCAGTGAGCCCGGTCGAAGACCTTCGCGTTGAGCAGATGCAGTGACCATTCATAGTCCGATGACGCGAGGTATGAACCGGCGCAGATGCCGACATAGCCACCTCCGTCAGTGACAAACTGTTGAATGTTCTTTCGCCCGTTGTCTCCCAGCTTCTTTGCCTGAAGGCTGCCGGATCCGCCAGGCATGATCAACACGCGGCAGTCTTTGAGCCCCTCTTTCTGGATATCCTCCGGCGTAACTTTGATACACTCGAAGCCGCTTTCCTCCGTCAGAATTCTGCGAAGAGCTTTTGGACCTTTCGCGCTGCCGTCTGAATGATCATAGATGGCGATCCTGAGTCGTTCTGTTTTGGCCTCGGCTTTGGATTGGTCCGGGCTGTCACCTTCGATGGTTCTCTCAGCGGCGCTGTTCGAAGCCTCGCTGGTTGCTTCAGTTTTGGGAGGTGTCGATTCGGTCTGCCAGGCAAAGGCACTTCCCTGCAGGGACGCAAAGGCAATTGCTGCCAGTATTCGAAAGAACAAAAACCGGGACATCATGCGGCCTCGTGGAAACTCATTTGACCATCGAACAATTCTGCAGGCCCGCTATTCTGGTTGGCGACATGCCTCGTCGCAATCGTGTTAAAGAAGGATCCGGCAAGTTCAGAACCAGCCGGGGATGCCAATTTCTTTCATCCGTGCATCAAGCTCTGCGATGTACCCTTCCCCGATTCCGCGAGTCTGGAGGAATGGCTGACGGCCAATGAAGTAACAGTCAGCCAGTGTCACATCTCCGATACCGCGACCGGTGCGACTGCGGAGGAATTCGTCCAGCGTTGTCCGAAAGTGTGGAAACGGTGCGGTCTCGGCAAGGGCCGGATATTCTTCCGTGCTGTCGCCGATCAGAGTTTCGAGGCGAGTGAGTTCATCGCGCGTTTTTCGAATGTACTGCCTGACGGCTCGCTTGAGTGAATCGTGCATCGGCGGGTTACCAGGTTCGGTGGAGGGAGCTGCGGTGTGATGGGAGAATCCATCAGTTCAATTGGCATCCGTGAGAACGGACCGCTCGCTGCATCGCAAGGTGAGACTGGTGCATTCTAAGTTGCGTTGTTCCGACACTTCTCGCGCGGGATTGAAGGCGACCGGATGACCTGGCATCGAATTCAGCACTGCGTGGGATGTGCACGTTGTGGCATCTGTGATGTTCTCGGCTGTTTTCCTCGAACTGCATTCGTCTTTGTCGATCGAAGCCCTGCGAATCAGTGTTGAAGATGGGTCTGTCTTTTGGTGTCGATTGAGTGCTTCCCTACCTATCGGGATTCCGAACACAATTTTTCAAAGCGATAGAAATCCGGATTCCCTGAGCCATTGCCCTGCCATCGACGCTCTTTGATGGGGAAGGATGCAATTGCGAGCGTCCGGTGCGTCCGCTTTTACTCCAGAATCTCGTGCACAACGTGGCCATGCACATCGGTCAGTCGTCGATCGACTCCGGACGTGCGGAATGTCAGCTTCTGATGGTCGATGCCCATCAAATGAAGGATCGTGGCGTGAAGGTCATAGCAGTACGTTTTGCCTTCCGCTGTTTCGTATCCCAGGTCATCACTGCGACCATAAGTGCATCCGGTCTTGATTCCAGCACCGGCCAGCCACGTGACGAAAGTGCCTCGGTTATGGTCCCGGCCCAGGCTGCCCTGAGCAAAGGGAGTGCGCCCAAATTCCGTGGTCCAGATGAGCAGCGTATCTTCCAGCAGTCCTCGCTGCTTCAGATCCGTCAACAGCGCAGCGGCAGGCTGGTCGACATTCATTGCGATTGGCGGCAGCTCCGTCTGAATGTTCCCGTGGTTGTCCCAGTTGTTCGCTGCACCCTGAGGACCGCTCCAGACCTGAACGAATCGAGTTCCCCGCTCGATCAGTCGACGGGCGAGAAGGCAGCGTCGGCCAAAGTCCTGAGTTTCTGTTTTGTCCAGGCCGTAGGCCGAATGCGTCTCCTGTGATTCTCGCGACAGGTCAAACGCTTCGGGTGCGGTGAGCTGCATCTTTGCCGCCAGTTCCGCGGAGGCCAGGCGCGCTTCGAGCCGTGAATCTTCCGGACGCTGTGCGGCATGACGCTGATTGATGGCTCTTAAAGCAGCAACGGTCTTCTGATCAGATTCTCCAAGGGCAAATCCATATTGGGGTTCAGGAAACAAATCGGGGATGGGCGGATTCGCGCTCGCATCGACAAGGGTTCCCTGGTGCTTTGCAGGAAGAAACGCCGCGCTGAAGTTGCCCTTCTGGTTGTATGGCAGACCGCGAGGATCCGGAAGGACGACGAACGTTGGCAGATTCTCCGACAGGCTTCCCAGACCGTAGCTGATCCATGCACCGAGACAGGGAAAACCAGGCAGCATGAAGCCCGTGTTCATCATGTAGCTTGCAGGTCCGTGAACGTTGGTCTTTGACGCCATCGCCATCAGGAACGCGGGCTCATCAATGATCTTTGCCTGGTGAGGAAACACGGAGCTGACCCATCTGCCGGTCTCACCATACTGAGCAAAAGTAAAGGGACTTTTCATGACGGCTCCGGCGGGAGCAGTAAACCCTTCCGGCTTTTCTTTTGGTCCCAGCATCTGGCCATTCAGACGCTCAAGTTCCGGCTTGTAGTCGAACGTATCCATGGGGCTCGCGCCGCCATTCATGAACAGCTGAATGACTCGGCGCACTTTTGCTCGATGATGAAGTCCGCCATTCAGTTCTGCAGCCGGCGGTTCCTGCGTCATTCCCTGTCCAAACAGAAAATGATCGGCAGCCAGAGCACCGAAACCTCCGCCGGAGACCTGCAGCATGGCTCTGCGTGAAAACGGATGAAATGGAATATTTGCCATAGCTGTGTCACATCGGAACCAGTCTGATTCCGGCTTCTGGGCGGGAGCGGCGGGGCGGAAGTGTGGCAGGCGACATCATTGTTCTGATGCGAAGGAATTGAAGTCAAGGGTTTGAGAAAGTGTGCACACTTCAGGGTGATGCCTCTCCGGGTTGCGA
This sequence comes from Planctomycetaceae bacterium, assembly GCA_046349695.1. GTDB lineage: Bacteria > Planctomycetota > Planctomycetia > Planctomycetales > Planctomycetaceae > SXXK01. The sequence goes on along the minus strand of JAXMBV010000006.1, from coordinate 230,138 downwards.
CTGATCTCTGAAACTGCTTAGCAAATGGGCAGCGTGCGACTGTGCAATGCACAAATGCCCGTGTTTTGAAGAATTCTGCAGCGATTGGCCCGGTTTTCGCTCTTGCAGATCGTGGCTTCAGCGTGATGAGCGGACGGACTTAAGCCAGCGGCAATCCAGTCACGGACCTGGTCTTTCGGCGCAGGTTCAACGAAAGACAGGCCCGTTCAGCAGGGAACGGGTCAGACGACCGGAGTGATTGTTCGGTGTGGTGTGGTGATGTCTGTTCAGAGAGTGCTGATTGTAGACAGTGATCGCGGAGCCGTTCAGCGGCTTCTTCGACTGTTTGTTCAGCTTCCTGTGCAGATCGTTATTGCAACCAGCAAAGCCGAGGCCCTTGAACTGGGTCTTCGCAGTCCCTTCGCGCTGTGCCTGATCTCCCACGGACTTTCGGATGGAAACGGACTTCCATTATTGAGGGAATCGTTATGTCGACGAGGACCGGTCGTTGGGGTACTGATGTCGCGGCAGCCGGATCTTCGAGTGGTCCAGCAGGCCCTCGATGCGGGTTACGTACATGTGATCGAGCAGCCAGTCGATCTGCTGCAGCTGGTTCCCGTTTTGTGTCGAGTTTTCGGCGAGGCGGCGGCGAGCCTGAGTTTCGAGACGGATACCGGCCAGCGGTGTACCTGCATGAATACTAATCTGCCTGATCTTCGCTACATCGCGTCCTTGTCCATGGCTCAGATTCGTTCGTCACTGACGATCTCGGATCTGATCCAGATTATTCGCTCAGTGGATTATCCCTTTGCTGGCAAGGAACGCCTGGAATACTTTGACCGCGATACTCTTGAGCGAGTTGTTTGTCTGGTCAGGCGATGGAGTCAGCAGCGTCTGAATTCTGCCCCGCTGTCAGATTCGGACGACCAGATCACGTCGATCAGCATAACGTCCGACAGTCGCCAGGATGTTCGAGTGCCCGCGTGATCGTGCCGCAGAGTGCCGCATTGTGGCTCGTGTCTCCGACGCGAGATCACTGCACACTTCAGGGCCGCGAGACGAGCGTTCAATCTCGCAGGTCAATGTTGCGCCAACACCAGCCGGCGTTTCAACTTTTTGCCCAGCCATTTTTTGCCCCAACAAGCACTGCCGTCGTTCACATTTGAACTTCGACGGGACCGTCGCTGTTCTGCGACAGTCGAGTACTTGTTTGGAAAGTCGCATCCCGTTAGAGTCGCCTCTGGTTTCTGACTCGCATGGTGCGCGCTCGTTTGAGGCAAACAAACAACGGCATGGGACATTTTGAATTTCAACTGGAAGCCACGGATGCTCAGACGGCTGGGCGCGCCGGGAAGTGGATCACTCCACATGGTCCGGTGCAGACACCTGCGTTCATGCCGGTCGGTACCTTGGGCACCGTGAAAGGCCTCCTGCCGTCTCAGCTTCGCGATGCAGGTGCTCAGATGGTGCTGGGCAACACGTATCATCTGGCACTGCGCCCGGGACCGGAGATTGTTGCGGATCACGGTGGGCTGCACGGCTTCATGGACTGGGATGGTCCGATCCTGACCGACAGCGGCGGCTTTCAGGTGTTCAGCCTGGCGGATCTTCGCAAGATGAGCGACGAGAAGGTTGTCTTTCGTTCGCACATTGACGGAAGCCAGCTGGAACTGACTCCGGAGCGGGCCGTTCAGATCCAGGAGATGCTGGGAGCGGACTGCATCATGTGCCTGGACGAATGTCCGCCGTCGGGAGAAACGCCGGAGAAGATTCGTCGAGCCGTGGACCGAACGACTCTGTGGGCTGCTCGATGCCGTGACGCTCAGACTCGGGCCGACCAGGCACTGTTTGGAATTGTTCAGGGCGGCGTGCATCCGGAGCTTCGGCGTCGATCGGCTGAGGGGCTGCTTCCCCTGGATTTTCCCGGATATGCGATTGGCGGGCTGAGTGTGGGTGAAAGCCCGGAGATGATGTACTTCACTCTGGACCACACTGTTCCCCTGCTGCCGGCCGGGAAACCCCGGTACCTGATGGGAGTTGGTCGCCCGGAAGACATCCTGGAAGCCGTCTGCCGGGGAATCGACATGTTTGACTGCGTCATGCCGACTCGAAACGGCCGCAATGCGATGGCTTTCACGAGTCAGGGGCCTGTGCGGATTCGTAATTCCGTTCATCAGAAGGACCAGAGTCCCCTGGATCCGGAATGTCCCTGCATCGCCTGCAAACGGTTCACTCGTTCCTATCTGAGACACCTGTTTGTCGCGAAGGAGATGCTGGGCCCGATTCTGCTTTCGCTCCATAACATCACGTATTACCAAACGCTGGTCAGGCAAATTCGGGAAGCGGTGATCGGCGGGCGACTGGCCGAGTTTCGGTTGAATCAGCTTGCTCGCTGGAATGCACAGTCCTAAAATACGCCCCTTTTCTGGTGACCCCGGCACAGACATTCAGTCCTCGAACGGCAGGCAAAAGGCGCGATTTTCATGGCATTGAAATTGGTTGTATTGGGATTGATGCTGTTCCAGGCAGCTTCAGGAGACGCGGCCCCGGCTGCTCCGGCACAGGAAGCACCTGCCCAGGCGGCTCCTGCTGCAGAAGGTTCAGGGACTGGCGGAACCGAGGCAAAATCGGCCCCGGTTGAGGGAGAAACGGCACCTGCCGGTGCTGCACCAGCGGGTGGCGCGAATGCTCAGGATCCTCCGCCATGGATGTCATTTGCTCCGATCCTTTTCATCGGGATCTTGTTCTACTTCATGCTCCTTCGACCACAGGCTCGGGAGCAGAAGCGACGTCAGGAACTGCTGAATGCTGTGAAAAAGAACGACAAAGTGATCACGACGGGCGGAATGATCGGGACCGTCGCTGACCTGTCTGAAGACGGACGATTCGTGACTTTGAAAGTTGACGATGCGACACGCATCAAGTTTCTGCGGTCAGCCATTCACGGGCCGCTGGATGACAAATCGCCTCCACCGGCCACTACCTGAAGCCGGCTGATTGAGGCGACTCGGTTCTAAACTGAGGCAATTTCCCGGTTTGTGGACGTGGCAGGCTCCTGGAATTGTGCTGAAGTCTGCCATTTCGATACATATACGCGTTTTTCTTCAACTCAAACGGCGCGCCGGCGGCGCCCGAATGTGTCCCTGCGATTTCCACCAGGAATTCACTGATGTCACTGTTGCTCAATGGACTTTTGATTCTGCTGCTTCAGGCCACAGGAGCCGTTCAGGAAGCTGCTGATACTGCAAAGAAGGCTGATGACGCAGGGGCTGCGTTTATCGAAGAAATGGCAAAGCAGGATTCGAAGGCGGCTGACGAAGTTGTTCAGCAGGCGGCGGACACGACCGCTGCGGCTGCGGCTTCCTCCGGCGTTGGCGAGTTTCTCTTCGCGGTGATCGTGCTTTCCATGATCATCCTGCCGTTTGTCTTCGGCAGTCTTCTGGGCAAGGCGCTGAAGTGCCCGGAATGGAGCGGACGCATCGGTGTCGTGATCTTCACGATCATTCTTGGCTTCGCTCCGTTCATCAGCCCGCTGCTCAAAGGAGAATCGATCGCAAGCCGCTTCCGGCTGGGCATTGACCTCGCCGGTGGAACGAACATGGTGTTCCAGGTGCGCGGAGACGGAAAGGCGATCACTCCGGAAATCATGGACCGAATGGTTGGCGCGGTCAGCAAGCGAATCAATCAGTCAGGTACTGAAGAAGTCACCGTTCGAGCTGTTGGTGCTGACCGAATTGAAGTGATCGTTCCTGGTGAAGATCCTTCGACCGTCGATGAAATCAAACGCAAGATTACTCGACTGGGAAGCCTGGAGTTCTTCATCGTTGCCGACCGGACCGACGGCGACATCATTCGAGCAGCCAATGAACTGGATCTGTCTCGCAAAGACGTGATTATTGGCGATGAAGTTGTTGCTCGCTGGGTTCCGGCGTTCGAACGCAATGGTGTTCCGAAGCTGCTGACGGATGCAAACGCCATCAGCCGAAAGATTCAGAAACAGCGAGAAACGGACAACGGAAAGTTCGAGAACTATGAAACGGAAGAATACCTGATGCTGGTTGGTCCGGCTGCCGACCAGGTGACCGGCAAGTATTTGAAGAGTGCCTTCCGAGACATCGATCCTCAGAACGGCCAAACCATTGTCGTGTTCAACTTCGACGCGACTGGTGCTTACCTGTTCGGCCAGTTGACTGAGCGAAATTCGCCGCGGAGCGGTCTGCCTCAGCGTCATTTGGCGATTGTGCTCGACCGAACGGTCTTCAGTGCTCCAGGAATTCTTTCCAAGATCACAAACCGCGGACAGATCTCCGGGGGATTCACAACTCAGGAAGCCGATGAACTGGCCTCTGTCCTGAACGCCGGTGCTCTGGAAGTACCCATTGATCCAAAGCCGCTGAGTGAAGCAACCGTCGACCCGACTCTGGGTGCGGACGTCCGAAACAAAGGTGTGAACGCGACTCTGATCAGCGGTCTGGCCGTCGTGGTGTTTATGCTTGTGTATTACCGAATGTCCGGTGTGGTTGCTGTGATCTCACTGGTCCTGAACCTGTTGCTGACCGTTGCGGCGATGGTCGCCTTCAATGCAACATTTACGCTGCCAGGTATTGCGGGCATCGTGCTGACGATCGGGATGGCGGTCGACGCCAACGTTCTGATTTACGAACGTATGCGTGAAGAAATCTCCAAGGGCTCCAGCGTTCGAATGGCGATCCAGAACGGTTTCGAAAAAGCCTTTGTCACGATTTTTGATGCCAACATCACAACCCTGCTGACGGCGGTGGTTCTTTTTTACTTCGGTACTGATCAGATTCGCGGATTCGCTGTGACTCTGTTCCTTGGTCTCGCGATCAGCATGTATACCGCACTGTTTGTCGGCCGACTGCTGTTCGACATCTTCGAACGCCTCCGCATCCTGCGAGCGCTGAAGATGATGCAGTTCATCGATCAAACGAATTTCGACTTCCTGCGTCAGCGAGTCGTGTGGTACGGAATCTCCATCGCTGTCATCGCTGTCGGTCTGCTTGCATTCCTGGTACGCGGTGAAAAGAATTATGACATTGACTTCACCGGCGGCACGATGGTGTCGTTCCAGATGACTGAAGCTCAGAAGACGGACGATGTTCAGAAAGCTCTTGCTGAGCAGTTCGGAACGGACTTTTCTCTTGAACGTCTGACGATTGGTGGAGAAACCACAGAAGGAGTTGGCACTTACTTCCGAATTCGTACGACGGAAAGTGACAACCACAGCCAGGCAGCAGATGGCGAAAAGGCGGCGGCTGATGTTTCCGCAGAAGACCGAGTTCGCGAGAAGGTCTTCAAGGCCTTCGAAAAGAACCCGTCGATGAAGCTGCGAATGGTGTCGATGGCCTTCTCTGAGACTCGGCCAGTCACGATTGCAGATGACGACAAGTCCGCAGAAGCAATCATGCGGATGAAGTTCAAAGGCGGTTCTGAAGCCGACCTGACATTCACAGTCGGCAACGCCGAAAACACGGCTCAGGAAGTGGCGTTCGGAACAGCAACCGACCTGCTCTCTGAAGCTCTTGGCAAGGTCCGCACGAAGATTGAGGGTACGTCAGCTGAAGATCTTTTCGGGCTGGAAGGCACCGAAGGGTCCGGCATGACAGCGGCTGCTCGCTCTGTCCGAAAGTACTCAAAGTTCACCGTTCGCACTGTTCCTGAAGTGAAGCCGGAAGAACTGAAAGCCGCTCTGGCTTCTATCCAGGACACTCTGTCCAAGTCGCCTCTGTTTGACGAAGTGAACACCTTCGCGTCAGCGGTGGCTGATGAAATGAAGACGAATGCTACGATTGCGATCATCTTCAGTATTCTTGGGATCTCGGCCTACATCTGGTTCCGGTTCCAGAACGTCGTCTTCGGTCTGGCTGCGATCGTAGCTCTCGTGCACGACGTCCTGGTCGCTCTGGGGTCTCTGGCCATCGCCAGTTTTGTGCTGGGAACACCAATCGCCAGCATGCTGCTGATTGATGACTTCCGCATCAACCTGTCAATGATTGCTGCGTTCCTGACTCTCGTGGGTTATTCGCTGAACGACACAATCGTGATGTTCGACCGAATTCGTGAACTGCGAGGAAAGAATCCGGCAGTGACCGTTTCCATGGTGAACCTGGCTCTGAACCAGACTCTGGGTCGTACGATTCTGACAGCAACGACCGTGTTTATCGTGGTCTTCATTCTGTATGTCTTCGGCGGCTCCGGTATTCATGGCTTCGCATGGTGTCTGCTGATCGGCTGTATCGCTGGTACCTACAGCTCGATCTACATTGCCAGCCCGGTTCTGATTTGGTTCCTTGGCGACGCAAAGGATCCAGGCCGAGCCTGATTGATCGGATCATCTGTCAGGTCGTCCAAACACATATAGCGGAAGGGCGCGAGCCCTCCGGTTTCATAACCTCGGACGGCCTGAAGACGCTGGTTTGTTATCAACGGACCAGCGGATCAAAATTCTGGACAATCACAGAGGATTTCGTCCTGGCATGCAGGCAATCCTGCGAATGCGCGTATCATGTTTGCAGCGAACGAGGATGTTCGGTCGCAAATGACGATGATGCTGGTTGCCTGAGTCAGTGCATCTGATGCTCGGCGAAAATTCTCCCGCACAAAACCAGTCGGGAATTCAAGGTCTTGTCGACTTTCGTTGAGGCTTGCCTCGTCAGGAGTATCGCTCGGGATGATTGATGAATCGCCAATGCACTGGAGCACTGTGGACGCTGCCGAATTGTATGAAGTTCCACGCTGGGGTAATGGCTATTTTTCCGTTGGTCCGGGCGGCAATGTGCACGTCCATCCTGATCGAAATCCAGCCCGTTCAATCGACCTGAGGCAACTGGTCGAAACATTGCAGATGCGAGGACTGGATGTTCCCGTACTGCTCCGATTCAACGGTATCATCCGCGACCGTTTGTACGTTCTGCACAAAGCGTTTTCCGACGCGATTAAGGAACACAGCTATCGCGGAAATTACGCCTGCGTTTATCCGATCAAGGTCAATCAGCAGCGCGAAGTGGTCGAGAAGGTCGTTGAGTACGGTCGGGAATTCGGCTTCGGTCTGGAAGCAGGCAGCAAGCCCGAACTTCTGGCAGTAGTCGCGATGACGGAAGCTCAGACGCCGATCATCTGCAACGGCTTCAAGGACGCGGAGTTTATCGAGATGGCTCTGCTGGCTCAGAAGATCGGCCGGCACGTGATTCCCGTCGTGGAAAAGTACACGGAGCTGGAACTGATCCTGAAGTACGCGGAAAAGCTCAACGTCCGACCTCAGATCGGCATGCGAGTGAAGCTGGCAGCTCGAGGTGCAGGCCGATGGCAGTCTTCGGGCGGCTATCGTTCCAAGTTCGGGCTCCGCGCGAATGAAATTCTGCAGGCGCTGGAAGAGCTGAAGAAGCGAGGCATGGAAGACTGCTTCACACTTCTTCATTTCCATCTCGGCAGCCAGATCACCAACATTCGTCAGGTTAAAGCGGCTCTGAACGAAGCGGCTCGAGTCTATACCGAACTGGTCAAGCGTGGTGCCGGCCTGAAGTACATGGACGTCGGCGGCGGTCTTGGCGTCGACTACGACGGTTCTCAGACGAACTTCGAATCCAGCATGAACTACACGCTGGAAGAATATGCTCGGGACGTCGTCTACACACTGCAGACCGTCTGTGATGAAGCCGGCGTGGAGCATCCGAATATCATCTCGGAAAGCGGACGTGCCATCTCCGCGTTTCACAGCGTGCTGGTCTTCGGTGTTCTGGGAGTTTCGCAGCAGGGAACCGAGAACGCTTCGGAGTCGGCGCTGGCTCCGCCTGACGATGCAGAGCAGGCATTGCATGATCTCTATCAGACATTTCGAGGACTGACGACTCGCAATGCGCTGGAGAGCTACCACGATGCTCAGACCTCGATTGATACCGTGATGACACTGTTCAACACGGGTTATCTGTCGCTTGAACTGCGCTGTCTGGCCGAGAATATCTACTTCGCGATCTGCCACAAAATCTGGCAGCTCACCGGATCGATGGACTACGTTCCGGAAGAACTGGAACGCCTCGACAAGACACTGTCCGACAACTACTTCTGCAACTTCTCCCTGTTCCAGTCCTGTCCGGACTCATGGGCGATCAAGCAGCTGTTTCCGGTCATGCCGATTCATCACCTGGATCATCGCCCGACGCGTCACGCGGTACTGAGCGACATCACCTGTGACTCGGACGGCAAGATTGACCAGTTCATCGACCGTCGTGACGTTCGTCGTACTCTGATGCTGCATGAGTTTGATGGTGCACCGTATTATCTGGGTGTGTTCCTGATCGGAGCTTACCAGGAAATCCTGGGTGACCTTCATAATCTGTTCGGCGATACGAACGCTGTTCACGTCGATCTGACTCAGAGCGGCGAAGTGATGCTGGATACGATCATCAAAGGTGAAACGGTCAGCGAGGTTCTGGATTATGTCCAGTTCCGCGGCAAGGACCTGATCAACCGGCTGCAGAACGCGGTCGAAATTGCCGTTCGCGAAAACCGCATTGACCACGTTCAGGCAGGTCAGTTCGTCAAGTTCTACGAAGAAGCACTCGACGGCTATACGTACCTCGAAGAACCAGACGGCGAATAGTCAGCGACTAGTCCGCACGGCAGGATGGCCGCCCTCGGCTGTCTTCCGTTTGCGCTTTCTGTTGTCAGTTTAGCGGCATTTGTGTTTGCCTGCGCTGAAACTCACGGTACCCCGGGTGTAGCCTGTGCCGCAAAGCGGTTGGAAACTGTTGGCAAGCGTGGTTATTGCAGTCTACCTTGACTCGACAATCTCGCATCCACTCATCGGCTTCCGGCGCCTTTGGCATTCGCACTTCAGACGTGCTACGCCGGGGCCGCTCCACCTCGTTTAGTGAGCGAGATACGTCAGCTTGCCGTTATGCGTTCCCAGACGTTGGCGAACTGCGCCTGTGTCTCCGATGCGGGCTCCCATTTTTCTGGCCAACCATCCTTTTGCCCGTCGACAATCCTTTCGGAAACACGCCGAATAAGGTTAATGCTTGACAATAAATTACGTGCAATAACAATTACCACCCACAAAAGGTAGTGGCCATCAATCGGCCAACCCTGTCGAACACCTTGAATCCACATCGCTGAGACACTTCCATGGCCATCGGAATCAGTCCGCTCGTCGACTATGCGTTCAAGCGAGTGCTCGGAGATCCGGAGCATTCCGGGATCACGATGCACTTCCTGAATGCTGTTCTGGCCGGGCAACCGAAGATTACTCAGGTCACCTTCCTGAACCCGATTCTGGATAAGCAAACAGAAGACGACAAACTCGCCGTCCTTGATATTCTGGCGACGGATGAACATGGGCGGCGGCTGAACATTGAGATGCAGACGTCGCTGCCGACGGGGATGGCTCAACGCCTGGCGTACTACACATCGGCGGGCTATGTCTACCAGCTCAGTGAAGGTCAGGGGTATTCGGCACTTCGGCCGTCCATCAGCATTTGCGTGCTGGCAAAAGCACTTTTTCATAATCCTCGCTGGCTGCTCATGGACTTTCGGCTGCGAGATTCCCGTTCGAACGTGGCGTTGACCGATGACGTACAGATACACCTTTACAGTTGAAACATCTTCAGGTCACTGTGGAATCTGTCTACAATGCGACAGCTGCGGAACAGTGGATGTGGTTCCTTGCGAACGTAGAGAGGCTGACGTTCGAAGATGTGGCTCGCCTCTTACCTGACAGGGTTTTTCGAGAAGCCTTTGGAGTCCTTCAGATGATTTCGCAAACTGCAGAAGAAATGATCGCTTATCAGGCACGCCTGAAACACCAGCGCGACGAAGAAGGTCGGATGATGCAGGCGCGACTGGACGGCGAGGCGCGAGGCATTGAGATTGGTGAACTACGAGGCCAGATCTGCATGCTTCAGAAGCTTCTTGGGCAAGTCGCCTGGACGACCGAGCAGTTTTCCGACTGCGACCTTGGCCAGCTAAAAACTATGGCCGAGCATCTGGAACATCAGTTGAAGGCTCGCAATGCATAAATCCTTCGTTTGACTTCTTCCATTTCTTTCGGCCCTCCGCACACTCCATCGGCATGATGCATGTGGACCTGAAAAACGATCGGAATTGAACCGCAGACGGACGAAGGCGGCTATCCTACAATGCGCCTCTATGAGACGCTTTGCACGACTCTTTCAGGAACTCGACGAAACGACGAAGACCACGGATCGCGTGGATTCGCTCGTTCGGTACTTCCGCGATGCAGAGCCCGCAGATGCCGCATGGGCGACATGGTTTCTCTGCGGGCAGCGACCGCGGCGAGTCATCAAGGTGTCACAGCTGCAGGAATGGTGTGCGGAGCTTGCCGGGATTCCCGAGTGGCTGTTCGAAGAATCACGCGAGTTTGTCGGTGACCTGGCGGAGACAATCGCCCTGCTGCTTCCGGCCGTCGGTTCTCAGGCCGATGATTCGCTGGCCAGCTGGATTGAGCAGAAGCTGCTCGTTCTGCCACTGATGAGTGATGCTGCACGACGCGATGCGATTCAACAGGCCTGGCAGGACTTGAATCAAACCGAACGACTGGTCTTCAACAAACTGCTGACGGGCGGCTTTCGCATTGGTGTGTCCCAGAAGCTGGTGATCCGTGCTCTCGCGGAAGTTTCCGGAATCGCCGGCGATGTGATTGCTCATCGACTGATGGGTCAGTGGAAACCCACAGCCGAATTCTTCCAAAGCCTGATGGATCCAAACACAACGGATACTCAGATCAGTCGTCCGTATCCTTTCTGCCTCGCTCATGCGCTGTCTGACGAGACGGCAGAGGAACTGGTCACGGACGCAACCGATTCAACCCCCATATCGGTTGCCGAACAAACAACGACTGCTCATGACGTTCCCGCGAGCAATCGTTTCGACGAACACTGGATCATCGAATGGAAGTGGGACGGCATTCGAGCACAGCTCATTGTTCGCGAAGGGCAGGTCTTCATCTGGTCGCGAGGCGAAGAGCTTTTGACGGAGCGGTTTCCGGAGATCGAACAGGCCGCGCGGCGACTACCCGACGGTACGGTGCTCGACGGCGAAATCGTGGGATGGAAAAACAGCCGAGTGCTCCCGTTTTCTGACCTGCAGAAACGCATTCAAAGAAAGTCGGTCGGTCCTTCCATTCGATCGGCCGTCCCTGTCCGCTTCATCGCGTTCGACCTTCTTGAATGGCACAAGGCGGATCTTCGGTGTGCTCCATTACGCGAGCGTCGAACGCGGCTGGAAGGCATGGGGCTCGAATCAACAGCTGCGTCCGGAGCAACAATCACTCTCGCTCCCAGGCTTTCCGCGGCCACATGGTCCGACTGTGTTCAGCTTCGAACGCAAAGCCGAGAACAACTGGTCGAAGGGCTCATGCTGAAACATGCGCATTCAACATATGAAGTCGGGCGAGTCACCGGAACGTGGTGGAAGTGGAAGAACGAACCGTTCCATTGTGATGCCGTCATGCTGTACGCTCAGCGAGGCCACGGTCGGCGTGCTGGAAAGTTCACGGACTTCACGTTCGCGATCTGGGACAACGGCCAGCTGGTTCCGTTCGCCAAGGCCTACTCTGGTCTGACGAATGCAGAGATCGAAGAAGTCGATCGCTTCGTTCGAGACAACACGATCGAACGGTTCGGACCCGTGTCCAGTGTGAAAGCAGAGCTTGTCTTCGAGCTGGCGTTTGAAAACATCCAGCTGTCATCACGTCACAAGTCTGGTCTTGCCGTGCGGTTTCCCCGGATTGCTCGCTGGAGAAAGGATAAGACGATCGAACAGGCCGATTCGCTGGAACACCTCAAAATGCTGATTCGCCGGCGAACTTCCGGCGACACGTCAGAAGAAGAAAACCGCAGCGAAGATCCCGCCAGCCTGCCCAGTCCGCAAACTGCACCCGCATCGGCCGGACGTCGTCGGAAGGCAAAAAAGAAGCCTCAAAGCGATCAACCACTGGGTGGACTCTTCGCCGGCATGGACGAAGAATAGTGTGGCGTCTTCGAACAATTGCTCTCCACGATCGAGGAACCCTGACAGCACATGTTGAATCTCAGGCATGGCGTCAGTATGTTCGAACGCAGGGTTGGCCCGAGGAACCTGCGGGCTCGTTGTCAGTTCACCGCGTACGTTGCTCGCTTGCCTTCAACAGGTGCGCGCCGTGCGTCAGAAGCAGAGTTTGATTCCAATGAAATTCCTGTGGCCCGTATTGTGCCTGCTGATCACCTGGAATCCCGCGTGCGCAGAAGATCCGTTGAGGATCAATGGCGAAACGATGGGGTCGTACTATTCCATCGTGATTGATTCACCAGGCTCCACGGACGGTGAGCGACTTCAGAAGGATATCGAAGAGATCTTTGCTGAGATCAATCGGCAGATGAGCAACTGGTCGAAGGACTCCGAGATCACTCGGTTCAATGAATCTCGAAGCACGGACTGGTTTCCCGTTGGCAAACAGTTTGCGATTGTGACTCAGGAAGCCAAACGACTGCACACTGTTACCGGCGGAAAGCTGGACGTGACCGTTGCACCGCTGATTGAGCTTTGGGGATTCGGCAGAAACAAAGTGAAGCGAGTCCCCACGGAGGAACAGCTGAAGGCGGCCATGAAATCTGTGGGGATGCAGCACATCGAAGTTCGCATGGATCCACCGGCCATTCAAAAGCTGAAACCGGAAATCAACATCAACCTGGCAGCCCTGGCTCCGGGCTTTGCAGCCGATGAAGTATCGAAGCTGCTGTGTGAACGAGGACTCAAGGCTCACGTCGTTGACGTCGGCGGAGAGAACCTGGCCGGTGAAGCCAAGTCCTCGGGCGATCCGTGGCGGCTTGGTGTAGAATCGCCACTCGGTGGCCTGCACAAAGTTGTCGAAGTGACGAACAAGGCGATTGCGACATCCGGGGACTATCGAAACTTCTTCGTGATCGACGGTCGCAGGTACTCACACGTTCTGGATCCCTCCACCGGCAAGCCTGTGGAGAATCCTCCGGCCAGCGTGTCGGTCATTCATAAATCCTGCATGACGGCCGATGCGCTCGGGACGGCCATGATGGTTCTGGGTCCGGAAGAAGGATTGAAGCTGGCGAAGTCCCTGAATGTCGATGTCCTGTTTCTGGACGTCACAAAAGAAGGGCGGCTGGAAGAGCGATCGACAGGCGTTTTCTCTGAAACTGAGTGAGCCGGGCGGTTGCCATAACCGGAAAAATTCGTCGGAAAAACGAAAAAAGCGAGGTTCCGAGGCGGCCATTTGGTGTCCCGGTGGAGAACACTCAAGATCGTCGTTAGAGTCTTTGGCTCGGAAATGAATGCCGCCAATTTGTACTTTTGAGCCCACGGAACCATGGTTGAGCTAAACGGTCCGGACTTTTCGAAACTCGAACTGATCCCCGCCATTGCCCAGGATGCAGAATCAGGCGTCGTGCTGATGATGGCATGGATGAACAAAGAATCCTGGGAAGAAACTCTGCGCACACGCCGAGTGTGCTACTACAGCCGCAGCCGAAAAAAGCTGTGGCGCAAGGGTGAAGAAAGCGGCAACGTCCAGGAACTGAAGGCCGTCTATTTTGACTGTGATGGCGACACCATTCTGCTGAAGGTCAATCAGATCGGCAAAGCGGCATGCCACGAAGGCTACCAGAGCTGTTTCTTCCGCCGCATCGAACTGGACAGCCATGCGGTCGCTGTCGAAGGCGAACGAGTCTTCGATCCAAAAGCTGTCTACGGGAAACATTAACGGAGCTGCATCTGCAGCGAAGTTGATGCAGGTGCGAAGTTTCCGCCATTGATCATCCAAACTCTTCAGCCGTCCGCATCAGCAAGGCGGCTTTCACGGAGTCAGAGCATGTCAGGTCGAGTCTTGAAGCTGGGTATCCCGGCGGGCAGTCTGCAGGAATCCACCGCCGCACTGTTCAGCCGCGCGGGGTATAACATCAAGTTTGCATCACGTTCGTATTTTCCGACCGTGGACGATCCGGAAATTGAGTGCATGCTGATCCGAGCCCAGGAGATGGCTCGGTATGTCGAGAATGGAATTCTGGACGCCGGCATCACGGGCTTCGACTGGATTCTGGAAACCAACGCGGATGTTCATCAGGTCTGCGAACTCGTCTTTTCCAAAGTCAGCCGCCGCCCCGTTCGCTGGGTGCTGTGCGTTCCTGAAGACAGTCCGGTGCGCAGTGTGGCGGACCTGCAGGGAAAGACGATTGCAACGGAAGTCGTCGGCCTGACAACTCGGTTTCTTGCCGAACGAGGCGTCACGGCGCGCGTGGAATTTTCCTGGGGCGCGACGGAAGTGAAGCCTCCGAAACTGGCGGACGCGATTGTCGAAGTGACCGAAACGGGAAGCTCGCTTCGTGCCAACAACCTGCGAATCGTGGAAGAGCTGCTGCAAAGCACCACACGCTTCATCGCCAACAAAAATGCTTATGCTGACTCGTGGATCAAATCCAAGATCGACAACATCGCCCTGATGCTGCAGTCGTGTCTGGAAGCCGAAGGCAAGGTCGGCCTGATGATGAACGTGCTTCGCAGTGACCTGGAGTCCGTCCTTTCCATCCTGCCGGCGCTGCAAAATCCGACGATGTCCCATCTGTCCAATCCCGACTGGCTGGCTCTGAATACGATCGTCGATGAGAGCATCGTGCGAACGATTATTCCTCAGCTGAAGCAGGCGGGTGCTCGCGGGATCGTCGAATATCCGATCAGCAAGATTATTGACTAACGGACTGCGGAGAAACTCTCACGGCTGCGGAGGCCAATTCAATCGGACAGCAATCTTCGCGACGCTGAGAGCGGATTTCCGGAGCCGCAGATTCTGCAACACGCCGTTTGCCCGGGACCTCTGTGCCGAACAACGGCGTTTGGCACATTATGCCCACGGTGTTGAAACGCTGAATGCTCCAGGCTGCTGAGGGACATTGCACCGGATTGAGTGATTTCATTCGGCTGAATCGACCAGCAGGGAGACACGCTTTCTTCCCACCACGCGTATTCGGGGGAATCCGGCGACACGGAATTACGACAGGAGCTGCCATCTTTTTCCGACCAAAGAATCAGGGCTCTGTGCGCGCACTTTCTGAAGCGTGACGCCGGAGCCGCACCATGTCGGTGTCCCCGCATTGTGTCGGAGGAGATTCGGGAAATGTCGAAACAACGTCGGTCGTTCCATTCACTGTTTCAGTCAGTTGTCCGTGCGATCTCTCCTCGTCGCACCAGACGTCGCGCGCAGCATGTCGTGGTCCCGGAGTCTCTGGAGCAGCGCATCCTGCCGTCCGGAGTCGATCTGCTGAAGGACATCAATCCGAACGTTCAGTATCAGGGTATCAATCCGACCGCTTTGACTGTCGTTGGCAATCGAGTGTTCTTTGTGGCAACGACCTCCGAAGGAACGGAACTTTGGGTGAGTGATGGGACTGAACAGGGAACGCAGCAGGTTCGGGATATCGCCCCGGGTGCTGCCAGTTCCAATCCGCAGGAGCTGATTAACTTCAACGGCACTCTGTTCTTCACCGCGGAAAACGGAACGAATGGCCGGGAGTTGTGGAAAAGCGACGGCACCTCTTCCGGCACTCAGATCGTTCGTGACATTCAGCCGGGCATTGGAACTGCGAAACCAAAGAACTTCGCCATCGTCGGCAAGGTCATGTACTTTGCGGCCAATGACGGTGTGATCGGCGAAGAGCTCTGGAAGACGGACGGAACGAATGCCGGGACTGTGCGAGTCAAGGATATCAATGTGGGCGTCGCGTCCTCTGCTCCAAGGAGCATTACAGCCGTAGGCAGTTCCGTATTCTTCGTGGCTTCGGATGCGACAACAGGCTCCGAGCTTTGGGTCTCCGACGGGACAACGGTCGGCACAAAGCGTGTACGCGAGATCTACGAAGGTGCCAGCGGACCTGTTCCCCGCGAACTGACGAACGTCAATGGCCGGTTGTTCTTTTCTGCAACGACGAACCTCAGCGGAGAAGAACTGTGGACATCAGATGGTACCGAGTCAGGCACGCGTCAGGTTCGTGATATTCGGTCGGGGCGATTCAGTTCAACACCGAACATGCTGACCAACGTTGCCGGCAATCTTTATTTTCGGGCGAACGACGGCACACACGGTTATGAATTGTGGAAGCTTGACCCGGCAACCAATGCGTCCGCGATGGTCAAGGATATTCGACCAGGAAGCGAAGGGTCCAACATCTCAGGCCTGACGCTGATGAACAAGACCCTGTACTTCTCTGCGAACGATGGAACTCAGGGGCAGGAACTCTGGAAGACGGAGGCCGGGAGTGCGGATGCGTCTCTGGCGGCAGACCTTCGTGATGGCCCAGGCGGTTCATTCCCGGACAATCTTCGTGTGATCGGGCGAAAGCTCTTCCTGACGGCCAATCATCCGGATAAAGGCATTGAGCTGTGGAGTACCGATGGAAGCCCTGCCGGCGCTTCGGTCGTTGCCGATATTGCTGAGGGGATTGTCAGTTCCAATCCCGCGTCCCCCGCGGCACTTGGATCGGTCATGATGTTTGCTGCTTACGACGGCACTCGTGGCACCAACCTCTGGAAGTCCGATGGCACCGCGAGCGGTACGACAATCGTCAGACAGGTTCGATCGCTGAGCGGTTACTCGTCACCGCGTAATGCAACCAATGTGAACGGCACGCTGTTCTTTTCGGCCAACGACGGGCTGGCCGGTCGGGAGCTCTGGAAGTCTGACGGCACGTGGCCCGGTACTCAGATGGTTCGAAACATCCGGTCGTCCGGCGATGCGGACCCGCAGGATCTCGTCGCGATGAACGGCTATCTGTACTTCACCGCTGATGATGGTGTTAATGGGCGAGAACTGTGGCGAAGCGACGGGACCAGCAACGGAACGGTCATGCTGCGCGACATTCGTCAGGGCAGCGCAGGCTCGGGGATCCGAAACCTCACTGTGGTGGGCGATCTCCTTTACTTCACTGCGAATGACGGTGCGAACGGCTATGAACTCTGGAGAACGGATGGCACTATCCTTGGAACAACGCTGGTTGAAGACATTCGATACGGGACGGAAGGCTCATCTCCGTCAGCGCTGACGAATGTCAACGGTACGCTGTTCTTCCGGGCCGTGGACGTCTTTGGTCTGGAGCTGTGGGTCAGCGACGGCACAATCGACGGAACGCACATTTTGAAGGACATTCGTCCGGGAGTCAGCAGTTCCAATCTGTCAGAGCTGACCAACATCGGAGGCACTCTGTACTTCTCCGCCAATGATGGTTCTGCCGGCTATGAGCTGTGGAAGAGTGATGGCACATGGTCCGGAACAACACTGGTGGCTGACATTTCGCCCGGACAACAGGGCTCGGGACCAGCGCGGCTTATGGAATTCAAAGGGGAGCTCTACTTCCGCGCCAACGATGGAAGTCGCGGTGAAGAATTGTGGAAGAGCAACGGGACTCCGTCCGGAACTGTTCTGGTGAAAGACATCGGCTCCGGCGTCATCAGTGGCCAGCCGGAATCGCTGACGAATGTTTCCGGCACGCTCTACTTCAGCGCTTTCAGCACGACGACGGGACGCGAGTTGTGGAAAACCACAGGAACTCCTGAAAGTACGGTCCTCGTAGCAGACATTCGGCCGGGAGTTCAGGGATCTGATGTGAGTGCCATCCATCCGGTCGAAGGGATGGCCTACTTCAGCGCTACGGACGGTCTCACCGGGCGTGAGGTATGGAGAAGTGACGGGACGACGACTGGAACTCAACTGGTGGCCGACGCCGAGCCTGGGTTCTTTGGAGTGAATCCGACACAGATTGTGAATACCGGCAAGTCTGTCTTCATGATTGGCACAACGCTCAGTGAGGGCGAAGAACTCTTCCTTGTTTCAACACCTCCCGCAGCACCGTCAGGAATTCTGCTCGTACCAAACCCCGGTCAGGAACAATTGCCAACGCTGGCATGGCAGACTGTGTCGGCAGCGACTTCGTATGAGATCATTGTCAATACCGCAGCAGGTGTTCGAGTCGACACGGGGACCAGTGAAACGGCCGCATACACGGTGTCTTCACGGCTTCCGGTTGGTCGCTACTCTGTCTGGGTTCGGGCAGTCAATGACGTTGGCAAGTCTCAGTGGAGTGCTGTGTATTCACTCACGATCAATGTTGCTGTCACTCTGCTTCCGCCACAGGTCGGCGGGAATACCGACGCGCCGCTTGTGCGCTGGAACCCGGTTGATGGTGCTGCCAGCTATGAAGTCCTTGTGGAAACTTCGCCCGTGGATTCTTCACTGTCTCGGCGATTCACCGTTACCAATGCGACCAGCTGGAGTCCGGACACACCACTGACACTGGGCGCCTGGAAGATCTGGGTCCGCGCTGTGATGCCCGACGGCTATCGATCGAAGTGGTCGCTGCCCACGGCGACAACCAACAACGCTGCTCCCCGGATTATCTCCGGCAATCAGCCAACCTTTGACCAGACACCGGATCTGTCATGGGAACCAGTCGCAGGGGCGACGTCCTATGAACTCTACATACGCAATCTGGGTAATGGTCAAATCAGCCAGATGCCAGGCATTCCGGACTCGTTTTACGTCCCGACTTCGGACATGGCAATTGGCAGATACCAGTGGTGGGTGCGAGGTGTCAACAGCCTTGGCTTCGTCGGCAAATGGAGCGTTGGCTCTGTGCTGGAGATCGGCGGTCGCCCGACCATCGTGAGTCCGAAGAACAGCGTCAGTGGCGAAGTTCTGTTCTCCTGGACAAACGTTCTCGGGGCGCAGCGATATGAGTTATGGGTCAATCAGCTCAACGTCAGCGAAGGCGTGATCAAGGAAACGGCGCTGACCAGCAACGAGTTTCGTACGACATCCCTGACAGCCGGAAGTTATCGAGTCTGGGTTCGGGCGGTGTCGACGTCCGGACAATCGTCCTTGTGGAGCTGGGCCGCGGACTTCGTTGTGACATAGAAACCACGGATGCTTGACTAAGGGGCAGCGGCGGTCATAACGCCTGTTGCCTGGAGGATGCGGACCATGATCCACGCGAGGCCTCCGGAAACGGGAATGGTCAGCAGCCAGGCCCATGCCATTCTTTCCACGATCGTCCATTTGAGAGCACTGAATCTTTTTGCGGCACCGACACCCATGATCGCACTGGAAATGTTGTGGGTCGTTGAAACAGGAATCCCCAGCGCGGAAGCCAGTCCAATCACAGCCGCGGAGCTTGTTTCGGCAGCGAACCCGTGGACAGGCTGCAGTCGAACCATTTTGTGGCCGAGCGTTCGAATGATTCGCCATCCGCCGGCAGCTGTTCCAGCGGCCATCACAATGGCACACAGAACTTTGATCCACATGGCGATCTGAAAGTCCTTGCCCGATTCCGGCATACCGGTCTTCAGAAAACTGAGCCAGCCGGGCAGCGATTCAAATTTGCCGTCTGCGGTACCGGCGACGAGGGCCAGTGCAATGATCCCCATGGTCTTCTGAGCATCGTTTGTTCCATGCATAAATCCCATCGCCCCGGCGCTGATCATCTGGGCTTTGCCAAAGACCGCGGACACCCAGCGAGGCTTCCAGTTGCGAAGGAGAAAGTACAGGATGCCCATCAGTACCAACCCCAGGAAGAACCCGCAGATCGGTGAAGACACCATCGGAACAACAACTTTCCAGAGCAGTCCTTTGCCCTTGTACCAGTGCTCCTTATCCGGCTGTGACCAGATCACCACACGCCACGATCGAGCACTCGCGACCGAAGCACCAATGAGTCCACCGATCAGAGCATGGCTTGAACTGGATGGAAGCCCCCAGTACCACGTAATCAGATTCCAGATGATCGCGCCCAGCAGAGCGCAGAGGAGCACTTCCTGAGTCACCACGCTTGTTTCGACGAGTCCTGCGGCAATCGTCTTTGCGACGGCAGTGCCCCAGAGTGCGCCAATCAGATTTGTGAATGCCGCAAGTGCAATGGCCTGGCGTGGTGTCAGGACTTTAGTAGCGACAACCGTAGCGATCGAGTTGGCTGTGTCGTGAAAGCCGTTGATGTATTCAAACACAAGGGCGATCAGGACAACGCAGAAAATCAGAAACATAAGTGGATACGCCGGCTGAATCTTTCTGGCGACAGGCCATCCGTGTTCGGATATCTTTTCGCGGGTCCTTCACGAAAGGATCCTCAGCTCACGCCGTGATCAGGCATTCTTCAGTGCAATGTGAGAAATCACGTTGCCCACGTCGCGACAACGGTCAATGATCTTCTCCAGCAGGTCGTACAGATCCCGAACGAACATGGCCTGAATCGGCTCGAATCTGCCGTTGTAAACTTCGCCCAGCAGGCGAATGATGACGTTGTCTGCTTCGCCTTCGACTGCCTGCAGCTTGTCCCGCAGTTCCTTCATCACTTCCAGCGGCGGCATCTTTCGAAGATGACCGACCATGTCGCACAGCGTCGCGGTGGCTCGATCAATCAGCTGCATCTGAGCACTGAAGTCGACGTCCTGAACAAGCTTCGGTGCCAGGTTGTAACGCTCTGCAAACTTTTCGACCGTCTTCGGAATGCGGTACAGAGCATAAGCCAGTGCATCAATATCTTCTCGCTCCATGCCGGTTACGAACGTGCTGACCAGTTCTTCACGGATCTGTTCCGTGATCCGCTTGTCCTTGCTTCTGGACAGAGCAAACTGGTCCAGAGGATTCGCCTGCCGGCGATCCTTGAGAAGATCGATCAGAAGCAGAGCGGAAGCTCGCGCTTCTGAGGCGCTCTTTTCGAGCATTTCAAAGAACTTGGCGTCCTGGCTGAAGAACTTTTGAATGGAGAACATGCAACAATGACTCCCGACACACAAAACTGTGTGCCGTCAGGATTTGGCGTGGATTTCGGTAGGGCGGAACCGCCAGCCGAATGTGAAGAAATGGTTAAAAATGTGTTAAGGCGAGATTCTACCGTTCATTTGTCCATTCGCTCGGTCGAGCCTCCGTTCCCTCACGGAAATCTCAAAGTCCTGAACAACAGGCCGGTTCGATGACGAATTTCTGCGAACGTCGCCCACGTTCTTTCGCGTCGAACCGATTCAACATAAGGGATTTCAGCACTGGGACTTGCGCAGCCGGTTGAACAAACGCGTGTGGTCCCGCCACAATAACGTTTCCTTCCCCTCCTTCGGCTTTGAGATCCCCGCCATGCCGACGTTTCGTTTCGCGCTAATCCTCGGAATGCTCTTCGTCACCGCTCGACCGGCGTTTGCCCTGACCGGCGTTGCTGACGAACAGCAGTTTCGCAAAACCGTGGCCCCGATCCTGGAGCGACGCTGCCTGAGCTGTCACAACGACGCAGACCGAAAGGGCCAGTTTTCCCTGCAGACATCAGCCGACCTGATTTCATCCGGTGTCGTAGTACCCGGGAAGCCAGAAGAGAGCACGTTCCTCAGCATGCTGAAGCCTGACGGAACGAAGGCACCGCAGATGCCCAAAGATGCTCCAGCGCTCAGCGAAGCCGATGTGAAGGCGATCGAGAACTGGATCCGCGCCGGCGCGTCATGGCCGAAAGAGGAGACTCTGAAGGAAGCCTTTGTTGATGACTTCGACTGGTGGTCACTCAAGCCTCTGAATCCTGGGAAGATCCCAACATTCGATGATGCCGCTGGTCAGTCATGGGTTCGAAATCCGGTGGATGCCTTCGTCCTGAAGAAGCTTCGAGACCATGGACTGAAGCCATCGGTCGAAGCCGATCGCCGCACGCTGATTCGACGTCTGTCGTTTGACCTGCTTGGCCTGCCGCCGACGCCCGAAGATGTGGACGCCTTCGTGAAGGATACGGCTCCTGATGCCTGGGAGAAACTGGTCGATCGCTATCTGGCGTCGCCTCAGTATGGCGAGCGGTGGGCGCGCCACTGGCTGGATGTGGTTCGTTACGCAGACACCTGCGGTTACGACAAAGACAAGCTTCGTCCAAATGCATGGCCGTATCGCGATTACGTGATTCGATCATTCAATCAGGACAAGCCGTATTCCCGATTTGTGCAGGAGCAGCTGGCCGGAGATGTGCTGTTCCCCGGCGAACCCGATGGCATCCTCGGGCTCGGCTTCATCGCTGCCGGGCCGTGGGATTTCATCGGACACGTGGAAGTTCCGGAATCAAAGATCGACGGAAAGGTCGCAAGAAATCTCGATCGCGACGATATGGTCACGGGAACGCTGAATACGTTCTGCAGTGTGACGATCCAGTGTGCTCGATGTCACAATCACAAGTTTGATCCGTTTACTCAACAGCACTACTACGGCCTGCAGTCTGTCTTTGCCGCCGTCGATCGTGCGGAGCGGCCTTATGACACTGATCCCAAAACAGAACAGCGGCGCATAGAGCTGACGGCGCAGAAAGCGAATGCTCAGCAGACTCGCAAAGACCTTCAGGAGACCATCCGCAAGGAAGGCGGAGAGTCGCTTGCGATGCTGGAAAAGCTGGTGGCGGAACTAAAGCCGCTCGCGGAACCCACGGGGAAGCGTCCGGAGTATGGATATCACAGTCAGATTTCCGCGACACAGGACGCTGAAAAATGGGTGCAGGTCACGCTTCCATCTCCGGTGGATGCTCGATCGATCGTGTTGCATGCCTGCCACGATGAGTTCGGTGGGATCGGAGCAGGCTTTGGATTCCCTGTGCGATACAAGGTCGAAGTGAAAGCTTCGGATGATGTGGCTGCAACGTTCAAAGTTCTGAGCGACAGGACTCAGGTGGACACAGCAAATCCAGGAATCGTCCCGGTCACGATTTCCAGTGAAGAACGCATTCAGGTGATTCGAGTCACCGCCACCAGACTTGCACCTCGTTCCGGCGACTTCATCTTCGCACTGTCCGAACTGGAAGTTCTGGATGCCACCGGAAAGAACGTGGCTGCTCAGGCGACTGTGACGGCACTGGATTCCATCGAAGCTCCGGATCGCTGGCGACAGACAAATCTGACGGATGGTATCTGGCCAACCGCTGCAGACCCGGCGGCCGTGGCTCGTCTTGCGGCGGCTCAGGCCGAGCTGAAGGGCGTGATGGATCGGCTGATGACGGCGGAACGAACGCAGAGGCTGGAAGAACTTTCCGCGGAGCTTAAAGCGATTGATGAGCAACTGGCAGCGCTTCCCGCGGGTCGCATGGTCTACGCCGCTGCTACGCATTTTCCGACGCAGGGCAACTTCATCGCGACGCAGGGAAAGCCGCGAGTCGTCCGATTGCTGCATCGCGGTTCCGAAACGCAGCCTCGCGATGAAGCCATGCCAGGAACGATTCCCCTGAGTTCTTCGGATGACTGGAAGTTCTCACCGGAAGCGGCTGGCGCAGAAGGTGCACGCCGGGCCGCACTGGCGAAATGGATCACTCGGCCGGAGCATCCGCTGACATGGCGATCGATCGTGAATCGAATCTGGCAGTATCACTACGGCAAGGGCCTTGTGGATTCGCCCAATGACTTTGGTCGCATGGGCCAGCTGCCGACTCATCCGGAGCTGCTCGACTGGCTGGCCGAGGAGTTTCTTCGCAACGGACAGTCGTTCAAGGCGATGCATCGCACGATCGTTCTCTCCAGCACCTGGCGACAGAGTTCCGCGTGGAACGAAGCAGCCGAGAAGATCGATGCGGACAATCAATTCCTCTGGAGAATGAACCGACGTCGCCTGGAAGCGGAGGAGATTCGTGACGCAACGCTGGCTGTCAGCGGCCGAATGAATCCGGAAATGGGTGGCCCTGGTTTCTATCTGTTTGAACTGGAGAAAACTGACCATTCGCCGCACTATGAGTATTACAAGTTCAACCCGGATGATGCTCGCTCTCATCGTCGCAGCGTTTACCGCTTCATCGTCCGATCGCAGCCTGATCCGTACATGACGACACTGGACTGTGCTGACTCTTCGCAAAGCACCCCGCGACGCCACGAAACTCTGACGGCCCTGCAGGCACTGTCACTGCTGAATAACGGCTTTAATGTCACGATGGCACGACATTTTGCCGCACGCCTCGAGTCGGAAGCCGCGGATGCGGATGCTCAGATTGATCGAGCCTTCCGGCTGCTGGCGGGGCGCACGCCGGACGCAGCTGAAAAGTCACAGATGATTCAGTATCGTGCGAACCATGGTCTGCCGGCGCTCTGCAGATTGCTTCTGAACCTGAACGAGTTTGTCTTCGTAGACTGAAGTGTTCCACGACATGGAGACTGCTGATGTTTGACTGGAAACAACTGGAAGAGGTACTGACAACCGAAGCGACGCTGGGAATGAACCGCTGGATCAAGCGTAACGCTTCCCGGCACGCCTACGCGATGGCGTTCCATGAGTGTTACAGCGAACTTGATGGTGTCATTACGATCCCGCAGCTTGCCGTGAATGCGATCAAAGCAAAGCGGAAAGGCGCTCAGGAGAATGATGACGAAGGTGGTGGAAAGTGGAACAGTGCCGACTGGGACTGGCTGGAGATTTTTCCTTCCAGAAGCCGGCTTGCCAAATGGGAAAAGCTTGTTCGAGTCGCCAAATCGCTGTACCGCGCCTTTGCGAAGTCGCCTCAGGTCACGCCCGATTTCGTCGTCTACATTGATCACGAAGCTGATGACCTGGATCTCGTCCGAAGGTGCGTACCGGCGAAACTGTTCAAGAAGCACTTTTCGGAGTTCGAACAGAAGCAGGCGCCAAAGGGGGCGTCGAAGAACTCGAAGCTCGAGTTCTACATGGCGGACATGTACTCCTACGAAAAGCAGATCCTGGCACTCGGTAAGGATGCCATTCCTGCGCTGATCAGGAAAATGAACGATCCGGAGGATGGCTGGTGTGCGGCCTCGCTGCTTGGCGATCTTGGAATTGCAGACGCGTCTGTGATCAAAGCCCTCCGGAACTCTGTTCTTGCTGGAGAACAGGGCAATGCAGAACATTCCGCGAGGTCGCTTGGACTGCTGGGGGATTTGGCTTTTCTGCTCAAAGCCGCGAAAACGAAGTCGTCTCAGGAAGCAGCCGTCTACGGACTCATGGTCAGGCTCAAGGATCGTGCGAGTGGCCGCGGCATAAGGCTCGATTATCGACCTGCGGAACAGCTTCTGGCCATGAACTCCAGCGAGGTTCGCCAACTAGTTGAATCGGAAATTGCACCGGGAGCTACGCACATCGAAATCGAGTCCGCGGACATCGACGAAGCGCTGCGAGGACTGATGCTGGAGGAGCCTCGTCTGCGACAGCATGCCATTCTCGTCCTCGGTCGGCGAAAGCTGGGCAAGAGTAACGCCAGGAGAATTCTTCCGGCGATCGCAGAGCATCTGACGGATTCCAACGCGACAACTCGTCGGCTCGCGCTGTTGTCACTGTCGTATTGGAAGCTGACGGCCGAACCGTGGTTTACGGCAATGCGGGCATTGAAGAACGACAAAGACTCGCTCGTGCGCCAGTACGCTTACAACATCATGGAAGAGTTCAAAGGCCACGGCTAACGCACGGCCCGCGGTCAAACGAAATAGCGGAAGGGCGCGAGCCCTCCGGTGACTGCAACGCAGAACGAATCTTGACCCAAAGTCTGTTTGCCGCGTCCCGCCGACTATTCCAGTCCCAGCGCGGACAGCGCGCTGTTCTGCAGTTTGGCCGACTTGGCGGCATCCTTGAGCTTCTGCACGACGAAGAACTTGTGATTGGCAACCGCCTGCTCCGTCAGGTTCAAACGAATGGCCACATCTTTGTTGGCCCAGCCAAGCACAAAGATCAGTTCCACACACTGCAGGCGTTCCCAGGCACCCGTGCGTTTGAAGTCCTGAATCAGATCACGCAGGACCGTTTCGACAAGCGTCGATTCCGCTCTGGTCTTTTCGCTGCTTCGCATCATGCTGGACGCGGCACGACCCGGCCCGGTGAGATCTCGGATCGCTCCGTCTTTGGATTCGGAAGTCAGCAACGGCAGCACCGGCCGACGACCGGAACGACGCATGAAGTCCACCAGCTTGTGAGCCGCGATGGAGAACAGCCACGATTCCAGCGGCGTTCGATCATCGTAATTCGGCAGAGCCTTCAGGAACCCGAGAAACGTTTCCTGAACAATGTCTTCTGCCGAGCTGCGATCCTGCAGCCGAGTCCTCGCGAATGCCAGCAGACGGCCTTCGTACAGGTCGATGCACTGCTGCCACGCATCCGCCTCCCCGGCACGAATTCGCTGAACAAGCTGACGATCGGCTTCACTGGCGGGCATAGATCATTCACAGGACAGACAGGTAAACAATTTCAGCATCCTCGAACCGGCCAAACGCCGGGCCGCGAATCCGGATCATAGTTTCCGTATCCGCGAAACAAAATCTGTCATTCATCCACGGTCGGCTCCCAGCTTCAGGTGCCATGCACCTGAGGTCTTTGGATTCGTCGTAACGTGTTCAATTTCAGTCAGTTACAAAAAACCGTTCGGCTACGAAATGCGCAGGACCGGATAGGTTTCGGGGTGACCCAGAAGCGACCGGAATGGCAGGCGGGAGGTGGCGGTAATCAGAGTGCCGGACAGACGAGAGCCAGCGATGAGCGGCTGGGAAACCTGAGGATGGCCAAGGGCGGTGGCGGTGGTTGTGGTGATCATGGCCAGCAGGTCAGCCGTCGGAATCTGAGGCTGGTGGACGATAAGGTGCTGCAGTTCCTTCCAGATGGAAAGGTCCGGGTTGGATGCTCGGCTGTCGGTTCCCAGCACTACGTTCAGACCCATCTGCTTCATTTGCCCGATCGGGTGCGGCGAGTGGCCGAACCACGCATGCGTTCGCGGGCAATACACGGTCGTGATCTGTGGGTGCTGTTGCAGGAATCGAAGATCTTCATCGCTGAAGTAGTTCCCATGAACCGCCAGTGCTCGCGGCGCGCGGGATAACTGTTCGAGGAATTCTCGTACGGTCCGCCGACCGGGGAACGTTCGCGAGTCGAACAGGTTCATGCTCCTGAGGAATTCCGCCAGCGGACCGGTTCCGCTCTGCAGCAGTTCGAGCTCCTCAGTCGTCTCGGCCAGATGCATCGCGACGGGAACCTGAAACTGCTCCGCTATCGACATCAACTGATCCATCAAATCCGGGTGAACGGTGTACGGCGCGTGAGGGCTCAGGCCTGTGTTTCGCGAATCTTGATGTTGCTGGAGGAATGACATCGCCACGGCGGACTGCTGCTGAATTCTCTCGGGAAGCAACCCGATCGCTTCTCGAAAGCGAATGCACTCCACCGCCGGGTGATCCGGCAGTATGTCGGTCGTGGCGATGTCAGCCACCAGTCCCACGCCATTGGAATTGTATTCGTTCAAGCCGGCACCGAGACACACGTCTCCGTTGTGGCCACGCTGCTGACGGAAGCGGATGACAGACCGTATCCATTCGGGGAAAGGCCGAGCCGGTTCGATGGGTTCAGCAAGCTCGGAGAACTCCAGATGAGTATGCGCATTCACGAGCGGCGGGACGAGAATGGCGGGCAGACAGGCATTCTCCTCCGCAGAGGTCGCCGGGCGGATGTCGAGCAAAGCGCCATTGAATTCTCGCAGAGTCACGTTGCTCAGCGGCTCCGCCTGGGGATTCCAAAGCCAGCGAACTGAGCACGTTCGTTCCAATCCCTGCCTGGCCTGCCAGTCCGCTTGCCATCGTTCGAATTGTTCAGGTATGCTCATGAGCCGAAGACGTCATTCGGGGGAAAAACACAAAATCATGGTCCAGCCAACACCGATCTTCATTTTGGGCAGTGGTCGCACAGGGACAACCATCACGTCGTCTTTGTTGAACCGTTTTCCCCGAATCCATATTTCCAAGGAAACGGGATACATCGGGCTCTGTATGCCTCTGCTGAAGTCCATGGATGATCGTTCCAGCTTCGAAAAGCTCGTGGTGGAAACGAATTCATGGCTGGAATCAGAGCGATGGGAAAAGCGGGCGACGGAAGAAGGCTTCCGGCAATTCTGCCAGCAATATTCGCTGTCTGGTCCGACTGCGTGGATGCACTATGTCTGGCAGCTGGAATCACCCGTTCCCTGGCACGAACTGGAGTACATCGGCGACAATACTCCGCTGTATGTCATGGCGATCCCGGCCCTGCTGGAACTGTTTCCGGATGCTCGCTTTGTGCACATGATGCGGGACCCGCGGGACATCGTCTGTTCGATCATCAAAATGAAGTTCGGCGCGGAGGATCTGGCAGCGGCGGCCTTCGAATGGCACACGTACGTGGGCTGCTGGCTGATGGGAGAACGAATTGTTCCGGCTCCGCAGCGCACCGAGGTTCGCTACGAAGATCTTTGTGTCGAACCGGAGAAGACGCTCATCCGGCTTGCTGAATTTCTCGGTCGAGATCGCTCAGAAGCCCTGTCCGCCCTGGAAGCTCACACGACCGCAGGGAAGCCAGAGACTACGGGCTTCGGAGCCGTTGCAGGAATGTCGCATCACACCAGGCTTGCGGAACCGCTGTCGCCCGCGCGAGTTGGTCGTTTTCGTCAGGAATTGACGGCTGATCAGATTCGTACGATCGAAGAGATTGCTCAGTATGGAATGTATGCCTGGGGCTACGAGACTGAAAAATTCCATCAGCATCCCCTGATGCGCGGGGATCGGCTTTACCTGTTGAAAATGATGCTGCGCGATACAACTCGACGAATCGTCCGGCGCCTGCGAGGCAAGTGAATTGGGCAAGCCGCGGCGACGCGTTATGATCAACGTCGCGCCCCATGAATACCTGATCTTAGAGAGTCTCCTCGAATGCAATGGACCGATCTGACGTGGCCGGAAATTCAGGCCCTCGCTCCTGACACACCGCTTGTTGTTCCCGTTGCTGCCATTGAGCAGCACGGACATCATCTGCCTGTTGCAACAGACAGCATGCTGCTGGGCGAAGTCGTGCGGCGACTGTCACAGAGACTGCATTCGGAAGTCCTGTTTGCTCCGCTTCAGTGGCTTGGCAATTCTGATCATCATATGGACTTCTCCGGCACCATCTCCGCGCGACCGCGTTCCTATCTGGACATGCTGAACGAGCAGATGGACACGGCCATCCAGCATGGTTTTCGGCGGATCGTGTTTCTGAACGGGCACGGAGGCAACATCGTTCCCGGCAAGCAGGCCGTGTTTGAAACTCGCCAGCGCTATCGTGATCGCCAGGACCTGCTCTTGCTGTTCGCCACCTACTGGGATTTCGCTCGCCCCTGGGAAACTCGCGCGGACCTGGTGCAGAAGTCCATGGGACATGCGTGCGAATGGGAAACGTCCATGATCCTTCGCATTCACCCGGAACTCGTCAAAGATATCCGACAACTGAAGACAGTCCCGGTCGACTTCGGATTTGAGCCGGCCTACCGAGGATGGACGACGAAAGATCGAACCGCACCGGGGCACATGGGTTCGCCTCAGTTTGCGTCCGCGGACAAAGGCGAGCATCTGTTCGCGGAATTCGCAAAGGGAGCCGAAGCGTTTCTGCGACAGGTCGTTGCCTGGGATGGTCGGACCTTCGTTGGCGAATAAGTTTCGAACGTACGAGTGAGCGAAACTGTGTCAGAGTTGGAACGTCAGCAGACGCCATCAGAATCATCAGCAGAGACTCGCGGAGCGATGCTGGAGCGGAACAGCGTCTGGCGGATCTTTCATGTGCTGTTCTGGATCGTGTGTCGATCGTGGCTGCGAGTCAGCATTGCGGGACAGGAACGACTGGACAATCAGCGAGGCGGTTTGCTGCTGATCAACCACCAGAGCTTCCTGGATCCTTTGCTGGTCGCTGTGTTGCTGAAACGCCCCGTCTCATTCCTGGCGCGGGACAGCCTGTTTCGCGTTCCAGTGGTGGGATGGATTCTCCGAAAGACCTATGTCATTCCGATCAGTCGCGAAGCAGCACGCGGTGGCAGCATTCGCGTGGCGATGGAAAGACTGGAGCAGGGATTTCTGGTTGGGATTTTTCCGGAAGGCACTCGTTCCCGCGACGATCAGGTTCAGGATTTCCGTCCTGGCTTCCTCGCACTGGCTCGCCGAACGAATCAGCCGATTTATCCTGTGGGGCTTGCGGGGCCCGGGCGAGTGATGCCGCGTGGCGCGTGGTTCGTGCGTCCCGGAAGGATCCAGGTGGTTTACGGAGAACCGCTGTCGGCAGAAGATCTGAAGCAGCTGCATGACGGGAACGACGATAAAGCACTTTGCCAGCTGGCCCGCGATCGAGTCGCGTTCTACGCCTCACAGGCCGCTCAACTGCTGAAGGGATTGCCGCTGAATTGAGTCTTGCGGCAACGGCTCGTTCGGTTTTGAAGCAGCGCAAACGAAAACAGCAGAGCCATCAAAGGGTGAGCGTGCAGATTCTGCCTGCTCAAGTGACGAATGATTCCGCCACGTCCCCTTGAAACTCTGCTGTCATCAATCAAGTTCTCCGGAGTCAGTCACTGCAGGACTGCAGCTGCTGCCGGAGAGACTCGTAGGTCGGTGACGGATCTATTTCGTTCCGTCATCATTCCTCTGACGGATCAACTATCGCAGCCAGATGCGGCAGGTCTTGCCATTGACGGTGGCTTCAGCGACCAGTGTTCCGTAGCCAGGTCGGCAGGTCATTCCGTTCATGCCGACACCGACGAATACGGATGCTCCTGGATAGCCGGCAATCGATGCCAGCTGACCGGCGGAATAGGCGTGCGTTGTTGGACCGCCGGTGCTGGCTTCCATTTCAGCAGCGACCATCCAGCCGCTCTTCACTGGTTCAGCTTTGGTTTCAGTGGTTGTTGACGCAGAGGCTGGCTGAACTGCGGACGACTCTGATTTCACAGCACTGGCCTGAACAATGCCGGAAGAATTCTCTGCAGGTGCAGTGCTGGTTGTTGTCGTCGTCGAAGCCGCAGGTGTGGGTGACAGAGAAGTGGTTGGTGTCACCGTTCGATAGACTGGCTGCGAGGCCCGCATCACGGGCATCATCTGAACGCGATTTCGATTTCGGTTCCGGTTCTTTGCCGATGCAGATTCCTGTGACGCAAACACAATCGCCACAACAGCCAGTCCGGTAATCAAACTCTTTCGCATGAACTTATCACTCCCAATGACATCGACAGAGGAGAATCTCAGCGCAGAAACGTCCGCCGCTCTTTCCAGAAGTGCTTTGGTTCGGCCGGAACAAACCCGGCTCGATGACCTGCTGACAGTTCGATTTGCCCGGTTCAGTCTGGTGATCCTGGGCTATCGCTCGAATGCCGGACGGTCGTTCGCTGCATCACCTTCAGTCCTCGCCACTCACCTCGAGTGCGATACCTGACAAACAGCAATTGTCAGTCGATTTTCATTCGCAGACTGAAGCAGACTCCTTCCCTTTAACGTCGCGGGAAGTGTAGGACTGATGTGCCGAAGAGCACAGAAGCAGGCCGCAAAGTCTCGCCAGACTGTGCATTTTCGTCAAAAAGGGAAGGAAGATCAGCAATTCAACCTGAACATGGGTCAACATTCACGACAACAGTTCGGCGATTGGTGTTCCGTGGTCTGTGATAGGGACTGGGCGGTTGCCGTCGTACAGCTCTTTGGCCGGATCGATTCCCAGAGCCGCATAGATTGTCGCATGGAGATCCGGAACAGACACTGGTCGAGAGATGACTTTGCGGCTGAACTCATCCGTCTCTCCGATGACCAGCCCTGACTTGAGGCCGCCACCAAACAGAGGAACGCTGAATGCCGCGCCCTGATGTCCTCGCCCGCCGCCGCCATCAAATTCCGGAGGGCGGCCGAATTCTGTTCCGATCGCAATCAAAGTGGAATCCAGCAGGTTGCGCTGTTCAAGATCGTCGATCAGGGCCGCAAGAGATTTGTCCAGCTCCTGGATCAGAACATGCTGGTTGAGCTGTCCGTCGTTATGAGTATCCCAGCCGGTTCCGTTGATGAAGTTCAGATTGAATGCCACTTCAACAAAACGGACGCCGCTTTCGACCAGTCGTCGAGCCAGCAGGCATCGCTGCCCGAATTCACTTCCATACGCGTTGCGAAGGTTGGGGTCTTCGGACTTCAGATTGAAGACTGACGCAAATTTGGGTCCGGCAAGTTTATCACCCTGCAGACCTGCGTCGACATAATCTTCCACGACACGGAAGCCGCTGTAGCGGCGACGATAATCGTCTCGCATGTGGCCAAGCAGTTTCTGTCGGCGAGCAAGTCGATCGGCGGTCACATCAGACGGCCTCTGCAATCCTGCCGGGCCACTCTCGGTGTCGATCAGATAAATGTAATTGTGTTTTGCACCAAGGAACCCCGGCCCGCGAGTCGCGCTTGGATAACCCATGACAATGTAGGCCGGGACTTCACTGTCCGAAGAACCGAGTTCATGTGACACGACAGAACCAATGGATGGATAGACCGTTGTGCCTGTCGGAGCGCGTCCGACGTGCATGCGATTCACTGCTGCGGCATGTTCGTCAATGACTTCATGGTGAACCGAGCGAATCACGCAGCCGCGATCGAGTCGAGCTGCCATCTTCGGAAGATGTTCACAGACGCTGACACCGGAGATGGCTGTTGGGATCGAAGGGTACGCAGAGCCGGGTTTCTTGTTTCCCTGTTTGGGATCTCCAACGACCTTTGGGTCCCATGTGTCAATCTGCGCTGCACCGCCGCCCAGCCAGATGAAGATGCAGCTTTTGGCCTTCCCTTTTCCTGCTGGTTCAGCTGAAGACGGTGCAGACGCGGCTTCCTGTTCGGAGACCATTCCAGCGAGCAGTGAACGGCCGGCAGGAGTTGCCACGGCCGATGTCAGTGCCGCAGTCGTAAGCAGCGAGCGACGAGTCTCATAGGAATGCATGGCAGGGCCCTGGAATTTGTGGTGGGCGGGAACAAAGTGGTTCACTGTGAGCCGGCTTCATGACGCGATCACGAAACCGGACCTGTCGGGGGGTGCAATGATAAGCCTCCGAATCGCATTTTGACAGATCCGACTTTGGACAATTCACTTCGGAGGACAATTCACTTCGGACATGAGGAAATCACAATTGTGCCGCGCGCCGTTTCAAAGACTGCCCTGAGTTCCGCTGTGCCGGACGAAGGACTTGAGTGAAACGTGACTGGCCCCTGAAGTCCGCACTGTGCGAGCTGCGACTGTGCGGTGTGGATTTCCGGATGATGAAGTTCCAGTCGAGTCAGTGAGACGCCTGACAGCGGAAGTCGAGACGCCGGCAGATCAGGTGACTTCCATTCAATCAGTGATGGCATGATTCCTTCGCACAGCAGCCGACCGTCTTCAGGAATCGTGATGAGCCACTCCAATGCGCCGCGGCACATTGGTTCAACGGGACCAAAATCGAAGTGTGTCTTTGCCAGAGTAGCAACGATGTCGGGTGTTCGCATCACCCAGGTTGCCAGTCGAGGAACGCTGTGTTCAGCAGATTGAGAATCCAGATCGAACCAGCGCGTTCGTGAAACGGGAGCTGCTGATGGATCGATCGCAATGACCTCCAGGTAGCAGTCCTCACCGACCCTCAGAAGGGCATTGTGTGTTCCCAGGCGAACATGCCGCCCGCCTGGATGCATCGAGCAGCCAAGTGTCCGTTCGATGTAGCGGACCCCCGCATCAAGTGTCGGTGCAGTGACAACGAGATGATCCAGAACACAGACAGCAGACATGGCGGCTTCCGGGTCTTTGGCAAAAAAGAAGAAATTCGCGGCGCAGTTTGGAGAGGAGCGGTGTTTGAATGCAAGACGACTCAGAAATCAGCAACACCTCCGGAACAAAACACCTACGTCAGTCTTCATGTTTCGTTCATGTAGACTGTGTCGTCCCTGGATGAACTGCGAAAAGCGCATCTGCGGCAGTCAATAAACAGGCCGGTCCGGCACACTGATTCGGTGAAAAGGACAGGCGCTGCAACAAGAACCACGAAGCTCACCTTCAGGCAATTCTTCGCCGAAGCGTGAATCATCCCACTCAGGAGCAGGTTATGAACTCGATCCTTGTCCCACTGGCACTGGCTATCTTTGTTCCGAACCAGGAACAACAGGGCTCACGCGTTTCCGACACGATCGCAAACCTGGTGCAAGTGACACCAGCGTTCGTTTCTTACATACAGGATGCTCCGCGGGGTGAACGCCCTGACGGGGAGCGTCGAGACGGTGAACGCCGTGAAGGTGAACGCCGTGAAGGTGAACGCCGTGAAGGTGAACGTCGCGAAGGCGATCGGCCTGCAGATCATCGCGGTGATCAGCCGCGTGGTGATCAGCCAAGAGGGTCAAGAGGCGATCAGCCACGAGGCGAGGAACGAAGGGGCGAGGAACGAAGGGGCGAGGGAGAAAATCGAGATCGTCGCGACAGTCCCGAAGGTGGTCGCGAGCGTGAAGAGGGTGCTCGCCGAAGCCGTGATGTAGCACAACGACAGACTGAAGGCCGCAGGTCAGAAGGTCGCGGCGAAGGACGAGTTGCCGATCGCAGTGAACATCGCGGTGGTCATCGCGGAAACAGAGATGGACATCGTTCGGCTGGTGCTCGTGATTCACGAGGCCCGCGTGCACAGATGGCTCACCGAAGCGAAAGCAGCCGACGTGGTCGCTCATCCGGCTTTGCCATGGGACGGCACGGACGCAGCGCAGGAGCTCGAACGGGCCGACCAAATGGACGAGTCGCGTTCCGCGGCCCACAGGGTTTCCATCGAGGCGGCCAGGGGCGCGATGGACATCGCAGTGCTGCTCGTGGTGATCATCGGGGACCGGGAAATCAGCGAGGTCCTCAGATGGCATTCCGCGGTCGTCGACCAGAGTTTCGAGGCGGAATGCGGCGTGGTCCGGAAGTTGGACGGGCTGAAGGCCGTGGTCCTGAAGGCGTGAAAGAACAAGGACGTTCAGTTCGTGGCCATGAAAACCAGGGACCCTCTCGTATCGCTGATCGTCGAGGATCAGAACGAGGCGAACAATCTCGCGGTCCACAATTCCGCGGCCCACAGGGATTCGGCTTTGGTCCACAGGGCTTTAGATTTGGCGCTCAAAACTCTGGCCGAGGCAATTTTGGACCAGGGAACTTTGGCCCCAGGAATTTTGGCCCCAGGAATTTTGGCCCCAGGAATTTTGGCCCCAGGAATTTTGGCCCGGGTAATTTTGGACGGGGTAATTTTGGACGGGGTAATTTTGGACGGGGTAATTTTGGACCACAGGGATTTGGCCGTCCAGGATTTGGCCCACAGCAGGATCGCGGCCCGGACGGCAACCGGGGTCCAGACAACAACCGAGGTCCAGACAACAACCGGGGTCCGGACAACAACCGAGGTCCAGATGGCCCAAAAGGTCCTCAGCCGTCGAACAATGCTTGAGAAACATTGGTTTCACCAGCTCTGAAGTGGAAAGCCCGGTCAGATTTTGGCCGGGCTTTTTCTTTGGGACTGCGTGATGCGCAGATAGGTCTTCTGCAGCGCGAAATGGGGCGATTTTTGACCAAAACTGGTTCCGGGTTTGGTGTTGCCCTGTTCCCTTCATCAAACGTACATTACCTGCAAAAGCGGAGTGACGGGTCCACCCTTCATTCACCAGCTGGATGCTGAAAGAACTCGGGTTGCGGAACCTTGCAACCGACAGAAATTCACAAGGAAGTGAAGGATGTCACTCAGTCGCAATCTTCGAAAACTGGCGAAGTCCACGATTCTCAAAGCGCCGTTTGAGTGCCGTCATTACGAACTCTCCCTCATCTCCTCGATGGATGATGAGCCTGCAGTGCCGAGCCAGAGACTGATTGATGTCTCAATGAAAGCGGTTCAGGCGGCAGGTGGCATTCAGTTGCCGGAAGTCAGTGCTCGAGTGCAGAACCCGCCGTACTGGCCGGACGTATGGCCTGGCGAACATTACCGGCTCCTGGCAGGACTCATTGATATCCTGCAGCCAAAGCTTGTGGTTGAAATCGGAACGTACACAGGCCTGTCCGCGCTGGCGATGGCCGCGCGACTCAAATCGGGCGCGAAGCTGGTGACCTACGATATTCTGCCCTGGCGGACCATCGGCCATACTCATCTTCGCGAAGAAGACTTCGCCACGGGAACCATTGAACAGCGCATCTGCGACCTTGCAGATCCAAAGGTCTTTGCGGAGCAGGAGTCACTGCTGCAGCAGGCGGATCTGATCTTTGTTGACGGGCCCAAGAACGTCACCTTTGAAGAGCAGTTCCTGAAGAACCTCGGACGTTCACGTTTGCCGAAGCAGCCTCTGCTTGTGTTCGATGACATTCGCCTGTGGAACATGCTTCATATCTGGCGTGCCATCAACCGACCGAAACTGGATCTGACATCCTTTGGCCACTGGTCCGGAACAGGTCTTGTCGAGTGGACCGATATCGCACAAACAGGTCGAGCAGCGAAAGCCGCATAAGCGAACAGTCTTCAGTGGTGATCTCTGAAGTCAAAACCCATTCAGCCGTGAAGATTTGTTTTTCGAGTGAGTAACAGACATGTCGATCATCAAACGAGCATTCAGCGTTTTCACAGGCAACGGACTGTGCCAGAGCCTGCTTGAATACAACGTCAAGTTCTCCCACTATCTGATGGGTGTCGGCGCGGGGACTCGAGTTGCAACGAGCGGTGAGATGAGCCTGGTGCGGCACGTGAACAGCTATCCCGCGTCAGAGGGACGTCTGTGCGTGTTTGATGTGGGAGCCAACATTGGCCAGTTCGCCAGTCTGATGCGGGAGCACTGCGACATGTCTCGCATGACCCTTCATTCTTTCGAGCCATCGTCGGATGCCTACGAGAAACTCTCTGCGGCTCACCGAAACTGCAGCAGCATCCGGCTTAACAAGTTTGCTCTGGGAGCGAGTCCGGGAACGG
This sequence comes from Planctomycetaceae bacterium, assembly GCA_046349695.1. Lineage (GTDB taxonomy): Bacteria > Planctomycetota > Planctomycetia > Planctomycetales > Planctomycetaceae > SXXK01. The sequence goes on along the minus strand of JAXMBV010000006.1, from coordinate 193,440 downwards.
CAACGCTGTATTCTGATCGACCAGGTTCGGGCCTGAGCTCACTGACCCGGCGAGACCTTGATCACGTCGGCAAGACCATGAATCTGACTCAGACTGTTGAGATTCAGACCGTGGACGATTACTGCAAAGCCAACGGCATTGAGCGAATTCATCTGCTGAAAATTGACGTCGAAGGTCACGAACACGAAGTGCTGAAAGGCGCTGAGGGGATGTTTGCTGCGGATCGCATCGACGCTGTCACCTATGAGTTTGGTGGCTGCAACGTGGATACTCGCACCTACTTCCGCGACTTCTATCAGTTCTTCAATCAGCGCGACATGCAGGTCTTTCGCATCACACCGCGAGGTTATCTGCGAGCAATCAAGAAGTACCGCGAAGCTCACGAGCAGTTCCTGACCACAAACTATATGGCTGTGAAGCGCAAGGCGGCCTGATCGGCGCAGCGTAATTCAGGGTCTGAGATCAAAAAACCTCCGCCGAAGAGTGATCTTCGGCGGAGGTTTTGTTTTTGCATCGACATGAACCGTGGTGAGCAAGCCGCTCTGAATTACTGCTTGCCTTCCGTTCGCTTTGACCACCAGGGAAGTCCGACGCCTCCGTCCATTGTGAGCGTCGTGCCGGTCATGTATTCCGCTTCATCGCTGAGAGTGAAGCAGATCCCGTGAGCCATTTCTTCGGCAGTCCCCAGACGTCCCATCGGCATGCTCTGCCCGCCTTCCTTCAGCTGGTCTTCGCTGAAGAATTTGCGTTCTCCCGGAGTATCGATCCAGCCGGGATGGAAGATGTTGACTCGGATTCCTTCGCGGACAAGTTCAATCGCTGCGGTTCGAGCCATGTGGTCAATCGCGGCCTTGGCCATGTTGTAGGCCATGGCGGTTGGAAACGGGATGATCGCATGCGGTGAACTGACGACGGTGATACGTCCTCGAGTGGTCTGCTTCAGCATTTGCTGAGCCGCCGCGCGGACACCATGCAGCGCGCCCCACATGCTGACTTCGATCGTTCGGCGAAAGCCTTCCATGTTGGCTTTCACCATCAGTTCGCGATCGCTGTAGACGGCATTTGAAACGAACATGTCAAGACTGCCAAAGGTGTCAACGGTCTGCTGAACCATTGCTTCGACGGCCTTCTGGTCGGACACGTCACAGACGATCACGATCGCCTTTTGGCCAAGGCTTCGAATTTCCGCTGCAACCTCTTCGGCCTGAGCCTTGCTGCCACTGCAGTTGATCGCGACATTCGCGCCACCACGGGCCAGGGAGATGGCGGCTGCTCTGCCGATCCCCTTGGACGATCCCGTAATCAGCGCATTTTTTCCGGTGAAACTGTATTGAACCACAGATGATCGACTCCTTTTGCAGGGTTCATCATGAGACTGGTAATTGTCCGGCGCGACCTCGGCCACCGCGGCAGGTGTGAAGTCGGGCAACCGGGCATCTTTGTGGTGAAAGGCCGTTGCGTCAATTCATGGCCTGAAGATCTCCCGACACTCAGAGCCTGTCGCTGCTGACGGAACCGCAGACCGGACAATCGCGTTTTCTTTCGACTGGCAATCTGCGAAAAGTCATCGAAAGCAGATCCACGGTCAGCATTTGCCCGGCCAGAGTCTGTCCGGCGTCCAGCAGCAGCTTCAGGACTTCAGCGGCAGCCAGCGATCCTGTCATGGAGGAGACGGCTGCAAAGACGGGAAACTGTCGGCGCCAGTGTTCCGGAGTGTCCGGATAGACGCAGCGGAGACAGGCGGTTTGACCTGGCAACACGGTCATCACTCGGGCGGAAAAGTCATACATGGCACATTCCACGACAGGCTTTTGAAGTTCCACCGCGGCTTTGTTCATGGCAAAGCGTTCTTCAAACAGCGGAGCGGCATCGACCACGACGTCTGCCTGAGCCACCAGTGATGCGGCATTCGAGTCGCTGATGTTCTCTGGAACTTCCACAATGTCGATGTGCGGATTGATTTCCCTCAATCGCTTTGCGGCACATTCGACTCTGGAAGTGCCAACGGCCTCTGTCTTCATCAGCAGCTGGCGATTCAGGTCATCCGTCCTGAGCGGGCCGCTGTGAGCAAGAATCAGACGACCAACTCCCGCGGCTGCAAGTGCCATCGCCGCGCTGCCGCCGACTCCACCGACACGCGAAACAAGAACCGTTGATCGCTTCAGTCGAAGCTGCCCTGCCTCACCGCACTGAGGGCTCCACATTTGCCACTCGTATCGCTTTTGTTCGAGTTCAGTCAGGCTTGCAGGAGTTGAAGTCATGTCGTGTCTGAATCCAGACGGAAAAGAAGGGTTCTGCCAGAAGAAGGACAGTCTCTGGTACGGCGACAGAATAAGCGGCCAACCGTTGTGAGACCATCTTGGGGTCGTCACAATGGCGCGAAGTGCGTGCAGGAATTCAGGCGAACCAGGCGGCATCGCCTCCGCACGGTCGAGATTTATGGGAAACGAAAGAGTCAAACGTGAGTGAATCGTGGATTGCGGACAGGATGCATCGCATTGACGCCTCTGGAATTCGAAAGGTGTTCGATCTGGCAGCGACCATGGAGCGTCCGGTCAACCTGAGCATCGGGCAGCCGCATTTTGATACGCCGCAGCCAATCAAGGATGCTCTTTGCAAGGCCGTTCAGGAAGGCAAAAACGCCTACAGCCAGACTCAGGGCATCGCGCCGCTTCTGAAGCTGCTTCAGGACGATGTGAATCAGCGTTATGGACACCCGGATCGAAAGATCTTTGTCACATCCGGAACCAGCGGCGCTTTGATGCTGGCTCTGTGTACTTTGATCAACCCGGGTGACGAAGTGATTGTCTTCGATCCCTGGTTTGTGATGTATCGACACCTGACGACACTGGCCGGAGGAAACGTTGTTCAGGTTTCGACGTATCCGGATTTCCGCATTCGAATTGAAGAAGTCCGCAAGGCGATTACTCCACGAACCAAAGTGATCCTGTTCAACAGCCCGGCCAATCCGACGGGGGCCGTTGCTTCGAAAGAAGAAGTGAAAGCTCTGGCGGAGCTGGCGGCGGAAAAAAACATCGCGCTGATCAGTGATGAGATCTATCGGGCCTTCTGCTACGACCATCCGTTTCATAGCCCTGCCGAATGGAATGATCGAACCATCGTGATTGACGGATTCAGCAAGTCCCATTCGATGACGGGACTTCGGCTGGGCTTTATCCACGGTCCGCAGTACCTGATTCAGCAGATGCTGAAGCTGCAGCAGTTTACGTTTGTCTGTGCACCCCATCCGGTGCAGTGGGCCGGGGTCACGGCATGGGAACTGGACCTTCAGGACAACCTTGCAGACTACAAGCGAAAGCGAGATCTGCTGGTCAGTCTGCTCAAGGACCACTATGAGATTCATGGTGGTGAAGGCGCGTTCTATCTGTTCCTGAAAGCGCCATGGGGGACAGGTTCCGAGTTTGTGGCTGAAGCAATTCGCAACAATCTGCTGATCATCCCGGGCAACGTTTTCAGTCCCACGGATACTCATTTCCGTGTTTCATTTGCGGCGAGCGATGAGATGATCCGAGAAGGGGCCGCGATCCTTTGTCGCCTGGCAAAACGGCCGTAAGCGTGGAAATTCCTGCGACTTAAGCTGTTTTCAGGCCTTTTTGCAGTGTTCGGCGAAAAGTGAGCGTTGAGGATCGAACCCGAAATACTGGAGAACCTTTCCGGTTCATGCCACCAGAGTGTCTCGGAACGAAGGAAAAAGGCCTGAAAATCTTGCCTGCGCCTGGAATTCAGGGAATGATATGTGCTGTTCAGCGGAATCGTTGAACAAACCGGCAGGCGTAACGGGTCTGTTTCTCGCCGGGGTTGTGGTCTCAACGCAATTTTTGAGTGTACATTTACAGATCCTTTGGGCGTCTGTCAGCACGGGAGACATTGATGAGAACCTTACAGAAACGGACACGAGGCTTCACGCTCATTGAGCTGCTTGTGGTCATTGCAATCATTGCCATTCTGGTTGCACTTTTGTTGCCAGCCATTCAAAAGGCACGCGAGTCAGCACGTCGAACACAGTGCATCAACAATTTGAAGCAGCTGGCTTTGGCGATGCACAACTACGAATCTGCCCACAGCGTGTTTCCTCCGGGGATGATTTCGACACTGCGTTTGGGCGATCAGATCGCGACCGGTGTTCCGCAGTACCGCGATCCTCGTGAACCATACGAAGATAGCCAGAACCTTGGACTGCATGGCACCAGCTGGATGTTCCATATCCTGCCGTACGTTGAACAGGGGAACGTCGCGGATCTGTGGCGAGCCGACTACAACGTTTACGGTAATGCTGAGATCCAGTACGACAACTCCCAGAATCTTGTGTGGCAGCGAATTGGTTACGCCCCTGCTCAGGCGGAGATTCCCGGCTTCTACTGCCCGTCACGCCGAGGGAAGGTGGACCAGAAGTCATTCGCCTACAACAAGTTCCTGGACACCGATGCTCCTCGAAAACTGTCCACAGGCATTCGTGGTGGCGGCAACGACTACGCTGGCTGTGCAGGGTCTGGTGTTGTCTTCAATCCGGCAACACGATCTCCTTATGACCTGTCGGCCGATCAGATTGCTTATTACAACAATCAGGTTCGAACACCAGCCAACAACTTCAACCAGATTGGCAACAACCTGGGGATCCTGTATGTGAACAGCTCTGTCCGCATGGGCGACATTAAGGACGGCACTTCGCAGACGATCATCATCTCCGAAGCAGAACGATTCGAAGGTGTGAAGATTCGCATTCCGAACAACTTCGATCAGGTAGCGAACGATGGCTGGGCCTGGGGCGGTGCCGCATCCATGTTCTCCACGCTGGACGGGCCAAACAAGCAGAAGTTCTACGGCTTCGCTGGCTCGGCCCATGGCGACATCTGCCTGGCTGCCCTGGCGGATGGTTCTGCACGAGCCATCGGCAAGTCAGTCAGCCTTCAGATCTGGCAGTCGCTTGGAAACATCTCCGGCGGTGTTCCAGTTCCGAACTTCTGATGACATTCGCCGAAAATTCAGATGCCAGGTCGCCCGGAGCGGCCTGGCGTCTTTTTTTGCGCTGTTCTGGTGATGTTCGCAACTGGCTTTCAGAGGTCCGGGCGATAAGATCCGGTAGCGGTCGCAAGCCGTTTCTCAGTACTTTTTGGGTCCTGTATCCTGAGTAAGGTCCATGACGATTCGATACACCTGTACCGGATGTGAATCGGTTCTGAAGATCAAGGACGAAAAAGCCGGGACCAAAGGCAAATGCCCGAAGTGCAAGACGGAGTTCCTGGTTCCACAGCCATCCGCTGATGATGCCGACGGTGCCGATGAGACGGCAGCGTCTCCCGATCTGCCGGTTGATATGTCCGTTGACATGCCGATCGAGCTGACGCCGGAAGTGCCCGCGAGTGCTGAGTTTGATCCGGCCGACTATCTTTCATCGACCGGTTCCACACCAGCTGCCCCGTCGTATGGTTCGGGAGCATCCGAACGAAAACCGTCGGTCGCCGAACTGATGCGGGACTTCGAAGCGACGAAGAAGAAAGATAAGGACAAAGGCAAAAAGTCGGGCGAAGTTTCCCGGCCAGCCGCGTCAACTCATGAGACCTCAGGTTCGGCCGCAGACGCGCTGACTCGAGCTTATCAGCAAAAGAGAGAAACCGCATCGGCTCCGTCGGTCAGTCAGAAAGATGTCAAGAGCGCCGAAGACCGAGCGGCGATGATGACCTTTCTGAAGACACGGTTGGCCCCGGGAGTGGCAGTAGTGCTGCTGCTCTTGTATTGCATCAACTGGTACTTCAATCACAAGTCTTACGAAGGCCCGCCGCTTTATCGCGTTTATGGTGTCGTAAAGCAGAGTGGTAAGCCGCTCGCGAATGCTCGAATCAGTTTCGAATGTGACCTCATGGTGCCTCGCGGTCCGGATGAGCCAACGTATTCGGCGACTGGAACAACCGACGAACAGGGCAATTATGAGCTGTATTTCGAAGCGGGCTATTCAGGAGCTCCGGCAGGCAGTTATGTTGTGGGTGTGATGAGCGGTGAAGGTGTTCCGGTCACGGTTCCGGACACTGAAGTTCGTCGTACTGTGACTGACACAGCAGACAACAAGTTTGATTTCAATCTCTGATTTCTTCCGTACGGAACGAGAACCGCATCACACTGGCATTTGGTGAACTCGCGGCGACGTTTCGTTGTCTGAGCACTGCTGATGTTCAGTTGCACCTTTTCTCTGCGACGAATGGGCTTCGCATGACGACGCTGATCATTGACTATGGCATGGGGAATCTTCGCAGTGTTCAAAAGGCGTTTGAGCACATCGGTGAAGACGCCGTGATTTCCTCAGATCCGCGTGAGATTCCAAAAGCCGAACGCGTTGTGCTGCCCGGTGTTGGCGCGTTTTGCGATGCGATCGCGGCGCTCAGGAAGCATGATCTGACCGCTGCTATTCGGGACCATATTGAAGCGGACCGCCCGTTCCTGGGCATTTGTCTGGGTCTTCAGATGTTGTTCGAACAGTCACTGGAAGATGGTGAGCACGAGGGGCTTGGAATCATTCCCGGGGTTGTTCGCCGTTTTGAACTTCCCGCTGAATACAAGATTCCGCATATGGGCTGGAATCAGCTCAACGTCCAGATGACGCCCGAGCCGATCCTGCTGAGGGATTTGCCCGATCGGCCGTGGTTCTATTTTGTGCACAGTTACCATTGCGTGCCTGCTGACAGCACATGGGTGGCAGCGACGACGGATTACGGGCGCCCTTTCGTTTCGGTGGTTGCTCGCGGGAACGTCATGGCAACCCAGTTCCATCCTGAAAAAAGCCAGGCCGCCGGACTGCAGTTGCTGCGAAATTTTGTGGTGGGAACAGGCTGCGTTGCCAGCGCGGGTTAGTTGCCGCCAGGACCTGGGCGAATTGTGCGATTGAATGCGGGGAAATGGTTATTGATGATTGAGAATTGAAAAATGCAAATTGCCGTGCGGAAGTCATGCCCCCCTCACTTTGCAATTTTCCATTTCCGTTGATCATTCACCATTTCCTTTGCGCCCTTCACGCCGGAATCATCGCCTCAGATCTGCGCCAGGCCTCTCTCTGAGATTGTCCCGAACCGGCTTGGGAACGTGTTTTCTGTGGTAAGCCTTTCGGTTACACTCTGCCGCTCATTTTTTGGTTCTCTTCGTCGAAGTGTTGCGATGATTTTCTGAACGGCGCATCGCTTCGGACCCAACCTGTGTTTTCTGATTGAACTGATCATGATCGTATCCCGCAGCTGGCTGGCCGAATATGTGGCACTGCCATCGTCGACAGAAGAATTGTCCTCGCGCCTGACCATGGCAGGGCTGAACCTGGAAGAATTCCATGAGGTGCGCGACGGACTGACTCAGCCGGATATCGCGATCGATCTGGAAGTCACCAGCAACAGACCCGACTGCCTCGGCCATATCGGGATTGCGAGAGAAACATCGGTCCTGTACCGAACGCCATTGACGATTCCAGCAGCCACGGTGCAGGAAGGGAGCGAACCAGCTTCCGGGGCAGCGGCGGTCAGCATCGACTGTCCGGATCTGTGCCACGAATATCACGCCAGAGTCATCCGCGGAGTGAAGATCGGACCTAGTCCGGCATGGCTGAAGGATCGGCTGGCGGCCATCGGAATCAATTCGGTGAACAACGTGGTTGATGTAACCAACTACGTCATGATGGAATGCGGCCAGCCGCTGCATGCGTTTGACTACGATAAGCTGGCCGGCCATCGCATTGTGGTCCGCAGGGCAGCTGCCGGGGAAAAGATCCGAGCCATTGATCAGAAGGACTACGAACTTCCTGCCGGTGCCTGCGTGATTGCGGATGGTCAGCGAGCGGTCGCGGTCGCAGGTGTCATGGGCGGGCTCGAGACCGAAATCTCTGCATCGACCGTCAACGTGCTCATTGAAGCCGCATCGTTCTCATCACTCAGCGTTCGAGCCACAGCGCGATCGCTGAAGCTGCACAGTCCTTCATCGTATCGCTTCGAACGTCGCGTCGATCGGCGATGGCTCGACTGGGCCTCACGACGCTGCTGTGAGCTGATTCTGAAAGTTGCCGGAGGAACACTGCTCGCCGGATCGGTGACCGCCGGAGCTCCATCGCCGGAAACTCGTGAACCGGTCACACTGCGGTTTGCTCGCGTGACGCGTCTGCTGGGCATTGAAATTCCGCCGGCGGTCTGTGTCGACATTCTTGAACGGCTTGGCCTGAAGAAGATAAGCGAGTCTGCGGAACAGGTGACGCTGGAACCGCCAAGCTGGCGACCGGATCTTCTTCGTGAATGCGATCTGATCGAGGAAGTGGCGCGCATTCATGGCTATGAGCATATTCCAACGAATGCCCCGTTGCCTGTTGTGGCCACATCAAAGACGCTTCGTGAACGAGTCCTTGAATCGGTCCGGACACAGCTGACTTCTGCAGGATTGTATGAGGCCCTGACGCTGTCCTTTGTCAGCGATGCGCAGCGGAAGCAGTTCTGTCCTTCCGGGGAAGTTGCCACAGTCGCGGTGTCGCACTCGAGTCGAAGTCATGAGAATCAGCTGCGTCAAAGCCTGATCCCGAGTCTGCTGCAGTGCCGGCGTCAAAATGAACGTCATGGTTCGATGAATGCCGAGCTGTTCGAAATCGCGCGTGTGTACCTGTCTGCGGGCGAAGGCAAATGTGAAGCCGATGCTGAGCCGCTCTCTGTGGGAATGGTGACAGGAAGGCCGTTTGCTCAGACCCTTGGCCTTGTCGAATCTGTCGTTCAGCGACTGGCACCTGCCGCAACCTTGACGACTCAGCCCTGTGATCGACCGGAGTTTCTCGCAGGTCGGGGCGCTGAAGTCAGGATTAATGGTCAGTTGCTGGGCTGGATCGGAGAGCTCAGTCGCGAACTGCTGGAAGCGTGTGATTTGCAGGATGCGGTCTGCGTGGCGGAGCTGCGATTGCCGTTGCTGGAATCTCTGTATCAGTCTCATCGGGGCTACACGCCACTGCCGCGATTCCCGTCGATCTCTCGCGACCTGAATTTTGTGCTGCCGGAATCTGTTTCGTGGTCAGAACTGGCCTCCGTCGTGTCCCAAAGCGCGGGGACTCTTCTGACAGGAACTTCGTTCAGTGGTCAGTATCGAGGAAAGCAGATCGAAGCTGATCGGAAGTCCTATGTGATCACCTGCCGGTTCATGGCACCGGATCGGACGCTGACGACTGATGAGGTCGATGCGGCCGTTCAAAAGATTATTGCGAGCTGTCAGCAGAAACTTTCGGCGACGCTGCGAGCCTGACGGTCGACGAGCAGAATCAGTTGTCCCGGGACTATTCCTGATCTGCTGTTCGGCAGCGGACCTGTTGTTGAAGACGATTCATGAAACGCACACTTCTCAAATCCAAAATCCACCGAGCAACAGTCACGGACGCCAGTCTTCATTACGAAGGCAGCGTGACGATTGATCCGCTGCTGATGGAAGCAACAGACATCGTGGAATGGGAAAGCGTTGACGTCTACGACATCAACAACGGCAACCGGCTCACCACGTACGCGATCCCCGGTGAGCGAGGATCGGGCGTCATCTGCCTGAACGGCGCTGCGGCCAGACTGGTTCACGTCGGTGACCTTGTCATCATCTGCAGCTATGCTCAATACACAGAAGACGAACGACAGAAACATCAGCCGAAGATTGTGCTGGTGGATGAAAAGAACCGCACGGTTCGCAAGTGCGACAGCTGACGGAATGCAGGTTCCTGAAACAGAATGGCTCAGCACAGTTGCGGAGCCATGGGGTGATCGCCAACATGTGCAGTCAACAGGGCCATTCTGATTTGTAGAGCAATTGTCCTCGATTGCTTCCTGCGATCCGGAGCCTTCAACGTCGAGCGCCTGTCTTCAGTCGCTCCCTTCCATCACAAAACGACTGAGGACAGTCGCTCTACAATTTTCGCGGGAGCAACCGAAACATGTCGACATGGCCCATTGGCGTATTCGCATCCATTGATGCCGGACTGGGTGTCCATCTGGAAGTGGCACAGGAACTGGGTGTTCCAACCATTCAGGTCCACGCGCCTCACGCTGGAACTCGCAATCCGAAAGCCGCCGCAGACTTTCTGAGCCGCTGCAGCAAAGCGGGCATTACGATCACGGCGGTCTTTGGCGGATTTGAAGGCGAAAGCTATGCGGACATCGCCACAACAGCTCGAACCGTTGGTCTCGTCCCGGAAGAGACTCGCGCGGCCCGCGTGAAGGAGATGAAAGAGATCAGCGACTTCACGAGGCTGCTGAACTGTGACACCGTGGCTCTGCACATTGGTTTTGTTCCGCACGACACGAACAGTGCCAGCTACAAAGACCTGATCGCGACGACTCGTGATCTTCTGGATCATGTCGCGGCCAATGGCCAGAAGCTGCATCTGGAAACAGGTCAGGAATCCGCGGATCACCTGCTGCACTTCATCGCCGATGTTCAGCGACCGAACCTCTACATCAACTTCGACCCGGCCAACATGATTCTGTACGGCACGGGTGAACCAATCGACGCGCTGAAGAAAGTCGGCAAGTACGTTCGCAGCATCCATTGCAAGGATGCAAAGTGGGCTGCTCCTGCCGTTCGAGGAACCGGTTGGGGACAGGAAGTCCCGCTTGGTGATGGCGATGTCGGAATGGAAACCTATCTTCGTACGCTGAAGGACATTGGTTACACCGGACCGCTGACGATCGAGCGTGAGATTCCTCAGGACCGCGAACGTCAGAAGGCTGACATTGGTCATGCGGTGAATCTGCTGACCAGTCTTCGCAAGAAGATTCTTGGTACCTGAGTCCTGAACGTAGCCATCACTCTCCGAGTGACGAACTGCGATTTGACGAACGGCGATTTTTGTAACCATTGTGAAAATGCTCGAAGGCCTGGAAGGTTGCTGGCTTCATGGCACGCTGTGAGCAGGGTTACCTGTGTGAAGTTTGCGGGGAAGAGGTCGAGTCTATCCGGGACAGCGACCTCTATCTTCGTTTTGTGATCGGTGAAGTGTCAGCCCGCCAGCTGCTGACAGCTCCCGAACGTCATCTGCGATGTTGCCCCGTGAATGCTCAGTTCATCGAAGATTCGGGGTTCGAGCCGGTCGTTGTCGAGGGAGACTTTGACCGACGGCTGTTCGATGACGAATTTGTTCGGCAGCGCTCAGAACTGCTGACTCGCGGATGGCACCGGCTGCAGGAGCTGGCCGAGCAGGCTCAGACCGTGCCGATTGCGGAATATCCTTTGCCTGAATTTCGTACTGTGCGACAGGCAGGGACGTAAGGCTGTATTTTCACGCCAAAAGGGGTCTCAGGGCCTGGAATCTCAGGACTCCTGAGGGTGCGAATTCGGAAGGCGCAGCGATCTCTGTAAACTCTCGCCGTGTCTCCGAACCGTAAGGATCACCGGACAGGGCAAAGGACTGCAGGACGGCTGTGAGTACTTCCGGCCGAGTCATTGAATTTCCGTTTTCACCAGTTGAATGAGTCCCATGCATACTTCGGCACTTGTGAATCAGTTGAAGCCCTCGGAAACCCTGGCCGCAGCTGCAAAGGCCCGCGAACTGCGAAGCAAAGGCATTGACGTTCTGGAGTTCACGGTCGGTGAACCGGACTTCATCACGCCACAGCATATTCGTGATGCTGCGAAGACAGCGATGGATGCCGGCCATACTCGATACACTGCCGCCACCGGGATTCAGGAACTCAAACAGGCCGTCTGCGACGCATTCCTGCGAGACCACGGAGTTGCCTACAAGCCATCCGAAGTCACTATTTCCAACGGCGCGAAGCACTGTCTTCACAATGTGCTTGTTGCCTGCTGCGAACCCGGCGACGAAGTGATTATTCCAACACCGTACTGGGTCAGCTATTCGGCACTGGTGGAACTGGTCGGTGCAAAGCCGGTTCTTGTGGAGACTCATGAGAAGGACGGGTTTTGTCTTTCGGCCGAACAGTTCCGCAAAGCGATCACACCAAAGACACGGCTGATGATGCTGAACAGCCCGAGCAATCCGACTGGTGGCGTGTATCCAGTCGATCAGCTCGAAGCGCTGGCGAAAGTCGCTGTCGAAAAGGACATCATCGTTTTGTCCGATGAAATCTACGACAAGCTGATCTACAGCGGTCACACGTTCCGCTCATTCGCCTCCTTTGGCGAAGAAGTGAAGAAGCGAACGGTGATTGTGAATGGAGTCAGCAAGGCGTATGCCATGACCGGCTGGCGAATCGGCTGGACGCTTGCTCCGGACAATGTCAGTGCGGCGATTAATAAGCTGCAGAGTCAGCAGACGTCGAATCCCTGCAGCGTTTCTCAGTATGCGGCACTCGCGGCTCTGAAGGGACCTCAGGAATGCGTCGCAGAAATGTGCAAGGAATTTGCGGCTCGCCGTGATTACGTTGTGAAGCGACTGCGTGCGATTCCTGGTTTGACATTTGCTGAACCGGGTGGCGCGTTTTATGTGTTCTTCAATGTCAGCAGTTACTTCGGAAAGCCTGTCGGCGGCGGTGCACCCGTTTCCAATGCGACGGACTTCTGTACGGCACTTCTGGAACGTGCTCACGTGGCACTGGTCAGCGGTGACGCCTTCGGGGCTCCCGGTTATGTGCGTCTGAGTTTCGCCGCTGCGATGACTCAGCTGGTCCGGGGACTGGATGCGATTGAGAAGTTCCTCAATAATGCCTGAGCATGTTCCACTGGGATGATTCGGAGCAATGAGCGTCATGCTCGTTGTTCCATTGCTCATTTGCTCCTTTCCGGCGAACTCACTGATGACATCCGCATGGCAGTCTCTGAAAGGACATCAGGAACAGCGAGCCCTGTTTGCTCGTTCGCTCCAGAATGGCCGACTGTCTCATGCGTACATTCTGGCGGGACGAGATGGGATCGGAAAGCGCCGCTTTGCCCGGCTGATTGCTCAGTCGATTTTCTGTCGTGAGTGTCCGGAAGGTGAGCTGGATGCCTGCGGTCAGTGCCGATCCTGCCTGAGTTTTTCTGCCGGCACGTGGCCAGACTACATCGAGATTGGGCTTCCTGCCGGGAAGACGGAAATCCCGATTGCACTGATTGCGGGTGACACCGACAAGCGAGGTCGCGAAGGCCTTTGCTTTGAACTGTCTATGGCACCACAGGCGTCAACTCGGCGAGTTGCGATCATTAATGACGCACATCGCATGAACGCCGATGGAGCGAATGCTCTGTTGAAGACACTCGAAGAACCGCCCGCGAAAGCATTGATCCTGCTCACGTGTGATGATCCGGATTCACTGCTTCCCACGATTCGTTCGCGGTGCCAGCTGATTCGGTTCTTCCCGCTGCCAGAGAAAGATGTGCAGGACATTCTGCAGTCGGAAGGACTCGTGGACGATCCTCAGGAAGCCAAAGCGATCGCCGGCATGTCGGAAGGCAGCCTGACTCTGGCTCAGCAGCTGCTGAACCCGGACCTTCGAAAACTACGCGAACTGGTGGCGGTGGAGTTCAGTCAGTTTGAGCAGATGAAACCGCTGGAAGTTTCAAAGCAGGTTGCAGACGAACTGGAGCGAATTTCCAGCTCCACGGAAGAGCAGCGTCAGAATGCCCAGTGGCTGCTGCGGTTTCTTTCCGGTGTCCTGAATGATCGCATGCGTCGTCTGATGTCCGGGGATTTTTCTGACGCACTGCATCAGAAACTGGGAGTGCGCTGTGGCATGGACCTGCTGTCAGGATTGCTGGAACGCATTATCACTGCCGCAAGACAGATCGAAGCCAACTCCCCGGTGCGTCTGGTTCTGGATGCGATGTTTGATGAACTCGCCCGCCAGATGCGACTTGGGCCAGTGAGTGCTCGCTGATCGTCTTTCAGGAACCGCAGCGGCGAACACGGATCTTTGAGGCTTCTGTTGAGCGCTTGATTATTTTCCCGCGAACGTCTGCACACGTTCCAGCTGATGACCGGCCGTTCCGCCAGCGTTCATTGCCATGTTGCCACCGTCCAGAGGAATGATGGCGCCCGTGATCCATGCCGATTCATCCGATGCCAGCAGCACGGCGAGTCCCATAATGTCGTTGGGTTGCCCGAGGCGTCCGGCAGGAATGCCTCGCAGGAATCGGCCTTCAAGGGTGGGGTCATCCGTCATTCTTGCCTGAAGGCTGGGGTTCACGACCTGTGCGGGCGTGACGCAGTTGACTCGAACACCTCGGTGCGACCACTCGGTACTCAATTCTCGCGTCATCTGGATCACCGCGCCCATGGCCATGCTGTAGGCGATATGACCTCGACCCAGTGCCGTGCTGCTGGCCAGAGATCCGATGTTCATGATGGACCCTTTGCCCTGAGCAAGCATGCGCCGGGCCGCTTCCTGACACATCGCAAAACGTCCGACGACGAGGTTTTGCAGAACCTTCTGCAGATCCGCAATCGTCAGATCCTCCGGCCGCGAGAGAATTCCGTCCCCGGCGATGTTTCCAAGAAAGTCGACTCGCCCAAAATCGCGATCCACCTGTTTGAACAGTTCCGCAATGGCAGCAGGATCAGAAACGTCACACTGAGCCACTGTCGCGCGACGACCCATTGCGCGAATGTCGGCTGCTGTTGTTTCGGCGCCGTCCCTGTTTCGGTCAATCAGGACAACGTCGGAGCCCTGGCCAGCGACTGCAAGAGACGTGGCTCGGCCAAGTCCCTGAGCAGCTCCTGAAACAACGGCGACTCTTCCACTGAGGTCAAACATGGACGCGGATCCGCGGGTGGGTGAAGGATGCAGTGTCTGTGTTGCCGTGCGAGTTCGCGAAGGGGTCAGTTCAAAAACCGCGAACGTTCCTCGGCAGTCGGGATTCGACACGATTCATGCTTGCCAAACAAGCGGTAGCGGATTTTGGCAATGAAGCGATAGCCCAGATCACGCAATGGAAAAGGGATCAGCCACAGCAGACTGCCCAGCAGCCACCAGATTCCGCCAAGCGTCATCAGGATTCGACAGACCGCTGCCGTTCGTATGAAGTCACCCTGAGGTGTGTGGAACACCAGCGTTGACAGATTCTGACGCAGGTCCGTCGGCACAATCTTCTCTGCTGTCGTTCCCTGCAGCGGAGCAAACTGAATTCGATGCGATCGGTCTCGCAGCATGATCCAGTTCACGGTGTGGTTACAGAAACCGCAGACGCCATCGAAGAACAGGATATTTGAGGATGGAGCGGTGGACTCGCTCATGATGACATCATTCCTGCGAGAGATCGTTCATGCGGACAACACTGTTCTACCCGATATCGCTATGGCGAGTTAACAGCAATCCTCTCGCGAAACGCAATGACGAATGATTGCAGCGGGAGCCTGGATAAGAGAAGCGATTGAGGACAATCGTTCAACACTGCGCATGAAAAAAGGAGCGGCAGTGAATGCCGCTCCTCTTCATGTTTTGACTGGCTCAGGCTTGCCCGAGACCGGATCACACTAGTCCTGGTAGTCGACTTCGATGTGGTCCTTCTTCACGCGAACGTCAACAGCGTACTTGCCGTAGTCGTAACGAATACGGTCGCCGTTTCGCTTGCAGGAGATCAGTTCGCAACCACAGGTTGGAACGCAGATCTGGATGTAAACGCACTTTGGACCACAGCAGCTGCATGGGTCGTAGCACGCACATGGATCTTTTACAGCGATGATCTTTGGCTGAGCACAAGGTGACATTTCGTCACAGTCCTTGTACTTCACGTTGGTGTAGAGAGCGATTGGAGCCGCTTCTACAAAGTTACCATGCTCCGGGACCGGCATAGGAGCCGCTTCCTGCGCCTGAACCATGCCCACGACGAGCAGGCTGAACATTGCCACCAGCTTTGCAAGACTCTTCATTTCAATTCCTTCCTTCAACTCGGTGTACTCTGTCTGAACTCTTACCTGACATTGTCGCATATTCGACACGGTGTGGACTCAGGGGGCCGTTACCAAAAGAATTCCCCACGGTGTCCAAATCGTCAAGAAGCAATTCCATTTCAACAGAGAGTTCGATCCTTCAAGTGCGGGTCGTCGTAATCACGAAAAACTCTCCGGCCGTATTGTCGCGGGATACTGGGTAATATCAATGGGTTTCGGTGACTTTTCTGATTACAGAAAACACCGGGAACGCGTGAAATGCGAGTTTTTGAGTCACATGAGGCTGAAAGTCCACAAAACGCTGTTTTGACTCTCAAAATGGCAGGGCGAGGCTCCTGCGAAACGGGAACCTCCTTCAAAATGGGAGGCTCGTGAAAAATGGGGAAGGCTCCTTCGGATTGGGAGGGAGAGGCTCCTGCCGAGCCGTGTTTGCTCGCTGCGTCCTGAGGCAATCAAGGGTGGTTGGAAAAGCCAGAGCGGCTGGAAATCGGGACACGTGCGGCTCACAATAGTGCAGACAGGTTCATCCTTCGTCCCAGAACAGCAATACTCCCACCTTTTCGAATGAAACCGGAGCATCTCATGCGACTCCTTCGCACTCTTTTTACCAGTCTGCTGGCGATTAGCCTCTGCTCACCAGCCATCGCTGCAGACCCCAAACCGTCCCGAGTCCTGATGGTGACTCAGAGTGCAGGTTTCGTTCACGGAAGTGTTCGTCGTCCTGACGGAGAAAAGAAGCTGGCAGTTTCTGAAATTGCCATGATTCAGCTGGGAGAAAAAACTGGTCTGTTCAAGGTCGACTGCACTCAGGACGTCGCGGCCGACTTCACGAAGGACAATCTGAAGAACTACGACATCGTCATGTTTTACACGACCGGAGCTCTGCCGATTGCGGATGCCGACAAGGACTACTTCTTCAAAGAATGGCTGACCGCGAAGGGACATGGTTTCCTGGGATTCCATTCTGCGGCGGACACCTATGGCGATTATCAGCCATACTGGGACATGGTAGGCGGAACCTTCAATGGTCATCCCTGGAATGCTGGTGATACGGTCACGATCAATGTTCATGACTCCGCGAATCCTCTGATGAAGTCATTCGGTTCGGAGTTTCAGATTCGCGATGAGATCTACCAGTACAAGAACTGGCAGCCGGAAAAGGTCCGGGTGCTGATGAGCCTTGATATGTCTCGCTGCAAGCCATCAATGCCTTACCACGTTCCAGTAGCATGGATCAAGAAATATGGCGAAGGCAAAGTCTACTTCAACAACCTCGGACACAATGAATCTTCATGGAGCGATGAGCGTTACCTGAAGTCCATCACCGAAGCGGTCCGATGGATTCGAGGAGAGATTGAAGTCGACGCCACTCCGAATCCGGATCTTTCAAAGGCTCAGGAAGAAACAGCAAAGGCCGCTGCCGCTGCTGCTAACGCGAAGTAGTTCGTTTTGGCAGAGACGCTGCCAGGTAAAACTGCCCCGATGTCCCGCAGACATCGGGGCGACTCTTCTGAACTCAGCAAGTGTCCCCGAACCCCAGATTCCATTTCATTGAACAGGAAAATTACGATGCCCACCTATGTGTACGGCGTAATTCTCTCTGAAGACGATGATGAAGCCGTTGGTGAAGTCTTTGAAGTGGAACAGAGTATTCACGACAAGCCGCTGACAAAGCACCCAGTCACCGGCGAACCCGTTCGGCGCCTGCTGTGTGCGCCGTTTGTGGCTGGAACTTGGTCGCCCCTGAAATCAAAACAGGCGATGAGTGATCGCAATCTGGCGAAGCGGGGATTCACGAAATACGTCAAGACGGGCAACGGCTACGAAAAGACTGTTGGGAAAGGTCCCAGCCTTCTGCCTCCCAATGGTTAGTCAGAGTCTCGATGAACACTCCGGACGTCAATTTCAATCCTGCATGGCCAGGTCCGGACCCGGAAATCCGCGATGTTCTTCTGGCAATGGCCGATGATGGATCATGGGGACGCTACCATGGTCCGCACTGCCAGGCTTTTTCTGCAGCTCTTGCAGAGTTTCACGCACTGCCACATTGTTTTCTCACCTGCAGCGGGACAGCCGCTGTCGAGCTGGCGCTGAGGGCGTGTGGAGTCAGTGCCGGTGACGAAGTGATTCTCAGCGCGTATGACTTTAAGGCGAATTTCGTCAACGTCCTGACTCTGGGTGCTCAGCCTGTTCTTGTCGATGTGCTCCCGGCGACCCCGGTGATCAATCTCGCGAAGATTGAAGCAGCCCTCACATCCGCGACCCGTGCCATTGTGGTCTCTCATCTTCACGGCTTTCACGCGCCGATGCGCGAGCTGATGGAACTGGCTCAGTCGCGTGGTGTTTTCGTGATCGAAGATGCCTGTCAGAATCCTGGTGCATCTGTGGATGGACGCATTGCCGGAACCTGGGGAGATCTCGGTGTCCTGAGCTTCGGAGGCAGCAAGCTTCTGAGTGCAGGCCGGGGAGGAGCCATCGTGACCGCGCGTCCGGAACTGGCGCAGCGACTTCTGCTCTATACGCAGCGAGGCAACGATGCTTATCCGCTTTCAGAAATGCAGGCTGCCGTTCTGCTCCCGCAACTCAGGAGGCTGACGCAGCGAAACCAGTTCCGGACCAGCAATGTTCAGAAACTGATTCGGGAGTTTTCTTCGTCGGACATCATCGTGCCTGTCGTGATCGATGCGATGATTCGGAAGGGCCTGAGTCACGTGCCGGCTTACTACAAGCTGCCGTTTCTGCTGCAGGGTTCCGTCGTGCCAGAAAAGAAGCAGGCTCTGGTCGAAGCCTGCCACACTGCTTCGATTGTGATGAGCCCTGGCTTTTCTGCTCTGCACAAGATTCACGCGAGGTCGCGTTACCGCGCTGCTTGTGATTTGTCCTGCGCGGAAGATTTTGCGAACCGGGTCCTGACGCTTCACCATCCGGTTCTGCTGCAGCCGGAAGCGACCATGACTGAGCTTGCGAAACGGATTCTTGAGATCACAAGCGTCCGGTTGTAATGATCATTTGGCCTGTATCGCACGGGAAGATTCCCTTGATTCCCGGAGACACCAGAAGTCTGTGGGAATTTTGTGGCCACAACGTCCTCCACAAAAAGCGAGGGCTCCTTCTAGTGCTACGTCACGCCAAGAAACAGGGGTATCATTATTAGGGGAGAACTGCGATACTGCGTGTCACAAGGAGGTGTCGTATGCAGAAGAAGTATATCGTTCGTCTGTCGAATGAGGAGCGTTCGACGTTGCAGGACGTGGTGAAGAAACTGAAAGGGACCAGTCAAAAGGTAAAGCGGGCTCAGATTCTGCTAAAGGCTGATGTGAACGGGCCGGCGTGGACGGATCAGAAGATCGCCGAGGCATTCGACTGTCGCACTCAGACCGTGGAAGATATTCGGCGAAGACTTGTCGAGCGTGGATTCGAAGAGACGCTCAATGGACCAAAACGAACGCACAAGCCGACTCCCAGTATTCTGGACGGTCGCCAGGAAGCTCAGGTCATCGCGATGCGGCTGAGTGATCCGCCTAAGGGGTTTGGGAAATGGACGCTGCGGCTGCTGGCTCGCAAAGTTGTTGAACTGAAAATCGTCGAGTCGATCAGCCACGAGACCATTCGCCGTACGCTTCAAAAAACAACATGACAAAGCGTCATATCGAGTATTGGGTCATTCCTCCGGAGGCAGATGCCGAGTTTGTGGCCGGCATGGAAGATGTGCTCGAGATCTATGAAAAGCCATACGATCCGCAGTGTCCGGTGATCTGCATGGACGAACAGCCAGTGCAGCTATTGAAAGAAACGCGGAAGCCGATTCCCGCCACGAAGGATCACGCGAAACGCGTCGACTATGAATACGAACGCGGGGGAACATGTAACATTTTCATGTTCACAGAACCGCTGGCCGGATGGCGAGAAGTCGCAGTGCGCACAACCAAAACGAAAGTGGACTGGGCCACGGAAATGGCTCGACTGTTGGAAGGTCGTTACGCGGATTGCCCGAAAGTGATCGTGGTCTGCGATAATCTCAACACCCACACCAAAGGCGCCTTCTACGAAGTCTTCGAACCCGCGCGAGCACGTGAGCTGGTCCGACGGATTGAATTTCACCATACGCCCAAACACGGCAGCTGGCTGAATATCGCCGAGAACGAACTAAGCTCACTGACCCGCCAATGCGTCGAAGGCCGCCGCTTCCCTGACGAACTGGCTCTCAGCGAAGAGACAACCGCCTGGTCCACCGAAGTCAACTCCACACAACGAGGCGTTGACTGGCAAATGAAACTCGACGACGCTCGAATCAAACTCAAATCCGTTTACCCACGCTCTTTGATGTGACTGAGCACTAGGGCGGTCCCCCAACCTTTTCAGGCGGTTGTTTCCCCTTGGAAGGAGCCTCTTGGCTTTGCGGGCTCTCGGACCCTGGTAGATCTTTGCTCGATGCTGCTCTGATCCGATAAACCGTCAAAGACGTGAGATTCGGTAGAACCTCACAAAGGGAAATGGGACATTTGTCCCCGAAAATCCGCCCATTCCCCGAATTCTCCCCAGGGTGAACTGTTTCCCGTTTGGATCATGCTGATTTTGAGCGTTCTCACGCCGCGCAAGGCGTTTGAGAAGGGCGGAATTCTGAGGCCGTGGCGGAGCTGACGCCAGACGCTGTCCGTTCGAAACACGCGCGCTGCCAATTTGCCCCCGTGGGATTTTCGCGAACGCCCCAAATTGCCTCAGCTGCTGACTCTTCGCAACATTTCGTTCTGATCCTTCCAGCACGACCGGTTTTCGTGACCTATTTTCCAGAGAGGACCAATCTCGGGTTGTTGTCGTTTTTCCCCTTGATGCACCTGTTCAGTGAAGTTCGGAGTTTCGAATGATCGCCCCGATGAAGACATCACGTCAGAACACCAGTGACTTTGAAGCACTGAAGTCTCATATCCATGGAAAGCTTGTTGAGAAGCTGGACCTGACACGCGTTTCAGAGCTGGAAGGCGACTCACTGCGACGTGAAATTCGCGTCGTCGTCGAACATCTCTGCGACACAGAAAATCCACTGCTCAATCGTTCCGAGCGTGAGCGGCTGGTCGAAGAGGTTCTCGACGAGGCCTTCGGCTTTGGTCCGCTGGAACTTCTTCTGAAGGAAGAAGGCGTCGCGGACATCATGATCAACGGTCCGAAGCACGTCTTCATTGAAAAAGGCGGGCGAATCCAGAAGTCGGATGTGACGTTCCGCGATAACGATCACCTGCTTCAGATTCTGGACCGAATTGTTTCCCGCGTCGGTCGACGAATTGATGAAACGTCGCCGATGGTGGACGCCCGACTGCCGGACGGTTCCCGATTGAATGCCATCATTCCTCCACTGGCTCTGGACGGACCTTCTCTGACGATTCGTCGATTCGGTTCGAACCCGCTGACTCTGGAAGACCTTCTGAAGTTTGGTGCCTTCACTCCTGAAATGGTGATGTTCCTGGAAGGAGCCATGAAGGCTCGAATGAACATGATCATCAGTGGAGGTACTGGTTCCGGTAAGACAACTCTGCTGAATACTCTGTCGAGTTTCATTTCCAACGAAAACCGAGTCATCACGATTGAAGACGCGGCAGAACTTCAGCTTCAGCAGGAACACGTTCTGCGTCTGGAAACTCGACCGCCGAATATTGAAGGCAAAGGGCGAGTCAGCGCGACGGACCTTGTGAAGAACGCACTGCGAATGCGACCTGACCGAATCATCATCGGCGAGTGTCGAGGTGGTGAGACTCTGGACATGCTGCAGGCAATGAACACCGGTCACGACGGATCACTGACCACGGTTCACGCGAACAATCCTCGCGATGCAATCTCGCGTATTGAAACACTCGTCAACATGAGCGGCTGTGACCTGCCGCTGTCTGCCGTTCGAAAGCAGATTGCATCGGCCGTTCAGCTGATCATCCAGGCCAACCGTCTTCAGGGCGGTCCGCGTAAAGTCACTTACATTACAGAAGTCGTCGGCATGGAAGGTGAGACGATCGTGATGCAGGACATTTTCCGTTTCGTGCAGGACGGGATTAACGAACAGGGCAAGGCGTTCGGTCACTTCGAATCGACCGGCGTTCGCCCCAAGTGTATCGAACATCTCGAGGCCAGCGGCGTTCGACTGCCGAATGGTCTCTTTGCTCAGCGAATTATGCGAACGCCGTGATGACCTTCTGAGTTTTCTGCGTCACTGAAAACCCGGATTGCTGTCACTGCTTCCCAAGGATACAGACCATGGATCCCACAATCATTGTCATGATCTCCGCCTTCGTCGGCGTTCTTGCGCTGGTGTTTGGCGTTGGATTTGCCTTCAGAGGGCGGTCCGATTCTGACCTCGAGGCACGTCTTGCCGCGTTTACAGGCAACGGCGCCAAAGGCAAGGAAGCGGCTGAGAGTATCCTGCGCGAAGGGATGACGACTGCTCAGGGGATGCTGGGGGGAGTCGTTCAGCGTTTTGAAAACCTGCCGATGTTCTTCCGTCAGGCAGATTCACCGCTGAAGATCGAACATTTCCTGCTGCTGTGCGGCGGACTTGCGGCACTGGGTGGATTGATCGCGGTCATTGCACATGCACCGGGACCGCTGGTGCCTGTCGCCGGAATTATTGGATTCGGTCTGCCATGGGTGTGGATGCTGTGGCGTCGTAAAAGTCGACTTGGTCGCTTTGAAAAGCAGCTGCCGGACGCCCTGGAACTGATGTCCCGTGCTCTTCGTTCCGGACACAGTCTTGCGTCAGGTCTGAACGTTGTGGCCAGCGAAATGCCGGCTCCGATCTCCGTCGAATTTCGAATTGTCTATGACGAACAGAATCTGGGGATTCCGATCGAGCAGGCACTGAGAAACATGCTGACTCGAATTCCGAATATGGACCTTCAGTTCTTCGTCACGGCCGTGTCCATTCAGCGTCAGGCCGGCGGTGACCTTGCCGAAATTCTGAACAAGATCAGCTACATCGTTCGCGAACGTTTCAAGATTCTGGGCCAGGTGAAGGCTCTGACCGGCGAAGGCCGAATCAGCGGTGTCGTGTTGATGGGCCTGCCAATCGCTCTGTTCTTCGCAGTGTATTACCTGAATCCTGACTACGTGATGCTTCTGTTCAATCGCGAAATTGGTCGTCAGATGATCACAGCTGCTGTGGTGGCACAGATCATTGGGGCCGTGGTCATCAAAAAGATCGTTGATATCAAAGTTTGACAGCGTCTTTCACAGGTCTTCACTGCAGTTGTCTGTCTGCTGACTGAGAGATTCTTATGGATATTGAAACCCTGCTGCCCGTGACCGCCTTTATTGCCATTACTGCCGGCATCTGGGGCGTCATCAGCATGTTCTCACGCAAGTCGACTCGAGCATCCGAGCGTCTTGAAGAGTGGCGAGATCCGTTTGCGCGACAGAAGCGCGAAGGGTCACTCACCAATGGTGGTGGGTCGACCATGGGCAACATGCTGGAGAAAGCCGCACCGGCTTTGTCCAAAGCTCTGGAACCAAAGACTGAACTGGAACAGAGCAACCTCAAGATTCGACTCGCGAATGCCGGCTTTGCCAAGCCCAGTGCCGTTCGAAACTTCCTGGCCATCAAGGTTGTCTGCCTCGGTGTCGGACTCTTCTTCGGTGGTGCTTACGGGCTGATCAAAACCGGCATCACACGAGACTCGTGGATGTCCATCGTGATCGGCGGCGGACTGGGCTTCTATATCCCGGAACTCGCCCTGACCTTTCTGAAGATGTCCCGCCAGCAGAAGATCTTCCTGCAGCTTCCTGATGCACTCGACCTGCTGGTTGTCTGTGTGGAAGCAGGACTTGGTCTCGATGCAGGCATGCGACGAGTTTCTGAAGAGCTTGCTTCAGGGGCTCCCGAAGTTTGCGGAGAATTATCGACCGCGAACATGCAGCTCCAGATGGGAAAACCTCGCCGCGAAGTTCTGCACGAGCTTGGGATTCGAACGGGTGTCGATGACATGCGTGCCCTTGCCGCGATTCTGATTCAGGCCGACCGATTCGGTTCATCAATCGCCCAGGCGCTGCGAGTTCAGTCGGACAGCATGCGAGTGAAGAGACGTCAGATGGCGGAAGAAAAGGCTCAGCAGACCGCCGTGAAGATGATCTTCCCGCTCGTTCTGTTCATCTTCCCCGGGATCTTCGTGGTTCTGGTAGGACCTGCAGCGATCCAGCTGATGGAAAACATGTTGAAGGATCCATGACAGAGTCTGGCTCTTCAGCGCCTTACGAATCACGCCATCCACGAAAACGGGTGGCGTTTTTCGTTTCTGCGACCTGCGTATTGAATCAGTCGCCCATTTCCCGAAGCTCCTTCCGAACCACGGAAGCGAGGAAACAAACGGCCTGACAGGAGCCTCGAACTCCCGAAATCAGACTGGAGCACGTATGATGTGTTTCATGGCAGCCGGTAACGTCTGGCTGGTTTGCTGACACAGTGCCTGCTTTCGGGAGCACGCTCATGAGTTTTTGCCGCGGCCTGTTTGTTTCGATCGATCGGTTCATTCGAGCGTGGAATCTTCCGGTGGCTGTCTTCACGGCACTAAGTCTTGCCGGGTGCTCTGACGCACCAGAAGAGCCTCAACCGGCAGCCGCTGCATCGCCGGCTCCGGCCAGCGTTGCTCCGAAGACAGAATCCACAGGCACGCCGGAAACAGCTTCAACGCCCTCCACTGCCGCGAGCAAGTCTGCGGAACCAGCAGACACGTCGGTGCAGACGACAGAAGCACCGGCGACGATAGAAACACCAGCACCAGCGGAAGCCCCTGTTGCGACAGCGACGGCCGCCAGCGAACCGGCAGCGGCAAAGACGCCGAAAGCAGCTCGAGCACCAATCTATGTGGAAGAAGCGAACGGGAAAGAGCTGATCGCCGCAGCGCTCAAACGTGCTCAGCGGGATCACAAACATGTGCTGATCGAATGGGGCGGTAACTGGTGCGGATGGTGCTACAAGCTCCACGATGTCTTTCACAAAGATTCGGTGGTCCGGCCAATCGTTCATGAAGAATTTGAACTGGTGCTGATTGATCAGGGAAAGAACAACGACCTGATGCTTGAGTACGGTGGAGCTGATCGACAATACAGCTTCCCGCATCTGACGGTTCTGGATGCCAGTGGAGCCGTGCTGACCAATCAGGAGACCGGATCGCTCGAAGAAGGACCTCAGCATGATCCCAAACTGGTGGCCGAGTTTCTGCAGAAGTGGGTGCCGGCGAAACAGGATGCGGAACAGGTGCTGACCAATGCCCTCACAACGGCCGGCAATGAGAAGAAGGCCGTTCTTGTTCGAGTCGGAACGCCCTACTGCGGCTGGTGCACGATCCTGTCTCAATTCATGCAGGACCATCAGGCCGTCTTTGCCACGGACTATGTGGACGTGAAAATCGACACGATGCGAATGACGAATGGCGAACAGGTAGCCAGCCGCCTGGAACCCCAGGGAGCTGGCGGTATTCCGTGGATGGTGATTCTGGATCCATCCGGCAAGACTCTGGCGAACTCCATCGGTCCCGGCGGCAACATCGGCTATCCGTATCAGCCGGAAGAAATTGAACACTTTGTGACGATGCTGGAGGCCACGAAGAATCGACTGACCGACGCGGAAATTGAAGCGATCGTGGCAGACCTGAATGCCTACCGCGTGGCTCGTGAGAAGAAGGAATAGCGGAATCGGACCGTGGTGTTCGTCAGGATTCTCATCCCTGCAGAGGAAAGCGGATGACGGGTGTCTTCGTTTGATGTCAGGCGAGCGTGTGAGATACTTCCGCGCGGCAGGAATCCGTGGCTTCAGCGTCCCGACAAATGAAAGCAAGGCTCAATGTTCAATCGTGCTCGACTGATGGAATTGATTCGTGAACGTGCTCTGAAGTTTGGCGACTTCACGCTCGCTTCCGGCAAGAAAAGCACTTACTACCTCGACGGCAAGCAGGTCACTCTCAGTGCGGAAGGGCTGATGCAGATTTCTTACGGACTGCTGGAGCTGATGAAGGGGATCGACTTCTCCGGCTTTGGCGGCATGTCGATCGGAGCCGACCCGATTGTGGGAGGCGTCCTCGTCGCCGCTGCGTCACAGGGCCGATCTCTGCAGGGCTTCATGGTTCGCAAGGAAGCCAAGGGCCATGGGACTCAGAGATTCATCGAAGGACCAATTCAGCCAGGCGACAAGGTCGTCATTGTTGACGATGTGGTCACCACCGGCGGAAGTGCATTGCAGGCGGTGGATCGAGTGCAGGAGTTTGGCTGCACCGTCGTTCATGCCGTGGGAATTGTCGACCGTCTTCAGGGCGGAGCTGCCGCATTCAAAGCACGCGGTATTCCCTTTTCCGCACTGCTGACAATTCAGGACTTCGGAATTACGCCACCATCGGAAAACGCGTGATCACGGCAGGCATTCTGACGGACGGGATGGAGTCACGCAGTCTCCGGCCAGCCCGGAAGTGAAAGCGGCGCTTCGTCTCGTCCAAGGCGCCGCAGATTCCAGATCAATGCGCCGCCCGTAAAAAGGCAGATGGTTCCGATCAGCAGCATGACGAACCAGGTGCGGTCTTCAACGACGACATGGATTCGCGGATTGCCCGGAAGAAACGCGACCGTCACATGGCCCGACGGCGCACCGAGGGTACTCGCGACTCCGACGTTGTTGCCACGACGTGCATCTATGAAGAGAGTATCGAAAAACCGAAGAGGGTTGCCCTGCCCTGCTCCGGCATACCTGTAATACGTCGTGTAGCCGCCCTTAGAGCTCCTGAGTTCGCCGACGACAGACGCCGCGACACGTTTGCCCTGGCTGAGGACGTAGGCGTCAACCGCCGCATTCCAGATCAGAGCCACCGCCAGAAACAGGATGGCGACGGCCAGCACGGTCGTCGCCGTTCGCGACTTCAGCGCGGCATTGATCAGGCCCC
Organism: Planctomycetaceae bacterium; assembly: GCA_046349695.1. GTDB lineage: Bacteria > Planctomycetota > Planctomycetia > Planctomycetales > Planctomycetaceae > SXXK01. Next base: position 166,710 of record JAXMBV010000006.1, on the reverse strand, counting down.
GGAACGTATTGGAGAAGATGTCGTTCTTTCGGGCAAAGTACCCGCTGGAATGATAGCCCATGGACGCTTCTCTTTGCTGTATTGGATTCACAAGCGGCATCGGGGTTTGTACTACCGGACCGATAGATGTTCCGGACCATGATCCTGTCTGCTTCCGAAGGCATATGTCGTCCCTCAATGGTTGCCGCCAGCGTTGAGCGGCAGCGTTCGTTTTCCATCCCTTCACTGCGCAGCAATTCGGATCGTATGGATCATGAGACATCACTGAGGAATTCCTGTTATGTCAGATCTGTGATGAGCGGATTGGAGCTTAAGTACTGGAGTTGAGTTTCTTCCCGCCTGCTGTGAGCATCGTGATGTCCGGGTCTGAAAGTCTGCTGGATTCCAATCCGTACTCCGCCCCGAAATCTCTGATGGAAGAAGTTCCAGCTGGTGCGCGTGATGTGACAGAGACTCTTCAGTCTCCTCTGACGGCAGGGCTGGAAGCCTGGGCAACGACCGGGCTCGCGGGAGGCTTCTTTGGTCTCATGCTGGCGGGTTTCTTCGGCGCCGTGATTGGCCTGCTGATTGCGTTTATCACCGCCCTGCCAGTCGCCGCAATGATCGTTATTGTTCTGTACTTCACCTGCCCTGCGGGAGTCACCTCCCGAGCAGCTCTTTGGGCTTCTGTTGTGTGTGGTGCAGTGTCCGGGTTTGGATCGACGACACTGTTGTTTGGCAAATCCTCCGTGTCCATCGCCCTGATCGCCGGATTCACGGGTGCCGGCGTCTCAGCATTAGGCACTGCACTGATCCACTGGAACAAGAAGTTCGGCTATCCTGCTGAACCACTACCGCCCGACGGACAACGCGGTGAAGCATCTTCCACAGCGAATTTCATGGGTTCCGAGTTGTAGTGGAACTCGCCAGAGTTCTCATTCCTCTTCGAATGTGGAAGGATCTCTGGCGAGATCCACTACAGACTACTTCGCCGACGCTGATGCCGTGGCATTCGTTTCTGAGTTTCGGTGGCGGACGTGGATCATCACGGGCATCGTCGTGATTCCGCCATCAACATTGGATTTCAGATAAAACGGCCGGCTTCCTTCGGGAACCCACTTTGCCGTCGTGATGAAGAACTCGCGTTCATTTTGTCCGTCCAGCAGCATCAGTCCGTTCAGGCCGATGTTGTCAACGAAAACTCCGTGAGGCAGGTTGCGGCCCGAGTCTTCTTTGCCAAACTCGACGAGCCCCTTGTGGTCCTTTCGCTCAACGGTCAGCCAGGCCTTGATGGTTTCCCCGGCGTAGACTGTCAGTTCGGGAGTATGTTCCCGAAGACCTGCTTCATGCTGCTCGTCTGAATGAATGGTGACCAGAATCTTCGGGTTCGCAGGAACCTCAAGAGTCTTCAGTCCGCCAAGCTCATGGACGATGGACTTGCCCTGAATCGTTGCCCTGGCCTTAAACTGAATCTTCGCAACATCCTCGGCTGACGGTGCAGCGGCGTCGGCAGCAGCGATCAAAGTGGCAAAAGCCTGACGCTGTTCGCTTTGAATCTCCACCGGATCCGACAGCGAGAATCCCTTTGGAAGCCCCTCAGCGAAGATCTCAATCGGACCGTCATAACCGTCCAGTCGGGTCGCCGTGAATCCAATCTCGCGGCCCGTTCCGGGATGGATCTTCAGATCATTGACATTCTTCTCCACGGAGAAGTCCGGCGCCGGGGCTCGCAGCGAGAGTTCGTATCGGTAGTCAGCACCCTGAAATCCCCGGCTGTCCCGAACACGCACGAGATAGTCACCATCGGAAGGCGGCACAAAGATCAAACGTGAATCGCGGCCCCATTGGCGCATCGGGTCGTCATCATTTTCAAAGTACACTGGAAACACGGGCAGCCCCGTGTTCTTCAGCTGAGCTTCCGGAGGATAGGGGACGACAATGAAGGCCGGTCCCTGCAGAGGATGTGTGGTGGGTGTTGTGGAAAAATACGTTTGCCTCGGTCCGAACCCCGGATACACCTTAAAGCCCGAGTCTGGTCCGCGAGGATACAGCCACAGTTTGACGACTTCTCCATCCGCATACAGATACTCATTCAATTCCATTTCCTGCCAGTTGAAGACTCGAAAGTCATCCGTGGTATCGGAGTCCTTTCCGCGGAACGTAAAGTACGAATCCCGCACGGCCTGCAGCTGCGCCTGAAGCACTGGCTGTCCTTCCGCGGTCATCACGTCGATCAGTGAATCGAGCGGCGACTTGTCCCGCGCGGCTTTCACTTCCAGCATCACCGGCTGTCCCTTTCGGCCACTGAACCGGAACACATCCTGGTCCGCGCCGGTCATCGTGCTGATGGTTCCCGAAACCTTTGTAGGGAAAGTGACGGACTGCGCATGGCCCGTGTCGTCGTTGGGCTCTGCCTCCTGAACGCTGACGATGTTTGTTCCTTCCGCGCTTGAGGCTTCCATCGCGACGGCCGGTGCTTCCTCCGTCAGCGGCTCCGGGATTGCCGGCAGGTAGAAGGCTCCCCCGTCGCCCTGCACTGTGAAATAGCTCACCGTCGACAACGACGAATCCAGTGCGACGGTCGTGACCATCGTCTTTTCAAGCGGATAAGCGGACAATTCAAGGACGCGCACGGCATCCCAGGTTTTCAGAGTGCCAAGGTCTGAGGACGTCACAAGGTAACGACCATCGTGCGACAGCTTCATTTGCGAGATCGTGCCCTCCTGAGCGAAGCGTGAGATCAGAAGAGGATTGATCTGTGGCGATGTCCGTGAGACCAGTTTCCACTGGCGAATTCGACTGTCGGCACCTGCCGCATAAATGAATCGATCATCGGGACTGAATGCGACAGCATACTGTTCCGCCAGGGGCTGACTGAGTGTATCCAGTCGTTCGCCGGTCGAAACTTTCCAGATCTTAACGGTGGCATCAGCACTGGCAGACGCAAGCAGACTTCCATCGGCATTGAACTGCAAGTCGAACACGGCCCCGTTGTGACCGTTCAGCTCACGAATGACTTCACCCGTCGCAGCTTTGAACAGACGAATGCGCCGGTCATACCCGGCTGTCGCCACGATCGTTTCATCCGGTGACCAGGCCGCAGCGTAGAGGATATCATCGTGCCCGGCATATTCTTTCTGAATCGTCGGAGATGTCAGCGAGACTTCGACAGCGCGACCGCTGAGCCCCGGAGTGCCGGTTGCGAGCAGAGCTTTGGAGCCGTCCTTCGAGAAGAGGACGTCGTTCACTTTTCCGTCTGGCAGGTCGAGGGACCAGAGAAGATCACCGCTTTCGCCCCGAAGTTCTGCTCGTCGAAACAGTCCCATCAGTTGTCTGTGCTGTGAGTCAATCTGCATCGCGAAGACAGTCGATCGACCTGCCTTCACCGGTGCGACTTTGGGAAGTTCCGGAAGCATCGCTGCACGGCTGTCGAACGGCGCTCCCGCTTCGATCCACTGTTTCAGAAGGCCAAGTTCTGCTTCTGTCGGCTGAGGCTCCTCTTTGGGTGGCATGTGATCATCGTCTGAACTCACGAGAACGGCCAAAAGACGACTGTCAACCGGCTTTTGCCTGTCGAGCACATCGCCATGCTCTCCACCGCGAAGAATGTCGTCCGGAGCCTGAAGCGAAACGCCGCCTTCGGAGTTGACTCGACTGTGACAACCAACGCAATACGTCCGCAGCAGCGGGGCGATCTGCTTTGAATAGACAATGTTCGTTTCGTCTGCCGTCTTGCTCTTCGCTTCATCTCCAAACAGAGACGCAGAGCCTCCGAGCAGGAGTGAACCGGCGACGAAAGCGACAAGCAGAGAGACCAATCGACTGTTCATGGGAATGCTCAAGTCCGGGGTCAGGCAGGAGGCCAGGAATCAGGCTCTGATTCTGGGCCCAATCCCATCGCAAGGCAAGCAACCAATGTAAAGCGATTGTCCCCAATCGCTCCCCAAATTGTAGAGCGATTGTCCTCAATCGCTTCCCCGCATCGCAACCGCCTCTCAAAACCACTGTACAGCGATTGTCCTCAATCTCTTCAAGGCGCTGGGCGAACGGGCGGAGAGTGACAGGGGAAATGGTTAGTGATTATTGGAGAGTGATAATTGCAAAGTGAGATTACCAGGCCTGGAAGCGACTGAGGACAGTCGCTCTACCAAGGACGGAAGCGACTGAGGACAGTCGCTCTACAATGGCTAAAACGCGCGCTGGATGTTGCCGGCGGCATCTTCGATGTAGGGCAGCCAGAGAATGGCGACCTGGTCAATCACCGTGTCGGTCTTCTTGGGTGCCAGGTCAAGCGGTTCCAGTTTCATCAGCTCAGTATCCAGCTGGTCACTGATCTGCTGAGCTTCCGCATCGACGGTTGCGGTCAGGTCTTCGCGTTCCTGAGTGAGGGCCGCATATTGTTCTTCGGCCAGTCGGATATCTGTGGATTCCGAAGCGACGGAACTGGCGCTGCGGATGACGGAACCTGCACGAGTAATGTTTGTCGAGGACAGCGTTTTTCGACCGAACAAAGCCCCGAGCACGCTGGTCCCCAGGTTGACGGCGGCAGAAAGCGTCTTGCCGGACTTCTGAGTCTTCTCTTTTTCAATCTTCTGTTCCGCGCGTCGCAGCTTGTCTTCCAGAGTCTTGAATTTCGCCGCGTACTTCCGGCGCAGTTTTTCGACCTGGATATCACGTTCTTCACGAGCTGCCTGGCGCAGACGAACTCGGAAATCTGCTTCGGATTCTCCGGGCTTTGATGTCTGGCCGAGGTCTTCACAAGTGAAGACCGTCATCTTGCGATCCCGGTACATGTGATTCTTCAATGCCGTCGCCCAGGTTGTAAACGACTTCTTCTGAGTCATCTCGGTAGGCAGATCCCGGTACATCGCGCTGGAGAATGCGGGCTGAGTTTCCAGCTGCAGATCTGCCTCATCCCATTCGTCCGCATCCAGCCACGGATCGGATGGAACAGAATCGCCAGCCAGACGAATCAGCGTCACAGGATCCCACGCATCAATCCCCTTTCGGAGATCGGAAAAATGAACGCGCGCCTGGCCGAGAAGAGCCGGTCGATATACGTACCGGTCTCCCTGAACATGCGCAGGAAGGAAGAACTCCGGAATGCCAGGTGGAAGAACGGGGCGCGCTGCCTGACCAGGAAGTTCGGACTGCGGTGCTGCAAACTTCGCCGATGAGTCCGTAGCGGTCGATGCGGTTGCCGCTGATCGGACCGCGCTGGAGTCGGATGTCTTCATGGAACTCATCAGCACTTCGATCTGCTGACGACTGATCGGGCCGCGCAGATACGACAGTGCCCAGCGAGTTCGAAAGACGGTGGGGCCATCGTCGTGCACGTTGTTCATCAGGAACACACGATTGCCAAGTCCCGCAAGGATCTGTTCCATCTGCTGTCGGTCAAACGTTGTACCGGTCGTTGCTGCAGCGCCTTCCAGTCCTTCGAGGACTCGCATCTTGTCGCGTTCCGTCTGCAATCGGCCGAGGAACCATGTGCCACAGTTGGACAGCCCCTTGTAGTCCAGGTCCACCGGGTTCTGCGTTGCCAGGACCACGCCCAGTCCGAATGCTCGTGCCTGTTTCAGAAGAGTCAGCATCGGCAACTTGGATGGCGGATTCGCTGTGGGCGGGAAGTAGCCAAACACTTCGTCCATGTACAGCAGGGCTCGCAGGCTGGATGTGCCCGTCTGAGTTCTCATCCACGCCAGCATTTCATTCAGCAGGATCGTGACGAAGAACATACGTTCCTGGTCCGACAGATGAGCAATCGAAATAATGGCAAGACGTGGTTTCCCGGATGGCGTGTAAAGCAGCTTCTGGATGTCGAGTGATTCTCCTTCCATCCATGCGGCAAAGCTTGGAGAGGCAAGGAGATTGTTCAGCATCATCGCCAGCTTGAAGCGATCACTCTGCGGATAGAACGATTCCAGATCAAGGAATCCCACTTTGCTGAAAGGCGGCGCCTGAATGGAGCGAATCAAGGTGCCCATGTCGATGCTCTGACCATTTCGCCAGAGCTGATCGAAGATGGTCGACAGCAGAATGTGTTCACGACTGCTGATCGGATCTGCCTCAATCTGAAGCAGCGCGAGAAGTCCTGAGACGGCGGACAGAATGCGACTTCGCAGAGCATCAGAATCTGCTCGCACCTGATCGCCAGGAGCATCAAACGATTTCAACACGGTGATGGGACGACCGGCGTTACTGGCCGGCGTGTAGATCGCGACTTCCGCAGCGTCACGGAACCTCTGAATTCGATCCGGCTGCTGGCCCCATTCCGCAAGACCCTTGCGCCACTGGTCCGCGGTCTTCTTCGCATACTCCGGAACCGACATGCCGTTGCGAGCGGATTCCTGAGGATCAATCCAGGGCTGAAAGTCCTCGGGCGCAAGCCCCGGAAATGTCAGCATCAGGTTTCCAAGATCCCCTTTGGGATCGATGCAGATGGCGGGGATTCCATCGATCGCGGCTTCTTCCAGAAGAGCAAGACACAGACCTGTCTTACCGCTTCCGGTCATGCCAACACAGACCGCATGTGTGGTCAGATCTTTGGCGTCATACATCACCAGCTGATCCATGGTGCTGGTGCCGGACTTCAGATCATGCTGACATCCGAGGTAGAACTGTCCAAGTTTTTCGAAGTCGATCATCGATGTCGATTCCGGAAGAATGCAGAACTGTGTTTCCTTGAACGGCGCACCACTGCGGTTCGCGTTCGTCTGCGGCAGGACGCAGCGTTGGCCATTATTGAATTGTGTTTGGCCGGGCAACGGGTTCCTGAGTCACCAGCTGGAATTCTTCAACCCCAATCTGGTTACCGTCGAAGAGTACTTCTGCTGTCGAGAAGCTGCGGCCAATCGACGTCGGTCGCACTTCGAGATGCAATTCCGTGGATTGTCCGGGTGGCAGAGTACTGACATTGGCATACACCTGGCGTTCGGCAGGACCGATCAGGCGAGCATGTTCGAGGGATGGGTCAAGAGTCAGGCGAAGCTTCACATTCGTCGCTGGTGCCGTGCCTTCATTCGTCAGAGTGAACGTCACACGAGTCCACTCACCCACTTCGGCGGCCACCGTCCTTCGATTCATGGACAGTCTGACATCCGGAGCACCAGCAACCTGAGGCAGTGGAGTTGTGCTGCGCGGTGGACGTCGACGATCACCGGGGAAAGGATCAGGAAGCGGTGAAGGAACGTCGTCGCGGCTGACCATCGTTGGGCTCGTGACCGCGGCCAGAGCAGAAACTTCTGTGACCGATTCGAAAACAACGTCCCGGCTGGAACTCGTTCTTCGCCGCAGCAAAGATCCAGCCGGTTCATCCATTGAACGTCGGTCGTTCCATCGGCTGCCACGCGTGTCATCCAGATTGAAATCCAGAGGATCCGAAGTGCGCGAATTCTCCGTCAGTCGATCCTGCGTCAGCGGTCCTCGAGGAGCTTCCGTTCGGGCGCTGAGTCCGCCGAGCCCGGGGATGGGATCTTCCTGGAACAGTCCGTCGTCAGAGGAATTCTGATTGCCATCAACAAAACTGCCGGAGCCCTGCTCTGTCCACGGATCACCGCTGTTTCGTCGATCCTGCAGGTCACGACCCGCGTCGTCGAATCGACTACCACGGCCACCACGGTCGCCGCGGCCATCGTTGTTTCGGTCTCTGTTGCGCAGGTCAAACATGTCCGGTTCGCTCGGCAGGGTACTCAATTCGCCCGAAGCCGGAAGCACGGTGAATCGCAGCATCTGTTCTTCCTGCGGGCGAAGATCGTCCAGAAGCCATGTGAGCGTGTCGCCTCGAAATACGGCCAGCGGATCGACCGTTCGGACCTGCGTTCCATACGGCAGAATCTCGCGCACTAAGAGGCCGCTGATTGTTTCACGGCCCATGTTTGTCAACGTCACCTGAAGAGTAATCTCGCCGGTCGCCGACTGCGCGGGGCTGGATTTCTCAACCCTCAGATCCTGCGCAGAAACCATGTTTCCGGGAAGGATGCGAATCCGTTCCTGCTCCAGCTGATCTTCCAGGTCACGCAGTTCCGAGGCTCGCGATTCGGGATAGAGATCCTGAGGAAGGCCGGGGCTGTCGTTCACGCCCACATAGTGCTCCTGCCAGTCGTCTCTCAAAAGCTGCCGCAGTGCCCGATCCACATAGTCAGGGTCAGGAAGCGATTCCTCAAGCACACCACGAATGCTGACTTCCTGATTGAATGCCGATTCAAGAACGCTGGAGCCCAGACGACGAAACGTGAGTCCCAGCATCGGACGCTCATTGACCGGTCGTGACACCGGATAATCAATCGTGCCGCCTTCGATCGGTCGCCGAGGCTTCGGCCATTGTGGTGAGTATTCCGGACGACCAAACACCAGATAAGAATTCACAGGCTTCAGTGAAACGTCCAGGTTCTTTGTCATTACGGCCCAGCGAGGGTTCACGCCGCTGCCTGGGTTCGACAGATCCCATTCCAGATTTGTTGCCATCACTGCGGATGAATCGGCATGGCTGCGCATGGCCGTGATCTGATCAAGAACACCACCCGCCTGAAGAGGCTTTTGAGTGTCCCGGTGAAACGCTTCCGCATCGCGCGCAAGTCCGCCGCCCATGATGAAAAGAATCAGCACAAGACCGGCAGCACCAGACGCAGTAGCGACTACCCAGGAAAGATGACTGAGCACAAACTCGATCGTGCCGTCAACGACTTCACAAAGTCCATTCCATGCGCGCTCAAACAAGTTGCCAACCGGATTGAACCATTCACCGTCAATCAAACCGGTCAGGCTCAGCCGCTCGCCGTAAAGCATGCCCAGAAAGATCAGGCACAGCAGGCAGCCAAATAAGAACAGTAAGGTTGATGCCATACTTCCACGTCCATGCATCAGCAGGTATTCCAGAGTTCCCCTGATTGTTAGGTTTACCAAAACCTGCCGAACTTGTGAACCGGAATGTCATTCCTGCCGAAAAACTCCCAGTCTCATTCTTCCCATTATTCCCATACCTCCCACGCTGTTTCTTCAGCCCCCGATCGGCCCGACAAAGCGCCGCTAAACCCCGGCATCCCCGTTACCCTCCGCCGACGAGCCTGATTTTGACTGTGCGTAACCAGGACACGGCGTTGACCTTCCCGCGCTACCGAAAGCGATTGTGTGGCTGGATGTTCCTGCTCATGGCAGGATGCGGCCACGCGCTGCGCGCTCCGGACGATCAGATTTTTCGCGGTCAGTCACCTGTCGGCACTGAGGATTCCGGACGCATTCCAGGCAACGCTGTGAACCGTTCCGTAGTGGATCTCGCCAGAGATCCCGGAACTTTCGTTGATGAAAGGAACTCTGGCGAGTTCCACTACAGCTCTGAGCCCAGGAGATTCCCTGGACAAAATCCTGCGCCGCACAGCATTCCAGGCGGGCACACAGGATTGCAGTCAGTCCCCGGGCCTGTTGGTCAGTCGGCCTCTCCTGTGAATGTTTATCTGCCCGTGACACTGCATGAAGCGGTCTCGTCAGCGTTGTCGAGTTCAAACGCCATTCTGGTTCTGAATGGTGGCGTCAATGTTGCCTCCATCACACCGTACGATGTCGAAATTGCGCGGCAGCGAGTTGAGATTGAAAAGGGACGATTCTACCCTCGGCTGACAGGCACGTACGAACAGAGTGACATCGATCTGCCGCCGAATGCTTTCTTTGGCCCTGGCATCACCACAAGTACTCGCAGAAACCTGACCGATGCGAGTGCCCGAGTGACTCAGCCGCTTCCGACCGGTGGTTCGCTCAGCATGGGCATTGAACCGCCACTGGCGTATCTGTATCTGCCGAACGGAGTGAATCCCGGGCAGTTCAATCCCACGTATTCGGCCGACTATGTTCTTCGAGTCAGCCAGCCGCTGCTGCGTAACGCGGGCACCGCCGTGACGCTCGCCCCGATCCGCATTGCTCAGCTGCAAACGGATCAGACACGCTGGGACCTTGAGGAAACTCTGAATGATCAGGTCCGCAGCGTTGAGCAGGCCTACTGGAGGTTGTACGCCGCTCATATTCAGCTGCAGGCCGTTCGTTCCATCATTCCGGTTGCGGAAGAAAGTGTTCGCGTCCAGGAACTTCGGATGCAGGCGGAACGATCGATTCATGCGGACGTTGCGCGGGCACGATTCCAGCTGGAGGGATTTCGAAACACAGAGCAGGCTTTGCAGGCGACCGTTCGTCGACGCGTCCTGGAACTGCGGCAGTTGATGGGAGGTGACGCGTATCTGCAGCCGTTGCTTCTGCCATCGGAGCAGCCTCCTGATGTTCCACCACCATCAGACGCCGGAGCCTGCGTCGCCACCGCGTATTCTCAGCGACCACTGCTGAATGAGCTGCGTGCTGAAATGGCGGAACGAAGAACCGCGCTGCTGGTGGCGAACAACGGTGTCCTGCCTCAGGTCGATCTCCGCGGTGAATACCGAAGCAGCGGCATTTCCAATCAGCTCGACAACGCGTTTCGGCAGGCCAACACTTCGGATTACACCAGCTGGACGATGGGAGTCGGAGTTGAGATTCCGATTGGCAACAAGATCCAGCTGAGCCGTCGCAATGTGGCGGAAAAGGAGTTGATGAAGAGTCAGGTTCTGCTGGCTGCGAACGAGAAAAACGTTGCCTTCGAAGTGACTCAGGCGGTTTCGGATCTGCAGTCTCAGTGGGAACGAGTTCAGATAGCGCGACGTCAGGCCGAGCAGACTCAGGAGTGGCTGAGAGTTTCGCAGATTCGTTATCACCAGCCGCCGGCCGCGGGTTCCAGTCAGGACGGATTGCTGCTGGCTCTGTCCGATCTTCAGTCGGCCATGCGAGCTTATGTGGATGCCGTGGGCGACGTGGGATCAACGCTGGCCGAATATCAGACCATGCTGGCCGATCTCCGCAAAGCTCAGGGAACGAGTCTCTACGAGTGGCAGGGACAGGCATCTGCACCGAGCCAGCCCGTCACAGCCGGACACATCGGCCCCGCCAATTTCAGTTATCGCTCCGGCCCTGGCGTTGGTCACTCATTGCCGTCAACCCGTTACAGCCCCCCATAGCCTGCCGAGCCGCTTGTTGCTGTTGACACCAGCGTGACGAGGGCTCAAGGATTAATGGTTAGTGGAAAATGGAAAGTGCAAATTGCGACTGGACTGCGAGCGGCGGCGAACAGGCAGGAGAATGAGGGCAAGAGAATGAACTCAGAAGAGCCGCTGATCGAGAGAACATTCTCCTGCCCTCATTCTTCTGCCTTCCTCGACCCACAACGACCTCCACCCCAGTGCATCTCCTGGACTTCACACTTTGCAATTTTCAATCTCCAATAACCACTAGAGGTCCTTTCAAAACTGCCTTAAGCATATTTTCAGGCAGGCCAGATGTACAAATCCTTCAAAGAGATGAGCATGGCGTTCGTGGCGTGTCAGCAGGCGGCGTTCATACTGCAGCTTCAGCCGATGGTCCGCTCGACCTTCCAGCGACTGCGATAGCGTCGCAGCTTGCGACCATCCTGCCGCGACGGTTTCCTGCGTCCTTCCTGATGAGGAGTCACAAGCTCACGTCCCGCATTTGTAGCATCTCGCGGCTTCAGTCCGCGTCAGCCGCTTTGTCGTACAGCAGATAACGGATCCGCTTCTTTGTCACCCGGATGTCGACCAGTGTCTCAATCGTATTGACTTCTGCATCCTGTGCGGAAGTGGTGAAAGCGGGAGATCGGAATACCTTCGGCCTCTGTCAGCAGCATGACCTGGGTGCCTTTTCCTTCTTGGTCTTGCCAACCTCAAGACCCCCTTTTTGCAGGCGAAAAGGTGCCATCACCCATTGCTCATGACCAGTGCAGAAGTCCTCGTCGATCCATTTTCCGGATCAGACGCTGCCAGGTTTTCAACGATCAACCCGGCTTCCGTCCATTGTGCCGTCGCCAGCATGTCGAAGGTGAGGGATACCGATCCGGGAGATTCCTTCCGGGCGTCCACCGTTCTTGAGTATCCAGAAGATACCTTTCCAAACAGGCTCGGGCATCAATTCGTGGTCGTCCACCTTTGGGTGAAGGATCCGGTTCTCAAACAGATCCTTGATCAGGTTCCACTGTGCATCAGAAATGGAAGGGTTTCAAGCTGTCCTCGACCCTGTCGTATTCGGCCGACGTCGTCTCGGCCACATGGACAGGGTAATCAACATGAGAGCATCTCCTTTCGCTCTCATTGCTCAGCAACTTCTGCCATTGAATTTATTACAATCCGCTTTGAAAGGACCTCTAACCATTTCCTCCGTCCGCCCCTGCCTTCGTTTCGGGAAGGCGAGGCTAATGCTGAGCCGTGTTGCTGGCGACACCAGCGTGTTGAGGTACTCAAGGATCAATGGTTAGTGGGAAATGGAAAGTGCAAATTGCGAATGACGAGGAATCCCCGCGTGCCTGTCTCACTTTGCAATTTTCAATCTCCAATAGTCATTAGCCATTTCCTTCCCGCGCAGTCGCGTCTCCCCAGGCAACAAAAAAAGCCCGGTCTCAGGCCAGACCGGGCTTTCAGTGAACTTGTGGACGGAATCAATCTTAGAATTCGTTTCCTGAGATTGGATTTTCCTGTCCGATCACGCCGCCGCGTGGTCGAGCAGCGCTTGAAGTGACCAGGCGGACGTAAACACCACCGTCAATGTTCTCATCAAGCGGCTTTGCACTGCCGTCGCAGAATGCAAAGACAGCAATTCCCATGTGACGGCTGTTTGGAAACGGAGCACCACCGTCAACGCCGTTCTTCTGGCGGTTGATGTAGGGGTTACCCAAAGTGGCTGTATCCAGAGACAGTCCGGAGAAGTTTCCACTGGCGATTGGCAGGATGAACGCACAGCTGCGGACTGACGGGTCGGCCCAGGTCTGAGCAGAGTACAGTGCGCTGGTGCTCTTTCCGCCCATTGCGTTCTCCGCCATCATGATGGTATTTCCAGCACCGTCATAGATTCGACCCAGGTTGACGCTGGTTGGGGCATCAGCTGGAGCTGGAAGAGTTGACGCAAACGGGGTTGGGATTTCAAAGTTTGGATGAAACACGCCAAGAGCTGCGGTCAGATCCTGATTTGCGCTGGAATAGGCACCTGAGGAGCCATCCCAGTTGAATGCTTCGGCGGCCGGACCATGTCCGAGCTGATTGTTTGCGGTGGGAGTGTAAGACTGGTAGTCGATCAACCCGTCGCCAGCTCCCGCGTTGGCCACATAAGACAGACCACCGTCTTTTCCATCGGCCGTGTCATCATTTGGGCAGGTGAATACTGGAACGTTTACAACTGAAACAGCAATGTTGCCACCAAAGTTGAACGGCAGGTTCTGGTTCCATCGTTCATACACAGCCTGATTATCCAGCTGTGGCAGCAGCAACAGAGCCCAGCTGAAGGCCGGGAAAACGCCGTCGGCCACGCCGTCACCGCTTGTGTCCATGGCCTTGTAAGTGCCAAAGGCAGGCAGAGTGCCCTTGTGAGATTCCGCATAGTTGATGGCACCGAGTGCCAGGTTCTTCTGATTGTTCAGACACTGGGTGCGTCGAGCCGCTTCGCGGGCTGACTGAATGGCCGGCAGAATCAGAGCCATCAGAGTGGCGATGATGGAGATCACCACCAGCAGTTCGATAAGGGTGAATCCACGTCGAGCATTCTTCGACAGGATGAGAGAACGACGGATCTGCATGTGATGGCTCCCTGAGCAGGACTTTGAATGGAAATGGCCTGAAGATTCAAATCGGAGTCAGGAGGTTTCCCGCACGACTCCGGCAAGATTTGTAACGCAAATTCTGTGACAATTCGGCAGGAATTCTGTTCCGATCAGTCTGGAATTCAAAAAACTGCCCAAAACCCTCACTTCGTCTCGAAAAAATACACGCTCCCAACGTCTCCCGCAACCACTGTCTTCCCGCCCAGCGCTGCATTGTGCAACAGTGTTTGAATTTGAACCTTTGTTGACCGCACCGTGGACTGGATTGATCATCATTATCGTCAGGATCCGCACGCACCACCAACCGGAGCATTCCGAGAAACCGATCGTCAGTCCTCGATCGTGATCCGAGCTTTCACCAGTCGGCTCCAGTCAATACTACCGGATGCAGAATCGTATGCCTTCGCCGCTTCCGTTCGGTCAATAACAAAGACTGCTCTCTGTCGCCATCCGTCTCCATCAAACGGAGGTTTGCCATCGGAAAGATTGAGGTCTATCCGGCTGCCAATTCGGATCATGCCCGACCCCGCTGGCGATTCAACGGCTTCAAAGTATCCAACTGTCGCAAAGACAATGAATGTGTTACTCGTTGAAGTTGTGTTGTTGAGGATCTTTGACAGGAGTTGGTGTTGCTGAACCGCATTTGGTTTCGTTAGGTCAGCATTATTCAAATAGGCCTTCTCGTGTTGGATGCGACTGGCCACTTCCAGCCAATGTCGATTCTGGGCGAGATTACCCGCCCCGACATCCTTGGGATCCTGGCGAAGGATTGTTGACTGGATACCACCATCCAGAACCGTGACATCTTCAAATCCATGTGATCGGAACGGCTTGGACTGCAGTGTACCGGGCGCGATTAGGTCAACCGCAGTACCACCGCTGGCTGTGAGCGTGACGCCGTCTCGGCCTTCCAGAAACTCACGCCAACGGTCGCGATTAACTGGATTCCCGCTCTCGTTCACGCTTCGGTCAACTGTCACACGCTGAGCAGTGGAAGTCGTTTCTTTGTCAAGCAGACCTGGATTGTCGATCAAGCCGGCATATACCTCCCAATGACGAAGAGTATTGAGATTCAGCTTGCCTGGAACGCGGTCCAGGGAAACGTAGTTCCCAAGCATTCTGTGGACTCGTGAGGGAACTTCGACGAATCGAAACAATCGAAACCAGCTGTTGTCGTATGTTCGGCGGTCGTTCGCTGTTTCGCTTCCACTCGTAAATGGAGGAAAGTCTGCCTGCAAGAACTTCGCCGAGGCACTAGCAAGCAATGCCGGCTTTGGGTCACCAGATGGTGCCGTAAGAGAATCAAACGCCTGGTGATAAGGAGAATATCTTGTCCGGTCCAGCATTTGTGTTAAATGCATCGGCGGAAACAGAGGAACGTTCAGCAGTTCGCCTGGAGAAGCAAAGTCACGGTCAAAATGAGCCTGCCAAAGCTGGTAACCCACTGACGGAGCATTGCTGTTTGCCAGACCGACGGTGTTGTAACGGAAGCTGGTCGCAGCGCCGGAAAAGATGCTGCGAGTACCGTCATCAAGTGGCTCTACGCGTTCATAGCTTCCAATACCAGGCAGTCGGGAGCCCTGTAGTTGAGCGGTGGTATCGCCATCCTGAATCCCAAGATCCCGAAACTCTACACGGAAGTAATCAACATCGATCCATGGGTTTGGATCTTCGCCTGCGACTCGAGAAGCAACTGGGCCTCGATCGACGCTGGGCAAGTTAGTGTTGGCTCGACGCTGAAGGACAAGGTCAAATCCTGCAGATACTCCAGAAAATGTACCGCCGCGCAGGTTGACCATGGAGTCGTTGCCGGCATAGGCGGCGAGGTTCGCAAGAAAGTCACCTTTTGTCGTACTGGCTGTGCCAGCATCATTGTCCATCACAAATCCGCTGGCATGATCGTCATGAATCAAGTCGAGATCGGCTCGTGGTTTGAGTGATGGTTCGGCAGGATCGGTGATCGAGATCATTGTTGTAGGAAGAGTTCCAACCGGATCTGACGGTGCAATCAACTCAAATGTACTGTCACCGTCGTAGTCAACGAACAAGTCACTTGAGGCGACATTGTTGTCAGAAGCGGTGCTAATCACGAATCGCTCACCGCCAGAAATTGTCTGGTTCAGAGCGGCTGCATCCTTGAAGCCGACGGCACGATACGGGCGTCCCTGATTGCCAGTGCCCCCAATAGGCAAGTTGCCGGCCGTCTTGCGGTCATGTCGCACAATTCGCCAGATGGCGGAGTCCATGTTCTTCGATTCGGATGTGGACAGCTTAACCGGGGTTGGGCCGACATTCTGCAGTTCTACAAACAGATGACTTCGGACTGCGGTATCGTTATCCAGGGTGAGGACATTGTCAGTCGTCGCAGCTGTGCTTAGTGCGCCGACCGCGAGGACCTCAGCAATGGACACCTGCTGTGCCTCAACGCCATAGACTACACCTCGTGCGAGCCCATCCTCACGATAGCGGCCATTATCGGTGACGGCTGCAAAATTCGCCGCTGTGTCGCCAATGGCTGTCTCTTCCATCGTGTAGGGATCGTCATCGAGATTCCAGCCACCCGTGGTCCCACTGTCCGGGCCAAGATTCTTGTCATATTCAAATTTTGTGACCACATCATCAGAGTCCATCGCATCTACGACGTTCACCGCAAACTGAGCCATTTCTCGCAACTGTCGATGTGAATAGAGCGCTGTTCCTTCTGCAGCACTCGGATCGTTCGTGAGCCGATAGTCACGAATGTTAGTCCCGGTTCTCTGGGTGCCACCCGTGGTATAGAGCAACACAAAGATATCACGACACAATTTCTGGCGGTCGCGTCGTGCCCAGTACTCTCTCTGCTCCGGCGTTTTTGGGGGATAGGCCACTGGTGCTGAAGGGTCGTATGTTGGCACTGTTGTCAGTTGGAGCACCGTATTGCCTTCTGTAGCTGAAGGATGCTCGGTCAACTGTCGGAAACGTAGACCCGCTCGCTGCATGTATCGCAGGAACTGAACCGGCTGAGACAATTCGTCTGGAGTCTGCGCGTTTCGTTCAACATCCAGAATGTGATTGAGGCTGATTGGCAACTGGCCGACGAACGCCCGCGAATCACCGACCTCATGCGTAAGCAGTCGGCGCACTTGTGGCCTGAATGGGTCCGTCGCGCTATATGGCTTTCCATTGGTAGGTGTAGAACCGAATTTCGGTGGAAACTCTCCCGTGCCAAGAGGGTTATCACCGTCAGCGTAGCCATCATTATCCTGGTCCGCACCATCTGTGTCGGCGGTGTGTTCCCATGCGCGAGGACCGTCATCTGCCGTGCCTTGCTTCAGGTCCGCGCCGAGGTCATGCGACATTGGGAAACGTCGAATAGAATTCGAAAGTGTGGTGAAACGATCGCGGATCGTATTCGCTCCTGATTTTTCAAGAGCAAATGGTGCCAACTGTGACAGTCGATCAGAGAGCGAGTCCGCTGTCGTCATGGACGCCGGCAGGTGAAGTTCGATCAAGTCGGAGGCAGAAAAGATTTGGTCGAACTTATTTTGTGCATAGTCCGGATCAAAAATCGTTTCCAGCATGTCATCCAGCAACGGATCGTAATTCGGATCGATATTCAGGTCGTCGGAAGTTGCAAGACCCTGATCATGTGTTGCATTTTGCCCAAAGATGTATCGGGGTGTGCCAGTCGGCATGTCGCGGTTCACTGCGTAGCCATAATATTGCAGCCATCGCTCCGGGCCGGTTGACGCTGAACTGTGATGAAGCAGGCTCTTGAGCGGGCTGTTTCCCGTGATTGCAAACTGACCGCCAGCATAGCCCGTTGGATAAGAGCTATTCGTGCGACCGGCTCCCGAGTAATCCAATGGATGTCGAAACGGCCAAATACGGCCGGTGAACGCACTGAATTCACCCTCCAACGCATCACCGTTGTCGTCATATCCAATACGGCCAGCCGATGAGTAGTTGCCCCCAAAGCGAATCCCATTGGATATCGATTGAAACGAATCACCACTGGAACCCGCGCGAGGCAGATCGCCTACCCGCTTGGTACTGGCGAATGCCTTATACGCCTTCTCTGCTTCACCCCAGCGTCCTGGAAGCACATTTTTTGGGCCAGGGTATTCAGCACGCCCTGCGACCAGCCAGAGCCATTCCATATTGGCCTGTTCGATTTCATTGACCGGCATTCGTCCGTAGTTTCCCGTGAACTGCAAATTTGTCCCTGGTGGGACACCGCGGCGCAACGCCCATTCCGGATTGATTTCATTCGGCCCGAGGCCCTGATTGGAGCGGGAAATGAAGAGTTGCTGAATATTGCCATCCTGGACTAAGCCCGCACCAGCATTCGTCAAGTCTCCAAGTCGATTTATCGCTGCGATGTTACCGTGCACGTTCAGATTTATCAGCGAATCAAGATCATAAATGGTCATAGAGTGAAGCACGACGTATTGTTGCCCACTGGCTGTCTCCTGTAATGGGAAGTGGAGATCCATCCAGATGCCTTCGCGGTCACCCGTCCCATCACCGTCGTTATCCACGTCGAGTTCATAAAGTCCATTTGGAGATCCGGTCCAAACGCCCATTTCCCCAAACACGCCATTTGAGTTTGGATCATGAGGAATAGTGCTGCCGTTAGGAAGGTAATCCAATGGGACGAATGGAAATCCGTCGGCGAGACCCAGTCCGGCAGCTTCAGCGGCTGACACATATCGAAACACGGGCGTTCCATTTGGGAGCCGACCGGCGATGTGTTGCGGGCTCGGTCGGAAAGAACGAGCCGGGTATCGGTTTGAGGTCATCCAGTCTGGGTCTGTTGGCACATTCAAAGTACCAGCCGCTGGTGTGGGGTAGTTCAGAATAGCCGATTTGAGATATTGAGGTCTCAGAAACGACGGGATGATGACCGGAACCTGCTGGATGTTGCCTGTGGATCTGTCGACCTGAATGGCGGTGCCTCTGTAAGCAAGAAACAGAGTGTTGATGTCGGGCGACGTGTAATCCACATCCGGCTCAGGAGGCAGCGTAATTGGCGTCGCTTCATTTCCTCGAATCGTGTAGCCCTGATGGACTCGGGCGAACGGAGAGTCCACGAACTCCAGCCAATCGGTGGTGTTCGAATTATAATCCAACGGGCTAACCGGAACCCCATTTCCATTTCGGTTCAGATCCCCAATCCCCTTGCCAGAGTAGGGTGCCAGATCCGAACCATACATGTTGCTTAGCATCGAATGGCGACCGCCAAACAGAATACTCAGTCGTTCATTCGGTGTGCTCTTGGGACCAACGATGACATGACGCAGCATATGGTCAAAGACATTGGGCGGATCTTCGATGGCGAATTTCGCCGATTCGCTGAAGTACTCAGAAGACGCGCGCTCCTGAGACGCAAAGAAGAAGAACACAATCCCCAGGAAGGAAAGGAGACCGAGCAGCGCGATCACGATGACCAGCGTTGACCCACCGCGTGATTTGCGCGAGGATGCAACTGAGGTGAATGTTGACTTCCACATGGTCGAGCTCCCAACTCCAGATTTGACGTCTGCAGATTCAAAGTCCTGCAACACACGAAACGCAAATAGCGTGCCTGCGTCGTCTACTACTCGCGGTCAATCAGAGGAATTACTAATGTCAGCTGCCGAAGCGATTCGGACTGCGGATCGAGAAATCGAACTGTCAGGCGGATCGATGAGAGCGGCCGCAGGTTGTCCACGCATTCCCACTCAATTTCCCGATTAATTTCCTGAACAATCTTCCCTGGCCCTTCGGGGAATGGGGGCGGTGAGCTAGCCGACATACCACTCCCCTGAACGGCCCTCACCCGATACACTCTTGCTAATCCAATGCCGGGATCGCTAAGTTCCTTATATTCAAACAACCCATCTCCGTTATCCGCCCATCGCAGGAAGACAATCTCTCCCGGAAAGTACTGAGTGTTAGGAGTCCAAAAGCCTCGATTCTCACCGACCGTCTTAGTGACGCGGTCAACATCATTGATCAATGGAACTGCAAAAGGGCCGTTGGTAGCAGGATCCATCGCAGTTGTATTCAACTGTCTAGAGGGACCTGCAGGAGCTATTGGGGGATAATACCGAAGCGGATAATACAACGGTTGATCGGGATTTCCATTACCAAGCCGGTCAATCGAAGGATGCCATGTGTCAAAGACTCCAATCGCACTTCCAAGAGGTCCAAAATCCGCACTAGTATCGAACTTCGTGTTGATCGATGGTAGAATTCGATCTCGATGGAAGTCACCAGCAATAAATGGGCGCTTATTAGATGAGTCCACAAAAGGCGCTTGAACCACTTCCGAATGGCCAGGCACAGTATATCGTTGCAACCGTTCGTCCCAAACTTCGACTTTGAATTCGTGCACATTCGACAGAACAAGGTCTTCCATACGGCGAATGCCCCCGCGCGCTCCCTCAGAGAACTCATCCACAACGCCGGTGGTTGTGTTGAGCGTCACTGGGTTTCGTACATCGAGTGGGTTGCCCGGGGCAGAATTGCCGCTCCACAGTAGATTCGTACTCCCGAAGACTTCACTTCTTGCCTGTGGCCAGTTGAAGTTGGTTGCCGATGTTTCGGAGTGGATAAACCTTCCTAGGAAAAATGGGCCCTGTTGACCAGCCGGGAGAGTCGTGTCCGGAATGTTCCATGTGTGCTCGCGGGACAGCCCCGCAACAGGGCTGCCTGGCACTGGGTTGAAGCCGAATCGATTCAGGGGATTGCCAAGGCTAACAGTCGCCGCCCCGGAAGAACTCAACTCATTGGTTAGCCCAGAGGATCCGACAAATTTAGCACTTTGCCGTGGCAGAGCCTGAGGAACCGTGTTGTTTGCTGAATAGTTCTGCGGAATGGCGGAGTAGTCAAAGTCTAGCCAAAAGTCATTGGTGACGCCGAGGGGATATGCGGAATATAGACCATCGGCGGGATTGGCGAAGAAGTTCTTTCCCAAAACGGTCGTTGGCTGTTCGTCGAGGTCCTTTCCTGCAACCGGCAGTGGTCTTCGCAGCAGCATCACCTTTCGATAGAGGTTGCCATTCCGAACAATGTAGCAGATTTCTGCCGCGTTGGAGCCACCCGTTGAGTTAATAACTGATGATCCATCGTCTGATTCCGGTTGATTTGTATTGATTGCCAGACTATTGGCCGTGCCATCTGCCCGGTCCTGCAAGAGACTTGCACGCCCACTGTAAGGGGTGTTGTCTGGATCCTCAGAGAGGATGTCAGAACTGACCGTAAACTGGACCATATCATCGAGCGAGCTATAGGGATTGTTTGTACTGATGTAGATATAGCCAGCACGCTCGCCAAATGGTGTGATCGAAGTTGCGGAGTCTTCACCAGGCAGGAATGGCTGAGGAAAGCGAAACGTTCGATGAGCAAAGTCCGCACGGATCAGCGTTGAGAGTGCTCGCGCACGCTGATCGTGATTGGCTATCGCGCGCTGCTTCGTGACGCTTCCGCTAGCCATCTGAAAAATAGAAGCAAACATCGTCATCATCAGCAAAACGAGAGTAACCGCAACCAGCATCTCCACCAGTGTGAAGGCTCGCCGTGCGTTTCTCTGAGATCGATTGTGCTTGGTTTTCATAACAGACGGTCCCTACAGCGAGTCCGGTAAGGCAATTGAGCTCATGGGATACACGTCGACGACATGTGGAACAAAAATGACCGCAGAAGGGACATACGTTGCTCCTGTCGAGGCACGCGGAATCACTCCCGCGGTTTCCAGAGCAACGTTCTCCAGCTCTACCCGGTAATCGAACACTTTCCAGAATTCCTTTTCATCCGGGTCAGTGATCGTGTATGTCGGTGGCTGTGTGACTGAAGCAATTCGGTACCATCGTGCATTAACAGGATCCAGCATGTACTGGCCGCGTTTGATCGTCGGGGATGTGCCATCAGCCCAGTTCTCTACACCGACAAACCGGCTGTTCTTTTCGATTGCACCTGCAAAAGCGCGTTCGTCTTCAGGCGAAAGTCCCACATTGTGGCGAACGACAACATCCGCTGTTGCACCACCCTCCGGGCTACGTCGAACAGACATCAACCAGGTTAAGTCAGCCGCACGATTGGATCTCAGGACAACCCGGCCAGCCGTATTTCTGAATTCAACAGGCAGCGGACGCACATCTTGAACGTTATTCTTGTTGAAGTCTCTCCAGGCGCTTCCGCCGAGATCATCGTCGTATTCTGACCAAAAGACGGCACGTCGTGTCGCATCAATGTGTGTTAGGGGAAAAGTCTGGCTGAAGTTGCCGTTCTCAGCGAACACAACAACTTCACAGTTCTCCAGATCCGGGATTGCTGTTGACGGGTTGGAATTGGCGGAAGTTGGAATCTGGCTAAGTTCATCAGTTGAGACGGTATCCATCAGTTCCAGTCCGACTAGATATGTCGAGCTCCCAAGAGTTCGAAATAACGGCTTTGCAGCAAATGCCTCCAGCTGGACTGTCTTGCCGTCTCCCAGTCTTGCTCTCTTCAGTGCAGTTTCCGAGAGAGCGCGGATTTGCTGAGCGGTCAAGGTGGAAGACGAAGCACTCGTTGTTCCAAGCAGCAAGCCCATCACACCAGCATCGAAACGCGGCAATACTCGTGGGGTTGCCGGCGATCCAACATAGAAGCCTGCATTGGATCCCGTGTTTCCGAAGGATGCTGCAAAGAGGTCGTCTGTTGTGTCGATCGTTCCGCTGCCGTCATTGTCCTGTCCATAAAAGGCGTAACATCCTGCCGGATCGACAATGTAGTGACGAGACAATGGTCCTTGAAAATGTTCCGCGATCGCCTGAAATCGACCGGCATCGTTAGTCGCCAGATCGTAGTCTCCGTCGGGGTCGAAAATCAGCTTCTTGTTCTGCCGCAACTCCGACTCAATGTTCCGCTTCAGAATTGCGGCATTCGTCAGCTGCGTCGACTGGACAGACCTCAGGACAGACAGTGGGAACAATACGACGACTGCCGATACGCCGATGCTCATAATCATCAGTGACATGAGCACTTCGGTCAGCGTAACGCCCTGCCGATTCGGCTTTGGATTTGTAGATGATGTGTCGTGATATCTCATTTCGCGACCTCACCTACTTCTGCAAAAAACGGATCGTTCCAATCCATTATTGTCAGGGTCAAGGGCATTGACCGGATGCACAGAAATGGAGCCAGTCTGTCCAAAAATGCTGACGATTCTTCGGTCCCGCGTGAGATATGGATCAGCATCCGTACAAATATCGACTGACCATGTTGCTGTGCTCGGTT
Organism: Planctomycetaceae bacterium; assembly: GCA_046349695.1. Classification (GTDB taxonomy): domain Bacteria; phylum Planctomycetota; class Planctomycetia; order Planctomycetales; family Planctomycetaceae; genus SXXK01. Next base: position 143,816 of record JAXMBV010000006.1, on the reverse strand, counting down.
TGAGTTCATCTGCCGGAACAAACTTTAATCCGGAGCGAATCAACAGATTAAACGAAGTCAGGTCAGCCGCTGAGACGCTGGTGCTGTCTCCATCCAGTCTGCTGACGAATTGTTCCTTCAGCAAAGTCGACTCTTCCCGATCACATACATAGAAATGAATGACGCCGCCGGCTGCTGCTTCGCCACCCAGTCCTCCTCGTGGCGAGTAGATCAGGTCAATAAACTGTGAGTACATCGCATTTCCCGAGCCCGCCTGATCAGCAGTGGTCGAGGGTCGCCATGCGTCCGGGACTTTCGAGGCATCCAGATCAATTACCACGTTCTCTGGAAGAACTGACGGCTCGACAGGCAGCATAGTGGGCGCCAACTGAAGCTCATACGTATCCGCTCCGCCAGACTTAAAGGCCATCGATTGGCCGACGGGAGTGTCACCAGGGTCACGATAGGGAACACCCAATACCAACGCCTGCAGCTTTGTCGGAGCTACCGACGTATCAATCAGTCGTGTATTAACAGGATACCAGTTGCCGTTGATGCCAGCCGGAATACGAATTCGCATTCCGTCAAACAGCAACCCTCGGCGTTTGAGTTCCCACCAGCGGACGCCTTCACCAACAACCATCCAGACTTTGGCTGGGTTGTCACCTGGGTTACCATCTTCCGGATCGATAGCGATCCCGTCCTGATTAATATCTAGGGTGTTTGTTCTCGCGTTCGTTCTGCCATCGAAGTCTGGGTCCCACCGAAAGAGTCGAACAGATCCTTCGCTCTCCATTCCCGCTGGATCGATGTAGGCCATCGAACTGACAGTACGGGGATTTGTTACGTCAAGAAACAGCCGGACGCCAATTGGGGATCGAGAGAAAATGGCTCGGTCACGAGCACCGTTAATGAAAGACTGCACCTGAGCGGCAGCAGCGGTGATACGGTCTGCGTCACGCGTAAAGCGAACCGCAGCAACAGTCATCGCCAGCAGCAGCGACATGATGCCAACAACAATCAGCAACTCCATCAGAGTGTAGGCTGAACGCCGTTGTCCTGACTTAGTTTTAAGAGATTGGCGGAAAGCAATCATCGTTTTGCTCCTGCCCTGCGGTTCCGATTGGAGATGTTATCAAATAGCTTGTCAAGCACTGCAGGATTGATTGGAGGCTTCGAGTTTGTATTCATGCCTTCCAGCTGTGCCAAATTGCCGAACTCATACACTCCCGGTGATACAATCTTAAAATGACCCGGTGGCTGAATTCCGAATGCTCCATCTGGGCCCGCAGAAACCACTAGCGGCGTGTGATATGTTTCCGCAGTATGGTACTTCAGTTCGTTAAATTCGAGCTTGAAGTCTGGCATTCCATTGAGGCCGTTTAGGCGTTCAAGTTCAGAGTATAACACGCCGACGGGATCGTCCGGGTCCACGAGCAACATGTCGCGTGGGGTAACTCCGTTAGGCATCGTGATTGGTGGCGGCGCAAGCCCTTGAAATTGGGTTTGAGCAACCTGCCGCTCGAGTCCGGCAATCACTCGGTTGTCCGTCGGGTCAGATGGATCGGTGAGAATTGGATCAAACGGAGAAGGGGCAAAAACATCGATGAGTCGCGTGGGCCACCGGTAAAAGCGCAATGGGTTGCCCCAGGCATCAACGAATTCTGGCAGCCCGTCTTCATCTGTGTCTGCGACTTCTCGATTAGTAAACCGATCGCCACCAGCGCCTGTTGCGCCAAACGAATCGGCCACAACAAGGCAGTAGTAGAGCAGTTCAGAACTCTCTGTTTCTGGTTTGTGTTTCGTATTCCAGTTAGCTGTGGCGCGGCTTTTTACCGACGCGGCGTCGGTGAGCTTTCCTTCCTGCTGCTGCTGCAGACGAGCTCCAGGTTCGGCCACAGCCTTGAAAAAGGAATCTGCCATGCCGGGGACGGCAAGTTGTGTATCCACAACAAGTAATTCTTCCATTCTTTGCGGAAACGCAGTTCGAAAGGCCGCCTTTCTGGCAAGAATCTCAATGACGTTGGAACGGACACCAAAGATCTTCTGACTCGCAAGGATTGCCGTGATATTTGATTCAGCAGAGGTGGCTCGCGGCCCGCGATAAGCACGATCAAACGCTTCCATTTTCTGCTGAAGCAGAGCGTCGATCTTACGTACGGTTGCGACCGTTGCCTGTTCTTCTGCCTGGCCAAGCAGTCCAAACATGACCCTGAGTGAGATTCCCATCAGGATCGCAATAATGGCGATCACGATGAGCAATTCGAGAAGGGTGAAGGCAGCTCTTCTGCTTTGATGCGTCTGCTTAAACATGTGATCCTCCCAACGTCTTCAACTTCGAGGATCCAAGCCTATGGTTTCAGTGGCCCAGCACTGAAATTCGTGATGTTATCCGCTTCCGAGGCCCTTGTGCCGGTTAGTTCTGAGCCATCCGTGTAGATGCCACCTGGCCCGTAGAGACCGTCCAGCCCCGGCGAGATAATTTGAAAGCTCTCGCTTCGCTGAGGAACGTTCTTTCCGACGGCCCCGGTTTTCTCCGCCTTCAGATAAACTCGCTGTGGGTTTTTAGAAGCATCCGTCAAGACGTAAAACCCAACTGGATTTGTGGCAGCATCGATGGTGTACGATTTTCCCTGGCTCGCGTAATATTGATACGGTGCGGTTTGACCAGGCAGCGGATCAAGGAACTCTGGAAACGAATCACCATCCAGATCCACAAGACGTCCTGAGTCAAATTCAAAATATGGACCTTCGCGATTTGCCCCAGCAGCACTCCAGGGCAAGATGGGATTCTTCGAGAAGCCCGTCATCGTTGTGCTCGTTGTCGACGTCAGCGGAAGACCACCCAGGAAGAACACCAAGCACTCAGCTCCCGAAAGACTCTTCGCAGTTGAGTTGCCCAACCCGCCGTTGGTTGCGAAATCAAACTGAGGCCAAATCGCTCGAACCTTCGATCGGTCAATCGCGGCCCAGTTGTCACCGACCTTCGGAATATTGAGGCTGCTCGGCGGATCAATGTTGTACGTCGAGTTGAATTTGGTGACAGCAGTGTCCAGTTGAGAAATCTCGGCCCCCACCTGCGCGATCCTTGCTTTGACCCGAGCACCCTGAAGCGCCGCGGTCAAAAGAGCTACCAGAATCGCAATCACAGCAATGACCATCAGTAACTCCAGCAATGTGAAGCCGGAGCGCCGTGTCGAGGTGGCTGAGGGGATGAGGCGTTTCATAGGAAACCTGCTGTCAGTTTTCAGTAGTCAGTTTTCAGTTTTCAAATTGCTGGTTGAGATCTCAAATTTCAGATTGCAGATCTCAAATCTCATGTTGGGGTGAGCTGCGGAGGGAGGACTCGCTCCGCAGGGGAGCGAGTCTTCTTTGATCCGTCTTTTCACGACAGGTCGTTCAGCAGCTTAATCAGTGGAAGGAACAGAGCGATCACGATGAAGCCCACGATCAAACCGAGCACGACGACCATGATCGGTTCCAGAAGGCTCACGAGACTCTCGACTCGTACTTCCACTTCTTCGTCATATACGTCGGCAACCTTGTACAGCATGTTGTCGAGGGCACCGGTCTCTTCACCCACGTCCACCATGTTGACCACGAGGTCGTCTACAATGCGGCTTTCCTTCAGAGGCACCGCGATGGTTTCCCCTTCTCGAATCGCCGAATAAATATTGTCAAAGGCTCGCACGAACACCGCGTTGCCCGCTGTGTCACGCGAAATCAAAAGTGCTTCCAGAATCGGTACACCAGACGCAATCAGCGTGCCCAGTGTTCTGGTCACGCGCGCAATGGTCCCGATATGCAGGATTTTCCCCACGAGCGGTATGCGTAAGGCCAGCCAGTCCATGACATAGGCCCCCGTTTTGTTCTTCTTCACAATTTTTATGAAGAGCCAGACCGCGATGGGGGTAATGAACATCATGTACCAGTACTTCATCATCCAGTCCGAAATCTCAATCAGGAACACCGTCGGACCAGGCAGCTCCACTCCGAAGCCGATGAAGATTTCTTTGAACTTCGGAATGATGAAGATCATGATGAACGACACGATCGCCACAGCGACGGTGATGACCGCCGCCGGGTAAATCATCGCACCCACGATCTTACGCTTCAGTGACTGAGCCTTTTCTTTGAAGTCAGCAAGACGCTGAAGAATGACTTCCAGCGCACCACCAGCCTCACCGGCCTTCACCATGTTGACGTACAGGTTGTCGAACGCCTTCGGCTGCTTGGCCATGGCTTCCGACAGCGTGTTACCGCCTTCGATGTCTTCGATGACGTCCATCAGAGCATTCTTCAATGCTCCTGGTTTGCTCTGACCTTCCAGAATTCGAAGACTTCGAAGAACCGGAAGACCGGCGTCCTGAAGCGTCGAAAGCTGTCGAGTGAACGTGCAGAGAATCTTTGGCTTCACGCCACCGATCGTGAACACCTTGCCGGGCTTTTTGCCCTTGGGACCACCTTTCTTGGCGTCCTTCTTGGCGTCCTTCTTTTTGCGATCCTTCTCACGAATCTTCGTGACGTAAAAGCCCTTCTCACGAATCATCGTCTGGGCTTCGGCTTCTGACGGAGCTTCGATGGTGTCTTTCACCTCGAGCCCCGAGCTGTCCATTGCTTCATATGCAAAGACTGGCATGCCGTCTTCTCCAGCAGGTTCCGGTTGGTACTGAAACACACGTTTCAGGAAAATTGACCTCGCGGCAACCTGTTCGATGTCGTAAGGATCCAGGACCCTTCTTCCATCACCAGGCCTTGCAAGGCAAAGCGTGTGCCGTAGTTAGCCCCCAACAGTTGGGGGCTCTCCAATCTCGTTCAGTTCTGTGCCGAAAGCCCGGAAAAAGCTCGGGCAAACCGAGATTTTTCCGGGCTCAGCGTCGTTTTGTGCGACGACGACGGACACTGTCCGGATGTCCTGGCCATCGCACTGGTCAGTTTATTAGGTTTTTTCCGTTCGTCACGGTCAGTTGCAGGAATCCGTGTATTCTTTTGCTTCAGCAAATTTGAACACGTCTGGTCTGCTGCACGGCCGGCACCGCCGTTTGCTCAGCCCTGATTCTGCCTGGAACAGAGTCCATTCCGGCCCGGATCGTTCCGAAAAAACTCAGTCCACATCTTCCAAAACGGTTTCGCGGACGACTTCATCAATCGTTGTCAGGCCGTCAAAGATCAATTTCAGCCCGGATTCACGCAGAGTCGTCATGCCCTGCTGGCGGGCGACGTTACGAATGTCATCGCCCGAGGATTCGGCGGCGACGGCGTCTCGAATCTCGTCCGAGATCATCATCAGTTCGTAAATCCCGATTCGGCCCTTGTAGCCGGAGTTGTTACAGCGAGCACAGCCCTTCCCGTAATAGAACTTGTACTTACGCGCGGTGGCGAGCGGCAGCTGAAGCTCCATCAGCAATTCATCCGACGGCGAAAACTGAGTTCGACATTCGGAACAGATACGTCGCACCAGTCGCTGAGCCAGAATCCCTTCAACGGTCGCTGTAATCAGGAACGCGGGAACTCCCATGTCACGCAGTCGAGTAATCGCGGAGGGTGCGTCGTTCGTGTGCAGCGTGCTGAACACGAGGTGCCCCGTCAGTGAGCTCTGGACCGCGATTTCCGCCGTCTCGTAGTCTCGAATCTCGCCGACCAGAATCTTGTCCGGGTCATGTCGCAGGATGGCTCGAAGAACGTTGGCGAACGTCACGCCGACGTCCGGATTCACCGGCACCTGAACGATCCCTTCGATGTCGTATTCGATCGGGTCTTCGCTGGTGATGATCTTTGTTTCCGTGGAGTTCAGTTCGTTCAGAGCGGAATACAAAGTTGTCGTCTTGCCGGAACCCGTTGGTCCCGTCACCAGAATAATCCCGTTCGGTCGTCGCAGCAGTCCTCGGAACTTGCTGAGCGTGACGGGGTCCATACCGATCTTGTTCAGGTCGAGAGCCACGACGGTTCGGTCGAGAACTCGCATAACCACCGCTTCGCCGAACAGAGTCGGCAACACGCTGACTCGAAGGTCCACGTTGTTCCCGCCGACGTTCAGTTCGATACGACCGTCCTGTGGCAGTCGGCGTTCCGCGATGTCCAGGTTGGACATCACTTTGATACGGCTGACGATCGCATTCGCCAGGTGTCGCGGCGGAGGAACCATTTCGTAGAGAACCCCGTCCGCCTTCACGCGGATTTTGAATTCATCTTCGAACGGTTCAAAATGAATGTCGCTCGCCTGGTCACGAATGGCAAGCAGCATCACCATGTTCAGCAGCTTCTTAATTGGCTGCGAGTCTGACATTTCCTCATCGGAAGCGAGGTCATAGCCTCGAATCTTCTTTTCCGAATCTTCATCTTCAGAGAGCTGCGAGATCACATCTTCGATGCTCTCTTCACGATCGGCGTAGTATCGTGCGATCGCTGCTTCGACATCCGGACCGGAGGAAACGGCACCTCGGACTTCATGCCCCAGCAGATTGCGCAGGTCATCGAGGACACCGATGTTCTGAGGATCCGCCATCGCGATGGTCAGAACATTGTTCTTCATCGAAATGGGCATAATGCGATACATCTCAGCCATTGGCTGCGGCACAATTCCCAGCACCGCCGGCTGAACGCTGGTCTCTTCCAGATTGATGATCGGCATGCCCCACTGTTCCGCCAGAGCTTCCGTCACCTGAGCCTGTGTGACGAGCCCCATGCGGACTGCGACCTGACCAATCACCGTCCCCGGATTCTGCTTCTGCTCCTCAAGGATATCCCAGAGCTGGTCATCGTTGATGTAACCAAGATCGACCAGGATCTGACCAAGTTTGCGCTGAGCCATACGAGACCCACAAAATGAGAGTTAGAGTCTTGTTCTGTTTCCGGTGCACACGGTGCGAACCTGTTAGAAGCAGGCGAGCAGCGCGGGCGAGTACTTGCAGCGAGCCGGCTGGCTCCTGAATTTATCTGACGGGGAGCCGTTATTCGTCGTCGTCGTCATCCTTCTCTTCATCAAACACGCCTCGCTTCGCACGCTCAATTCGAGCACGCAGTTCGCCAGGATTGTTTGACTTGTAGATCACGTCCTTTTCTTCACAGAGCCCGTTCTTCCAGAGGTTGAAGAGCGAGTCATCCAGCAGAATCATTCCGAACTTTCGTCCCGTCTGAATCGCACTGTTGATTCGGAACGTCTTGCCTTCACGAATCAGGTTGGCAATGGCCGGAGTCACCACCAGCTGTTCATAGGCCGCGACCAGTCCCTTTGGCTTACGCGGCAGAAGGGCCTGGCTAAGAATACCAATGATCGCGTTCGCCAGCTGCGTACGAATCTGTTCCTGCTGGTTCGTCGGGAACACGTCGATGATTCGGTCGACCGTACCCTGAGCACCGGTGGTGTGCAGAGTACCGAAAACCACGTGTCCGGTTTCGGCCGCGGTGATGGCCGCCGAGATCGTTTCCAGGTCTCGCATTTCCCCGACGAGAATCACGTCAGGGTCCATTCGCAGAGCACGTCTGAGCGCTTCAGGGAACGAAGGAACGTCGACTCCGATTTCTCGCTGGTTGATCGTCGAATGATGATGCTCGTGATAGTACTCAATCGGGTCTTCCAGCGTGATGATGTGATGATCCATGTTATGGTTCATCCAGTTGATCATCGACGCCAGACTGGTTGTTTTTCCGGAACCCGTCGGCCCGGTGACCAGGAACAGTCCTCGGGGACGCTGAATCAGATCGCGTACGACCGGAGGCAGGCCGAGCTGTTCGAATGTCAGGAACTCGTTCGGAATTCGTCGCAGAACCATTCCGATCATGCCGCGCTGCTTGAACACCGCGACTCGGAAACGAGCCTTATCGCCGAACGCGAATCCAAAGTCCGTACCGCCTCGTTCCTGCAGCTCCTGCTGGTTTCGTTCGGGCGTGATACTCTTCATCAGATTCGTGGTGTCTTCGCCCGTCAGTGTTCGAGTTTCCAGACGGACCATTCGGCCGCCCGATCGAATGACCGGAGGCTGGCCAACCGTGATATGAAGGTCGCTCACGCGCTCTTTCACCACAGTTTCAAGCAGCTTGTCGATCTGAAAACTACGACCGCCTGTTGACATGGATTCAATTCCTTATCAGATGCTTCGTCAGCACTCGTTCGTCAGCACCATGGGATTCGCCGCCACAAAAACGGCGACTCTTTGAGAGTGACCGTCAGTGACCACCCTTGGAGAGTTTGTAAACTTCCGCGAGCGTCGTCATTCCGGCGAACGCCTTGTCCTTTGCATCTTCCACCAGAGTCTTCATGCCCAGCAGTCGAGCCTGGCGTCGAATGTTCTGAGCCGGTTCGCTGTTGAACGCCATTTCTCGCAGAGTACTGTTCATGGTCATCAGTTCGAAGACCGCACGACGTCCCCTGTAACCCGTGTGCTTACAGTTGTTGCAGCCCTTGCCGCGAACCCACTGGCCTTCCGAAAGTTCTTCCGGAGTAATATTGAAGACTTCCACTTCTTCCGGAGTCGGCTGATACGGTTCCTTGCATTTCGGACAGACGACTCGCACGAGTCGCTGAGCCATCACGGCCATCAGAGAACATGCGACGAGGAACGGCTGAACGCCCATGTCGATCAGACGAGTGATCGCACCTGGAGCGTCGTTCGTGTGAAGCGTGCTGAACACCAGGTGTCCCGTGAGCGACGCCTGAATGGCCATTTCGCCTGTTTCCGTGTCGCGGATTTCTCCCACAAGAATCGCGTTCGGGGCCTGTCGCAGCATGGCCTTAATAATCTTGGCGAAGTCCAGGCCGATGCTGTGCTTCACTTCGACCTGATTGATTCCGGGCAGATAGTATTCGACCGGGTCTTCTGCCGTGATGATCTTTCGGTCCGGTCGGTTCAGTTCACCCAGAGCGGAATAAAGAGTGGTCGTCTTGCCCGATCCCGTCGGACCCGTGACCAGAAAAATCCCGTTTGGGCGACGAATGATGTTCTGGAACGTTCGGTAGTTGTCGTCGCTGAAACCCAGGTTTCGGATACCGATCTTGATGTTGTCTCGGTCAAGAATACGCATGACCACCGCCTGACCATGGTTGGTCGGCAGAATGGAAACTCGAAGGTCAAACTCCTTCTGCCCGGCACGCGTCTTGATTCGACCGTCCTGAGGTCGGCGTTTCTCGGAGATGTCCATCTTCGCCATAATCTTGAAGCGGGACAGCAGCGCGCCAAGCAGTCGTTTGGGCGGGCTGTCGCGTTCCAGAAGAACACCGTCGATTCGATAACGAATGCGGACACGGTCTTCAAACGGCTCAATATGAATGTCGCTGGCACGCTCACGAACGGCTTCGGAAATGATCAGGTTCGCCAGTCGAATGATCGGAGCACTGTCGTCTTCTTCACCCTTGAGTGCCGCTGCAGCTTCGACATCGGTGAAGTCGATCTGAGTTTCAGTGAACTCGGAGATCATCGAGTCCACCGATTCGGTTTCTGACTGACCATAGTGTCGGTTGATGGCCGCCTGAATCGACTCCAGAGGAGCCATCACAGGTCGGATGTCGCGGTTCAGAACAAATCGAAGCTTGTCGAGCACTTCGATGTTGTTCGGGTTGTTCATCGCGATCACAACGGACTCGCCGTCGGATTCGATCGGGATCACAACGTTTTCGCGGGCCATTGATTCCGTGACCAGTTCGATCACGCTGTTCGGAATCTGCCGACCTTCCAGCTCAATATAGTCGTATCCGAATTCTTCCGCCTGAGCACGGCCGAGATCGCTGCCGTTGATGTATCCGAGCCGAACAAGAGCATCTTCCGGAGTAATCCCGAGGTTCGCAGCCATGCTGCGCGCCTCTTCCAGCTGAGATTCCCCGATGGTGCCGTCGTCGACGAAACGCTCCAGCCAGTCACGCATTCCAGAACTCCGAAACTGCGTCAATTTGCAGCAAAGTGGCAGCGAAAATCAGTAAAACGGAATCCCTTCCCAACCCTCCGGAAACTCCCCGAACCCCAGCGTTGTTCAGGCGACTGCTTTCTCGGTGAGAACACAGGGAAACGCAAGGGGCGAACTCGACATTTTTCCGTGAATAGACAGAGAAAGACCGAGTCAAATTGTTGGTTTCAGGGAACATCAAGACGGGAAATCGGAAAGGCACAAAGACAGGAATTGTTCAGGTTACTCCACAATGAAACACAGGAGACTTTGTGTCGGGAACCGACCGTCTCCCTGCCTTCAGTATCGGCAGAGTCTGCTGAAGAAAGGTGGAAAACCCGCTGATCATTTCGACAGCAGACGGAAGTCTTCCTCCCCGGTCCCTATCCCTTATCGAACGGAAAACTGGATCCTGAGGAAGTTCCGGCCAAACCGTCAAAACCATTCTGCCCTTCCCCTTCTGACAACTCAAGACCCCAGGCGCCCAGCACTCTCGGAATTTGGAAGTCACCCAATTTCCCTGTCCCCAAAACCGCGTAGTGGAACTCGCCAGAGTTCCTTTGGTCAAAACCGCGTAGTGGAACTCGCCAGAGTTCCTGTTTCAAAAACGCGTAGTGGAACTCGCCAGAGTTCCTCGTTCACAAGCCTGTTGAGCTGCATGGCCGCGGAATGAACAAGGACCTCTGGCGAGGTCCACTACACCGCATTGATATTTCGGGATGCTGAAAAGTCTGCCCATTCCCTTTGCCCGGACGTGTTTCGGCAAAAATTGCCGCATCGTCTCAGGTGGCAGGCAGGGTCCGAAGTGTTGTGGTCGAAAACCGAGTTGGAAGTTTGAACGCATCGGCCGCCTACCGGAAATTGCCCATGATCATGCAGCGACTCCCTTCTGACGATTCCGAAGATCCTTCTCTTGTGGATCCAGCGGACGACCTGCAGGTTGGCTGGTTGTATCGTGGAGTTCCACAAGACCGTTCATTTGCGATGGCTCGAATTCATCGCGTTGATCTGGGCCATGCTTCCTCAGAGAAAGCGCCCCAGTCTCCGGTTGCTGCTCCCGCCTGGATTTCCGTTCGCCGCATCGTGCGCCAGGCCGAATTCAGCCAGCTCTACTTTGGTTAATCCCTGGCTGTAGTGGAACTCGCCAGAGTTCCAGCATGTGCAACGCGCGTAGTGGAACTCGCCAGAGTTCCAGCATTTACAAATCCTGTAGTGGAACTCACCAGAGTTCCTTCACCTTATTTGACCCACGGACCCTGAATTCGCGATCACGAATCGTCGCGTTTGCGTTCCGGCTTGGGCAAAGAAGATGATGCGGTCTCGTGATAAGCAGTTGGCAGGAACTCTGGAGAGTTCCACTACGATCTTGGCAGAGTGACGGAACTCTACTAGCGAGTTCCACTACAGAGGTGGGCCGGCTAGTAGGTGTTCATTCGAGCAGTGTTGCCATGCTTTTTGGCTGAACGGCCCAGGCTCAGGTTTTCAGGTCTACGATTCTCGCACCAAAGGTCGCTTCTGGTGTTGAACGTTGATTTTCGCCTCGGTATCCTCCCGCGTTTCTGAAAAACCGGCCATGAGAGCCGGTTGACGACGAGATTTGCTTCCGACCATGACCTGCGACTGGAAATTGTCGCGGGGTAAAGACCCGGCAGCCGGATTTTGGCTGGTGCGTCAGTGAATTGTCGGTCGAAATTGAGGCATCGAAATTCAAAGTGTTTTCGCGCAGCGGCAATATTTGCCGAAGTTGATGAGCGGCAACAGTTTGCGATGTATTGGTAGTCCAGATTTTGGGGTTGTTTGAGATGTCGGAAGATCTGCGTGTAAAGGTTGAGCGACGAACGGTTCCGGGTTCTACGGGAGCTCGCAAGCTGCGTGCTGAAGGTCGCGTTCCGGGAAATCTCTACGGTCTTGGCAAGGCGGGCGAGTCTGTGTCTGTCTGTGGTGAGCTGATTGAAAAGCTCGTCGCGACACGCTCCTCTGTCGTGGACATTGAACTGGACGGCGCTGTGGACAAAGCGGTTGTTCAGGAATTGCAGTGGGACGTGTTCAGCACTCACGTGCTGCATGTGGATTTTCGACGTGTTGACCCCAACGGTCGCGCTTCTGTTGACGTGGTTCTTGAACTGCGTGGTGAGCCTGTAGGCCTGAAGGACGGCGGTGCTCTTCGTCAGAACGCGAAGAAGGTCCGAATTAATTGTCCTGACTACCGCATTCCAAAGTCGGTCCCGGTGCGAATTGGTGCATTGAAGATTGGCGATGTGGTCAAGGCCTCCGATCTGCAGTTGCCCGATTATGCAAAGCTGGAAACACCAGCGGACACGGTACTTGTGGAACTGTATGACCCACGAAAGAGCTAGTGGAATTGATTAATGAAGGTTGTGGTTGGGCTCGGGAATCCCGGTAGTCAGTATTCCGGAACTCGTCACAACGTGGGATTTGATGTCATTGACGAATTATCTCGTCGGTGGCAGTTCGCAAAGCCGCAGGTGAAGTTTCAGGCGGAATTGCGAGACGGGAATTTCGGGGGTCACAAACTTCTGCTTGTGACTCCTCAGACGTTTATGAATCGAAGCGGAGAATCTGTTCAGCAGATTGTTCGCTTTTACCAGATGCCGACGGAGACTCTTTCGGACAATCTGGTGGTGGTGTGTGATGATATGAATTTGCCGCTTGGCAGGCTGAGATGGCGTGCCAGTGGTTCTTCCGGTGGTCAGAAGGGTCTGGCAGATATTCTGCTCAGACTTGGAACAGATCAGATTCCTCGGCTTCGCCTGGGAGTTGGTCGTCCGCCGGGACAAATGGATCCCGCCAAATGGGTGCTGGCAAAGTTTCGTTCTGAGGAACAGGCCGAGTCGGAACTCATGACAAAGCTCGCTGCGGACTCTGTCGAGCTGTGGGTGAAGGAAGGGATGGCCAGTACGATGAACCGGTACAACCGGGCGTCGGAAGAATAGGGTTCAAAGAAAACTGATTGTGTTCTGATGAAGGGCTGAGATCCTTCGTTCTTCAGGGAGCAAAAGTTCCGTGTCTGTTGCAGCTGAAAAAGTCGTTAAGCCTCACAATTACGAAGGTATGTTCCTGGTCGACAGCGGCAAGTTCGCAACGGATCCGGACGGCGTGACCAATGAAATTCTTGGCGTTCTGAAGAAGGCCGGTGCCACCGTGGTGGCTCACCGCCCATGGCAGGACGGCAAGCTGGCGTATGAAATTGAAGGCATGAAGAAAGGCCTTCATTACATCGTCTGCTTCACAATGCCAGGTACCGGCATGAAGACTCTGGTTCGCCAGTGTCAGCTGAGCGAAACCATTGTTCGCCACATGACGATCAAGCATCCTCAGAGCATCTTTGATGCGACGGTTGCCTCGATCTCCGGAACGGCTCCGGCGCCAGCCGAAGCTGCTCCAGTTGCCGAAGGCGAAGACGAGTAATTCGTTGTTCAGCACCATGAGTTAGCAGCGGGAGTGGACTTTGTGAGTCCGGTACCTCCCTCAGGTCAGGAGCATCTTTTCCCGTTTGATGCAGATCGGAGCAGGTGATGGCCTCTTTTAACAAAGTCATTCTCGTTGGGAATCTGACCAGAGATCCGGAAGTACGATACACTCCCAGCGGTACAGCGGTGTGTGATATCAGCCTTGCGGTTAACTCGACCTGGACAGACAAAAGGACCAACGAGCGAAAAGAAGAAGTCACTTTCATCGATGTGACTCTGTGGGGACGAACAGCCGAGATTGCGGGTGAGTACCTGACAAAGGGTCGCCCGGTACTGATCGAAGGCCGTCTTCAGCAGGATCGCTGGGATGACAAAGAAACGGGGCAGAAGCGTTCAAAGCTGAAGGTAGTCGCTGATGACATGCGACTCCTTGGTGGTCGAACTGAAGGTGGCGGCGGTGGTGGTGGAGGAGCTCCTCAGAGTACTTCCGCTCGTCCGCAGGGGTCACGTCCGGCGGCGCCGGCTCGTGACAGTTACGCGGATGCCAATTCCGGACGAACTCCGGATCAGGCGTTCTACGATGACATGCCTTCGGGTGGCGAGGACGTTCCTTTCTAGTTCATTGATTGATTAACTTGACCGGCGAATGCTCACCAGAGCACCTTCCGGCAGTAGTTGAAATAAGGATCCGGGTTCCATGACTGGTACAACTCCTGTTAGCTCTCGCAACGTCGAAGTGCTGCTTGTTCATGATGTTGAAAACCTTGGCCAGCGTGGCGAAATCGTCCGAGTGAAGCCAGGTTATGCTCGCAACTATCTGCTGCCTCAGGGCAAAGCGACGATTGCAACCGAGCACAACAAGCGAATGGTTGAAAAGCACAAGGAGAAGCTGGCCGCAATCGAAGCTGGTCGCGTGAAGCAGTACCAGAAGATCGCCGACGCCGTCAGCAAGTACAGTGCGACCATCGAAGCTCACGCGACTGCTGACAACCATCTGTACGGATCAGTCGTTGCTCGTGACATCAGCGAAGCTCTGAAGGTTGCCGGCCATCCGGTCGAAGCAGAACATGTCCGCCTCGATGGGCCGATCAAAGAGCTGGGCATGTACACTGTGAAGCTGAAGTTCCACGAGAAGGTGCAGACCGAAGTGAAGGTCTGGGTCGTTCCATCAGCAACTTCAGGCTGATCCACTTCGGAATGATGAATCTCTGAGGCAAATGCCTCAACTGGTCAATGACCTCCCCGAATCCTCAGGTACTTTTGTGCCTGAGGATTTTTTCGCGAATGCCCTCCCCTGTTGAAGCTGATTCTTCAGCATCTGCTGCGGTGAATTCGGCTGACCACGATTTTGCTGAGACCCCCTTCCATGGCCGACGACAAGCTGAGACTGCCTCCTCAGAATCTGGATGCCGAACGCGGTGTGCTTGGCAGTATTCTGCTGTTGAATGAGGCGATCGACGAAGTCGGTGAATCGCTGAAGTCGGAACACTTCTACAGCGATGCTCATCAGAAGATCTACGCCGCGATTCACAAACTGTATGAGTCCGGCGTGCGAGGCATCGATGCCATTACTCTGGCGGAAGAACTGATTCGCCGCGGAGAACTGGAAGCCATCGGCGGCCCGGCGTACCTGGCGGAGATTCTGGAATCTGTTCCCCACGCAGCTCACGTGCGCTACTACGCGACGATCGTCCGTGAAAAATGGATGCAGCGTACCTTGATCTATGCGTGCACTGAAATCCTGAGCGAGTGTTACACGGCCGCGGATGATGTGGAGTCTTTGCTGCAGTCGGCCGAGCGGCGCATCTTCAGCATCCTGGAAGAGCAGGGAGGCAACGCCAGTATTGCCATCAGCGACATTCTGATGGATGCGTTCAACCGCATCGACGAACGTCTGCAGAAGACCGGCGATGTTACCGGCATCACCTCCGGCTTTTCAGACCTCGACCATCAGACCACCGGTTTCCAGCCCACTGAACTCATCATTCTGGCGGCTCGACCGAGTATGGGTAAGACCGCCCTTGTCTGTAACGTTGCAGAAGCGGTGGCGCGAAAGAGTGGCAAAGGAGTGCTGCTGTTCAGTCTCGAACAGTCGAATCTGGAACTGGCCGAACGATTTCTGGCGATCACCGCACGCATCAATGGTCATGACCTGCGAGCGGGCAATCTGAGCGAAGAGCAGCATGATCAGCTTGTCCGAGCCTCAGACGATCTTGCTCGCCTTCCCCTGTTCATCGACGACAAACCTGGCCGTACGATGACGCAGGTGGCTGCTCTGGCGCGACGGCTTCATCGACGTTCACCGCTGGGCGTCATTATCATCGACTACCTTCAGCTGATTGAACCGGAAGACAAAGCAGCTCCTCGTGAACAGCAGATTGCCGGAATCTCGCGAAGACTGAAGTTCCTTGCCAAGGAGCTGAAAGTTCCCGTGATCGCGCTGGCTCAGCTGAATCGCGGCGTGGAACTTCGCGAAGACAAGCGGCCGCGACTTGCTGACCTGCGAGAAAGCGGTTCCATTGAACAGGACGCGGACATGGTGATGTTCCTTCACCGTCCGGACGCCTATGACCCGGAAGATCGGCCAGGTGAAGCGGAGATCATTGTCGCCAAACACCGCAGCGGTCCCACCGGCATTGTGCGACTCACCTGGCGCAAGGAATTCATGCGGTTCGAAAACTATAGCCCGATGACGGACAACGACTTCAATCTGTGATCGGCGTGGCGGTCTGTTCCGGCTTTGGAGCTCGCGTGGTCCAGCGGAGCAGCAGAGGGAGCAGCACCAGGTCGCTGATCAGGCCACCGACCATCGACAGGCTCAGGATCGCTCCGAAGTATACAAGCGGAATGAACTCCGAAACGGTCAGCACCATGAAGCCGGCCACAAGAGCGATATGCGCCAGAACCACGGCCTTCCCAACGCCCGACTGAGCCGCCTGCAGCGCTCCGGTCACGCCAAGTTTCGGCAGCGTTCGCTGGAAGACTTCGAAGTAATGGACCGAACACGTGAAGCCCATGCTGACGCTGGCAATCATTGCCGTTCCGATGTTCACCGGGATCTGCAGCAGTCCCATGGAGCCTGTCACCAGAGCAATCGGAAAGACGTTTGGAACCAGCGAGATGATGCCGATGCGAAGACTGCGAAAGGCGATCGCCATGCAGATGACAGTCCCGATCGACGCACCGATGAAACTCTTCATCTGATCGGCCAGCAGACTGTCGATGATCCGAGCCATCAGGACAAACAGCCCGGATGCCGTCGGTGCTCCTGCGGAAACAGTTGTGGTCCTGTCATCGCTTTTGGCGTCAGCTGATTGCTTTGCCTTCGCAATCTCTTCGAAATGCGTGGCCACCACTTCACGGACTCGCGCGATCTGAGCCAGTTTTTTTTCGGTCGTCTGCTGTTCCGGCGACCGCAGCACAATGCGCATCCGATGCCGTTCGTCGTTGTAGAAACTGTCAACCAGGTCCTTCTGACGCCTGCGAACCTGATCCAGTCGTTTGGTGGCCGCCCCAAGTCTTGGCGGTACGTCGATCGCATCATTCAGTGAAAGCACATCCAGAGGGATTCCTTCATCACGCAGTGCTTTCAGCCTGTCGGTCAGCTGTCTGGTCTGTTCCAGAAATTCGTTGCCGAGTGGTTCCGGGACATCAAAGGAGACATCCCATGTTCCGGCTGGTCCGAGGTGCGTTTCGACGAACTTCAATGACTGCAGGATCGGAGACGATTCACGAAAGTTACGACTGAAGTCCGTCTCCACCTGCATCACAAACAACCCGGGAGCGGTTGCCAGCGTCAGCACAAGGCAGATGGTCGTAGTGGCCAGCGGATGCCGGTCGATGTAATGTGCCATACGGTCTAGCAGGAAGTCGAGCCGTCCCTCCAGGCGAACGCGGCCAGGAATCGGCACCATGGATCCGGATGCAAAGGCAGCAGGCATCACCAGGAAAATCAGCACCAGCACCATGAGTGTTCCGACGGTCATCATGATCGCAAAGCTGCGCACCGGGATGATGTCTGAAACCAGCAGCGCGGCGAATCCCACGGCGATGGTGACAACCGTCCAGAAAACTGGATGCCAGAGTTCGCGAAAGGTTCGTCTCATCGCGGTGTCCGCATCAAGCTGATCCTGAATGCGAAGTTCCCGGTAGTGAACGATGATGTGCGTGGTCGTGCTGATCGCGATAATCGTGACCAGGGAATTCAGCATGGAACTGACCATGCTGAGCTGCGAGCCCACGACAACCAGCATGGCTCGCGTGCAGGTGACGGATCCAATGACGATCCCGATGGATGCAAGGACCCAGCGCACGTGTCGAAAGATGATCATCAGCATCAGGGAAAGAACGCCCAGGGAAGCGAGGTACAGCACATTGCCGTCTCGCTCGACCAGATCAAACATTTCCTGAATCTGGACGGGCTCCCCGGCAATGGCCGCATCCGGCTGAAGTCGTGCCGTGGCGGCATGAATGCTGCGAATGATCTCATTACGGCTGACCGATGACTGATCTGCCGGCTTCAGCTGCAGGACGATGGCTGTTGTTTTCTGATCCGGCCCGACAAGCACGCCTTCAAACAGCTTCAGCATGGCTCGTCGAGTATTGCGGTTACGCGGCGATTTCTGAAGCAGGCTGGCGAGATCCCTGGTCCTTTGCGCATCGATGCCTTCGAGTTTTGCAAACTCATCCGCGAGTGCCGTGATTTTCGCTGCTGCCTCTTCGCTGAGTTCCGCAAAATCGCCATCGGGATTGATTCGAATCAGATTTCCCTGGGGCCATGCGACGATGACAAATTCATCCCCGCCGAAATCCTGCCGCGTTTTGCGAAGGATGCGGATGTCTTCGTTGTCGGGCGGAAAGAAAGACTCAATCGTCTGATCAAATGACAGGCGCGACGCGATCGGGATCGAAACAAGGATCAGGAGTGCGGCCAGAGCCAGCAGCCAGTTTTTGAAATCCGACAGTCGGTCGATGAGCATCGTCAGTATTTTTCCATAACCCACGCGTTGTCTGATCCGACAGCGGGCGAGTCGTATCCCGGATCATCGAATGGAACGTGGATACTAACGAAAGAGTCGCTTCAGTGCAGGCGCGGTGCCCTCCCGTTTTGACAATCATCCCTCACTTCCGTCTCAGCCTTTTCTGGCGGCCGCATCCAGGATGTCTCTGGCCTTTCGCACCAGTGAAAGCGGCGTAAACGGCTTCTGCAGGAAGGCTGACCGAATTCCATCCTGCAGAATGGCGTCTTCGGTATAGCCGCTGATGTAGAGAACGGGCAGGTCCGGTTTCAGAGAATGAATGATCGTGGCCAGTTCTTTGCCGCCCATTCGCGGCATCACGACATCGGTGATCAGCAGATCGATCTGCGATATCTGTGGCCGGGCAAGAGTCACAGCCGCAGCGGCTGAGTCTGCGGGGAGAACTCGGAAGCCGGCGTTCTCAAGAGCAATGACGGTGATTGTTCGAACCGCGTCATCATCCTCAACAAGCAGGACCGTCTCACGGGAACCCTGCGGTTTTCCAGTCGCCGGTGTTTCCGCAGTGTCTTCACTTGCTGCGGCGGCCGGGAAGTACAGCGAGATCGACGTGCCGCAGCCAGGCTCACTGTCCACAAAGATCGAACCGCCGAACTGACTGACGATACCGTGGACAACCGAGAGACCCAGGCCCGTTCCTTTGCCCACTTCCTTCGTCGTGAAGAAGGGTTCAAAGATACGGGCACGCACGTCTTCGGTCATACCTTCGCCGGTGTCCACCACCTTCAGGCAGACATAGTCACCCGCAGGCATAGGAAGTTCTTCCGAATGCTGAAACTCCGGAATGGTCACATGACGCGTCTCTACGGTCAGTCGGCCTCCGCGAGGCATCGCATCACGGGAGTTTACCGCCAGGTTCATCAGTACCTGTTCAAGGCGTCCCTGATCACCGACAACTCCGGGGAGTTCTTGATCCAGGTCCAGGGTTAGCTGAATGTCTTCACCAATCAGACGTTTCAGCATTTTGCCCGTCGACTCCACAATCTGATTCAGATTCAGAATTCGCGGTGCAATGAGCGAACGGCGGCTGAAGGCCAGAAGCTGTGACGTGAGTTCTGCCGCGCGTTCTCCTGACCGTTTGATTTCAGCAATCGGCTCGCGGTACGGTTCTCCAACAACGAAGTCCGTCAGCAGCATTTCGGCATACCCATTGATGACCGTCAGCAGATTGTTGAAGTCATGCGCGACTCCGCCTGCCAGTCGGCCGATAGCTTCCATTTTCTGTGACTGCTGAAACTGCTCGGCGAGGTGTCGGGCTTCTGTGACATCACGGCCAAACGCGTAGAATACTTTCTCGCTGAGAACTGGAATGATGTTCCACGAAATCCAGTGCCACTCATTCTTTGCATTTCGGAATCGGTGGCTCAGGTCAGTGACGGCATCGCCCCGCAAAACAGACTGGAAACACCTCAGCGTCTGCTCACGGTCTTCCGGATGGACATACTGCACCCATGAGTGATGCTTCAGATCGTCAATCTTCCAGTGAAGCAGATGTTCCCATGCCGGGTTGGCCTGCCGAATGAAACCGCTCATGTCGCAGATGCACATGAGGTCCGGTGACTGGTTCCACAGTCGATCGCGCTGAGCCTCCGTGTGTCGGCGCAGTGTGATGTCCCGCATGACCGCGCAGTTGTACTCCCGGCCGTCGTACTGAAGATAATTGACGGTGACTTCCGTCTTCAGGGTACGGCCATCCTTGGTCAGATGATCCGATTCGAACGTGAAGGATCCTCGCTGCTTCACATCCTGCCAGTGCGATTCCCACTGGTCTGCGGGGAAATGAGGATCGATCTCCGGGACAGTTCTGCCGATCAGCTCGCTGCGATCATATCCCAGAGTTTTGCAGGCCGCTTCATTCACATACAGGATCTCACCCCGCGGACTGACCCAGAAGACGCTGTCCACGGCACGGTCGACGGTGAACTGAGTCAGCTGAAGCGCACGCTCCGCGGTGCGCCGGGCGGTGACATCCCGAAAGCTCCACACGCGTCCCACCGGAATGCCGTCAATACGCTGAGGCTGCGAGTATCTTTCGACAACTCGGCCATCAAGGAATTCCATCACATCAAATGTCGCAACGTCAGGAGTCTGGTAGATTTCAGAAACCCTTCGAACGAATCCTTCCGGGTCTTTCAGCTGTTTAAGCACCTGCTCCATGCCGGCATGCTGATTGAAGGCACGGATGAGGTCTTCGCGACGGCCATCGTTGATCAGATCCGCAGACATTCCCCACGTACGAAGGAACTGCCGGTTAAAGTCCTGAATGCGACCTTCAAGATCCACCACAAGAATTCCGTCAGCAGTCGACTCCAGTGTTGCAAGCATGCGTGACACGGTTTGCTGCATCCGGAGTTCGGATTCCTTTCGCTCGGTGGTGTCCCATGCGGTGCCGATGACCTGAGTCACCCGTCCGTCCGGATCGCGATTCAGGGCCATGTCACGGCTGATCACCCAGCGCCACTGGCCGCGAGCATCCAGAATTCGATATTCGGTTTCGACGATGACTCCATCTTCGACAGACTCCCACCTCTTCAGCAGTTCCGGAAAGCGAGCGAAATCTTCCGGATGAATCAGGCGAGACATCTCTGCGAGTGTGTAGTGCTGCAGTTCCTCCATGGAATATCCGAGGTCGCGGACAAGCTGAAAATTGGAATACAGAATTCTGTGTTCCAGCATATCGAAGACGTAGATTGTCAGCGGCGACGCCTGGGCCATAGCGCTGACCAGCTTCTGACTGGACTCAAGCTCTGCCGCCGCCTGCTTCTGCTCAGTGATGTCCTGACAGGCTCCGATAATTCGGATGGCTGCTCCCGTTTCGTCAGTAATCACCTTGCCAATGCTCTTCAGGGTCCGCTGTTCGCCGCTGGATAGCAGAATGCGTTCTTCTGTCTGAAAGCCCGCTGCACCGGAACATGCCGCATGGATGGCCCCTTCGACCTTGCGCCGGTCTTCCGGATGGAGATGGGAAACGAATTTCTCCACCGTGATTTCGACTTCACCAGGCTGATAGCCATAAATCCGGTAGAGTTCATCGGACCACGTGAGTCGATTGGAGCGTATGTCCCATTCGAACGAGCCGAGGTGAGAGAGTGTCTGACTTTCCTGAAGCAGCATCTGCTGCTGACGAAGCTTGTCCTCCGCCTGCCGCCGCTCAGAAATATTGCGGACCGATGCGACGGAATAGCGAGCGCCGTCCTGCATGAATGGGCTCAGGCGAATTTCTACCGGGAATTCGTCTCCGTCTTTTCTGCGATGCCGACTTTCAAACGTGACCTTTTCACCCGCATCCAGACGCTCTGTCAGTTTCGTGAGACCGCCATTAATGAAACCGACGTCAAACAGGCTGACCGTCTTTCCGATCAGCTCTTCGCGGGCATACCCCAGCTGATTGCAGGCTTCATCGTTCAGGTCAACGATGTAACCTCCTCGCTGCATCAGATAAAACGCATCGCCGCTGTTGTGAAGAATGGTTCGGAAGCGTGCCTCGCTGTCCAGGATCCTGCGACGATCCTGAGCCTGCTCAATGGCAATTCGAGCAAGGTTTTCAATCCTCTCGATGGCTGCATCCAGACGATGACTGAGGACACCCAACGTCTTTGAGTACAGGGCAAACGTGCCCAGAACCTGCTGACCACGGTCTTTGGAGCTCATGATGGGAAACGACCAGCAGGCGGCCAGCCCGAAGCGTTCCGCAATCGGGCGATAGTCCTTCCAGAGCGGGTTTGAGGAAATGTCGTCGACCCGTACCTGTTCCTTCCGCCAGACCGCCGTTCCGCAGGATCCTGCCCCAGGACCCGCCTGAACACCATCGATGATCGAATGATACTCTTTGGGAAGACTCTTCCCTGCTCCCGTTCGAAGCGTCTTTCCATCGGGATCGAGCAGCAGGAAGGATCCAAGAACACCCGGACATTCATCCTCGATCGCCTCAACAAGGTCCTCCAGAACTTCGTTGAGTGCCGTACCTTTGGCAATACGTTCCAGGATCTGCTTCTGTTTCTGCAGCGCGAGTTCAAAGAGGTAACGGTCGGTTACATCTCTGGCGATGCCGACAACTCCGCGAACTTGCCCTGCCGAATCCCGCAAAGGCATTTTGCGAACTTCGTTATGAGTGAGGCGAGATGCTCTCTGCAAAATTCGAGTTGTCGAAAGTGTTTCGCCTGTTCGGATGATCTGCCTGTCCTCAGCACGCATCGCTGCCGCTTCATCAGGCAGGAATATGGCGTCATCGGTTTGCCCAATGAAGCACTCAGGACTACATCCTGCCATGCGGGCGGCAGTCTCATTGGCATAGATGTACCGGCCCTCGTGGTCCTTCACGAATAAGGCGTCGGTTGAGTAATCAGCAAGCGTCTGAAGTACTCCGGCCAGATGTTGCGGATCCAGAGCAGGGAGTTTTCCACTGGACGGTTCGGAGAGCATCTTGATTCCCTGTGGGAATAACGGGTGTCAGCCCGCGACCGCAGGGGATGCAGACGCAGGACATGTTCCGGCAGTTCAGGCGGTTGCTCTCATTTGGGTGTACGCCGATGTTACTCCGGTATGGTAGCAGTATGGCCGTTCCATCAAAGTCGGATGATGATGTCCTCTGTAATTCCGGCTCACAAAGTCACAAATCGCAGACCGGGAAGGTGACGCATCCTGCTCGCCGATTGAGGGCGAGTGTGGCCGAAAGAAACGGAAGAAGATGAAAAGAACACGACGTTACGGAGTGCGATTCTCTTCTGTCACCCATTTTCCGTCCGACCCAATCGCACCACTTTGCAATTTTCAATCTCCAATAACCATTAACCATTTCCCCGGCCCCGCGCACCGTCGTCGACCTGCGTTATTCGAAGGACAGGATTGTCTCGCGAAGGATCGTCAACTGACGGATCAGCGTCTCCAGCTCATCGAGCACAATCATGTTGGGTCCGTCACTCTTCGCGTTGTCGGGCGTTGGGTGAGTTTCCATGAAGACGGCATCGCAGCCTGCGGCAACGGCAGCGCGGGCCAGTGTGGGAACCATGTGCCGCTGGCCTCCGGTGGTTGCTCCGCCGGGAAGCTGCACACTGTGAGTCGCATCGTAGACGACGGGGACGCCGAACGACTGCATGATCGGCACGCAGCGGAAGTCGTTGACAAGCCGGCCGTAGCCAAACGTTGATCCTCGTTCCGACAGCATCACGCTTTGCAGACCTCGAGCATTGCATTTCTTCACGGCGTGCAGAGTATCTTCCGGCGCGACGAACTGTGGCTTCTTGACGTTGACGCAGATTCCTTTGGCCACCGCCGCATCGGCTGCTGCAACAATCAAATCGGTCTGACGAGCCAGGAAGGCCGGGATCTGCAGAATCGAACACACCTCTGCACATGGCGCGGCATGGCCGGATTCATGGATGTCAGTGGTTGTCGGAAGACCCGTCTTCTTCCGAACCAGCTCCAGCATGCGCAGTCCATCCTCAAGTCCCGGACCACGATAACTGTCCACACTCGTTCGATTGGCCTTGTCGAAGCTGGACTTAAACACCACCTGCAGTTTGAGCCGATCGCGCATTTCCGCCAGACGATCGGCGATCGAAAGAACGAGCGTTTCTGATTCCATGACGCATGGACCAAGAATGAACAGCAGAGGCTGTCCGGTGCCGACATTGTAATTGTCAATCGTTACCAGATTCTTAGCCACAGAAAGCCTCCATTCATTCGCTCGATCAGGACTCTGTTCAACTCTGCCGCAGGGTTCAATGCCGCAGTCAGCGTCGCACTGACTGCAACATTGCTGATGCCGACAATTTTACAGTTCGCCATCCACCGCCATCTGATGGAAGCAGTGAGTCACCTTGTCCTGGTTCTCCAGCAGCCAGTCGATGGAAGGCTCGTTGCTCATCGCTTTGGCAATCGCCTTCGTCGTTGCGGCACGATGAGTCCTGAAGAGGATTTCAAAGTCGACGTCGTCGGCCTTCAGGATCGAAGGGTCGAGCCAGATCGAAATGATGATGCCCAGGTCGTTGGCCTTTTCCTTTGGAATGTGCCCTGCTCTGACGGCATCCAGGACACCATTGGCGACGGCGGCCTGAACAGTGCCCATCAGGATGTTCGTGTACTTCTCTTTGTTGACTGTGACCTTGCTGACCATCACGGTGACAGGACGAACCTGAACGTCACAGTTCAGCAGAGCAAAGACTTTGGAGTGACCTTTGGACTGGTCGCCCATCAAATTGGCAATTGCGGTTCCAACAGGGCCGTCCAGTTCACCGATCACAACTTCCGGCTCAGCCGCTGACCATGCTGGTTCGTCTTCAACCAGTGCCTCTCCTGTTCGCATCACAATCCGCTGAGTCATCGTCTTCTCACTGTGTGTTGAGCTGAAACCTGAAATTTGAGATTTGAGATTTCAAATTTGAAATCTGAGATCTCCTTGGAAATCCGAATCATAACGGCTGGCATTTTCTGCACCATGAAGCCGCACAGAGACAGGCCGCCCGATCGCAGAATCGGTAATCGCAGGTAGGATGGACGCCCTCGTCCGTCTGCGTTTGTTTTTCGAGGGCTTCCTGCAATTATCTGTTTCATAACAAACGCATATCCGGCGACGGATACTTTGCAGAAGAATGTCACAGACGAAGACGGCCGAGGGCGGCCATCCTACGCGAAAATCCCCTTGTCAGGCGAAGGTGTGGCCTTCGCGGAATTCGGGAGCGGGCCACGCGAGAGTGGCTCCGTGGTTCATC
Source organism: Planctomycetaceae bacterium (assembly GCA_046349695.1). Taxonomy (GTDB): domain Bacteria; phylum Planctomycetota; class Planctomycetia; order Planctomycetales; family Planctomycetaceae; genus SXXK01. The sequence goes on along the minus strand of JAXMBV010000006.1, from coordinate 118,784 downwards.
GCTTCCGTGACGGTTGTGATCAGGCGGCGGCCATCGACCTCTTCAGGGATCTGATTCAGGATTTCGCGCGCGTGGAGCTCTGATCGGGCAGGAATGCAGATGCCGGGTCCCCACGAAGACTGAGCTGCCCCAATCGTGCCGCGTTGATGCAGGTGATCGACCAGCTTACGAATGACCGGGTCAGAGAAAATGTCGCCCTGTTCGTGCGCATAAAAGCTGCCGGCAAGATTGCCGTAACGCTCCAGTTCCGCTGCGAACCGATCGAAATCGTTGTTCAGAATCGCAGTGTCGATCTGTCCGGAGAGAATGCTGATCAGTTCCGACACGAGGTCTGCGGGCATGAAGTTCTGCTTGCCAAAGTAGGCCTGTTCGGTCTGGCCGGAAATCCCTTCGCCCGCTTCCGGCCGGACCAGAATGAACCGCCACTCATGCGGCACCATGATTCGCGAAACTCGATCGGTCGATTCCTGGGAACCACGATCAATCAGGAAGCCACCCAGCTCAAATCCGCCCGTGCCGATCGCCGATCGTTCCGCGCGGCCGGCAAGACGAGACAGGTCGAAGCTGCTGGTTGCGAGTGGAATCTGAAACAGTGAACGGACTCCGGATGCAACGGCCAGAGCCAGCTGAGTCCCGCTGCCAAGACCTGTGTGAAAGGGAACTTCGGTCCGAATGCGTATGCTGACGGTCGGAATGTCGGTGATCTCGCGCAGTCGCTTCAGCACGACTTCAGAGCGGCTGACAGCTTCCGGAGAACCCAAAACAACGTCGGCCGATGACGGAGCACGACTGAGTTCCACGGTCCATCCAGGCTGACGTACCATTAATCCCGCGCCGCCAAAATGCCAGGAAGCTTTATCGGCGGAAAGGATCAGGCCAAAATGAAGCCGGGAGCCTGTCGTGACAGTCAGCTGATTCATGACTGAAGACTCCCGGATCGAGCCATGTAGTCTTTCAGCATCTGGAAGCTCTGCTTTTCCAGAGCATCGCCGGTCTTCTGAACGGCAGGTTCCAGGAATTCCACGGCCGACTGAATTTCCTGAGCGGGAATCAGGTGCAGTCGAGTCGCCAGAATCGCGGCTTCCAGAACTGCATGCCGCGCGCGGTTGAAACCAACAAACGGCCGACGTTCGCCTCGATGCACAACCGTTGACGGCATGACGCTGCGAGCCTCCGCGGCATCCACCGAGTCAACGGTAAATTCAAACCAGCGACAGCAGTTCTTCAGCACAACGCCTCGCACGGTACTGGCGGGTTCAATCTCCGGAAGCTCGGTCAGCATTCCGATCGCGGCTTTGGCAATGACGTCCACGTGATCGACAACGTGAAAAACTCCGCATCGCATCGTGGAGAGGTTATGGAATGTCGTGGAAGGCTGAAATGGTCTCAGAACCAGCGATTCAAAATCTCCGCGCACGATCGGCCCCATCGGCGCGAGATTGACTCGGCCTTCGCTGTCGACGCTGGTTACCAAACCTTCAATGATCATGAGCCGCGGAGTTCACAATAAGTCTTCATCAGAGAAGAGCATTAGAGTGAATTTGGAGCCGGCATCCAACTGTTGGCGAAGTCAGCAACGGTTGAGGGCAGTGTAGAGCGATTGTCCTCAATCGCTTTTTGTCTTTTGCGGAGGGAAAACGGCTGAGGACAGCCGTTCTACACTGTTGGACGCGACAGCTGCCCCGCTTTCACGAGTCCTCCCTGGAGGACGGCGATGAAGCGACTGCGGTCTTCAAGGATGCGGATATCGGCGATCGGATCACCATCGACGATCAGGATGTCTGCCAGCTTACCGGGCTCGACCGTTCCCAGCTCATTCAGACGCCCCAGGATTTTCGCGCCGTTCCTTGTTGCGCAGGTCAGCACTTCCATCGGGCTGAAGCCGACGTAGTTCACGAAGAACGACAGTTCGCGAGCGTAGTCGCCGTGCGGATTCCATGCGAAGCCATAGTCGCCGCCCATTCCCAGACAGCCACCGGCTTTCAGAATCCGTCGAGCACTCTCCGCGCCGCCGTCGAGTGTTTCCTGGTGTCCATCGATCACTGCCTGAGACATGCCAAACTCCGGCCCGCGCTGGATGCTGGCGTATTCGAAGTACAGCGCCGGCACGCAGGGAACGTCACGAGCCAGCATCAGATCCAGAGCCTCATCGTTCATGAATGTCCCATGTTCGATCGCGTCGTAGCCAGCCTTCAGCGCGTTGATGATGCCTTCAGTGGCTCGGCAATGTCCCGTGACTTTCAACCCGTGATTATGTGCTGTGCCGACAACGGCGTGCATTTCTTCAAACGTCATGCACAGAGTGTGATGGTCGTTCGTGTCCGGCGCGGCCGCGTCGCCAGTGGGATAAGTCTTGACCCATTCGATGCCGTCCTTCACCAGCTTGCGAACAGCAGACCGAGCTTCCACGGGACCGTTGATCAGCAGCACCAGCCCTTCCATGCCGATCTTCCGAAAGTCAGGGTTCCAGTCCATCAGGCCGCCGACTCCGCAGATTTCTCGCCCACTCGTCGCGAGACGAGGCCCGAGAGTAATGTCGGATTCAATCGCCTTCTTCAGCCAAACATCGATGTTGAACAGACTGCCTCCGCTGCGCGCTGCGGTGTAGCCACATTCCAGAGCCAGCTTTGCATTCGCTGCCGCCAGCAGTGTGACGTATTCGACCGGATACTTGATATCCAGATCTTCCAGCGCTGCGACGTTGAAGTAGGTCGGATGAAAGTGCGCTTCGACAAGGCCCGGAAGAATGGTGCCTCCCCTGGCATCGATTGTTCGTGCCGTCGGATCCTGCGGAGGAGCCTGTGATGCGGGCCCGGCGAATGAGATTCTTCCATCACGGACAACAACGGTGGCATTGGCTATCGGTGGTCCGCCGTTTCCATCAATCAGCTGGCCATTGGAAATCACCAGCGTGCCGGTATGCAGCTTCATCGGTCGAACTTTCAGCAGGTGGGAAGTTGGGGCAGGTCAGGAATGGTCGACGACAGCGTATCGACTTTCGCCCAGGTTTGTTAGTGCGTGGCAGAGTAGAGCGATTGTCCCCAATCGCTTCGTGTTCTGGTTGCGACGGAAACGGCTGAGGACAGCCGTTCTACACAGGGGCTATCAGCGGTTGATCTGATCCTGCGCCATGGCGGCTCGGTAGTCGGCCTGCGATTCGAAGTACAGCTTCAGTGCGTCGACATGTTTCTCTGCCGATTCCGCGGCGTACTGTTCACGCAGGGCGACCTTCAGAAGATCGGATGTTCCTGCTTCCTGATTCTTGCGTTCTCTTGCGGCCAGGTCTTCGGCCTTGTCGAGGGCATCCTGAGTTTCCGCCACCTGTTCCCACGCAGACTTCAGTGCGGCGTACGCCATTTGCACGTCCACGGAGATCTTGTCTTCCGTCAGTCGCCGCTTGGCCGACAGCTGTGCAATCTTGGCCTGAGTCTCCGTCATCTTGCCTTTGGCCTTGCGTCGCTGAACGGGGACGTCAAGGAAGATCGAGGCTTCTGTTTCGAATGGTGACTTGTCCTGCTTCTTGCTGGTTGGCTCACCCACGTCCTGCGAACCCCAGACCACTGCATTCAGTTCCGGCTGAAGGTAGTTGGCCGCGTTGGAGTAATCGATTTGGACCTGCTTTCGCATGAGATCCAGCATGCGGATTTCCGGCCGCTGTGTGAGTGCCAGCTGGATGTCTGTCGGCATCTTTGAATCATCGATCGGTGAAGGCTCTGGAAATCCCGGCAGCTGAGCTTCGGTTGGAACGATCGGCTCCCCGCGCTCATCTCGCAGATAGATGGAAAGCTTTGATGCCGTCTGCTGCAGCTTGCGGCGAGTATCCGCGAGTTTGGCCTGGCGGATGGACACGAGTCGAAGATTATCAGTCAGTTCCGGTGGATCCACGAAGCCAGCTTTCACCTGAGTTTCAATCCGTGACGTTCGATCTTCCGCGAGGTGCAGAATGCGCTGGGCGATATGATGGTATTCTCCGGCGGCGACCCAGTCCCAATAAGCGTACGAGCTTTGCTGGACATAATCGATCAGCTGAGCCTGGATGTCAGGTTCGGCGAGCTGACGATTGAGTCCCGCCTTCCACAAGTCTGCTCGACGATCATCAATGTCTCGATTGCGGGCCAGCGGCAGTTCGACGCCGGCTTTGAATTCGCCGCCTTCATTTGTCTGTCGTTCGAGATACCATGGCTGAAAGTCGCCATTGCCGACTCGGTAGCCGGCAAACACTTCACCGCCCCAGTATGTTGGCTGCACAATGCCCAATGCCTGGCGGTAGTTTTCATAAAATCCCATCACCCCGTTTTCACTCGCGCCTTTGACCTTCATGTCAAACGCGCCGGAGGCCCCGAGGGTCTGGCCAAACGCGACATTTCGAGTCAGCAGGGCGGACTGCAAAAGCGGGTACGAGCGATAAACAGAATCAACGACGGAATCAAAAGCCACCGGTGCCGGGGGAACTTTCGCGGTCTCGTCCGTTGTAGATGACTCCTGATTCACTGACGGTGCAGATTCGATCGCGGCTGCTGGAGTCGCCGTGGCGCTGGTGGAAGCAGAGTCCTGAGGCTGCGAATCTGCTTCAAACGCAACGGTCTGGATCTTTGAAGAGTCGTCAATCGTTTCAGCAGACTGATCGACCGGCTGTTGCGGTGCTGATTCTGTTACGACATCAGAAAGAAGCGTGCGATGTTCATCCGGTTTTTCCTTCCGGACAAACGGATTCGATGAGCCGCATCCCGAGGACACGGTCAAAGACAAAAGCACTATGATCGAACACCGGCAGAATTTGCGCATGGAGCAGGCCATCCGTGGCAATCAGAACACATCCTGCTATTCGCTTCGGCGCAGCTCGTGACGGATCGTGATTCTCCGCAAACTCGGTCCGAACAAATTAACACGACCTCAAGGGGCAATCCGGAACAGTGACATAACCGTTAAGGTCTCAAGTGTCAGTCTGCTGTTCAGGCTGACAGGGTCGTGAACGTTTGAGCGTTGAAGTCGGAACGACGAGGATTCCTGCCGACTCGCCGGAAGATCGCTAAACGGCGTCCGAGCGGAATCGATACAGGCCGATCACAAAGAAGACCGTTGCGAAGGTCAACAGTGCGATGCAGGACTGTCCGATCACGGAATAAGACGGAACATCTTTCGTCAGCAGTTCGCCGTAGGCATCCAAAGCCCACGCGTGTGGCGTCATCAGGCTGATCTTCTGACTGAGCGGCGGCATCCAGGCGCGTGGCACAAGACAGCCACTGATCCCCGCGCTGGAGAGCAGGATCAGATTGCCAAAACTGCTGACCTGAGATTCCGTTTTGGCCAGCGTTGAAAACATCAGCCCCAGCGCGGTTGCGGCGGAAGACGTGCAGAGCATGATGGGAATCAGGAGCCACGGTTCTGAACCCCATGACATGCCAAACAGAATCTTGCCGGAGATCATCAGGATCATCGTCTGAATCAGAGACAGGATCAAAAAGGGAAGCGTCTTGCCAATCAGGATGGCGGAAGGACTGACGGGCGAAATTCGAAGTCTGCGCAGAGTCCCTGTATCTCGTTCGCTCAGGAACGATCGTCCCATGATGTTGACCAGGAAGAAGACGAACAGCACTGTGTAACTCGGGATGAAGAACTGGTACACACGATTGCCGGCTTCTGCGGCCTTGGCTTCAGTGTCGGCCGATTTCTCCCACGCTTCCGGGATGACGGATTTTCTTGCGGCCCCGCGGAAGGAAGGAATTTTCTCCGCCAGGATTGGAAGAATGGCATTTTGCAGAGACAGCTTCACCAACAGCTTCGACAGCCCTTCCATCATCGGGTCCGCAGCGGAATCGTTGAACAGGAGATTCATGTCCAGCGCGGACAGGCCTTTGACGCGAGTTGTTTCGTCGGGCGACGTGAGTTCCGTTGGCGACTTTGATCTCAGGATCGATTCAAATTCCGGACCGATGATCAGGCGAGCGTCGGTTTCTCCCTGAGGCCGTTCATCTTCGAGTCGTTCCTTTGTGGGAGCACCGGAGGACGTTGTGTCGACCGGACGAATGAGAACGTTTTCGTAGCTCGCCAGGAAGCCGGCCAGACGCTTTGAGGTTTCGGTCTGAGAATAGTCAGCGACCTCCATGTGCAGGCCCTGGCGATTCTGTTCCCGGTTGGCTCGAAGCCGCCCTGTGGACGATCCTACAATCGCGATGATGACCATGGGCATCGCCACAAGAATCACCAGCGCACGGCGATCACGCGACAGAAGTCGCAGGTCCTTCAGCGTGATCCTGAGAGCGTCCATGCTGTCCTTTCAACGGAATCAGTCGGAATCTGACAAACGTGTCCGAAGACATCGCGTAAGGGCTCGAAGGATAGGAGGTTCCGGGGTTTCAGTGAAATCCGATCCCGAAGGAAAAGGAAATCCTGGAAATGTTCCAGGAAAAACCGGACGACCGCCCGTCCAAGAAGCAGTCCTCTGGTGGTTCTGGCCAGAATCGCCGGGGCTGAAACATGCGAAAACACGTTTCGGAGAGTCTGGTCGTTGGCTATTCCGCTGGAACATTCTTCTGCAACTCTGTTCGACCTGATGTCGGACGAAGCCATGATGGCGATCGTCTGCGCGCGGTCGGATCAGGAGGTGTTCCAACAGCTGGTCCTGCGCTGGCAGGTGCGGCTGACGGAAATGTGTCATCGGCTGACCGGCAATCTGCACGACGCGGAAGATGCGGTGCAGGAAGCCTTTTCCCGGGCCTTCACAGCGCGGGAGCAGTTTCGGGGCGGTTCGAAGTTCACGACATGGATGTGGCGGATCGCCGTCAATTCGGCTCACGATGTTCGACGTCGGCAGGCCCGAGGCTACCAGGCGGATGCTCTGCCCGGCGAGCTTGCGGATCATCGCGGATCACCGAATGGCATGGAAGGGGAGGAGGTTCGGGAGCACGTGAAACTGGCGCTGGCGGAACTTCCTGATGACCTGCGTGAGGTTCTGGTTTTGAGGCATTATCAGAATCTGAAGCTTCGTGAAATTTCTGACATCCTGAATGTGCCGCTGGGCACGGTTTACTCGCGCCTTGCGGAAGCACTCAGCCGGCTGGAGCGCCGTCTTCAGTCGCTGAATGGTTGATGACTCTGGATCAAGTACGGTGCCTTATGAGTTCTGAACTGGACACAATGCAGCATCCTGATGACAGTGAGTGGATGCCGTTTCTTTACGGCGAATGCGAAGACGCGCAGAGGAATGTGCTGCAGCGCCATCTGGAATCGTGCTCGCACTGCGCGACGAAGGTTGCCGGCTGGCGAAATGTCCAGTCGACACTGGATACGTGGACTCTGGAATCACCGCGAGCAGCAGCTGGCGCCACCGGAGTCCATGTTCCGGCTGTGGCTGCGAAGGATTCTGTCCCTGTGCGATTGAACCATGACGGCTCGCAGTTTGTCGAGCATCATCGTTCCGCTGGCAGGAGTCGCTCTTCACTGATGACGGCATCGATGGTGCTGACCGCGCTGGCCGTTTCGTTCCTGACAGGCTGGCAGATTTCGAATGCTCAGCATCCGGATATTGCGGATTTGAAGAAGTCACTGTCAGCGGACGTGCGAGCCTCTCTGGTCGCAGATGTTCGCAGGGAAATGCAGACTCAGTTTCAGACACTGACGACCGACAAGACCAAACTGACACCTCTGATTGAATCCGAATCCGAACGCATTATCACGGCGCGACTGGCCAGCCTGCAGGCGTCTTCTGATCCGGAAGAGAAACTCAAGGAGCGGCAAATGATCTCTGACATTCTGGCCAACCAGATCACTCTTCGGAACGACCTCGAAAAGCTGGCGGTGGAAGCAGAAGCTCAGATCATCCGAACACGGCGGGAGCTTCTTCGTCTTGAAGCGGCGACTCGGCCGATGGCTTCCGAAGGAGCGGTTCTGAAAGGAAACGCACCACAGTTTTAAGCATCAGTTCACAACAACAATCAACGACACTCTTCGATAAACTTTCAGCAGGATACGGTCATGAACATTGGAAAATGGAAACTCAGTCTGCGAGTTGCAGTGCTGGGGGCAGCGGTTGGAATGAGTTCAACGGCAATCGGTCAGGTGGCGGATGTCGCAGAGACACTGCCTGCGGCCCCGCCAGGTTTTGTCGAGTCCCAGGCCCCGGTTGCTGCGTCCGCACCTTCCCCACTGGACGAACCAGCCCGAGTTGACACAGTCGCGCCAGCGGAGTTGCCGGCGGTTTCAACGACCATCGCACCAACTCAGCCGGCCCGCGCAGCATTCCCGGCGTTGCCTCCTCTTGATGAATTCCCGGCAGCAAGAGCCACCGCGACTCAGCCGGTCCCGGCAACAGGCCAGCGGTACGTGCGCAGTCAGGACGTTCCTGCAAACCTGGCACTTCGAACCATGGGCGCTCACCGAGCGGTGCCTCGGATTCTGCAGGTCGGTGAGATCTCCGGCGACGAACGAAAAGCACTGCAGGAAGATCTGCAGGTTCTGGAGAGCCTGATCAACAAAGCGATCGTTGGAAAGAATCATTCACCGGATGTGAACATGGCTCTGGGAGTGACTTTGTATCGTTCCGAACAGGCTTCTTACCTGACATGGATTCAGGACAGCGGGTTGTTGTATCAGCGGAGTCTGTCAGGCGTCTCTCTGGCACCGCGGTCAGCAACCGGCAGCAAGAAAGACGGCGCCAAGACGGATGAACCCGAATCAGAATGGGATGCGGCTCGACGAGAGCTGACTCAGTTCGAAGAGGCTGAATTCGTGGATCTCACTGGGCTAGGTTTTGCCGGGAACCAGCGACTTCCTGCGTACGATGAAGAGACAGTCGAGTCGTTGAAGAAGCGAGTCGCTGGGGCATTGAAGAATGTCGGACGAGTACGATTTCCGCAGTCGTCTGCCGGAATTGCTCAGGTCTGCACGATCGCACTCACCTGCCCTGAAGATGGCTCAACGATCACGTTTCGAATTCGCGTGACACCGGGCGGAGTCGCTGCAGAAGTCGGAGAAGTTTCCAGCTGGCAGTACATCGATGAATCACAGGCCAGTAACGAACCTTTGACCGCCTTGGGAACGGAATATCGGCCCTATCGATACGTGGCTCCCGCGGCCCCACCGCAGCCTACGCAGCCAGTACCCACCGACGACTACAACGCACAGCCGCGTCGAAGTTCTGCTCGTACTTTGTCGCCATCGCCCGATTCTGGGCCTCCTGATCAAGTTCTGCCGTTGCGGCAACCTCGGGAAAACTAGACGAGGCCGAAGTCGACCGCTAACCTGACGACATCGCTTAAATATGCGTCAGACAGCCTGAGCTACCTGCGGTCGAAAGAGTTTCCCATTAAGCCATTCACGAAACGATCATTGCGACGTTCGCCGACACCGGCGGCAACAGCGATGATCGTTTTCGTCGTTTTCGCCTTTCTGCGGATGGCTGTCTTTCGACCGGAGACACCAGGAACTCAGGGACATCGCGAAACGGTGACGGTAAAGCGAGTTCTGGATGGTGACACGTTTGATCTGACTGATGGTCGTCGCATCCGCATGCTGGGCATCGATGCGCCGGAGGTTGCTCACGAAGATCAGCCGGCGCAGCCTTATTCCAAAGAAGCCACAGACTGGCTGAAGTCACGCATCGAAGGCGCGAGTGTTTCGTTGCGGATCGATTCGGCAAAGAAGGATCGCTACGGTCGAACGCTTGCCTGGGTTTTTGACGAACACGGCAAAATGCTGAATGAGGAACTGTTGGCCGAAGGACTCGTGCGGCTTCTGGCAGACTTCGGACTTCCTGCCGACCTGGAGCCTCAGCTTCGTCAGGCGGAAAGTGAAGCGAGGATCCTCAAAAAGGGACTTTGGTCTGCAAAGGCCGGGAAGAAGAAGTCGGCTTCGCGTGGGGATGACGTGAAGAATTTTGTAGCGGAACGGCGCAAGCCGTCCGGTGAATTCAACACGCAGACTCACCGGAGGGCTTGCGCCCTGCCGCTACAAACACGACGTTTCTTCACGAATTTGGCGGGTGTGACAACTGGCTGTTGATGAATTTGTCAGGGATGGCCAAAATGAGGCTCCCCGGTTCTTCCCTCCTGACAGGTTCCCGCCATGCTGACCATCTACGGAAATCCTCGATCCGCGTGTGATGGTATTCCTCGTCGTCAGATCCTGAGCGCGGGAGGAGCGGGCTTGCTGGGCCTGTCGTTGCCTCAGTTGCTTGCCGCCGAAGCTCGTGCGGCCGAATCGGGAAGTCAGCCTGTTGCCAAAGCAAAGTCTGTCATCTTCCTGTTCCTCTTTGGCGGTCCCAGTCAGCTGGAAACGTTTGATCTGAAGCCACATGCTCCGGAACAGATTCGCGGGCCGTATAAACCTATCGCCAGTCGCACACCGGGACTGCTGATCGGCGAACATCTGCCGATGATGGCAGCGATCTCGGATCGTTACCGCGTGATTCGAACGATGTCGCATTCGTTCAACGATCACAGCGGCGGCGGACATTATCTTCAGACGGGAAAGCGATGGCACGTTCCGATTGGAGGCGGCTTTTCTCCGACTCCCAAAGACTGGCCATCGATGGGTTCCATCGTTGAATACGTCGACCAGCAAAGTGTGGGGCTCAGTCGTTCCATGCCGTCGTACATGGTGCTCCCGAATTCGCTCGGCGCGCTGCAGGAGAAGGGCCAGTATCCTCGACCTGGCGAACATGCTGGCTGGCTGGGAACTCGATACAACCCGCTGACGACCGGCATTCAGAAGAAGTCTGTTGATGACAATCCGTACTGGCGAGTCTGCGCGGATGAAGAATTGTCGTTCCAGATTTCTGACCTGAAGACACCCGATGGCGTCTCAGACAGTCGACTCGCCCGGCGACGCAGTCTGCTGGAACAGTTTGATGCGGAACGTCAGAGAATCGATCTGCTGGAACAGTCCACTGCTTCCGTTGGCTTCAACGCGTTTCGCGAGCGAGCGTTTTCGCTGATGACGTCGGAACAGATTCGCAGCGCGCTGGATATTCGAAAAGAAGATGCGGCCGTGCGAGACCGCTATGGACGTCACCTGTTTGGCCAGTCCACCCTGATGGCTCGCCGTCTGGTCGAATCGGGCGTTCGCTATGTGACGGTGCATTATGACTGCGTCGATGGCTACAGCTGGGATTCGCATCGCAACAGTGACGATGTGCGAACGAAGCTGCTGCCGACGTTCGATCAGGCGTGTTCCGCGCTGCTGCTGGATCTTGAAGAGCGAGGCTTGTTGTCGGAAACGCTGGTGATCGCGACCGGCGAAATGGGACGTACTCCGAAAGCCAACTCGAACTGGGGACGCGATCACTGGAGCACGCTGTTTTCGTCCGTGATTGCCGGGGCCGGAATTCCAGGCGGAACGCTCTATGGTTCTTCTGACAAAGATGCGGCGTATCCCAATGAAACGCCGGTCAGACCGGAAGATCTTGCGGCCACGGTTTATCATGCTCTTGGAATCGATCCCGACCTCCGCGTGCCGGATGCTCAGGGACGCCCAACTCCCATCGTGGACGGCGGCTTCCCCGTCACCGACCTCTGGTCAAGGGGCTGAAGAGCCCACTACACAAAAATTAGCGGCCGGGCGCAAGCCCTCCGGTGATGATTGAGGATTTTGAAGAGGCAGCCAAAGGTTTCAGTATGAGCAATTCGGTACCGGACGTGATCACACTGGCGATGATGCGAGAAGTTCTTTCCGTGCCTCTGCTGTGCGATGCGCTGGATGCGGCCGGGTATCGCCGCCAGTCGCCTCGGCTGCCCATCGTTCCTGTCACGCTTCCGAATGTTACTCTGATTGGTCGCTGCAAGACAACACTCTGGGCCGACATGGCGCATGTGGATCCTGTTCCTTACGAGCTGGAACTGAAGGCGGTGGATTCGTGCCGACCGGATGACGTTCTGATCTGCAGCGCGGGAGGTTCGAACCGATCGGGAATCTGGGGCGAGCTTCTGACGACCGCGTCCAGAAACACGGGCTGCATTGGCGTGATTGTCGACGGAGCCGTGCGGGACATTGCGAAGATGCGAGCGATGAACTTCCCCGTGTTTGCCCGCGGCATGAATCCTTACGACAGTCGCGATCGCCAGCGAGTCATTGACGTTGACGTTCCGGTGGAGCTCGACGGAGTCACCTTCCATCCGGGTGACCTTGTCGCCGCTGATGAAGATGGCATCGTTGTGGTTCCTCAGGAAGTCGAACGAGACGTCGTGCGAGCCGCCTGGCAGAAAGCTCACGCAGAGAACCAGGTGCGTGATGCGATCCGCAACGGAATGTCAGCCACCAAAGCGTTTGAGACGTTCGGTGTGCTGTGAGCAAATGTGCTGTGATCGAACGCAATGAATCGGCGCAGTGTGATTGCACATGAACGCTGAGGAAGAAAAAGTCTCGTCTTTGAACAGCATTCAGGGTGGTATTGCCGCATGGACACAATGCTGGAAATCGCACAACGAGTGGACGCCTTCATGATGGAACGGTCGCCGGTTCCAGCAACCGCGATTCGTTGTTCTGCAGAATTTGGCCGTAGGATGGTCGCCCTCGGCCGTCTTGTTCTTGTTGCGTTCTTCGCCCGAGTTCCCGCCATTTGGATATGCGTTTGATCTGCCCAAACGAACCTGAACAGCAAACGAGAAATAAACTCAGACGGCCGAGGGTGGCCATTCTTTGAAATTTGAGATTTGAAATTTCAGATTCGCACTCCAAAGAGACTATGACCAAAGGCGAGCGGCTGGTGTCAACCTGCCGGTTCTTGGTTCTTGGTTCTTGGTTCTTGGTTCGTGGTGCTCGGTTCTTGGTTCGTGGTTCTTGGTTCTTGGTGCTTGGTTGGATCGGGGGCAATTGTTGATGGTTATTGGAGATTGGAAAATGCAAAGTGGGCGTGCTGGGTTCCCGCTGTTCCCGCTTGCGCGGGGATGACGAGAGTGTTCAGAGATGACGGGATTTGTTTGCTGCAGTTGCTGAAACCGTTTGCTGCTCGCGTCGGAGACACGAGCCACCACCTTTGCAGGTGGAAGGTACATCGAAAACTGAAACGGCGGCTTCGTCGAATCAAATGACTCCTCAGACAGGTATCTGGCAATCAGCGAGTCGTTCCAGAGTGCCCTGTAATGCTTCCAGATGTGCTGGTATCGGTCGGTCGTTTTCAGCTGCCGATTTCTGTCTTCATGATTCGACGTGTCGTGAAGCTGGGCTTGGGGGTCAGCGGCAAACATCGCTTCAACGATGTGCATCGCCTTGTAGAAGGCGATTGTCACGACCCACTGTGGGAAGTCATCCACGCGACTCATCATGAAATCGAGTGCTGCCTTGTTGTCCATGGCGGCCCGACAGTGCGTCAAATGGAATCTGCCGCCACAATCTCAGGGGGCACGCAACACCTGTTCGGTGTTTGTAACGGTCGGGGCGTTTGAGTTCGCGTTGTCGAAACGGCATGACCGAGGCATGCCGTTGAGCGTCGAGTATTCCAATTGGGCCTGCAATCAGATGATTCGCAACTCAACAGCGGATCGTGGCCAGTTCTTTCACGACTTGCTCAGGGGCTACGAAAAGCATGGTCTCTGCGGCCGCGAATTGATGCCGTACGAAGAGGTATTCCGGAACACGCAGCCGAGCGATGCGGCCCGGAAGGATGCTGAAGCCAATCGCCAGCTGGGGTTCAAGGTGCATTGGATTCGGCCATGGTCGAAGAATGCCGGCCTGACAGACAAGCAGTTCGCCGAGATTCGACAGACGCTCGCCAACGGCTGGCCCGTGTGTGCCGGCTCGGATCACAGTCGGCTGCTGGTCGGCTACAGCGATGACGCAAAGCAACCTGGCGGCGGCAAGTTCCTGACACGGGACTCCAGCCTCGGCGACTACGGTGAGGTCACATACGAATGGGCCCGCAATCACATTTACGATCTGTTCTGGGTCGAACTGCCCGACAAAGCTGCAAAGTAGGCCGGCTCCTTCACGAAAACGGGCTTCTGCTTAATGGCGATGATCGGATAATCTCCCACCTGGGGCGAGTGTGGTAAACAAAAACGGAGCTGTCTCAGGAGGGGGCATCGCATGTCGAAATGGAATGATACACTGAAGTTCGTTGCTGCCGTTCTCTGCCTGACCTCACGCGCGCCGGTGTGGTCTCAGGAGACGGACGTGGGATCTCCGCCAAACGCTGCGTCATCTGCCGTTGCGGGATCAGACAACCGCGAGGCTGACGAAGACATTCCATTCACTGTCCTTCAGCAGATTGTGTCCGGCATCAATTACGACGGTCCCATCAAGTCAGATCTGTCCCAGAGTCAGATTGATGAGATGAAAAGGGTTCAGGGTGCGCATTACCAGAAGAATTCGAGGCTGAACCAGCTCAGTTCTTTTCTTAGTACTTCTCGGTGGAATAACCCTCGCTTCAGCCATGCGATCGGCATTCTAAAGGCAGAGAGTGACGCAGAGCTGAAGAAGGAATGGCTGAGTCATATCACGTCTGAACAGCGGAAAGCGATTCGTCGCCGGAATCGGGCAGCAATTGTTCGAGCCGTTTCCAGTCAGCAGATGTCTCACCAGACAACTCTGTTGTCGAACGACAAGCCGCTGGATGTGCTGATGTCTGACAACGACATGATGTCAGTGATAGAACGTCCTGCGATCCAGGATCATCTGGAATTGTCGGAAGAGCAGTTCGAAAAGCTCGAGCAGCTGAATTCTGAGGCTGAAGCCGATGCTCTGATTACGCTCCGGCAAATGCTGAAATCTCCCATGGAAAATGAATGGAAGGACAACCGCTTTGAATCTCCGGGAGTCGCGTTTCAGAAGCTGAACACTGACACGCTTGAAGTGCTCTCAAAAGAGCAGGCGGTCGAATATCAAAGGCTGAAAACGGATTTTGCTGCAGCCCAGAAGCTGCTTGCCGAGTCCGGCGAGACGGATCCGCAGGCTGCATTCAAAATGATGATGCCACACGGAATGCCGACTCGGACATCGATTTCGGTCAAAGACGGCAAAGCCGTCTGCGATGCGGATTTCAACAATGCATTTACACCGGCTGTGATGATCAAGGCTCTGAAGCTGACGGAAGAACAACAGACAAAAATTGCAGATCTCCTGAAGAACTCACGCGAGGATCTGCTGTCCGAGATGGCGGCTCGAACAGAGGCGTGGAACAAGTGGCAGGCAGATCAAACAGCAAAGATGTCACAACCTTTGCAGGTTCATAAGGAGAAGTTCCATGCGAAGGCCATTTCTCTTCTGACTCCGTCACAAATGGAGCAGCTGGAAAAGGAACGACTGAAGGGGCTTGGCCTCATGGCACTCAAAAAGCCCCACGTTTGTCAGGCACTGGAGCTGACGGAGGATCAGCAGCGAGCCATCGACGAGATCGCGGGGCGAGTTCCAAAGCTTCTGGAAATCCATGGCCCTGCGCCGGGAGGAGACTTTCAGAAGGAGTCTGAGGCATTCTTCAAACGTTCAAGAGAAAACAACGAATTGATGCAGCAACATTCTCGAAAGCAAAACGAAGATCTCCAGAAAGTCCTGTCGAAGTCTCAGCAGGCGAAGTTCACAGAGATGACGGGGTATGTTTTTGTTGCGACACCATCAATCTGAAGAACACTTCGAACCTCACTGAATGCAACGGCTCCATCAATCGCAAAGGCGATTGTGTCTGGGAAGAGCAGTCAGTGAAGCAATCGCAGACGGACGAGGGCGTTCATCCTACGTTCAGTACGCTCCAGGAATCAGTGCTGGGGCGCGGGTTGCGCGAAATCTGAAAACCGCCCCTACCCCAACCTTCCGCTTTGTGTCAGCGTTCATGATGCAGCCGCCAATCTGTTTCCGCACTGCCATTCGATCGAATCGTCTGCAGCCATCGACCGCCGGGCTTCTGTTCGAACTGTGACTTTATCGAATGGCTTTTGTTCTGGTTTCGCTCTCGGAGTTCCAGCTGGATCGTGTCAACTGAGAGTTCGTGGACACTGCCCTCATAAATCTCCGAATTCGCGCAGATGATCAGGCAGTGCAGTGTGGCTGCATGGGGCTCGTGATAAATGCAGACTCTGGCAAATTCAACGGCAGCTCCTCCTGTCGTCTCGGTGATCGTGGCGTGGACGCAGTTGGCGATCGGTAACCACTTGATGGTTGTTTGAAAGCGTCGCCGCTGATCATCGGTTGTCCCATTCCATGCATTTCCGAGCAGGAATTTCAGCCCTTTAAACGGTTCTGTAATCTCCTCTTGAGCAGCAGCGGTTTCGGGCGGCTGATTGTTACGACTGATCCGCTGATGCTGAAACGTGACGAGTTCGGCAAACTTCCCTGAGGAGTCTTTCTCCAGCAGTGTCTCCGTGTAGGAACTGTCCTTGTGGAATAACCAGCGAGTCTGCATTTCCCTTCGCCCCGAGGTCTGAATGAGCGTCGAGTTTGCAATGGCAGAGTCGCCAGCGAATTCGATCGTGCCTCGCTGGATTCCCTCAGCAAATGGACTTACACCAAGGAACCGGATTTTGCCCGTCTGCGGGTCCCAGTAATAGACAACCAGTTCCTTCCAGGGCTGTCCGCCCGCGCCTTCTCCTTCGGTCCAGCGTTCGACCGACCACTTTCCCGGCCCCCATTTCCAGGTGTGGTACATCTTTGTTCCCGAAGCGGCCGTCACGACCCACGATTCGGAAACGAATGGTTCAAAGTGATGAAGAGGTATCGAAGGATCCGGATGCCTCTTCTGAGTCGAAGGCGCTGGTACAAACAAACACTGGCCATCTGCCGCCTGAAAGGAAACCTGAGCAGATTCACTGACCTCATCAACTCTTTGTGCTGTTGCCATGCTGCTGGACTGGCATTCAGCCGTTGAGCCTGTTGCGATGAAGATCGCGCAGAACGTCCATCGTGTGATCACGAGTTGATTCCTTGAGGAAGTTGAAGATGCTGCTGAACTGCTCAGTTGTAACGACCAAAGTGTCTGCCGCGTGAATTCGTTCTCCCTACGAATGGAGCCTCATTCGGTTGGCAGGATTCTGCTGATCGGAGTCGGTTCTTAGAAAAAAATCACAAGTCAACAACAGAATCAAAGTGAGGCGCCCAGCCATCGTACCGTCGGCGTGAACGCGGCTGTTGTTAAATGATGATTCCATCGGCTCCGGCCTAAGGGGCAACGCTGTGAAGGATTCTGTAGTGGATCTCGCCAGAGATCCCACGACTGTCGTTGATGACAGGAACTCTGGCGAGTTCCACTACAGATCGGAGCTCCGGAAATTCGCTGCAGAAAATCCTTCACAGCGTTGCCTAAGGGGCCATCCGTTTTCATGGCAAGGTGATTGTGACTCAAGCTCAGCGAAGGGGTATGTGCTGGACAGTGAGAACTATTCATGTGCCGTTACTCCATGGTGGGGATTTCTCGCGTCGGAGACACATGCCACGGAGAAAATCGAACATGAAGAACCACGGCATTTTGGCGTGGGGGATTCTCGCGTCAGAGACACGAGCTACGTTAGGGGGCGGAGACTTTCAATCCGCATGGATATTCGAATCCCCAGAAGTCCGCATCACCAAGTCCCTCCACGGTGTCTGTCAGCATCGGTGGTCCAAGGTACTTCGTAACAGCCGTTGGGGAGATCTTCAGCATGAAGAGATGCGACGGAATATCCGGAAACGACACAGGAAAGGTCAGCGGAATGGGCTGTTCAGACATCATCGTTGTCGCCCTGAGCCAGGCAAGACGGAGGACCATCACAAGTCCTGCAAAGTCGACATCGCAAGCGGAAACCAAAAGACGCCGGGAAAACAAATGAGCGCGCCGGGACTTGAACCCGGGACCTACGGATTAAAAGTCCGTTGCTCTACCAACTGAGCTACGCGCTCCCAAGTGCGTCTGTATCCGAGATTTTTGCAGTGATTCGGCAAAATCAATGGGCCAAATCCAACGAAACCCTCGCGAAGGGGAGGAAGTTTACCGTCGAATGGCATCGGGGGCAACTCGCTGGATTGTCGAAGTTTTGCGTCTCGATTCATGGAACATTGCGTGTTTTTACACGCTTCAGGACACTCGAGCGTTTTCAGCACTTTGAAGTTCTTTGACCAGAGCATCGATGCGCAACAGGACACGATGAACCTCAGTCTTTTTTCGAAGCTTCTCGAGGTACGTGATCGCACCACTCAGGTTCCGGGTTGCCATGCGGCGTGCTTTCTCCAGTCGCACATCCCAGATCGCGTTTTCCATTGTCGCCTGTGCCGACTGACGCTTCTGTTCGGCGGAATCCAGATTCAGCCTGGCCTGCAGGAGATCCAGCAGCTCTTTCTTTGCGGTTGCGTCCAGCGACGAACTTTCAATCTCCTCAACCAGCTGCTGGTACTGTTCGAGCGTCTGATTCAGATGCTCCATGACAATTTCGCAGCTTCGAACGGCTGACACCTGCAGCGCTGAACGCAGCTCCTGCAGGGCTTTCTGGTTGGCGACGGCGGCCGATTCTTTTTCCAGAATGTAGGTCGCCTGAAGTCGAGCGGTCAGACGTGCTCGTTCTTCCTGCAGCCTGTGGCGTCGATGGAGCAGGGCAAGAGTCCTGTTGCGCGCTCGCCGAAGCAATCGATGCTCACTCCAGATCGTCAGCGACCGGGGCCACAGCACGCCCAGAATCTGGATGAAGATCGTCATCAGCACAACACCCGTCACACACAGCAGAGTGACAATGCCAAACGTCAGCAATCCTCCGCGCAGCATGCTGAGATCGAAACTTCAGCGTGCGATGCCCAGCGAATACACGGCCGCACCGAACACGGAACCGGCGAGAAACAGGAACGTTCCTGCTCCCATCAGCACGCGCAGATCCGGACCTTCCGGCTCATCATTCGTATTGGGTCGACCGGGTTCCGGCATCAGCTCACCGACTCCTTGCGACCATCTTTACGTGGGGACAGGAAGGCTGTCCAGAAGCGATTTCAGAATCTGAGATGCTCGCTGGCGATGATCTTCCTTCAGAACGCCGCGGCACACAATCCTGTGAGCCAGCACGGGGATGACAATCTGCTTGATGTCATCCGGAATAACGTAATCACGACCTTCACAGTACGCCATCGCCTGAGCAGCACGGTACAGCGTCAATGCGCCGCGAGTGGAAATCCCCAGCGTCAGCTCCTGATGGCGGCGAGTCTTTTCACACAGGTCCAGCATGTACTCCGCCAGCGACGTGTTGACTCGAACCGCCTGCACCTGCTTCTGCATCTCCAGAACCTGCTCGCCAGTCGTGGCCGCATTCAGCGAATCCACCGGCTGACCGGAACGATGCCTCTGCAGAATTTCCAGCTCCGCCTTTCGATCCGGATAACCGACGCTCAGACACATCATGAAACGGTCCAGCTGATTTTCCGGAAGCGGATACGTTCCCTCGAACTCATAGGGGTTCTGAGTCGCAATGACCAGGAATGGTTCGGACAGCGTGTGAGTCGTGCCTTCGATGGACACCTGACGTTCGCTCATCGCTTCCAGCAGTGCGCTCTGGTTACGAGGCGTCGTGCGGTTGATTTCGTCCGCCAGAAGAACGTTGGTGAAGATCGGTCCGGGTCGAAATTCAAAATCACCGGTGGCCGGTCGATAAACGCTGGCTCCCAGAATATCACTGGGAAGCAGGTCTGGCGTAAACTGCATCCGGACGAAGCGACAGCCCAGCGTCTTTGCCAAAGCGCGAGCCAGCGATGTTTTTCCCAGCCCCGGAGCATCTTCCAGAAGGATGTGTCCGCCTGCCAGCAGCGCGACCACAGCGAGCCTGACGGTCTGCTGCTTGCCCAGAACGGCGGACTCCACGTTGGAAATAATGCGACGAACTACCTCGTGACTCACATCGTACTCCGAAATCAGCGTCTGATTCTGCCTGTGGGCGGCGAAGTCTAGTGAATCCGCCTTGTGCAATCCACATGCTCAGTACGTCATCCGGCGTCAGATCAGCAGTCAAAATACAGAGCAAATTCGTAAGGATGTGGCCGCTGCTGAATTGCTTTCACGTCACTGTCTCGCTTGTGTCGAATCCAGCGTTCGATCACATCCGGTGTGAAGACATCACCCAGCAGCAGAAATTCGTTGTCCCGTTCCAGCGCTTCCAGTGCGGCTTCCAGCGACGACGGAGTGCATTCCAAACCCGCTCGTTCTTCGGGGGCCAGGTCGTAAAGGTCCTTATCCTGAGGCTTGCCTGGAGAAATCCGGTTCTGAATTCCATCCAGCATGGCCATCAGAATGGCTGATGTGGCCAGATAAGGATTGCAGGCACCGTCCGGGCAGCGAAACTCCAGGCGCCGACGCGATTCCTGTCCCGACACGGCCGGAATACGAATGGCAGCCGACCGATTTCGATAGCTGTAGGACAGGTTGACCGGTGCTTCAAAACCTGGAGTCAGTCGTCGATAACTGTTTGTCGTCGGGCAGCAGAATGCAAGAAGTGCTGCGGCATGTTTGAGGATACCGCCCATCGCGAACATGGCCTGTTCGCTCAACCCGCCGTAACCACTGCCGGCGAACAGCTGCTGATCACCCTGAAAGAGTGACAGTCCCATGTGCAGTCCGGAACCGTTGTCGTTCCAAACAGGCTTTGGCATAAACGTCGCCGTGCGACCATGTCGATGGGCGACGTTGCGAACGATGTACTTCAGTCGTTGAAGATTGTCGGCCGTTCGAACAATCGTGTCTCCCTTCAAAGAGACTTCACACTGTCCGCCGGAGGCAACTTCATGATGCTGGCCTTCCGTGCGAATGCCGCTGTCTTCCAGAGTCATCATGATCTCTGTGCGAAGATCCTGGAACGTATCAACCGGCGGAAGAGGCAGGTAGCCTTCTCGATGACGAATCTGATTGCCGCCTCCGGTTCTGACAGTGCCTCGATTCCACTGGCCTTCGCCGCTGTCCAGATAATAAAAGCCCTCATGTTCGCGCTGATCAAAGCGAACACTGTCAAATACAAAGAACTCGGCTTCTGCTGAAAAGACGGCGCGGTCAGCAATGCCGGTTGACTGAAGATAGTTCTCTGCCTTTCGTGCGATGCTTCGCGGATCGCGGGGATAGGTCTGGTGAGTCACGGGATCACGGACATTGCAGAGCATCGCCAGTGTCGACTTCATGAATGGATCGACAAAGCACGTCTGCGATTCGGGAACGACGAGCATGTCGCTTTCATGGATCGCCTGCCAGCCACGCATGGATGATCCGTCAAAGGAAAATCCATGCTCAAAACTGTCCTCCTGCAGCTGAGCCGCGGGGATCGTAAAATGCCGCTGAGCACCGCAGAAATCGGTAAAGCGAAGGTCTATTGCCTGAATCTCGCGCTGCCGACACAGTGCCAGAACTTCACGAGGTGAGAGATTGTTTTCGGCCATCACTCTATCTTCAATCTAAGGTCAAACCTGGCTCCGCTTCTCTGGAACCAGACACTCGTCAGGAAATCCGGAAGTCACTCGGCCGGAATCCTTCGATGGCCATCTGGTTCTTCCGCAGATCCTGAACAGCAAAATACAGACCAGTTGCCCGCGATTCTGATGAGTCACCGGCACCAGGACAAATGATCATATTCCTGAGTCAGTGGTTCCCGTGATGCAAACACGGCTGCTTAATGAGAAAACATCGGGGATTTCCTGGCGCCAGTCATCCAGACGGACTTATCAGCCAGTCAATTCGATCCGAGCCCTGGCCACGGTGCCATGATGCTGCAGAGAGCACTGCTGCACAAAAAAAGATCAATGATTGAACAGGAACTCGCGGCTGCTGACGATGCCCCAGATCAGATCCTCCAGCGCCTGGCGGCGCTGTTCCGGAGGAGTTTCAGTCAGCACCGCTTTGATTTCAACCAGTTCCTTTTCCGCTGGTGGCCGCGAAAGACACGTCAGAAAGATCTCGTCGACGAGGGCGTCGTCCGTGGTCAGATCCTTCGTCCATTTCGCCAGTCGGTTCTCCGGGACCGCCAGCTTCTCGTTCAGCGTCGTGCCGTTCGACAGATGCAGAACCTGAACCATGCTGGGCTCATCTGAACGCTCACATTCACAGGTAATGCGTCGCTGGTTTCGACCAAACGTCTGAAGGAAGTACGAATCCACCGCCGAGTCCTTCAGCTGAATGGCTCGCGTTCCTTTTGGGTACACATCGGTCGGCTTAATGTCGGCGCCCGGGTAGACGATTCTGTTGAACTCTGTGGGAACCTCAGTCACCTGCGACACGGCATCGAGCAGGACTTCGGCCAGCAGACGTCGAGGGAAGTAGCGGGAATAGTAACGCTGGTCACCGGCGTTCTCAGGCAGAGTCTCACTGCTGCGCTGATAAGTCTCTGACTGCAGAATCGTTCTCATTAATCCCTTGAGGTCATACTTGCCTTCGACGAGAGATCGGGAAGCTGCATCCAGGAGTTCTTCATTGCTGGCCGGGTTTGAGGCACGCATGTCGTCTACCTGCTCCACAAGCCCAACACCAAAGTAGTTTTTCCAGACGCGGTTCGTTACCGAACGAGCAAACAGCTTGTTGTCGGGAGATGTCAGCCACTGAGCGAGGTATTCGCGGCGGTCTCCGGGTGCGTCGAAGTCGATCGGTTCGGCATCCAGCGGCGCGGGACGCTGTGGCTTGCCGGTGCGAGGCTGCACGAGTTCACCGGATGACACCGTGACCAGTGTTCGCAGTCCGTCACCATTGCGAGGATCACCGCCCCAGCCTTTCGCTCGGACTCGTGAGAACAGATTTGCGAACGCGTAATATTGGTCGTTGGTCCACTTCTCCAGCGGATGGTTGTGGCAGCGCGCACATCCGATGGAAAGTCCAAGGAACGCCTGACTGACATTCTCAGCCATGTCTTCCGGTGCCTGATGACGGGCAAAGAAATTCGTCGCGCCGTTTTCGAAACTTGAACCGCGCGATGTCACGAGTTCTCGCACCATCTGGTCCCACGGCGTGTTCTTTTCAATGTGTCCGCGAATCCAGCCGTAATATGCAGCAATGGCATCAGGCCGCAGTTCGGTTCCATTCAGGAGCAGCAGATCGGACCAGCGATACGTCCAGTAATCCACAAACTCCGGCTTCGACAGGAGCGATTCAATCAGACGATCGCGTTTGTCACTACTTGTATCAGCCACGAAAGCTCGAACTTCGCTGCTGGTTGGCAGAGTCCCGATCGTGTCCAGATAGGCGCGACGGATGAAGACATCGTCCGAAGAACGCGGTGAGGGCTTCAGGTTCAGCCGCTGCAGCTGATTCAGCACAAGTTCATCGATGAAGTTCCTTTTGGGAGCATTCGCGAACTCGGATGGATCTATCGTCTGAGGAAACGGAACGGTGACTCGTGCGATGACAATCTGACTTGAGAACCACGCCGTCACCGCGCCCTCGCCGGAGCCGACAACCTTCACAAGACCATGCTCATCAACCGTTGCCACGGCCTCGTTTGAGGAAGTGAATTTGGCGAGGTGCGTCACATCTTCCACGCGCCCGTCAGAATAATGAGCCCGAACAAGCAGAGGCTGCTCCTGATCTGAAGTCAGCGACACTCGTTCCGGCAAAACTGCCAGGGACTGAAGACGCGCGTCAGAATCCGACGGAGGTGCTGCACCGGACGCGATCCATTCGGAGAGAACTTTGTAATGGACGGAATCTGTCGTCAGCCTTTTTCCTCCTTTGTGAGGAGTCGCCATCGTTGGCTTGGTCAGCAGCAGACTGGCCGCCGGATCCAGCAGCTCGACTCTTCGTCCCTGCTGTTGTTCGACGATTGTGAAGAAGTCGCGATCGGGATCGTATCCTCGCAGTGAAAGCCGAAATCCTCCTTTTCCCGCCAGCGCTCCGTGGCATGCTCCGGAGTTGCAGCCAAGGCGAGCCAGCACCGGCTGAACGTGATTTCGAAATGACCAGTTCACAGGCTGATCCATTCCGACGACTTTGACTCGCACAACCGCGGTGTCGACGCCTTCGACTCGCACGTTCGTCTCACCGTTGGCGACCGGATACAGCGTCGTTCCGTCGACTCGAACAATCTCCGGTGCATCACTCTTCAGAGCATGTCCTTCGGCGACTCCCATAGCGCGATCCGCCGCAAATCTCTCAACGAGAACCCTGTGCGAATCTGCCGGACCGGAAAGCTCAACCGCCGATGGCAACAGGCGAACTTCATCAGCACCGGCCGGGGCACAGGAATGCAGAATAAGCAGCGTCAGAAAGAGCGATCGCAGAAGCATGGCGGGATTCCATGGAAGATCAACAGGCGTGAAGACTCACACTGTAGAACTGACGGCCCTGTTTGCACAACCGACCGCCAGGTCGGCCAGGCGACGAAGGATCCTTCTCCTGCAAAACATTGTGTTTGTAGCGGCAGGGCGCGAGCCCTCCGGTGAGTCTGTGTCATGCATTCACCGGACGGCTCGCGCCGTTCCGCTACAAGCTTCCTGACAGCATTGCCCGGTTGGCAACGCTGTAAAGTCAATGTAGTGGATCTCGCCAGAGATCCCGCGACGGTCGTTTATGACAGGAACTCTGGCGAGTTCCACCACAGCTTGATGATAGGATCTCTGGCGAGATCCACTACAACTCGGAACCGTGAACGTCGCTGTCGAGGGTCGTCTTTGAAGCTGCCGAGGAACCAAGGCCTATGGAACTGCTGGAGATTCTTGCCGTTTACACCACGGTCGCCACAGAAGACGACGCGCACAGGATTGCTCACGAAGCCGTGCAGAGGAAACTGGCGGCGTGTGTTCAGATGGAACCCATTCGGAGCGTTTACGAATGGCAGGGGAAAATTCACTCGGACCCGGAATATCGTCTGCTGTTCAAGACGACTCGCGCGGCGTTCGAGCCGCTGCGTGACCTGATCTGCTCACTGCACAGCTATCAGCTGCCGGCAATCTTCGCAGTGCCTGTTGTCGCCGGCTTGCCCGACTACCTGCACTGGGTAGCCGATTGTGTTGACCCGCATTGCCGCACCTGAAACATGGCCAACTCTGAGCAGCACGTTGACCAGTTCACTCGAAAGCGCCAAGACACTATCCTGGTGGATCCCCGTCGCGGATGATCTGCAGCCGAGGATGTCGCGACAAAACGCTCAGATTGCGTGGACTGCAACTGATAAGGCGGAGGACTTCCATATTCTCGCAGCTCAGCAAAGGAGACCAGTCAGAAATACGATAACAGTTCTCCAGAGTCAGCTTGCACAGCGAAGGCATCGATGCCACAGCACGAATGTCGCTGAGACTACTGCAATACTGAAAGTACAGCTCACGCAAGAATCGGAGCCCGCTGAGCGGAGCCAGATTCTCGATGCTGCCATCCACTGTGATGAGTGATTCCAGCTTCGTGAGCCCCTGGCAACCATCCAGAGTACTTTGAGCGTCACTGCGAAGGAACAGCGTTTTGAGTTCCTGCATCCTTCGAAGCGGACGGTAGTCGCGAATTCTGCCGCCATCCATTGATAGTTTCCGGAGCCCGGTTAGAGGCTCCAGTGCATCGATCGTCGTCAGCCCATCGCCACTGATATGAAGGCGGCGAAGTGAATTCAACTGGCTCAGCGGTGACAGGTCTTCTACCCAGATCCCGGTGAGTTCAAGCGACGACAGTTGCGTGAGGTTCTTCAGAAACGCCAATGGGGCACGTGTGGGAACTCGCAGACTAAGATGTGAGAGGCGATGCAGTTTTGCGATAACGCTCAGAGAGTCTGCATCGATCTCCCATCCTGACAGGTCCAGTGCACGAAGATTCGTGAGCCCTTGAAGATGTGCCAGTGATAATTCGCCGCGGCGCGAAGGTCTGCGGTAATTTGGCTCCCAGACCACTCGATTGTTCCGGACGATCGGAGCGTTCGAGCCAAGCGCGAGTAGTTCAATCTTGCGCAGCGACGCGATCTCCGAAGGAAGCTCCGTGAATGGAAGGTCTCCGAGATCACAGACGACGGACGAGGACGAGGCAGTTTCGCGTATGCGATCAATGACAGCGGCGATGTTTGTCATGGGTGCGTCCACAAAAACAAAAACAGCCTGAAGGATCAACTTCAGGCTGTTTGCAGGTATTTAAATTCAGACTGCAGTCTATTAGCCCATTTGCAGAGCGGCAAGCTGCTTCAGTGCCTGCTGAGCGGCAGCGACGTCGCCCTTGCAGTGCTGGAGCAGAGTCTTTGCAGCCTGCAACAGGGAGTAATCAACTCCTGCTGCTGTTGCTGCGACTGCGGCTGGTGCGGCAGCGGCTGGTGCGGCAGCGGCGGCTGGTCGGCCCGGTCGGCGACCTGCGACAGAACCTGACCCGACTGGACGAGGCTTCTTCTTCAGCGTGCGAGTCAGGCCGAGCTTCTTTCGTGCGTTGGCGAAAGCAACCTGAACACTGGCGTTATTGAACTTTGCACCTGGGAACTTTTCCTTCAGAGCAGCAATCACTTCCGGGCCACGGATGTCCTTGTTGGCAAGAACCAGTGCCCGAATCTCTGCGGAGACATTCACTCCGTCTTTACTTGCGGCGGCGCGCTTCGCCATCTGCGTTTCCTCAATCGTCAAACTGTTGTTAATGGTTCCGGTTCAGTTGCGCCGGAATCAATGAGACACTCTTCCTGAACAGAAATTGCATCCTGCGTGGAGACATTCACCAGACTCAGTATGAGTCACAGGCTACTGGTCATTCGAACTTGTGACCATTGATGTCACCTTCGAAGACTCCTCAATTGTGCTTGAGGATGGTGATAGCATTCTCAGGCCGGAAATTCAACCGGCTCCTGTAACGAATGAGGCAAATTAGCGTGAGCCCGCATACACCTGTTCGATTTCGGAAACACTATTTTCAGAAATGAGGCGTGTAGAGAACAAGCGTTATCAGGCAGCAACCGTAACTTAGCCACTGACCACAATCGTGCCAGCGAAACTGCTGCCGCACCTTAGGAGAGGGAAACTTAATGGAGCCTGGTATCGCTTTCATGGAGCGGTTGATTACCCAGAGTCTGCTTTTATCGCGCTGAAGGGCAGTTTTTCAGAGACCAAGGTGTGAACAGGTGACCTGTCAACATCAATCAACATGTAGCGGATCTCACCAGAGATCCCACGACTTTGGATGATGAGAGGAACTCTGGCGAGTTTGACTACAACTCAGCTGATGCAAGGAACTCTGGCGAGTTCCACTACAGATTGAGGAAAGGGAACTCTGGCGAGTTCCACTACGACGATGAATGCTAATCGCGTCCTCGCAGGGCATTGGAAATAAATCGCGGTGAAACCGTTGTGCGCGGTACTTTCCCTTCAAACCATTCCCTGACATCCGCGTCCAGACCGATCCCGTGCATAAAATTATAGATGCCCTTACTGAGGGCTCGCCCGAGTTTTTCATGATCGACGCCGGTCGGATCCACAAACTCGACATCATTGCAGGCAAAGGTAATTTCCGGCAGCGGTTTCAGGGTCACTCCATATTCATTTGGGGCACGGCCGACGGGTGAATGCACGGTGCATGTGAAGCGATGGAAGAAACCACTGTGAATACAGCCGTTTTCAAAGAGCTGACGAACATATTCCAGTGAGTCGACCGTATCCTGCAGTGTCTGCGTCGGGAATCCGTACATGAGATAGGCATGCACAAGGATGCCGTTGTCTGCGAACGCTCGGGTGACACGAGCGACCTGAGCCACAGACACGCCCTTCTTCATCAGCTTCAGCAGTCGATCCGAGGCGACTTCGAGTCCTCCGGAGACCGCGATACATCCGCTCTCTGCAAGAAGTTGACAGAGGTCCGGTGTAAAGGTCTTCTCAAAGCGGATATTGCCCCACCAGGAGATCTGAATTTTGCGTCGCAGGAGTTCCTGTGCCAGCGATTCCAGTCCCTTAGGAGGGGCGGCTTCATCAACAAAATGAAATCCCGTCTGCCCGGTTTCCTGCACGATCTCTGTAATGCGATCAGCCAGGAGGCTGGCCGCCGCGGTGTCATAACGAGAAATGTAATCGAGGCTGATGTCGCAGAAGCTGCACTTCTTCCAGTAGCAGCCATGTGCGATTGTCAGTTTATTCCAGCGGCCATCCGACCACAGGCGATGCATGGGATTCAGCAAATCAAGAGTCGACAGATAGGCTCCGACGTCGAGACCATCCCAGCTCGGTGTTCCCACATGGGAAAACGGCACGTCCGGTTCTGCGTGATTGCGATAAATCACAGATCCTGAGTCTGAGCATCGATGATAGGTTCGGACGAGCTGTTCTTCTGATCGACGCCCGGAAAGATGTTCCAGCATCGCCAGAATCGGACGTTCTCCGTCGTCCAGCATGACATAGTGGAAATAGTCAAAGACTCGCGGTTCCTTCAACTGCCTCAGTTCCGTATTGGCATAACCACCGCCCAGTGCGGTCTTGATGTTTGGATGCTGCCTGCGAATTGTTTGAGCCATTCGAAAGGCTGCATACACAGTCCCGGGAAACGGCACCGTAATCAGCACGACATTCGGATCGTGCTTCCTGGCCACATCCAGTGTCAGCTGTTCCAGAACCCGGTCCAGCAAAGTCTGCGGTGCTGCGAGAGCCAGCGCCAACGGCTCGAACGTCGGCTGACTTTGAGCCAGCGATTCCGCGTACCGCACGAATTCAAAGCGTTCATCCACAGCGTCGCGAATCACATCGGCCAGATCGCTCAGATATAACGTGCAGAAATGCCTCGCCTTATCCTGGACTCCCAGCACGCCGAAGGCCCAGAGCAACGGATCATCGCCGGTCTCGGGATCGGCTTCAAAACGATCCAGCGATTCAAAACGCGGGCCTTCGGGAAGGAAGGTGCGCGTCACAATTCGATGCGCGAGGGTTGGATCGGTTCCCTGAAGGAATCGGATGACTCGGTCAATCGTCGACTCATAGCGTTCAAATTGTTTCAGGAAACTTCGAACTGAAGGCGACTTGTTTGCGGCAGCGTTCGCTGGTTCCGTGGCTTCGCTGCGCACAGAACGAAGTCCCTGCTGACTGAGTATCGACAGAACTAAACCATGAGCCAGATCGGCCTGGACCGCACGAACTCCACGCGATCGAAGAAAGCCGGTGAGATACGCCGTCGAAGGATAGGGCGTATTGAGCTGCGTCATTGGCGGAATCAGCGACAGCACGCATCCGTCATAACGAAACTCAGTTCCTTCTTCAGCAGGTTGAACAACAGGCAGACTCACTCAACGATCGCCTTCATTGTAAAGCGATTGTCCCAATCGCTACGTCACTCAAAACAATGTCTTTGTCACCACACCAATTAGAAGACTCTGTCCCACTCGCTTCAGTGGCTCACATTCTCAACATCCGACAGCCACCCGGCCGAATCGAACGGAAACGAATACGGCGTGCCGACAAGTTCCATTTTGGGCGACTGACGAACATCATCGAAGTACGCTTCCGACACTCTGACGCGTGACAGATGCAGCGTGTTTGCAATCTGAATGACGCGCGCTTTCTCCGGCGGGATCATGCCGATGGTCGTCAGCGCGGCTGCGACGGCTTCCTGATCCGTTTCGAATGTGATCGGAATCATTGCAGCCTCCGGATGATTGCCCGTGATGCAATTGATCCGGGTGATCACGGGATCAACCTGTTCCACGCAGCGTCGAGTCGTAAATTCGGCGAGCCCGATGCCTGTTCCATTCCCGTAACTTTCCTTCGTCAGTCCTCGCACAAAGATTCGTCTGCAGCGAACAGAATCCATCGGCGTTGCCGCGTGATCATTGAACTTGCGACCGATGACATTCGCATCCATTCCGACGCCGCTGATGTTCTTGCCGATGCGATCCACGATCAGAAGATCAACGTCTGAGAACGGCAGTCGGGGAAGCCATTCGTTCGCCAGCTTCAGCAGCTCCGGTTCGCGTGTGGAGAAATCCTCGGGGGCAACAGCTTCGATCAGAGCTGTTTCGTCCGCCGCATTTTCCAGAATGGCCATCCCGCCGCAGACATGGCAGACGTCAAGAACACGTTCCGCAACCGCTGCGATGATTTCCGGAAAACTCATGGTCAGAATGCCAGCATGGTACACAAGTGCTCCGGCGTGTTTTCCAAGACCAATCAGCATCATCTTATGCAGGCCGGATTCCACCGGACCGACAAATCGAGTATGCGGCTTGACTCGATTCACGACGAACACATGATCGGCTTCCGCGGCGAATCGATCAAAGTGCACAGGAAGACCATTGCTGGTTTGTGCGACGACCACAGTCTCCATCGTGGCCCGGATCGGCACGCCCACGGATTGCTCCGTGACGCCAAGGCTGGCCAGCATCTTGACCTGGCCTTCAACCGTTCCGCCTCCGTGACTGCCCATCGCGGGAACGAGGAACGGCTTCGCACCAAGGGCCGTGAAGTGAGCGGCAATCTCCCGCAGGATGATGGCGATGTTGGCAATTCCTCGGCTGCCTGCCGTGATCGCGACCGTCTGTCCGGGACGAACTCGGTTCTGAAGCTGCAGTGTTTCCATCTGCTGCCGCACAGTTTCAGGGATGTTCTCCAGTCGAGGAGAATCGAACCTCTGCACAACATCGCACATGAGTGGAAAATTTGACACGGGCATTCCTGATCAGGACGTTCGGTGGTGGGAGCCGGGAGACTAAACGATTTCGCGGATGACTCGTCCCGCAACATCCGTCAGCCGGAAATCGCGGCCGGCGTAACGATAGGTCAGACGTTCGTGATCGATTCCCAGCAGGTGAAGCATTGTGGCATGCAGGTCATGAATGTGAACTCGATTGTGGATCGCGCGGAAGCCGAATTCATCGGTCTCGCCATACGTCATTCCGCCGCGAACTCCGCCGCCTGCGAGCCACGTTGTGAAACCATAGTGATTGTGGTCGCGGCCCGTACCGTTTTCTGATGTTGGTGTACGACCAAATTCGCCGCCCCACAGGATCAGAGTGTCCTCCAGCATGCCTCGCTGCTTCAGATCCTTCAGCAGCGCGGCGATGGGGCGGTCGATTGCTTTGCTCAAGTTGCGAGCTGCGTTGTTATGATCACTGTGAGTATCCCAGGGCTGACCGTCTCCGTAATAGACCTGGACGAATCGAACGCCGCGTTCACTGAGACGGCGAGCCAGCAGGCATCCGTTCGCGAAGTGGCCTTCACCGTAGAGTTCTCGCGTGGACTTCGATTCGAGGTTCAGGTCGAACGCATCCGTTGCCGTGAACTGCATTCGGAACGCTGTCTCCATGGCCTGCAGTCTGCCTTCGTACTGACTGTCGGGTCCTGTGCGTTCCAGCTGGTGTCGATTCAATCGAGCCATCAGATCCACCTGGGCTCGCTGAGCATCCACGGTGGCGGATGGGTTTTTCAGAAACGGGATCAGCTTGTCGGGTACCGGGTCTGCATGATTGATGTACGTGCCCTGATGCGAGCCTGGCAGAAACGCGCTGGTCCACAGGATGGAAAATCGAACTGGCTTGCCGGGACAAAGCACGACGTACGCCGGCAGATTTGCGTTCTCCGTTCCCAGCCCGTACGACAGCCATGAGCCCATGCTGGGTCGAGTCGGCAGGATGGTCCCGTTATTCATCAGCAAGAGCGCGGGACCGTGATTGGGATTGTCAGTGTAAGTGGATCGCAGCACGCAGATGTCGTCGATGCACTCCGAAGTGAGTGGTAGAAGTTCACTGACGGGCAACCCGCTTTGTCCGCATTGTCGAAAGCGAAACGGTGAAGGCAGAAGTCCCGCTGTTTTGCGTTCTGTGCGAAGATCCGCTTCCGGAGGACGCTGGCCGGCATACTTCACCAGCGCAGGTTTCGGGTCGAAGTAGTCTCCCTGAAACGGGCCACCGTTCATGAACAGATGGATGACTCGTTTTGCTTTCGCGGGAAAGTGGGGCGACTGCAATTCCCCGGACGCCTGCTGAGCCATCGCTGCCAGCAGACCGACGGCTCCCGCGCCGCCGCCCATGCGCTGGATCATCCCGCGGCGGGACAGGCCATCGGCATCGCTGACTGCGGTTCGGTGCGTCTGCATGTTGCCTCCAGGATTTGCCATGACCGAATCTACTGACCGAGCGGGCTTGAGGGACGTAGAGTTTTTTACAGCCTACACGACTTTCCGGCGTGCGACTATACTGCAGCCTGATGCAAATCCAAACGTCCTCATGAAGCGGAATTCATGTCGAAGCCCGAATATTCCATCGTCATTGGTCTCGAAGTTCATACTCAGCTGAAGACTCAGTCCAAGCTCTTCTGCGGATGTTCCACCGAGTTCCGTCCGGATGAACCAAACACTCAGACGTGCCCGGTCTGCCTGGGATTGCCCGGAGCACTGCCGGTAATGAATCGAGAAGCCTTTCGACTGGCTCTGATGACCGGCCTCGCGCTGAACTGCGAAATTGCGAATGAGACGCGCTGGGACCGGAAGCAATACTATTACCCGGACCTTCCCAAAGCGTATCAGATCAGTCAGTACGATCAGCCGTTCAGTCAGAGGGGATGGCTGGATGTTCCGCCGGAGAAGCCGGATGGCCAGGCGACTCGCATCCGCATCACTCGTGCCCATCTGGAAGAAGACGCCGGCAAAAATGTTCATGACGAATCCGGTCGCCGCGCGGACAGTGGCGTCGACCTGAATCGAACGGGAACGCCGCTTCTGGAAATTGTCAGTGAGCCGGATCTTCGTTCCGCCGCGGAAGCGCGCCGCTATCTGGAATCACTTCGCTCGCTGCTGCTGTTCCTGGGAGTCTCCGACTGCAACATGCAGGAAGGCAGTCTTCGCTGCGATGCGAACGTCAACCTTCATATCAAGGCGGCGGACGGCTCGACGGTTGCAACTCCGATCGTTGAACTGAAAAACATGAACAGCTTTCGCAACGTGGAACTTGCGATCGACTACGAAGTGCGACGTCAGCTGCAGCAGTTTATGAAGACCGGCCAGAAGAAGGGCGACGTTCCCAAGCAGACTCGAGGCTGGGATGCGGAACGAGGCGAAACGTTTACTCAGCGAGAGAAGGAAGAGTCTTCGGACTATCGCTATTTCCCTGATCCGGATCTGCAGCCAGTCGTTGTCACGCCGGAGGAGATCGAAGCGATTCGACGCGGTCTTCCGGAAACCCCGGCCGTCAGAAAGGTCCGCTTCTGTTCGCAGCTGGGGCTCAGTGAATACGACGCCGATGTGATTCTGGACCAGGGACCGGAACTGACCGCGTGGTTCGAAGAGGTTGCTCGACTGTGTGGCGAAGGCAAGACCGCCGCCAACTGGGTGACTCAGGATATTCTTCGCGACATCAAAGCGCGAGCGGTTTCCATCACGGAGTTTCCCGTTAGTGCCGAAGTCCTGGGGACTCTGCTGAAGGCCATCACATCCGATCGCATCACCACCAAGAGTGCTCGCGATGTGTATGCGGCACTGCTGCAGACCGCAGATGCAGGAGAACCTGTGTCGGCCAGCGATATCGATCGCCTCATCAAGGATCGAGGACTGGAGATTGTCCGCGACACAGGAGCCATGGACCAGGCTATTCAGAACGTGATGGCGTCCAAACCAGACGCTGTGCGTGACTTCCTGAACGGCAAACAGGCGGCTGTCGGTCCGTTGATCGGAATGATCATGAAGCAGGTTGCCGGTGCCGATCCCAAACAGGTTCGCGAACGTCTGCTTGCTGCAATCGAAGCCACACGGACTTAGCAGGTTCGCGGGTGCGCCGCTTCCGTTTCGCTGTTTGGCAAACGGAGCGGTACAGGTGACACTGGACGCTGAAATTCGATACTTCGCCGGAGTGATTTATGCGCCATCGATTGAGAGTCTTCACGCTTCTAATTGTCACATTGATCTTTTCTCTTAGCGCCGTGCGAAGTCTGGCTGACGATTCGATGTGGTACGGGACGATGGACGTCGGCGTGCGAGAATTTCGGTTTCTCATGCAGCCTGGTCCGGAGAACAAGTGGCAGCTGGTCAGCTTTGATGAAGGCGACGCAACGTTTGATCTCGACGACTTTCAGCTGACAAAGGATGCCCTGTCGTTTCAGCTCAAACGGACGGCGGCAGCCTTTGAAGGCCGGATCACGGCCGACGGGCAGAAAACAGAAGGACGCTGGAAGCAGCGCGGTGCAGACTTCCCGGTGTCGTTTCGCAAAGTCGAAAAACGCCCGGAAGATAAACCGTCGGAGATCTGGGTGGGTGATCTTTCCGTGCTGTTTCAGAAACTGAAGATCCAGCTGCGAGTCTATCGAAAGGATGACGGCTCTGAAGAGATGCGCTTCGACAGTTTGTCCCAGAAGGCCGGTGGATTCAAAGCCGTGCGAACCGTGAAAGACGGCGCATGGACCGTGACCGTCGAAGGAGTGAAAGGGACGTTTGAAGGAACAGCGTCAGCCGATGGAAAGTCGGTGGCTGGAAAATGGTCGCAGGGAGGACCGCAGCTTGATCTGACTCTGCAGCGATCTGAAACATCGCCGGAGCCGGAGAAACCTAAGCGACCGCAAACTCCGGCGCCACCGTTTCCGTATGCTGCCACGGAGGTGACGTTTCCGAGTGTCGAAGATGGAGTGGTGCTGGCGGGTACGCTGACCGTTCCGAAGACACCGCAGCCAGCATCCGGATTTCCGGCCGCCATTCTGATTTCAGGTTCAGGGCCGCAGGATCGCGATGAGACTCTGCTGGACCATAAACCATTCGCCGTCATCGCTGATGCACTGACTCGTCGAGGAATCTGTGTGCTTCGTTTCGATGATCGAGGCACGGCGGAATCCACGGGAACATTTGCCACGGCGACCAGCGAGAACTTCGCGGCGGATGTCAAAGGCGCTATTCGCTTCCTGAAATCTCAGCAGGGCGTGAATGCAAAACAGATCGGACTGATCGGACACAGTGAAGGTGGCCTGATTGCACCGATCGTCAGTGCGGGAAATGCTGACGTGGCGTGGATCGTTCTTCTGGCCGGGCCCGCTGTGAACGGAACGGAGATTCTGAAATCTCAGGGACGCCTGATTGCTCAGGCAGAAGGCATCACAGATGCCGCCGTGCTTGATGCCCAGACAAAATCTCAGGACGTGCTGATCAGCCTTGTCCTTCAGAATCCCAAAGCCTCCGCCGACGAACTGCTGCCAAAGGCGATGGAACAGCTTGCAGACATGGCACCGAAGGAGGAGTCAAAGCTGGCCGAGTTTAAGGCAGGACTGAGTGGCGGACTCAAGGAACTGAGTTCTCCGTGGTTCCGGTTCTTTCTGGTTCACGACCCTGGAGTCGTGCTGGAGAAAGTCACTTGTCCGGTACTGGCACTGAACGGCGAGAAAGACACTCAGGTGGACCCGAAGCTGAATCTTCCTCGCATTCGCGAGGCTTTGAAGAAGGCTGGTAACGGCAATTCGATTGTTGAAGAAGTCCCGGGTGTCAACCATCTTTTCCAGTCATGCCTTCGCGGTGGAGTGAGTGAATACAACACGATCGAGGAAACGATCGCGCCGGCGGTACTGAAGAAAGTTGCCGACTGGATCCTGCAGCAAGCCGATTAGAGCTGGCGGCGCTGGGAGCGGTCTTGCGGCAGGTAGCAAAGTAGGCGTCACTCTCTGAGTGACGAACCTGCAATTCTTCACCGGCTTTCAACAACCACACGATGTTCGTCGGACCAAACCTTGCCCCGGAATCGCAGAACATCGTGACAAAATCGGTCGCTTATCAATATGATGCCCTCGGGCGTTGCATTGGGAAGAGTGTGGACGACAACGGGAACGGAACCGTGGATCGACGAGAATCCTGCATTTACGACGGAGCGGCCCTTATCGTCCTTCGCCCCCAATGGGGGAGAAGGTGGCCGCAGGCCGGATGAGGGGGCATCTGCGATTCAAACGCATGGTGCCATCCACCATGCAAACGCGTACCAGCACTGGTAGACTATATCAACAGCCTAGATGGCTGGCCCCAGCTTCCCTGTCGCGTTCGATGGTCCCCGCGGGGTTGACACAATGAATACAGAAGACCCGTTCAAATATGGTTTGCACCAGAACCTCGAAGACCAAGGAAAGTGGCATGGAGCACGACTGCCAACTACTGTTATCAAGGTGATACTTTTTGCCTCGAACTTTGTGACCGCTGTAATCATGGGTTGCGGGACGGTCTGGCAAATCTACACTCATCGGACAAGCACTGCTTGGTGGTCGGGTGGTAACCGTTCACGCCCCGTCCAGAAGTCGAGGTGGTATGTTACCGGCGTTTCGCGCAGTGAGAGAATCGACGAGGAAGTCGAAGGCATTCCGTTTCTGCTGCCGACAGGTTTCGATGACGGTCAGGAGACGTTCCACGAAGCGACTGCCATGTTCGCTTTGAGTGCCGAAGGAAAGATGTTTCCAGATCACCGCGTGTCGTAATGATCGTTCGGCTGCGTTGTTGGTGGGTTCGACATCCCTGCAGTAGACGAACAGCCAGAGATTGTCGAAGTAGTTCAGCAGTTCCGTGCAGGTCGCTGCTGTCGCCCGATCAGCGCAGACGGAACCTTCCGTCAAAACGTTCTGCATTTGACGCTTCAGGCGAGTCATCTGACATTCAAAGCCGCGACGAGTGATTTCCTGATCACGAATTCGATGCCAGTAATGAAATAGTCTGTGCGTGATCTGCAGAAGTTGATTGCCGATCTCACCGGCAGGCCCGTTACGCTGGCTGATCTTTTCGAAGTCTCGCTGCAGATGAGCCCAGCACCACTGATGTCGCCAGAGCCAATGATAGGTTTTGGCACGATCGCTGGTGGCAACTCCCTGGAAGTCATTGCCCAGCAGCTCTTTGATCACGCAGGCCGCTTTCGTCAGGCGAATTCGGAAGACCGTGAACGTGGTCGCCACAACGGTCCAGATCCACGCATTCTGGTTCTGCTGGCGCGTGGGTGTTTCATCGGCGCAGATGGCATGCTGCTGCGGAATCAACTGCACCAGTTGTTCACAAGCGGCAGCAACAGCGTGACTCGTTTGCTGCTGATGCTTCACAACCAGTCCGACGCTGACCGAATGATTCAGCAGCGTCTCGCAGAACAGGGAGACCCTGCGTTTGCTCTGTCGAAACATGCCCATCAGGAGTGAAGTGAAAGCGACCAGTCGAGGACCACTCTGGCCGGAAGGCACTCCCGGCGGGAGTTCTGCACATGTCTGTTTGCTGCAGTAGGGGCACGTCAGTCGATGCAGCTGATACTCCGTCACGTGTAAACGAATTTTTGGAAGCTCAGCCACCTGGTGACGCAGTGGCTCGGTATCGCAACCAGACAATGCGGTGGCGCAACGGCGGCAATGCTCTGGCTTGAGTTCATAAACCTGATCACATTCTTCGGTCGGAATCAGCTGACGAGAATGCCGCCGATGTCCGGGCTGTCCGCCTCGTTTTCGGGAGGACTTCTGAGCCGCAGGCGGCGAGCTTCCTGCCGCAGCACCGGCCGGGGGCCCGGAGTGCGACGTGCCCTCATATTTTTCGAGCCGCTGTTTCAGATCCGCAACTTCCGCCTCCAGCTGCTCAATTCGCCCCAGCAGCAGCTTGACGAACGCCCGCACCGCAGGCGTCATCTCGGCTTCCAGTTCCGGTGGTATTGTCATTCCCTGACTCATACCACGTGATGTCGCATATCCCGCATTTTATGGAAAGGTCAGTTTGCCGGACGGCCCGTGAACGGTTACATCGGGTGGAGCATTTGTCATAACTCTATTTGCAACGGGGTTTTTAGCAGGGCATTTTCTCACGCGTAAGAGTTGAAATGTAAAAAAGCGACGGTGCTAAAAAAGCCACGGTGCCATCCACCAGGATTCAGCGGCGTAAACACAACCTGCACAGCAACTTCCGGCGGGGCCTGAGACTACGCCCGAGTGCGAGGCAACAAATCTCAAACGCCGATCAGATTCGCGTCGCAAATGTCGCCACAAATGGTTCCGCTCTACGGTCGACCGTCCGAGTTGGATGATGGCTCATGCAACAGCGAAAGGAGATGATCGAGCGATCAGCATCACTCCGAGAGAGGCGTTGGTA
Organism: Planctomycetaceae bacterium; assembly: GCA_046349695.1. GTDB lineage: Bacteria > Planctomycetota > Planctomycetia > Planctomycetales > Planctomycetaceae > SXXK01. The sequence continues at coordinate 80,965 of JAXMBV010000006.1, read as the reverse complement.
GTTGCCAAACCTGGGCTCACCCGGCGTGAAGCCGGGCTGGGGCCGTCGGATCTTGCTGGGGGCGTTGTGTAGTTGTCAAACCTTCGTTCCACCGGCGTGAAGCCGGACGGGGACGACAGATTCGCGCCGACAAACTAGGTTCAACGCCCGCTGAATTGGAATCGTTGTTCGAGCGACTGCAGATTTCCGCCGAGCCATGGGGATGATCGAGCAATCAGCATCGATTCATCGCTGCGAGTGTTTGCGTCCTGGGTTCCGCATGGGATTTGACTGGCGTTGCTTTTGGATTTGCTCGAAGATCATAGATGGCTGGCCCAGCTGTTTCTGCCCCTGTTTCTGGGTGTTGCCGATTGCGTGGGCAGGCCGAGGTCATGACGGTAATGGTCCAGCCAGTTTTTCAGCAGACGGACGGTTCCCGGGAAGTCATGGCCCTGCAGCATCATCAGGTCGATGTTGTGCGCGTTCTCGCCGCAGCAAAGTCGTCGTCACTCTCTGAGTGACGAACCAGCGACACGGAGATGACGCTTGTTCAGGAGCGGCCGATGATCGTCTTTCAGTGATGAGCGTGTTCAACCGGTTCTGAATGAAGTCGGAAATGAGGTCGCTTTGCACCGGAGGCTGTCGCAGAGCTGACTGACTTCGATTCGCCTGGTTCGTCTGCGTCATGCCAGCGCAGTTTATGTGTCAGAACGAGCTTCTCGTCTGCATCCTGATCGCCGAGGAAGCCGCCCTTCTCAGGAAGTTTCAGGCCAAAGGACCTGGCAAGTTCACTGGCGTTCCAGCGACTCGTTGTGGCATCCAGCAGTTCATCGCTGCTGAAGAATTCGAAGAGCGATGGCGGCACAATGGCTTCCGATGCACTGAGTGAACGCCGCTCGATCGCGTCACTGTATCGTCCGATCGCGGCCGCAAACTCCTTCGCTTCGTCGCTGACCGGCCGCGCGGATAAGTCTGACTGCAGTCGCTGCGCGATGACTCGGGTCAATTCATTTTTATCACCGCCGATGCTGGCAGTTGTCTGTCGTTCCAGCCAGCCATGAGTCCAGTTCGACATCGCGCTGTAGGCCAGTTCTGCACCGCGATGCTGGGGAAGAACGGACATTCCGGAAAAGACCGTCCAGCGAGCCGATTCGACGCAGCGGGCCGCAAGCTCTGCAGTCCCCGTGGTTGGAAGGATGATCTTCTGACCCGGCTCCGGCAGCAGCAGAAGCCCTTCCGGAATGGTCAGGGATTCCAGCGCAATGATTTCACAGAGTTCCAGGATCTGGTCAGTGCAGGGCGTTCCGTGTGACAGCGTTTCCTGCAGGCGACGCATCAGACGCATCTGAGATTCCAGTCGCCAGATCTGATTCTCCAGACGCTCTGTCCACTTTGACTGAGTCACAATCAGACGTCGCAGGTCGGAGCACATTTCCTGGCGTCGCGTTTCCGGTGCTTCATCGAGGCTGATCAGAATGGCTTCTGCAAGACGCGAGACATCGCGAATCTGTTCTCGCAGTTTCCACAGCGGCCCGTCAGCAGCAAGGCGGTGAGAAAATGGTCCCGCGGCTCGACGATTCTCACGTCGCAACTGTTCACGAAGCTGGTGCAGACGACGCGAAAACGTGGCCGACTCATCCGACTGCTGCAACAGCAGATCTGTTCGGGAGTCGTCCTGATCATTGATTCGAAACTTCAGCTGCACGTTGATACTGCCTGTCTTACGGATGATGCCGTTTCGGGTCGCGGCGGGCCATGAAGTGCCGCTCGGCAAGCGGCACCTACGCTCTGCGTGATTCGGCAGTTTCTGCCGGTGAGTCATAGACTTTCCGGATCAGGAAGCTTTGGCAAGGTAAGAGCGACTGAATGTGTTGTGTCTGCTGTATCGCCTGAGTCAATCGAACCGACTGCACGTGTTCTTCCCGTTGTTCAGTTGCAGTGAGCTGCCTGCCGATGTTTCTGGGGCTGTCTGCAGATTTCGAAGTGTGGCACCCATGCGCCAGCCTTTCGGGGCCTGCTGTGACAGACAACCGGCAAGAAACCGCTTTTCACCTGAGGATCACTGAGAACTGCCATGCGTGACGCTGCTGCTGAGTCTGTGTCTGTGGAACAGATCGCCAACACTCTGCTGGAACAGCTGGGTTGTTGCGGCGGCTGTTGTCCTGACACAGCTCCGCTTCCATCCGTCGAAAACGTCATTGGACTGATTCACGATCTTCGGGATGTCCTCTTCCCCGGCATCCACCGAAATCGACGCCGTGAGCCTGGTTCGGCTCTGGCCGACTATGCGTCCCAGCTGACTCGAATTCAATCACGACTGCGACTGGAAGTGAGCAGGGCGCTGGTCCATTCCCGTCAGGCGCAGCTTCGGATTCATGGAGCGGAAGCGACTTCAGCATCACATGGGGCCGGTGAACTGTCCGACCGGTTTCTTTCTCGCTTGCCGGAGCTGCATCGCCTGCTTTTGTCGGACGTCGAAGCGGCATTCAATAACGATCCGGCTGCCAAAACGCGCGAAGAAATTGTGCTCTGCTATCCTGGCATCGAAGCCATCACGGTTTACCGTATCGCCCATGAACTGCTGGTGCTCGGCGTTCCCTATCTGCCTCGTATTATGACGGAATGGGCACATCGGCAAACCGGGATCGACATTCACCCTGGTGCAAAGATCGGAGGATCATTCTTCATCGATCATGGCACAGGTGTCGTGATCGGCGAGACCTGCGAGATTGGTGTTGGCGTCACTTTGTATCAGGGCGTCACACTTGGAGCCTGGTCGTTTCCTCGCGACGAAGACGGAAATCTGATTCGAGGAACCAAGCGCCATCCGACACTCGAAGATCGCGTCACGATTTACAGTAACGCGACCATTCTGGGAGGCACCACAGTAATCGGAGCCGGCTCACAGATCGGTTCCAGCGTTTCTCTGAATCGTTCCATCCCGGCGAACACGATCGTGACGATTGAGAAGCCGTCACTGAAGTTCCGCGAAGCCGCGTAGTTACCTGGGACGTGAAAGAACCGCGAGACAGGCCGCTGCGGCGGTCGCGACGTTCAGCGACGGAACGGGACCGATGGGTGCGATCGACACCAGTTCGTCACACTTCTCCCGAGTCAGGCGCCGCATGCCGCTTCCTTCATTTCCAAGGACCAGCATCCAGTTGCGATCGCGAGCCAGCGTATGAATTGACTGAGTGGCTCGTTCGCAGGTCCCCAGGATCCAGATAGAACTGGACTTTGCCTTTTCCATGGCCTGAGCCAGGTTCGCCACGACGGAGAACGGCACGTACTCAGCCCCACCCGCTGCGACATCACACACGGTCGCATTGACGGACGCACTGCGATCTTTGCACATCACAATGCCGCGCACTCCAAAGAAGCCGGCTAGTCGAAAGATGGCTCCCAGATTCTGGGGATCCTGGATCTGATCGAGCGCGAGCCAGAGCCCGCTGCTGGATTCCGTTTGCAGAAGCAGTTCCAGCGGTACTGGTGACGGAGGCTCAACCATCGCCGAGCCTGCTCCGATGCGTTCTGTTTCCCGCCGAGGTCCTCGAGTTTCAGCCGCACCAACGCTGATGGGCACACCATGTTTGCGAGCCATTTGAATCACGTCATCCCAGGGCTCGCCTGGATTTTCTGACTGAACTCGCAGGCGTTTCACCGCCCTTGGACGAACTTCAATCGCGGCGCGAATGCTGTGGGGATTTCGAAGTTCCAGCATGTGTGTTTCCGTTCGAGGCTTCGTTCGAAATGATTCGACGCCCCGGTGAATTCCTGTGCCGCGTTTACGGCAGCAATTGTGAAGTGGTCCGGCACAAAGACCGGCAACCCTGAAGTCAGCGTCAGGAGGCCCAGCCGGCTTTTGGCACTGAATGAACGGTTCTTGGCGTGGCAACCTGCAGGGAAGTCACCTCATCCAGCATCTCACGGACTCGGCGCCGATCTGTCGCGACTTCAAACTTCAGACGATACGTCACTGACTGACCTGGCTGCAGAACCGTCAACCGCCCCTGTTCACGTTCAATCTGACGAGGGTTCGGGAAGGAACTGCCAGGTTCGAGTCCCGTGACATAACCATCTTCACGAGCCCCGGTATTCTTCCACAATGTGAACCATGGCAGCGTTGATGTGTGGAAACGGACCGAGAACGCATGTGTGGATTCCGCGTTACTGAGCACGCTGACACCCCAGCCGTCGGAGTCAGCAGCCGGATCTGCAAAATAGACCTGTTCCGCAAACCCGGCCTTTGGTCCTTCGTACAGATTCCACATGCTGATTCCTTCCGCAGCACGCGCATTTCTTGGAGCCAGCTCTTTGACGGCCGTGTGCAGCACGGAATTCTCTTCGAGGAATGGTTCGCCGATGTTGCAGTGATACAGAATTTCGGTCTCGGCAGGAGTCGCTGCCATGTTGGTGACGGTGTCAACAATCTCAAATTCGCCGCTGCCGGCTTTGGTGGTAAGAGTCGACTTCAGTCTCAGCCAGCCTCCGAACAGGCAGCCTTCATCGACGGTGCCGGTGACCGAAAGAGTATCTCCGTCAATGGATGCCGTCAGATGATTCGCCGGAAGATTGGCGATTCGTCCGTGCAGTGGAAGAAAGGGCTCCGCAACCACCTGACCGTCCGCATTCCTGATGCAGTCTTTGCCTGGCGCACCGTGCCAGCCAAGACCGCACCGGACGATCAGTTCGTTAAAGCCATCGACCCAGCCAATGCCTCCCAGTCGCATCGGATCGACGTAAGCGGGATTCACCGGATAACGCACGGGCGAATTCCACTGCACCGGAACTCCGTCAATCGCCGCTTTCCAGATGCCCATGCCTCGCGTTGGAAGCAGCTGAAGCGAAAGCCGCCCGTTGTCGACTTTCACAACATCAACACCATCCGACAATCCTCCACAGAGTCGCTTCATCTGAACGGACGTCCTGCCACCGGAGCCGATCAGTGTGGATTGTGTGTCGTGAATGCCCGCGTCGAGATTGATCAGTTCGTGTGTCATGCGATTCGAATGAGTCTTCAGGTGGAACAAAAAATCCCGGCGACATCGGGAATGATGTGTCGCCGGGAGCAGTTTAGTGAATCAACGCCGGAACGAAAAACAAACCTGATCTTCTGTTGTGGCGTTGTTCGGACGGCAACGCTGTGAACGACTTTCCGCAGCGAATTTCCTGAGCTCCGACCTGTAGTGGAACTCGCCAGAGTTCCCGTCATCAACGACAGTCGTGGGATCTCTGGCGAGATCCACTACAGAATCCTTCACAGCGTCGCCTGGACGACCGTTCCGAGCAACGTTGCCGGCTTAAAACTCCTGCTCCATGAAACGCACGACGCAGGCAGCGTTCTTCTTTTTGAAGTCCTGCACACCTTGCAGATTACACGCCGTGCCTTCCACTCGCAGCTTCTTCAGCGTCTTCGTTCGCAGCAGTTTTTCGAGCGTGAAATTGGACACCAGTGCATTGCCTCCCAGGTCCAGATCTTCCAGAGCGTCCAGAGTGGGCCACAGTTTCTGAAGACCAGCGTCGCTGATCCCGTTTCCTGCCAGATACAGGTTCTTCAGATTCTTCAGACCTTTCAGATCCTGGATCGACATGTCGGTCGCGCCGGACGTATTGGCAGCCAGAGTCTCCAGCGTTTCAATATTGCCGACGTGAGCAAAGCCAAAGGTCCCGAACGATGTGTTCGCCGCGTAGACATGCCGAAGTGGTGACTTCGCATACTTGGCTGTGAATGCTTCAAACCCAGCGCCTGTGATCGAAGTGCTGCCGCAGTCGATGCTCTCAAGCTTTGACAGTTTTGTCAGCGCCGTGAAGCCAGCATCTGTCACGGCGGTTCGTGACATGTTGAGCGTTTTGAGATTCACAAGAGCCCCGACTGCGGGGAGCGTCTGATCATTCAGATTCGATCCAGAGGCGTCGAGCGTTTCCAGCTGAGTCACAGCCGCCAGCCCGGCCCAGTCGGAAGGGCTGCCCGTGTAACCTGTCAGCTTCAGCGTTCGAAGATTTGGAAGCTTCGCCAGTTCGGCCATTCCTGCAGCCGTCACTCTGGATCCTCCGAGGTCCAGCTGCTGAACTGCTTCATTCGCAGGCTTTGCTATTGAGAGCTGCAGAAGCTCCGCATCGGACAGCTGAATGCTCTGCATCGCCACGATCTCCTGAACAATCTGGTCAGGAGTTTTGGGCTGAGTCACTGCCGGAGCCAGATCGGGCAGAGGCGGCGCCGACATCATCCCGCCGGGCAAGGAGTCCGCAGGTTCACTGACAGGTTCCGGCGGCTTGCTTCCGGAAATGCCAAGTTCTTCACACCCCGTTGACCAGAGAGCCAGTCCGGGCAGCATCATGATGCAGCATTGTCGCCACAGTCGCATCGAAATCCCCTTTTCAGCAGTCAGATAATCGTTCAGGAAACTCAATAAGGGCTGGCCCGGGACACACGATACCGAATCTTCTTCCTGAAACAATGCGGCGGGTTCCTGAAGACGGCAGATGACGATTGAGGTAGCAATGTGCGGCAGCAGACTCTATCACTCATGCATCTCCGGAACGGTTCGTCCCCGGGGCTTCACTGACACAGGTTTCGAAATGCCCCTTCCTCCACTGACGTTTGCCGAAGTTCGACAGGTCGATCGTGATGCGATCCTGCAGCTTGGAATTCCCGGTCTTCTGCTGATGGAGAATGCCGCGCGAGGAGCCTGTCAGGTCGTCCATCGCATGGGCCCGTTTCGTCGCATCGTGATCCTTGCCGGACCGGGAAATAACGGAGGCGATGGTCTAGCGATCGCTCGTCTTCTGGCTGCTGATGATGTGGCAGCAGAAACACTGCTCATTCGAAGCGACAAGTCACTCTCGGCCGACGCGGCCTCCAATCTTGCCTTTCTTAATGCGGCCGCAATTCTGGTCACCGAAGCGGGTGCAGAAGCGGCAGCGACCGTCCTTCGGCAACTGACATCGCAGGACCTGATTGTCGACGCTCTTCTGGGAACCGGCGTTCGAGGCGTCGTGGCGGCACCGTTTGATGCGGTCATTCGCGAAATCAACGAGTCTTCGGCGCGGGTGCTTGCCGTCGATCTGCCATCAGGAATGAACGGCGATACAGGGCAACCCTGCGGCATCTGCGTTCAGGCCGACGAAACGGTCACGTTCGTTGCAGAGAAGATCGGCTTCCGAACCGACGAAGCAAAGAGATTCACCGGACCGGTAACAGTCTGCCACATCGGCCTGCCCCAGCAGTGGCTTCGGCAATGGTACGAATCTTTGTCAGCTTTGCGTTAGCAGCAGCACGGTTCGGCAGGAGCCTCGCGGTGTGAACCGGTGCGACGACGGGGCGCGGGGAGGAAATGACTAATGATTATTGGAGATTGAAAACTGCAAAGTGGTGTGTTTGGGTCCGACAGAAAATGGGTGACGGAAAACAGTCGCAGCGAGCATCGCCCGCCGTCCATTCACAATTTGCACTTTCCATTTTCCATTAACCATTAATCCTTGAGCTCTCACAACAGAAGGCCGCATCACCAAAGTACGGCTCGGCAGGAGGCTTACCCTCCCGGTACGAAGGCGGTGCGTGGGGAGGAAATGGTTAATGATTATTGGAGATTGAAAATTGCAAAGTGGTGTGTTTGGGTCCGACAAAAAATGGGTGACACAAAAATAATCGCGATCAATCGGCGAGCGGGATGCGTCAGCTTCCCGGTATGCGATTTGTGACTTTGTGATTTGGTGTGGGCCGAAAGAAACGAAAGAGGACGGAAGATGGGACGTTTACCGGTGGGTTAACACCGCACCGCTCTCCGTGTGATATGGTTTGGCAAGCCGAGACCTGCACATTTTGCACTTTCCATTAACCATTAACCCTTGAGCTCCTCATCACGCTGGCGTCACCGCAGCTTATTCCGTGCCGCCCACTTCTTTCATATCCAGCTGTTTCATCTTGCGATACAGATTGGAACGGTGCAGGCCCAGCAGCCGAGCGGCATCGGTCATGTTGTCGTTGACCTGACGAACACTTCGGCGAATAAAGTCGCGCTGAAATTCTCTGGTGGCATTTTCCAGCCCAAGCTCCAGTGCGGGCAGACGTCCCGAATCACCGTCGGGGCTCAGGATAAACGCAAGGTCATCCACTTCCACTCGATCGCCGGGACACAGAAACGCAATGCGCTCCATCAGGTTCCGGAGCTCGCGAACGTTGCCTGGCCATGTGTGTGACTGAAGTCGCCGACGCGCTTCGGAAGATAGCTGCAACTGAGGACGTCGTGCCTGAAGCGCGAATCGCTTCAGGAAGAATTCCGCCAGCGGAAGAATGTCTTCGGGCCGTTCTCGCAAAGGCGGCAGGTCCAGTGTCACCACGCCAAGTCGATAATACAGGTCTTCACGAAACTTGCGGGCACGCACGGCTTCCGCCAGATTCGCATTCGTCGCTGCAACGATTCGGACGTTGATGGGAATCGTCTGAGACCCACCCACGCGCGTGATGACTTTCTGCTCAAGAACTCGAAGAAGCTTGGCCTGTCCACCAGGACTCATGTCTCCGATTTCGTCCAGAAACAGAGTTCCGCCGTTCGCCAGTTCGAATTTTCCCTGACGCATATCGCGTGCATCTGTGAAGGCGCCACGCTCGTGCCCAAACAGTTCACTCTCCAGAAGTGACTCGGTCAGCGCTGCACAGTTGACTGCGACGAACGGACAATTGGCTCGATTGCCTTCATAGTGCAACGACTGAGCAACGACTTCCTTTCCCGTTCCGCTTTCACCGAGCACGAGAACCGGAAGGTCCGTCGTGGACAGGCGCTTGATGGTATCTCGCAGTGCTGTGATCGCCATACTTTCGCCGATGATCATGACTCCCTTGGTCACTCGTTCGGCCAGCTGGCTGTGACTGCGATGGAGCAGATCACGCTCCTGCAGATTTCGAAGTGCCACCGCAGCCTGAGTCCCCAGTTGCGTCAGGCATTCCACGTCATCTTCGGAGAAGGGGCGACTGTCGTTCGAATTGATTCCTTCGAAAGCGCCAACCACCTGGCCCTGCGCATCGCGGAGCGGAACACAGATCAGGTTGCGAGTTCGATAGCCGCTCTTTCGATCGACTTCCTGGTTGAACCGAGGATCTTCGTAGGCATCATCCACGCAGATTGCTTTGCCTGTTCGCAGCGTCTCTCCCACAATCCCTTCACCGGCAGGAATCCGAAGCGATGCACCTTTCACACCCAGAGCCGGTCGCGCTTCGACTTCTCCTCGTTCCCTGTCCCAGAGAAAAATGCTGCTGCGATCGCAATTCAAAAGCCGCGTGGCTTCATGGGCAATCAGTTCAAGCAGCGGAGCCGCGTCGTCTGCCATCGAAAGTCGTGACGCAATGTCGAGCGTGGAACGGAGTCGTTCGACCTGACGTCGAGACTGCAGCTCATGGTTCAGCAGCGACAACGCCATCGAAAGAGTGCGCGCCAGAAGCAGACCGGAATCCGCAAGATCCTCATCCGCGTGCCGCCCGGCCGTCACCAGCAGATGCGCAAAGGGTGTTCCGGCTGTGAGTGGAAAGGCACCGTAGATGCGGTTCTGCTCCGCTCGAAACACACCCGCAGCATCACGCTCCAGTGCACCGTCCCAGAGCGATACGGATTTCGTCGCCATGCCCTGAGGACCATGCTCCGCCACAACTTCCCAGTTCGGCCCGGGAACGCGCTGAGCCAGGCCAATCCACTGAACAGAAAGCTCCGACGCGATCTCCGAAAGAGCCGAACGAATGAACACTTCAAACTGTGTCGCTTTGACGGCATCTGACAGCAACTTGCCGCTTAGCTGCAGCAGAGTTCCACATGCCGATGAAGGAGACAGCAAACTGACCTGCTGAACTGTTTTCCATTCCGTTGCGGCCAAGTTCCGTATCTCCAAATGCAGTGTTTTGGCGAATCTTTCGTCGCCGCCGTCCGTCCGGAACACCCATCGGCCGTCACGCTTCTGAGTCGATTCTGTCGTCCGGATTGACGAGCAACATCGGCGTTTGCCGTCACCACGATTTCGTCTGCGCCATCTGAATGAGCACTGGCAGGGTATCGGCTGACATCAAAGAGTCAACCCGGAACATTCTCGTTTGCCATTTGGCGCGATTCCGGAGGATGCGTGTTGTCAGAGATTGGACGCACACTCTGTGACCTCATTTGAGTCTGACACGCACACTGTGTTTCGCATCCGCACATGCTGAAGCTGCCAACATCGCGAGTGGCATCGCGATGAAAACTCAGACCACTTGCTGCTCGCATCATGAAGGGTGGTATCACTGCGAATCACAAGCAACTGAACATCGATGCGGGCAGTCTCCCATTGTCGTGCGGGCATACCAGCCTCTCAGAAAATTCTCGCTGAGAACCCCGCAAGTCTTATCAGGGCAATTCGATCCTCAGGTCCGAATTTCCCTCTCTGCCTTACCTATCCTGGCGATGCTGAGATCGAACTCAAACACATGTGAGTTTCTCTTCAGCCACGAGACCGCTCTTCCCCACGGAGTCTGTGATGTCAGATTTTCAAGTACGGTTTGAAAGCGCGAGCAGCGACGGCACGGATCGCGCTGGTCGCCTGATACTCAGCGGCGATCTGTCGATCCGAAATGCTCAGTTGCTCCATCAGCAGATTCTCGATGCCAAAGAGAAATGTTCTTCGCTGCATGTCGTGCTTGAGCAGGTGACATCCATGGATCTGGCTCTCCTGCAAATCCTGTTTGCTCTGAAGCGCGACGCTGATCCTGGTATGCAGCTCACCATTGATGAGCAGGACTCTGGTGTCAGCAAATGGCTCACGACGTCGGGGCTGACCTCACTGGTCCAGCCTGCATAGCCAGCACCTGATTGGTCATCGAGCCTGAAGGCTCTTCCGGGTCAAGGGGTTTTGAACCCTGGTGAGTGATTCACAATGATGTTGCTTCAGAAAATTCGGTGTGTGATTCAGCGACTCATTCCGCCGCAGTCAGACGCGTTGGTCACCGAGAACGTTTTTGGTTCGTCGTCGAATGCTGCTCCTGTGGGAAAATCAACGGACCCTTCAGAGGTCGCTGCGGCCAGAAGCGTCCTTGAATCACTCGAACGTCAGATTCGCGCCACGGCAACCGACCTGCAGGATTCGCTGCTGAAGGTTTCCGGTGGCTTTGGCGGCATTGCCTCGCGGGCGAGGCAGAGTGTTGAGATAGCACAGCAGGGCCTTGCTCCAGGCGATGGTCGAGTCGGCATGTCTGAGACAGTGCATGCCATTCAGACAACGCTCCATGGTCTGCTCAGTTCGATCCGGGATTCCAGCGAGCAGTCGCGGCGATTTTCCTTCCAGATTCATCAGCTTGAGCAGGTTCTGCGTGAGGTGAATCAGAGCCTGACGCGGGTTGAAGGCATCGCCGAAGAAGCAAGAATCGTCGGACTGAACGGACGTCTCGAAGCGGCGCGAGCAGGTGCTCACGGAGCGGCCTTCAGCGTCGTCGCCAACGAAAGCAAGAACCTCGCTTCCAACGCGGCTCAGACCAGCGCTTCGATCCGCGGATGTGTTCGGCAGCTGGACACCGCGCTGAAGAAAGTTGCAGAACAGCTGAATGAGCAGATCCGGCTCGACAGTGACGTGGTCTCTCAGAACGAAGTGATGGTCAACCGGCTTCTGATGCAGCTGGGAATGCTGCACGAAGACCTGACCGGTGCCTTGATGCAGACACAGCGAATCGGCTCCGAACTTGGCGGCGAAATCTCACGAACCATTACCGGTCTCCAGTTTCAGGATCGGATCAACCAACAGCTCGATCATATCGCCGAGGCAATTGATGCGGTCGAAAGAACTCTTGAACCCTTTGAATCAGTCGCCTCCCCAGCACGAGTCGCAAGGCGTGCCCGTGACTGGAAGAGCTGGCTGGAACAAAACAGCACGATGCAGTCGGAGCGTTCTGTCGTGAACAGTGACGTTTCCGGTTCTGTCACTCATGCGGACTTCGGATCCGTGGAACTCTTTTGAAGTCTGAGCAATCCCCATGCAAATTGACCTGAATCGATTTCGAGCCGCCTTCTTCGAAGAAGCTTCCGAGCACCTTCAGAACATGGAGGCGTCTTTGCTGCAGCTGGAAACACAGGGCAGCGACCACGAACTTCTGAACACGATCTTTCGTGCAGCGCACAGTATCAAGGGCGCGAGTGCGACGTTTGGCATTGACTCCGTCGCGAAGTTCACGCACGTCCTGGAAAACCTGCTGGATCGCATGCGCGAAGGCACCATACTCCCCAACAGTGAACTCTGCGAACTTCTTCTGAAGTCGACCGATGTTCTGTCGGGGCTGATTCAGTCTGAACAGACTCAGTGTGATCCCCCGGAACAGACGGGCGACATTCTTCGCCGGCTGGAGGCCTATTCGCCGGAAACACATTCGAAGGCTCCCGCTGTCGCTCGCAGCGACAGTTCTGCTGCCAGAACGTTCGAGATTCGATTCCGTCCGTCACGCGACTTTTTTCACTCCGGCCAGAATCCACTGCTTCTGCTGGACGAGGTCCGGAGCCTGTGCACATCCTTCGAGGTCACTGCAGACACGAGCGAGATTCCTCCGATCACCGAGCTTGATCCGGAATCCTGCTACGTCAGCTGGACCATTATCGTTCAAACGGAGCGATCGATCGATGCACTCCGCGATGTCTTCATGTTTGTGGATGATGCGAGTCAGCCTGCGATCAGTGAGACGGGAGCCGCGGCAAAAGACACCGGTCCGGTCCCGTCACCGATTCCAGCAGCTTCCGTCTCTGCACCTGCAGCGGCTTCCGGAACATCTGCGACAACTTCGCCAGCATCTGCTCCTCCAACAGAACGACGATCAGGAGAAGACCGTCGCACCGAACAGGTCTCGCGAGAAACCGTGCGCGTGGACCGTGAGCGTCTGGACAAAATGATCAACCAGATCGGCGAGCTGGTGATTGGCACGTCCATGGTGGAGCAGGATTGGAGTCGTTTCCACCCGGACATGGAATCCAGCGCCCTCGTTCAGCTGGGCAAGATTGTTCGTGATCTTCAGGAAATGAGTCTGTCGCTGCGAATGGTGCCGATTGCCGCAACGTTCCAGAAAATGACGCGTATCGTGCGAGACCTCAGTCATCGACTTGGGCGTCAGGTTCGCCTGGAGATGGAAGGAGAAGATACCGAACTCGACAAAACCGTTGTTGATCAGATCGGTGATCCACTCCTGCATATGGTTCGAAACTCTGTCGACCACGGAATCGAATCTCCGGAAGAACGCGTTGCCGCCGGCAAGTCACCGGAAGGCCGCATCTGCCTGAAGGCGTATCATCAGGGCGGCAACTTCATTATCGAAATCGAAGATGATGGCCGGGGACTGGACCGAGACCGCATTCTCCGCAAAGCCATTGAACGAGGACTCGTCGCCGAGTCCGAAACACTCTCCGAAGACCAGATCTTTGCATTGATCTTCGCACCAGGCTTTTCGACCGCAGAAGCTGTCACGGACATTTCCGGACGTGGCGTTGGCATGGATGTCGTCCGAAGAAACGTCGAAGCACTCCAGGGGAGCATCTCTGTTCGGTCGGTCAAAGGACAGGGCTGCCGAGTCATTGTGCGACTGCCTCTGACGCTTGCGATTCTTGATGGCCTTCTGGTGCGAGTCGCCACCGAAAGCTACGTCATTCCTCTGTTGTCCGTTGTTGAGTCCATCAAGCCAGGTTCCAGCGATGTGAGATCTGTGCTGGGCCGTGGTGAAGTGATTTCACTCCGCGGTGAAATTGTTCCCCTGCTGCGACTGGATTCCATGTTAAGTCTTCGCATGGCAGGAACAAAGCACCAGGAGTCACTGCTGGTGATCGTGGAAGATCAGGGCCGCAAGTATTCACTGGCGGTGGATGAACTTCTTGGACAGCAGCAGGTTGTCATCAAGAACCTGGAGACAAATTTCCAGAAGGTCCCGGGCGTTGCCGGAGCAACCATTCTGGGCGACGGCAGGGTAGCGCTGATTCTGGATATCAACGGCCTGTGCAGCATGACACTGCGAAGCAGTCCGGTTCCCGCTGCCTCCGCAGCCACCGTCTGAGCACAACAGTGTTCAGCGGTCTTTGACCAAACGAATAACAACATTGATGAACACTGATGACTGAAAACACGGATTCGTAACTCCTGCGGACGATCGAATCTTACTGAAGAACGAAACGCCCTGTGCGTTTCACTGCCTGCACAAACTCATCTCTGACACTGCAAAAACTGTATGAACAATCTCCCCCATCTTTGCGGCGGTCGGCTGAATAATGAGTCGACTGAACCGTCCAGGCACTAGTGCAAGGAAATCCCATGCCACGCGTCACACAGAAAAAGAAAACCGCTGTCCGTAGCCCGAAGAAGCCCGCCACGAAAAAGGTCACCGCATCGCCGGAAGCAAAGAAGTCGGCGAACAAGGCCGGCAACTCGAAGGCTGGTCGTAGCGAAAGTTCAAAGAAGATCAGTCAGACCGAACTGGAACTGACGCACGAACTCCTGAATCGTGTGTCTTCCGCGGTGATGGTCGTCGACATGGACTTCGTAGTTACCTACGTCAACGATGGCACTCGAAAGCTGATGGAACGACACTCCGACAGTTTTCGACGACTCTGGCCTGACTTCGACGCGTCGAAAATCATTGGAACCTGCATCGACAAATTCCACAAGGCCCCGGCGCATCAGCGTCGCCTTCTGGCTGATCCTCGCAACCTGCCTTTCACAACGGACATCTCTGTTGGTGAAGCGAAGATTCAGTTGTACGTGACGGCGATCATGGATGAACGAGGCAAGCCGACAGGCTTTGCACTCGAATGGAGCGACGTGACGGCACTGCGAGAATCCGCCGGTCAGGTCGCTGCAATCTCCAAAGCGCAGGGAGTCGTCTCCTTCGATCTGGATGGGAACATTCTGGACGCCAATCAGAACTTCCTGAATTCCATGGGGTATTCCATCGAGGAAATTCGCGGCAAGCACCATCGGATGTTTGTCACTCCGGAAGAAGCAAACTCACCGGAATATCGACAGTTCTGGGCAGACCTGAAAGCCGGGCAGTACAAAGCGGCCCAGTTCCGTCGAGTCGGACGCAATGGAAAGGAAGTCTGGATTCAGGCGTCGTACAACGCGATCCTTGACTTCAACGGCCGGCCATTCAAGGTCGTCAAGTATGCAACAGATATCTCGGAAGCCAAGAAGATGGAATTCGAGATGGCGGCTCGCCAGCGCCAGCAGGAACAGGAAGAACGCGACCGCGCTGAGCGGCAGAGGATCGAAGCCGAGCAGGTTCAGAAGAAGGTGCAGCAGGTGCTGGCGATCGTCAACGCGATTGCGGCCGGCAACTTCGACATTCAGGTTCCGGACCTGGGAGACGATGCTGTGGGCCAGGTCAGCCGTGCTCTGACTTCGGCTGTCGACTCCATTCGTTCAGCGCTGACGGAAGTTCGAGGCGTGGCGGAGACTGTTGCCACCGCGGCGTCTCAGCTGTCGACAGCATCGACGGAAATCTCCCGAGGTGCTCAGCACCAGGCATCCAGCCTCGAAGAAACGGCTTCAAGCCTCGAAGAGATTACTTCAACGGTGAAGCAGAATACCGACAACGCTCAGCAGGCACGTCAGCTGGCCAACGGGTCCCGTGATGTGGCGGATAAAGGCGGCGTTGTTGTGGGTGATGCCGTTCGGGCGATGGGCGAGATCAACCAGGCGTCGACTCGCATCGCCGACATCATCACAACAATCGATGAGATTGCATTCCAGACGAATCTCCTGGCACTGAATGCTGCGGTCGAAGCAGCACGAGCCGGTGAACAGGGCCGAGGCTTTGCTGTGGTCGCTGCCGAAGTTCGAAATCTGGCTCAGCGCAGTGCGTCCGCCGCGAAGGAGATCAAGACTCTGATTCAGGATTCCGTCCGCAAGGTGGAGAACGGAACGTCGCTGGTGAACCAATCCGGACGAACGCTCGAAGAAATCGTCGGCTCCGTCAAACGGGTGACAGATATCGTCGCAGAGATCGCCGCTGCTTCCCGTGAACAGCTCACCGGAATTGAACAGGTGAATAAAGCCGTCGCACAGATGGATCGAGTCACACAGAACAACGCGTCGCAGACAGAAGAGATGTCCGGCACCGCGACATCACTTCTTCAGCACGCCGAACAGCTGCGTGAACTTGTCGGACGTTTCCGCCTGGACAGCGATCCTTCAGCAGCGAAAAAAGGTCCGGCAAAGGGACGACCGGCTCAGGCCGCAAAGTTCTCTGAACGGTCTCCGGAATCCGATCTGCATAACACGGCCGAACAAATCGGACGCATGGTTGGCAGCGGATTTATGGAGTTCTAAGGCGTCGCGCGCAATTAGCGGAAGGGCGCAAGCCCTCCGGTCCCGCAGCAAAGGACGCAAGCCTGACAAGCCCTCCGGTTAAGGCACCGAAAGGCACCGAAATCATCAATGGCCGTCTCACGAGGAATACCATGCATCAAACAGATACTGCCGTCAAAGGCAATGAAATGCTGGAAGGAGGACGCCAGTTCCTGACCTTCCAGCTGGGTGAAGAACAATTTGGAATCGACATCCTTCGAGTCCAGGAGATCAAAGGGCTTGCTCATCTGACTCAGATTCCCAACGTTCCTTCGTACATCAAGGGCGTCATGAATCTGCGAGGAACAGTGGTCCCGGTGATTGACCTGCGCAGTCGATTTTCCATGGAGAACGTCGGCTACAACCAGTTCACGGTGATCATCATCGTGAATGTGGGAAGTCGAATCATGGGACTGGTCGTCGATGCGGTTTCTGACGTGCTGAACGTCAGCAAGGACGGCGTTGAAGAACTGCCGGAACTTGGAAATGGCATCGACACAACCTTCGTGGCCGGCATGGCTCGTTCCGGCGAGCAGCTGATCACGCTTCTGAACATTGACAATCTGCTGACACGGGAAATGGCCGCCTGACAAACAGGACCACTGGAAAAGTAGCGGAAGGGCGCAAGCCCTCCGGTTTCTGCGTTACCGGGTTTTTCCCGATGCGCGTGGGGTGTGGCCCGATTCGCAGGATCGTGCCGCACCTCTCGCAAATCAAAAGTTCTATGCATAACAGGGACCGTCGGACTGCCACCGATTGTCCCAATTTCAACCACACCTTAGTTAATACAATGAGGCTCAGTTATGACCAAGATGGCACTCGTCGTTGATGACTCCACCTCCATGCGACAGATGGTGGCTTTCACTCTTCAGTCCGCCGGATTCACAGTGATTGAAGGAGCTGACGGCAAAGACGCGCTCGGCAAGGTGAATGGGAAAACCGTCAATCTTGTCGTGACAGACCTGAACATGCCCAACATGGATGGCATCAATCTGATTCGTGAACTTCGCAAGCTTCCAAACTTCAAGTTCACTCCCATCCTGATGCTGACGACAGAATCTCAGGACACCAAAAAGCAGGAAGGCAAGGCCGCGGGTGCGACCGGATGGCTGGTCAAGCCATTCAATCCGGAACAGTTGCTGGGTGTTGTTGCCAAAGTTGTACACTGATCTCGGATACCTCCGTCATGCTTTCAAGTACCGTTTCCGCTCCGTCCAAAGGGCTCACGCCAAAGGAATTTGGGCTGTTCCGCGACCTCATTTATCGCGAAGCCGGAATTTCGCTCAGCCCCGCAAAACATCAGCTTGTCGAATCCCGGCTTGTAAAGCGTCTTCGAACTCTGGGGTTCGCGAGTTTCACGGAATACTACGAGTTCGTGACCAGCGGAGATCCTTCAGGCGAAGAGCGCCTGAAGCTGATTAACTGCCTCACGACGAACAAGACGGATTTCTTCCGCGAACGGCATCACTTCGAATTCCTGCAGAAGACACTGTTTCCCGCAATCGAACAGCGCGCGAACGAAACTGGTGAACGCCGACTTCGTCTCTGGAGCGCGGCGTGCTCGACCGGTGAGGAACCGTATACGCTGGCGATGACGGTGCTGGACTATTTTGGTCCGATGTCCGTCAACGGCTGGGACATTCGAATCCTGGCCTCCGACGTCGATACGGAAGTCCTGTCCCGTGCTTCGGCAGGACGTTATGAGGCAGATCGGCTGGGCGATGTTCCTGCCGACATCCGGAAGAAATACTTCGTCCGAACCTCCAGGGCGGCTGATGCCGACTATCAGGTTCGTCCGGAACTGCAGGAGATGATCACGTTCCGTCGTATCAATTTCGTCGATGCGGCCTGGCCCATTCAGACGAACTTCGATCTGATCTTCTGCCGCAACGTGATGATCTACTTTGACGAAGTGACGCAGGACCGATTGCTGACTCGATTCTCGGAAGTGCTTGTTCCGGAAGGTCACCTGTTCATTGGTCACAGTGAATCCATCCTTCGGCTCGACAACCTGTATCGTTCTCTCGGCGACACAATCTACCGTCTTCGTCCGGGAATGGGCGCGGCAGCAAGGCGAGCGAGCACTGGTACGAAAATCGCTCCTTCCGCCGTGCTTCCGTCTGTCGGGACAAACGCTGCTCGCACGACAGCAGGTTCGACAACTGCAACCAGTGCGTCGTCGCCAACCACAACTCAGGAGTCAAAGGTGGCCTGGCAGGATGAAATGGGCCTGCCGGCTCAAAGCCTGATTGTCGGCGAACTTCGCGCCAGTGCAGAGCCTGCTCGACTGACAACTCTTGTCGGATCCTGCATTACCGTCTGTCTCCATGACCCTGTCGCACGAATCGGAGGGATGAATCATTTCATGCTTCCGGACAGCGCTGCGGGGGGGCGCGAAACGGCCACCTATGGTATTCATGCAATGGAGCTGCTGATCAATCAGCTGATGAAACTGGGAGCAAATCGTCGTCGGCTGGAAGCCAAAGTCTTCGGAGGAGCCAATGTGCTGGGTCGTCCACTGCCTTCGGGATCCATGCTCAACATCGGGGAACGCAACGCTCGTTTTGCGATCGAGTTTTTGGAAACGGAGAACATCCCGGTGCGAGCTCAGAGTATTGGCGGTACTCGAGGTCGACAGGTTCATTTTCTGACACATACGGGCCAGGCATTTGTTCGTGAAACAAAGAACACGCGAATCCCGGACCACGATGACTCACAGGTTGCCCGAGTTCAGATTCCGCAGGGAACCGTGGAACTGTTTGTTGATCCTGCAACACCGACCGGAAGTCGCCTCACATCGGAAAACTCAAATGGCTCGCAAGATTAAAGTCCTGATCGTTGACGATTCCGCCATCATGCGCCAGCTTCTGACGTCCATCCTGGAGGCGGAGAGCGACTTCGAAGTGGTTGGCACAGCGCCCGATCCATACGTCGCGCGCGACAAGATCCTGAAGCTCTGTCCGGACGTGCTGACGCTGGATGTGGAAATGCCTCGCATGGACGGACTCACGTTTCTCGAGAAACTGATGTCCGGTCATCCGATGCCCGTCGTGATGATCTCCTCACTGACAGAACGAGGCTGTCAGACGACTCTGCGAGCCCTTGAACTGGGGGCCGTCGATTTTGTCACGAAGCCCAAAGTGGATGTCTCGAACGGTCTTCAGGAACATGTGGCCGAGATCGTGCAGAAGCTGAGAGCCGCCGCATCCGCCAAAGTACGTCCTGCCCCAGCCGCACCGGATCGGTCAGCATGCAGTGTTTCCAAAGAGCCACTTCCCGTGGATGCCCTGATCACAAGCACTCACAAAGTCATTGCGATCGGAACATCAACCGGCGGTACCGAAGCGCTGTACGATATTCTGACACGATTCCCGTCCGATGCTCCTGGCATTGTTGCTGTAATCCACATGCCGCCCGGCTACACGAAGTCGTATGCCGAACGACTGGACCGAAGCTGCCGCATTCGAGTCAAAGAAGCCGAGGACGGCGATCGCATTCTGCCAGGCCACGCCCTGATCGCGCGAGG
Organism: Planctomycetaceae bacterium; assembly: GCA_046349695.1. Lineage (GTDB taxonomy): Bacteria > Planctomycetota > Planctomycetia > Planctomycetales > Planctomycetaceae > SXXK01. The sequence continues at coordinate 61,137 of JAXMBV010000006.1, read as the reverse complement.
TGATCGACATCTGGAAGCGGTCCGCAGCGGTGCGACTTACAGCGTGAAGGTGACCGACGGAGAAAAGGTTTCCGGCTTTCGTCCGTCGGTGGATGTCCTGTTTCGATCCTGCGCACGCTTTCTTGGAGCGAACGCGGTCGGTGCGATTCTGACGGGTATGGGTCGAGACGGCGCGGAAGGACTTCTCGCCATGCGTCGCGCAGGAGCTCACACGATCGCTCAGGATGAAGCGTCCTGCGTGGTTTACGGAATGCCGCGGGAGGCGGTGCAGATGAACGCAGCCTGTCAGATTCTTCCGCTCGATCGAATCGCCAGCCAGCTGCTTCTCTCCGCCGCTCCGAAGACGGTCACCGTTTAGATCTTGTGGTACGACTTGTACCACTCAACGAATTTCTGAACGCCCACTTCAATCGGCGTGTCCGGCTTGAATCCCACATCGCGCTGCAGTGCTGCGATGTCAGCAAACGTGGCGGGAACATCTCCCGGCTGCATCGGAAGCATGTTCTTCTGCGCCGGAACTCCGATGGCTTTTTCCAGCGTCTCAATCAGGTACAGCAATTCCACAGGCTGATTGTTCCCGATGTTGTAGACACGGTACGGAGCGGCTGTGTGTGAATCGTCATCGGAATCAGAAACAGGCCGTGGCGTCGGAATCGTGTCGTTCGTTCGAATCACGCCTTCCACAATGTCGTCGACGAACGTGAAGTCTCGCTTCATCTTCCCGAAGTTGAAGACGTCGATCGGCTTTCCTGCCAGGATCGCCTTCGTGAAAATCCACATCGCCATGTCCGGCCGTCCCCACGGACCATACACGGTGAAGAATCTCAGGCCTGTCGTCGGAAGCGCGAACAGGTGGCTGTACGTATGAGCCATCAGTTCGTTGGCTTTCTTGGTCGCGGCGTAAAGGCTGACCGGATGATCGACTCGATCGTCGACGGAAAATGGAATCTTCCTGTTCGCGCCGTAAACCGAACTGGAAGAAGCGTACGTCAGATGCTGCACCTGATTGTGTCGGCAGGCTTCCAGAATATTCACGAAGCCCACAAGGTTCGCGTCGACGTAGGCATGTGGATGAGTCAGCGAATAGCGCACGCCGGCCTGAGCTGCCAGGTGAATGACCTTGTCAAACTTGTGCCTGCGAAACAGCTCCGTCATCCCGCTCTGATCTTCCAGTCCCAGGCGCACGAATTCAAAGCCTGGTCGACCAGTCAGCTGCGACAGGCGGTCATGCTTCAGCTGCGGCGTGTAGTAGTCGTTCAGGTTGTCGAGACCGATGACCTGATCCCCCCGCTCCAGCAGACGCAGCGAGGTATGCATTCCGATAAATCCGGCCGCGCCGGTTACAAGGATTTTTGCCATTGCAGCAGTTGCTCACACTTAGCGGTTGTCGTCAACCTGTTTGGGACCCGTTCTGATTGACCATTGCACATGTTTCACAGTCGCGACGCGGTGTTGACTCCGTCGCGGGTCGAATTTCTCGAAGTTTTGGCAATCCTGTGTTACGTCAGATTCCATTCGCTGTGCGAATTGTCGCTCTGGGTGGATGCCGGTAATCTCCCGCATGGATTTGAATCGTCGTCGCACTGGCAAGTTGGCTCAATAGCGAATGATATTCCGGAAGGAGAGCTGGTGGTGAAGAAGGTTGTGTCTGCCTGCAGAACTCATGTCGTCGCCGTTTGTCGGCCAGCACTTGCTCTTCTCATCGCCTTCGTGTGTTCCATCAGCGTTCCCGCAGCAACTCTGGGCGATGACCTTGAGTCGATTCGCAGCAAAGGCGAACTCGTCTGGGGCGCGGATCAGGAAGGCGGCGGTCCGTACATTTTTCCTTCGCCGTCCGACCCGAATACTTTGATCGGTTTCGAAGTCGAACTGGCAGAACTCATCGCGACACACCTCGGCGTCAAAGCTCGGTTTCAGCAGGGCCAGTGGGACAAACTGCCGGATCTTCTGGATCGCGGCGACATCGATCTGGTGCTGAATGGTTTCGAATGGAACGAAAACCGCGCTCAGCGCTATGGGACGTCCATACCTTATTACATCTATGAACTTCAGCTGCTGGTCGAAGCCAAAAACACGACCATCAACTCGTGGGAAGACCTGCTGAAACCGACCGAAGGCGCGAAGCCTCGCATCTCGCTGCTGGGCGGTGCGGCCGCCGAAGATTACACAACGGCCTTCGCGGGTGACAAAGTCGAACTGGCTCTGTTCGACGGCGTGACGGATGCGATGCGAGCTACCGAGGTCGGCAGTGACGGCATCGTCGCCAACGTCCAGGATCTTCCTATCTGGAACTTCTACCAGAAGGACTTTCCTGGCCTGCGCGCCGTGGGGCCTCCTGTCGGGCGAGGCTTCTACGTGGCGATGACTCGCAAAGGCGACGTGCAGCTTCTGAAGGCCGTCAACGAAGCGCTGTTTGAGGGACTGAAGAACGGAAAGCTGCGAGCCATCTTCGAACGCTATGGCATGTGGAATGATACTCAGGCTCTGCGCGGTCTTGAGTTGTCGTCCGACGGTGGCTTTTCCGGCACGATGCCATCCGAGCAAAAAGACAAACCGGACGAAGCCAGCTCGCAGTCGCTCTCAGGAATTGAGGTCATCCTGGATCGAGGCGTGTTTCTGGTGAAGGCGGCTCTGATGACGGTGCTGCTGTCATCACTGGCGATGCCGCTGGCCATTGCGATCGGACTCATGATGGCTCTGACGCGGCTGTATGGCCCGAAGTACCTGTCGATTCCCGCGACGTGTTATGTGGAACTCGTGCGAGGAACGCCGCTCGTTCTTCAGCTGTATGTAATCTACTTTCTGGTTCCCGAAATCCTGAAGGCACTGATTCCCGGATCGCACTTCACCATCACGGCGTTCTGGTCAGCGGTCGCCGGACTTGCAGTGAACTACTCGGCGTATGAAGCGGAAATTTATCGAGCCGGTCTGCAGGCGATTCCTCGGGGACAAATGGAAGCGGCGCTGTCTCTTGGAATGACGCAACGGCAGGCGTTGCGAAGAATCATCGTTCCTCAGGCCACGCGGCTGGTGATTCCGCCTGTCACGAATGACTTCATCGCACTGTTCAAGGACACGGCCGTCTGCAGCGTAATCACGGTCGTGGAACTGTCGAAGGAATACTACATTCAGGCTCGCAACACAGGAGCCATCGTGGAACTTGGACTCCTGACGGCCTTCCTGTACCTCGCAATGAGCTACCCGTTGTCACTTCTGGCCGGTCGCCTTGAGAAGAAGCTCGGCACGAACTCCGGGCACAAATGATGTCCGCGAGCCGTATCCTTTCGTGCCACAACAATTAGCGGCACGGCGCAAGCCGTCCGGTGTCGCAAACAACTCACGCCGTTCCCCTCAACGAACAACCACCAACCACCAACGAACAACCACCAACCAAGAACCAAGAACCAAGAACCAAGAACACCCCCCAACCCGGAGCCTTCGTTCTCATGCGATCAACGTTCAGCACCCTCTGCATGGCACTGATTCTGGCGATGACATCCGGCGGCGCGGATGCCCAGACTCAGGCCCAATCAAAGGCTCAGGCAAGCGCAAAGCCGCTCCGCGTGTTCATTCTCGCTGGACAGTCCAACATGGAAGGCCATGCCAAGGTCGAAACGTTCGATTACATCGGCGACGATCCCGCGACGGCACCACTGCTGGCTCAGATGAGAGATGAAAGTGGCAAGCCGCGAGTTTGCGACGGGGTGTGGATTTCGTACTTCACAGGAAGCGGCGACTCCAACCGTGAAGGCTTTGGAAAACTGACGGCCGGTTACGGATCGCGTCGTCAGCCGGATCAGGATGGAGGCAAAATCGGTCCGGAGTTTACGTTTGGCCTGACGATGGATGCGGCCTTCGACGAACCTGTACTGCTCATCAAGACGGCATGGGGCGGAAAGAGTCTGCACACCGATTTTCGTTCTCCGAGCGCCGGTCCGTTTGTCTTCAATGAGAAGCAGCTTGAGAATTTCCGTAAGCAGGGAAAAGACATCGAGGCGATCAGGGCGGAAAAAGCCAAAGAGACCGGTCGTTACTATCGTCTGATGATCGAACATGTGAAGCATGTGCTGTCGGACATCAAGCGAGTCTGTCCGGAGTATGACGAAAAGCAGGGCTATGAAATTTCCGGATTCATCTGGCTGCAGGGCTGGAACGATCTGGTCGATTCAGGAGTTTACCCGAATCGTTCCCAGCCTGGTGGTTATGCAGCCTACAGCGACGCGATGGCCCACTTCATCCGCGACGTGCGCAAGGACCTCGACGTTCCCCAAATGCCGTTCGTGATCGGAGTTCTGGGAGTCGGCGGCGTCAACGCGAATCCTCAGACGCTGGAGTTCCGCAAGGCCATGGCAGCTCCTGCAGCGCTGCCGGAGTTTCAGGGCAACGTGACGGCTGTGGAGACGTTCCCATTCTGGTCGGAAGAGCTGGGAGCGATCGCGAACAAGCACGATCAGGTTCGCCAGATGAGCCACTTCCTCAATTCGAAACACAAAGACCACGCAAATGCCGATGGCAAGATGACCGACGAACAGAAGCGAGACTATCTGAACGAGTATGAAGCCAAACTGATCACCCCGGCCGAAGCGGAAACCTGGAAACGAGGAGCCTCCAACGCCGGCTATCATTATCTCGGCTGCGCCAAAACCTTCGCCCTCATGGGCCAGGCCTTTGCTGAAGCCAATTTGAAGATGCTTGCGGAGTAGAGATCATGCCGTAGGATGGCCGCCCTCGGCCGTCTTGCTCCCTTTTCCTCTTTCTTATCGAATCGCGATCGCTTCAAACGCATGTCGAAAGAAAAGCGGAACCGACGAGCGAAAAGTAGCAGATGCAGACGGACGAGGGCGTCCATCCTGCGGCCAGACGGCGCTGACGCTCGCTCGCCCGCTCGCTTCGCGTGCCTGGGGAGCGTCTGAATTCTCAGAAACCGTCCGGATCGGCGATCGCTCGAAACAGCCGGGCTTTTGTCTGTTCGGCAAACTCCTCGGAGGGTACTCTGTCTCGCGTAGAAATCGTAACTCGTGTCCTGCGGGACCTTGTGGAGAAGACTGATGACTGCTGGAAACTTCTGCGGACGTACTCGGCGTGAAGCCCTTTGGCAGACTGGCTGTGGATTTGCCGGGCTGGCGATGACGGCCATGATGGACCGAGATGGTTTCCTTGCATCGCAGTCCGTGGCGGCGGATGGCGAAACGGAATTCAAGAACCCGCTCGCTGCCAAAGAGCCTCATTTCGCTCCGAAAGCCAAGAGCGTCATCTTCCTGTACATGTACGGCGGCCCCAGCCACATCGACACATTCGACTACAAGCCATCGATGTACGGGATGGACGGCAAGACCATCGAAGTCAAGACGTTTGGTCGAGGCGGACATCGCAATCAGGGACGCATCGTCGAACCTCGCTGGAAGTTCAAGCAGTACGGTGAATGCGGCAAGTGGGTCAGCGACCTGTTTCCTCACCTTGCACAGAAGGTCGATGACATCGCGTTCATTCACTCGATGACAGCCGATTCGCCGATTCACGGATCCGCGATGCTGATGATGAACAGCGGACGAATCCTGAGTGGTCATCCGTGTCTGGGATCGTGGGTGAATTATGGTCTTGGCAGCGTGAATGAGAACCTGCCTGGGTTCGTCGTGATGCTGGATCCTCGAGGCGGTCCGATCAGCGGTTCCAAGAACTGGAGCAGCGGTTACATGCCGGCGACGTATCAGGCCACCGTCATGCGATCCAGCGGCAATCCGATTCTGGACCTGACTCCGCCAAAGGAACTGGCCGGCGGTGCTCAGCGACGCCTTCTGGATACTCTGCGTCAGTACAACGAAGCACACCTGGCTCCTCGCGCGGACAATTCCAACCTGGCCGCTCGAATCGCCAGCTACGAACTCGCTTACCGCATGCAGGCGACCGCACCGGAAGCCGTGGATGTCAGCCAGGAAACCGCGGCGACTCAGGAACTCTACGGCCTGAACGATCCTCGCAGTGAAAAGTTTGGACGCCAGTGCCTTCTGGCTCGAAGACTGGTCGAGCGGGGTGTTCGCTTCATCCAGATTTATTCCGGAGGCGCGCATAACGACGACAACTGGGATGCTCACACCGACATGGAAGCAAACCACAATCTGCATGCCGGCGAAACCGACAAGCCGATTGCCGGCCTGATTCAGGACCTCAAAGAACGAGGCATGCTGAAGGATACTCTGATCGTCTGGGGCGGCGAATTCGGACGACAGCCAACGGCGGAATACGCCACCGGCAGCGGTCGCGATCACAACAGCTACGGCTTCACCACATGGATGGCCGGCGGCGGAATCAAAGGCGGCACCAGCGCCGGCACGACCGATGAACTCGGCAGCCGCGCCGTGGATGACACGTACCACGTGAAGCACATGCACGCCACGATTCTGACTCTGATGGGACTCAGCCCGGAAAAACTGACGTACTTCTTCGGAGGCCTGAACAACTCCCTCGTCGGCGTCGAAGGCGCTCAGCCCATCTGGAACATCATGACCTAGTAGCCATCACTCTCCGAGTGATGAACCGCGACTCTGCCCAACTCATCGTCATTCCCGCGCAGGCAACGCTGTGAAGGATTTTCTGCAGCGAATTTCTGGGGCGCTCCGAGCTGTAGTGGAACTCGCCAGAGTTCCCGTCATCAACGAATGTTCTGGGATCTCTGGCGAGATCCACTACAAAATCCTTCACAGCGTTGCCGCGCAGGCGGGAACCCAGCGTCTTAATCTTAATCTTGATCTTCATCTTAATCCTCATCTCCCCTCCCCTTCTCCCAACCAATCCGCCATAGTACTCGCGTCCCGCCCTTGAATCCTGACACAGCGAGAGGCACGTTATGGCGAAGCGTTTGGCGAAGTCTTCCAGTCCGCGAATCCTCGTTCTTTCCGCAGCGGTCGGTGCGGGCCACATCAAAGCGGGTGAAGCCGTCGCGGCGGCTGCCCGAGAACTTCTGCCGGACGCGGAGGTCGTGGCTCGGGATGTCCTGGAGTTTACTCCGGCAGCCTTTCGTCGAGTCTACGCGAAGTCTTATCTGGATCTGGTCGGTCGAGCCCCGCATCTGCTGGGTTATGTGTACGACAAGATGGATGAAGACAAAGCGTTCGGCCGAAAGCTCGGAGACCGCATGCGAATCGCGGTCGACAAACTAAACCTGCGAGACTTTCAAAAGTGGCTTCTGAGCGAGCCGTGTGACCTGGTCATCAACACGCATTTTCTTTCCGCGGAGAGAATTGCTCAGCTGAAGCTTAAGGACAAGTTCTCCGCGCCGCAGGTCACCGTCTGCACGGACTTTGATACTCATCGCCTGTGGGTGAATGAACCGTGTGAGCACTATTTCACGGCGACCGAAGAAGGCAAACTGCATCTTCAGCACTGGAATGTTCCGGCGAAGAAAATCACGGTCACAGGCATTCCCGTGATGCCTGCCTTTGCGAAACCTGCGGATCGCGCAGAATGCTGCAAACGCATGAACGTCAAAGGTGATCGCCCGGTTGTTCTGCAGATGTGCGGCGGCTTTGGAGTCGGTCCTGTCGAAGGCGTGTATCGCAGTCTTCTGGACGTGACGACACCAATGGAGCTGGTCGTGATCTGCGGACGAAACGCAGCACTTAAGACGAAGCTGGAAGAGATCAAGCCGCCGGGACGCCACCGAGTCCACATCATCGGGCTGACGAATGAGATGGATGCCTGGATGGGCTGTGCGGACATCATCGTGTCCAAGCCTGGCGGCCTCACGACATCAGAAACACTCGCACGAGGACTCGCGATGGTCGTCGTGAATCCGATCCCCGGACAGGAAAGCCGCAACAGCGACTACCTTCTGGAAAACGGTGCCGCCGTCAAAGCCAATCATCCATCAGCACTCAGCTACAAACTGGAAATGCTGCTGAAGAATCCCACACGCCTGAAACAGATGCAGACCGCATCCAAGGCAATCGGCAAACCACGAGCAGCCTACGACATCGTCGAACACAGCATCAAACTCGCCGGCATCCGCTAACACACGTTAGCCGCGGATATCTTCTCTTTTCTGAATGATTTACCTTTTTGCCCTCCCGTCATTCCCGCGCAGGCGGGAACCCAGCCAAACCCAGCCTCTTAATCCTAATCTTGATCCTAATCTTAATCTCACATCTCCCCCGCTTCCCCCCAAAATCAAAGGCCCACACACCATGAAAACCCTGGTCGTGCTTGCCTGCCTTTTCGCCTGTCTTGTCATTCCCCAAAAAGCAACCGCCGAGCTGCTAGCCGGCACCGCGAAAGTCGACATCACCGAACCCACGGCCGCCTCAAACGATCCGCTCTTCGCCAAGGCCCTGGTGCTGAAGGATGGCGAAACGTCATTCGTGCTGATTACTGTCGATGCCGTGTCGATCGGTGGCATCGGGTACATCTCGGACGCCTATCTTGGCACGATTCGAGAATCGATCCACAAGGCTCACGGGATTCCTCCGAAGCATGTCTTCGTCAACGCCAGTCATTGCCATGGGATCGTCTGCAAGGACGTCGCAGCGAAGACGGCCGACTGTGTCAGCCAGGCGTGGAAGAATCTTGTTCCTGTGCGAGCTGCCGTCGGAGTTGGGCAGGAAGTCCGCATCATGGAAAACCGGCGTCTGAAGCTGAAGGACGGCAGCGAGGCGGATGTGCGTCATGCGTATTCGATGCCGTGGGATGATGAAGTTGTCAGCATCGGTCCCGTGGATCCGGAGATCGGCCTGCTGCGTCTGGATCGGAATGACGGAACGCCACTTGCCGTGGTCTACAACTTTGCGTGCCATCCGATTCTGGGAGTTCCGGCCGGAACCAGTTCAGCGGACTTCCCAGGATTTGCTTCGCGAGTCATCGAAGAAAACCTGGGCCATGATTCGATGGCCTTCTTTGTGCAGGGCTGTGCGGGCGACATCAATCCCGGTTGTCTATAAAGGTGTGCACGAGCCGCATGACTGCGAACCTTTTGGCAACATGCTCGGCCTGAACGTCCTTCGCGGTCTCCGAACCATGGCGAGCAAGCCTGGCGCGACGCTGAAAGTCGTCAATGAGTCGCTCGAGCTTCCCCGAGCGATCGACTTCGATGCTCGCATCGCAGCCGCTCAGGCTGAACAGACCAAATTGCTGCAGTCGCTAAGAGGAACGAGTCTGAACTTCAAAACGTTTGTGCCGTTGTATCTGCAGTATCGACTGGAGCCCGAGTATCCGTCGTATTATTCGCACCGCTATCTGCTCGACAAAGCCAACAACCGCCCGGACCTGGAAAAGCTCGACGCCACCAATCGAGCCAACATCGACGCGTACGTGCAGAACATTCGAACCATGGAGAAACTGACTCGCCTTCAGACAAACCTGGATTTGCTGAAGATGCACAAGAAGCAGACGGAAGACGCCGCTGGCAGGCCACTGGAAGTCGAGGTCGGCGGCCTCCGCATCGGCGACTTTATGCTGGTGACATTTCCAGGGGAACTGACCGTACAGATCGGCTTGAACATCAAGCAGACCTCCCCGCACCGCTTCACCTTCGTCGCCGGCTACACCAACGGCTACATCTACTACACGCCAACAACCACCCAACGCCTCAACCCCGGCTACGCCCAGGAAGACTGCGACACCCTCATCGCCCCCGAATGGCAGGGCGTGTTCGAAACGAAAGTGCAGAGCGTGTTAAAGGCGCTGGAGTGACGTTCTTTTGGGTGAGACGCAAGACCGGAGCGTTAACACACTCCGCTCTCCATGGATTGCCCTCTAAGGTCACTTCTGCTGAGTGAGAGATCGACTTCCTGCCACTCAGCCAATGACGGTGGCGTGGTATGGCTTGCCGGCGGCCAGAGCGACCTCAACTCCATGTCCGTCGAAGAGAGACTTTGGGCTGAAGTAAATTGAGGCGCTGCCCTCTTCGTCGTAGAGGACGACCTTGGGCTGGCCGAGGAGTTTGCAGAACTCGCTCTCGTCGATCTTTGGCGCATCGTCATCTCGCCAGGCATCATTGTACCTCGATCGCAGTTTCCGTGATGCAAACTTCCGGATCTTATCCATCATTGCAAAGATCGATGCCGCAAACTCACGCGCCTCCGGTGTTGGCTTGCCTCCGGACAGATAGGCGCCTTCGAGCACATCAACCATCTGTCCGTCGCATTTGAACCTGGCTCGCTTCGTGCCCATTCTTCCCCTCACCGTCTTTCAGGAATCCTGTTCAGGACCATCGAGATGTTCCCGACTTGTGGGTGCACTGTGCCAATGCCTGCAGGAGTTTTCAAGCTCGTCGCCTAACAGCACCGGACGGCCTGTCTTGTTCAGTTCAAGGCCTTGCCGATGAGCGAGAAGTCAGCATTTGAATCGCCTCAGCCCGAGTACTTCCCGACGCGGTTTTCTTTGCACCATGGGATCAGAGTTTCTCGGATCGCCGCCGCGAGGGGCTTTTCGATTTCCGGATTGTTCAGCAGGCCCTTATTCGGTGAAGTAAAGCGAGGGTCATGCATCAGGACATGAATGACGGCGATTGCTGGCGAGTATTTCGCTGTTCGCAGGGCTCTGACAAATGCTATTTTGTTGCTTCCATGCTGATACAACGGAAAGCCATTGCACCAGGTTCTCCAGTTGGTTTCCCCGTCAGCGGTACCAGCGGCCGCAGCAAAGTACTCGACATCACCCGTTCGGCCTTTGACGGAAAAGACCGGTCCGTCTGATCCGGTCTGCGGCAATTCGGAACGCACCAGTTCCGCGAGCCCATCCGGGAAATGAAAGTGCTCAGTCTGAAAATGAACACGCAGTCCCGGGTGCAGATAGGCTGTCTCCTGAACAGCTCCGCGAACCTGAGCTGCATCCACCTGAAATCTGCCAAAGATCTCCGGATCCGGGATAAACTCCACCGTCGTTCCGCGGCCGCATCCTTCCTGAATGACAGCGGCGTCAGCGACCTGAACGCCTCGGATGAATTTCTGTTCCCAGAGTTTCCCGCGTCGCCACGCTCTGCAGACATATGACTCCGACAGAGCATTCACCGCCACAAGGCCCACGCCATGCAGCCCTCTCACGTGCACGTGCGGTGTGTGCCCATCGGCAGTTCCGGTGTAGTGAATGTTGGTGAGGTACTTCGTTGCAACATTTCCCAGACCGTCTCTGCAGGTCATGTCAAACGGCATGCCTTCGCCGTCATCAGACACTCGAACTGTGCGCCCTTCAATTTCAATACGACTTTCTGTCGCATGCTTCGCGCAGAACTGATCCACGCAATTGGAGAAGACTTCAAACAGCAAATGGTTGACCCCCGGCTGCCCCGTGTCGCCGATGAACATCGCAGGGCGTTGCCGAATCATTCTGACGGCAGGAAGGACCGATCGCTCACCGTCGCTGAGTTCGCTTTCCGACATGGAATTCCCCCTTTGGAGCCCACGAAAAAGCATCTGTCTGCGCGGTCTGGATTTTACCCGCCCGGGCAGCCTGTTTCCATGTGCGGTCCGGACCAGATGAGGCCACGGCAAGAGAAATGGTTTTGAGACAAAAACACAATACCGGAGCGTTGACACACTCCGCTCTCCGAGGATTCGTAACTTGATCATGCCGTGTCAATTCGTGTTCATCCGCAGGGGAAGTTTTCCCGTCGGAGACACCGCGCACGGTTGCGAGGAAGTTCTTCTCTGATGCCGGGCTTGTGGCCTGTGCCCGCGTAGATGACAATGCATGCTTCCTATTGTCTTTTACGAAGCGTCGTTTCCTGCTCGAACCTCAACTTTCTCCTGCCGGACCATCCCAGTGGCATCACTCGAACCCCTCCTTCTTCTTCATCCAACTGACACCATCGCTGTGGCTCGTCGCGCGCTTCGGGAAGGAGAACAGGTTACGGTTGCGGGAAGAAGCCTGACGATTGCTGAGTCGATTCCGGTGAACCACAAGGTTGCTCTGATTCCGATACTCAAGGGGGCGACGATCCGGAAATTCGGACAGCCGATTGGATCCGCGGCAACCGACATTGCTCCTGGCCAGTGGGTACATGTGCATAATGTCAGCATTGAGCGTGAGAAGGCCGGCTATGAATTTTCAACGGAACTCGTTTCCTTCCCGACGCCCGCTCCTCGTACATTTCAGGGCTACCGAAGGAAGAACGGAGCCGCGGGGACTCGAAACTACATCGCTGTCATCAGCACGGTGAACTGTTCGGCCACGACGTCCCGCTACGTGGCTCAGGAACTGTCTCGCTCCGACCTGAGCGCGTTTCCGAACATTGATGGTGTCATCCCGATCGTTCACAAGAGTGGCTGTGCGTTCGCTTACAACGGCGAAGATCACCTGCTGTTGAATCGAACGCTGGCCGGATTTGCTCGTCATCCCAACATCGCGGCCTGCATTGTTCTGGGACTCGGCTGCGAGACGGCTCAGGCCAGTCATCTTCAGGAGACTCAGGGACTGATTCAGCTCGGCGGCCGTTCCGCTTCAAAGGACAGTTCGCTGCCGATGATCCTGAATATCCAGGAAGTCGGCGGCGTTCGACGCACAGTGGATCGTGCGGTGGGCGTGCTGCGAGAACTGTTGCCGGATGCGAACAATGTGCGACGTGAACCGATCCCGCTGTCGGAACTGATTCTGGGCCTTCAGTGCGGTGGCAGCGACGGGGCCAGCGGGATTACCGCCAATCCAGCGCTGGGTTACGCGAGCGATCTCCTGGTGGCTCACGGTGGCGGATCGGTGCTGGCGGAAACACCGGAGGTCTATGGAGCTGAGCAGTTGCTGACTCGACGTTCGGTGACTCGGGCCGTCGGCGAGCTGCTGCTGGAACGGATTCGCTGGTGGGAAGATTACGCGAAGAAAAATAATGCTTCGATCGACAACAACCCGTCCTACGGCAACAAGCAGGGCGGCCTCACGACGATCATCGAGAAGTCACTGGGAGCAGTTGCAAAGGGCGGGACTGCACCGCTGCGAGCCGTCTATCAGTTTGCAGAACCGATCACGGAAAAAGGATTCACGTTCATGGATACTCCTGGCTACGACCCGATCTCCGTGACGGGTCTGGTGGCTGGTGGCTGTCAGGTCGTTGTGTTCACAACAGGCCGAGGAAGCTGCTTTGGATGCAAGCCGACTCCAACGATCAAGGTCGCCACGAACTCGCCGCTGTACAACCGCATGCGAGACGACATGGACCTGAATGCGGGCAGCATTCTGGATGGCGATTCGATCGAAAACGTGGGCACAGAAATTTTCGAAAAGATCGTCGCCGTTGCCAGCGGCGACAAGACACTCAGCGAACAACAGGGCATCGGCGACGAAGAGTTTTGCCCATGGATGCCCGGTCCGATTTTCTAAGGCATGAAGAAACAAGCCGAAAGGAACCGAAGAAGTAGAAAAGGCAGGCGACAGCGACAGCGATTATTTTCTGTGACCCATTTTCTGTCTAAGTTCCACGGCAGGACGAATCGCATACCGGGAAGCTGACGCATCTCGCTCGCCGAAAAGCCAGAAGTGAGATGCGGTCGAGGGCGGTTAACGACTGAGGACAGTCGTTTTACACTGGGTGATCGGCAGAAAATGATGGGCTGGCCTATGTTTGATTCGCGTCAATTCGCGTTCATTCGCGGTTGCAAATGCGCTTTACGCGGACGAACCGCATACCGGGAAGTTGACGCATCTCGCTCGCCGAACAACTTGGGGTGAGATGCGGTTAACGGCGGGTAACGACTGAGGACAGTCGTTTTACACTGGGTGATCGGCAGAAAAATGATGGGCTGGCCTGTGTTTGATTCGCGTCAATTCGCGTTCATTCGCGGTTGCAAATGCGATTTTCGCGGACGAATCGCATACCGGGAAGTTGACGCATCCCGCTCGCCGAACAACTTGAAGTGAGATGCGGTTGGCAGCGGGTAACGACTGAGGACAGTCGTTTTACACTGGGTGCGCATTATCGACAGTTGTGCGTCAGGGAGGTAAAGTCCTTTCGTCCTGCTCGATATGTGTTTGAATTTGAAGGAACGTACATGGTCTCTCTTCGACGTTTGCTGCTGCCAGCTCTGTTCTCTGTGGTTTTTCTCAGCAACTCCCTGGCCGACAACTGGGGTCACTGGCGCGGGCCGACGGGCAACGGGACGTCACCCACAGCACATCCTCCGACGGAATGGAGTGATTCCAAAAACGTGAAGTGGAAGGTTGCGTTGCCTGGCCGAGGATCTTCATCTCCGGTGATCTGGGAACAGCAGGTCTTTGTCACAACGGCTGTGCCCCTGGAAGAAGGCGGACGGGGCAAACTTCCAAAGATGGACTTCAAAGTTCTCTGCTACAATCGCGCCGATGGAAAGCTGTTGTGGGAACAGACGGCCGTCACGGCGGCACCTCATCAGGAGACTCATGCCACCAACGGCTTTGCTTCTGCTTCCCCATGCACCGATGGCAGGCACGTGTATGCTCATTTCGGTTCCCGCGGACTGTATTGCTACACGATGGACGGCAAGCTGGTCTGGAAGCGCGATGACTTCGGTCAGATGAATACTCGCAACAGCTTTGGCGAGGGCAGTTCTCCGACGCTGTACGGTGATGTCATTCTGGTTCCCTGGGATCATGAGGGGCCATCCGCTCTCTTCTGTCTGGACAAAAAGACGGGAAGCACGCTGTGGAAAACAGATCGCGACGAACCGACCTGCTGGGCAACTCCTCTGGTTGTCGACTATGACGGCGGACAGCAGGTTGTTATGAACGGTCAGACGTGTGCTCGCGGCTACGATCTCAAGACCGGCAAGGAACTCTGGCGCTGTGCCGGACAGACAGAACGTCCGTGTGCATCACCCGTGGCGGACGGCGGACTGGTGATTGTCGGCAGCGGTCACAAAGGATCGTTCATGGGAGCCTTCCGGCTGGACGGCAAGGGCGACATCAAAGGCACGGACAAGGTTGTTTGGACGATCAATCATGACACACCGGACATCGCTTCTCCACTGCTTTCATCCGGACGAATCTATTTCCACAAAGGGAAGAACGGACAGCTGACCTGTGTTGACGCCAGCAGCGGTAAGGAATTCTATACGGCCGCCAGAATCCCGCGTCTCGATTCCATTTATGCATCTCCGATTGCCGCCGGTGGCCACGTGTATCTGACCTCCCGCGCCGGAACGACGGTTGTGATCGAAGACGCGCCGGAACTGAAGATTGTCGCGACGAACGACGTCGGCGAAACGGTTGACGCGACACCCGCTCCGGTCGATCAGGAACTGTTTATTCGCGGTGAGCAGCATCTCTTCTGCATTGCAGCAAAGTAGTCGCCACCGCATCACTGATGTGAACTGCAAAGCGTTGAATTGATGAGAAGCCCGAACGATCGAAGGGTCGACGGGCTTTTCTGTTTCCACCGGAAAGAGTATTCCCATGATCGTCGGTTTCCGATTGCTGCTTGTCCTGACCACGATGCTCGGCATGAGCAGCACAGTGTTCTCGATGGTCCAGGAGGCTCATCCGTTCGGTCCGGAGTTTCCCGACCTCGATTCGGATGCAACGGGCGAATGGTGGAAGCTCGTCACGATTCAGCGCGGCGCGAAGAAGGGACAAGTCCAGGAGCCTCGCCTTCTGGTTCCCCGCTCCGAAGTTGTGGCCTTCGCGCTGTACACTCACGATGCCGGAACGCTGAAGCTGTCGGCACAGCTTTATCCTCTGAAGCCCGATGAACCGCGTCGAGTTGTTCTCGAATTTCACAGAGGCGACGCATGGGTCCCGGCGGCGGAAGCGGAGATCGTCTACCCTGGCTGGAGTGCTCATTTCCGAATCAGCAACTGGGATGGAACCGTCAGTGTTCCGTATCGTGTCCGTCTCGGAGAACTTTCATCCTTCGAAGGACTCATTCGAAAAGATCCCGGAGACAAAGAGACGATCGTCGTGGCATCGCTGTCCTGCAATTCCAATCGGACACCTGGCCCGCGAGCAACGATTGTTGATAACCTGAAGAAGCTGGATCCCGACCTGCTCTTTTTTGCCGGCGATCAGTCTTACCACCATACTCAGCACACGTTTGGATGGCTGGAATGGGGGATGCAGTTTCAAGACGTTCTAAGGGATCGTCCGGTCGTTGCAATTCCGGATGATCATGATGTGGGACACCCAAACCTGTGGGGAGCCAGCGGAAAGAAATCGCTCAAGCCAACCGGACCTGACGGAGGATACTACTATCCCGCTGAGTATGTTCGCATGGTGGAACGATGTCAGACGTGGCACCTTCCTGATCCCGTCGATCCGACTCCGGTCGAGCAGAACATCGGCGTCTATTTTACTCGTCTTCGACTGGGCGGCATCGACTTCGCCATTCTTGAAGATCGAAAGTTCAAGACCGGCCCGGAAGGCACAATTCCTCAGCAGGGACCAAGGCCCGATCATATCACCGATCCGGCCTATGATCGTGCATCGATCGACCTTCCGGGGCTTCAGCTTCTGGGCGACCGTCAGCTGAAGTTTCTGAGAGAGTGGTCGGAGGACTGGACGAATGCCCGCATGAAGTGTGTGCTGTCTCAGACAGCGTTCTGCGGAGCAGTGCACATGCATGGACGAAGGAACGAGCGACTGCTTGCAGATCTCGACTGCAACGGCTGGCCCCAGTCCGGGCGTCGTGCAGCTCTGGTGGAGATTCGAAAAGCCAGAGCGACTCATCTGTGCGGCGATCAGCATCTTGCTGTTGTGGTTCGCCATGGCATTGATGCGTGGGATGACGGACCGTATGCGTTCACAAGTCCGGCGATCGTGAACACGATCTATGGTCGCTGGTGGCATCCGGAAAATGAGCAGCCCGGCGCCAATCCTGTTCCCAACAGTCCGCTTCCATGGACCGGCAACTATGAAGACGGACTGGGGAATCGCATCACGATGCTGGCCTACGCCAATCCCGAAGATCCTCAGGATGAGCTTCGTCGAGCGGATGGGTTTGGAATTGCTCGCTTCAACAAAGCAACTCGAAAGATCACCTTCGAATGCTGGCCAAGATTCTGTGATGTCGGCAAAGGAGACTCCGAACAGTTCGCAGGGTGGCCCGTCACATTTGATATGGACGCAAATGATGGACGGGCCGTGAAGGGAACGTTGCCACTTCTCAAGGTGCAAAACGCAGCGACGGCGGTCGTTCAGGTCGTGGATGAGTCGAATGGCGAAGTCCAATACACCGTGAGGACTGCCGGAAAGGAATTTCGGCCGACTGTTTTTTCTTCAGGGCCGTTCACTGTTCGCTGTGGTCGTGACAAGCCCGATGGCCCGGAGCTGCGCGGGATGACGATTGTTCCCGAGGATGCCGCGCCGGTGATGATTGTCCTGCCGGAATGAGATAGCTGGGATGAGGAACTCTGGTGAGTTCCGCTACGGTCGCGGGCGTTAGCGAACAACCTTCGGCTGGCCTGCGAATCGCAGGGCGCTGGAGAGCCGATGTGCGGTCTGTGAAACGGGCGGCGATGGCCATTGAACGGGCGGATCTTCAATCCAGTCCGGTGTATCGAACTGAGGTACCGGCATTGAAGGACGTGACACGCCTGGTCCGTTGAATGTCATGACTCGCGCAGGCTGAACGTTCGGCTGAGTCGGCATGTAAACCGGCGACTGTCCGGAAGTTCGCATGACTGTCTGCGATGCAGAGGCTGGTCGAGGCGAACCAGTTGGAAGGTTGACTGGTCGATTTGGTTCACGACGAGCGACTGCAGATGGATGGCCCTGCACCATCGCCTGTCCAGGTTTTCCTGTGGCGTTCTGAGCATCGTGGAATCGACGAGGACCAGCGGCGTTTGATGCTCCGGGATTCGACTGGACTGGTGCCTGAAATGATCCCGGCGCCATGGACTCGGATGTCGGTGAGTCTGATCCGAGTTTTTCCATCCAGTTGGGAAGATCGAAGGATGGTCGAGTCACGCTGTCGAATCGCTCACGGACTTCTTCACCCGCCTCGGAGAATGCCTCGCGCACAGCGGACAGGCGTGATCTCTTCCCGGCTTTCTCAGGGGCTGACCGATGTGCCTTCTCTGAGCCGGCTGCAGGAACGGATTCGTAAAACGACCATGATTGCGGAACCGACGTGTCGACTCCAGGAGTCATCATCATCGGCGGTGCGGTCTGTGGTTGTGGAAACGGTTCTTCAACGATGGGAGACGTTGAAGACGTTGATGTACCTGCAGGAGCCGGATTGAACGGAGCAGGGAAAGGCTCTGGAGCAGCCGGAACGGTCATCAGCGCCTGTGGTGGCAGGCCGCTGACTGCCGACGGTGTCTGAAACATTGGATCTGGCTCCGGGAACGGTACGACCTTCTGCGATGATGTTGCATCTGTTTCCGAAGCCTTCGGCTCTGGAGCAAACGGGACCGACTCTGCAGTTTTTGTCGCCGATGCAGGCTCGACGGACGGGTCGATGATAGGCTCGAGGACAGGGACATCATCCTCGGAAACCTGAGCGGTTGGTTCGGGCTTCACGGCCGCGGGCTTCATGGGCGTTGGATTCATGATGATGGCAACAGCCGTTTCTTTCGGCTGCGGCGTGGTCACAGGTGCTGGCGGTTTCGACGGAGCAGCAACTGGTTTCGGAGCTGGTTCTGGCTCGATTGGCTCAAACGGCATGAACAGCTCAGCGGTCTCTTGCGCGTTTGTTGAAATCGCGGTTGCCTTTGATTCTGGAACGACTTCAGCCGCAGCAGGAGAAACGTCCGGCTTCGGCACCGCCTCGAAGTCACTCACGACCTTCTCTGCGAAGTGATCTTCAGATGGGACTGCCCGTTTCGGAACTTCCTGTTGCTGCGCGGCCAGTTTTGGCCCTTCCTGTTGCTGCTCTGCCTTTTGTTTGTGAACGGACGCTGGTCTTGCGTCTGTCTGTCGTTCCTCAAATGTGAATTCAGGTTCTGATTCTTCCGTTGTCTTTGCTCCGGTTTCAGCGCCCTTATCAGGAGGAGCAATGTTCAGAGACATCTGCAGATTGAGCGGAAAGACATTGAGGACCCCATTGTTTTCGTGCACATGATGCTCAGCCTTCTCCCACGCTGGTTCAGCAGGGGTTTCATTCCGCGGAGCCGGCGAATGTGACACAGCTGCAGGGTGCTGTGCCGGAGTGCTCATCGGCGTCGGAAACACTAAAGGCGTTGCCACAGGTGGCATGCCCCAGGGATACACGGGCTGTGTGACGACAATAACCTGTGGAACCGGTGCAGGCTGAGAAACGGGTACAGGCTGCGGCGCAAACTGCGGTACAACCTGTGGTGCCGGAGCGGCAGGCTGGACTGGCGAAGGAAACTGTGAGGGGCCAGTAACAGAAGGAGTGTTTTCGGTCACTGAAGATGCCGAGGCAACAACGACATTGTGCTGAGGAACCTTCCTGTCCGTCTGAGCCGCCTTTGCTGTCGTTTCTTCCTCGATGCGATACTCAAAAACGCGTTCCGTTGGTTCGTTGGAATTCTTCTCTGCAAGCTGCTTTGAGAGTTCATCCAGCCGTGCGTTCAAACTGGCAAGCTGCGGCGCAAGATCTGAGTTGATCGTGACATTGACAGGACTCTGATTTTCCGCACCAGACACGGACCCACTGATGTCGGGCGTATAGAACTGTTCTTCCGTCGCAGTCACTGAATTTTCGCTGGTCACTGCGGTCGACTGAGACACAGGGATCACAGGCGTTGTTGAGATGGTCGAAGTGACCCGAGGAGCAGAGGCCGCCGTTGTGCCTGACGTGCCGGAAGATCGGCCCGGGTAAAACTCCGCAAATCGATTTTGCTGACGCTGTGACAATGCCTGCTGATTCGGTGGACTTCCTGCTGGCATGAAGGCGTGAAAGTCGGAGGCGACCACACAGAGGAGCAGCGTCGAGATAATGATCCCGGTCGTCAGCAAGACTCTGGAACTGAGAAATGAGTTTTCCGTGTCCATCCGTGGCACACCATTGAAAGACGGAAAGATTCCATTGCGATCGCTGCGTCAACGCGCGCACGAGGGCGTGCAGAACGACGCACCTCTTTCATCGGCAACCGTCAGAATCGTTCTGAACGGAAAAATCGGAAGAGTCGACCTTTCCTGCGTGAATCGCCAAAAAGCCCGTGAAACGACAGGGCAAAGTAGCGGCAGGGCGCGAGCCCTCCGGTGAGTCTGCGTCCGGAATTCACCGGACGGCTTGCGCCGTTCCGCTATAAGAAAAGCTCGGCGAGGCCGCAAAATGCCGCTCGGCAAGCGGCACCTACTGCGCGCAAAAAAAAACAGCGCGGCAAGGTCCCCTCAAAGCTCCCAGCTTTCCTTACCGCGCTGTTGTGTTGGTTGTTTTCGACTGCCGCTTACCCGTGTTTGACTCGGTGTTCTCGGCAGACAGGGAAACATAGGTCGAGCTTGTGACGCGTCAAATAATTGTTCACAAAAACCATTTTGGCAGGGGATTTCCGGCCGGGCCTACAGAGGAATCCCGGTAACCAACGTCGTGTTTTCCAGTGGTTTTGTTGCGGAAATTCAACACTTGCGAATCAAAGCCCTGGTTCCATTCACGCTTGCTGATCGAATGCGGCGCTGTCATCGTGCGGCCAACAGGAGTGATCAGACATGAAGGCGTTGGTGACAGGTGGTGGCGGATTTCTCGGGCTGTACATCGTTGAACAGCTCCTGCAGTCCGGCGTTGAAGTCAGTGTGTTCTGTCGAGGCCGATACCCGACGCTGGAGGCTTTGAAGGTTCCCACCTTTCAGGGAGACCTCCGAGATGCGTCCGCCGTTCAGTCAGCCTGTCAGGGAATGGACGCAGTCTTCCATACGGCCGCTGTGCCCGGGATCTGGGGTCCAAAGGATCATTACTTCGGTATCAACTACACGGGAACGCTGAATGTTCTGAATGCCTGTCGTCAGGCCGGCGTCGCTCGACTGATCTACACCAGTTCTCCCAGTGTCGTCTTTGACGGCCATGATCACAAAGACGCTGACGAATCACTTCCATATCCGACGAAATGGCTGTGTCACTATCCTCATTCCAAAGCAATGGCGGAGCAGGCTGTTCTGGAAGCGAATGGTGTGGCCGGACTTCGCACCATTTCTCTGCGGCCCCATCTGATCTGGGGGCCACGCGATAATCACTTGATTCCTCGTCTGATCCAAAGGGCCGTCAGCGGGCGACTGCGACAGGTGGGTGATGGCAGCAACGTTGTGTCTCTGGCCTACGTCGAAAACGCAGCAGCTGCCCATGTGCAGGCAGAACAGGCTCTTCGAACGTCCGACAAGGCTGCCGGTCGCAGCTACTTCATCAATGATCCGGAACCCGTCAACCTGTGGAACTGGATTGCGATGATTCTGCAGCGCACCGATCTTCCTCCGCTGCAGAAGAAGATCTCCGCGAAGGCGGCGTATCGAATCGGCAGTGTGCTGGAAACTGTCTGGTCGTGCCTTCGTCTGCGAGGTGAGCCACCAATGACTCGCTTTGTCGCCCTGCAGCTGGCTGGGTCACATTCCTATCGCATCGATGCCGCCGTGCGTGACTTCGGCTACCAGCCGTTGGTCAGCGTTGAAGAAGGACTTCGACGTCTTCAGCCGTTGCTGGACGAACTATCCATTCAGGCCATGGAAGAGTCCGTCGCCAATCGCTGATGATCAAAGTCCGAGTGCAGCGACAATGTCCTTTTCTGAATTGTCGACGACAATCGGCGGGTTGGCGAATGGCGTCTTGTTAACTCCCGCGGGCGTCAGCTTCTTTGCCATCAGGGCCGGATCGGCTGAATGGTAAGCCATGGTGAGATCCGGATCCTTCAGCTGATGTCCGGTCAGAATACAGACGACACGATCGGACGCCGCAATCACGCCCTCTCGACGAAGTCTCAACACACCGGCGATTGTTGCACCGCTTGCGGGTTCACAGCCAAAGCCTGTTGCCGCAATCCTGGCGCGGCAGTCGATGATTTCCTGATCGCTGACCTTGCGAACAATTCCGTCGCAGACATCGAGCGCCCTCAGCGCCTTGATCAGGTTCACGGGGCGATTAATCTCGATCGCGCTGGCCAGCGTGGATGCTCGCTCGTTGGCTGCATCCATCTTCTGGAAGCGTGACTCCAGGAGCGACGAATCAGGCCGCCCGTCGTTCCAGCGCAGTCCCTGCACGTTCCAGAATTCGTCCAGCGTTGCAGCTCCTTCGGCATTGATCACGGCCAGTCGAGGAACCTTGTTGATCAGGCCCAGTGTGCGGAGTTCCATGAAGGCCTTGCCGAACGCACTGCTGTTTCCAAGATTTCCACCCGGCACGACGATCCAGTCGGGAACTTCCCAGCCCAGTCCTTCCAGAATGCGATACATGATCGTCTTCTGGCCTTCCAGACGGAACGGGTTCACGCTGTTACAAAGGTAGATCGGATACTTCTCGCAGATCTGTCGAACTCGGGCGAGAGCATCATCGAAGTCGCCTCGAATCTGGATCGTGCGTGCTCCGTAATCCAGGGCCTGCGACAGTTTTCCGAACGCGATCTTTCCGCTGCCAATGAACACGATGCAGCGAAACAGCCCGGTGACTCCCGCATAGATCGCCAGTGACGCGCTGGTGTTGCCCGTTGAAGCACAGGCCGTCATGTTCGCACCGACCATGCGAGCATGAGTCGAGGCGGCCGTCATGCCGTTGTCTTTGAAACTTCCGGACGGATTAAGGCCCTCGTACTGAAGGTACAGCGTTCCTGGCTGCATGTCGCACTGTCGAGCCAGCTGGTCATTCTTCTGCAGAATGGTCTGACCTTCGCCGATCGTGACGATCTGATCTTCCCGAGCAAAATTCAGCAGCTCACGAAATCGCCAGACGCCGCTGTAGTCGACCGGGTTCAGCCGGCTCTTCCAGCGCTCTTCAAACTCGGAAAGCGACATTGGAACACGAGCCGCGTTCCAGTCGTAATTCACATCCAGAAGACTGCCGCACTTCGGACACGCTGTCAGAATCTGACCGACATCAAAAGTTGCGGCACAATCAGGATTGATACACTGCTGGAACGCGATCGACATCTCAAACCGAACTCAAAAGAAGTGTTGCGGCGAGTACCGTTCAGCCAGGCTTCACGGAGTCTCAGACTCGTCCGCAGTGCCGTAGCGTAGAATGGGCAGCAGTGCATTACCAGATGACTGTTGTTCGATCGCGTGTGCCGCCCAGCCCACAAGTCTCGCCATTGCAACAACGAGCGTCTGGCGATCTGCCGGTATGTTCAGCAGAGTCATGACTTTTGCCGCAGCCCAGTCCGGCGTTGGACTCATATTCTCGACCTCGAGCAATTTTTCCAGGCGCGCGGCGGCCGCGGCGATGCGAATCCGATCAATGCTGCCCAGCAAAGTCTGACTGACTTCGGCCAGCAATCCGACTCGGCAATCACCAGGGGTGGACGAGAAGCCAAAAGGCATCGGCTGACCTTCGCGCCGTCGCCACCATGCTTCGGCCTGAGACGGGTTTTGAAATCCTCTCAGAAGATCTGAAGTCCAGGCAAACGGATCATTTCGCAACTGTGAAACGAAGACCGTAGCAGCCGACTGAATCGATGCCTGGATCTGAGCCGACGTGCTGGCTGCAAATCGAGACGCAAAACAGGCGGGACGCATTTCCGTCAGACACTGACAGATCATCACAACATTCATCGCGGCGTCTTCAGTCACGGTCGGCAGCGTCTCGGTCCCTCGCAGCGCATGCAGAAGTCGGCCGGCCCATGTCAGACTTTCCCGTGCCGCGCGAGTCTCAGTTCCCGCTGCGTCATCAAAATCCCTGAACTCCCGTCCATTGAGCCCTGCGGTCAGCATAAGCGGCAATTGAGCCAGCAGTCGCCAGACTCGCGAACGCGATGCATCCACTGAGATATCGTGCGGAGTCGGGTCAAAGAATGAAAGCAGCGAAATGCAGAGTGGAAACAGATCCAGCGGCCGCGCGCCGGCAGGAAGAATGGAAAAGATCTCCGTCGATGAGGAATCGAGCACTGCCGAATCGGAAATCAGTGAACTCCAGTCTGCAAGCTCTTCTTCTCCGGGAAGGCGACCGTGCAGCAGCAGCCACGCAACTTCTTCGAACGAATGCAGATCTGCAAGAACCTCAACCGAATGGCCACAATAATAGACGTCATCGTTCGGAAAGGTGAGCAGACTTGTGCTGCCACAGACGACATCCGTGAGTCCGACGGCCTGAGGATTTGCGGTGCGACGAATATCGTCAACAAGACGGCGCAGGCCGTTCACAAGATGAGGTGCGGGGCGTTGGCTTCGATCCATAAAGCGTGACTCCATTCCCGTTCATGATCGCGACAGACAGTCGGCATTGCAGGAACGCAGGAATCGTTCCGCGTTCATCCGGAATGCAATGCCATCCACAACGGGAGTCACTCTACCGATCCAAATCCGTTGTCGCCAGCATCCCAACAGTTTTCGTCGTTTGTCCCGGACGACCAGGCCCTCTGGCTCACGGACTTCACTAACTTCCGAAACGATCTTTCTTCGTGTTTTTCCGGGTTCTGCCGGGCTACGAACAAAAAAGAAAGGCCGCGAGTTTCGCAGGTGAAACTCACGGCCTTTTCTGATTTCGATCGCTGGAAAGTCTCAGTCAGACTACTTTCCTGCCGGCTTCTTAGCGGCTGGAGCCTTCGTTGCCTTAGCAGCTCCGGTCTTTGCCTTGGTTGACTTGGCGGCACCAGACTTTGCCTTGGTTGACTTTGGTGCAGCTGGCTTTGCAGCGGTCTTGGTCTTGGTTGTCTTTGCTGCTGGTGCCTTTGCTGCGGTGCTCTTTGCGGCCATTCCCATTTTCCTCCGTGGGGAGTTCATCGACACCGATTTGGATTGCAGGATGCCTGCCGGTGTCGGACGCTGGCAACCGCGAGATACAAGTGGCTGCGGTGAGGCAAACAAGACTCACCAGATCCAGCCTTCAGGGTTATAGGTGAGTTGCGCGAAATGCGTCAAGGTGAAAACGACAATCATGACGACTTCTGTCTCACTCCTGATCATCATCACGACACTTCAACATCACGACGCGCGACTGGACGTCATCGCACTGAAGGATGAGCAGTCGTCTGCAATCGTCCTGGTCGCTTTCGAAGTTCGTCGCATCGTGACTCTGTTGCGTGCCCGATTTGAAGAGGCACCTGAGAGATGTCTGACACAATGTCCAGGGGAAGTACAGGCAGCGCGTCGAAACGATGCATTCGTTTCGCTACAACAAAGTAATGAGGCTTTTCCGGCTGAATTTGGAGAATTGAATGCACTCAGATCCTGAACAGTTCCCGGTGACACAAACGACACGGCAGCACTCCCGGCGACGCATTCTGGCAACGCTGTCCGCGACAGGCATCGGCACACTCATCTTCCAGCGAGCGCTGGCAGATGAAGCAGCGAAGTCTCTTTCCGTCACCAAAGAACAGGTGGAAGCTGCGGAATGGGTCGCTGGAATTACATTGTCAGATGATCAGCGAACGTCACTGCTGAACGAACTCAAAAAGGTTCGTGAAGACGGCGAAAAGATCCGGTCCATCAAACTCGACTATGACACTCTGCCGGCGTTTCGGTTTGATCCTGAAATCGCTGACCCGGAATCTGTGAAGCGATCGTCCGAGCCTCGCCCATGGCTTCGCGAACTTTCCCCCGCAGAAAGTTCTCAGACAGGAGATCAGCCTTCCGGCGATACATCGGCAAAAACAGCAGATGACAACTCCCTGTCATGGTTGTCGATTCGTGAGCTGGGAAAGCGTCTTCGAAATCGCACGATCACCGCTGTGCAGCTTGCGGAACACTGCCTTTCTCAACTGGAGAAGCACAACCCCAGACTGAACTGCGTCGTCACGCTGACTCGCGATCTGGCCATCAAACAGGCCGAACAGGCAGATCGAGAGCTGGCGGCGGGAATGGACCGAGGACCTCTGCACGGGATTCCGTGGGGAGCGAAAGACCTGATCGCCGTTGCCGGTTACCCGACGACATGGGGAGCACCTCAGTTCAAGGACCAGACTCTTCCATCCACCGCCACTGTCGCAAGGAAACTGGAAGCAGCAGGAGCCGTGCTGGTCGCCAAGCTGTCCCTGGGCGCGCTGGCGATGGGTGACCAGTGGTTCAATGGCCAGACCAGGAACCCGTGGAATCCGGAACAGGGTTCCAGCGGATCATCGGCCGGCTCCGCCAGCGCAGTGGCGGCCGGATCGATTCCGTTCGCCATCGGCAGTGAAACACTTGGCAGTATTGTCTCGCCAACAAGGCGCTGTGGTGTGATGGGGCTTCGTCCAACGTTTGGCCGAGTTTCTCGTTCGGGCTGCATGGCCTTGAGCTGGACGATGGACAAACTGGGGCCCATCGCGCGTTCCGCAGATGACTGTGGACTGGTGCTGGCCACCATTCATGGACGGGACGATGGTGATCCGACAGCCGTTGACCGCTGGTTCGGCTGGCCTCGCCGCGTGGACCTTTCCTCGGTGCGAATCGGCAAAGTCACCAACAGCCAGACGAGTCCTCCGGAACAGGCAGCACTGGATGCTCTGGTCGCTCTGGGTGCGAAGCTGATCGATGTGGAGCTGCCGCGTGAAATTCCGGAGTGGCCTCTGGCAAGTATGCTCGACGTCGAAGCCGCCTGTGTCTTTGAACCACTGACTCGCGCCGGCAATCTGGACGGGATCAATGCCTGGGGACGCATCTTCCAGCGATCACATTTTGTGGGAGCCGTGGACTTCCTGCATGCCGCTCGCGCGCGATACCGCCTCATGAAACAAATGGTGGATGTGTTTACAAAGGTCGACTGCTACGTCGGAGGAAACGACCTGGGAATCACCAACCTCACTGGCCATCCCACGCTTTCCATCCCGGTTATGATGCAGGAGATGAAACCACAGACTCGCCCTGTCTGCTGCACGCTGTCTGCCGGTCTTTACGACGAAGCAACTCTGCTGGCTGTCGGAGCAGAAATCGAGCAGAAGGTCGACGTCCTGAAGTTCCACCCAACCCTGTAGTGGAACTCGCCAGAGTTCCTGTTCCATTCCCCAACGTAGTGGAACTCGCCAGAGTTCCTGCTCCAACCACGGCCTTCGAACTCGCCAGAGTTCCTGTTCCTAATCCCCAACGTAGTGGAACTCGCCAGAGTTCCTCCTCCAGCCCGGCCGAATGCCCGCGCGCTGTTGGGGGATTCCCGAATTCTGCGGATCGTATGACGGAGAAACGGTCAGCGTCCGCGCGGCACACCGATAACGACAACGGATGAGTCTGGTCGCACCTTTTTCAAGCCCTCAAACCTGAATGAGCTGCTGCCGTCATCCGATGGCGTGTGAACGGTGAACACAGCAGATGGGTTACGAAGGGGTTGCAGACCGGCCAGTCCCTTTCGTTGCCTGGGAGGGGGAATTCCAGACATGGTGGCAAACGTCAGCCCAGTGGCAACAAGTATGGTCGGGATGACTCGGCAGCCCGTCGTGGACCGAGACCAGAAACTCTTTGCCTACAAAGTCATGGCCCGCACCGGCAGCGCAGATCTCTTTCGGCGCATGGATCCGATGGCACAGCCGGCGGCCGTCAGGACAACGGGGCCGGCCGCACCACTGGACCCTGCCTCTGATGCAATGCTGTCACTGCAGCACCTTTCCGCCAACCGTTCCTTCATTGTGGGGATAGACCGAGACCAGCTGCTGAATCGAACATATCTCTCCATGCCAGCCGGCTCCACGGTCATCGAAACGCCGGCCCCGGATCAGATGGACACCGAGTTCACTCAGGCGTGTGTGGGCGTTCGAGATGCCGGCTACAGACTGGTCCTGGATGACATCATTGTGGACCGCCGTGCTCAGCCACTGCTTGAGCACATTGATATGCTGAACGTGGAATTCCCCGCACTGTCCGACGACCAGCATCAGAGGATTGTCGAAGCAGCAACTCGGTTTGGATTCTCCGCGATTGCTGACGCGGTTGATACTCAGGATCATTTTCAACGAGCGGTTGAGCTGGGCTACTCGCACTGCCACGGGCGCTACTACTGCAAGCCACGTCGTCGCTCGCCAGGGAAACTGCAGCCTTCGCAGGTGATCTACCTTCAGCTGCTTCACGAGGTCAACAGTCCTCAGTTTTCGCTCGAGGATGTGGAAGCTCTGATTCGCCAGGACGTTGCACTGACAGTGCGGCTGCTGCAGTATCTGAATTCTCCCGCATTCGGACTCCGGACCACCGTCACATCCATACGCCACGCTCTGGCCGTGCTTGGCCATCGTCCGCTGCGACAGTGGCTGACTCTGATTTCGGTGAGTGAACTGAGTCGCGGGAAACCCGAGGTTCTGCTGATCACGAGCCTCGTCCGTGCGAAGTTCTGTGAATCCATCTGCAAAGCGGTGGCCAATGATCAGGTTGCAGCAGAAGCGTTTCTGACGGGAATGCTGTCGCTGCTGGACGCCATCCTTGATCAGCCCATGAATGAGATTCTAAGTTCCCTGAGTCTTACAGAATCCATTCGACGATCGCTTCTGGATCGCGAAAGTTCGAATGGGATTCTGATCGATCTGATTCAGTCTCTTGAAGAAGCCGACTGGCGATGGATGGCAGCTCTGGCCTTCCAGATGGGACTGGATGAACAGCTCATCTTCAGCAGTTATGAATCCGCGATCGTCTGGACGACCGCGATTCTTGGTCACCTGTCGACCGCCAATTGATCGCGCCAGACAGGGTACGAAGAATTTTGTGCAGCGAGTTTCCGGCACTTCGAAATGTAGTGGAACTCGCCAGAGTTCCTTTCATCAACAATCTGGCGAGATCCACTACAAATCCTTCAGAGCGTTGCCGGCAGGCGTGGAATGCCCTCCTGGACGGTGCCAATCCGAGAGCGTGTGACTCTTGAACGGCTCGGCAGGAGCCTCGCCCTATGTCAACAGGCTGCAAGCGTTCCGACGGTGCCGGGCGTTTCCGCGTCGGAGACACGGGCCACGTTATGAACTGCCGGATTTGTTAATTTTTCCAGACAGCACGTGGACGTTTTCCCCCGCCAGTCACGAAATCGTCAAAAATACTGGATTTTCAGCAAAAGTTCCGCGCTCGGGTCTCGATCACTCCTCTTGAGGATTTTTATGGAAACCCACAAAATCTTCACTCGTTCTTAACGAACGAAACTCCTCGGCCAGCCGCTGATGAATTGATAGCCCGGGACTGGACTTATGCTGGATCTCATAATCAGTGTGACGGCCATGCTTGCGTTCTGCGGAGTTGCTGCCGCCTGCGGTGGGGCTCTTCAGGGAATGGCCAATCGGCGGCTCGTGATTCTGCTGCAGATTCTCGTCGCAGTCCTGATGGGCGGATATCTTTACTGGCTGATGGACAGCCCGCTTCTGGTTTCGATTGTTCCTCTTTCCGCCGCGATTGTTCTGAGCAACTGGCTTCCGCTGATGGGAGCATTCTTCGCCGGGATCTGTTTTCGCACCGCGGCGATCTCAGCGGTCAGACGAGCATTCCTTTCAACAGCTCTGTTGTCCCTGTGTGCGTATTCGCTGGTCAGCCCGCTTCTTGGTGAAAGCCCGCGATGTGCTGATGTGGACTTCGAGAGGATCCTGGAATTTCAGACGACAGAACAAACCTGCTCTCCAGCCTGTGCCGCAGGGTTACTTCGCCTGCATGGAATTCACGCGACCGAACGTGAACTGAGTAAACTCTGCCTGACTCGCCAGGGCACACACTGGCTTGGTCTCTACCGCGGACTCAAACTGAAGACGGAAGGCACGCCCTGGGACGTTGTGGTCGAAAAGATCAGCGGCGATGAACTTCGTGAAGGAAGTCATTCCCCGGGAATCCTCTCGCTGACCTTTGGCGATGTGGTTTCGCAGGCTCAAAGCGAAGAGGGCTTTCAGTCCAGCGTCGGACATTCAGTCGTTAGCCTGGGCCGCACTGCCTCAGGGAACCTGCAGGTGTTTGATCCATCACCGGACTATGGATTTGAAACCTGGAATCAGGAAACACTCCAGGACGTCGAATCGGCGATCCTGGTCCGACTCGTGTCGCGTGATGGATCACCTGTACCATTTTCCCGACTGAATCCGACGATGGCCTCGCAGTGGAATACCGTCGCGTGGGCTCGACGCTAAACTTCGTCCTTTCAGAGACTCATCCCGCATCTGAAAGGATATCCCGCCGTGCTCTCCTTCCTCATTCTGCCCACCGCTTCCCTTCTGCTTTCTTCCTTCGCGTGCCTGCCTGGTGCATGTCTGCCCGGTGACTGGCCTCAGTTTCGAGGTCCCAACGCCGATGCTCATGTCACTTCGAAAAGTCCGCTGGAGTGGTCTGATTCGAAGAACGTGGAATGGAAAGTCGCCATCCCCGGGCTCGGATGGTCATCCCCATCCATTTCCAATGGTCGCATCTTTCTGACGACGGCTGTTCCTCAGGAAGAAGGACTCTCTCTTCGAGCCATGGCGCTGGATCAGAAATCGGGCAAGGTGATTTGGGATCGCGAAATTCGCGCCCTCGAGAAGGCACCGGCGATCCATACCAAGAACAGTCACGCCAGCCCGACGCCTCTGGTCGATGGTGACTCGGTTTACGTCCACTTCGGTGCTCAGGGCATGGCAAAGCTGAAGGCCAGCGATGGATCAGTCGAATGGTTCAGTGAAGTGCTGCAATACAATCCGCTGCATGGAAACGGTGGTTCGCCTGTCCTGTGCAACGGAAAGCTTCTGATCGCCTGCGATGGAACTCAACAGCCGTTTGTGGCGGCAATCGATGCAGCGACCGGAAAACTCGCCTGGAAAACGCTTCGCTCGGTGGAAGCAAGACTCAGCCATTCTTTTGTGACATCCACAGTGGCCGAGGTGAACGGGCAGGCGCTGATGATCTCACCGGGCCCGGAACACATGGCGATGTACGATGTGGAAACCGGCAGGGAAGTCTGCCGCGTTCGAGCACCAGGCTGGTCCGTTGTTCCTCAACCTGCTGTAGGCCACGGAATGGTGTTCTACAATCATGACTATGACAACCCGGAACTGATGGCCGTTAAGCTCGGCGGCTCCGGTGATGTGACCGACACGCATGTCGTCTGGCGGATCCAGCGCGGTGCTCCCAGTACTCCGTCTCCGCTTCTGATCGGCGACGAACTCTACTTTGTGGCCGACAACGGAATCGCTTCCTGCGTGGATGCAAAGACCGGCGAGCGCCACTGGATGGAACGACTCGGAGGAAACTTCTCCGCATCACCGGTGTTCGTGAACGGTCGAATCCTGTTCCTGAACGAAGAAGGACTCGCGACGTGGGTCGCTCCTGAAAAGCAGTTCAAAGAACTCGGCAAAAACCAGCTTCCAGGTCGGACGTTTGCAACTCCCGCATTCGCAGACAATGCCATGTTCCTGCGAACTGACGAGTACCTCTACAAGTTCTCAGAGTAGCCATCACCCATCGTAGCCATCACCCATCGTAGCCATCACTAATCGTAGTCATCACTCTCTGAGTGATGCATCTGCGATTCTTAGCCTGTTATTAGTATCGCACGTTAGAGCAACGGAATCGCAGTTCGTCACTCAGAGAGTGACGGCTACTTTTCAGCAGGGGAAGATGCTGTCGCCGACTGTTCCTGTGCTGTCAGCGAACGTTTCTTCCATGATGCCCATCGTGCGAAGAATGCTGAGATACACGTTGGACATCGGAGTCTCATCGCGGCGCCAGTACGTTCCGTGCTTGAGTCCCATGCCGCGTCCGCCGGCCAGCAGAGTCGGCAGATTGGCGGGATTGTGAGTCGTGCTGCAGCCGCTTCCGAACAGCACGATCGTATTGTCCAGCACGCTTCCCTGAGCGTCCTGATACTGTTGCAGCCGATTCAGGAAGCCCGCAATCTGCTGACTCAGGAACAAGTCGTAACGGGCAAACTCAAGCTGCCCGTCTTTGTCGCCGGCGTGAGACAGGTTGTGATGCGTTCGAGTCAGGCCCAGCTTCAGCGGGAACGTGTCGCTGATACCCATGCCGTCTTCTCGATTCAGCATGAACGTGACGGACCGAGTAATGTCGGCGTCGAAGGCGAGTGCAATCAGATCGAACATGTTTCGATAATAGTCCGCCGGCGCGCCTTCGTTCGTGATGTCCAGATTCAGATGTGAATAGTCCTGAGTCTTGATGGGAATATCGATCCATCGTTCGGCCGTCGTCAGTCGTCCTTCAATCTCATCCAGGGATGTCAGATACTGGTCCATCTTCTGACGATCCGAAGAACCCAGCTCTCGATTCAGTGATTGAGCACTCTCCTTGACGGCATCGACCAGCCGAATGCGCGAGGCCAGCTTTGCTCGCTGCTCTTCCTTCGACGACGTATCGCCTCGAAACAACCGATCGAAAACACGGCGAGGATTGTTCTCTGCAGGGATCGGACGCCCCTGAAGGTTGTAGGAGATCGTACCGGTGCGCGACAGAAAACCGACACCCGCGTCGATCGACAAAACCAGCGACGGCTGACGACAATACTGCTTTGTGTGCAGCGCGATGACCTGATCGAGCCCCACGGAATTGAACATGCCCGGCTTCGGATTGTGCAGCGGCGCTCCGGTCAGCCACATGTCGGAACACATGTGAGGATCCGCCTTCACCCCGCTGGGATGATAGAGGCCCCCGAGGAAACTGAGGTGTTCGCGAAACGGCGCGAGCGGCTCCGTCGACTTTCCAAACTGAAAGTCACGTCCCTCGACCTGAGGAAACCAGCTCCAGTCGTTGATCCCGTTGTCAGGATTTGGCAGCGACATTCCATTGGCCGTGTACATGGCACAAAATCGTCGAGGAATCGTTTCGGCGACCTCTTTGCCCATCGCCTCAAGAACGGGAAGAGCGAGTGTCACGCCCGCGAGACCTCGAAGGACAGATCGGCGATGAAGCGTTCGCATGGCAGACTCGGGAATGCAGTAGTATGGCGGGTGGGAACAAGGCGATTCGGTGAACTCGCCGGAAGGCTGGATCCACAGAGTACCATCCGCTGTCAGCCCCGCCAACAGTGAACTCCGCACTCGATTCGAAGTGGTCAATTTCCCGCAGCTTCGATCATGGCGAAACATCAGACCAGTCGATATCGTTCAGACTCACGAAATGTGATTTTCACATCGTTCTGCCTGTTCATGAAAGACTCTGGCCATGGCCGGTGAACTGTTAAAGTACTCTGCTGAAGCGGCACTCAAACTCCTGCCTTCCGGACGCCTGGGACTTCTGAAAGACGGACTCCTGGCAGCTCGGGATGAGACGCTGAACGATGTGGAACTCTGGCAGTCCGGTGCAGCGATCCCGGAAGCCAAACAGCCGCTGGACGCGGGCTTCATTCAATGGCCGGAAGAACTGCTGGCGGATCTCAAGGCGAACAAGGACACCAGCCTCGTCGGTCGACTGGAAGCCTGCGCGGCTCGATTACAGGCGGCCGCAGATTCACTGGTGGTGCTCGGAATCGGCGGTTCGTACATGGGCATGCGAGCCATGTTCGAAGCGCTGCGCACTCCGTTCCACAATGAAATGTCACGTGCACAGAGAAACGGAACGCCTCGCCTGTATTTCGAAGGCTGGAACGTGGATTCCGATCAGCAGAAGGTGCTCCTGAATCTTCTGGATCAGCGAGCCGCGGCCAGTCCAAATTCGGTCGATGGTCGCACAGCACTGATCGTCATTAGTAAGTCCGGCGGCACGCTGGAGACAGCCTGTGCCTTTCGAACCTTCCGAGAACTTGTCGAACGCCATTGTGGCCAGGAGGCTCAGTCATTGATCGTCCCAATCACCGGCGAATCCGGACGTCTTCGAAGCCTGTCGAACGCCGCGGGTTACAAAGATGTCTTTTCCATCCCGGACGGAATCGGCGGACGATTCTCAGTGCTGACCGCCGTTGGTCTTCTTCCAGCGGCTGCCGCAGGATTCAATATCCGCGCGTTGCTTCAGGGAGCAGCCGACATGACGGAGCATTTCCGAACGGCTCCGTACGAAAGCAACGTCGTGCTGCAATACGTGGCCGTTGGTCATGCGTTTGAACAGGATGCCGGAATGACCTGCCGCATTCTGTCGACATGGGGCAGCAAGCTGGAAGCCGCCGGTTTGTGGTACGACCAGCTGCTCAGCGAAAGCCTTGGTAAACACGAACGCGGCGCGACGCCATTGACAGTCGTGAATACCAGAGACCTGCATAGTCGAGGCCAGCAGCATCAGGAAGGTCGGCGAGACAAACTGATCACAAACCTGCTGCCAGGTGCTCCTCAGCAGCTTCCCGTCACCGTGCCTCAGCATCATCTGGATCAGGACAAACTGAATCAGCTGGCCGGAACAACGCTGCCTCGCATTCTTCAAGCCGCGATCGACGGAACAAATCAGGCCTATGCCGACGACCGCCGCCCGACCGCCGACCTGATCCTGCCAACCATCAACGAACATGCCCTCGGGCAGCTTTTCCAGATGCTGATGCTGGCAACAGTTGTCGAAGGGCGACTCGTTGGAACAAATCCCTACGGTCAGCCAGGCGTCGAAGCCTACAAGAAAAACATGCAGGCTAACCTTGGCCTGAAGTAGTCGATGACTTTTCGACCTCTTCGCCCCGTCGCAGCGACTGAAGTTTTTCAATGCCGGAAGGCGACAGCTCAAAGGCGCCGGCGATCTTCTTTCGAGGAATCGTCACGTTATCCGGCAGGTGAGTGGTGGTCCGTCCAATGCCGGTGTTGCGAAACAGCCGGCTGAGATAGGGAACGGATTGAAGCACCGGGACGCCACGTTCGGCACGGTGTTCGACCATCTCAATGACGTTCTTCAGAACAATCCTGTCGCCATCAACAGACTCGACCGTGCCAGCGTACAGTGTCATCGTCAGGCTGACCTCTTCAGGACCCCACGTTTTCCTGACACGACGGTCCATCGTAATGACCTGCACTTCCTGTCCGGGCCGAAAGTCATCCTGTGACATTTGTGGCGCATCAGGATCGAATCGGCAGTTGTGAAGCAAATCAAGGTCCTGCCCTATCGCATCCTGTCCCGGGACCATGTCGGCCGGCGTAGACTGCATTCCCGACGGAGCCATCAGCGCACATCCGCTCCCGGCGAGCGTGAACAACAGGCCGATGATCTGTGTGCGCAGCATTTGAGTCGAACCTGTGACTGAAGAACCAACGACTGCCGAAGGCGGAACCTCGCGTTACCCAACCATGGTGTAACATGCGCCGCCAACCACGAACAAGGGCCGGTTGAGGGTTCTGGTCCTTCCAGTGTGTGCCCGCCGCTCAGGCACGTGCATGACCGGCCGATATTGCCTGAGAATGCTGTCACACTGCAGCTTCAAAGGCGCATCGTTGATTTGTGGGCATGGTGGAGGCGGGCTTTCGCGTCGGAGACACGAGCCACTTTGAAAACTGAACACTGAACACTGAAAACTGAAAACTACCCCCCAACCCCCATTTCGGTCAGCAGATGTTTGCCGTTGTAGACGGTGCCGGTGATCCAGAGCACGTAGCGGATATCGACGCCAATCGAACGGCTGTAGTTGGTGTTCCAGGCGAAGTCGTTGATGGTGGCTTCGAAACAGCGGTCGAAGTTCACGCCGACAAGGTGGCCTTTGGAATTCAGAACGGGGCTGCCTGAATTGCCGCCGGTCGTGTCTGTGTCATACAGGATCGCAACGGGAACCTGCCCAAGCCGAGGATGGACGAACGGTCCGAAGTCACCGGCGGCGTACCTGTCCAGAACTGCCTGAGGAGTATCGAAGGGCTCGACGCCGGTGGTCTTTTCCATCACGCCTTTCAGCGTTGAAATCGGCGTTCGAATGACCGCGTCGGACGGTGAGTATGATCGAACATGGCCGCTGGTGAATCGAAGTGTCGCATTTGCGTCCGGAACAAAACTGGCAGATTCAAACTGCTGCTTCACATCAATCAGTGAACCGTACAACTGATTGAGACGCCCGTCGCGTGTCTTGTCCAGACTGCGAAGTTCCGCCCATGCGGGATACAGCTCAATCACCAGTTTCATCAGCGGATCATTCAGGGCCTTCAGTTCCTCCGGCGACTTCTTCAGACACGCGTCAAAGAACGCGGTGTCTCCTAGCTTCGTAGATGTGATGAGTGCTTCCGCCTTCACAGTGATTCCCGGAATGTCAGCTGCGAACTCCCGGAGCGACGGAATCGACTGAGCCTGTGGCTTGCGACACAATCGTTCCAGCATCCCTGTCAGCATGATCTGGTCTGTTGGCGGATGCCAGTCACTCATGGCAACTCGAACTTCCTGGCTGGACTGAGCAAAGTTGCGATCCATGTACGGAGCTTCCCGCTCAAGATCCGGCTTTGCTCGTTCAACCGCCGCGTCGTAAAGGTAAAAGCCAAACGCGATGGCTCGACACGCCTGCCGGAGCTGTGCAAGTTCAATTTCCCACTGACCGGCTGTCGACATTTCTGAATAGACGCCATTGATGTCGGCGAGGATCGTTCCATACTTTTCTTTCAGAGCAGATTCGGCATCGATGAAGTTCTGCAGCGCGGCCTCGCTTGCGGTTCGAGTCGCCACGATGCCTGCTCGGCGAAGTCCCTGCAGTTGCCCGCGAGATCGCTTCTCCACATTCGCCAGCGACTTGATCCGAGACGCATGCTTGAGAGCCACAGCACGATCTTTCGCTCCGGCCTTTTCCATCTCGCTGATCTGCCATTGATACAATTCGACGATCGCCGGCAGTCGCACGTCCTGTTCGAACCTCAGAAAGCTGGCGGTCTTGTGCCTCGCTGTGCGTCCCGGGTAACCGAGCAGGAACACGGCATCGCCTTCATCGACTCCTTCCGGCGCGACTTTGACAACTCGCCTGGGATGATAGGGAACATTGTCCTTCGAATACGTCGCAGATGTTCCGTTCGGAGCCGTGTACGCTCGCATGAAGGAAAAGTCGCCCGTGTGTCGAGGCCATTCCCAGTTATCCACTTCACCGCCGAAGTTGCCGACGGAAGCCGGTGGGGCAAAGACGAGTCGGACGTCTTTGAGATACGTGTAAAGAAACAGCACGTAGGTCTTGCCGGCAAACATCTCCGCAACTTCGGCCCGCAGGCCCGGATGTTCCTTCTCTGCCGCGATTTCCAGTTCCTTGCGCCGACGTTCGATCGCTTTGGTTCGATCCAGATAGGGCATGCCCGGAGTGACAACCGACAGCACCTGTTCCGAAACGTCGCGATAGTCTTCGGTGATACGAACCTGATAATCGGGCGCTGGAATTTCCTGCTCACGAGTCGCTGCGGAAAAGCCGTTGGCCAGCAGGTCGTTTTCCCGAGTGCTCGCCTTCTGAATCGCATCAAACGCACAATGATGATTGGTGATGATCAGCCCGTCACTCGAGACAAACGAGCCCGTGCAGCCGTTCACTCGGCAGATGCCGTCGACAAGGCTGGTCGCGCCGGGACTGAACAGTTCTTCGGCCGTCAGCTGGATGCCTCGCTCAGCAAGATTCAGCCGCGGCAATTCACTCATCGGGAACATTCCATCGTCCGCCATGGAAGGGGAATAGCAAAAGGTGAACAGCGCACAGACCATCGAAGCGCGCAACGTTTGAGTCACCATGAGAAATCCTGTCTGAATCACACAGCCTGAGACCAAGGGGCTCCTGATGCCCACGCAACGGACGGATGTTAGTGAAAATTCGGTCGCCTGTCTTTTCAGGAGTCATTCCGGTGTCCGGACCGAACATTCCCCAAAGAGACTGCGTTTTCCAAAACCATGGGCGGGGAAATTGAAGTCTGCCACTCAAACGGTCACCATTCCCAGCCGCGCAGAAACACTCTTTCAGGCTGGCTCACCGAAAGTACGCAGTAATGCACGTCGACACGCCAGGAGGCAACGAACCGAAACTGGAGCGCAGTCTTGGGCTGTTGCAGGCGACCAGTCTGAACATTGCCAACATGGTCGGCATCGGCCCGTTCATTACCATTCCCGCTTTCATCGCCGCCATGGCTGGTCCTCAGGCACTCATCGGATGGGTGGCGGCTGCGATTCTTGTGCTGTGTGACGGACTGGTCTGGAGTGAGCTGGGAGCGGCAATGCCCGGTAGCGGCGGCTCCTACCACTTTCTTCGTCAGATCTATGGACGATCGTCGCTGGGACGGCTGATTCCCTTTTTGTTTATCTGGCAGTTTCTGGTCAGCGGCGCTCTGGAGATGGCGTCCGGCTACATCGGTGCTCTTGACTATTTTGAATACGCATGGCCTGGACTGAAGACATACTTTGCGGACGTACCAGGCGGAACCAAGTGGGTGGCGGTCGCTTCAGTGATTGTCGTCACCGCACTTGTCTGCCGACGAATTCAGCACATCGGCTGGCTGAGCGTGATCATGTGCGCGGGCACGCTGGTGACGGTGCTGACAGTGATCGTGGCGGGACTCTGGAACTTCAATTCTTCGCTGATCGAGTTTCCAGACAATGCCTTTCAGGTCAATACAAAATTCCTGACCGGGCTCGGCGCTGCGATGCTGATCGCGATCTACGACTATCTGGGATACTACAATATCTGTCATCTGGGCGATGAGGTTGTGCGTCCGGAAAAAACGATTCCTCGTGCGGTGATGGGATCTGTTGTCGTTGTGGCCCTGATCTATCTGACAATGAACATCTCCATCATCGGAGTCGTTCCATGGCAGAGGGCGATGGAGTCGAAGAACATCGCAGCGGACTTCATGGAACTGCTTTATGGTCGGACGTGGGCGGTGATCTTCACCGGTCTGATCATCTGGACGGCGATGGCCTGTATGCTGGCAATCACCGTCGGCTATTCACGCATTCCGTATGCTGCGGCGAAGGGCGGAGACTTCTTTTCCGTCTTTGGTGTTCTGCATCCAACAGGGCGATTCCCGGTTGTTTCCCTGCTGACACTCGGAGTATTGACGTCGGCCTTTTGCTTCCTGTCACTGACTGAGATCATCAGTGCTGCGGTCTGTGTCAGAATCGTTGTGCAGTTCCTTGGACAAATCGCCGGACTGCACTTTGTTCGCAGGACCAGGCCTGATATTCAGCTGCCGTTTCGAATGTGGCTGTATCCGATTCCCAGCTGTGTGGCTTCTGTCGGATGGATCTTTGTTCTTGCAACGTCGGGAGTGAAGATTCTGCTGATCAGCCTGGCTGTGCTCGTGTCCGGAATCATCACGTTCGTCGTGCGAGAGTGGCTGTCTGGTCGCCTCTGGTCTGCTCACTCCAATTAGCGGAACGGCGCAAGCCGTCCGGTGTCGCAAATCGAAGATCACGGTGGCCGAAAGAAACGAAAGAGTGCAAAAAAGAAGTACCCGGCTGATGCGCTGCAGACCATGGCAGGAGAATTGGGTCAGAAGAATAAACGCGGAAAGACAAGACCCCAGAATGCGCCTGCGATGATCGGGACTGAACGAGTGCATTCGGTGTTCCGGGCCAAAGGCCCAAACATTTGCCTAGCCTGGGCCATCGGCCCAGGTTGGCGATTCCCGATGCATACCGAGGTCCAACGGACCGGCCGTTTGGGTGATTCGGAAACGAGGCCTTTGGCTATGATGCGAATCTCGTCCTCGGTTGGCCCAGGCTAGGCAAACGGATGGCTCCCTGGGCCGAGGCTCCGCGGGGCATTCCGCTTTTCGCATTCTTCCGTTTCTTTCGGCCGCCAACCAGGTCACTTGGCGAGCGGAGTGTGTCAACGCTCCGGTCTCACGATGAAAGCTCACGATGTTGCGCAGGGCAGAAGAATGGTGGCAAGAGAGTGTTTTCACGCAACACACCCGACCCCGCCGGCTTCACGCCGGTGGATCGAAGGTTTGCCAACTACACCCCGAACCATTCCGCCAAAGCTGCGACTCAGGCCTGACAGGCCGACACAACCCTTGCCGGCGGTGTGAGCCGCCGGTACGGATGCTCTTGTGATTCAAAGGCCCGGACGGGCCGACACATTGACCCACCGGCACCCTGAGATTTGCGATTTCCAAACCAACATGTGTCGGCCCTGCCGGGCCTTTGAGTTTCTGTTGCCAGTCACCGGGGCCTTACGGTCCCCGGCAGGGGCTGTGTCGACCCGTTCGGGCCTGAGAACTTTGTGATGATCTCGGTCTTGGTGCTTCTTCTGCCATCGAGCAAGAACCTGATGGTCCGCAGGTGTGAATCTCCTAGCGATTCCGGCCCAAGGGGCCATCCGTTTGCCTAGCCTGGGCCGCCGGATCGAAACAGCGACAGAATGTTGTGCCTGGAAGGCCCGAAACACTGAAACCGCTGACAACATTGCGCCGCATGCGGAAGATCACAGCACATGCAAACTACTATGACAGCACGGCCACCACCGAAGGCTTCGATCACAATTCGACCGCCGACCCAGATCACCCCTCCGGAATTCTCAACAACTCGGCCAACCCCAGAAAATCAGCACCTCAGATGCTCACGCACGGGCGACCCGGTGAGGATGTGACACCAAATCCTAGAAAATATCGGTGAGCTTCGTGGTCACTTGAGAAATCGTGACACTCTCATGGCCGATAATTTTGTTCATAACCTTGCGATGCAGTTTTTTCGCACCTTCCGAGTCCTCAAAGCACACACGTATCACGAGTGTTGTCCCGTATCCTGTAGCTTCTGTGTCGATGGATAAGACGTCTTTCAATGTGCTGAGCTTATCTTTCAGCCCTTGCAACGCTGCTTCGGGGGCGGCAGGGTCAATCCGCAATTCAAATCGAAATACGGTTTGTTTCATGGTTTCGTTTCTCCCGGAAGGTACTTGGTTCCAGACTTGTTCAATGCCTCCACACTGTTTTCTTTTCCCCTCCAATACCCTTCAGTGTATTCGACCTCGAATCCGGGATACTTCTCCTTGAAATACTTCACGTATCTCTCACCTTTAGCCAAATGTGCCGGATTAGCTTCCGAAGTCAGGTCATGGATTTCAATGACCTTTTTGTTTCGATTGATCAGCACAAGGTCCGGTTGCACACCTTCTGCGAGCCGACGATTCACGGCGGCAACTTCAATCCCATCCCCAATCGTCTCACCTTCAAATTTATGCCAAAATTCACGAAACCGGCGATCATACGCTCTTCCCGTTTTCGTGGCCCACGCCGTCTCGGGGCTCTGAGTCCCTTTCAGGGCAGGTGGCTTGTTGCTTGGAGAATTCAAAGTACCGTCGGTTTGCGCGTCTGTCGACTCCATTCTGGAGTTTGATTCAACGCCATCAGCTTGAGTGCCGTTTTCGTCTTCTTCATCGTCTTCGGACCGCATGATCGGCAGGATAAGTGGAATGGCGGGATCCGGAACGTTATTGACTGGGAGGTTGTTGATTGGGAGGTTGTTGGCAGCAACCCGAGCGTCGTCTGCGGCGTCTCCTTCTGCCTCTGGCGGAAGCTCCGGTTCCTCCTGCGGCGGATTTTCCTGTGGCGGAGCGTCTCCATTTCCGGCTTTAGCCTCAGAGACCAAGTTTGCAACGGTTCCGATCACTTCCATCGCGCTGGCGATTTCAAATGCCCAAGGGGCCATCCGTTTGCGTAGCCTCGGCCACCGGCCCAGGACGAAATTCGCATCATGAGCAAAGGCCTGAAGGGCCGACCAATTTCGAATCGCCCAAACGGCCGGTCCGTTGGACCTCGGGGCGGTATGGGAATCGCCAACCTGGGCCGATGGCCCAGGCTAGGCAAATGATTGGGCCTTTGGCCCGGAACACCGAATGCACTGGTTCAGCCCCGATGTTTTGACGCAACGCACCCGGCCCCGTCCGGCTTCATGCCGGTGGACCGCAGGTTTGGCAACTACACCCCGAGTCGTCCCGCCAAAGCTGCGACTCAGGCCTGGCAGGCCGACACAACCCTTGCCGGCGGTGTGAGCCGCCGGTGTGGATGCTCATGTGATTCAAAGGCCCGGACGGGCCGACACATTGACTTGGGGCGGCACCATGAGAACTGCAATTTGCAAAGCAGCATGTGTCGGCCCTGCCGGGCCTTTGAGTTTCTGTGGCCAGTCACCGGGGCCTTACGGTCCCCGGCAGGGGCTGTGTCGACCCGTTCGGGCCTGTGAACTTTGTGATGATCTCGGTCTTGGTGCTTCTTCTGCCATCGAGCAAGAACCTGACGGTCCGCAGGTGTGAATCTCCTAGCGATTCCGGCCCAAGGGGCCATCCGTTTGCCTAGCCTGGGCCGCCGGATCGAAACAGCGACAGAATGTTGTGCCTGGAAAGCCCGAAACACTGGAACCGCTGACAACAGTGCGCCGCATGCGGAACATCACAGCCCATGCAAACTGCGATGACAGCGCGGACACCACCGCAGGGATCGATCAAAATTCGACCACCGACCCAGATCACCCCTCCGGAATTCTCAACAACTCGGCCAACGGGCTTGGAAAACGCTCAAAACCCTACACTCTCAATTCGGCCAAATCTACGACATCAATTCGGCCCATCACAGCTGACGGCACACTCAAAGGGATGTCGCCTGCGAACCCATTGCCGAAGGATTCAGCCGTGAACAAGAGCTTGAGCAAAAAGCTCAAGCCGCCGCCGTCAGGCGTGCCGGTGCTGAAGCCGTGGAAGCCTGCTCAACCGGCCAAGCTCCAGCCCTTCAAACCGGCACAGCCTGCGAAGATCGTGATGCAGAAGCCAAATTGCTCACAGCGGTAACTTCTACTTTGAACGGAACGAAATCTCATTACCCACGAAAAACATAGGGGCATCCTCAATCTGGACATTCATTGAACCGCTCTGGTCCTTTGCAAGCCAGCATCCATCACAAACAACATCGCTAAACTGCTCAAATTGCGAAGCGTCCGCATCATTCCCCTCACGAACCTGCTCATTCCAGTTTTCGCAAAACGAAATAAACTCTGCAATACGTTGGGAAATGGCTGATGGCGGGGCCTGACTTTCGGCATTGAACCTGCCATACCACACATCATCGCTCAAGAAGCAGTCGTGAATGTTGCCGACGAAATGATCGTTGAACCATAGTGAAAACTGCATATTGCTCATCAGTACGCACTCTTTGAATTGCCGGTGTAGCTTGTTGGTACATCTTTCCATCTGGGCGTAGGAGCAACTGCGTTAGGTGGTGGTACCACATGCAGCGTACTGCCTTCATCCAAAAAGGTGCGAACGTAATAGTCGCAATTGCCGCATGTGCCTTTCGGATTGTTGTGATAGACGGTTGCTTCGGTAACGCCGTTCTCTTTCATCCATCGTGCTGCGGAAGTTTCTAGATGACCGTCAGCTTGACTATATGGGAATCTTGCGCCGGTGCGTGGCCCAGATTCAAGAGGTACCACCTTGCCTTCCTTTGTCACAAGATAACCTCTCGTCGTCCCATCAAACTCTGGCAGGTCAGGCAACTTTCTTGGGGCAACAAGATTTTCTGCTGTCTGTCGTAGCCAATCCCGCCGCAACTGCTGATGCCGTTAGCCGATTATCGCCGACTTTGGCCGAAGCCATCCCCCCTTTCCAGCACAGTGTTCAAGCCGTGGAAGCCTGCTCTACCGGCCAAGCTGCAACCCTTCAATCCGGCACGACCTGTGAAGTTCGTGATGCAGAAGCCGAAGGCGATGAACACTCAAGAGTCACAAAATACATCCACTGCCTTGTCTTTGTTTATTCTTACGCCAACCATGCGGTCAGAATCTCGAAGGGTGAACCAGACCTTGATGTCATCCCACTGGGTGACAACAACGCTATCGACACCGATTCCCCCCGCCAAAGATATGTCATCCCGATACTCTGAATTACATGCGAAAGCGGTCGCCTTGTCGACATGCACGTCAAGCGAATCCATCAGTGTCTGTAACTGAATTGGAGCCGACGGCGATTTCATGAAGCCTGTATCACCGATCACCCGCACCTTCAGTTTCAGCCCCTTTGACGTATGGCAACGTGCCGTCCAAACACCGTTATGATATTCAAATCCCTCAGTAACATCTGTCATCCCATTCCGCCTTTCATGTCCCGTGCGACGCCGGGGCCATCTGCGACGCCGGGGCCATCTGCGACGCCGGGGCCATCTGCGACGCCGGGGCCATCTGCGACGCCGGGGCCATCTGCGACGCCGGGGCCATCCATCTGGACAGCTTACGTAGTCTGCCAGTGCTGGTACGCTTTTGCAAATACCACGTAAGTGGTGCGTTAATTATTCCAGTACAGCAGCATGAGGGGGCAACGGCGATGGCTCGGGCGAATCGGCGGGATGTGTTGGTGGATGGGGAGGTCCAGATTGCTCACTGCGTCAATCGGTGCGTGCGGCGAGCGTTCTTAGCAGAAGAAACACCAAGACTGAGATCATCAAAGTTTTCAGGCCCGAACGGGTCGACACAGCCCCTGCCGGGGACCGTAAGGCCCCGGTGATCGAGCGGGCCCTGACGGTCCGCAGGTGTGAATCTCCTAGCGATTCCGGCCCAAGGGGCCATCCGTTTGCCTAGCCTGGGCTGAAGGCCCAGGACTGGATCAGCGCCAAAACCAAAGGCCTGAAGGGCCGACCATTTGCAATGCCGCCAAACAGCTGATCCGTTGGCCCGGAATGCAGAATGGGCTACTGCGGCCTGCCTGCGGCTTCGCGCCTTTGCGCCTCCGCGTGAGGTTCCTGGCGTTGGGCATGCGCAGCAGTGGAGATGAGTTGTG
The DNA here is from genome assembly GCA_046349695.1 of Planctomycetaceae bacterium. Lineage (GTDB taxonomy): Bacteria > Planctomycetota > Planctomycetia > Planctomycetales > Planctomycetaceae > SXXK01. The sequence continues at coordinate 16,703 of JAXMBV010000006.1, read as the reverse complement.
GGCTTGCGGATTCGGTTTGGTTGAATCTCACTTCCACGGCGTAGCACAGCGGCATCGCGGAGGCGCGAAGAGGTGGTGTGAATCGCTGGTGTGGAAAAGGGTCGTGGTTTCAGTGCACCGCTAATAGACAATACCGCATGCACTCATCAGCTTCCGGCGCTTGCGGCACACGCCCTTCAGGCGTGCTACCCACACGGCTCTCCATGAGATTTGCGTTCGCAACTCGCAGACATTCAGCCGAACACTGCGACCGGAAGAATGCTGGCCAGGTTGTCCAACAGTCTCTGCTGCACCCAGCTTGTCATCACAGACTTCACCCCGGCATCGAGCAGCAGGAAGGCCAGGCCGTACAGAATGTGGCGGATGTGTTCTGCACGGGAACAAACGAGTTTCATCGCCAGGAACTGCACGGCCAGCGCGACCAGCTGAAATGACAGCAGCGTGTAGCCAACTCCGCGCAGGATGGACCACAGATGCCAGCCCAGCGCGAGTGCCACAAAACCATTCTTGCTGAAGCTGATCAGCTGCCCGTTGTAGAAGTTCATCAGATCCACTTCGTGCAGACCATGATGAAACGTCAGGCCTCCAAAAGATGTGAATGACACAACGGTAGTCCCGGCCAGGAGCAGAGCGTGTTCCGGTGCCCAGTCGCGCACTCGGTATTCTTCGTCCGTTCCGGTTTCAATCCACAGTCTCTGACGATCCCAGTATTCCGGCCCGCCTGGAAACGTCGGTCCGGCATAGCCTGGATCAAGACACGCGGCAGCAATGGCGATGACGCTGTGAGAGGCAAAGACCAGAACGATTGTTGCAAGTCCCTCGCGCCAGCGGTTCGCACCAGCCAGAGGAATCACGAGCAGCGTCAGCAGAAAGGCTGTGATGGGCTGATGCCACGTCGACTGAAAGATCACCGCCACAAGACACGGGACAAAGCCCGCGAACAGCGAGAAAAACACCCACCTCCAGCCGCTGACGAATGGCTGCAGGTGAGTCTCCATCCATCGAACTCGCCGAGCGATCAGACAGCGAAGCCAGTTCCCCTGACGGACCGTCGGCGTTTCCGAGTTATCCATGTTCATGTCATGCGACTCTTCGCACTATCGTCGCGGAATCAAAACGATTCCGGTCGTGTAATACAGGATCGCATTTCCAACTCCGAAGATCAGCAGGAAAATGACCCAGCCCATGACGCCATTGTCATCATCATCACTCATCGAATTGTCCTTTCAGGAAGTGGTTGGGAAAAAAGAAAAATCACTGAGTTCCGCATCGTCGAGCCCGAAGGCTCATTACTGTGTGTTCGGATGAGCTGCGACCCACTCATTCAGTACCTTCTGGATTTTGTCCGGAGCATCCGGCAGATGTCGTCGCTGAGTCCACTGCAGCAAATGCTGAAGACGGGGTAAGACAGAAGGGTGTTCACTTAATGCAAGAAACCTGAGTCCAATCCTCTGCTGATCAGCACTGCCGCACACAACCGTCTGCTCAGCCCGGTGAAGAAAGTACTCCGGATCCGCTTCGACCAGTCGACCGACCGTGATGACTCGTTCCGGTTCAGGATGAGTCACCCAGTCCTGGTACAGCCATTCTTTTTCCTGCGCGCTCAGCTTCACCACCGAATCATGAACTTCAGCCGGATCAGCGGCAGGGTCTTCAAGCTGAGGCACCAGTTCTTTCAGATTGTCCCGCGCCACGGCAGAGGCCACGTTGTAGGATTCTGCCATGGCTGCTTCGAATTTCGGACGAAGGACAATCACGGCAGCGCTGACAGGAATGCAGGCCACGAACAGGCAGGAGATCGCCAGCAACTGACCTTCCAGTGTTCGGATTTTGTCGAGCTTCATGCGAGCACCTTTGACCATGGAGTTTTCGCAATGAACTTGAACGACAGCACTCGCGTGATTCCGGCCGCCAGAACCAGCAGAGCCAGCTGAATCCAGAAACCGGATGGAATCTGCAGCAATGCAAAATGGCAAAACCCAAGTCCTGTCAGCACACTTCCCGCGATCCCCGCAAACATCGCGATAGGCCCGAACGATTCACCGCGGCTTAATGGATCGGAAAACGGAACTCGCCGAAGAACGCCCGCACAACTCGCCCAGAGAATCCCCGCCACAGCAATCGCTGAGGCCAGGGTGCAGGCAAACGCATGAGCCACATTCTTCCATTGCCAGCTCAGCACGATGAACAGAGCCACAAGAAGCGGAATGATGAACTGAAGAGTCATCGCGCGAGCGAGACCGGTAACGAAGGCGACTCGGTCGTCAATCGGAGCGAGAATCAGAATCCAGCTGGCCTGATGGTCTTTACTGAAGTTCAGCTGATACAGAATTTGTGGCAGTGCCATTGGCGGCAGATACAGACAGGCCAGCGTCAGCATTGCATCTTTGCCATGATCCACAAATGGATCGACAAGCTTGCCTGTCAGCATTCCCATCAGGATGACTGCCACAGCAACGGCCTGAGTCGTCCAGCATCGCATCCGAAGAGACGGATCGCGACGCAGGAATGTCCATGCCAGCCAAAATGCCGTTCGATGCGTGCCGGGACGAGTGAAGAACTGCAGGAACGATCCGAGCAGTTGCCCAGGGGCCGGAAGTGCTTTCATCGTCCCCGATGCCCAGGCCGTTCTTCCTGGTTCCATCTGGCTGTAGGAAATCGAAAGTCGCTGAATGGCTGCGACCCAGATACCCAGCGCTCCAAGGCCCGCAAGACTCAGATGAACCACTCGCTGAGCAACCGGCCACGCGCTGGCCCCCGCGGCGATGTCAGCCAGCCAGCCAAACGGCGTAGAGTGAATCCACGTCGGAACTTCATAGGCAATCATCTGCAGTGATTGTCGCGGATCGCGAATGACCATCTGAGCCCCATAGCCGAAAATCAGCATGGCCCCAACCTGCACAAAAGCCAGCAGTTCCCGCGTCTGCACTGACGGCGATGTGCCGGCAACCAGATTAAAGAGCAACACAACCAGGCCTGCGGCAAACAGTCCGCCAGCCAATGCCGCTCCCCAGTACCACAGCAGAAACTCCGGCCCGGAATCTCTGAGCCCCATGCCGACAATTGCGGGGCAAAAATTGAGAGACGTCACCGACAGCAGCACGTACATCATCAGGTTTGTAACCCGAGCTGCCGCGTAAGTGCGGTTAGGAACCGGCTGATGTCCGATGATGTTCAGGTCATCAGGATCCATCACGATCTCATTGAATTCCACCACCACACTGCTGGCTGTCACGATCATGGAAACCGTCAGGCAGACCATGGCGAAGAACCATGCATCCACGCGAGCAAACAGCGCGACACTGCAGAACAGGCCAATCAGCAGATTTTGACCTGTGACCGCGAAGAGAGGCGTCAGAATCTCCTTTGCTCCGGCGGTTGATGTGGCCCGGCCAAACTGCTGGTTTCGCAGATCCAGCAGCAGGTAAGTGCGAACCAGAGCCCGGTACATGCGAGGCTCTACGCCGACGCGCGACAGAGCACGGTCCAACAGCGATGTCGAAGCACCGGTGCTCATTTCTGCGCTCCCCGGCTGCGAACGACATCGACAAATTCCTTGGCGGTCTGCTCCTGATTTTCATCCGATGTGAGTGACCGAAATACGGTCTCCAGAGTTCCGCGATGAGCTGCCGCCATCAGCGCTGTCGGTGTATCGTCCGCAACAATCTGCCCCTTGTTCAGAATGATGACTCGATCACACAGACGTTCGACGACGTCGAGAACATGAGAACAGTAGAGAACCGTTCGTCCCTGATCCGCAAGACCGCGAACGATATCACGCACGGTCCGGGAAGCATTCGCATCCAGTCCCGAAAGCGGTTCGTCAAAAAGGATGATCTCCGGGTCGTGAATCAACGCCGCGGAGATGACAACTTTCTGACGCATGCCTTTGCTGAGCGTATCGATGCGTTTATTGGCACTGTCACCGATGCAAAACAGCTGCAGCATCTTTGTCGCGCGCGTGTGAATCTCGTCCGGTGGAAGATGATGCAGCGTTCCAACCAGAGTCAGATACTCCATCACGCTTAACAGTTGGTACAGCGGTCCTGTTTCCGGCACGTATCCAATGCGTCGCCGAACCTCAAGAGGGCTTGCAGTGACATCGAATCCGGCGACTTCAGCAATGCCTTCCGTTGGCCGCAGCATTCCCGTCAGAATCTTGACGGTGGTCGATTTCCCGGCACCATTGGGTCCGATGTAGCCGCACACCTGCCCGGCCGGGATCTCAAAACTGACTCGATTAAGCGCCAGGGCTTCACCGTATTGTCGTGAAAGTCCACTGACTCGAATCATGGCACGCTCTGCAAACCAATCCGCTAAAGGCGACAAGTTTTCACCATGCGGATCATGGTGGCACTTCCCTCCACGTGCAAAGCAAGAGGCCCATGTATTTCAGGAAAAGTGTTTTTTGCGCCGACCTTCAGGGAAACCATGGATCGGATCGGGCCAATCAGGGTCCTGCTGAATCACGACAGCCGTCTGGACCTGGAATTCGCATGCCTGTGGCCCGAACTGTAAACTGCCAGCCAGCATTCAACGGTGCTTTCAATAGTTTCATGCACAGCACCCGGCCTTCCACCATCACCACAAACTTCGGCCAGAACGATGACAAAATCCCACGAACCTCATTCACTCGCTGAGACCGGTCGACGGACGTTACTCACAGGAGCCGCAGCGATGATTGCCGGCACCGCCTTCGGACAGACCGCCAGGAACCAGGATGCAGAAGGCGCAGTCGTTCCGCCCGACTTTCGAATTCGCAACAAGCGCATTCATCAGTCGGTCATGGGCTGGTGCTTCAATCCCATGCCGGTCCCGGAACTCATTAACCACTGCGTTGACGTCGGGCTTGAAGGCATCGAGGGAATCGATCGTCGCTTTTATCCCGAAGCGGTCGCCAGAGGACTCAGGATCGCACTCGTCAGCAGCCATGGATTTGGGACCGGTCCCGTCGATCGAGCCAACCATGAGGAGTGTATCAGCAAGCTGAGAGAAGCAATTGATGTGGCGGTCCAGTTCGGCGCCAAAACCGTGATCACGTTCACCGGAATGCGGGTGAAGGGAATGACCGACGAGACGGCGGAAGAAAACTGCCTCGACTGCTGGAAACAGGTCATTGATTATGCTGAGCAGAAGCAGGTGACTCTGTGCCTGGAACATCTGAATTCCCGCGACGGGTCTCATCCGATGAAGGGGCATCCAGGATATTTTGGCGATGATGTGGATCGCTGCTTCGATCTCGTACGCCGCATGGATTCACCTCACTTTCGCCTGCTGTTTGACATCTACCATGTTCAGATCATGAACGGTGATGTCATTCGCCGCATCCGCGAGAACCACTCGCTGATTGGCCATTACCACACGGCTGGAAATCCGGGACGATGCGAGATTGATGATCAGCAGGAAATCCAGTATCCAGCCATTCTTCGAACGATCGTGGAAACGGGATACGAGGGATTCGTTGCTCAGGAATTTATCCCCACCTGGAAAGATCCTGTGAAAGCATTTCGCCATGCCGCCATGGTGACGGACGTGTGAGCCGGCTGGAGCGGGAAGGCGGCTTTCTGATGTGGGGGGCTCAAGGGTTAAGGGTTAATGGAAAATGGAAAGTGCAAAATGTGCAGGTCTCGGCTTGCCAAACCATATCACACGGAGAGCGGTGCGGTGTTAACCCACCGGTAAACGTCCCATCTTCCGTCCTCTTTCGTTTCTTTCGGCCCACACCAAATCATCAGCTCACAAATCGCATACCGGGAAGCTAACGCAACCCGCTCGCCGATTGATCGCGATTATTTTCTGTCACCCATTTTCTGTCAGACCAAAACCCACCGCTTTGCAATTTTCAATCTCCAATAATCATTAACCATTTCCTCCGAAAGCGCAAGGTTCAAACATACCGAAAGAGCCTCGATGCCGGCTGGCACGAGGCTCCTTCTGTCTGACTGTCAGATCATGCAACGTTACGCAGCGAACAGGTCCAGTTCGTCCTGCCAGATTCCGTCCCCGACCCCTGTGAAAAAGAGATCAATGTCAGAACCGCTGCAGATCGTGTCGTACGTCTGATCATCGATCACCTCGATACCGCGACGCAGCTTGATTCCGGTTGTCGACCCATTCTGAAACTCAGAGGCACGCACAGACACGGCAGCACCTGAGTTCCATGCGTAGCCCAGCTGAATCAGAAGCGACGTGTTGTTGTCGTAGGTTGTTGAACCGCCGATCAGCAGATCTTCTCCGGAGTTTCCTTTGATGTAGTCTGATCCGGAGCCCCCGATCAGGATGTCGTTCCCGTCGAATCCCTCGATCATGTCATCTCCGTCGCCTCCGACGATCAGATCCGCTCCTTCACGACCATACAGGGCATCATTCCCTTCGCGGCCAAAGATTAGATCGTTTCCAGGACCAGCCCAGATTCGGTCCCAGCCGCTTCCTCCGTCGATTAGGTCATTGGAATAGCCACCGGTAATCTGATCGTGGCCAGCTTCTCCCATGATCTGAACGGGGCGGCGAGCATCCGTGGCGTAAATCCGGTCGTTGCCATCGCCGCCGAGTACAACAGCGCGAGCATGTCCCGGAACGACAAACGTTCCATACATGACTCCGTTCATCCAGACGCCCAGTTCATGACTGGACTGAGTGCTCCAGACATAAATCGTGTCATCACCCGGCGAACCCTGAACCACGAGGTTGTCACCAATTCGATAGACTGAAGCCGGTGGTGCTTCGATGATATCGGTCAGTGAAATTGTGACCGTTGCGATATCGCTCAGAGGATCCGTCGCGTGATTGTCGGTCACCTGAACCGTCAGCTGAAAGACGGGTGTTGATTCAAAATCCACCGCGGCAGCACTGGCCACGGAGATCTGGCCGGTCGATGGATTGATCTGAAAGGCACCACCTGTGTTCCCACTGATAATCTGCCATGTCAGCGACTGCCCGGCATCCGGATCCGCAGCAGTGACCTGAACGACGCTGGTTCCCGCAGCACTGTGTTCCGGAATTTGCGCGAATGCATCTGTGGCAACAGGAGCCTGGTTCGGAGCTGGTGGATTTGCTGCTGCGATGACAAGCTGAGCAATCGTGGTTCCAAACAGAGCCGCGGAATCCCAGTTCTCTCCTGTCACGACCTGTCCGCTCACAACCACATCATCGAATGCGTTCGCCGGATTGCCGTACTGTCCCGGAGCGGTGTTGGCGATCGCTCCGTTGGCAACGGCCTGCTCATACTGCCCCAGCTGCATGTCTGCATAGTCGATTCCGTTGTAGTGCACAGCGGGGGAACCGATGTACGGAACAGAGACCTGCTTGCCGGCGAACAGACTGCTTCCATTCACACGTGACCATGCTCCGATCGTTGTCGCATGGCAGATGAAGCCCAGGTACTTTTCGGAAGCATTGAACTCGTTGATCAGGTCATTGACCAGATTTCGTGTGGCCATGTTTCCGTCATAGAGATTGTTGACGTAGTCTCCTGTGAATGACGAATACTGGTACATCGAAGAACCCCAGCCGCCAACGAAGACGATCGCAGAGTAGTCACTGGAGTCCACCTGGCTCAGCGCGATGTCCGGAGTCACCTGTCCCAAGTTTCCCCAGCCCTGGCCGGAATTCCAGTGCGGCGTCGAGACGTTTGTCGTAGTCGCGGCGACGACCACATCCACTCCTGCTGCCTCCAGAGAAGTCCGAGTGTCGTTGTACTCCTTGAAGTAGAAGTCCTGCTGGTCAGCGATGACCATCAGAACAGGCAGCGGATCCGCGCTGAGAACCGTACGAACTTCCAGGGATTCACTTCCCGGAGCTGTGCAGGAAGCGCTTCGGTTCCTGCGTGAAAAGTGTCGAGATCGAAAAAATGTCGGCAGTCGAAACATGATTGAGATTCCTTCAAAAACTGACGGACAGGCCCGCAAACAGTCGTTCTGAAAGAAGCTCGCTGAACTCGATTTGAATGCGACACGCTTTCGCCCCAAATCTCCTGTCCTGCCACAAAAAGTTGAAGCAGGTGCCACCAGGCCAAAAACCAGGGTGCCATGCACCGCAGATTTTTGACTCGCCGTAACATGCTCCTGCTAAGCAACTTACAGAGAGGGAATTTTGGACGCTTGCGCGCGGGATGGGACCGAAACAGGCGCTGCTTTTTTTTGTGGTTCGTCAGACAATTCGGTCTGCACCTGTTGTGTCTGCACCCCGTCTGGAGACTGCTCTGATGGAACGCCTGAGGGAAATTCGAGTCTGTGTTCTGGTGGCCCTGACTGTTTGCTCGTTCGGCTGTGCGAGCACCAGTTATCGATATGGCCACGCGAGTCACTACTACACATCGCAGGAACTGGCGGACATTACAGGGCCGCAGATTGAACGCGGACAGCCTCGTCGGTTTGTTGACGGATTCGGCTGGGTCTGGGGGATCCCGTCAAAGATCGTTCTGTGGGATCGTCGCATGGAAAACCATGACATCGACGCACAGACGGAAGCAGAACTCGCGGCCTATCTCCAGGACAATGAACTCACATCCGTGAAGGTGCGTCTGAATCAGTACAACCCGCGGGATGACTGGAAGCGGCTGGTCGCCAATACGGCTGTTGGACCGGGCTGGCGATACACCCTGGGAACTCTGCTGGTTGCCGGTGAGACAATTTTCCCCGGCCGACTCTTTGGCGGAGATCACTACAACCCGTTCACAAACACCGTTCATCTCTATTCAAATTCGCCCGCGATTGCCTGGCACGAAGCAGGCCACGCCAAAGACTTTGCTCGCCGAAAATGGAAGGGAACATACGCGGCGGCTTATCTGATTCCGGGCGTGCCTCTGTACCACGAGGCGCAGGCAACGAATGACGCACTGAGCTACGTCACTGCGACTCGCGATCCAGCGCTTCAGCGAGAAGCTTACAATCTTCTGTACCCGGCCTACGCAACGTATGTGGGCAGTGCAGTGAATGATCCCACAGGGATCGCGTACGTCGGAGCTGTGCTGGTAGGACACGCGGCCGGGCGATGGAAGTCTCGTCAGATTCCGGACCTGCCCCCGGAAGCGCGCATGTCACAGAACAAGACGCAGCCGACGCGGCAGCGAATGCCTGTGCAGACCGCAGGCAGCGAAGCCGACGCACAGCCACAACAGGCGGTGTACTCCGAGTCGCGCGAATATCCGCAATCTCAGGAATGACGCAGGCTCCGCCCAGCGTCTTAAAGGACGGACTCATTGGCAAAGCGAACCATCGTCGATCGGGGCGCCGTTGCGGACTTTTGTAGGTGCCGACTGCCGGGCGGCACTTCGCGGCCTTGCCGCGACCAGCGTCCCTGTCAGTTGGCACATTCTTCGAAGCACAACGTGGATACGACATCGCCATGAGATTGTTTTATGGCAAGCGGGATTGAATGACGCACGTGCCAGAAAATCGGTTCGCCTGTCGGCGAAGTCCTTTCCGGCAGATAAGGACCTGCGTTGACGAGCATTCCGCGACTACATCAGTCGATCCGGATCGTTTGCCGCTGACGAAGGGCGCGCAGCGGTGCGACCTGTTAAGCGGCTGAAAACGTTGCGGTTAGAGCCAAGTGCATCCTCGTTTGTACTCGCGCTGCGTGCCGCACTGAAGCCTCGCGCGCACGTGGAAGAAGCCGGCTTCTGAAGGATGAGAAGTGCAGATCATTGTGATCGGACGGGAATTGCTGGCGTTGCGAATTGTCAGATTGCCATCGGGGCTTTTGATGCTATCACAGGAACAAGTCTGTAGGATTCCAAACTGTGCCACAGGCTGAACTCAGCGATCCAGGTGTTCACGAAAGCCACGGAATGCCCGTCGACAAGACTGGTGCCCGCATCCGCCAGATGTTTGGTGAGATTGCAGGGCGTTACGACTTTATGAATCACTTTCTTTCCGCCGGAACCGACGTGTACTGGCGATGGAAAGCCGTGCGCCTTTCCGGCCCGTTCAATGAGTCGCCGATTTTGGATGTCTGTACGGGAACGGGCGATCTGGCCTTTGCGTATCGCAAAAAACTGAAGCCCGGCGTTCCGGTTTACGCCACCGACTTTACTCACGGAATGCTGAAGCTGGCAGAAAAGAAGCGAGCCAGTCGTGATGTCGTGTTTCTGGAAGCCGACACGCTGGCACTTCCGTTTCCAGACAACCAGTTTCAGGTGGTCTCTGTTGCGTTTGGTTTACGAAATGTTTCAAGCACGATCGGTGGATTGAAGGAAATGGCACGTGTCTGCCAGCCTGGTGGACGTGTCATGGTGCTTGAGTTTTCCCTGCCCGACAGCAAACTTCTGAGCCGCACATATCAGTGGTACTTCCGAAATATTCTGCCGAAGCTTGGGCAACTGCTGGTGCGAAATCGTCAGGCCGCGTACGAGTATCTTCCTCAGTCCGTTTCGGAATTTCCGTGCGGCTCGCAGCTGACGGGACTGATGGAAGAAGCCGGTCTTGTCAACACTTCTTATCATCCGCTGACAGGCGGAATTGCCACGGTGTATCTTGGCAACAAACCGTCACATCCCCGATGAAAAGTGAGTTCTGACCTCCCCTCAGATTTTCGTCCGGAGCTGTTTTTCCTTCGTTGACACAGGGTACCACGTCCTTCCATCTTCCATGAAAGTACTCGGCCGGCATCGTTGATGCAGTGCATTCCCGGTCGAAGCGGAAGATGCTGACTGGAAGGACATTCTCATGCGACCCATTCGACGATTCACTCTGGCCACGGCAGTGATTGCCCTGGTCCTTTATGCAAGCGGCACAGTTCGATCTGACGAGCCAGCTCCGGTGCTGGTTGTCATCCCACCTGCTCAGGAAACTCCGGCAACTCCTGTCCCGGTGATTCCAGCCGCCTCGGCGGAATCCACAACGACTTCGGATGTCGTGATGGAGATCATTCCGGCACAGAAGCTGACCGTCGAGAAGGCTGCTGGTGCAGCTCCGATTGTCATCGCGGATCCAGCCGACGGAGTACCAGCCGCGGTAACGTTCTCTCGTGAAGAATATCAGCGAGTCTACAACTCCATTCCGTTCAGCCGCGCCGAGTACAAAGCGAATCCCAATTACCGACACGATACAGCGATGGAGATCCTGACTGGAAACCCACGTACCCAGACGATCGTGAATCATCAGCACATCGATCGCAAGCCGGTGAAGCGAGTTCCTCCACCGTCGCGTCCTTCTCGACCACTCACCCCGTTCTCCGGATACAGCTACTTCCTTGGCTATCCCTGGATGAACTTCTGGCGATACTAATCCGCCATCCTGAACAGGATACGGAACAACAAAGGTCGGCACTGCCGGCCTTTTTTTGTTGTCTGGCCCCAGCGATTCAGGTGCGGTAAGATCAGGAAGCGGCACATTCGCTGACCCGCATTGACTCGGCGAAGAAAGCCGTCTCGACGAATGCTGAACTGGAAAAGGCCGATCCGATGTTTCCTCGCTTCTCGCCCGTTCGCTGCTGTTCTGCTCATCACGTGAAAGCACTCCTGTGTTATGCCATCGCAGCGATGCTCTGCTGTGGTTGCGGAGAGTCGGTCAGCCATAGTCCCCCGAAGTGTGAGCTTGTTCTCGAACTGCCCGCTCAGATCAAACAGAATGAGATTCCGGCGGACCTCCGGATTTCGATCCGAAACCTCGGCACATCAGACATCAGCCTGGTGATGCCAGGAGATGGAAGCGAATGTGCCTGGAGAACGCCAATTATCGGATGGTCTGTTCTGCCAGTGGATTCTCCGAAGGCCCATCCGGACGCACTGGTGATGCAGCCGATCGTACGATGCGGCAACATCAACCCGCTCACAACCGGTCAGATCTTCACGCTGAAACCAGGGGAGCAACAGCCTCTGGGAACGTGGCTCAGCTTCCCTATCGACCTTCCACCCGGAAAATACCGAGTGCTCTTCTACTACGAGAATCGGCCCGCGCTCGTACCGAAGGGAATTCCGCTTGGCGATCATGAACAAGACGCACTTGATGCAATCGCGGAAAGTGATCCGGTGATTCTGCAAAGCCAGGAAGTCATCATTGAAGTCACGAAGGGCTGAAAATCCCTGGGGAACATTCTTCGTCGTCTCCGAACGTCCGCTCCGACATCGTCTCCTGGAAACTCGGCGAATGAACTGCTAGTCTCCCGGTTCTTTGTGCACGGGATGACTGCACTGGCTTCGTTTGCAGGCGGCAAACAAATCAAACCTCTCCGGCCATTCATTGAGTCGCCGAATTGTTTGCAACGAAAGTGGGCGCCATGGATCTTGTTCAGCACACCGAACAGACGTCTTCATCGATCCTGACGGAAACGCCTCAGCTGGTCGAACGAATGGATTCCGCGATTGGTGACGCGTCGACCTCCATCGGGATGATGATGGCCGAGCTGGTTCGCCGTTCTTTGCGAGGCGGCGTGGGCGAGATCAGTTCATCGATCCACGTGTATGCTGCGGAACAGGTCGAGACGGCGGTTGAACGTGCAATGCCGGCACTGAATCAGTCGGTGGAACAACTGGCCGTGGAAACGTCACAGCGAATTACCGACCAGGTGGCTCGACAGCTGAACGACGAACTCCGTTCCGTGGAAAGTCGCACCAGCGAACAAACGCAGGTACTGGCCGCGAGAATTACCGAAGAAGCCAACTCTGTGCTGGAAGTGGTCAACCGCGTTGCAGGAGAATCAAAAGAAGCCTCCGAAACTGCAGCGCGTGAACTCAAAGAGCTGAATGTCCGGGCTCGAAACGGTTACAAAAAGGTTTCGGCTGAAATCCAGATCCTGCATGAGGCCAAAGCAGCACTTGAGCGGCAGCTTGCGGAAGCCGTTGAAAAACTGCAGGCTGCCAATACAGAAATCTCTGACCTGAAGTCACTCCTGCGAAATGAGCAGGAACAACACGCTCAGACTCGCAGGGCTTTTGAATCGTCACTTCAGGCAACTCGCCAGCAGCTGACTCAGGCACTGACACAGACTCAGCAGGAACTCGCGCAAACCCAGGAACAGCTTCAGCACTCCAGCGCCAGTGCGACCGATCAGCTGACACAGCTCAATGTTCTATGCTCACAGTTTCAGTCACGTCTGGAAGAACTGGAACGGCCTCGGGGAATCAAGGCTCTGTTTTCGCGCCTGACCGGAGGCGGGAAGAAGCCGGCTTCGAACGAACAGGGCTAAGCCTCTCACCCATCGTGCCTCGTGTCTCCGACGCGAGAATTCCCGCGGCCCTGCGTCTAGGTTGAAGCGAGCCGAATGAAGGACTCTGCGACCATTCTCCTGCCTCCATTCTTCTGACAAGTATGGACGGCATCAGACGGTGAACGACTGAGGACAGTCGTTTTACTGTGCACGCTTCGTCCCGATGGACACGGCTAGTCTCCTTCCGAGGTGTTGTGAGGTATCGCGTTGGAGTCTGGTTCTGGTTGCGAATGCATCCTCCATTGGACCAACAGGCCCGCAGCAAGGATGACAACCGCGTATTGATAGAAAGTCAGGTCGCCGAAGAGCCGCGGGGCAGGGCGAATGTACTCGGTCAGAAAGCGAAACAGGCAATAGCACAGCAGATAGAACTTCAACTGCTGATGGCGAAGCCTGACGTTGTTTCGATTGAAGAACAACACAACCGCCATGAACAGGTGAAAGGTGCTTTCATACAGCTGAACGGGATGTCGCAGCTGATGATCGCCGAAGTCGAAGCCCCAGGACGATGAGGTCACGTTTCCCGCGCAGCAGCCATTGAAGAAGCAGCCCAGTCGCCCGATGCTCATCGCGACGGCGAGTGGAATAGCGAAGGAGTCACCGGTTCGGTCCCGGATTCCAAGAGCCGCCTTCACCAGCTCAACAGCCACGTAAGCGCCCATGATCCCGGTGACGACGGTCTTCCCATCCGCAAACCAGCCGGGACTATGCGCCGATGACAATTCTGACGGAAACAACAGGAACGGAAGCTTCGCGCCCAGCATTCCTCCGACAAATGCAGCGACCGGTATCCAGCGGGACTTTGGATGTCGAAGACCATCGACGGTGGGTCTAACCAGCGAGCTGCGGCGAATGAGCACGAAGGCCACCAGTGCCATCAGCATGAATGCCGAATACATCCAGTGCCCGGGGAACGCGGCGCCGACCAGCATCGTCAATGCTGCCCCAGAATTCGCAGGCAATCGTGAATCAGATACAGAACAAAACTGACGACGATCAGAATTCCGATCAGCGCCGCCATCAGCACAGTGATCAGCCCGCCCACGATCCCGGAAAGGATCGCTGCAAACGTCGACTTGCCTCGAGACGCCAGCACAACGCCGACAATCATAATCATGATCAGCAGCCCGGCAATCTGCATCACTGAGTCTATACTCAGCCGCATTGAGCTGAGTGTTCGGATCAGGACGACCGAACCAGTCGCTCCAACCGCAATCAATCCCACACCGGCAAGCGACGTGTCACGACGTGTGACTTCAGGGGCCGGAGCCAGGTTCGGGTCCACAAACTGAGCATCGTACAGATCAGCGACCGGGTCGGGATTTGAAAACGTGTTGGTCGCTGGAGTTGGAATCAGGACCGAAGACACCGGCAACTGAGTCCGGCTTTGCCCGCAGTACGGACAAACACTCCATTCCTTCATCAGCGACTTTTGACAGCGGGAACATTGAGTCGACTCAGCCATGCGAGGTCTCCCCGTTGATGGCTCCGGTTGTGGACACAGGCGAAACCTGTCGAGACATCAGAAAGTGACGCTGCCGAATCACCTGCCCGGCCAGAAGACCGGACACAAGAATCGCTGCGGCAACAATCAGCTGTTCAGAGCGGGGAATTCGAAGTGACTCCTCTGCATAGTATTTTTGCGAACCCGTCTGCAGCCACACAAACGTGACAAGAAGCGTTCCGTACGTCAGCAGTGCCCCGACTACAGCGATCCTCACAAGAGACAGTTCCTGCCGCAGTGCAGACGAAAACACAATGATCGGCAGTAGCAGCACCAGCGAGCTTTGCGGACCACCGGCGACATTCACAAGAAGGAATGCGAGCACAAGATCGACCAGCAGCGTCAGAAGAGAAAACGATGAAGGAAGGCAGCGTCGGCGCAGAACATGATAGATCAACGCCGCGGCACTTCCCCAGGCTGCCACCAGCAGCGTCACCTGAGTATGAAAACGCTCGGTCAGAGCCCCGTCTGCGTTCAGGAAAAAGAAGTTGATGCAATGCTGCAGATAGAAGACAGCAATCGCGAGGATTCGAATCAGATTCACACGCGATTCGCCGGCGATCGTCATCGTTTCCGCCAGAGATTGCGGGGGATCAGCGTTCACAGTTGGTTCGGTCGACTGCACCATACGTCGCTTCCCGCGAATGCAAAACAGCACCCCATACTCAAAGGAACATTCTGCAGCAGCCTAAGGACCGTTTCAAGTGATCCCTGAACCTGCGGCGGTGTCGAGATTCCGTCAGGCTCGGTATACTCTCGCAATATTCGGGAGCCACCTGAGTCCCAGGTAACTCCGCAGGTCGCTGAAGCATCGTATTTCATAAGCAGGATCGTCACCATGTTCGCTCTCATCAAGGCTCAGGGGATTTCACTGCTTCGCGACCGCATCGCTCTGCTGCTCGCCTTTGCTCTGCCCTGCATCATGTTCACGGTCTTTGCAATCATCTTTGGCGGGCAATCCGGCGGATCCACATCGAAGCTCAAAGTGCTCGTGGTCGACTCCGACAAAACCAGTGCCTCAAAGGCGATGATTGATTCGCTCAAATCGATGGATCGACTTCAGATTCTTGACGTGGCGGAGATGACTGATGACGAAGCGTTCAAGGCGATCAGCCCGGACGCTCCGGCAGACGATCTCAGAAAGACAGTGGCTGCCGTTGTTCAAAAGGGCAAAGTGGCCGCAGCTGTCATCTTCCCAAAAGGACTTCAGGATTCCGTGGCCAGCTTTGGACGGACGGAACGCACGGCCGTGCAGCTCATTCACGATGCAGCGAATCCTCTGGCTGAGCAAATGCTGACCGGGCTCCTTCAGGCCTCCGCATTCACCTCTGCGCCCGATCTGCTGATGGAAAAGGGCCTTGAGGAATTTCGGAAATTCGGAGGACCCTTTTCACCGCTGCAGGAAGCCGCCGTCACAACAATGAAGAGCCTCCTGAAGCCTCGAAGCAAGGAGACCAACACGGATCCAGGTGATACGGCTGAGGACGCTAAGGAAGCGAAGCCAGCGGCGTCCGCTGCCGGGATGTCAATGACGGATGGGCTAGTCAAAATTGAATCAAGCTCTGCGAAGGAACTGCTTCCACAGGCATCCGGAGAATCATCGGGGATCACGTCGGCGAAAATGATCTCCTACTACGCCGCGGGCATCTCAGTCATGTTCATTATGTTCTCGATGTCCGGAGCCTCATCGAGTCTTCTTGAGCATCAGGAGCGTGGAACACTGGAACGACTGCTGTCCGGACGAATGACGATCCATCATATTCTTCTGGCTCACTGGGCGTTCTATGTGCTGCTGGGAGTATGTCAGATCGGCCTGATGTTTGTCTTCGCGTCAGCCATCTTTGGTCTGGACCTGTGGCATGTGCAGACAATCGCTGGCGCGGCTGTGATGGCTGTTGTCAGTTCCATGGCGTCGGCCGCCTTCATCATGATGATTGCGACTCTGTGCCATTCAAGAAAGCAGCTGGAAGGACTGTCCTCGATCATCATTCTGATCATGTCGGCCATGGGCGGCAGCATGATGCCCCGATTCATTATGCCGGACTTTGTC
>JAXMBV010000005.1:0-282624 GCA_046349695.1 Planctomycetaceae bacterium | reverse complement strand
ATTCCCGCGGAAGTTCTGCTGGATGCGGTGTCTCAGGTGACGGGTGTGCCGGAGAACTTCAATGGCTGGCCGGAAGGGTACCGAGCCATTCAGGTGTGGGACAACAAACTGCCGTCACAGTTTCTGGAAGTGTTTGGACGTCCGATGCGACAGACTGTGTGTGCATGTGAACGAGGCACGGAACCCAGCATTGCTCAGGCCCTGCACCTGATGAATTCCGCCGGAACAATGGAGAAGATTCAAAGCGAACGAGGCCAGGCGGCTCGGCTTGCCAAATCCGACTTATCACCCGACCAGCTGGTCGACGAAGTGTATCTTACGGCACTGTCCCGATTTCCTTCCGATGCGGAGCGGCAGCTGATGCGACAGGCGATTGTCGAAGCAGGCAGTCGGCGGGAAGCGATCGAGGATCTGTTGTGGACTCTGCTGAATACTCGGGAATTCGTCTTCAATCATTAGAACCGACCGGGGGCTGACATGGCTGATCCCTATGCAATGCTGAATCGACGCCGCATGCTCCGACTGGGCGGCACAGGATTCCTGAGCGGTCTGAGTCTTCCGCTGCTGATGCAGCTTCAGGCCGAAGCGGCAACGACGGTGGCTCCGAAGGCGAAGTCGTGCATCTTCTTCATGCTGGAAGGTGGCCCGAGTCAT
Source organism: Planctomycetaceae bacterium (assembly GCA_046349695.1). GTDB lineage: Bacteria > Planctomycetota > Planctomycetia > Planctomycetales > Planctomycetaceae > SXXK01. The sequence continues at coordinate 281,970 of JAXMBV010000005.1, read as the reverse complement.
ATCGACATGTGGGACCTGAAGCCGGATGCACCGTCGGAGATTCGCGGACCGTTCCAGCCGATTTCGACCGTGGTGCCAGGAACGCAAATCAGCCAGCTGCTTCCATTGACTGCGGGGATTGTCGACAAGCTGACGATCCTGCGTTCTCACAGCCACAAGGATAATGCTCACCAGACAGGTCGCCACTGGGTTCTGACAGGCTATCCGCCCAACTTTGCAGATGGTCAGGCGAAGGGTGTTCCGTTCAACGAGCTGTACCCATCGATTGGTTCGATTATCTCGCGTGAGCTGGGAGCCAACGGCGCGGTTCCTCCGTACGTGGAGATTCCGAATCCGCTGGGACCTGGCGGGCCAGGATTTTACGGCGCGAAGTATGGGCCGTTCACGATTGATAATGATCCCGTGCAGGCCGATTTCAAGGTGCGCGATCTGGATGTGCCGACGGGAATTTCTCAGGAACGATTTGCTCGCCGCCAAAAACTGCTGGCCGAAGCAGAACGACTGGGACAGAGTTCGACCGCCACGGGCAAGGCCGACATGCTTCGGTCGTACTATGAGAAGGCTGTGGATCTCGTCACGTCGCCGGATGCCCGACGCGCGTTCGATCTGCAGGCGGAAGATGCCACCGTGCGGGAACGTTATGGCTGGTCATCGATCGGCCAGTGTGCTCTGATGGCAAGACGGCTGGCGGAAGCCGGTTGCAGGTTCATCGGCATCGAACATGGCAGCTGGGATACTCACTTCGACAATTTCACGAGTCACGAGAAGACCCTGGTGCCTCCGACCGATCGTGCCTTGTTCGCGCTGCTGAATGATCTGGATGAGCGAGGCATGCTGGATGAGACGCTTGTCGTGATGATGGGAGAAATGGGCCGGACTCCTCGAATCAACAAGGACGCCGGACGCGACCACTGGTCTCAGTGTCAGACCGTGATTCTGGCCGGCGGCGGGATTAAGCGAGGCGCGGTCGTGGGAGCCAGCGATGAAACGGCCAGTTACCCCGTGACGCAGCCGTATGGGATTCACGACTTGCTGCGCACGATTTTTCATCTGATGGGCGTAGACTGCGACAAGGTCTACCACACGCCAGTCGGCCGACCGGTTCCAATCGTCAACGGCGGCCATCGCATTGATGAAGTGCTTGCCTGACCGGATTACTGCCCAGGCCCGACAGCGACCGCAGTACGCAAGAACTCAAAATGGTCCGACGACTCTGCTCCCAGACGACGCACTGCCAGTTGGTACTTGCCGGGGCGAGCCGGGCCAAGCAAGCTTAGTCGAATGGAGCGAACGCCGTCTGGTGAGGTTTGAGGAAACGTGAGTCCTGTGGAGAGGGGTTTTCCGTCCGCGGTTAGAAAGAACACGCCGACGGAATAACCCTCCAGTTCAACAGTTGTCACGTCATCCGTCAGTGTTCCCTCAACAAGGACCTTCGCGGATGTCTTGGCAATCTCCACCGGTTCGCAAGCGACCGCTTCGTTCTTCATCAGCGCAAAGGGAGGTAATTGAATCGTGACATCAGGTGTCCCAAAGATCCTCTCTTCCGGGGGATATTCAACACGCGGAAAATCCGGGGAGCTGCAACCGCGCAACCAGACTGCGGACAGCAGAACTGCGAGAATTGCAGCGACCCCAATGAATCGATTTCGCATTACGTGTGGACCGTTAAGTAGATAGTATCCGGGTGTGTGGACGTCGCACGCGCTGTCGCGTTCTGAGATGTTTTGTAGCTCCAGGTCAAGTACACATTCCAGCCGCTGACTTCCACACCGGGGTTGGTATACGTTTTTTGATCCCAGTAAACTCCTTCGACTTCGTAAACATCAAACGTGACACTGTCAGGAAGGTCTTTGACGCCGCTTGCGGGCGTTCCCGTGTGATATACGGAATTCAGCGGGTAGTGAATGGTGAAAGCCGCGTATCCAACGCTCGGATAAAGCATGGCCATGATTCAAATAACCACTTTCAACATGTTCATCTGATTGCTCCCAACAAGTTACTGGAAAGTTCGGATCCCCACATCGGGTGACCGAGATCCCATTTGCTGCCAAATCTCGATGTCGATCAGGCTGCTGATGAAGGAAATGTGTCCATCAGCGAAGACGACGTTGACACCTTCACGATGAAGGCTTGCAGCAGTATACAATCCACTGTTCACTCCCCACGGGTAGGTCAGGGCTCTGCAGCTTGGTGCATTCGGCGGCATCGCGTGGTAGTACATCGTTGTCCCTGGCGTTGCGTAGATCCACGGTACGCCGATGGCCCCATCACGTCGCCAGCCGTATTGCTCTGGGTTGACAGGTGGTACTTTGCTGCACTCATCTGTCATGGTTCGCAGTTCGGTACCGTCGGCCGAATTGATTGGGAGTACCCAATAAGATCGTCGTCCTTCGCTTCGATCGATGCGTTCCTTGTCCCACATCATGTTGCCTGGCAGCCATTCCGCAATCAGAGCAGTGTTTGAAAGTCCATCGGTGACGTCTCCGGAGCGGATAGGGCCAGCAACCAGGAGGTGATCGTCCTTTCCAATGGAACGAAACATCCCGTTAAACCCATATTGTGGAACCCAGTTTCCGGCGTTGCCCGCGTAGCTGACTGTCCCGGGAATACTCCAGCTGTCGGAGGGACAATGGAAACGAGGTGGTGATAGTTCCAGCAGCTTCCGTTCAATCAGATGCCATCGGCGATCTCCGAGGCCCGTGCGAAAATCTCCAACGATTTGATCCACTGACTGGACAAATCCCTGACACTCCAGATACGGCATGAGATTCAACACCCAGTTTTCCAGTTTTCCATCGGTCAGATCTGTTGACGGCGGAAAATGTCCGTGTGTTGATTCGAACGTCAGTGAAGCGATGCCCAGTTGACGAAGGTTATTCGTACATTGAGTCCTTCGCGACGTCTCCCGGGCGCTTTGAATCGCAGGCAACAAAAGACCCACCAGGATGCCGACCACAGTGATCGTGACCAGCAACTCAATCACTGTGAACGCATGACGCCGTTTGCATTGGTTGGACCTTTGCTGCGCTTTCATCGGCAACCTCATCCGCAAAACCGTTGAGCCTGGGCGTTCTCACAGTCGTGAGATAATACCAGGGGGGGGGGCCCCCCCCCCCGTCAACGTCAGCCTCTTGTAATTCTTCTCGCTTTGCGGATCCAGCCAGTTCGGTTGTAGGCCGGAGGAAGTGATGTCACCGCGCAGCTTGAATACGATTTCACGCAAGCAGTCACCAAGTCCTCAACATCTATCTATTCCGCAACGGAAAAATTGGGGCTCGCGGTGCCGACCACGTTGAGCAGTGCTTGACGAACTGCGTATTTGTCAAACGACCTTTCTTGATACGACCACCGTTCGTTTGCGCGACCCTGGTAGTTCATTTTCTGGCCTCCGGCCCCGCGTACATGGGCCGCGGGAGACGATCAACAAGCACAGCCGGATCATTCGGCACTACTGGTTCAATGCATCTGTGAGGTCGTTGCTGGAAGGACAGGAACTCAGTGTGCGGTTCCGCGCCGGGACGGAGGAAAAGTCCTGAGCGCTTTGCGGAGATGGTTCGATACATCGTGTGTTCGCAGTCGGGAACTGACTGCCGCAGGAAAACTCTGCGTTTTCAGGTCATGGATGCAGTCTGCACTGGAATCCTGGACCTCTTCGGGTGGCCTTCATCGGGAGTGGTCGGGATGAACAAATCCTCTGGGTTGCCCCATGTCCATTGAAGAACTGCTTGAACAGATGGAGCAGTATCGATTACGCAGGGAGCAGCGGGATTATCGTCCGGACTGGCTGAAGCGATTTGTCGAGAACGCCGCAGCCCTCTTCGAACCTCTGACTTTCGTTGGCCGAGTCGGCTATGACTGTCAGCTGGATGAACGGGGATGGACGGTGTGCATGTATCTGGGAACGACCGAGATTGTCGGGGGGCCCCGAGACGGACAGATTGACCATGCCAGTTTCCGAATCGACCTGACTCAGATCATGCCACTCTTTTCGACCATGAATCGAATGGAATGGTATTCGGTTGCGAACACCGCGGACACGGTTCATCCAGTTCGCTCGCTGTTATGTGTTCATGGCAAGGTGGCTGACGGTGAAGAAGTGCGACTGGAGCTGATGGCAGTTCCACCGAACATTATTCGCCCTGGGCTGCACCTTCGCCCAGACGGGGCATTATTTGAAACACGATGATTGGCGCGGATCGCATCAGGATCTGACGCAGGTTTGCTCAGCGAACCACCTCTTGAAAATATGAAAATCGGGTCGGGCTGCGGCACACCGGCGGACTTCTCAACTCCGCCGGTGTGCCGTTCCTGTTTTCAGCCAGTAGGTGCCGCTTGCCGAGCGGCACTTCGCGGCCCCGCCGCGACCAGCGACCAATTGACGTGCCACGTTCTTCAGAGTCGACGTGGAGAGCATTCACCGCGAAGTGTGTCTTCCCGAGCAAGCGGGTTCGCATGATGGTGGTGCCAGAACGGGTTCGCCTGTCGGCGAAAATCCTCTCCGGCAGAGAGGATCTACAGTAGGTGCCGCTTGCCGAGCAGCACTTCGCGGCCTCGCCGCGACCAGCGACCTTTTGACGTGCCACAGTCTTCAGAGTCGACGTGGAAAGAATGCCCCGCGATGTCTGTGCTCCAGAGCGAGCGGGTTCGCATGATGGGGGTGCCAGAACGGGTTCGCCTGTCGGCGAAAATCCTCTCCGGCAGAGAGGATCTACAGTAGGTGCCGCTTGCCGAGCGGCACTTCGCGGCCCCGCCGCGACCAGCGACCTTTTGACGTGCCACAGTCTTCAGAGTCGCCGTGGAAAGTATGCCCCGCGATGTCTGTGCTCCAGAGCGAGCGGGTTCGCATGATGGGGGTGCCAGAACGGGTTCGCCTTTCGGCGAAAATCCTCTCCGGCAGAGAGGATCTACAGTAGGTGCCGCTTGCCGAGCGGCACTTCGCGGCCTGCCGCGACCAGCGACCTTTTGACGTGCCACGTTCTTCAGAGTCGACGTGGAAAGAATGCACCGCGATTTCTGTCTTCCTAGAGCGAGCGGGTTCGCATGATGGGGGTGCCAGAACGGGTTCGCCTTTCGGCGAAAATCCTCTCCGGCAGAGAGGATCTACAGTAGGTGCCGCTTGCCGAGCGGCACTTCGCGGCCTCGCCGCGACCAGCGACCTTTTGACGTGCGACGTTCTTCAGAGTCGCCGTGGAAAGAACGCCCCGCGATGTCTGCCAGCTTCTGAACGGTGGACGCGGCATCAGCCATCGCCGAAGATTCGCGGCAGCGTGCGAAGAATGGCATCAAGACCATGATAGAACGGTTTCGCCTGTCGGCGAAAATCCTCTCCGGCAGAGAGGATCTACTGATTTTCATGAAACACGATATGACTGACATCCCATCAGCGATTTTGAACCGCAAGGGAGCCCGGACGACGGCGGCGGTTTCGGCGGAGGTTCGAGAACTGTTGAACGCAGGGCGGATTGAATCGATCAGCCTATGTGAATGGCTGGTCGTGGATCACGGTCGCCTGGCAGAAAACGTACTGCCGGAGATGGGGCTGGAAGCGGCGATTGAGCCCATTCGAGAGACACTGCAGCGGTCGGAGAAGCTGACGGCACTCAAGCAGACCCTGGCAGTCGGTTCTGTGTTGGCCAGGGTGCTGACAGCAGAGAAGAAGTATCAGAAGGCGATCCGGTCGCTTCAGAAGCACTCCTCGGACTCCGTGAGGTCCTGGGGCTGCATGGTGATTGGTCAACGAACTTCGGCGAGTCTTGCCGATCGGCTGGAAGCCATGCGACCTTTTGCATCAGACTCGAACATGGGCGTTCGTGAAATGGCCTGGATGGCCGTTCGAGACCATATCGCGGCTGATCTGGACGAGGCGTTTCGCGTTCTGAGTGACTGGGTTCTGGATTCGGACGAGCGCATTCGGCGGTTTGCCACGGAATCCACCAGGCCTCGCGGAGTTTGGTGCAGCCACATTGCTCGCTTGCGTGAGGAGCCTGAGCTTGGTCTGCCGTTGCTGACGCCTCTGAAGTCCGATCCATCGAAGTATGTCCGAGACTCCGTGGCCAACTGGCTGAACGATGCATCACGGACTCAGCCTCAGTTTGTACGACAGATTGCAGAGCAATGGTTGAAGGAATCACCAACGCGAGAAACGAAGCTGATCGTTCAGCGAGCCACTCGAACCCTCCGAAAAGCAGGGAAAACACAGGACTCTGAAGCATCTGCTCCTGTGAAGACAAAGGCGGCGGCCTCAACAGCGAAGAAGACTCGTTCGAAGCGAACGTCGAAGTGACGGCCGGTGTCATCCTGCGATGCCATGTGATTCACTTCTGCAGAAACTGCTTTTGCGATGACGAAACGGCGGCGCTGGAATGACGCTGCGGAATTTTTCTGCCGACGCTTGTTGGCGCGTCCGGTTGAAAATGCCGAAGCCGTGCCATTCGAAAAGAAAGCGCGGAATTCCATGATTCATCCATCTGGACACTTCAAACGCTGCTGCGATATCACCCCGCCCGCGTTACCGACTTCGGCGGATCGAACACTCGAACGAAGAAGCCAGTGACGCTCATTCGGAGTCATGTCATGGAAGACAGGGCGACGGATGAAATCGATGTTCTGTCCGCACGGATGTGTCGGCGGAATCCAGGGTCTCCTGTAGATCCCGGACCTCTGTCGTGACTTCGTCGGACATGGATCTCTGGTGTCTGCTGTTCTGCGGGATTCGGCAAACTCTGCCGAAGTGAACAGAAGAGATCAGCGATCTGGAACCAACGTCTGCAGCAATACAGGAAGAACCGAACAACACTGCGGTGTGCGTTCCTGAAATCTGTGGAAGCGTGATTAATCGGAAGATCAGCACTTCATTCGAAATGGAGCTTTTGCTGCCATCGTCGAAAGAAGTGAGAGGATCTTTCGCGTTATTCCGGTTCTGCTGATGTCCGGAAGTTTCCGTGCCGATACTGATCGATACGAGTCAGTCTGGTTACGGACGCACTTGCTGTTCGTCATGGAGGATTGAATGGCTACAAAGGTCAGTGAAGATGTTTCTGAGGTCTGGGTCGAATACAAAAAAGACCTGACCAATCAGGAACTGCGGAACCGCCTCATGGAGCGGTATCTGCCGCTGGTCAGATACAACGCCGAACGAGTCTGGGCGAAGCTCCCGGAAGGCGTTGACCTGAACGATTTGATGTCAGCCGGAGTTTTCGGGCTGATGGACGCGATTGAAGCGTTCGACATGGATCGCGGAGTCAAATTCGAGACTTATTGCGTGCCGCGAATTCGCGGAGCAATGCTCGATGAGCTTCGTACCATGGACTGGGTTCCTCGTCTTGTTCGCAGCAAGGCCAGCAAAGTGGAAGCGGCTCGCAAAGCCGTGGAAGCTCGCGTCGGCCGTCCGCCCACCGAGTCGGAAATTGCGGAGCAGATGAGTCTTTCCATCCAGGAATTCGAACGACTCAAGGCCGAAGCCAGCGCTGTGAATCTCGTCAGCCTCGAAAAGAAGTGGTACGAGACCGACAGTTACAAGGATGTTCGTGAAGTCGACGTCGTTGAAGACGTTCGCTGCGAAGATCCGACGGATGGGATCCAGAAAACGGATCTCATGAAGCTGGTCACCAAAGGCCTGAATCGCAACGAGCGACTCATCATCATCCTCTATTACTATGAGGAACTGACGATGAAGGAAATCGGCAACACGCTGGGACTTTCAGAATCGCGCGTCAGTCAGATGCATTCCAGCATCGTGGCCCGCCTGAAAGAACAGCTCGACCGCCGCCGCCCCGAATTTGGCTGATGCTCTGAACGACAACCTGATCCTGCAAGCCCCTGTTCCGACAGGGGCTTTTTTGTTGAGACAACCAGCGTCATGTAGCGGAACGGCGCGAGCCGTCCGGTGAATTCATGCCGCACACTCACCGGATGGCTCGCGCCATGCCGCTACAAGCAAGAGCCTCCGGCTCCATCAACAAGGCCACCGTCCCTTCTTTGCGACTAAGAACACCGCCGCGCTTCGCGGACTCGGGAGCTCATCCAGAAAGTCATTTCGGGAGACTCTTCCGGGAAACTGTTCAGCATCAGGCGAATCAGGCGACGGTCGTCATCGTGCACCGGGCAGCCCAAAGCGTCTTTTTCCTGAAACGTGTGTCGCAGCCCGGACAGAATCAGGACCCAGGCACGGCTTCGGAAATCGATCGACTGCTGATCGACTCGATCACGATACAGTTCGCGAGCCGTTTCTTCATGGAACGCATACTGCCACAGGTTGTATTCAGACATCAGTGGACAGCAGAGCAGGTCTGTCCATCGCTCGGTGGACTTGCGGAGCTTGTCGATCGCGACGAGGTCTCCCTGTTGCAGACGATCGTCCGTCAGAACAACGCTCAACGCTTTGTGGCGAACGGACAAATGTCCGAGAAACACATTGTGAGCCAGTGCGTGAATGCGATCGACACCGTTGTGACGGTCGCGAGCCAGCAGCAGGATCGTCCAGATGCGGGCGACCATTTCGTTAATCAGGACTTGCTCGGCCAGCGTTCGAGTCGCGGGGCGAGCCGGCATGACACCGATCAAATGAAGAGGATCACGGATGCTCAGGCCCTGTTCCAGATCGTTCAGGTCTCGCATCCAGCGATTGAATCGATTGCGACTCAGGATGTAGTAGTCTCCGATCGTCTGTGCTGGAACTTCCCCAGGCTGTTCCACAAACAGACGTCCATGAGCAGCAAGCAGAGCAGCAACTTCGGTGAGGTAGGCGAGTTTCACGGGACACCGTTTTGAGAAGAGCAGAGAGTCTGACACCAGGTCACTCTCATTTCGCAAAACAAATGCCTTTTCTGGACTCGTTGCCAATTTGTGAGCTATGCGAGCCGACAATTGCGCAATTCGCAGTCTTTTTGCGGCTCTCGATTTGTTCGCCAGGCAAAATGCTTCTGAACGTCCGTCGAAGCGATGTTGCCGATCGTCAACATTCGTCGAATGCTGATGTGAATAGACCACAATCGCGTTGCCTGGTGGCTTCAGCGGGGTCGGGCGGCTGTGTGCGGGTCCTCGGGTTTCGGCACGAAGAGAATAAAGCGCAGAAAGGGGGGTAAACGACTGGGACAGTCGTTCTACAATGAGACGATCAGGTTGTCGATCAGACGCGTTGTGCCGACTCGTGCGGCGATCAGGCCAACCGCCTGAGAATGTCCGGCGCGGGAGGTGAGTGGTTCGAGCGAGCTGGTGTTTGCGAGTATCGCGTACTGGACCTGAATTCCGCCGGCGGCTTCGAGGTGTTGATGCATGCGAGCAGAAATCTCCGAGGGCTCCAACTGCGTTTCCTTCGCCAACTTTTCTCCAAGCAGGAGTGACTGATACAGCTGAGCGGCCGTGCGACGTTCTTCCGGTGACAGATAGCGATTGCGGCTGCTCATCGCCAGACCGTCCGGCTCACGAATAATGGGACACGTCACGATCTCAACGGGAAAGTTCAGGTCTGTGACCATGCGACGAATGATCAGTTGCTGCTGAAAGTCCTTTTGCCCGAAGTACGCTTTGTCGGGATCGGTGATCAGAAACAGTTTGCTGACCACGGTCGTCACGCCATCAAAATGCCCCGGCCGATGAGCACCTTCCAGAACGGTGCTGAGCCTGGTGACTCGCACGATCGTCTCGGCATCCGGCGAATACATGTCGGTCGTCTGTGGAGTAAAGACCAGGGAAGCGCCTGCATCGCGACACATCTGAAGATCGGATTCGAGCGTCCGAGGGTACTTCGAGAAATCCTCGTTGGGCCCGAACTGAGTCGGATTGACGAAGATGGTTGCCACCACAAACTCGCACTCGGACTTCGCACGGCGGATCAGGCTGACGTGGCCATCATGCAAAGCTCCCATAGTCGGCACGCAGCCGATCGTCAGACCACGACGTCGAGCATCGCGGATCATCTGATGAGTCTTTACGGGAGATGGTTCAACAATCATGGCTTCCTCTGTCGTCTGCTGGCATTTTCAGCAGGCACGTTTGATGGATGCGAGTTCACGAAAGAAACGTGCCGAGTTTTCCTCAGTGGTCGGAATGATTACCCTGCGGGCTTCGGCATCGCACGAAATTCATGTCCAGTGAGCGGCATGGCGCGAGGCGCCCGGTTGTCTTGTTCAGAGAGCGGAACGGCGCGAGCCGTCCGGTGTCGGTGTGGTAACCGGAGGGCTTGCGCCGTTTCGCTAAACTTCAATTGATCACAACCGGAGGGCTCGCGCCCTTCCGCTACTTTTTGGTTGGTTGGCTTAATGTCGTTCAATGCCTTACGAAACTCAATGACTCCAGGCACTGTCTGATGGCATATCCTCGAATCTCAACTTTCAAAACGGCCGAGCAGTTTCAGGCACGGCTGGATGAACTGCAGCTCGATCTTCCGTTTGATGCGGTCGTTGGCTCCGGCGCGGACTCTGTTTTGGCGCAGCCGCTGGCTTCTGTCTGCGGCCCGATTGGTAATCGCTGGTGCATCTTGCCGATGGAGGGTTGGGACGGGACAACCGACGGCCGTCCCTCGGAGCTGACTCGGCGCCGCTGGCAGAATTTCGGACTGAGCGGTGCGAAGCTGATGTGGGGCTGTGAAGCGGTGGCCGTGCGGCCGGATGGTCGAGCCAATCCAAATCAGCTGATGATCAACGATCAGACTCTGGGCGATCTTGAAAGTCTCCGACGGTTGCTTGAGGAGACTCATCGACAGCATTTCGGAACGACCGATGACTTGTGCGTTGGTCTGCAGTTGACTCATTCGGGCCGCTTTGCTCGCCCTTCCGACAAGCGGCGCATGGAACCGCGAGTTGCCTATCGTCATCCTCTTCTGGACGGACGTTTCGGTGTGACGTCCGATGACTGTCTGCTGTCGGACGATGATCTGAAGCGATTGATCGACGACTTTGTGCAGGCCGCAAAGAGGGCCCAGAAGGCAGGCTTTCGCTGGGTGGACGTGAAGCACTGTCACGGTTATCTCGGACATGAAATGCTGTCCGCGTTTGATCGGCCCGGCTTGTTTGGAGGTTCGTTCGAAAATCGGACTCGCTTCCTTCGCGAGATCACTGCCGGTGTTCGAGCGGAAGCGCCGGGGCTGGGGATTGGTGTGCGAGTCAGCGTGTTTGATTATGTCCCGTTTCAGCCTGGTCCTTCCGAAGAGAGGACTGGTGTTCCGGTCAGCAGCGATCAGTATCGATATGCGTTTGGCGGAGACGGCACAGGGCAGGGCATTAACTTCGCGGAGCCTCAGCAGTTTCTCTCGCTGCTGAAGACGCTCGGGATTGATCTCGTCTGCACCACGTGTGGAAGCCCGTACTACAATCCTCACATCCAGCGACCCGCGTTGTTTCCTCCAAGTGACGGGTATCAGCCGCCTGAGGATCCGCTCGTGGGTGTTCATCGGCAGATCAAAGCAACCGCGACGCTGAAGCAACTGGTTCCCGATTTGATCGTTGTGGGTTCCGGGTACTCGTATCTGCAGGAATGGTTGCCGGCGGTTGGCCAGGCCGTTGTGCGGACGGGCATGGCGGACTCGATTGGACTCGGCCGCATGGTGCTTTCGTATCCCGAGCTTCCAGCAGATTCGCTGGCAGGGCGAGAGATGACTCGAAAGAAAATCTGTCGCACCTTCAGCGACTGCACCACCGCGCCGCGAAACGGAATGGTGAGTGGCTGCTACCCGCTGGATCCCTTTTATAAAGGTCGACCAGAGCGAGCCGCATTGCAGGCGCTGAAGGGGGAGTAGGGGATGTGTTGGGAAGACTGAACGAACTTTGGATTGGGGTGTAACACATGTCGCCTGCTTTCAGGCCCGGAGGGCTGTCACAACCCTTGCCGGGGCCGTAAGGCCCCGGTGCTGACAAAGACCAGGAAAGGCCCGGAGGGCCGACACAGGACTAGCCTGTCGTGTTGTGTCGACCCTTCCGGGCCTTTCACTCTTGATGTTGCACCACCGGGGCCTGACGGCCCCGGCAAGGGTTATGCCGGCCCGCTGGGCCTAAGACCAATCGTCAAAAACTCTTTTGCACCAGAGTGCGTAGCCTCATGTTGAACCTCCCCGAAGTCTCCATGTTCGGCATCACGCCGGTTCGCGCCGAACTTGCTTCGGGGGGATTCAGCGGGACTCCGGTCTGGAAGATTGTTGAAGGTGATGATCGCTGCTGGGCACTTCGTCAGTTTCCGGATGATGCGGACATCATTCGACGATTCAACGCGATTGGCAGGCTGCAGCTGTGGCTTCGAGAACAGGGGCTGGAGTTTGTCCCCGCGCCGGCTCTTCCTGTGCGTCGACTGATCACGGGACAATCTGCCGGGACAAAGTACTCGATCAACGGTCGCGTCTGCGTTGAAGACCGTCGCGCATGGATGATGGAATCCTGGATGCCCGGCCATTGTCTGACCTGCGACCCATCATCATCACAACTGCAGGAAACGCTGAACCGATTGAATGACCTGCATGATGCGATGAAGCGTTACGGTGAAAGAAGCCCAGAGCTTCCCTGGATCCAGTGTCGGCGTGATTCTTCCCCCGGAGTTCGCCGTCGAGTTTTGCTGGCGGCGGAACTGACCAGTGAGAAGCTGAGAGAATTGGAAGTGGGCGCTTCGCAGGATCAGAATCAGACCTTTGGCCAGCTGACCCTTCGCTATCTGGAATCGCTGCGAAGAAAGTTGCCAGAGCTGAGATCCCGGCTTTCGCGTGTGGCCGAAATTGCGTTCTCACTTCAGCCGGTCATTCGAGATCTCTGGAGACCGCATGTCCTGTTTGTCGGAGACACGCTAACCGGTCTGATCGACTGGGCCGCCATGGATTGTGACCACGTCGCCTTCGATGTGACTCGCTTGTTTCGAAGCTGGTATGGAAGTGGAAATCGTCAGGTCGTCGAAGCACTGGATCTCTTCGCAAACCAGCGCGGACTGAACCTGGAAGAACGCCAGCTTCTTGAAGCACTCGACATGGCCACGGTCATGCTGAGTCCAATGACATGGGTCCGCCGACGATACGAAGAGAGGACGCTGTCAGTAGTGACTGAGGATGTTCTGAAGCGGATGGAGGAACTGGTAATGATTGCTGAGGGTTATTGCGAACCGACCTCGGCCTGAGAAAGATCTCGCACAGGCGAGCGGCCGGTGTGAACCGGCCGGTCATTGCGATTCCAGTTCACATCAAACGTTTGGTACTTCTCCCAGGCTGCCTATCTGCTATTGGCGAAGAAGGCCCCTCGCCCAAACGAGCCGAGCTGCTCGTTGCAAAGTCGTTCTCCACTTGTCATGAACAACTGGCACCGCTTGAGCCAGGCCGAGAGGACGACTTCCACTATGCCCGAACGGTCTCATGACATGAATGAACGATGTCAGCCGAGAATCCTCGAATCGTCTACGATCGATGAAGGCAGAATCGCATGCCCCAAACACCATTCGAAATCAAGGTCTGTGAAAATCGCCACGAGATCGAAGCCGGACGAGAAAGGAGGGACTCTGAACTGCAGTTTTATTCTCGGAAGTTTCTGGAAGCCCCAGAGCGTTCTCGCTGGGCTGTGAGCACCTACTACTAGCCCGTTTTGGGGAACCAGTGCTCCGCGAAGAAGCCACGACTTGATCCATCGGCGTCAATGCCACGTGACGGTCTACATCTTTTGGAAATTCATCAGAAAAGGATTCGCCCGGGCTTGTGCGATTTCGATGAATCAGATTTAATCCCGCTACAATCACTAATTTGCAAATACCAGTCTAATTAGATTGGGGGCCGATGAACAAAAAGGACAAAAATCTATGACGTTTCAGCGAAAAAAGAACATTGCACCCCAGCCGCCGGCGCTGAACGCAAAGTGGCCCGGAAAGACGTTGGATGAGGGTTTTGTGCCGTTCCCAAAGCGATTACTCCGCTGCGCGGGGCGAATTTTTGGGGGGGCTCACGCAATGGAAGAATTGTGTGTGATGCTGGCGATCGTGGATTTTTTGAGGCCAGATCTTTACCGCTGGCCGTCTTACGAATACTTAGCGTTCATCGCTGGAATGAGCGAAGCCACAGTGCGTCGCACAGTAACAGCATTGTCAGAGAGAGGGTTGTTGGTGGCGGATGAGAAGAGTGACGGACAGGTGACGCTCAGGATCGATGGGCTCATTGAGAAAATCACTTCGCTAACCGACGACGCGACGTAGTGCGCAACCGAAAAACGACTTGACGGAGGAAGACTATGAGAAGAGGAAGGGGCGAACTCGGTCGCCCAGAAACAAAGTGAGCACGGTGAGAAAGCTTGGCGGCCATCACCGTGCTCAGCCCGAGTGTTTGTTGCTTTACGCACGTACGCCCACTGGGAGGTTTAGCATAACTTCTTGGTGGGCTTTTGGGCAATCCTTTTTAGAAAAGGAGTCCACCAATGAAGAAAAAGCCAAAACGCAGGGATAGTGGTCGATGGATCACGGTCGAACGGGTTTGGCATTGGCGGGCAAAACGGTACATCACACGTCGTGATGGCAAGCCGTTTCGCTTTCGTTTGCCATAGTTGATGATCGATGTTGTTGTCCGGCCTTTGGATCGGACTTCGGCAGGTCGAATTGGGGGGACCCATGATTTCTCGTCATGGGTCCCCTTTTCAAATTCATCAACGTGTAGTTGGCTGACGCGAGTCAAATTTGCGGGTTGAGCGGTCACATCTTAGCCTGAGGTCAAAGTAAAGGCAGTGTTAGGCATTGGCGGGCCATTCTCGGCTAGCACGTAGGCCGTTACCCGGTCGTCCGTTGTCCCGTGCAAGAGCAAATCGGGGCCATCCACACAGGCGTGGAACGGAGTGCATGAGCTGTGTGTGGACGTTGCAGCGGAATGGCGCGAGCCGTCCGGTGAATTCATTCCACAGACTCACCGGATGGCTCGCGCCCATTCCGCTACAAGTCGCGCCCTCCGGGCCTCAGCGATTCTGCACAGTCACTGGGCTTTCACTGGACCTGCGGCGATTGTCCAAGCAACTCCTCCACACGTCGATCGATCATCTTTGACCGCAGTTGCTCTCTGAGTTCAATCGACAGCTGCAGTTGCTGGAGCCTCGCTTCCATCAGCTGCAGTTCCGTCCGTTTGAGTTGCTGGCGTGCGTCGAAACTCTGGGTGACCGCATCACGGAGTTGGCGTTTCAGCGTTTCAATCTCTTCCGCAGTGCCCTTGCCGGATTGGAGATGGCTCTTCACATCGGAGGCGAATTTCTGAGCATTCAGATCGAGGTCTGAAGCCTGCTGTTTCATCTGTGCCACGGATTCCGCGGTGGCAGGTTTTGATTCCGTTTTGGAAAGAGTGGACTTGGCTGGTTCAGGCCTGTCGGTTGCGACCGCAGTCTCATCGAGTTTCCCAATCAGAGCTGCCACGAGTTCTCGAAACTCCCCATTCGCACGGATGATCAGCGTGTTCGTTCGTTCGTCTGCAGCAAGGGAATACTGTTCAGTCGGGTACAATTCACGAATGACACGTTCCGCATTGGTCGCAGAAATGCGCTGCAGCGTCAGCACGCTGAGTAATTGATCGGATTCCTGCGCTTGCGCCTGAGCAGCGGCGTGCTTCTGATGTTCGTCGTAGAGCTCTTCAAACACCTGCAGGCGAGTTTCTGCCTGCTTCATCTTCGGATGGTCAGGCCCAAGTTGCTGTCGCAGAACGGCGATCTCTGTGTGAAGGCGAAAGATTTGCCCTTTGAGTTCTTCGATATTCGATGGGTACTCAGGACTCGTCGCAGGATTTTCTGCGGCAGGATCCGCCGCTTCCTGTACGGCAAAAAGGCGGTTCTCTGCAGCGAAGCATAACAACAGAACCGTAGCCAGTGGCGTGGTGAACAGCGGCTTCAGCATCGTGAATTTAGTCATGATCAACTCCTGATGGTCTCATTGAGAGATGAAATAGTGGTCTTCGGAAATGTTTCGTTAATGAGGCTGTTCAGGACGACTCTCGACGTCCCAAACGCCTTCGCGTTCGAGCTTGTCCAGTTCCTGATCAATCGCGTTGGACAAGTCATCAATGTCCCGCCAGCCTGGTAAGTTCGTCTCGCGCGGTGATGGTTCGATGGCTGTCGAGATGGGTGCCTGTGAGAGCATCTTCCACGCCCCGAAGCCGATGGCGACGGATGTCAGAAGGCTCACGGCGACGATGATCCTTCTGCGACGGAGGCGAGGTCGTTCTTTCAGTAATTCGCTCGGCAGAGGCAGCTTTCCAGGCTGTTCGAGATGTGCAACGCAGTGTTGAAGAAGATCTGCGACCTGTGCTGCCGTACCAAAGCGTTCCTCCGGGTTCTTGGAAAGCAGTCGCGCGATGAGTCGTTCCAGCCATTCGGGAACCTGTGGCTGAAGATCGCGAATGGATCTTGGTTCGGTGTCGGTGATCTTGCGAAGAATGCCGTAGCTCGATTCGGCTCGAAATGGCGGATGACCGGTGCACATGGCGTACATCACGCTGCCCAGACTGAACAGATCGCTGCGGGCATCCACGTTGTCGCCTCGAGCCTGTTCCGGGGACATGTATTGTGGCGTTCCCGCGATGACTCCGCTGCGAGTCATGCTGGCATCGTCGACCGCGCGCGCCAGGCCGAAGTCCGTGATGGTGACTCGATCAACACCATCCTCCAGAAGAATATTGGCGGGCTTGATGTCCCGATGCACCAGCCCCTGACCATGCGCGGCGGACAGGCCTGCGGCGATCTGCTGAGCAATGCGAATGACTTCTTCGGTCGCCAGAGGACCCAGTCGATTCAGACGCCTCTGCAGCGATTCACCTCGCAGATACGGCATGACAAGAAAGGGCAGAGTTCCGTCGTTGGAGACTCCGTGAATCACGATCACGTTCGGATGAAGCACCGTCGCTGCGGCTCGCGCTTCTCTTGCAAAGCGGCGACGAGCGGCTCCGCTGCTGGCCAGACGCGGGGCCAGAACCTTGATCGCCACCGTTCGATCCAGCGAACGATCGAAACCCTTCAGGACAACTCCCATTCCGCCGGAACCCACAACGCCCGACACTTCATAACCACCAAGACGTCCCAGCATGGATGGTTCGTCCGTTGGGTCCAGCTGTCGAAGCACCTCGGAGATTTCAATGGACGTTCCGCGATGATCGACAAGTTCCGAATCTTCTGCGTCGACGTCTGCATCAACATCGATACCTTCCTGTTTGAGACGACCCTTTGATGTCGACCCAGAAAGGCGGTCACCCGTGAACGAAGATCGCAGCCGCGCGGAATCGTAGGGCTGGTCCGGCAGGAAGCTGACGGCTTCGTCCCATGTCGTCGGTTCCGCAGCCAGTGCCTTCAGGCATTCACGGCATTCCGAGCATGCACTGAGATGTTCCACGACGGCCGCGTCTTCCGCCGCAGTCAGAACTTCGGCAAGATAACGCTCCAGCAGAACCGGATTGCAGGAAAGGGATGCTCGTTTCATGGCAGGTCTTGTTTCATGATCATCAGTCATCTTCCAGTTTCTTTACGGCGTCTCGCAGCCGACGCATGATGCGGCTTCGAGCGGCGTAGACGACGGCTTCGGAACATCCGAGCTGTGATGCGGCCTGCGAGATCGACACACCGTCGATCATCGTGAGGGCGAAGGCGTGCCATGTGGAATCTTCTGAGGAAGCTCGCACCTGTTCGGCCGCCTGGCGAAACATCTGTCGGCGATATTCCAGTTCAATCGCCGACGTCATTTCCTCATCACGCTGCGTTGACGCGTAATGAGGATCGATGTCGCCGCCGGTTGCCTGATCGTGGGGCCGCCGAGTCAACATGTTGATCGTCGTGTTTCGCGCGATACGAAACAGCCAGTGACGAAACCGAACGCCATCGTCGCGACGCTGCCAGCCAGACAGTTTTCGCGAGACAGCAATCAGAACCTGCTGAGCCACATCGTGAGCATCTGCGTCCTGCAATCCCGCGCGTCGAGCAACACAGTACGCCACCGGTCCGTAGATGCTCGCAAACTGTGCCCAGGCTTCGTGATCTGCAGGATCTGCAGCACGCAGCAAGAGGCTGTCACGAGTCTCCGGAATGTCACTCAAGCTTTCTCTCCCGGTTTGAAAACGAACGTCAGTGACAGAACACGACGCCGGGAGAATTCTGACACGTGATCTTCAGAAATTCCTGCGATCGACGGAAAGCGGCAGTTTCCCTGAACATTTGGCTCGGAAAGACGCCGTACGGCATTCCGTGGCCTGCATTGCACTTGGCCCGCCTCCGAGCTTGCTGTCGCTCGCTCGACCCCTCCCTTCGCTTCGCGTGCGTGGGGAGGTTTTTTGGCAGGAGGCTCAGAATTATGGCGGACGACGATCTGAGAATGGAACACCCTCGCTTGGGCGCGCAAGGGCTGTTATTCTGCACAGAGGAAGTCTGGCGACTTCCACTACATCAGCGGGAAGGAACTCTGGCGAGTTCCACTACGTTTCTTGAATCTGTTGCAGGAATCCCTGAGGTCCATGTCCAGTCGGACAGCCATTACTGCTCCGGTCGAGTATTCCGAAGACGATCAGCGGATGATGCGTCTTCAGGAAGGTGACTCGCACGCCTTTGCGGAGATTGTTCAGTGCTGGCAGCGGCCTCTGTTTGGGTTCTTCATGCGAAACACGCGTGACGAATTTCTGTCGGAAGATCTTGTCCAGGAAACGCTGCTTCGACTGTATCGCAACAGCTGGGACTATCTTCCTCGAGGTCTCTTCAAGGGCTTTCTGTTTCGCATTGCCCGTAACCTGCTGATCGACCATTCTCGCCGCGCCGTACATGACGTGCTGCTGAAGTCCGTGCGAGTCATTCGAAACGCGGGAGATGAAGAAGAGACCGATCTTCTGCAGCAGCTTTCGGAAGACCAGGTGTCTGCTCATGAGCAGTCTGTTCAGAAGGAAGTGGCCGCGGCCGTTCAGGGAATGCTGACGGAGCTTCCGGACGAACAGCGACAGACGTTCATCCTGCATCACTACGAATCACTCACTTTGTCCGAGGTGGCGGATGCCATGGCGACTACTCTTCCGACGGCCAAGAGTCGATTACGGCTGGCCAAGGAGAAACTTCGACACCTGTTGACGTGTCGGGGTTTCACTGATGAGATTTTTCAGGACGATTCATCCGAGGAATAGACGGGCCCGTTGCACATTTCGTGACAGGCCTGTCACTTCGTTTCTTAACTGCTGATTCTTACGAGTATCCGGTATGCCACACTTCAGCCGACTCACCGACATTATCACCTGCAGTCTTTCCGAGATTCTGAACTCCGCCGCGAATCCTCAGCAGACATTGCATGAGATCATTGAAGAGATGCGGGAAGGATTGACGGCGTGTCGTCGGAATGTGACCACATCGACTCGCAATGTGGACCGGCTGACCAAAGAGATTGCCGACTATGAGTCTCAGGTGACCGAATGGAAGGAAGCCGCAAAAGCAGCACTCGGTGATGGTGACGAAGATGCTGCGAGGGAATCGCTGCGTCGAAAAGTCGAAGTGGAAGATCTGATTGCCGGTCTTCGGCCGGAGCTTGAGGCAGCAAACTCCGCCAGCCAGAACATGCTTCGTATTCAAAAGGCTCTTGAAGCAAGGTTCTCCGAGGCACTGCGAAAGCTGGAAGACATCACCGGCTCATCGGCGGCGTTCTCCGGCACAGCCGTGTCGGCAGCGGAGAACTTTGCGGTGCCAAAGTCCCGTGCCTCAGATGTCGAAGCGGAACTGGAAGCTCTTCGAAAAGAGCTGGGGAACTGAAGCGCGCGTGGATGAGTCGTCGAGATGCTCGCCCAGCGATGTTGCTCCAAGCTGGAGCGTTGAAGAGACTCAGAATCTCCCAGGTTTGCTGTTTCCGGGTGCGGCCGGTGGAGATGCCATCCCTGGGATCGTTGCTCGGCGAATGACGGACGTTTCTGGCATCGCCGCGATGGCCTATGGCCTCGAAGCACAGTCCGTTCTTGCACTGACCATGCCTGTGACTCTGGGACAGATTTCCGCGGATGAAGCAGCGGCAGCGCTTCGGGAGCTGTTCCTGCGAGCCACGCAGATTGCTGAGAGAAGTGGATGTGAGTGGCTGCGTTGTCTGGTGTCCCATTCGGAAGCTCAGCAGGATGATACGGTTCAAGTCTTGCGAAGTGCTTTGTTGCAGTTTCGCTTTTCGTGTCTTGCAGAAATCGGCGAATGGTGTCGCGAGTATTCGACGAATCATCGTGAAGAACTTCATCAGCACGACGACCAACCAGATGTCGCCTGGGTACACGTGTCGCAGGAGCAGCTCGATGATGAGTATTTCCATGCTGAGATGAACACGGTGCTTGAGGACATTCTCTCGACTTCTTCGGACCTCCCGAACCTGCCTCGCCCTCTGGCAGCTGAAATGATCTCGAGATGGCGAAACGCCGGGACGAAGATTCTTCTGTTGCGTGTTCGCGGAATCCCGGCAGGAATCTGTGCGTTCGACAAGATGCTGGAAGAGGGTTTGAGTGATCCGGCTCTGTCCCTCCGGCTGCAGTACGTGGGCATTGTGCCAGCGCTGCGTCAGCAGGGACTTGGCCGTTGTCTGATCCAGGCTCTGATCAGCGATTGCCTGAAGCAGCATTCATGTGTTGTACTTTCTGTGACGGCAGACCGCTCCAACACATCGGCTGTTGGTCTGTATGAATCACTTGGCTGTCAGCGTCAGTCGGTTCACGAAGTCTGGATGAAGCGACTCGAAGTCAGTTTCGCTGAAGGAAGCGTTTGTGAATCAGGCGAGCCGCCACGGCGGTGATGACACACACCACAAGCCCAGTCACCATGTTCCGGTAACTGACGCTCCGATCGATTTCCGGGGATAACCTTGAGGGGATCACCGAGTCGGCTGCTGAAGTCTCTTCCAGTTCGGAGGGTGCAACGAACTGTGATTTTGGAAACGACGGATTAAGATCGACGCCAGAGATCTGCCATTCGTAACCAGGCTTTGGTTCGCGATTCAGCAGGACGAATCCATGCCAGGGAAAGTAGAAGTTCGCACGCAGCTCCCGGAAGTCATCAGCTTTCCACTCTTCCACTCGAGCCGATCTTGAGCCGCTTCGAATTCGCAGATAACGCCGAGGCAGGTAGCCGAGATTTTTGTCGAGCCAGTATGTTTCTTCAGCCACAGTGGAATCCGGAGCCAGCTTTCGAAGGACGATACATTCATGTCCATCCACCAGCTGCGTTTCGCCGAACTCGGTTCCGGCAATTCGCAGTGTGAAGCTTCCCAGAGCAAAGTCCCAGAATCCTCTGAGTCCAACGGTCCCGCGCGAAACACGAATCGGCTGATCCAGAATGTAGGGAAGCTGTTGAACGGAAGTCCATCGCAGACTGGAACCACCTGGGGTTGTCGATGCCAGCCAGAGGATCCGGCCATCGCGTCCCAGCAGAATGCGACTGGACGATCGATGGGCGTTGAAGACAGTTTCCATCAGAGTCGTGCCGGCATTTCGTTTCCAGCAGAGTTCTCCTGTTGAGAACATCGGAGAATCTTCGAGAGCCGACTGCAGCTGGATGGCCTGGTTCTGCATTCGCAGTGTGGCCTTGTGCCATTCCTTCCATCGAATGCGGATTGAGGAGAACTCCTGGATCCAGCGACGATGAGCCGACTGAATCTCTTCGAGGCCGGGGAGTGTCGTGGTTTCGGGCTGCGAGCTTTGTGCCGAGAGACCATTCGCGGCTTGTTCAGGAATGATGTTCTGCAGGCCGACAGTCTTCCCGCCATCGACGGCGATTGCTTCCTGTGCACCCAGGCATTCAGTGCCTGCGACCGTCAAAAGACACCACAGCACCAACCTCTGGTAAGCGACGCTCAAGACTGATTTTTTGGGGCTGCGAACACCCATGTCGATGATCCGAGTGCTGAGTTGTGGTCGAATCGTGCATTCGAACCCTGTTCTGTGCAGGCAGCATGGTCGTTGACCATTCCGGATTCAAGAGCCTGAAGCAGGTGTTTTTGAAGGATGTCCAGTCGGGCGAATTCTGAGGATTCGTGGACCTCGCGGCAGCACGCTTGAGTCTCAACGTCGTTTCGTGTTCACTTCGCTCCGTTGCTCCCTGATGGTATTCATGGCTGAATGGATGGAACGATGTCGGACGAAGAAAAGAACACAATTCGGCAGCTTACTCGACTCCAGCGTCGGGTCCTTGGGACTCTGATGGAGAAAGGCTTCACAACTCCGGATCAGTACCCGATGACGGTGAAGGGAGCAACTACCGGATGCAATCAGAAGAGTAATCGGGATCCTGTCACGGAATACTCCGAAGCCGAAGTCGCCGACGCCCTTGAGCAGCTGCGTCAGATGGGACTTGTTGGTGAAGTCTTCACCGATGGTGGCCGCTCCGCCAGATACCGTCACTACATGCGGCACAAGTTCGACTTTTCTGAATCACAGCATGCCATCATCTGTGAACTGCTGCTGCGAGGACGTCAACAGCCTGGTGAACTGCGAACGCGCGCGAGCCGAATGGTTCGGATTGAGAGTCAGGAGCAGCTGAAATCGGACCTGCAGAGTCTCGCTGAGAAAGGATTTGTGCAGAGTAACGGAGCACTGGAACGGCGTGGTGTCGAAGTCGACCACACGTTCTATCTTCCGAAGGAGAACATGAAGATGGCGGCCGGGAGTTTTGTGGACGATGAATCCGCCACTGCTTCAGAGCCTCCTGCGTCTCGCGCGGCAGCTCCGGCAATGGCAAACGGGGCCAGTTCGTCTGCGAGTGCGACCGGTGCGGCATCTCGTACGGACGAATCTCTCCTGTTCGCACTGAATGCGCAGTTCGAGCAGATGAAGCGTCAGGTTGAGATTCTTCAGAACGCAGTGGATTCTGTGCGACAGCGACTGGATCGTATCGAGCGCGAACTCGGCATCGGCTGACAACTGAAGTAGCGGAAGGGCGCGAGCGGCGCGAGCCCTCCGGTACACGCGGCACCGGACGTCATGCGCCTGACCGCTCAATGGATGCATCAATCCCGTGCGACGCCTTATTCCGGAATTTCGACGGGATTCGCGGCCGGATTGATACCTTCGTTTCGCAGGGATGTCTTTGACTCTTCATCATCCCGAATCGTCTCAGCCACTGGCGTCTTCTTCGCCGGCTTCGGGGCGCCGTTGAAATGGATGGCTCCATCTTCGACAGTCGGGTCCACCATAGGTCGCACCGAAGCACCCATGTTTGGCGTTCGTTTCAGATTTGAAGAAGGTGTCTGCTGTGACGAGCGCGGTGCCGGTCCGAATTTGATCAGTCCGGATTCTTCCGCACTCTCCGGAACCATCATCTCGTCAGTGAGTTCCATTTGTTCTTCGGTCATATCGATCGCATCGCGGCTGGCAGCTCCGGTTGAAGTCTTCTTCGGCGGTGCCTTTGCGGGGGCTCGACCGGAAGGAGTTCCTGGAGGCAGCGTCAGATTTCCGACGCGCGAGGCGGTTGCAGAGCGTCGATCAACGGCCTGGATGACTCCCTGATCTTCGGAGCTGGTTCCAAGGTCGAATCCGGCCTTTCGAATTTCACCCGAAGGGCTTGCAAGAATCTGCTTCGACACTTCCCGTCGAAGTTCCTTTCGAAGTTCAACCACTGCACCACCGGGCGGAGACAGAATGATCTCATCAACAACCCATGCTGTGTTTTCCCGAACCAGGTGAACCGTAACATGGGCCGACTGTTCGTCACCCAGTTCCACCATTGCCAGTTCACCCGCTTCATTGACCTTGCGAACAGGCTGGGCCAGAGCGGTCGGAAGGTGGTTCAGATTACCAGGCAGCTCAACAACATTGGCCCAGACAAGATTGTTAAACTTCGTGGAGCAGCGCTGGCGAACTCCGTCAAAGTCCTGACGACCCCATGCACCGGCGAGTTCCGTCACAGGACCTGTCAGCATCAGTGTCGACTTAAGCGAAGCGATCTCCATCGTCCGCCCTGGATACTCAACATCGTCAACCAGAAGGTTGCCGTTTTCGTCCCTCATGATCACGCTGCAGATTTGTCCGGAGGCTGAGGCAAATTCCAGCTCTGTGAGGTCACCTCGAGCCGTGCTGCGTTCCAATGTCAGTTCGCCCTGCGGCAGACCTTCGATGTCCATGATCCGGAAGAGTTCCGGCTGCATCTGACTCCATGCGGCTTCGTTCAGGCGCTGAGTCGAGATTTGTCGGAGAACGGGCAGCTCCCGACCCTGGACAGCCGACAGGAACAGCATGGCTCGTGCCGGAGCCGTGAATGCCGACCGGAGGTTTTTCTGCTGCTGAGTCTGGCGGTTGTAGATCGTGACATCGGACACGATGAATTTGGATTCAACCGTTTCACCCTTGATGCGATTTTCACGCTTCTCTTCGGCGGCTTCCGGAGTTGTCAGATCCAGCCGGACGACTTCCGAACGTTCGGGAATCGTAACCGTCAATTGTCCTGCGAACGACTGGATATCAAAGTCTTCCGGAGCGTAGTTGGCCGCCGGGAGGTGAACCATCGACAAATCACCAACCTTCAGAGCACCTTCGTAGAATGTCCGTTCCGTCAGTGACTCGAGCTTCGAGATATCTTTTTCTGAGTATGCGGCAAGGAACGACGTGATGGCGTTCAGAGCACGTGCCTGGCGAAGGATTGAGCCAGGGTGATGTTCCACCTTGCGCTGGCGAACTTCGATATCCGACACCAGCCACTGATCATCCTGCTGGACGACTTTCAGCAGCAGAAAACCATTCTTTGAAGGCAGTTTGACGACGGCATCAGAATCGTTCATCTGTGCTTCAGGACGGCGAGCCATTCCTTCTTCATGCTCGGCCGAAACGCGTGCCATGATCTGCTGCATCCAGGGTTCCGGCAGCGATTCGAGCGGTTCACGAAGTTCCGTTGAAACGACCTGAAGCACCGCGTTTCGATCGCCGGACTGCCAGGTGTCGATAAACTCGCGAATCGTAATCAGAAGGTCCATCACCTCGACGGCAGACTTCGTCGCACGTGTTCCTCGACGCTGCTGACGAAGCAGAACGTCATCGACAACCCAGCGATGCTTTTCCGAATCGCGAACGATGATGAACTGATACTTGGTCGTTCCTTCCTTGAGCTTGGCGACGACTTCCAGCTTGTTGTCGTCAGTCTCCTTACTTTCCACGATCTCAAGTTTTTCTTTTGGCAGACTCAGGATTTCAAGATCCTTGTACGAGTCTTTTGAACGCAGTGCCTGCTGCTCGAAGCGGGTGGAGACAGTCCGCCGGAAAGCGGCTTCCTTGTCTTCCGCCAGCGCCTCCGTGAAGGAATTGATGGCTCGCTGCTCCGTGCCGTATTCAATCATATTCGGCTTCAGGTTCATGGACTTCCATGTTTCCGCCGTGAACAGAGATGTCGAGCAGCCCGTAGCGCTCAGACTTAAGCCGCCTGCCAGCAGGAATGCAAGCTTCAGGGATCGACGTTTCATGACTAGTGCTCCTGCAGATGCGGAAGAAAGGATCGCAGTCCGCGAGAGATCGAAAGGAAGGACAACAGACAGGTACCGCTCCGCACGGATCGTGCAGAGACGGATTTATTGACCGAGTAGATCTTCGTTGTCTCAGGATCCCCGGAAAGGGTCAACAGCCCAAACCAGCGGAACGTCACGTCACAGCCAACTTCCCTCAGCCGCTTGAGTGGATTCCGGCGAAATCAGCAACGCCGCTATTTTTTCTGCGAGTTCACACCTTGCGATGTCGGCATTTCAGCAGTTTCTGCGCAACGACTGGACGCGACCTGCAACCTGCAGAACGGCAATCCGGGGGAAGTCGGCGGGGCAATCGGGGCCATGCACCGGGCTGTCCCGTCCGGACTCAAAGTGAACTCACGGTGCATGGCACCTTGTTCAGGATTTGCAGAGAAAATACTGGAAAAATCGAAATGCCTGCGCACGGCGGTTTCGCCGGCCGCGACGCGATCGGGGCCCGGAAACTGCTGCTGTCCGGGAGACTCCGATTCAGTAGACTCCGGCCGTGGGCACGCTGTCCCAGCCGGTTGAAAAGAACGATTCGGAAGGAGAACCAGTCAGAGATGAATCGCGTGTCGGATCCGGATGTCGTCAAGATTACGGAAGTGTTTTTGATTCCGAGCAGTTTTCTGGTGGCGGCACTTGGGACTGCGGACACGAATCCTCATCGCGCGATGGTGTCTCTGATTGGGTTAGTCGTGAGCATTCTCTGGCTGATTTGCAGTCGAGAAGCCGTGGATGAACAGTATCCGACTGGCGGTTCGTCGGAATGTCGGGCACCCAAACGCATAAAGATCATGTCATCGTTACCTGTGTTCTTTATCGTCTGCTGGTTCCTCTCGATCGTGGCGCATTTGCTTCTGTGGAGCAAGCCGCTGGGGACAGATCTTGTCCCCTGACATTGGCCGATCGTCGCTGCACGACTCGTACGGTTTCAATCCTGTTGAACAGCGTACAAAAACTTGTCTGATCGAATCAGCAGACGATCGCCATCGACTGCCATACTGCCATTGAACAGGCTGCCGTCCTTCAGATCATTCACGGCCAGTTGTTGAAACTCGGGCTTCGCAGCGACAACGAACGTCTTGCCTTCGCGCGTCAGATAGTACACTCGATCTCCCGCAAGTAAGGCAGATGCGTAGACCTGTCCCGCTCGGTTCATTCGCTGTTCGTAATGCAGTTCACCCGTTTTTGCATCCGCGCAAAATGCGATCTGCTGGTTGTCATTCATCCAGTACAGGTTACCGTCCAGAAGCACAGGCGATGTCACGTTCGAACCTTTAAAGCTGGTCCAGAGTCGATGCGTTGAGGTCACGTCACCGCTTCCACCTGTCCTGACGGCCAGCGATGCAACGCCGGAACGACCGCCAAGGCAGTACACGATTCCTTCGTGAGCAACGACGCTGGGGACCATGTACCAGGTAATGTCTGTGGCACAGGTCCAGAGCTGTTTGCCGGATTTTGGATCGAAGGACTGGATGCTGCCCTGTGTCGCCACGATCAGCTCGGGCTTGCCGTCAACGTTTTGAACGACCACAGGAGTATTCCATGCTTCTTTGATTCCTCGAGCTTTCCAGACCTCACGTCCGGTCTTTCGATCAAGGGCATACAGGGATTCGCTTTCGACGCTGGCATTGATGAAGACCAGGTCACCGTAAATGACGGGCGAAGCGGCGGTGCCCCAGCCATGCGTCTTTGAGCCAACATCTGCGGTCCAAAGCTGCTTGCCGGAGTGATCAAACGCAAAGACGCCTGTCTTGCCAAAGAAGCAGATCACCATCTCGCTGTCAGCTGCAGGAGTGTTTGCAGCGAAGCCATGGTCGCGAATACGTTCTTCTTCCGGGAGCCTGGCCGGAACCACCTTTTCCCAGACCGATTTCCCTGAAGCTCGATCGAGACACACTAAGTGCCTCTTCAGATTTTCCTGCGAGCCGCCTTCTTCGCCCGGCACAAAAAAGCCCGAGTAGCATGTCAGATAAATGTGGTCACCGAAAACGATTGGACTGGAGGCGCCGGGGCCCGGGAGGGCCACTTTCCAGGCGATGTTTTCGGAAGTACTCCATGTCAGCGGCAGGTTCTTTGAAGCGGCAGCTCCCTGATGATCAGGCCCTCGAAATGATGACCAGTCCGTTGCTGTCGATCCCACATTCTCCGCAGTGCGTGCCGAGGCTTTTGCTGTGCGACCGGATCGCTGAGCCTCAACCGGCTTTGCGAGACAACACGAAACGGTGACTGCAACGGCGAGGGCAAAGAGCGGGCGGGCATTCATGGACGGGCTCCTGGAGGAAGTCTGCTCGGAGTGGGTGGGGTTAGACGCCTGAGTCGACGGATGTTCTAGGAGATGCATTCCTCCTGAACAACTGGAACGGTCCTCGGTCTGAGCAACACGATCGAAATCCGACAGTGCTGCCTTGCGTTTGTTGCTGATCCCTATTGTACTCTGCGATTCCGCGTATCCGATGGGCGATGATGCCAACGAGGCGATGATGCCAATTCAGTTTCGATGTGAATACTGTCGACAGTTACTGGGGATTTCTCAGTCGCGCGCTGGCTCCATGGTGGATTGCCCGGCATGTGGGCGATCGTTGCTAGTCCCGTCAAAAGATGGTGCTCCGGCGAAACCTGTTCGCTCCGCAAAAGCTCAGGCTGATGCTCGCCTGCTGAACGCACTGGCCGAACTTTCCGGGCTTGGAGGCACGGCGACGGAGCCTGAAGCTCCGCCGACAACCAGCGTTCCTCAGCCACGTTCACCGAAGCTCGCACAAACACCAGCGATCACCGCACGACCTTCCGGATCGCCTGCCGACCAGATGCGCATTGTGCCGCTGAAGCCGGGAACGCAGGATGCTTTTGAGGAACTTGCCGACATTCAGAACGACGGCCAATCGGATGAGGTGCCGGACGTCGAGGAACCTGAACTTCTGGACGAGCCGGAATCAGGTCAGCAGGAACGAGCTCACCAGACAGCGCCAGTTGATCCATTTCGCGAAGCCCTTCAGGAGCTGACGACACTGCCTCCACTTGCGGCAGCTCCGCCGGTACACGCTTCATCCGGTTCGATGAATCGTCCGTTCGTCTGGGGGATTGTGTTTGCCACTGCCGGTGTGGCGTTTGGGCTGGGTTGTCTGGTCGGCAAGTCACTGACGGGATCCGACGACAGGAAGGCTGCAGAAGCGCTGTCGGCTTCAAGAGATCCGTCGCACGCAGCTGTGGCCGAGCCTGCCAGTCCGCCGGAAAAGAAAGACGATGCGACGGCAGCCACACCAGCCGTTGCCGGACAATTGACGGGCACTGTCAAATACAAAAACGCGGCCGGTGAAATCGTGGCCGACTCTGACGCGCTGTTGCTGCTTGTGCCTTCAAAGAACGCTACGACACTTCGCCTGGATGGACGACCATTGCGAGAAGATCCGCAAAGTCCCGCACGACTTTCCATCGAAGCCGCGTTGAGTATTCTTGAAGTGTCCGTCAGTCGCGTGGGTGCTGATGGGACCTTTGTCCTTCCGCAAAAGCACAGGCAGTCTCAGAGGCTGGTCGTGATTTCGCGTCACAAATCCCGACCGGATGGAGAATCCGTCCCTGGGGATGCTCAGCAGACGCTTTCGGAATGGTTCGAATCGACCGCTCACCTTGTCGGGCGTCTGTCAGCGAAGGTCGTGCTGGTGGATGCTCCTGGCTCCGTGCCGACTCCCACTGTTGATGTGACGTTTGAATAGTCGTCACTTCCAGTTGCCATCGCTGCAGACATCAGCCGCCGAATGATGTGTATCGGCGAACTCCGCGCTGGAAGGTCCAGCGATTCAGGATCCACAGCGCGATGATCCAGGAGGCCTGCACCAGCAGTTCTTTTGGCAGTTCACTGGCAGGCACTTTCCCGAGCATGATGGCTGCCGGTGTGTATGCGAGATACCGGAACGGCAGATATTCCACAAATGGCAGCCACGGCTTCAGCCACTCCAAAGGAATCATGTGTCCGGACAGAATGTAGCTGAGCATCATGTAAATGAAGATCAGCGAGCTGACTTCCAGGAACCAGAAGGCGACGAGGCCGATCCACGCTTCGATCAAAAACCCAATCGCAAACGACATGAGCAGTGACGCAACAAACGAAGCCGTCACATACCACGCGGGCCAGCCTGGAAAGTGCTGTCGGCACAGCCAGAAGACAAGAGCAAACGGCCCGGCAGCAATTGCGTAATACACGAGCTTGTGAGCCACTCGATGCCAGAACAAATGGTCGAGCATATCAACCGGCTGAATCAGATACTTGCGAATGGAGCCATCCGCGATTGAACCGGCAATTCCTGTTGAGAGTCCGGGCATGCTGCTGAACGCGCGAGCCAGCATGACCAGAAGGTAATAGGAGACCATCTCCGGAAAGTTGTAGCCCTTCATCTGGCCGGACGCGAGGTTCTGAAAGATCGCGTTCCAGAGGAAGATCTGAGTGACGATCGGAAGAAACCGAACGAGCGTGGAAAACGCAAAGTCCGCGCGATAAACCAGACGTTCCTCAATCGCCGTGCGGAGGATCAGCCATTTCAGTCGCAGTCGGCCCTGCAGTGCTTCCAGCCCGGAGACGGTGTCTGACGTCATGCGTCCTTCCCCCGGGAGGCATCATCCGTGGAGAAGAGTTCGGCAATGACATCTTCGAGCGGTCGTTCCACAACGCTGATGTCATCGATCGAATGCTGAGCCAGAATGCTGGCGAGCGATTCTGACACTTTGTGCTTTTCGACCTGAAGCCGCACGCGAGGTGGACGAGTCTCCAGGATGTGGCCATAACGCTGCAGCCCGTCCGGGACCATGTTGCCGGAAAACTGAAGCTCCACAATCTTGTGCTGGCTGAATCGATCCACGATCGCAGCGAGCGGACCGTCGTGGATCACGATTCCCTTATTGATGACCACCGCGCGCTGGCAAAGCGCTTCGACGTCTTTCATGTAGTGGCTGGTCAGAATCACCGTGATCTTCTGTTCGCGCTGGTAGTGGCGAAGGAAATCCTGAACGCGCCGCTGACTGACAACGTCCAGCCCAATCGTTGGCTCATCAAGAAACAGAACTTCCGGCCGATGCAGCAGCGCGGCAATCAGTTCCATGCGCATTCGTTCGCCCAGCGAAAGTTCGCGCACCGGGCGTGACATCAACCGCCGAACTTCCAGCAGATCGGTCAGCTCGTCGATTCGTCGCTGATAATCGTCCGCCGAGATCCGGTAGATCTCTTTGTGAAGGCGAAAAGATTCCTGAGCAGGCAGGTCCCACCAGAGCTGTTCTTTCTGGCCGGTCACGAGCGAAAAACGGCGACGATAAGCGTCTTCTCGCTTCCACGGGATGTATCCAAGGACAGTTGCTGTGCCTGAAGTTGGCACGACGAGACCCGAAAGCAGTTTCAGAGTGGTCGTTTTTCCAGCACCATTTGGGCCAAGAAAGGCCACCATCTCGCCCGCTTCGATCGTGAAGCTGACGTTTTTCACCGCACTGACAATTTCGTGTTCTCGGTGAAACAACCCGCGCACGGAGGCAAGAAGGCCTTCGCGCTTGCGATAGACTTTATACTGTCGACACAAATCCCGAACTTCAATTGCCGCCATGCGCGGGATGGTAGTGGAGCAGCCAGCCCCTCGCAATCAGTGCTCGCGAACTTCGATCTCATGGAAGGTAGTTCTGTGGCGTTTCCCAAAGTTGCTGAACTGGTGCCGATTCTGCAGATTGCAATCGGCCCGATGATCCTGATCTCCGGCGTTGGACTTCTTCTGTTAAGCATGACGAACCGGCTGGGACGCGTCATTGACCGCGCTCGACTGCTGGATCGTGAACTCCGGCCGGGTTCGAATGAAGATCCGCACCGGATTCGGGAACAACTTCGGATCCTGGTTCATCGAGCCCGCCTGCTTCGAACCGCGATTGTCCTGGCACTCATGAGCGTTCTGCTGGCCGCCTGCCTGATCATCACACTGTTCCTGGCAACGCTGTTTCAGCTGAACGCCGGGGCCATCATCATGACTCTGTTCGTCAGCTGTCTCGGAACGCTGATCTGTTCGACGATTGAATATATCCGGGACATCAATCAGACGCTCTCAGCGTTTAAGCTGGAAGTCTGTGATTCGCTGCGTCCGGTGTCGGAGTCTTCCGGCGGCGGAATTTAATCGACCTCTGATGCCGTTTCAGCTTTTTGAACGTTTTCTGTTATGAGCGGCTCGAGAAAACGGTTCGCCTGCTGACACACGAATAGAGAACAATTGCCTGCGGAACTTCCCCGTTTTGTTGGCAGTTTGCGTCGTGCCGTCTCTCGCGTCATGCAGACGCTTGTGAAGGAACTCTGGCGAGTTCCAGTACGTTGGAGGAGCTCCGGCGAGTTCCGTTCCGTTTTGCAGGATCAATGCCATGTCCCGTGAACCCCGCATGTACTCCCGTTGCGCGCTGACGAGTCCGGTTGAAGGAACCGTCGTCTGGTCGCCCGTGAAGTCACTCTGGTTTTTTGCGATGGCTGTTGTCGCAGGGATTGCAGGGCCTCTGACATGGTCGTGGAAAGTTTCAGCCGCCGCAGGTTTGCTGACAGCCTTCACGCTCTGCACGGGGCACTCGATTGGATTTCATCGGCTTCTGATTCATCGGAGCTTTCAGACATCCAAATGGCTGGAACGAACTCTGGTCACAATCGGAACGCTTGTCGGCATGGGTGGACCGCGAAAGATGCTGTACCTTCACGACATCCGAGACTGGTCACAGCGGCACCCGCAGTGCCATCCGTTCTTCATTCATCAGTCCTCCATCCTGAAAGACTGGTGGTGGAATCTGCACTGTGAAATACGACTGACTCATCCGCCGGAGTTTCGACCGGAAGCATCCGTCACCGAAGACCGCTACTATCGATTTCTGGACAGCTTCTGGATGGCTCTGCAGATTCCTCTTGCCATTCTGCTGTATGTTGTCGGCGGCTGGCCAATGATCGTCTGGGGAGTGTGTGTTCGAATACCGTTCTCACTCACAGGCCATTGGCTGGTTGGATATCTGGCGCACAACATCGGGCCTCGCACCTGGTTTCTGGAAGGTCATGCTGTGCAGGGCTACAACGTCCCTGGCTTTGGTCTGCTCAGCATGGGAGAAGCGTGGCACAACAACCACCATGCGTTCCCTGAATCCGCAAAGTTCGGGCTCGAACGAGGCCAGAACGATCCGGGCTGGTGGTTTCTGTGCACACTGAAAACGCTTGGGCTGGTTTGGAATCTGCAGCAGCCGGAAGACCTGCCGGAGCGACCGGAGTTGCATCGGCTGGCTCATTAGTTCGCTTCGCCCGATTTGAGATCCGAAGTCCGCCGGAATACGATTCGAGCTCCCGTTGCAACCTGGCCGTGGTCCGCGTTTTCTGTGGATGACGCGTGCTTCCAGTCAACGAAGGAAGGCGGACGATCGATGGCAGGCACACTTCATCACCTCATTCCGGCAGTTTTGCTGATGGTCCTTTCGACGGCACAGGATGTTCCAGGGCAGGAGCGACTTCAGAGAATTCGCAGCGGTGGTCCGGATGCTGATTCTATGACGGACGCGGTGATCGTGAGCGGCGGAGCCCTGATCTGGACGACTCAATACCTGCCGGCCGATGGAAGTCAGGCTCCGGATAAACAGCTCGCATCCTGCCTGGAACAAATGGAGGAGGATCTGAATGCGAATGAAGGCAGTCTGAAGCTTCTCGTTCGACTCAACATCTATTGTGCTTCCCCGGGCATTCTGTCAGCCGTGCGAAAACAGATTGGCCAGCATATCCCGGCGGAACACGCTCCAGCGATTTCCGCATGCATCACCGAACTTCCCCACGGAGCCGCCGTTGCGGTTGACGCGGTCGCTGCATCCAGCGCCGAAAACCTGTCGGCCGTTGCATGTCATCAGGGACTGGCGGTGATGCCTTCGGGTTCTCGCATCTTTATTTCAGGCCAGGCAGAGCAGCATGAAGACCTCGCAGAAGCGACTCGAAGGACGCTGCAAAGTCTGAGTGACACACTGAGGTTCCTCAAACGCTCCGACGCGGACATTGTGCAGCTGAAGGCGTTCGTTCAGCCGATGACGAAGAGTGACGTTGTCCGTGCGGAGGTCGAGAAATTCTACGGGGATCGTGGCACACCACCGCTCGTTCAGGTCGCATGGAAATCGAGTGCGACGACACCGGTTGAAATCGAACTTGTTGCATGGGGCGGACCCGGACAGGACAGCTCCGCCGAAGGTTTGCCCGACTCGCCGCTTTCTGAGCCCGAGTACATCACGCCGCCAGGGTTCACGCAGTCGGCCGTCTTTTGTCGAGTCTGTCGCGTGAACTCCGACGCGATCATTTTCATCAGGGGAATGACGGGCGAGCCGCGAGAGGATAGAGCGGCCGATGAGGAAGTTCGTTCCGTGTTTGCCGTCTTGAATTCCATTCTTGAGCGGACAGGCAGCAGCCTGAAGCATCTTGTGAAGGCAACCTATTATGTTTCGTCAGAACCCGTCAGTGCCAGCCTGAACAAACTGCGGCCGGGCTACTATGATCCGCAGCGTCCGCCGACTGCATCCAAAGCGATGACGGAGTTCGTCGACGGCGGGCAGGGACTGATGATGGACATGATCGCAGTTCCCAAAAAGTGATTCTTCTGACATCCAATACTCTTCACAGACTATGCTGCATCTACAGGGCGAGACATCAGAACGCTGGCTTCGACAGGTTGATCAGTCTCTCCCGGAGATTTTGATCGACCACGCTCATTGTGAACAAAAGGCCGCATCCACCGCGATGGATCTGATGTTTGATTATGTGCAGCATGAAGAACTGTGTGACTGCATGACGGAAATTGTCAAAGAGGAGCTTGAACACTTTCAGATGGTTCGCCAGCTGCTGAAACGGCGCGGAATCCGATTTCACGGACTGAAGCCGGGCACGTACGGAAGAAAACTGAAGTCGCTGGTGCGAAAACTGGAACCTGGCCGAGCCGTCGATCGCCTGCTGATCGCAAGCCTGATTGAGGCTCGAAGCTGCGAGCGTTTTGTGCTGCTCCGGGATCATCTGCAGGACACAGAACTGAAGGAGTTTTATGGCGGACTGTTTGAATCAGAAGCCCGACACCACGCAACCTATGTCAGGATGGCGGAGCTGTTTGCCTCTCACGACGAGGTCGATGAACGGCTGAAACAGCTGGCGGTTGAGGAAGCGGCGATCATTGAAGAAGGCTGTGAACTTCCTCGAGTGCACAGTTGATCGACGGACGCATGATTGGCGGAATGCAGTGTCAGGCGGAGTGTCGTGTTGTCACGATCGGCGGTAACTTGCAAAGATGCGGCCGGTCATCAGGCTGCCTGATCCTGCTGCTCCGGGCAACAGGCTGATGTGAGGTCGATTCACAGCGGCATGAAGCCAGCGATCAGCGTCCGTCTGAGAAAAGCAGTACAGCGGTCCTTTGACCATGTTACATCCCGCGATGGGCAGCCCTTCTCCGGGTGTTGCCCACCGAGAGACCGCCGACACCTTCATTTTCATCTGGTCGGAATTGCGAGTCCACTGGACCGTGAATTCCTGATCGTTCGGAATCGCTCCTTCCGCCGTGAGGCAGAATCCCGCGCGGGAATAGTTGAGCACTCGGCCTCGCAGGCTGTTGTTCTTCCAGCTGACCATAACCGGTGTGCTGCAGTTGAACCGAAGACCTTCGCGAATCGAACCACTTGTGCTAACAAGAACGTCCGGGGGAGCCAGCTGTGGCAGAGCGACGGCGATCCGATTCGACGTTCGTTCCTGCTGAACCCAGTGGACAACACCTGTATAGGTCCGTGGTTCGGAGGGAAACCCGACTTCACAGAGCAGTTCGGCCACCTGTCCTGGCTGTGGCATCGCACGGGATTCCAGCAGCACATCATGCGCAGATGCGTCAACAATCTCCGCCAGCTCCGACAGGCGATGAGCGATCCGAAGAGTCAGAACTGGTCGTTTTGAGGACGCCACGGACATTCTTTCCGCGTTGTAGGGTGTGGACTTCCACGACCCTCTATCGAAACAAAAATCAGTGGCTTGCGAGATTCTCGAGACCTATGCGGGGAACACTCACGCTCCCCCTGAACATCCGTTCGAGGAAAATCGGGACGCCCCCCTGGGACACCCGCACATTGTCAAAAGTTTGTTCACTAGATGCTTTGCCCATTGGTGTTTCAGTTTGTGAGGCATCTGTTGCACAGTTAGAATGAAGGCAGTTTGCCGACGCACACCGCTGATTCGACCGCACACTTTGCGGTCGGCACAGCACCTCCGAGACAGGCTGACATCATGACTCATCGTTTGTTCGCTGTGGTATTGCTCCTGAGTGTTTTCTGTGCCAGCACTGATGCTCAGGATTCAACTCTTCACTGGGGAAACGGTGATTCGCTCCAGGGATCGCTGAAGTCTGCGTCCGAGAAATCGATCACGTGGAACTCTCCTTTGTTCACTGAGCCACTTGAGATTGATGTGAATGTGCTGAGCAGCATTCGCTACGGGGATGGCAAAGTGGAAGCCGGTCAGAATGCCCCGACGGCATCGCGTGTGGTACTGCGGACTGGTGATGTTCTGCATGCGGACCTGACGGCTGTTTCCGAATCAGCCATTACATTTCAGGGTGCTCGAACCGGGACCACTGAGATTCCCAGGGATCAGGTCCTGCTGATTCAGCGCAACTCCGCTGCCAAGGGCATCATCTATTCCGGGCCGCGAGGGCTGGAGGGATGGCAGCCTGCCTACCGTCGTTCAGCGGAAGATGAGCAGCAGCGAATTCAGATGCTTCAGAACATCCGATTGAATGTCGCGCAGAATGGTGTGAAGACTGCCGCAGAAGAACCTAAGGATACGCGATGGACGGAACAGCCGGATGGGACTCTGAAAACGAAGAGAGCAGATTCCGCTTTGTTCCTGCCTTTGGCGCTTCCATCCAAATTTGAAATCGAAGTGGAGCTGAAGTCCGAAAAGGCTCTGTCGTTCCTTCTGGCGATCGGACGCAATGCAAAGGATGGTCTTCGACTGGAGTCGTGGATCGATATTCTGGTGGCCGCGAATGGCACCAAGTTCACGACACTCAGAGAGATCGCGGAAACGGACAAGGCAATCCATCTGCATTTGTTTGTTGACTATGACAGCAACAAGATGTTCGTCTATTCGCGCTCAGGGGAGAAGCTGGGAGAGATTGCAACGACGGGGCTGAAGGGAAGCCCGGAAGGACTGCTGATCCGAAATGGCGAAAACGATCTGACGATCCAGCAACTGCGAGTGAATCACTGGGACGGACGCGAACCTCGCATTCTGTCCGGCGAGGGGGCTCGTATCGACCTGGCCGACGGCAATGTTGTCTTTGGAATGATCAAGGCTGTGAATTCCGAGACTGGCATGATGACCGTCGAGGGCAAAGATGCAGCTCAGGAAGTTGCTCTGAAAGACGTCGTTTCGGTCGTCTTCCCGGTCAGCGACAAAGAACCTCCAGCACGCGGGGCAACTCAGATTGTCTGGAAAGACGGCAGCAATGTTTCAGGAGCACTGGTCAGTATCCAGGACAATGTGGCAGTACTGACTTCGGTCTTTTCCGGCCAGCCAGTGACATGCCGTCTGGAAGATGTTGCCAGGCTGAACTTTACTCCGTCTGCAAAACTTCCTGAGCAAACCGACCGACTCTTTCATGCGGCGGGATCGCTGCAGGGAAGCCTGGTTGTCAACGGCGAGGCGGCAGCGCCGATTCGATGGCAGCCGATGGGTGGTCTTGGTGCCTCCACGCTGAAAGGCGGCGACAATGCCCGCTTTGTTCGAGGCCAGGCGGTGACACACTTCTCCCAGAACCCTGCCATGCTGGAGGGTTTTGCGGATGTCGTCTATCTGAAGAACAACGATGTCCTTCCCTGCCGCGTGGAGCGCTGGAATGAAGACAGCCTGCAGCTGAGCAGTCCGTTCTTCGAAGTGAAGACGTTCCCCAACAGTGAAATTCGCGCGGTGGAACTGGCGGCTTCCGTCAGAACTCATCAGTCGGGATTTGCATCAGAAGCCTGGAAGGGATCTGCATCTCGCGACAAGGATAAGGCGGTTCTTTCGTTCCGTGGTCAGACAAACTACTTTCATCCGGACATTGTCACCGGCGACACGATTCGCTTCACTCTGTCGTGGCCGAAGCAGTCGTACGCGAATTTCTCCATCGGACTTTTCGGTGCGTCGGCAAAACGAGACGAGCAGGCGACCTATGCCACATTCACGATGATGCAGACACAGCTGCAGGTGACCGATCGTCCGCCGGCTCAGGACCAGAATCAGATGTTCTGGGGTTTCCGTGGCAACGTCGACCCGGAGTCCCTGATCAACTCACCGGAAGGCAAAGTCGCGGTGGAGCTGGTGGTGCGTGACGGAAAGGTGCTTGTCTCAATCGATGGCAAGCTGGCGAAGGCCATCCGGCTGAATAGTTCCGGCGCGGGGGCTCGCAGCCTGGCTTTCAATGCCAACGTGATGAACACCGGCGCTGTTGTGATTAACGGGCGAGTGCAGCAGTCGGAGTCGAACTCACTGCAGCTCTCGAAGTTCGAAGTGGACAATGTTTCCGGAGGATCCATCCGTCAGTTTATCGCCGAAGAAACGCGACAGGCCACACTCACGATTCCTCGTTTCCGTCGAGACAATCCGCCAACGCATGTCCTGATTGCCCCCAACGGGGACGTGTTGCGAGGAAAGCTGACCGGTATCACTGACAAAGAAGTGCTCTTCGAGTCTCGGCTGGAGAATTTCCGCCTCGATCGATCTCGCATCGCAGCCATTGTCTGGCTGCAGATTAAGAATCCGGAGAAGGAAAAAGAGGCCGCCGCCGGCGCTGAAGCATCGACGACGGAGAGTGCTGTCGCTGCCAGGAAGCCAGATTCTGAAGGGGCGGCGGAAGAGTCTGGTTTTGTGCTGAACGACGAGAAACCGGATACGGAAAAATCAGGCTCACCATCGCCGGCAGCTGCATCCGTGCAGGCAATTCTGGCAGACGGTTATCAACTGACGATGGTTCCGGAGCGACTGAAGGACGGCATGATTGAAGGGTCCTCCGATCTCCTGAAGCAATGTCGATTCCCCGCCTCGGCGATCCGCGAACTTCGTCTGGGTGATCCTAACTCAGGCGATGTCACAGCTGCTTTTGAGCGATGGATTGCCGAGCATGCTCGTGAACCGGACTGGGATATTCCGTCCGACGACGGCGGGAATTCTGAAGGTGCAGCGATGGTTGGAACGAAGGCACCGGACTTCGAGCTGCCGCTGCTGGATGGGACTCGTTTCCGGCTCAGCGAAAACACGGACAAGATCATCGTCCTGGACTTCTGGGCGACATGGTGTGGACCCTGCGTGGCCGCTCTGCCTGACTACATCGCGGCAACGGGGAAGTTTGACAAATCGAAGGTTCTGTTCATTGCTGTGAACCAGCAGGAATCATCCGATCAGATTCGCAACTTCCTCGATCAAAAGAAGCTGGAACCGACCGTCGCGCTCGATCGTGAAGGAAGTATCGGTCAGAGCTTCAAGGTCTCCGGCATTCCTCACACGGTCATCATCGGACCGGGGAACATCGTAGAAGACGTCCACGTCGGCTACAGTCCCGGTAGCGGTGAAGACATGCAGGTCGCCATCCAGCAAATGCTCGACGGCACCTGGAAACGCCCCGAAAAATCCACCAGCCCCGCAAACACAAATGCCGGTCCGGAAGACTCGCTGAAGGAATAGCTCAGTGTAGAACGGCTGTCCTCAGCCGTTGCCTTCCGCGGCATCACTTTGCTCACAACATCATTCCGGCTAGCTTCCCCGGGTTCTTGCGTGTGGCGGAATAATGCTCGACCCTCACTAACCCTTTCATCACCCAAACAGCGGCGTGATCACTTCGCCGTTCAGCAGATGGTTTGGGCGATTGAGCGGGTCCATGACCATGGCTTCGGGGGAAACTCCGAGTGCGTCGAACAGCGTGGTGCCGACATCGGCGGGGCTCCAGGATCGAGTCACGGGATAGGCGGCGATGCTGTCGGTTTCGCCAATGACCTGCCCGCCTCGAACGCCAGCGCCGGCGAAGAGTCCGGAATACGCATGAGCCCAGTGGTCGCGGCCGGGGACGGTTTGACCCGGCAACACGGACACCCTGGGAGTCCGTCCGAATTCGCCCATCACGACAACCATGGTCTCGTTCAGCATGCCGGACTCGCTGAGATCATCCATCAGCGCGGCGAGGCCCATGTCCAGTTGCGGCAGTAGTGTGTTCTTCAGGCGGCCCCAGTTGTCCACATGAGTATCCCAGGTCTGCACGATCCCCATCGTCGCCTGAACGATCGGAACACCCGCTTCGATCAGTCGGCGTGACAGCAGGAGTGACTGGCCAAACTTGTTCCGACCGTAACGATTTCGAGTCTGCTCCGTTTCTGCTTCCATCCGAAACGCGTCGGCAACTTTCGCGGAGGTGAGCAGTCCGAAGGCGACATCCTGCTGTTCCTCAAACGCTTTGGCACGAGTATCACCGGACAGCTCGGCATCGCAGCGGTTCAAACCATCCAGCAGTGCGCGGCGGCTGACGAGTCGCGTGTCGGACATGTCCGATGGCAGCGTGAGTGAATCGACTTTGAAGGCGGGATCGTTCGGGTCATGATTGATGACCCAGGGATCGTGTCGAGTTCCCAGGAAGCCTGCATGCTGGCCGGGCCAGGTGAGCGGTCCTTCGATCAGATAATTTGGCAGAGACACGCCCGACGGAATGCCGTCCGTTCGCGGCTTCACAAAATCCAGTGCCGCTGCAAAATTCGGAAAGTCGTTTCGTGATTCGACACGGTCCAGGTCACTGCCTCCTCGCGGAAGTGGCGTCGGTCGACCGGTCAGAGCAATATGCGTGGCCAGCAGATGATTGTGTTCCTTGTGAGCCATCGTGCGCAGGATCGCCCATCGATCCATCCTCGCCGCCAGCAAAGGAAGATGTTCACAGATGGAGATGCCAGGCACACACGTCGGAATGGCGCTGAACTCCCCGCGAATTTCTGCTGGCGCTTCGGGCTTTGGATCAAGAGTATCCAGCTGGCTTGGTCCGCCGCTGAGCAGCACAATCAGCACCGACTTCGCGCGAGGCACAGCGTTCGTTGTGCTGGCGTGAATGCTGTGCAGAGGCAAACCCGCCGCGGCAACTCCGACCGCTCCAACTTTCAGCAGTCGACGACGATTCAGCAGGAACTTGGGATTCAGCATGGCGGGAATTCCAGAATCGTGACTCCGCAGAAGGAATCTGCGGGTTCGACAATCACAGGGGGAAGGCACAGGAAGGATTTGTAGGCGGGTCTGCCAGTATGAACGTTCCATCGTCCATTCGCAATCGGAATGTTGAGCCACAAGCAGCAGTCTCAGTTCAATCGAATCAATCTGAAATGTCTGGTTTTTGCACCCGCTGGATGAGAATCTGGCGTCGAGATTCCCCGGGGCAAATGTCTAGAATTTGTTTTGTCAATCAATGTCTCAAGGAACGCGTCTTTATGGATCGTCTCGTACTGACATCCAAAGTCGATGGCGATGGTGCTCTTCGACTGAATTTGCATCTGGGCATGGCTCAGGCTAATCTCGAATTTCGTGTGACGGTCGAGCCCGTAGCTGCGCGGAAGGCAATGTCAGCGACCGAATGGGAAGCCTGGGTTGAAGGAATGGCTGGGTCCCTGCAAGGTGACGGATTCTTGAATTCTGGCAAGGACGACCACGACCTGAGCCAGCGTGGTTGAGTTCGATACCTGAAGATTTATCGGTCAATGATCCGAGAGTGTGAGCCTTAGACTCGCCTCCGTTGACGCTGCCAAGTTGGGACGACACACTTCCGGTCCTGCCGTTGCTTCTTCCATCCTCAAAGGAACGTCATCGTGACGAAGTGGTTTTCTTCACTGCTGTTTGCTGCTGCTCTGTGTTGTTCTCTGGAAAACGGTCAAGCTGATAACTGGCCGAACTGGCGTGGACCGCATGGCAACGGCATCAGTTCCGAAAAGAATGTTCCTGCCGAATGGGGGCCGGAGAAGAATGTCGCATGGAAGGTGGCTCTGCCAGGTCCTGCCGGAGCGACTCCGGTGGTCTGGGGTGAGCAGATCTTTCTGACGTCAGTGAACGAAGCCGGTGAGCTGCTGCTGATGGCGTTTGACACGGCCGGCAGGGAGCAGTGGAAGCAGGTCGTGGCGACCGGCAACAAGACGGCTCGCGGTGACGAAGGCAACTCCGCTTCGCCGTCCCCCGTGACCGACGGCAAACACGTCTGGACCTTCATGGGCGAAGGCACGATGGCGTGTTATACGGTGGAAGGCAAAGAAGTCTGGAAGTTCAATCTTCAGGATCGATACGGCAAGTTCAGCATTCAGTTCGGAATGAGCTCCACTCCGGTGCTCGACAACGGTGTTCTCTACACCCAGCTGATTCATGGGGAAGGCAACCCGAAGACTCGTGAAGCCGTCGTCGTGGCTCTGGAGGGACTCACCGGCAAAGAAGTCTGGAAGGTCGATCGCCCCAGCGATGCGGAAGCGGAAAACGAACATTCATACGCATCTGCCACGATGTACGATGATGGTAAAACAAAGATGCTGCTTAGCCATGGTGCCGACTTCATCGTTGCACACGACCTGAAGGACGGTCATGAAATCTGGCGCTGCGGCGGTTTGAATCGGCGAGACGACACGGTCCTGCCCTACGACCCGACACTGCGATTTGTCGCGTCTCCGGTTTCCGCGCCGGGCATCATTGTTGTGCCCACGGCGAAGCAGCATCCGGTTCTGGCGATTCGTCCGGATGGCAAAGGAGATATCACAAGCGATGCGAAGCAGCATCTGTGGACATGGAAGCGAACTCCCGACGTCCCGACACCGGTGATCGTTGATGATCTGGTTTACCTGTGTATGGAGAACGGAAACCTGACGGTTCTGGAAGCCATGTCCGGCAAAGAAGTCTATTCGGAGGCTACTCACCGCCAGCGCCATCGCGCGTCGCCGGTCTATGCCGATGGCAAGCTCTACCTGACAGCTCGCGATGGCCGGATCACCGTTGTCCAGGCAGGGCGAGAATTCAAAGTGCTGTCGGTGAATGAGCTGGGTGAAGATCAGTCGGCATCACCGGCGATTTCCAGTGGAACGATCTACCTGCGCACGTTCCAGCATCTGTGGGCCATTCGAACCGGCAAGTAGCCGGGCGTTGCGGTTCGGCTTCACGCCGCTGGAGCGAAAGTTTCGCTCACTGGCGCCGTTAACGCGGCCCTCCCCCGAGCTTGCTGGCGCTCGCTCGACCCCTCCCGGACTTCGTCCAGGAGGGGAGATGGGGTTTTCGGTTTTCGGTTTTCGGTGTTCGGAACGGGCGTTGAACTAAGAACTAAGAACTAAGAAACCACGGTGCTGGGAACTCTGGCGAGTTCCACTACATCAATGCAGGATCTCATTATCAACGCACGTCGTGGGATCTCTGGCGAGATCCACTACTCATAGATCCGCGAGCTGGTTTTCAGCGTCGCCGAAGTGGTTCTGTGGGATTCCCATGCGGTCAAGGAGTGACAGGTAGAGGCTGCAGAGTTTGCGGTTGTCGTCGCCTCGCTCCCGGTAGTCCAGAACTCGGCCGGTCTGCAGTGAACCCTGAAGACCTCCCACGAGCAGCAGCGGGACCTTTGTCGAATCGTGCTTGCTGCCGGACCACATGTTCGACACAAACATCAGGCACGAATTGTCCAGCACCGTCGATTCGCCTTCACGCATTTCGGAAAGCCGCGTTGCCAGGTGAGCAAGCTGGCTGACATAGAAACGGGAGACTCGTTCGTACGCATCGGACAGATCATCGTGCGAAGCCGGATGATGAGCTTCTCGAACATCCAGGAACGGATAGAACAGCCCGGACAGATCTCGACACAGCAGCAGCGTGGCGACTCGAGTTCGATCGGTTTGAAACGCCATCGCGATGATGTCACACATCAGCTTCATGTGTTCGCGAATATCTTCCGGCAGACCGTTGTCTGGTCGCTTCATTGTCACCAGCGACTTGCCGTTCTGCTGAGCACGTTCCGTGGCTTTCTGCTGCAGGCTTCGAGTCTTCTCGATCCGTTTTTCAACTTCGCGCACGCTGTTGAGATATTCATCGATCCGGCTTCGGTCGGAATCACTGACCTGCCGCTGCATGGAAGCCGCATGTTCGCGAACTCGGTCCAGGATACTCTGCTGCCGCCGGCTTCCGTGATTATCAAACAGACTGTCGAACGCCAGCGAAGGATACGTCTCCATGGGCACCGGCGAATTCGCGTCGTGCCAGGAAATGTGGGAACTGTACGCCATCGAGAAATTGGTTTCGTGATAGCCGGTGATCGGCTGCTCACAACCAAGAACGAT
Organism: Planctomycetaceae bacterium; assembly: GCA_046349695.1. GTDB lineage: Bacteria > Planctomycetota > Planctomycetia > Planctomycetales > Planctomycetaceae > SXXK01. The sequence goes on along the minus strand of JAXMBV010000005.1, from coordinate 238,239 downwards.
GCTGGACTGAGGAGTCTCCTGGCCAACGTGACCGGCAATCACCTGATCAACACTGATCCCGCCTTTCAACACGGCACCTTTCTGCAGAGCGGCGCCGGAGAGGATATTGCCGGTTTGTCCCGGATGAATGCCGACTCCCGTGGCGTTGTGGTTGAACAGGCCGTTGATCACATTCAGCTTTTCGCGGAACGGAGCCAGCGGTTCCAGAGTACGGCTGAGCTCCATCTGAGTTCCGGAACCTTTGGCCCACCAGTGATCGCCGTTGATGCCGTTTCCCATGAAGAGTGCGGCGAAGCGTTTTGGCGGAGTCGTCTGATCGTCCGACGCAGGTGCCTTGTGTTCATCCTGAGCCCGGAGGGACTCAAGCCATGGCAGCCCCATGGTGACACCAGCGCCCATCAGCACGGTTCGTCGGGAAGGATTTTTCATGCGGCACCTTCATTGCGAATGGAATCGAACTGGATCGTAGTGTAGCGAACGAACGTTCGGGGCGTTCATTTTTCGAGCACCATTTGCAGTTTCTGCCGCAGTCAAAGGCCTCGCTCGCGGACAGGTCCAGGAACCCCGGGAATCCTGCGGAAAAGTCGTTGCCAGCGGAAAACGCTTCGGGTACGAATTCACAGGGACGGCAATGGCGGACGATGCGGGGAATCCCGGGCGGCTGAGAAATTCAGCGCGTTGGCAGGAACCGAAGCAACTTCCGCCGTGTCTGCTCGATCATTCTGCTGCGGCAATTCTCAACCGCAGTTACCGGAATTCCCGGACGTGTTCAGCGAACAGACTCGCGACCTCTCGGTTCCTCTCTTCCATGATCATGCAGGTTCGAACCGCGCCTCGCCGGAAAACGCTGCGGCGTAATCTGAAGGCGATGAACGCGGATGGATTTTCCTTCAGCGTGATGGTTGGCATCGCAGAAACCTATCTGCCGGCCTTCATGCTGGCTCGTGGATTCGGCGAACTGAACGCCGCGCTGATCGCGACACTGCCTGTACTGCTTGGCAGCATTCTTCAGCTGCTTGCTCCCCTGGCTCTTCAGAAGCTGGGTTCCTACCGACGCTTTGTGGTTTCCACCGCAACACTTCAGGCCTGTAGCATGCTGATGCTGATGGCTTTGGCTCTGATGCCAGGCGTGTCTGCGTGGATGGTCTTTGTTCCTGCAACGATCTACTGGGGTGCGGGACTTGCGACAGGACCGGCATGGAATATCTGGGTCGAACAGCTGGTGCCCAGGCGAATTCGAAGCGGCTTCTTTGCTCGTCGAAGTCGACTGTGTCATGTCGGTGTTTTGCTGGGACTGATTTCCGGAGGCCTGTTCCTTCGCTGGTCGGTTGAGCGTGAACTGACCATCGCCGTGTTCTCCGTTCTGTTTGGAATCGGCGCCATTGGCAGATTCGTGTCGGCTCGCATGCTGGCTCGACAAACCGAAGCACTCGTGGCGAACGGAACTCCGGACAAGGCCGATCGACCGGATGATCGAATCTCCCCGGGAGAACGTCTGGCCGCAGTGCTCCGAACGATTCGCAAGCCCGGCGCTGCGGGCCGACTGGTTCTGTTTCTGATGGCTGTGCAGACAGCCGTTCATGTGTCGGGTCCGTACTTCAATCCGTTCATGCTGAAGGTGTTGAAGCTGTCCTGGGTGGATTACATGGGACTGCTGTCACTGGGCTTCATCGGCAAGATGTTATCCCTGCCGTGGGCCGGTCGGTTTGCCAATCGATTTGGAGCAGACCGCCTGTTGTGGGTTGGCAGTGCGGGGATTGTCCCAATCAGCGCGCTGTGGTTTTTCTCACAGGACGTCTGGTATCTGGCCTGTATTCAGATTCTGAGCGGACTGGTCTGGGGATGTTACGAACTGGCGATGCTGCTTCAGTTCTTCCGACAGATTCCTGGCGAACGTCGTGTCGCTGTTTTGACGATTTACAACCTTGGCAACAGCGCGGCGATGGTTCTGGGAACTCTGATCGGAGCCCTCATCCTGAACAATTACTCCCGGAGCCATGATGCGTATCTGATGGTGTTTGTCGGTTCCGGGCTGATGCGACTGCTGGCTCTACTGGCATTGCCGGACAGAAAGACGGCCGTTCGGACAACTCGGTCTGCAGTTCAGACGCTGGTGCTGAGGCCTGGACTTCGCGTGCAGCCTGCTGCGAGAAAGCTGCCGGCTCCGCACCGTTCTGCAGCAACTTCCAGTGACGATGCGTCGACCATTCTGATCTCCAGCAGTGTTGGCGAAGGTTCGTCAGTGAATTCACGTGTCCTGGAGTAGCTGTACTCTGGCAGAGAGCGCCGTCTGCTGTACGAGACAGCACGTATTTTCTGACCCGTGTAGGGTGTGGAATGCCATCACTTGCCTCGGCAGTACCAACGCGGGACACTATTGGCCCGGGATGATCTGAAGATCCCGCCACGCCCGCTGCATGACGCAGCATTTCCACGCCATCGATTTTGCAACGGGTCACCCAATGTCACACTTTGAAATTACGTGCCCTACGTGCCAGAAGCGACTGAAGCTTGCTGCGGAGCATGCTGGCAAGTCCGTTCGGTGTCCGGGTTGCCGCAACATTTTTCAGGCAACGGCTCCTGCATCGGAACCTCCTGCCACTGACAGAAGACGTGAGCCCGCTGAGCAGCCAGCCCCACAGCCTCGCCGCGCTCGGATTGTGAGCTCCGGGGATCCTCAGCCGAAATCGTCGTCCGGCAGTGCGGAACGAAAGAAGCCGGCTGGGTCAGGCGGCAAGCGTTCTTCGCAGACACGCAACGGGGCAGGGGCCGCCGCAGCGGGAAGTGCAGGCTACGATGAGGAAACGGACTGGACGGACGACACCGCGGATTCCTGGATGACGGATGAATCATCCTACGATGATCCGTATGCCGATCCGTACTCAACCCAACAACAGCCTCAACGCCGAAAGAAGCCGGCGTCACAGGCGGCGAAGGGGATTCTCTCCTTTGTTCTGATCTGGCTGATCGCGTTTGGCGTCATTCTCGGTGTGGGTGCAGGAGGCTATTTTCTGTACCGCAACCTTCCGGATATCAGCGGTAATTTTGTGGATCTGGACTATCTGCCGCAGAACGTCGATGCCGTTGTGCACGTTCGCCTGGCCAGCCTTCTGAAAGCTCCGGTGCTGGACACGATTCGACGAAAGAACCCAGCGGCGTTCAACAATGGGATGACAAATGTCATTCAGCCTGAAGACATTGACAGTCTGACGATCGGCATTTGGGAAGCCGGAAGCGGCGGTGCAGAAGTGCCGGGTGCTGCCATGCTGCTCGCAGGCGGTGGCGGTGCCCCTGGATGGATCGCGGTGGCTCGATGCAGTCGTGCTGTGAATCCAGGAGGAGTCGGCCTTTCGCTTGCAGAGAAGTACAACGGTGTAGATCTCTATCGGGACACAAGTAATACGTATCTCTGGTTTGCTGACACCTACACAGTCGTCATGGGCGATCAGGCTGAAATCAAGGCGGCCGTTGACCGTAATGGCAAGGAGTTTCGACAGGAGAAGTTCGACTTTGCTCCTTCATCCGGCGAAGTTGTGATTGCTGTTGTGGGAATGCAGAACAAAGGAGCGGCGGCTTCATCGCTGGGCTCAACACCGTTCGCCAATGCCGCACAGCTTCAGAATCTGATGCACTCCAATGTGGATCGATGGGGTATGTCTCTCGGAGTCTCCAGCAACATCAGCATGGATCTGGGCTTGAACTGCAAGTCCGGAAGCGGTGCTCAGCAGATTCAGACAGAGCTGCAGAACCTGCTGAGTCAGGGGCGATCTCAGCTGAACCTGTTGTCCAGTTCTCCGTTCGGTGCAGCCCCACAACTTCAGACAATCGTGAAGCTTGGCGGAGAATTGCTCGACGGGATCAAGGTGAGCCAGTCCGGAACGACCGTGTCACTGACAGCGCTGATCCAGAAGTCTCAGCTTGACCAGATCGCGAATCTCGCTGATACCATGCCAGGACCTGGTTCTCTGATGGGTGCTCCTGGCATGTGATTCGCCGCTTCCTGAACGGTCATCCGGGTACTATTCTTCGAATAGAAGGTCTCTGGCACTATTACCTCTTCCTTTGACGTCGAATGGCAGGTCGTCATGCGATTTGTTTCCCTGGCTGCATTCTCACTGTTGTTTTCGCTGGTCGTGAATTCTGCACCGGCTGATGAAACGCCAAAGACGGACGGCATCTGGCATCCTGTCAGTGCTGTTCTGGGCGGACGAGATTTTCCGAAGGAAGTGCGCGAGAGCATTGTTCTGAAACTGAATGGCGATCAGTACTCCGTCACGGTCAATGGGTCGCCTGACAAAGGGACGTGTACGATCGACCGATCTGTGACGCCTCATCAGATGACGATCAAAGGAACCGTTGGTCCGAACCAGGGCAAGACCCTGCTGGCCATCTTTGAGATCTCAGAAAAGGGTCTGCTGCGAGTTTGTTACGACCTTTCGGGGACGGCGTTTCCCAAAGAGTTCAAATCTGCTGCTGGCACGATGCAGTACCTTGTAGAGTATCGCAAAGAGCTGGCTGACGGAGCGGAGATCACGGGCACAATCACGGATGTTCCGGACAGCGACGTGCTGCTGCTTCGAACGGCAGAAAAGACTCTTCATCGCATTCGACTGAACGGAATCGACGCACCCGAACTGAAACAGGACTTCGGCACGACGGCTCAGGCAGAACTGTCCCAACTTGTGAAGGACAAGACGGTTCGTGTTGTGACTCACAGTGAAGATCGAGGTGGTCAGATCATTGGTGATGTGTACGTGAAGCTCAGTGATTCTGCCGATGAGACATTTCTGAATGTGCATCTGGTCACTCAAGGCCTTGCCTGGCACTTCGTTCGCTACGCTCCCGACAACAAGGTGCTGGCCGACAGTGAAAAGAAGGCGCGCGATGCCAAAACAGGGCTGTGGAAGGAAGGCACGCCGACAGCACCCTGGGACTGGCGTCGGCAGCAGGCGGACGATGCAAAGAAGAAGTGAGAGAAATGAAGGGGAGGAATCCTCGGGCGTTCAGTGTGTTCCGGTCGCCGTTGTGATCCGCACGCTACCGCTGTCACAGACGGAATAACAGGCCTCCCGTCGCTGCAAAATTCCTCTAATCCGGCCACGTCCAGCCGACTTTTGAGACACGCTGAAGACATGCGAAGTGGTCCTGTTGCGATCGCTTCGAAGTCCCGTGGGGCGACACCGCAGATGGTGGAAGTTCCCCACTCAGCATGTCACTCAGGTTCGGTGGACCATGACTCAGCAGCTTGAAGATTACTCACTGACAACACCCGCTGCACCCGGCGTTCAGCTGGTAGAAAAGATCACCAAGGCGATTCCCTGGCTGCTGGGTGGTATCGTGGTGATTGCCATCGCGACAAGCAGCGGCGCGAGGAGTGTCCCGCCGACAAAAGACACATGGTTCCGGGCGACCGTGCTGGACTGCAAAACGCCTGTCGTTGTCAAATTCGGAGCGGAATGGTGTGGACCATGTCGAGCCATGGATGCTGCTCTGGGTTCGCTGAAGGGGCAGTTTTCATCGCGAGCAAGGTTCGTGCAGATCAACGTCGATGAAAAGCCGGAGCTGTTTCATCATTACGCCAATGGCAACGGCATTCCTCAAATCATGATCTTCGACAAAGGACAGATCATCGCGTCAAAGCGAGGATTTGGCGGCGAGCAGGATCTTGAAGACTGGCTGAAGTCCAGCCTTTGAAAACGACACACGATTGATTCATACTTTCGGCAGGCCTGCAAGGAAACCGATCACTGCCGGAGTCAATCATGTCGAAACGATCTGTCAGTCAGTCCCTGCGCAGGCTGCTGCTGTTGAGCGGGCTGGTCTCAGCAGCGAATGTGTCAGCCGGTGATTTGTTTCAGGATCGTATTCTGCCGCTGGCAAAGTCTCCGGAACATTCCAGCTGCACGGAATGTCATTTCAGCGGTGTTGAGCTGAAGAACTACATTCAGGACAGCGAACAGGCGACGTTTGCATCGCTTCGCGACGCAGGCCTGATTGATACTCGTGAGCCTGAAAAATCAAAGCTGCTTCAGTTCATCGCGCGTCGTCCGGAGAAACCCAGTGAACTGACCGAACGAGTTCGGCGACAGGAGCTGGAAGCCTTCACCGCATGGATCAACAGTGCGGTGAAAGATCCCGAGTTGCTCGCAGCGAAATCCGGAGTTCGGCCTGCCAATGAAGTACCGCCGGAAGTGATCCGACACGCTCGGAAGGACCACGTTGTTTCGCGTTTCATCGACAGCATCTGGTCCGAAATCGGACGCTGCCAGAACTGTCATTCTCCAGATCGAAACAAGCATCAGATCGGGCGATTGAAGAAGGAAGAAGTCGAAGCCATCTCGTGGATTGTTCCTGGTGATCCTGCGGCAACTCTTCAAAAACTCGTCGACACAGGCAACATCGACCTTGAACATCCGGACCACAGCCCCGTCCTGACCAAGCCCGCGGTCCTTGTGGAACATGGTGGCGGGCCGAAGTTTTTCCCGGGCAGCGACACGTACCGGAAGTTTTCTGAGTTTCTGAATGACTATGCGGCCATCCGCAATGATCAATACCACACGGTCGCCGAACTGCCGAAGGCGTCTGAAGAACTTGTTCTTCTGACCGAACAGCAGCTTCGCATCACCAATATTCCCGCGGCGTTTGCAGGGAAGAGTCTGCAGGTCAACCTGTTCGCATGGGACGCCTTCAGCAACACCTGGCAGACGACTCGCTGTGCAACCGCGTTCAGCAGGGTCAACGGCAAAGACGGAGTCTGGCAGAATCAGATTCAACTTGTCCTGCCGGCTGAGGATGTCGACACTCCAAAGAAGCGGAAGACACTGCTGCTGCCTGAAGGTCGATACAAGGCAGAGATACTCGTCGATACGGACGGTCAGACCGAGACCGATCATCTGGCACGTCTGACTGGAAAGAACCAGCAGGGCGTCACAGAAATTTCCGGTCCGTGGCCTCCAGGATACCAGCCACCACGGATTATCAGGTTCCCTGAGTCGCGTTGATCTAAAGACGGCACTGCACCGCTTTGCTTCCCTCGCAAAAAAAAGGCAGGCATTTGAAATGCCTGCCTTGTCGAGATCCCCGGTGCGAATCCCGAGGTCCTATTTGACTCGCGGCACAGGAATGACCGTGCATTCACCATCGAACACCCATTCCTGAGCAGGCATTTGTCCCGGACGCGTGACTCGGGGAATCGTGAAGGTTTCGGCAACCATCATGTCTCGCCCTGTCTTTGGATCCTGGCGATACTTGCCACCGAATTTCGTCATCATGGATTTCAGGCGAGGATCATCTTTGCTGTCGAATGACCCAATCGTGACGACAGATCGAAACTTGTCATGCAGCACATACGCTTCGAAGTTCTGGTCATAGCCATACTTCTTCGCATTTCGCAGTCGGTCAGTTAGTGTCATTGCGTTCTGGGCACACTCATCAAGACTCTTGCCAAAGTTCTTCTCGAAGAATCCCAGGGCTTTCGATGAATCGCGTCCGTCGACCTGCATCACACTGCCACCATGAAAGGAAGCAACAACGAGGGAGTACTTTCCTTTGCAGTCGAGCAGAGAGTACTTCTGGCCTGCGTTCAGCTTCACGATGAAGTCATCTTTCTCGGCGTCCCGAATTTCGCCTTCCCACAAAGGATTGGCGGTCAGGAATGCCCGGCTAAGCGGAGCAGGACGCCCAGGTGTCTTTGGAAGAATGCCACCGTTCTTCGCATCGCTCAGAAATGCGGGATTGAACTTCGTCTTGATGTATTGCAGAACTTCCTTCCCCTTGGAGTCGTTGTTCGACGGGAAGTTCCCGGCAAGAACTGAGATGTAACCGTGCTGAGCCACGTAGCGCTTGGAACCGGCCTGCGCTGTGTCAGCGATTTTTCCCATCTGCTCTTCAATGGAATACGTGTAGGCCGGGATGCCTTTTTTGCGGAGTTCATAAACAAGCTCATCAGCAGCCTGCCACGCGCTCATGCCGCCCGACGTGCGACGATCTTCATCGGGAACGTCGCGAATCGCGGCGACCATCACCATCCACGGTCCGTGGTTCTTTGCCAGCTTGTATCGTTTACCCTTTACGGCTTCGATCTCGCCACCGAAAGCGGTTGGCAGGGCCAGTGTCAGCAGAAGAGCAAGGCTCAGAAGATTCCTGAAGATTTTCATACGCAGTCCTTCTGAAGAAGGAATTGGCTGGAGAGATTCATGCCGGACGGCAGGATTCAGAAAGGACTGCGAGTATGCATCAAGCTGGTCCGGAAGTTTAAGGCGAGTTCCATGATTTGCCCCGCAGTCCGATTTTCTGCTCCCGCACGCCGCTTCCCTTTCGGCGACATTTGCCGATGCTCCTCTGCGCCATTCGGAAAAATGCCGATCTGCCAGTTCCAGCAGTTTGCCCGCACAGCGGTTGAACACTGAACGCGTCTGCAGCAAACTCACGCCTGTCCCTTCTCTTCCGCCAGCAATCACCGATCGACGGACATTGAACGCCATGCCGCCAAAACTCACCATCGCTTTTGTTGGACTGGACTCGTCTCACTGCACGGCCTTCGCAGATCTGGTGCGGTCGTCGGCTGATCCAATGATGTCATCTGCGGCGGTGACGGTTGGATGGCCCGGTGGAAGTCCGGATTTTCCGATGAGCCGCGATCGAGTTGCTGGCTTCACAGCCGAGATGCGTGATCGAGGCGTTCGTATTGTCGACACTCCTGAGGAAGCCGCGTCGTCCGCCGATGCCATCATTCTGGGATGTGTTGATGGTCGCCAGCATCTGGAAATTGCCCGACGCCTGATGCATTTCCGAAAACCGATGTTTGTCGACAAACCACTGGCCCACAACCTGGCCACAGCGAAACAACTGGCCACAGAATTGAACGCCACCGACGTTCCCTGGTTTTCATGTTCGGCTCTGCGATTTCAGAAGCCGCTGGCTGGGCTTCTGAATGATCCCGGCCGAGGCGCGATCCTGGGATGCGATGTTCACGGAATCTGGCGGCATGGTCCCGGGCATTCGGATCTTGTCTGGTACGGCATCCACGGAATCGAAGCGCTGTTTGCTGTGATGGGAACTGGCTGTCAGCGAGTCCAGCGAATCACCGCGGAGAACGGCGACATCGTCATCGGCCAGTGGGCTGGCGGTCGGATCGGGACATGGCGAGCACTCCGGTTTGAACAACAGGCAACGGGATACGGACTGACGGCCTACTGTCGTCACGCGATTCATCAGGTGTCGATCCCGGCTGACTATGATGGTCTGGTGACCGAGATCGTTCGCTTCTTCCGGACGCTGAACGCACCCGTGACGCCTGATGAAACGCTCGAGATCTTTGCGTTCATGGATGCTGCCGAACGGAGTCGGGAACTGGGAGGTCAGGTCGTTTCCCTGGAAAGTTGCTGACCACTTGACGCAGTTCCGGACGCTTCTGAACATCCGGCTTCCCACCGTGCGGCGCGACTATCGCATTCCGCCGTCGTTCCTCTGCCACGTCATTCGGGAGTGTCCGATGAATTATTCTGATCGCATCAACTTCAAGGCACTCGCGAGCATTCTGGCTTTATTCATGTCCTCCGTGGCAGTGCAGGCTGGTGATTCGGCGACTGCGGACCGCCCCAATGTCATCATCATTTACGCCGATGACCTGGGTTATGGTGACCTTGGCTGCTATGGGCATCCGACGATTCGAACGCCGAATCTTGATCGCATGGCCGCGGAAGGGATGCGCTTCACGGAATTCTATTCGGCAGCGGAAGTCTGCACTCCCAGTCGTGCGGCTCTGCTGACGGGACGCTATCCCGTTCGAAACGGAATGTGTCATGATCAGTTTCGAGTGCTTCGAAACAACTCGTCCGGTGGACTGCCGAAGAATGAGATCACCATTGCAGAGATGCTGAAGGAGAAGGGCTACGCCACGGGCCTGGTCGGAAAGTGGCATCTTGGTCACTTGCCGGAACATCTGCCACCGCACCATGGCTTCGACAGTTATTTTGGGATGCCGTATTCGAACGACATGCTTCCTGCAAAGGATGCTCCCCAGGGTCGTGAAAAGTTCTTTGTGGAAAACAACGACTACTGGAAGACGCCGCTGATTCGGGGAACTGAGATCGTTGAAGACCATCCGGATCAGCGAACTCTGACAAAGCGCTATACGGAAGAAGCCGTTCAGTTCATTCGCACGAAGAAGGATCAGCCGTTCTTTCTCTACATGGCTCACACATTTCCCCACGTGCCGCTGTTTGCCTCAGAGGACTTTCATGGCAAAAGCCCTGCGGGACTGTACGGCGATGTCGTCGCCGAACTCGACTGGAGCGTGGGGCAGATCCTGGACACGCTTCGCTCGGAGCATCTGGAAACTCGCACGATGGTCATGTTCAGCAGCGATAACGGGCCGTGGCTGATCTTCGATTCCCATGGCGGCAGCGCGGGCATGCTGCGAGACGGCAAGGGATCGACCTGGGAAGGCGGCATGCGCGTGCCGGGCATCTTCTGGTGGCCGGGGAAAATTCCTGCCGGCACCGTGCAGCACGACATGGGCTGCACCATGGATATGTTCCCTACGATCGCTGCGATCGTGGATTCATCGAAACACGAACAGCAGCTGGATGGCACCAACATCGCACCGCTGCTGTTCGGGACGGGAACCGTCGAACGTGCTCCGTACATGTACTATCGGGGCACCGAGCTGTATGCATGCCGTGTCGGCCCATGGAAGGCTCACTTCATTACGAAAGCCGCGTATGGAAATCCCAAAGCAGAACCACAGGAGCCTCCTCTTCTGTTTCATCTGGGAATTGACCCCGGCGAACGCTGGAACGAAGCGGCCCGGCAACCGGAAGTGATTGCATCCATCCGAAAAGCTGTTGAGCAGCATCGGTCGACTCTTCAGCCGGCCGACAGCCAACTGGAGAAAGTCATTCAGGCGAAGACACCATAGAACGTTGATGCCTGTTGCTTCGGCCGCATCGACATTCCTGCGGTTGTTGGCATGACGTTGTGCCGAAGCGATTTACGGAAAAAGCCGCGGCCAGAATGACCGCGGCTTTAGATCAGAATTTAGTTTCTGTGCATGCGGCTCGATTACTTTTCTGCAGGAATGTAGTTGAGCGTGTAATACGCGGAGGAATGCAGAAGCGGAAGCCCATTGGCGGATTTCAGGTCGTCCGCATGAAGCTCATGCACATGGCCCCGCTGCACGGCGTCCAGGTGAACTCGCACGTGCAGTCCGTCTTCGGAGACATCGACCTTCGTCACCTTTGGCTTTGTGTGATCAACTTCCGGGCTGCCATAGGATGACTGAAAGATGTAGCAGTACGTTTCGAACTTCCAGGTCTCCACTTTGGACGCGACATCGCGGTTCACGGGCTCGGTAAACGTGAGAGTAAATCCGTCCGACTGAGCCTTCATCTCCAGGATCTCGAACGGCACTTTGCCCGACCATCGCAGGCGCTCAAGTGAGAACGGTTTGGTTCCTCGAGAACCCCAGCCGCGGTTCGTGCCGCCGACAAACATTGTTCCGTCTTCGGTCATGCGGAGTGCCAGTGTGCCGGAGCTGATACCTTCGCGAAACGGGAAGCAGGCTCCCTGATAATGCCCGTCAATCTCTTCGATGAAACAACGCATGACGGTGCTGTGAGTCACGTCGCCGACGAACATCTGATTTTCGAACGGCCCGAATTTCCCCTGAGTCACATCGCAGGCGATCCCGCTGGCGCTCTGTCCCATCTTCTGATAAGGAAACAGCACGACCGGTGGTTCGTACTCCGGAATGCGATCCGCTTCCGTCATGATGCGGCTGCCGCTTTGTGGTTCCTTCGGAGCAGACCTGGCTCCGCCTTCTGTCTGACTGAACCACCGATTGCCGCCGGGATGTCCCTGGAAGGAACCTGGACGCAGCCACTTCAGACTGCAGGTGCCGTTCCATGGTCCCTGATTGTCGGTGTAGAAGACGTCACCCTTCGCGTTGAAGCCGATGCCGCCGGGAGATCGAATCCCACTGCACGTTGGGATCATCTTTCCGTTCGAATCAATCCGAACCGCCCATCCTCGCCACGGGCAATCACTTCCGAATGAACCGGTCAGACACAACACGACCCACATGTTGCCGTCCTTGTCGAACGGTGAGCCGAATGCATACTCGTGGTAGTCACCATTGATGCTCCAGGTATCACAGAAAGTCTCCAGTTCATCTGCTCGGCCGTCGCCATCTGTGTCTTTCAAACGAGTCACTTCACCTCGCTGAGTCGCATAGAGCCAGCCATCGCGGTAGGTGAGACCCAGAACTTCGTGCAGTCCCTGAGCAAACAGGTCAAACTTCACTTTGGTAATGTCTTTGTCCCACGCGTTTGAAACGCGGTAGATGTCGCCTCGACGAGTCGACACGGCGATCGTTCCGTCCGGCAGCGGTTCCATCGCGCCGACTTCCAGCACAATCCCGTCGGGGATACGAAAACGTTCGAGCGGGTAGTAGTCGTTTTCTGTCGGTGCCTGCTGAGCAGACAGCATCGAGCAGGAGGTAAGAACAAGAATGACCGAGAACAGTGATCTCATATGAAAACCTCGCCAAGAGGATTTGATCGTGAAAAATCTTCAGTGGAAAATGATGACACTAACGGTCGAGTGCGCCAGCGAATTCCAACGCAAGCGACGCTGATGGATCAGAGCGAATCACTACCAAACCATCACAACATTCAGCTTTGCGGTGCCGTCTTTGTCAAAGGTCACGGGCACCAGTAACTCCTGGCGACCATTCATCGTTCGAACGGCCGGTTCGCCTCCTTCGATCCGGAAACGTACTCCGTCAACAGTCCACTCGCCGTTTTCTTCCTTCACGCTTGCCGAGGAACCAAGTCGGACCCACAGGTTTTGCGGTCGACTCTTCGCCGTAATCGTCAGGCTGCGAACAAGGCCGTTGTCCGGGCTGGCTGCAAAGGGAGTCATCGTGTCCGCAATGGTCACACCTTTCCACTCCGATCGGAATGTGGGGACTCCGTCTTTGCTGAGCGAGTATCCTTTGAAATGATAATCCAGCTCGCGAGGGTTTCGATCGGGCCATGCCTGGTCAAGCGAAGGCAGCTCCGCGATGGGTGGCCCCGCAGGCAGTGTCATCACATGGTCTCCCAGCGGAACCTGATTGCCTGGACCACGATCGACCCAGTGCTTTGACGCATCAATGAAAGCACCGTGCCAGATCAGCCTTGGCGTCAGATGTTCAGCATCCCAGGCGAAATGCGCTTTCTCGGGGAAACCGACTGCGATGCCGCGCGGAGAAAGTCCTTCGAGGAAGTTTCGGTAGATCAGCGGTCGGTCCACCGGCTTCAGCTCAATCGCTTCGCGCTGAAGTCCGGAGGGAACTTTTGCCTGAGAGCCATCGGCAAGATAGGTCCAGATTCCTTCGATCTGTGCCTGAGCTGTTCCTCCAAGCACATCCGGATACGCAACCTGTCCTCGAGGCCACGCGGCCGGCATTCGGGTTCCCGGTCGATACTTCTGAGGATCCAGGAGATAACGAACAAACCAGTCGTGTCGCAGTCGCTTTGTCATCTTCGTCATGTCGAGCGACTGAATGCCTGTCGCGGCGTGCTTGTCGAAGATGTGACACTTGATGCACGATAGTCCCTTGTCGCCAACCAGCATGCGAGCATCCGCTTTGACACGATGTTCTGCCTCGGCCTGAGTGAAGGCTGCGTCATCCGGCTGGCGATCGAGAGCAATCATTTGATCGACAATCGGATTTCCCTGATCACTGCCGAATTTCGGCATTCGAGTCGCCATGTACGGCCGGTCTTTCGCGCCGTCATTCAGCAGTGTCCGCAGCCATGCATCATTGAGCTTATCGCCGGCTCCGTCCAGTGCCGGAGGGACTCTTCCTTCATCACCCATCTCAGGGATGGAACCGACAAAGACATGGTTGAGCGAAGCGTCAGGTGCCAGGCCGTCTCTGGCGTGACAGGCAAAACAGTTCATCGTGATCATTGCCAGTCGCAGTTCAGCCCGCTTGTCTTCTGTTCGCGGCAGCTTCTGAGACGCCAGAGCAGCTCTAAGATGTGTTCGCTGGTCCGGGGAGAACGCGAAGGCAGGAACAGTCGAGGCAGCTTTCTCCGCGAGACATCCCTTCTCGGGCTGCAGTCCCGCAAACTCCGGCGCCGTGCCCGTCCACTTGATCTGCCTGTCGCCGTCACCATGCTGATGACAGGCGGCACAGCCGAGCGAAGCAAAGAGCTTGCGTCCTTTTTCGACCAGAGAGCCGTCGGCCGGTTTGTTCTCAGTGTCATCCTTCTTTGGAGCCTCGTTTGTCAGTGTCACGAGCCCTGAGGCCGGCTGGCGAGACAATCCGCCGCCTTCAATTTCGAGCGCGAGAGCTTCTTCACCGTGTGCTTCAAAGTACTCGATGACCAGTTCATGCGGACCAGCTGTCAGGACGGCTTTGCCATCACGGAAACCAGCCGGGTGAACACCATCGTTGTTGACGACCACATCACCGTCGATCTTCAGGCGAGCACCATCGTCGGAGCTGAGGTGAAACCGATATTCCGCGTCCGCAGGCAGATGAATGAACCCGCTGAATCGAAGAGCAAACGAATCCTTGCGATCGGTCACACCGGCACTGAAGTCTGTCGTGCGGCCGGCATACGAAGACTTGAGCGTTGAGAAATCCGGCAGCTCGGACCACTCTCCTTCGTAGTATTCAAAGCGAATGTTGGGCTCGACCTTAACGTCCTTCAGCAGCCAGCTGGCGATATCGCGTGCTTCTTCCGGAGACAAATTCAGGGAAGGCATGCGACCTGACGGTCGGACCGCGTGAGGATTACGAAGGAAGTCGATCAGACTGCTGAGCGTGTACTTGTCATCCAGTTTGCCAAGTGGCATGACAAAGTCGGGAGCCTTCCAGTCTTCCGGAGGTGCTTCCTTCTTCTCTTCTTCCTCTTCATCGTCCGGATTGACGGGATTCAAGCCAAGACGAAGCTGACGAATCGTCTCTGGATCTCGCTGATCGCCGTGACACGATGCACATCCGACTCGGTGGAACAGCGCTTCGCCTCTGCGAACCGCATCCGCTCCGACCGCTCCCGGTCGCCAGTTAGCACCTTCAGTCAGGAACGCGACGAGTGCATCGCGGGACTCTTTTGATGTCGCACCAGGAATCAGCGGCATCGCAGTGCCAGGCTTGGCCTTTTGAGGATCTTCGAGCAGCCGATGAATAAACTCCGGATTCACTCGCTGTCCCACCTGAGTCAGTACGGGAGCTTTGCGAGCAGACAGTGTCATACCGGCAAACTCACCATGGCATGACTGGCAATTCAGCTCGGAAACAAGCACTCGTCCGGCATCCTCCGGATTCAGCACACTTCCACCGAATCGCTGATGCCCCGGAACAACCAGGTGCTGATCCTCGGCAAAGCCGTGATCTAAATTCAAAACACACAGCAGCACAACCACTGGCAGCCACCGCCAACGTTCAGGCAAATTCATGCGCATCCACTCGCTTCCAAAAATGAACCGGGAGACCGACAGATCTTATGGTTCAGTTCCACAGAAGCAAACGTTTCATCCCGCCTCCCGGTGCCATGCACCTTGCAATCAGAAACCAGTCTTTCTACTCTCGCAGAAATCAGCAGATCGCTGAAGACAAGACCTTTACAGCGATGAGATTCACATCCAAGCTCGCCTGTTGTTGAATATCCTGCAAACTCAGGAACGATCATGAAGCCTTTACTGTCCAACGCTGAACATCCCGCGGGGACTCGTCGCAGGTTTCTGAGTTCGGCTCAGGACTTTGCCGGACTTGCAGCGGCCGTCATGCTGCTGGAAGACCAGTCGCGCGCTCAGCAGGCACCGGATCCGCTTCGTGATGCCATCGGCTCCGGAGCAAAGTTGACCGTTCTCCATCATCCTCCGAAGGCGCGGCGAGTCATCCAGTTGTTCATGGGAGGTGCGGCCAGCCATCTGGATCTGTTTGACTATAAGCCACAGCTGGAGAAGCATCATGGTGAACCGTCGAACTTTGGCGAACATGTGGAAGCGTTTCAGGATGGACTTGGTCCGTGGATGAAATCACCATTCAAGTTTGCTCAGTACGGCCAGTGCGGCAAGCATCTCAGCGAAGTCGTCGCGCCGCTGGGTGATGTGGTGGATGACATGGCGTTCATTCACAACATGGTGGGCAAGACCGGAGTCCACAGTCAGGCGACCTATCTGCAGTCGACCGGATTTGACCGGCCAGGATTCCCCGGTGTCGGAGCATGGGTCACGTATGCTCTGGGATCTCTCAACGAAAATCTGCCGACGTTTGTTGTGTTGCCGGATCATCGAGGATTCGCGAGCAACGGGCCAAAGAACTGGGGCTCGGCGTTTCTTCCCGCGAGTACTCAGGGGACAATGATCTTTCCTCAGCGATCGACACCTATCGATGATCTTCAGGCATTTGCGGATTATGTCACTCCGTCGGGTGAGAAGGATGGTCAGCAGCTTCTGAAGACTCTGAATCAGCGATACAACGAACAGCGTCCGGGTGATTCGCGGCTGGAATCCCGCATTCGATCGTACGAGCTTGCTGCTCGCATGCAGCTCAGCGCGCCGGAAGCGTTTGATCTTTCGCAGGAGACGGAAGCGACACTGAAGATGTACGGGCTCGACAGTGCCGGGTCGACCTATCCGGCGGAGATCAATATTCCGGAAGAGGCAGAGTACTTTGGTCGCAAGTGCCTGATTGCTCGCCGTCTGCTGGAACGAGGCGTTCGCTTCGTGCAGATCTGGAGCGGTAATGACAACGGATTTCCTCGCCGCAACTGGGACAGTCACGAAGACATTGAACGCGATCACAAGCCGCTGGCGATGGGTATGGCGATCGGCGCGGCGGCTTTGATTCGTGATTTGAAGGAACGAGGACTGCTGGATGAAACCGTGATTCTGTGGACCACGGAATTTGGTCGCATGCCATCGACACAGGGAAGCAAGGGACGCGATCACAATCCGTACGTGTTCACCAACTGGCTGTGCGGAGCCGGCATCCGTGGCGGTGTTTCTTACGGGCCCTCCGACGAATGGGGCTACAAGCCGCTCGATCGCGACAACCCGACTCAGGTGTACGACGTCCATGCCACACTGCTGCACCTGCTGGGCATCGATCATACCCGTCTGACGGTTCGCACGGATGGCGTGGACCGACGACTCACCGATGTCCATGGCCATGTGCTGCACGATATTCTGACGTGATGGTGCACGGTGCAGGATTCCAGAACGCCCTCGAAAGACGTGTGGTGGCTTATGTCGTGGACTCACCGGAGGGCTCGCCCCCTTCCGCTACAAGTGCGGGCGATGTTCCGTTGCTTCATTTGCCCAAATGGGACAAATTGTCACGGCGCTGCAGAATGCTCGCGATGGATTCCTGGGCAGGGTAGAGTGACGCTGTCAGGAAGCAGCTGGACCGATGACGAACACCGCCGCTTCCTGTCCTACTTCCTGCCACTCCACTCCCGCCGGATGTTGCCATGAACCCACGTGCTGCTGTCATGGGCGTTGTTGTTCTGGTTGGTTCGAACGGCCTGCTGAATGCCGGCCAGAATGACGTTCGTTTCTCGCGCGACATTCAGCCGATTCTGGCCGCCAATTGTCTGCAGTGTCATGGGGCCGACGAACACAAGCGAGAAGGCGGCCTGCGACTGGACACATTTGACGGAGCCACTGCGCTGCATGAAGGAAGGGCGGCCGTCGTCCCGGGAAGTTCCGATGCCAGTGAGCTTGTTCGCAGAATCCTGGCGAAGGATCCTGATGTGCAGATGCCTCCGCCGGATTCGGGCAAGTCGCTCACGGCTGCTCAGGTGGAAATGCTGAAGGCATGGATTCAGGACGGCGCGGAGTATCAGCAGCACTGGTCCTTTGTTCCACCAGTGCGGCCTGATGTTCCAAAGCCAACGGTCGGTCGCGTGAAGAATCCCGTGGATGCGTTCGTGTTCGATCGTCTTCAGAAGGAGTCACTTCAGCCATCGGAGTCTGCTGCTCCGTTGCAGCTGCTTCGGCGAGCCTACCTCGATCTGATCGGACTTCCTCCGACGGAAGAGCAGATTGCTGCATTCGAATCGAAGCTGGATCAGGGGCGTGTGACGGATGCGGTTTGGCAGCAGACGATCGACGAACTTCTGGCCTCACCGCACTATGGAGAAAAATGGGCAAGGCACTGGCTGGATGCTGCGAGATATTCAGACTCCGACGGCTTCGAAAAGGATAAGCCTCGATTCGTCTGGTTCTATCGTGACTGGGTCGTGCGTTCTTTGAATGCGGACAAGCCGTACGATCAGTTTTTACAGGAACAGCTGGCCGGTGATCTCATGCCCGGACGAACTCAGGATCAGCTTGTCGCAACAGGCTTCCTGCGAAACTCCATGATCAACGAAGAAGGCGGAGTTGACCCGGAACAGTTTCGCATGGAAGCCATGTTCGATCGCATGGACGCCGTCGGCAAAGCTATGCTGGGCCTGACCATCCAGTGCACTCAGTGTCACAACCACAAGTACGACCCGCTGTCGCAGCATGAGTACTATCAGCTGTTCTCGCTGCTGAATAACTGCGACGAAGCTCAGGCGACCGTCTATACGGACGCGGAACTGGCAAAGCGCACTGAGATATTGAATGAGATTGCGGCGATCGAAAAGGACCTGAAGGCTGCTCATCCGGAATGGTCATCGAAGCTCACGGAGTGGCTACAGACTCTGCCAAAGCAACACGGCGAATGGACCATCATGCGGCCTGAGCTGGATGCCAGCGGCGGCCAGAAGCACTATCTGCTGGAAGACGGCTCCATTTTGGCTCAGGGTTACGCACCCACCAAGCACACAACGGAATTCACGGCAGACACCGACCTGAAGACGCTGACGGGTTTTCGCATCGAGTTGCTGAATGACGCGAATCTTCCACATGGCGGCCCTGGTCGATCTGTCGATGGCCTGTGTGCGCTGTCGGAATTCCAGGTGGTTGTGACGAACAAGAGCACCGGCAAGAGTCAGACTGTGAAGCTCAAGTCCGCCACGGCGGATGTGAACCCCGCAGAACGAGAACTGGCAGCGATCTACGGTGACAAATCGAAAGATCGTCGAGTTACCGGGCCGGTTTCCTATGCGATGGATGGCAACAACCTGACGGCGTGGGGAATCGATGTCGGTGGCGGATGCAGCAACGTTCCACGCAACGCAGTCTTCGTGCCGGAGTCACCGTTGACCAGCGATGCGGGTTTTCGAGTCACCTTCAAGCTGGTTCAAATGCATGGTGGATGGAACAGCGACGACAATCAAAACAACAATCTCGGTCGCTTCCGGTTGTCGGTGACGGCAGACGCCGATCCCGCAGCGGACGTGATTCCTTCGGACGTGCGACACATGGCGGGAGCAGTGGACTCCCTGCGTCGTGAAGACATGGACGTGGCCTTTTCCGCGTGGCGTTCCAGCGTGCCGGAGTTTACAGCAGCGAATCAGAAGATCGACGCGCTCTGGCTGCAGCATCCTCAGGGAACAACGCAACTGGTTTTGTCAGAACGGAATAAGCGGCGACCAACCTACTTCCTGACTCGTGGTGATTTCCTCAAGCCGGCAGAACAGGTCTCTGCCGGCATTCCGGAAGTTCTGAACACCGATCACGCGCCGATCCCGACGAACCGTCTTGAACTGGCGAAGTGGATCACACGTCCGTCAGCACCAACGACAGCCAGAGCTATCGTGAATCGACTGTGGCAGGAATACTTCGGAATCGGCATTGTTCGCACCGCCGAAGACCTGGGAACTCAGGGCGAATATCCGAGCCATCCCGAACTGCTGGACTGGCTGTCCGTGGAGCTGATGGAGAACAACTGGAGTCTGAAGCATATTCACCGACTGATTGTGACGTCCGCGACGTGGCGGCAATCGTCCGTTGTGAACAGTGAGCTGCTCGCGAAAGACTCGGAGAATCGCCTGCTGGCTCGCGGGCCACGGCAGCGAGTTTCCGGCGAAGGTGTGCGAGACATTTTTCTCACGGCGAGTGGTCTGTTGAATCGCGAACTGGGCGGACCATCCGTCTATCCTCCTGCGCCTGAGTTTCTGTTTCAGCCGCCGGCGAGTTACGGTCCGAAGACCTGGGCTCTGGAAACCGGAGCAAACCGCTACCGCCGCGCGTTGTACACGTTTCGCTTCCGATCGGTGCCGTATCCGGTGCTTCAGAACTTTGATACGCCGCGAGGTGACACCGCGTGTGTGCGTCGAACGCGTTCGAATACTCCTCTGCAGGCCCTGACGACGCTGAACGAAGAGCTGTTCATGGAATGCAGCCGAGCACTCGGGAAGGAACTTGCGAAGGCCGATGGCGACGATGCGGCGAAGCTGCAACATCTCATGCGACGCTGTGTGACTCGAACGGCCACGGATGAAGAACTGACAAAGCTGACCGCCTTCCTGAAGGCTCAGCAAACTCGATTCGCAGAGGATCCGAAAACCGCAGCAGAACTCGCTGATGTCGCAATGCCTTCGCAGGACTCTGATGCGCTCGATGCTTCCGTGAAATCGGACCTCGCCAATCAGGCTGCATGGACCGCACTGGCTCGAGTGATCCTGAACCTGGATGAGACGATCAGTAAGGAGTGATACGGCTGATGATTACGGTTCGGCCAACTCCGAGATCAGGTGGTGCGGTGTTGGCGGTTGGATGTGGATTCAGAAGGGATTGACTGAAACCAATCAGTCGCAGGACAAGAAAGCAGCCAGTCAACGACTCCCGTGTTACATTCCGACGGCATGCGTTGCAGGAGGTATGTTCCAACTCCAATTCGCTGAAGCTGAAACTGTTGCCCGGGCAGAATTTGATCCCGTTCCCGCAATTCTGCAGGAAGCTCCAATTCACCTTTGTTGGATAATGTGGTTTTCATGGCAGGTAGGATCGTGATTCGCTGCGGATGGTTCAAGTGGTGGTGATTCTGGTTGGGGATCTTGGCTGATAATCGTCACGCTTGCTATGAGGATTGCAGGGATGCGGATGACTCTCAGATTGTGTGACTATTCGCTGAATAACACTGAAGGATCCTTCTGCATTCTGAATACCGCAAAGGTCGAATGATGATTCCGCGTCGGACAGCGTTGAGTGTTCTTGGAGCGATGTATGCGGCGTCTCTGGCGAATGTTCAGGCCGGTGGCCGACCGTCGCAGGAGCGCATTCGTATCGGCCAGATTGGGACGACTCATGCCCATGCGACGAAACTGTCGGTCTATCGGCAGTCGTCGGATTATGAAGTTGTTGGAGTTGTTGAGCCTGATCCGGTGCGACGTCAGCAGGCAGAGCAGAAGGATGCGTTCCGTGGTGTGAACTGGATGTCCGCCGAGCAGCTGCTGAATCAGCCCGAGCTGCAGGCGGTTCTGATTGAGACGGATGTCTGTGATCTGCTGAGCAACGCGGAACAGTGCGTGAAGGCGGGCCTGCACGTGCATATCGACAAGCCAGCCGGCGAATCGCTCGACCACCTTCGTCGCATTCTTACCATCGCGGACGAACAGAAGCTGATGGTTCAGATGGGATACATGTATCGCTACAACCCCGCCATTCGTATGCTCCGGCAGATGCTGAAAGACGGCTGGCTCGGCGAGATTTTTGAAGTTCATACCGTGATGAGCAAAGTCGTGGATCCTTCGGCGCGACGAGAACTCGCGAAGTATCCCGGCGGCATGATGTTTGAACTCGGCTGCCACATCATGGATTTGGTCATCGGAGTGCTCGGCCGTCCGGAATCTGTGACGTCCTTTGCGAAGCACACATCGACCCTGGACGATGGTCTGAAGGACAACATGCTGGCGGTGCTCGACTATCCGAAAGCAACCGCCACAGTAAAGACCTCCGCGATGGAAGTCGAAGGCTTCGATCGACGGCATTTGGTCGTCTGCGGAACGGAAGGCACCTTCCACATTCAGCCGCTCGACAATCCCTCCGCCCGACTGTCACTCAGCCAGCCGCGAGGATCCTGGAAAGCGGAGACTCAGGAAGTCACATTCCCGAAGTACACACGTTACATCGACGACGCCGCCGACATGGCCCAGGTCATTCGCGGGGAGAAGCCCTCCGACTTCACCAGCCAGCACGACCTTCTCGTCCAGGAAACCCTCCTCAAAGCCTGCGGCCTCTAAGGCGAGCGGCTGGACGTCAGTCCTCCGTGCCCCCGCCGCTCCTGTCACTCCCTCTCCTTCCCGTCATTCCCGCGCAGGCGGGAACCCAGCACTTCAATTCCGCAAACGCGATTTTACGCGGATAAAAAACACGAGCCTGATGTCGTCGTGGTTTGCGGTCGCGTTTGTCCGACAGAAAATGTGTGGCAGAAAATAATCGCAGCCAGTCGTGTCGGGGTTGTTGTCTTCTCTTTTCGCTTCTTCCGTTCCTTTCGGCCCACCCTAAATCGGCGAGCGGGATGCGTCAGCTTCCCGGTATGTGTTCCTCGATTTTTCGGCAGCAAGTCGCTCGTATCCGCGCCGCTTCATGTCATTGAGATCCAGCGGAGTCACGCGACCGGCGCTGATATCATCGAGACCGACCTGGATGTCGGTACGCAGCGCATCCAGTTTCTGCTCCCGTCGCCACAGCAAATCAAAGGCTTCTGCTGCCGCCTCTTCTTCGGAGCGAAACCGGCCACTGGCAATCGCCTGGGCGACAAACTGTTCAAACTCACGCGGAACTGTCGTCGACATCTTGCAATGACCTTTCTCAAATCGCTGCCTGGCCAATGTACAATCGAAAGCCGGCGTGTCTTGTCACGAATTGTAATCATGGATGGGTGATACGTCACCAGTTTTCTGACGTATCAACGTACACCACCAAAAAGTTCACCGCCTCCTCAGTGTCGCCACAACGGCTCGATGATCAGAACCCATGTCAGGAAGCACCTGACGATCAATGCACTGCAGTTCGTCCGAGAACAAGATGTGATCAATCACAATGCCGAACGGAAACGTCTGGTATCGATACCATGTGGGAGTCAATCCGTGTCCCGTCGCGCCGCTGTGAAGGTTCGCGTCTGTGAGGAACTGCTGATAGAACGGGGACCAGGGAGTTGTATTCAGATCACCGGCCAGAACAATCGGGGTCGACGGATTGCGAGTTCTTGCCGTTGCCATATGACGAGCCAGCATACTCATATGCTCATTGCGGGTTTCGAAGAGATTCCGATTCATCGGCGGAACTGGATGAGTCGCAATCACATGAATGCTGCCTGACGGCCAGTCTACCGTCGCTTCGACCGAAGGATTCCAGTCACGATTGAGAATGAAGCTGTGGTCGTCACGAAGAGGAAAACGTGACCAGAGCCCGATGCCGAAGTTTCCGGGGTCCTGTGGATGAACCGAGGCAAAGGGATGCGACGTCTGGAGTTCTTTGGTTATGCGATCGGCCAGAGGAGTACTGAGTTCCAGCACCGCGACGATATTCGCATCCGCGCTGGAAATCTGGCGGACGATATCATCAAGTCGCTGGTTCTCAGCAAGGACGTTAATCGTCATGACTTTCAGCAACTGGTTCGCCGAGCCATCTGCATGGTCGGTCGCCGATCTCGGAACGCCGTTCGAAATGAAGGCAGAACGCAGTCCCCAGCCTTGCCAGCAGAGTACCGTCGCCAGAAGGATCGCTGCTTTCTTGTTCCGTGCAACACCTGCGATCACCATGGCAATACTCAGAGCCAGCACCAGCTGGACTCGCAGATTGGCCAGCAGTTCCGCAAGCCAGTGATACCGAGCCAGCAGGCTTGCCAAAGACAACAGGCACAACGTCAACGTCATGGCCCAGACAAGGAACCAGGAGATGCGCCATCGCAGCGAAGTCGCGTGTGTCGACGAGTTTGCTTGAGGGTCCTGATGAGAGGCGTTCAATTTCCGATCCCAACCGACGTTCACGTTGCGAAGGGTGATCTACCATCAGGCATGGTACTCGTTCTGCATCCTTCCTGGCGAGCGGGATGCGTCAGCTTCCCGGTATGCGATTTGTGAACGGAGAATTGGTGTTCGCCGAAAGAAACGAAAGGGGACGAAAGAAGGGACGTGTACCGGTTTGCGTTCGTGTTTGTCCGACAGAAAATGGATGACAGAAAATAGTTGCAGCCAGTGGTGTCGAGGTTGTCGTCCTCTCTTTTCGACTCTTCCGTTTCTTTCGGCCCTGCGCCCTCCATCGGCGAGCGGGATGCGTCAGCTTCCCGGTATGCGATTTGTGTTTGTCCGACAGAAAATGTGTGGCAGAAAATAATCGCAGCCAGTGGCGTCGGGGTTGTCGTCTTCTCTTTTCGATTCTTCCGTTTCTTTCGGCCCCGCGCACTTCACCGGCGAGCGGGATGCGTCAGCTTCCCGGTATGCGATTTGTGGACTGGTGGATTGGTGTTAGCCGAAAGAAACGAAAGACGACGAAAGAAGGGACGTGTTCTTGTCACCGGACGATGTTCGTGTCAAAGTGATGTTCAAAAAACGACTGTCGCATCGTCGAGTTTCTCCGTGGATTCCTCCAGGCAACGCTTCTTCGCAACTACTCAATGGAGCCTCGTTCTTGAGGCCGGTGATCGCTCTGGCGTCGGAAGCGGATCGTGCTGTCCGAGTTGTGCAGTGCGTATTGGTTGCCTTTGTATGCGTTTGCGAGGCGGAAAGGGTATTCTCGCGACGATGCCGCCGATCAGACTCAGGAGTTCTTTTCGCGAGTCATTGAACGCTCGCTCCTGGAATCGGCCGACCCGCATCGTGGACGCTTTCGAACATTCCTGCTGACGTTGTTCCAGCGATTTCTCGCGAAGGAGTTTGAAAAAGGCGAAGCCATAAAGCGGGGTGGTCGTGTGACTCTGTTTTCGATTGATCCCAGCGAAGGCGAAGAACGGTACTGGCGGAACTGGCCGATGAGAGAACTCCGACCGGGTCTTTGAGCAGCAATGGGGCGCGATTTGGTGTTACATCGATCTGTCGACCGGCTTTGAAGAATTCGCCGGTAAGCAGCCGAAGTCGTTCTTCGATGAGTGCCGATCATTTTTTGACCGGTGGCTCCGTTGAAGCCGTTTATGCAGACGTCGCGCGTCGGCTGCAGATGTCCGAAGGTGCGCTGCGAGTCGCCGTCCATCGGCTGCGTGAACGATTCCGCGACCTGCTTCGTCAGGAAGTCGCCGACCGTTGCAAGCGAGCAGGATGTGGATGACGAACTAATCGCCTCGCGAAAAGCGATTGCCGGTCAGGGGTGAAGCGATCGGGGATTTCAGCAGATTTGAGATTTGGCATTTCAAATTTGAAATGAAGCGCCGCAAGAGCGGCGGAGGATTGCCGGCCGGTCGCTCCGCCGACTGGAATGAGATGGTGGTGACCGGAAAGGAAAATTCCAAAACCTTGTAACACCCGTTTGTGAAACCGGAATCTTCTGGTAGTCGTGCTGAAAATCGCTTCAAAACTACCGAAACTGCCCAATGTCTGCCGCCGTTTGCCCCGAATGCCGTAAGCCGACGCCCTCCAGCCTCTGCGCCAGCTGGCCAATGTCCGGACTGTTTGCTGAAGCGAGGGCTTGAACGGGCTGGTTTTGCCAGTGGCGTTTGTGGCGACGACGCCTCAGGAGTGTCAGCAGGTTCTCTGAGCACCGACTTTGTCGCTCAGCATTTTCCGCAAATGGAGATTGTCGAAGTGCTGGGGCAGGCGAATGGGCAATGGTCTTCAAGGCGAAACAGACAAAGCTTCGGATCGTCTGGTTGCGGTGAAGATCATTCGCTCCTGAAACGGCCAACGACCCTGCGTTTGCCGGAGCCGCTTTATGCGAGAAGCGAAGACTTGGCCAGATTGAATCATCCGAGCATCGTCGGGGTTCATGACTTTGGGGAAATTGATCTTACAGCGGCATCGGCGAATTCCGGCAATCCTGTTCGAGGCACGCTGTTCCCATTTCATTATGGAATACGTCGACGGCGCCAATCTGCGACAGCTCATGCAGTCCGGACAGATTTCTCCCGACATGGGCGTTGCGTGGTTCGTTAGTCCGCGACGCGCTGCAGTATGCTCATGGTGAAGGCGTCGTGCATCGTGACGATCAAGCCCGGAAACATCATGCTCGACACCAAAGGCCGAGTAAAGATTGCCGACTTTGACCAGCCGCGCTTCGGCGGAAGGATCAGGGAACGACTGGACGCTGATGGGGACTCATCAGGTGATGGGGACTCCTCGATACATGGCTCCTGAGCAGATGGCCGTCGCGCGACGTCGATCATCGTGCCGACATCTATCTGCTGGCCGTTGCGTTCTACGAGATGCTGACCGGCACGATTCCGATGGGCCACTTTGCACCGCCGTCGAAGAAAGCCGCTGTCGATGTTCGCTTCGATGAAGTGCGATCCTGAAAGCGATGGCCACAGAACCGGATCTGCGCTTTCAGTCAGTTCGGGATCTGCGTGCGGGGCTTGATCACATCGCGTCGGGAGTTGCCAGAACCAAATCCGTCCATAGCCGCCATGCCTGGGTTCTCGACGATCATTGATCGAGGTGTCGCGCTGCCTGGCGAATGATGAACGGCCGAGAGCGCGAGCGCGCAAGCGGAAACCGTTCGCTCCTGTGCTGATTGTTACGATTCTTGCCGTGATCGGTGCCGGCAGTCTGTTCCCGATGTTTGGTCTGATCTCGAGATTCTCTGATCCTGCTGCCACTTCACGACATTCGCCACTGCTGATTCTGAGCATCGTGCTATTCAGTTTCTGCGGAGCGATTCTGCATATTGTTCCTCGTCAAGTCGGCCTACAGGCTGGTCATTTGGAGGATTACTGCTGCTTTCCGACTTCTTGTTGTCTCGTTGATGCTGGTCACCGGCGTCATTCCTTCGATGCTGCTTCCTGTTTACGCCATTTCGATTGTCTGTGCAGTGGTGATTGTGGTTGTGAGTCTCGTGGGATTGCAAAGATCGATGTTTCCCGGAGATGCACAGTCACGTCCTGTTGCCAGAACAGATTCCGCCGATGACTCGCGAGCAACTGGATCAGGGGATTCTTCCGGATATCTGGCGCGGATCTGTGGTGAGCCGACGACAAACCGTCAGACGCACAGCATCCAGTACCAGCCGAAATGGGCGAGCTGCGAGTCTCGAGGTTACACGCTGGGTGGAATTCGGCGGGATTATTCACATGATGACATCTCACAAGGTGCATGTTCCCTGTCCGATTCAGAAAAGCACACGGGTGACCGGCACAAATGCAACGTTTATGCAAGTATCGGATGGGTGCTGACACAAGAATGGTGGACTCAGTGCCTTTATGGGGTATCTCTGCTGGGGAAACGATGAGCAAGTTGCTGCTTTGGCCGTACCGATGGGTTTCGTTGGACTGTTCGCGTACATCATTCCGATCATCTACATGTCATGGAATGTCGTTCATTGTGAGCAGAACTCGATGGCAAGTCCAAAGAAGGACAGATCTGCATTCGCCGAGTCTGTTCCGCGTTTGCATCGGAAGTACGACGACGACAGAGCAATTGGGCCAACACAGCTCCGAAGGCGTGAAGCGATCTCTTCGGCCTCACACGCACTCCATCGGCGAGCGTGATGCGTCAGCTTCCCGGTATGCGATTTGTGAACGGTGGTTTGGTGTTCGCCGAAAGAAACGAAAGAGGGCGAAAGAAGGACGTGTACCGGTTTGCGTTCGTGTTTGTCCGACAAAAGATGTGTGACCGAAAATAATCGCAGCCAGTGGTGTCGTGGGTTGTCGTCTTCTCTTTCGATTCTTCCGTTCCTTTCGCCTACCCTAAATCGGCGAACGGGATGTGTCAGCTTCCCGGTGTGCGATTTGTGACTTCAGGATTGGTGTTCGCTGAAAGAAGCGAAAGGGGACGAAAAAAGGACGTGTACCGGTTTGCGTTCGTGTTTGTCCGACAGAAAATGTGGCAGAAAATAATCGCAGCCAGTGGCGTCGGGGTTGTCGTTTTCTCTTTTCGATTCTTCCGTTTCTTTCGGCCCCGCACTCCATCGGCTAGCGGGATGCGTCAGCTTCCCGGTATGCGATTTGTGATTTGGTGGTTTGGTGTTCGCCGAAGTCAGTTCCCGGCTTCTCGCTTGAAATCAAATCGTCCGGGAGTGCCGCCTTTGGTTTGGCCAATTGTCGCGCTGAGGCTTCCGCTCGGCCGATAATTCGTAGACGATTCGTTTCGGGTCATGACGAGGATTTTCAAAGACAAGCGCGGTTTGCACTGATTCCCGTCAGCATGAACTCGGTCGCGGTTTTGCCGCCGGGCTGAGCCACATAGATTAGCCCACCATCACGTTCCACGATCCGAAGATATTCGAATGCAAACATCTTGCCACTGGTGCTTACGGAACGTGACACCGCCAGCATTGCACCTCCAAGCGGCGGACTCCATCGTTCCTCGTTCGTCGACCCTGTGCTTCTGGTTCCAATCCAGTCTCCGGACAGCCGTGCCATGTCGGCGACGACGCTGAGGCCGCTGCGGGCATCGGAATGTCCTCGGCATGACGGTAGATGCCAACAGCGTCCTTGACGACGGGCGGATCAACGACAACCTTCACCACCATGCCGTCTGGTGACATGCGAAATGAGCGTGTGATCTGTCGAATGCTTTGCGGGGTAAACTGCTTCCGAGACGCTCAAAGGTGACATCATACGAGAATGTGCCGTCCTTCCATGTGCCCTGATAACGCGAGATGATCTTTGGCTCCTTGATTTCCGTGATTGCCCCGTCGAGTGCAATACGGACATTCTGATGTCCGAGCCATGTCCGTTCAGGATCACCGCACCATCCTCAACCTTCATCGTAAACTTCGCCGACATTGGTGGCCCGAGTTGTTCGAGTGCCCGACCTTCAGTCCGGTCTTCGAAAAAAGATCCACTCGCCATCCAGTGCCTTGAGTGTCCTCTGCCCGGACTATTTGCCCGAATTGGTTCAATGTCATCGACAACGTGCACACGGTGGCAAAGACCATTCTCATCCAGTTGTTCATGTGCATCATCGACTTCCACTTCTTAACAAGGCCTGAGAGATTTCATCGGTGTTGTCAGAGTCTAGTTATTTCGAAGGTCGTTGCCATGATGTCACAGCCCGGTTGACGTCCATGTTTCCGATGAAAGCTCTTCTCCGAATTCGGTGAGGTAGCTCATTTCAGCGGAGCACGCCGAAGGGGAGGTCGTCGTGCAGTACGTACATCGCAAGGGTTGATGCATTTACCGTAGAACGGGTCAGCTGAAGTAAACGCGATCCAGTCCCTTGTCAATCTTCAAGCGCTCGAGGGATTCGACACCGAAGGAACCCAGCCTGTGCCTGTCGCAACGAACGGCCGCCCAAAGGGGACTCGGCCGAACATTCTGGTGATCTGCCTGCCTGCGTCGCTGTTTCATCGATCGTTTCACCTTCCGACAGCGGCGACCGGGGCTGGGGAGCGCATCCTGGGAAGTTCGGAGCTGTGAGTACCGGACGAGAATCGATGACGGCTTCCGCGGACCCACACTTCAATCGTCCCACTGGCCGCCGCCTGAGTTTCCAGCGCGCGCATTCTTCGGCTGCCGCTGGAACTGACGAATTGATCGCGAAGTCCAGCGGTCAGGGGCGAGGAAACAGCGTGGTTCGTTCTGGCTGGAAAGCAGGTGTTGGCGTGCGATATTCGATCCAGCCCGGGCGTCTTCCATCTGTTCGTAGATCCACGATGGCTTCCACGGACGCGAGAGCGACCAGAACGTTGTCCCCGCCGAAAGAGCCAGCAGCAACAGCGAGATCATGTGCCCTTTGAATCGGGCTCGCTGCAGCGGTTCCACCATCGCGAGCCACCAGAACGGAAAGAGCCAAAGCATCCATCGCAGGCCAACTGAGTTTCCTCCGTAGTTGTAGTTCTCCGTGAGTCAGATAGAAGCCGAGCGTCACCAGAGTCATCACGGCACCCGATGCAATGATGATTCGCAGGGCCACGACGTGACGAGGTGTTCATCTGTCAGACGCGGTTTCAGTAACCATCCCAGCAGCGTCAGGCTCAAAGCCGGCGTCAGAGACAGCAGGCCGTGATGTCCAAGGATGCAGTGAAAGAGATACCGCAGAGGATGTTCCTGGTTCGCGTCGAGATCTCTGATTCATCCAGTAGCTGGGGATTCCGTTATGGACATAGCGATAGGTTTCAGAACCATACGTGGCGTAGAACGGCTTGACTCCGCCAGTTGCCAGCCAGTTTGTCAGGAAGAAAAACGCCAGGGGAAGAACGGCGGCCGGCACAAAGGCTGCGATCGTTCGCTTTCGATCGATGAACACAGCAAGAACAAACGCCGCGATACCCAGTTGAGCGGCTGGCAATTCAAAGCAGCTGGTCATCGCCGCGAAGAAGCCGAGCGCCGCGAAGTTCGCCGAGTGATTCAGCAGCATTCGAACGGCGGCGGAAATCGTGAACATCGCACAGGCCACACCGGGCGTGTGATTATTCAGCGTGGTCAGATACGGATTCAGGATCGATGCAAACCTGGCGACTGCCAGAATGAAGCACCGTGCGGGAAGTGACACGGACAAAAGCAGCAATGTCTTTCTTCCCAGTGATCGAAAGCCGCCAGAAGAAACGGAATGACGTTAACGATCAGCAGCAAAATGCGGCTGACGATCGTCGTGTCATTGAAGAGTCCGTAGCCTGTATATTCCGTTCCACGGCATACAGTGCGGCCACGATGGTCGAAAGAAAAGGAGGCTTGGAAGAATAGAAGTGCCATGGCCCCTGGTCGCTCTTTCGGAAGCGAACCTTGTCGATCGTCGACCACTTTGCATACTGATCAATCTCATCGATCTGATGTCCGACGTTCCACCAGCGACCAGACCGTCGACCATCGCGAACGATCATTCGCACTCTGCAATGGTTCCTGAATGCAGCACCGCGGCCAGCGATGATGGCTGCTGCAACCGCGATCAAACCCACTGACGCAGGAAAGCCGTTCCGCGGCAGCGGGAGAACTGGAAGGATCGATCGTATCGGAAGACGGCATGGCGAGTAACGATGCATGGAAAGTGCAGGGCAGGGGACAGATCACGGAGTCTGTCGGTTTCTCGACGAATGCTCAAGTTAGTGGCATGGGGCGAAGCGTCTGGCGTAGCTTCTTAAACATAGCGGCACGCGCGAGCCGTCCGGTGTTGCCGTCCAGTATTGATGAAACCGAAAATGCGTGCTCCCGCTATTTTGGTCAGGGAATTGACTGAGTCTCCAGCATTTGCACGGTGTGCTGGTGAACGACACAATCTGGTCCTCTCGTCCACGATCGTTCACCGAGCTATCCTTGTCTTCGGGAGTTGTCTGATGATCCGTTTCCTGACGCTGCTTGCTCAGGTCTGACCATGTTCAACGCCGGTCTTCTGGCGAATGATCAGCGTCCCAATGTTCTGTTTATTGCCGTCGATGACTTGCGGCCGGAGATGGGTTGTTACGGCAACACGATCGTCAAAACTCCCAACATCGATCGACTGGCCGCGAGAGGCATTGTCTTCCAGCGAGCCTACTGTCAGCAGGCCGTCTGCAGTCCATCACGCACGGCGATCATGACGGGGCTTCGACCGGATACGACAAAGGTCTGGGACCTGGAAACTCATTTTCGAGCTGCTCAGCCGGACTGCATTACTCTGCCTCAGCACTTCAAAGCGAACGGCTATCGATGCGAAGCGCTGAGCAAGATCTATCATGGCGGCTACGAAGATGGCCGATCCTGGAGCGCGCCTCACTGGTATCCTCGCGGTCGAGCCGTTGACACGGATCCCGTCGACTGGACAAAGCAGATTGTGACACAACACGCCGTCAGCGTGACGGAATATTCCACGACGCTGCCCGACACAGGTTCAGCAGACAAGGCAACGAACGGGAAGAGCGCAAAGAAGGGGCCGGCTTATGAGGTCAGTCCAAAATCCGATGACGAACTGCCCGATGGTGCTACCGCCGCAGAAGCCGTGCGAAGACTAAGTCAACTCGCCGACAAGAAGGAACCATTCTTCCTTGCGGTCGGTTTCCTGAAGCCGCATCTTCCCTTTGTCGCGCCGAAGAAGTACTGGGATCTGTACGATCCGAAGACAATTCCCGTTCCGGCCATTGATCATCTTCCCGATGGCAGCCCGGAGTTTGCCGGGCACGTCAATGGCGAACTGCATGCCTATCCTGGCGTTCCGCAAGGCAACCCGCTGCCCGATGAGTTTGCTCGCACGCTGCGTCATGGCTACTACGCCTGTGTCAGTTACACGGATGCTCAGATCGGCCGACTCCTGGATGCGCTCGACAAGGAAGGGTTGTCGGACAACACCATTATCGTTCTGTGGGGCGATCATGGCTGGCAGCTTGGCGATCATGGGCTTTGGCATAAGCACACGAACTTTGAACTGGCCACACGAGCCCCGCTGTTGATCAGTGTTCCCGGTCAGAAAACGGCCGGACAGAAATGTGCAGCACCAGTGGAGTTTGTGGATGTCTATCCGACCCTCACTGACTTCTGTAGACTGCCGGCTCGAAAGGAGCTGGCCGGAATGAGTCTTCGAAAGTACATCGAAGATCCGTCCGCACCGATACAGAAAGTTGCCATCAGCCAGTACCCTCGCAACGCCGGAGCCGATGGTGGAAACGTCATGGGCTACAGCATTCGCAACGAACGCTGGCGAGCGACGTTCTGGCGAGAACGCGGCGGTGAGAAGATCGTTGCCACGGAGTTGTATGACGAGCAGAACGATCCGAATGAAACTGTCAGCGTTCACGATCGACCCGAGAACGCCGCCATCCTGGCTTCCCTGCAGACATCTCTGCCGGACCCTGCCGGCTCCGCGCCAGTCAGGAAAGCTGCGGCACCGAAGAAGGCGAATCAGTCACCGCCCAATGAAGATCGTGGTGCGCGGTATGACCGACTGTACCCCGGCAAAGCTCAGCTGACACTGGAAGAGTATCTCGCAAAGCAAGGCGACAAAGACGCAGCGACGCAGCGGTTCAGGAAGTTCGACACGAACACCGACAACGTGGTGACTCGCGAAGAGTTTATCAGGTCGGGAGCAAAATGAGTCTGACGGGGCATTGCTTGAGCTATTCCGTCACTGGAACAACGGTCACGCACATCACCAGCCCGTTGTTTGGCTGATCTGCGGGCTTCAGTCCGATCTTCTGTGAAACCCTGCGAATCGGTGATTCAGCAGGTTCCCTGACCTCCGGGAACTCGGCAGGCAGCAGAACCAGCGTCTGATTTCCCTGACCTTCGTTCTTCACAATCCCGGAACAACCGACCGATGTCTGCTGGTGTTCCGGGACGCGGCTCAGAACTCCCGAGTTCAGTACTTCGATCTCCGACCGATTCAAAAGTTCATGCAGATCCACCGCAACGTCAATCTGCAGGCTCGTCTGATCCAACGGTGTGACTCGGACGGAGATTTCCGTTCCTTCTTTCACATCGATAATTTCATTTTGCCCTGTTCGACTCTTCTTCTGGCAGCGAACAGCCGTCAGATCACTCACGGAGCCCGTTTCTCCGGCTGGAATGATCAGCCTGGGCGCCAAGAGAATGTTGGATCGAGTGTCTCCCTGGGCGGCGTGTATGAACGGGAGCATCTGTGCTTCAGTTAGCATCGCGAGCTGGAATTCTGAGCGAGGGCGACTGAGATTCGATTTCTGAATCAACCCGTCCTGGCCAGGTTCCAGATTTTGCCAGCCCTCAAACGGACCCTCAGCCTTCTTTGGCGTTGTGCAAATCCGTGCGGACTCCTTCAGGAAATCATAAATCCGCTCACTGACGGAAATGAACCGCACCTCGACACGGTAGTGCTGCTTGTCGGGTTTCTGCAGGCCAGCGTAACGATCAGGGGAAGTTCGTATTCCGGTCGTCGGAACGGCCTCCTGAGCAACGCTGGTTCCGGAGAGTGCAAAGATCAGCAGGAGTGTCGTGGCTTGATTGCGGATGGACGTCATGTGGAGACTCCTTAAATGGCAGTGCGTTCGAAAACGATCGAACTGTCCGTACAAACGAAAAGGGCGAGCTTCCGGGGGAAAGCTCGCCCTTTTCTGGAGGAGGGAGAGGTCTTTGCTTTCAGTGTCGGGAGCCAGTGGCTCCGTATCGATTACGCCGCTTTGCGTTCGCCGCCGAAGGTGGCGATCACAGGACGCTTGATGTTTGAACCCGGGCCGCCTCGTGGAGGATAGCCGTACTCTCTGAGCTTGCCTGACAGAGTTCGAAGTCCGATCTGCAGGATCTGAGCCGTCTTCTCACGGTTGCCGTTGCAGCGAGCAAAGGTGGATTCGATCAGCTTGCGTTCCATTTCGGCCAGAGTCATGCCGACACACTCTGCACCGTCTTCGATCGCATCGTTCTGCAGCCATGGGCGAAGGTCATCAGGAGAAATGCTCTCCGTGACATCGACCGTGCAGCATCGTTCGACAACGTTCTGAAGTTCGCGAACATTGCCTGGCCAGGGATGAGCTTCCAGGACTCGCAGGGCTTCTGCGGAAATCTGGCGAGGCGGACGACCTTCCTTCAGAGAAATCTGGCTGATGAAATGTTCCACCAGCAGAGGAATGTCGTTCGTTCGAACTCGCAGTGGCGGAGACTGCAGAGTAATGCCGCTCAGATGCTGCAGCAGGTCATCACGGAACCGGCCTTCCATGGCCAGACGATTCAGGTCACCGTGCGTTGCTGCGATGAACCGAATGTTGGGTCCTTCCTGAGTTCCGTGAAGAACGGCTGTTGCTCGCTGCTCAAGCAGCTGTGACAGTCGCTTCTGGAATGGCAGTGCCACCGTGTCGACATTGTCGAGCAGGATGGAGCCGCCATCGCCCATCTTCAGATAACCCGGGAATCCGTCAGGAGTCCCGTCACCGAACAGCTGGTGTTCGAGTGTTTCAACCGAGTGCAGGCTGCAGTCGATTCGAAGGAACGGCTTTCCTGCTCGACGGCTGCAGCGATGCAGACCTTCGGCAATCAGCGTTGTTCCGCTGCCTGGCTCGCCTCGAACCAGAACCGTTCGATCGTCGTCTGCTGCAATGCGGATGGATTCTCGCAGAGACTGCATGGCCGGCGTGCTGCCAACCAGATCCATCAGATTGCGATTCAGCAGCTGACGTCGCAGCTTTTCGTTTTCACGAACCAGTTCGCCGCGTCGCAGAGCATTCAGCAGTGCGGCACCGAATCGTGATGCAGAGTAAGGTCGTTCGATGACGTCACATTCAAAGGTCGGAACTGTCTCGCGACCCCAGCGTGAATCTTCACCGACGATGCAGATCACCTGAGCCGCTTTGCTGTGGCTTCGGATGGCTGCGTTGACTTCCTGAATTCGTGACACCTGGTCGGCGTCATCGATAATGCAGCAGCAGAATTCCTGACGGCTCAGATGAAACAGCATTGCATCTGGACTGTCAGTTTCACACACCTGCATGCCACGCTTGCGAACATCGTCGGCAAGCAGCTGGCGAGCACCTGGTCGCGGAGAAAAGACCAGGACTGTACGACTGGGAGCTTCCGCTTCCGGAGCGGCTGTCCGGCTGTCGGCAGGCGGAGTCGCTGTGGGTTGCGGGAACCGCAGAATATGCGGCTCATGATGAGCACCGTTCTGGAACTCGTTCATGATTTCCTCGATCTGAGAGCTGAGGGAGAGACGGAGAGGAGAGCAACGAGAAGGGCTGAACTGCTTCAAACAATGAACGACACGGCATCTGAGAAATGTCGAGTTGCTTAGTGAGTGAAACGGGATTCAGTGTTCCGGAAGAACTCCGGATGGAGAGAGGAGCTAGTGACAGGAGGACTTTGGATTCAGGAGGTGAATCCGAATTGAGAGGCCGATTGATATCGCCGGTCGGTCAAATGAGTCAACACGTGTTCTCAACGATTCTGCACAAAACTTTTCCGCTTTTCAAAGAAAGTGCTGGAAACAGGTCTTTTGCCAGCCTTTCACCACGACCACGACGGCAATTTCTGCCGATGATCGCCACCGCACATGCACTTCCTGCCGCACTGTGTAGAACGGCTGCCCTCAGCCGTTAACCGCGCTAGGCCAAAGACGTGAACGATTGAGGACAATCGTTCTACACTGGGCAGCACACTCCATCGGCGAGCCGGATGCGTCAGCTTCCCGGTATGCGGTCTTTCATCTTCCTGTCTTGCCATCTTTTTGCCCGACAGCAATCTCAAATACTCTTCGCGGCCAGTCTGCTGCATCGGTTCGACTTGTGTTTGGCCGACAAAAAATGAGTGACAGGAGATAATCGCAGTCGGTCCACGTGTTCCTTTTTTGCTTCTTCCGTTTCTTTCGGCTACACACGTTTTGAATCGCATGCCAGGAAGCTGACGCATCCCGCTCGTGCGCCTGTGAAGGCGATTGAACAGTCAGGTGAGAGTCCTGACCAGAGCATCGTTACCGCTCTGCAGCCGAAGGTAACTGCGTTTTCGAAAGAAAGGGTGGGAGGCAACTGGAGGCGGAAGGACAGTCTGTAACACAAGTGAACTCGATTCGGCCAAGCCTGTCGGGGAGCTAGCGAGCATACGGCGAACCCCTGACCTCACGCGATCACCCAGACGAGGCCCGACTCCGGGCGGCGGAGTGACATCCGCAGGTGAGTGAGGCGGCTCGCACGGTAACGAAACCGGTAACGTCTCAAACCGAGGCGAGCGAAATGGCAGTAAGGTGCCTGGAGACGGAATGTCCAGAAGTTCAATCGCGATAAGCAGGGAGACCTCAGCAGCGCCGCAGGCGACTGATGCGCTCGGCTGAGGAGTCAGAGCCTTCATAGTAGTGTTGACCGACAGGAACCAAACCTGTCGCGAGCGAAGGGAGGCAGGAAGGTAGATTCGGAAGGACCAGGACACATGACAAGAAAAGCGAAAGCCTCTTTACCAGACCGAGTGCCGTTTTCGGCTATACCGTCTGGCGAGACACCGGACATTCGCCGGTGGGCTCAGCGTGTAGTCTGGACTGACCGAATGTTGACGACACTTTTAGACAACAAAGTGAAAGGAGGCCGATGGCACGCACTGATTGACAAGGTCTACGCTGAGCTGAATCTCTTCACGGCCGCTGTGAAGGTGACCGGGAAGAAGAAGGCCGGGGGAGTAGACGGTCAGAGCTGTGAGGAGTTCAAAGAGGATGTGCGTATGGAAATACGGCAACTCAGCGAACAGCTCAAAGCCCGGACCTATCGCCCAGCGGCGGTTCGTCGAGTCCACATTCCCAAACCGGGAAGGCCGAACGAAACTCGTCCCCTGGGTATCCCGACAGTCCGCGATCGCGTCGTCCAGCGGGCGATAGTGAACGTGATCGAGCCGATCCTGGATCACCAGTTTCATGAGCGCAGCTTCGGCTTCCGCCATGAACGTGGAGCTCATGACGCCCTGCGCGTTGTCGAGCAAAAGCTTCAGGCCGGCTACGTTTACGTGGTCGATGCGGACCTGAAATCCTACTTCGACACGATTCCGAAAGATCGCCTGCTGGCCTTAGTCAGCGAGCATATTTCGGACTCACGGATGCTGGAGCTGATCAAGCTGTTTCTTGATCAGAATATTCTGGAAGAACTTCGCGAATGGACGCCGATCGCCGGTGTTCCCCAGGGCGCGGTTCTTTCTCCCGTGCTGTCAAACCTGTACCTCAACCCACTGGATCATCAGATGGCCGCTCAAGGTTTTGAGATGGTGCGTTACGCGGACGATTTCATCGTTCTGTGTCGCAGTGCCAGCGAAGCCGCGGAGGCTCTCCAGCGGATCACTGCCTGGGTCGCTGATGCCGGTCTGACACTGCATCCGACGAAGACGAAGATCGTTGACAGTCGCGTCGAGAGCTTTGCGTTTCTTGGTTACTCGTTTCGTGGGGACCAGATCTATCCTCGCCGCGAGAGCCTGGCAAAGATGAAGACGCGCATCACAACCCTGACGCCTCGCAAGCGTCCTGGTTCGATGGAACAGATCGTGGCGGAACTGAGCAGCGTGTTAAAAGGCTGGTTCGGCTACTTTCGCCACTGTCGCTGGACGATCTTCAGGGAACTGGACGGGAAGATCCGCAGTCGCTTACGGCGTCTGCTGCTCCAACGTCACCGGAAGAATCCCCTGCGTTTACCTCGCGCACAGCGCTGGCCGAATGCCTTCTTTGCGAAAGCGGGTCTGTATAGTCTGCACGAGGCCCACTTTCGTTTCGCTCGATCCGTCCCCGGCAACTACTGACCGGAAAGCCGTATGCGGGAAAACCGCCCGTACGGTTTGGAGGGAGGGGAGACCGGCATCAACCGGTCTTCCCTACCCCTATGCCAAAACACGCGACGCATGGGGGCAAAGCGAATGAGCGATTGAGGACAATCGCTCTACACATTGGCCAGCGTGCTGGTTTCTTCGATCTGCTCTTCGCGCAGTTCCGCGGCGTCGATCAGGCGCTGCAGTAATTTCGGATTGACAGCGCCGCGGAATCGGACTCGGCCGTCGATCTCCACGACGGGAACGGATTCACCAAACTGGCGAACCAGCTGAGCATCTTCGTCGATGTCGATGATTTCAATCGTTGGCAGGGCATCCTGGAACTGAGTCAGAATGCCGAGTGCATCGTCACACAGATGGCAGTTCGCGCGAGTATAAAACCGGCACGAGCGAAACAGCGGCCGACCATTGCGTTCATCACGCGGAGCGCCGGGGGATTTCAGCAGAATCGCAGCCATCAGAAACATGCCGCCACACAGGACGAGATGAACGCCGCGACTCTTGAACCAGAACGAAGGCATGCTGAACAGAGGCATGTTCGTACGGTCGCAGAAGATCAGAACCGCAAACAACGATGCCAGGATCATTGTCCCGGTTCCAAGCCAGGCCTGAACCCTATCCTGCAATTCGGCTTCCCGCGCGTTCATTGGAATGATCCTGCGTTCCCGTCCAGGTGATGACTCCCGCTGATGCATAATCCCGGCCAAAACAGGTACGAATGGTCCAGTGATGACCAGTGACACGGAATTCCATGGCAAAACCAGGCACTTCGGGGGGATTTTCGATTTGCCCGGCGCAGAATTCAGTGCGAGCATACCGGAACATGTGTTCCTGTTTCGTCACGCTTCTGAGCATACCAGTTTCTTTGGCGTCGACTACCCGCAGGGGACGCGGGATTTCCCTTCAGACTCAGGATTCTGATCACACGCCATCCGGTCAAATTACTTCACGCAGTTCACCATGTCTCTTCAGCTTTCACCATCGTCCTTCCTGCAGATGCTGGCCCAGAGCGGCCTGCTGAATGACGATCAGCTGCGAGCGGTCCGCAAGAGATTCACGGATGGGAAGACTCCGGCCTCTGACATTTGCGAATGGCTGCAGAAGCGAGGCATTCTGACGGGCTGGCAGTCCGAGAAACTGCTTCAAGCCAAACATCGCGGCTTCTTCCTCGGCCCGTACACTCTGCTGCAGAAGATTGCTCGGGGCGGGATGAGCAGCATCTATGCGGCTCGACATCGAACAACGGGCGACGTGCATGCTCTGAAAGTGCTGCCGCCCAGCCGCACAACGCAGGCCTCCTACCTGCCTCGATTCAAACGCGAAGCAGCGATTGCTCAGCGTCTGCAGCATCCAAACATTGTCCGAGTTCACGGCGTCTACGAAGAGACGGATGGAAAAGATCCGGTTCACTTCATGGCCATGGAACTTCTGACGGGCCGGGATCTCTTTGAGATCGTCAGCCAGGAAGGTCCCATGTCCTGCCGTCGCGCGGTGGCGCTGATTCAGCAGGCCGCGCTGGGACTTGAGTATGCTCATCAGAATGGTCTCGTGCATCGCGACATCAAGCCAGGCAATCTGTTCCTGAGCGATGACGGATCACTGCGAATCCTTGACCTCGGCCTTGCACAGGATTTTGACAGCGACGAAAACCTGACTCGAGAACATAACGAGCGAGTCCTCGGAACCGCCGATTATCTCGCTCCAGAACAGGCGGCTGACAGTCACACCGTGGATGCTCGCGCGGACATCTACGCGCTCGGTTGTTCGCTCTACTTTCTGCTGACCGGGCGACCGCCGTTCACGGAAGGAACACTGATTCAGAGACTGGTGGCTCATCAGACAAAGACGCCTGATGCAGTCACGGCATTTCGAGACGACGTGCCGGAGTCGCTGCTGAACATTCTTGGTTGCATGATGACCAAGGATCGCGATCATCGCATCAGCTCGGCGGCTCAAGTGACTCGCGAGCTCCTGCAGTTTCTGGAAGCGACGAAAGATCGCCCGGAACTGGAGGAACCTCCGCGTGTGCTGCGAACTGGATCAGCGGCGACGCTGGCCGCAGCAGCCGGCAAGACGGCGGACAGTCCATTGCCGATGACTGTGGCCCGCATGCGAGCAGACACACATCCGACGGCTCGAGATGATTCATCTCCGTCGACGGCCGATCTGATTCAACGCCTTGGATCGGAAGATTTTGACACGTTTTTGAAACAGCTTGCGACAGCCGTGGAGAACAGCCATTCTCTCTCTGCTGATGATCGAAGCAGCAGGCTTCTGCAGACGATTCGCGAATTGCAGGCGGATGACAGCGTGACCGAAGTGGATTCCGGAATCACGGGCACCGTCGCAATCGCTCTTCCTCAGCCTTCGCGTCGTAAGCCATGGTTGATTGCCGGGGGACTTGTCTTTGCGCTGATTCTGGCGGCGGCGGCTTACGTGTTGTGGACTAGCGGCATGATTGCCTGGCCGCATAGCCTGATGAATTTTCCGGGGTAGCTCGTCGGTAGAGTGTTCAGTGTTCAGTTTTCAGTTGTGCGTTTGTAATACGGGTAGCACGCCTGAAGGGCGTGTGCTGCAGGCGCCGGAAGCCATTGAGTGCACGTGGTATTGCCAATGGCGGGTGCGCTGGAACAACCATGCTGTTCCCTCGGCTTCGGACCGCTTCGCGTCACAGGCTTCACCACTGCTACCCAGTGTAGAGCGATTGTCCTCAATCGCCTTCTACCAAACACAGATCGCAAACGGCTGAGGACAGCCGTTCTACACTGGCCGAGTGCCGCCTCGCGTCACCGGCTTCACCAGTGCTACCTAGTGTAGAGCGATTGTCCTCAATCGCTTTCTACCGGACACAGATCGCAAACGGCTGGGGACAGCCGTTCTACGCTCGACGCGCACGTAGCATGGCACGCACGGGAGCCGGGTGGCCTTCGATCGTGCGTGAGGGATCCTGAGGATCCAGGAAATCCGCTAGAGACTCAAACGTCATCCAGTCGGTACGACGTTGCTCTTCGACCGTCGTGCGCGACACGTCGATCACATGAATGTCGCGGAAGCCGGTGCGCTGCATCCAGAGGCACAGCATTGGGATTGTCGGAATGAACCAGACGTTGCGCATCTTCGCGTAGCGATCTTCCGGCACCAGAACCTGCATGCCGTCACCTTCAAGGACCAGAGTTTCCAGGACGAGCGTTCCGCCGGGTTTCAGGGAATGCCAGAGTGACTGGAGGTGATCAATCGGGCTGGTTCGATGATACAGGACTCCCATCGAGACGCTGACATCGAACCAGTGGAGACGTTCCGGAAGGTCCGCGTCGTTGAGAGGCAGTACACAGTGTCGACATGCGGCTCCGGCATAACGTCGAAGCAGTTCGAACTGAAACACATACAGCAGGAACGGATCGAATCCGACCACCTGCGAAGCTCCGGCATTCAGCATGCGCCAGCCGTAGTAACCGTTGCCACTGCCAACATCCAGAACTCGGCGACCGGAAAACGGCACCTCCGCCGCCAGTCGATCCCACTTGAGGCACGAACGCCATTCCGTATCGATCGGAATCCCGAAATATTCGAACGGCCCCTTGCGCCACGGATGAAAGACTCGCAGAAGTTCCGGAAGCTGGCGAATGTTGTCGTCAGACAAAGTGCCTGCCACTCGCACGGCATCGCTGTCTGCGACGATGTGAGCATCAGCGCAGGCCGGCAGTCGTTCCAGGGCCGCTGTCCATGCTGGCAGATGTCCATTGCGAGACTCGGTGAGCTCGCCGCCAATTCGGCTTTGCAGTTGCTCGGCCCACGCCGATTTTCCTTCGGCGCGCAGTGCGTCAAAGAACCACGAGGCGTCCGACAGAGGAGACATCGACATGAATCAGATGCCACCCAGAACAGTAGCCCGGCTGACTCGACCGATCCCCAGCAGATACGCGGCAGTACGCAGCGGGACCTTCTTCTCACTGGCGATGGACCACACTTTGTCGAAGCTGCGAGTCATCGTGCGTTCCAGCTCCTCACGAACTCGACTCAGGTCCCAGCGGAAGTACTGCTGGTTCTGAACCCATTCGAAG
Source organism: Planctomycetaceae bacterium (assembly GCA_046349695.1). Lineage (GTDB taxonomy): Bacteria > Planctomycetota > Planctomycetia > Planctomycetales > Planctomycetaceae > SXXK01. The sequence continues at coordinate 196,053 of JAXMBV010000005.1, read as the reverse complement.
TAGCTGACGGTCACGCCCCCGGCGTTGGCAAGAATGTCCGGCAGGACCGGAATTTCCCGCTTGCGAAAGATGGCGTCGGCTTCCGGAGTCGTCGGGCCATTCGCTGCTTCCACGATGTACTTTGCTCGCACGTCCTTCGCGTTGTCTTCCGTCAGCACATTTCCGAGGGCGGCTGGAATCAGAACATCAACATCCAGAGTCAGCAGTTCGTCGTTGGTAATGCGTTCACCGCCAGGAAAGCCGGTCAGCGACTTCTTTTCAGCAACCCAGTCGAGGGCTGCCTGAATGTCGATGCCTGATCGATTCAGAATCGCACCGCCGACATCCGACAATGCGATGACTTTTCCGCCCGCCTTATGAAGGTACGACGCTGTGAATGTTCCAACGTTGCCAAATCCCTGAATGGCGACCGTTGACGATTCAATGGAACGTCCAAACTTCCGCAGCAGGGCCAGAGTCAGCGTGCCGACTCCGCGGCCGGTCGCTTCTTCTCGGCCTTCCGCACCGTAAAGTTCCACGGGCTTGCCGGTCACACAGGCCGGCGCGAAGCCATGAAACTTTTCGTACTGATTCATGATCCATGCCATCGTCTGAGCATTCGTGCCCATGTCCGGCGCGGGAATATCTTTGTCCGGACCGAACAGATCGTGAATCTCATCGACAAAGCGTCGAGTCAGTCGTTCGAGCTCATCCAGAGACAGATCTTTCGTGTTGACGCTGATACCGCCTTTGGCGCCGCCGTAGGGAATATCCACCACTGCTGTCTTCCACGTCATCAGTGAAGCCAGTGCCAGAACCTCATCGGCGTTGACTTCGTGATGGTAGCGCAGCCCGCCTTTCATCGGTCCTCGAGCACTGTTGTGCTGCATGCGATAGCCGATGAACGTAGCGATCTCCCCGTTGTCGCGCTTGATCGGAACCTGGACTTTGATCTCTCGTTCCGGAGTCACGAGCAGATCACGCATGCTGTGTGAAAGATCCATGACGGCTGCTGCTTCATCGAAATACTGTTGAGCAGCTTCAAATGCAGATTTCATACACCATCGTCTCGAATACTGGTGAAGGTTCGCTGATCGAACGGCAGAAGTCGGTACGTCCGGAATTCTAACGAACGCAGTGACCGGAGACTAACAACCGACTGAAATGCTCCCTGAACCGGAGAACATCAGTCTTCCGATCAGCGTTCCTGTTCCCGGCGAGTTGTCTGCCACCGCGCGGGCGGATTCTCCAGCAGAAAGTCGGAGATCGTTTTGGCATAGAGGGCCATGCCCAGTGAGGACAATGTAGGGCAGTCGGATGAAAAGAGCTTTTCAGAATCCTCGCGAGTCATGAACTCTTTGGACGTGTCCAGGAAGCGGATGTCTTCCCGTTCGCAGTACGCTTTCAGAATCTCAAACGGGAATCGGCTTCGGAACGGCGCCTTTCCGCGAACTTCACATGACTGAGTCAGCTTCGGCGCTGTTGTTCCGTCGGAGACCTGCCAGAGAACCGGACACGTCGTCACCAGCAAATGAGCGCCTGAAGCTTCGACGGCATCCCGGAGCTGAAGAATGGGGCTGAGGGAATGGTCAACCTGCAGCCGCAGATCCTCCGGGTAGTCAGCGATCCAGTGATAGCGATGCTGTCCGGAAGAATGACACGGCAGTGCCATCATGCCGGGCACATCCTGACGAAGGCACTCCAGCGCGCGATTGACCAGCGCTGAACCTTTCAGCAGATCAACGATTCCAGGCAGAGGCTTTTGCGGGACACGCAGAGACGGATGCTGACATGTGAGCTCGTCTTTGTCGCGATCCTTTTTCAGCAGGCTCCGGTACACACTGTCATCGTCCGGGTCTGACATATCGACATGCAGTATGACCAGTTGCGGTTTCAGCACCTTCAGCTGATGTTCGTACTGAAGATACGACAGTAGAGGACAGTAGCCTGGCACTCCGCCATTGATGACTTCCAGAGTTCGTGACGTCTTCTTCGAAAGGAACTGCTGGAGTCTTGCCGGAACTGTTCGCTCTTCAATCACATTCGCGCCGAACAGAACATCATCGCCCAGCATCAGAATGCGGTACGTGCCTGATCCTGGTTCGGGTTCAGGTTCCTCACCCCGACATCCCAGCGAGCTGGTCTTTACACGGATCTTCCCGGACGCCGTCAGAATCACCTGGTCAGCAGCGGCACGAAGCGTATGATGGCAGGAGTCACTGGGACGCAACAAACTCTGCAGCGGCAAGTCGGCCTGACTGCAGACCACCGACAACGGTTTTGCACCGTTCCGAAGCCAGATCTCCGTCGCTCCCAGCGCAGCAGACAGCAACAGCAATGCTGTCAACGCCGTGCGCAAAGGTTTGCGAGGTCTGCCTGTCATCCCTGACCTTACAAGGGTCAAAATTCCCTGACCCAAAGAGCCTTGCGGCTCATTGTCCATTCGTTACGAAGTGATCGTGCGAAGTTCACACTGGGCGCGCACCGCACCCGTGTAACTCCCATCAGAATCCTGAATTCTACGTCGCTGACGAACTTCTCCTCAAGACGCGATGAAGCAAATGTTCACCTGTAATCTGCTTCGAGCTTTCAGGGTGGTCAGCAGAATTCCTATCGCCATGGCAGACAATCAGGAAGTCTGGCGATTCCCCCTGCGTTTTGACGTCTGCGGACTGCCCTGGCCGTAGTATCATGACGCGGCCGTTTCGCAGTTCTTCTCCCTTGTTTTGCCGGTCGGAAGTTATGTTTGGCTGGTTCAAACCACAGTGTCCGGTCGACCCTGAAGCCAAGCAGTGGCTGGAAGATCGTCTGCTGTGGCTGTCAAAACAGTTTGGTCGCGACATCTTCACTCGGCGAGCCATGATCCTGCCGACCGGTGAGTTTTTTCCGGAGCGGCTGGATGGGACCGCAGAAGCAGTGCGCCGGCTGCTGGACCAGGTCTGTGAGTACATGGACGTTTCTCCCGATCGTGTGGAGCTGGACTTCTTCACGAACCGCAGCGAGCTTGGTCTTGTGAATGATGCCGGAAAGGCGCTGCCCACGGGAGCCGCGGGGCTCTACGAGGATCAGGGTGATCGTCGCGTCATCCATCTGGAGACGAACGAGCTCAATAATCTTGAAGCGGTGATTGGAACGATTGCCCACGAACTGTCTCATCTGAGACTCATGGGTGAAGGTCGAGTGTCCGGCGAAGAATTCGACAACGAGCTGCTGACGGATCTGACTGCGACGTTCTTCGGGTTCGGCCTGTTTCTGGGAAACCATCCGCGACACTGGGATGGCAGCTACTCAAAATGGCCGGGGACTCAGCTGCAGTGTCCGGAATACATGACACTGCCAATGTATGCCTGGGCGCTTTGTCATTCGGCATGGTGGCGAAGGCAGGAGAAGCCGGAATGGACCAGCTACATGTCCTATGACCTGCGTGCCTGCTTCCGGCAGGGCATGAGGTACCTGCAGAAGACCGGTGATTCGAAGTTTGCTCCACCAGCACCGCGCTGATTTCCGCTGCTGCGATGAGATCCGTTGCCGGGATGATGCTGGGGGCGTCTAAAGTCCCTGTCCCGACATTTGCCACTGCTTGATGGCTTCAATCGGGTGCAGCAGCATTACGATATTCAGCGTCAGGCAGTCGCGAATCCAGAACAGCAGTACCAGTTCCGTTACGACGAAGAACACGATCGATTTCCGCAGTCCAAAACGCATGGCCAGCAGATAGCCAAGCAGGCAGGACAGATTGTCACCGAAGCTGTTGACGATGGAATCGCCATAGTAATCCAGCGACATCGTGGCCGTTCGATATCGTTCGATGACAAACGGAGTATTCTCAAAGACCTCCCAGACCGCTTCGATCAAAACACAGATCAGCAGCCTGAAGAAGGGAGCAATCTTTTTGGGAAGCAGCCACAGCAATCCGCAGAACAGTACTCCGTGCAGCACATGAGTCAGAGCATACGGGTCGAACAGATGCTGAGAATTATGAGTTGACCAGACATCGCCCGACCACAAACTCCAGGATCTGCATTTGCAGGACACGGGTTGCCCGAGCACCTTGAGAAGGATGGCAGAGACAACAAAAACACAGGCGGGAACCAGAACCATTCGAAGTTGAAGCTGCTGTGGTGGAGTGTCGGTCTGGTGAGTCTCGTTCATCATTCTGTTTCCCTGAGCGACAAAGCCATGACTCAGAATCGACGACTTTCAGGTGTCGAAAAACCACTCGACGCTTGCGACAGAATGGAATCGTGCCATGATCCCATTTTCCCCTGGAACGCAGGATCCCCACTCTCCTGGAGCAGAACGATGCTGTCAATTCGAAAGAGTCTTTCCGTTGCTGCAGCATGCCTGATGACGGCTTGTTGTTTTGTCGCTGTCACAAACGACGGTGTTGCGGGCAACGATGACAAAGAGACGGGTTTTGTGCCTCTGTTTGACGGGAAGACTCTGGAAGGCTGGTCCGGCGATGCAGCTCAGTTTCGAGTTGTGGACGGGACGATTGTTGGCGGGAATCTGAAGGAGAAGATTCCTCACAACTTCTTTCTGTCCTCGAAAGAAGAGTATGGCGACTTCGAACTGCGTCTGGAATTTCGACTGCTGGGCAAAGACACGAATGCCGGCGTTCAGATTCGCAGTCGCCGCATTCCTGACCACCATGAGATGATCGGCTACCAGGCGGACCTCGGTCAAAACTACTGGGGTGCGCTGTATGACGAATCACGTCGCAATCGGATCCTGGCATCTCCGAAGAAGGAAGACATTGATAAGGTGCTGAAGCTGGAAGACTGGAATTCGTATCGGATTCGCTGCGAGGGAAAACGAATTCAGCTCTGGATCAATGACCTTCAAACGGTCGACTACACGGAAACAGATGACAAGATCGAGCAGAAGGGATTGATCGCCGTGCAGATCCACGGCGGTCCTCCGGGGGAAGCGCAGTACCGTCATCTGCGCATCCAGCGACTTGGCAAGTAGTTCACTGCAAACCTACCTGATCAGATTGAAGTTCCGATGGCTGTTCTGAATTCTTCCGGCGACGATTCAGGTTTTCCGTTCATTCGCATGCGTCGAAACCGTCGCACAGACTGGTCGCGACGACTGGTTCGTGAAAACGCGGTGACCGTCAATGATCTGATCTGGCCGGTGTTTGTGGTAGAAGGAACGAACCAGCGAGTCCCGGTGGCATCGATGCCTGGTGTCGTCCGGTATTCGGTGGATGTCCTGGTGGAAGAAGTTGCCAAAGCGGTGGAGCTGAAGATCCCGGCGATCGCCATTTTTCCGGTGACTCCACAGGAGCAGAAGACTCCGGACGGTGAAGAAGCCTTCAGTCAGGACAATCTGATCTGCCGGGCGATGAGTGCCATTCGAGCCGCGGGGCTCGATATCGGGCTCATTGCGGATGTCGCTCTCGATCCCTACACCACTCATGGTCAGGATGGTCTTGTTCGCGACGGTTACGTGGTGAACGATGAGACTCTGGAAGCTCTTTGCCGCCAGGCGGTAAATCAGGCTCGGGCCGGCTGTGACATCATCGCGCCCTCGGACATGATGGATGGTCGCGTCAGAGTCATTCGTACGGCCCTGGATGCAGCCGGCTTCAGCCATGTTCAGATCATGGCCTATTCCGCCAAGTATGCATCAGCGTTCTATGGTCCGTTCCGCGATGCTGTGGGGTCCGCAAAGAACCTTGGCGGCGGTGACAAGAAGACGTATCAGATGGACCCTGCCAACGGTGATGAAGCCATCCGCGAAGTGGCCCTGGATATTTCTGAAGGGGCCGACATGGTGATGGTCAAACCCGGTATGCCCTACCTGGACATTGTCCGGCGCGTAAAGGATTCGTTCGGAGTCCCGACATATGCGTATCAGGTCAGCGGGGAATACGCGATGATCGCGGCCGCTGCAGCAAACGGCTGGCTCAATCGCGAAGCCGCGATGCTCGAAAGTCTTTTGTGCTTCAAACGTGCAGGCGCAGATGGTGTGCTCACCTACTTCGCACGCGATGTTGCTCAGGTTCTCAGGTAGACTGTTCCCCGCCCATCACCGCGTGCCGCTCTGACATCAGTTGTTAAAGTCGTTGTTGAATTTCTGAGTACCGTTGTCAGTCGATGAAGGGTCTTTCGGATTTGGTACCGGGTCGCCCTGGAAGTACGGTGAGTCTGATTCACGCTTGAAGTCATCCGCTCCGTTTTCAAACGTGCTGGGATTCGACGACGTCCCCGAAGTACCAGGCTGATAGAGCGGTGCGTTACCCGGTGGCACAACCATTGTGCCTGGCTGAGCATAGCCAGGTCCGTACATGGGCTGTCCGTAGCCATACGGCTGATACATGGGCTGATAACAGCCGGCAGCACCCAGCAAAAGAACGGTCGCAGTGGTGGTTGTGAGGAACCTGGACATCCTGTCGGTATCCTGCTGAAAAAGTCTGAATGCAGGCGAAGAAACTCCACCTCGCAGGACTTCAGGCGAAAAACATCCACGAGTATCTTCCAATACCGTGCCATCAAGCCCTCTTGTGTCCAACACGCGAGCAGCTCGACAGGGAAAAAGTCCTGTGTTTTCGGCATTTTCGGCCGCAATGACGCCCGTTCCTGCAGAAAACGCTGATGATGTATTCGAAACAACAAAACGTGTCTATAGCAGTTGCCTGCCCTTCGAATGCGGCAGAATGGTGGTGGAAGAAGGAAAATGAACTGGCTCCGAAGAATCCTGTCAAAGCCCGAGCAACTCGACGCTACGGGCCGAGTTCCTTCACCAAAAATCCGGGAGACTGTTCCGACGTCGCTGCTGTTGGGAAAGAGGATCACTGGCCTCTGGGGCGCATTCTGGAGCAGTCCATCGTGCGATGCGGCTCTGTTTGCCTATGAGCTGGATCATCAGTTCGTCGTGGTGTTTTCGGAGAATCCGCCCGAAAGTGCGTTTCTGGAGTGCCACCGTATTGATCTGGATTCATCCTTCAACCGCTTGTCCCAGGTAACGTATGGAGAGGTCGATGATCCTCGGATCTTCGGTTGCACCATCGCAGATCTTCTTGTGCCCGCTGATCCCGAAGTTCGTTTTCCTGATACTCAGCTTCTGTGGTTGTCATCTGGAATTGGTATCGCTTCAGAATCCAGCGCTCCGTGTGGCACAGGTGTTTCGCTCTTTCTGGCACACTCCGTTGAGAAGGATCTGGTGAGCATGTTCTCAACGAGCGAATGGAAACAGTATCAGCAGTGTGCAGGTATGAATCAGCTCCGGCCATCTGTCTGATGCGGCCAGACGCGAAAATGGACGTAACGCCGCGGGACTCATTTGATCCGAAGGAGCCTGCTGGCTCTTTGCTGTCAGGTGGACAAGCTGTTTTCGTTCGCCGTCAGCGTGGGCAGTCGGATGGTAAAGACGGCTCCTCCGCCATCCCGGTTTTCTCCCGTCATTCTTCCGCCGTGGTCTTCCACAATGCGGCGGGAAATGACCAGGCCAAGGCCGATTCCCGTTTCCTTGCTGCTGGCGAAAGGCTGAAACAGTTTTGGTAGCATCTCATCAGAGATTCCCGGCCCATCGTCAAGGACTCGGAGTTCAACTTCATTCTCAATCACCTGAGATGTCATTCGCAGAGTTCCACCGTGAGGCTGTGCATCAAGTCCATTGAGCATGAGGTTGACGAGAACCTGCTTCAGCTGTTCCGGATCGGCAAAAACACTCACGTCAGCGTTCATGACCTCAAGGCGAACTGAGACACCCTGTTTGTCGGCTCTGCCGCGAATCAGTCCGGCGACTTCCTGAAGAATTGGCATGAGTGGCAACTGACGTCGCTGCAGCTTTGGCGGACGAGTAAAGTCGAGGAATGTTCGCAGCGAGCTTTCCATTCGCCGCACTTCTTTCTCGATGATTTTGAGGTCTTCCTGAGTCAGACTGCTGGCGTCTTCCGGATCCAGAGCAGTCTGAACCAGCATCTTGATGGAAGTCAGTGGATTGCGAATTTCGTGCGCGACGCTGGCAGCCAGCTGCCCGACTGCAGCCAGTTGTTCGGATCGCAGAACTTCTCTCTCTCGTTCCCGCAGGTTGCTGAGCATTCGTTCGATGCCATGGGTCAGCTGATCAAGCTGCGCGTGAACTCCGGAGAACTGTCCGTCTTCTGTGATGATGATTTCCTCAGGCTCACGGCTGAGCTTTCCTGCCGCGTCCTGAATGCGAACCTGCAAACGCCGGATCGACTGCCCGACCGTTCGTGTCAGACCAAACCCCAGGACAATGCCGGCGATCCCGCCAAGCACTCCAATGCTCGCCATTCCCCAGGCAAGGCGTCCAAGCACGCTTTCGTGCTGAACCGTGGATTCTTCAATACGGCGGCCGTTATAGAGACGGAAAGACTGGCATGGCTTGATCAAATTCACTTCCAGTGATTCAACGGCGGCCAAAATACCTGCAGGATGTTCTGTATCTTCCCGCGGTGGGATCTTCTCCCACATCTCAAGGTAACGCTGCAGACCCGTTTCAAGTTTCTCAGACGCATCCCGCTCCTCAGGCTGGTCGGCCACTTCACGCAGGCGTTTCAGGTGTCCTACCAGTCGATCATTGAGCGGCGATACCTGATCAACATCGTGCCTCAGCAAAGTCGAAATGTCATATAGGCATTCTTCCAGGTCCACCGCAGCGCGGCGGCTTGTGACATTTTCGCGAAGGACGCTTGTCATCGCCGACTGCTGCTCAAACAAAAGCAGGGCGGTAACAATGCACATCACCGTCAGAATCAGTGTGACGATGGCGGCGGGAATCAGAAAGCGGAAACGAATGACGGACATAAAGAGCAGATCTCATGGATAGAGCAGACAGTGGCTTCGACGTTTCAGAAAGTCCTGAAGTTCCGGTTGCCACAGTCTCACAATTTCCTGAGCCGTTGTCCCTGCCAGTACCGCGTCACGCACCGCAACGCTGCTCAGAAGACGGTTCATATTCTTCGTTTCCCATTCACTGGCGTGCAGCTTGCGCAGGCTGCACATCAGCTGAATTCCCAGACGCACGGGCTCAACCACACTTCGATCGGTCATCAGAATGCTGACGCCGCCACAGGATTCGTTCGCGAACTTCGACGAGTCTGGAGTGAACTGAGTGGGCACGAATCGAAGCCCTGGCAGTCCCGCCGCATTCAGTTCTGCCGCCAGTTCCCGTTCCCTGATCCAGGGAGCACCCACAACCTCAAATGGCGTGTCTGTGCCTCGCCCGACAGAAACATTAGTCATCTCCAGCAGGCCAACGCCCGGATACAAAATGGCTTCGTTCAGGTTTCGCATGTTGGGAGACGGATTGATCCAGGTCAGTCCGGTTTCGTCGAACATCTGCGATCGATTCCAGCCTTCGACTTTCACAATCTGAAGATCCAGTGACTTGAGCTCCGGCATTTCACGAACGAACATCGTCGCAAGTTCCCCGGCTGTCATTCCATGGCGAACCGGCAAAGTATGGTAACCCACAAAGGACTGGTCTCCTTCATTCAGAAGGGGCCCCGCAACGTCGGCCCCCCCAATCGGATTGACTCGATCAAGTACGACAAAGCGAATGTTGCCGGCCGCCGCCGCTTTCATCGCGTTGCCCATCGTCGACACATAGGTGTAAAACCGACAGCCAATGTCCTGGATGTCAAAGACCAGAGTATCAAGGCCGGAAAAACTCTCTTTCGATGGCGTCCGCGTTTCTCCATACAGACTGAAAACCTTTAGTCCCGTCGTCTGGTCCTTCTGGTCGCCGATCTTTGGAATATCGAGCTTCCCTTCGAGCCCGTGCTCAGGGCTGAACAGTGCAGCCAACTTCACTCCGTCCGCTTCATGCAGCAGTCGAATCGTACTGACACCATCACGGCTCAGACCCGTCTGATTGGTAATCAGTCCAATCGTCCTTCCCTTCAGAGACTCAAACTTGTTTTCCCGCAGCACGTCGATTCCATTTCGAACATCCGCCACGCGCCGATTCACGACGACGGATCCATCTCTCAGTGCAGCGCCGGCAATCGTTGCGACTCGCCCAATCAGCGGGTTCACCAGCCCCTTGCCATCCGGATGAACTCGATTGCTGAGAAACAGCACGAACATGTTCTCGACGGGGTCGATCCAAATGCCAGTGCCTGTGAAGCCGCCGTGTCCAAAGGCCGCCGAGGACATCAGGTCTCCTCGATTTGACGAATAACCGGTGCGAGCATCCCAGCCCAGCGCTCGGCGACCTCGAGGAACATCGACCGCTGTTGTCATCAGCTTCCATGTTGTTGGGTCAAGGATCGTTGTGTCGCCAAGTTTCCCCTGGTTCAGCATCATCACGGCGTAGCGAGAGAGATCGTCTGCGGTCGAAAACAGCCCTGCATGCCCCGCGACGCCACCCAGGGCCCATGCACGCGGATCGTGAACTTCGCCCTGCATCCATCGATTGTCCCGCTGTTCCGTGACGGCCGCGCGAGCACGCAGAGTTTCTCCAGGCAGATAGCCGGTTTCCTTCATCGAAAGCGGCGCATAAATGTGGTGACGGGAAAACTCATGCACCGACTGCCCGCTGACCTTCCGAACGATCTCGCCTAGCACGATGAAGCCCACATCGCTGTACGTGAACTCTGACCCCGGCGCTGAGGTCGGCTTCAGTTCACAGATTTTCGCAAGCGATTCTTCCGGTGTGCCTTCGTAGTCCTTGATGGAATTGTCCGCGATCAGCCCGCCCGTGTGAGTCAGCAGCTGACGGACGGTGATCGCTTCCTTGCCGTTCTTTCCAAACTCCGGCCAGTAAGTCGCGGCGGTCGCTTCGGGATCGATCTTCTTCTGCCCGATCAGAATCATGACGCTGGTCGCTGTTGCAATCGGCTTCGTCAGTGAGGCGAGGTCAAACACCGTGTCGATCGTCATCGGGACTTTGTCCGGAACCGTTTGACGAAAGCCAAATGCTTTCCGGTAGACAACGCCTTCTCGCCTCCCGACCACCACGACGCACCCTGGCATCTTCGCGGTGTCGACCCCTTCACGCACAATCTCATCAATGAGTGCCAGACGCGCGGCGTCAAACCCCAGGTCCGCCGGTGTACGTTCCGGAATTCCTGATGAAGCCTCCTGCGCCTGAAGAAGCAGGGGGGAACAGAAAAACGCGGTCAGAGCAATCAGTCGAAAAGCCACGCGTACAGACTCCCGTCGCCAAGGTTTCGTCCATCAAGCCAGGACGATGCAACCTCTGTTTCGCCGAACGCGAGAGGTTGTTCACGACGTGTTATTGACGTTCGAAGCCGCCAGGTCCAGTGTAGAACGATTGTCCTCAATTGTTCCCGACCAGGAACAAAACAAACGTCCTCAATCAATCCCGACAATCCGTGACATTCTTCGCGAAGCTTCGCGCGACCCTCATCAATATTCCGTTACATCCCGATCAAGAATCTGAAGGTCAGGGAGTGACTCTTTCAATGCAAGTCGTTCACTTTCATCCAGGCTGTACTGTCCCACGATCAGATACCGGAGATCCTTCAGCCGGACAATGTGCGCCGCCGCATCTCGGTCCAGGACTCGACACCTGAGCGCCTGCAGTTCAGGGTGTTTTTCAATCACGCCCGGAAGATCAATCCTCAAATTGCTGCCTTTAGCCAGCGCTGGCAGCCCGTCTTCCCGTGAATACACGTTCGCGTAGTAGGCATGTCCGTGAGGATCAAGAAACACCTTCGTGACTCCACCGCCTTTGTGCTGGATGTTGAATGGATCATCTGCTGCCTGCAGCCATAACCGCGTCCACTGAGTATTCTTCTGCGTTTCGAAGACGTCTTCTGAAGCCGCGGTGATCTCAGAGTCATACTGCGGTGGGGCATTGACCAGCTGCTGAAGAATCTGTTGATCTGTTTCACTGTGAAATCGACGTACCGCACCATCTCCAAGACACAACTGCACCGTGCCATCACCATCGGCAGTGCCGTAGTTGCCGGGAGACGTTCCGAGCGGAAGCTGAATGGCTCGCCAGTTCAGCGGATAGCCCCACGGTTGAAATCTCCCCGTGACTTCGCCGGCCAGCCAGGAATGCTCAAGTCCGCTTGTCAGATCCTTTATGGAAACGGACTGCTGGCGATGCAGGACCGAAGGATTGCCAAGGTAATGAGTCAGTCCCCGTCCACGACCGTCGTATGGAACATCGAACTCGGGGTTGAGCCATGCAGGTATCAATTCGCGAAACGAGCCCTCATTGACCGGATGATCCCACGGAAGATGCTGATTCACTTCCGAATACAAACTGCTGGAATCCATATAGGGATGGATGCGAAGAATCCATCCATGAATCGGTGTCCCGTCGGCAGCAAGTGTACCGCCAATGGGGAACGTGCCATGGGTGTCGTGGTAGTTGTGCAGTGCCAGACCAATCTGTTTCAGATTGTTCTTTGAGTGAATCCGCCTTGCCTGCTGGCGAGCCTTCAAAATCTGCGGTATTGCCACTGACGCCAGAACGGCGACACACAGCGCGGTGACCGCGATACCAATCCATGAACCAGACGCTCTGCCAGCAGAATTCGTCGTATTTACAAAATCGTTCGCCATGGCAGACTCCTGAATGGTGCTTCTTCAGTGAGCGCTGAAAGCATCAATTTTGTCTGTGGATCAGACTGGAGACATGAGTCATGGAGACATGAGGCTGTAGGCGAGAGACCGGAGGCTGAACACTGAACTCTGAACACTAAAAACTGAAAACTGAAAACTGAAAACTCACGCTGCCAGCCAGAGGTAACACACGGCGGCCAGGAGGATGCGGTAGTAGCCGAAAGGGGTCAGTCCGAAGCGGCTCAGTGAGGTCACCATGAAGCGGACGCTGACGATCGCGGCCGCGAACGCGGTGACCAGGGCAATCGCCGGAGTCGCAACGCCGTAGCTGGAGATCATTTCCGCCCCGTGTTTCAGTCCCTCATATGAGGTTGCTGCGGACAGCGTGACCAGTCCCAGCAGGAAACTGAATTCCACAGCTGCCATCATTCGAAGACCTGCCAGCTGACAACCCAGAATCGTGGAGAGACTTCGGCTGAAGCCCGGCCAGAAGGCGACACACTGAAACAGCCCGACGATGAGAGCCTCGATCGGAGTCATCGCCGTCAACTCGCGCCCTGCCTGGGGATCGGCCGGCTTTCGTCGAAGTGACTGCGCGAGAATGATGAGTCCTCCGGTCAGCAGTGCCAGGCACACCGAGGTCAGACTAAAGAAGTGCTGCTTGATCCATTTATTGAACAGCAGTCCGATCACCGCTGCGGGAAAAAACGCAACCATCAGATTGATCAGCAGGCGGAGTCCATCGGGATCCTTGCCCAGCATGCCCATGACCACCTGGCGAATACGGCTCGCGTAGAGCAGTAACACTGCCAGAATCGCGCCGCTCTGAATGCAGATGGCCAGTGATTCTGCAGCCGCCTTCTGACGTTCGTCGCCATCCATTCCCAGCAGGTGTTCGGCGATCAGTAAATGTCCCGTGGAACTGACAGGAAGGTATTCCGTGGCACCTTCGACAAGTCCCAGAATGATGGCCTGAAAGACCGTCAGCTTTGGCGGCGGTGAGTTGTCACTCGGTGCCGAGGCTGCGTCGTTCGATGCGACATGTTCGTCTGCAGCCACGGTGCCGACGGGAAAGCAGAGCAGGGCGGTCAGAAACAGAATTCGCTTCATCACATTCCGCTTCCTGCGGCATCGTTCAGTCGGCTGATTCCGGAAAGTTGTTCATCGATATTCTTCTGGATCAGCTTCACAAACTCGCCATCCATCAGCGAATCCGCCAGGACACCTGGTCGAACTTCCTGAGCACGATCCAGTTCGCTGGCCAGTCGCTGCATCCATTCCGGAGGTTCGATACCAGATCCAATTCGGCCGCTCATAAAGTCCGAGATCTCGGTTCGCAGAGTCTGAAAATTGGTTTCCACCTGCGACTGTGAAACTCCGCCAACTCCGGGACACGACATCGGAACCAAAGCCGCCATTCGATTCTGTGCCAGCGCGCCGACCACACGTTCATTCACATGATCATGCAGCGCTGGAAGGCGAACACCGTACTCGGCTTCAAGCAGCACAAGCTCATTAACGAAGGCTTCGGCTGTGTTTCGGGATTCATCCGCGACGTAATCTTCCACCGCGGCCGCGAGATCCAGTTCGCCTTTGCGAGCCATCGTTTCGTGCGCGACCTGCCAGGGAATGGTGTTCCATTCGAATCGATCGTACAGCGCTTCGATGCGAAGGAAGTCGAGCAGGCAGTACAGGCGATTGCCGTAGTCCGAATGAGTCGTCGTCGTGTTGTATTCGAGGAATCGATCAAAATTGTCCACAACACACTCATAGACAAACTCGGCGAGTTCCACCGCGTCTTCGTTGTCCAGAATGCCCTCTTCGATGTCGTCCAGAATCTTCACATTCTGAGTCAGTGCGATTGTCTCGGAGAGTTCCTTGAACAGCGACTCGGCCCCATGATGCAGAATCGCCCGGGCATTCCCGAGCGTCAGCATGCGCGTATGAAACAGATCTTCACCGTACGATTCGATGAACTCCCGAACGTCCTGCGCGAAGTCGTTATCGTGCAGATCTTCCACGACCGACAGGCGCATTGAACCGCTGTGACGCGTCCAAAGATCGGAATAGGCATCCAGCAGTCGCTGAACACGCTTAAAGATATTCTTGACTCGCTGAGGCCCGTCGGATTTCCAGCGACTTGCCGACTGCAGGATGGCTTCAACAGAACTGCTGAGCCCGATGCGAAACAGCCGATCAAACTCAGTGACTGCCTGCCCTGCCGGACGAATGGTGCGTTCCATCTGCAGTGCGGTCTGAAGCAGCTCATAGGTTTCCACCAGCAGTCCCAGCCGCGGCAGCTGACTCAGCAGGACACGGATCACAGACTGCAGCGTCCGGGCTTTCAGAATGGCTGCCGGCTGCCCACCATTCTCAAACGGAACATACAGCAACGGTCGCTTTCGGAGTTCGCGACACAACTGCGGGAAACACTTTCTTGCCGCCTCCGGATCGCGCGCGAAGACTGCGGTGAACATGCGCGAGACCTGCTTGTCGAGCGACGCGGTTTCCTTGTTGCCTTCCGGATCTTCTGCAATCACCGCGCCGATCAGACGCTCGGCCATCAGAAACTCAACCGTCGTCGAGAGTGCATTTTGCATCAGAAGGAAACGACACTGCATCTGAATGTCGTATTCGATGTTTCCTTCCAGTCCGGAACTCATCACGGAGATTTCATAATCGCGCACTTCGCGGACGAGTTCACCAAGGCCGTGCAGTCGCCCTCGGATCGCCGTCAGCCAGTCTCGCAGGTTTTCCTTTTGATCTTCAGCGGCTTCTGCTCCCGCAGTTGACCGGGAAACCCAGACTGCAGCGATACCCCACAGCGATCCGACAGAATGCAGGAACTTCAGGCGAGGCTCAATCTGCCGATACAGAATTTCAAACTCGGTCGTGCCGGGAGCAGACGCACCGTCCATCGTGTCGGACGCGTTGCCATCATCCGTTGAGTCGCGAAAGGTGACTTCGTCCCACGCCGCTTCGAGAATGTTCTCTTCAGAATCGTCGTCATCGAACAGATGTTCAAGGTCCAGATCGTCCTTGGCGCTTTTCTGACCCTTACCGCCTTTGCCACCCTTCTTTCGCTGAGCCACAAACTCGCTGAGACTTGGCACATCCCAGAATTCGCCGGCATTCGCTTCCATAAAAGCGAAAAAGCGACGCAGACTGTTCCATCGTTGTGCCGGATCCGGCTGCTCACAAATGCAGGTCAGCAGTCGATGGAGCAAACGATGGATCGAATGCGGTCCGTTCTCAAGCGGCACCGAATCCGCCCGGCTCAGCCACTGCATCAGCAGACCCATTGCAGCGACGTGATCCTTTCGTTCCAGCAGCGCTGTGACCACCTGAGCAAAGCTGCTGGTCGCGTTGAAATCTTCCACATGCTGACGCCAGAACGAAATGTCGCCCGCGGCTTCGCCGGCTTCTCGCCAGTCCGCAAGAACGCGAGCCACCTGCACGGCAGCATCAACAGACTTCGCGCCTTCCACATGGGTCAGATCGTTGACGGTCGTCGTGGCGTAGGCGTCCCATTCTTCGGCAAGGTTTCGAAAGTCTCGCAGCACCGAGTCGTGGATGTCGTTTCTTCCCGTGGCCGCCGATTCGCTCATCGTCAGCGAACACACATCGAAGATCTGGCCCATGATGTCGAGCAGAACTTCGACACGTGAATCGGGAATGGAATCTTCCCGGGTAAAGAACAGAGGGAACAGCCCCTGAAATCCCAGGATGTTCCAGGGATCGACGAGCCCGCCGCAGTGGATCCCCCGATGAAGCAGGTCCATGATCTCCGAGATCAGTCTTCGCGCTGTGTCGAGTTCACCGGAGCGAACAACACGCGGCACCATGACGACTCTTGCCTGAATCTCTGATTCGAAGCGAGCCGACAGGCACGGAATCACGGATGCCTCTTCACGACTGGCTTTCTCAAAGCCCATGCGCGCAAACATCCAGGACAGATGGCGATGCTGAACCTGATCGGCCCCGTACTTGGCGAGGTACATATTCAGTTCGTGACGCACGTGACCAAACGGCTGACGTGCTTCAGCCGCCAGCTTCTTCAAACGCTTTGCGCGATCGCCCTTTGCTGTATCCAGCAGTCGCTGATAGAAGTTGTCTCGCTGCCGCGCAACAACCGGCAGCAGTGATGTCAGCGAGACACTGGAATCGTACGTCTGAGGTCCGGAGCCACTGATCGCTGACGCCATCAGGATGGTCCCCGCAAGGACAGCAGAAGCATCGTACAGGCGTTCCGGGTCGGCTCCGTTGCCATCAGAACGGACCCAGTCCATCAGTGAATCCAGAATCAGACGACGGATCACGAACCGACGATAAAAGCCCTTGGTATCAATCTCCTCCGGGTCCCATTCTCCGAAGACATAATTCGTGCGCTTGTTCACCGGATGCAGGTGGTCATGTGACCGAACATCCAGCGCCAGTTCCGAGAGGCGATCGAGGGAAAAATGGGAGCAGGCGATGAGGTCTTCCGGCAAAGACTTCATGAAGGCAATGGTTGCCGTGATGATCGAGGCGAACGGGCCATTGGCAGCGCCGACGTCGGCAAAATACAACGGAACCGGACAGAATCGTTCGTGGTCATAAACCTCACTGCGCCGGCCGTTTTCCAGAACGGCCACAGGTCGGTAACCAACGAAATGGTTTAGTCGCTTGAGTGCCTGAGTGATCTGAACTTCCTGCGACGCGGCACCAAACTCTGCCCGCACTGCGAGTGCGGTTTCGAACATGCGAGCCAGAAGAAACGGAGTGAAGAAGTCTTCGCTCCGAAGATGCCCGAGCAAGTCCGAATGATGCTGTCGGTACGCCGGAATCAGCCGATCGAACGTCAATGAAATCACCGCTGCCGCCTGCGCCGGATCAGCGCAGGCGACATCACCAGTTTCCGAAAGACGCTGAAGCTGGCTCAGGAGATAGTCTCGAAGTACTTCCGAGCCAGCTGTGACAGACGGATCCAGAAACAGCTGATTCAGACACGTTCGAAATCGGGCGCCTGGTGACCCCTGGGAAAAGTTCAGATATCCCAGGAGATCACGAAGCAATTCGTTATCAACGGGCATATTCAACATTCCGGGTTTCGCGCAGTACGGTCACTTTGATTTCGCCAGGATAGGTCAGCGTCTGTTCGATCGCGTGAGCAATATCCCGACTCATTCTTGCGGCCTGCCGATCGTTGACTCTTGCAGAATCCACGATGATACGAATTTCACGTCCTGCCTGAACGGCAAAGGCGTGATCGACACCCGGAAAGCCACACGCAAGCGCTTCAAGTTCTTCCAGCCGACGAACATACTTCTCCAGCGTTTCGCGACGAGCACCAGGTCGTGCGGCCGAAACCGCATCGGCTGCCGCGACAAGCACCGTGTAGATGTACTCGGGGCGAATATCATCGTGATGTCCGGCCGCGGCGTGAACCACTTCCTGGCCTTCGCCGTATCGCTTCAGCAGCTCCGCTCCAACAGCCGGATGTCCGCCTTCCATCTCATGGTCAGCTGCTTTGCCGATGTCATGAAGGAATCCACAGCGGCGAGCCAGCGTGCCATCAAGCCCCAGCTGCTCAGCCATCATGCCGGTCAGATGAGCCACTTCGATGGAGTGCTGACGAACGTTCTGACTGTAGCTGACTCGGAAATGCAGGCGACCCATCAGATCCATAATCTTCGGATGAAGCCCGCGAACGCCCGCTTCTTCGCAGGCCTGCATGCCCAGCCGGCGAATATGGTCTTCCATCTCTTTGGTCGTTTCCGCCACGATTTCTTCAATGCGTGACGGATGAATGCGGCCGTCCTGAATCAGTTTTACGAGCGACATCTTGCCGATTTCGCGACGGACATTGTCAAACGCCGACACGATCACGACGCCTGGCGTATCGTCCACAATGACGTCAACCCCCGTGGCCTTTTCAAACGCACGGATGTTGCGGCCTTCGCGACCGATGATGCGTCCCTTCACTTCGTCGCTTGGAATGTCCACCGTGGAGACTGTCGTTTCGGACGTGTGAGCCGACGCATAGCGCTGGACGGCCATGCCGATGATCTCACGCGCCTTTCGCTCGCACTCCGACTTCACTTCGGCTTCGTGCTTCATGATCATCGCGCCGGTTTGATCCGACAGCTCGCGATCAAGACGCTTCAGGAGCTGCTCCGTCGCCTGATCGCGCGAAAGCTCGCTGATCTTGTAGAGCTGTTCCTGTTCTTCCTTCAGCAGGCGATTGAGTTCACCTTCGCGAGCATCCAGGGCCTTCGTCCGCTCAGCCAGTTTCTGCTGAGTCGTCTGGAGCATCTTTTCCTTCTTGCGGAAGGAATCCTGCTGCTCCTCCAGATGTGCTTCTCGCTTGTCGAGTTCCCGTTCACGCTCACGCAGCTGAGCATGACTTTCTTCCATCTTCGCTTCCAGCGCTTCGCGGCGCCGCAGCATCTCTTCCTTCAGTTTCAGCTCCTGATCCTTCAGGAGGTTGTCAGCGTCTCGCTGAGCATCTCGAATGATGTCATCTCGGGTCTTGTACGCGCTACCTTTGATCAGGCGATCTGCAAAGTAGCCGACGGCGGCCCCGATGATCATGGCCAGAAAGCCGACGATCAACGGATTATCCATGGACACGTCCTCTGAATCTGAACGGTCCCTGCTGCCTGAATCCAGGCGCGAAACGAATTTGATCAGCGAAGCCGATGCACTGGTGACGTGAGTCTCCGACCGACAGCATCACTTCGGCGGACTGCCACGCTTCCCCGATAGACGCGATCACCGGGAGGTCCGGTGGCTCGACACGGCAAAAGGCGCGCTGCCGGAACTGAACGGAGCCACGGCAGAAGACGCAGAACGCTTCTTTCCGGAATCCATTGCAGACAACTGCCCTCACCCCTGTGCAGCAAAATCGCCACACCGGTCAGACAGCCCAGCAGAAACAGAATCAGTCCCAGCAACAGCATAAAGCAGTCAGCAAACAGGTGACTTCAACAGGCCCCAAAACACTTTCAGGCTCCCTGCTGCCAGCGGATTTGCTGACAACAGGCGATCAAACAACGATTCTTAACAGGTCCGGTAAACCAAACTGTCAACACTCTCTTTCGTCCCAAAAAGCGGGTACGCGAGAAAGACCGCCAGAATGTAACACGAGATCGGTACGTTTCAACCTGCTGACCGGCTGTGCAGTCCAAACTCTGCGGACGATTCCCCGATTTGCAGGTCCCTTGCCGGGACGTACGGGACGGATTCGAGCGATTCTGCGATTCAACAGCACAGAATGTGGCCTGGGTTTGACCCGACAGAGGCTCGAATTTATGGTGTCAGCTGAAGAAAATCGTCTGTTTTGCCAAAACCGGACCAGTTTGGCAGGAACAAAAACGTCGTCCCACCCGGTCTGCGAAACATCGCAGACGCCCGAATCTCAGTACAGGAATCCACGTCATGAAGTTTCGTCTTACTTGGTTCGCCGTCATCGCAATGGCGATTGCCGGTTGTCAGGTTGAAGATCCGGCGGCAAAAACGGACAACGGCAAGTCGGACGCAAAGACAGCTGGCGATGCCAAAGCACCCGACTCCGGCAGCGGAAAGAAACGTTCCGTCGCTTTCGTGACAAATCAGATTGCTGACTTCTGGAAGATCGCTGAAGCTGGCTGCGTTGCAGCATCAAAGGAATTCAACATCGACGTTCAGGTCATCATGCCTCCGGAAGCTTCGGCTCAGGTTCAGAAGCAGAAGGTGGAAGACGTCATGACGACCGGTATCGAAGCCATCGCGATCAGCCCGCTCGATGCCGACAATCAGGTCGAATGGATCAACTCCATCGGCGACAAGATTCCACTGATCACTCATGACTCCGATGCACCAAAATCCAATCGTCTCGTCTACATCGGCATGGACAACTACGCCGCAGGCCGCGCGTGTGGCGAAATTCTGAAGAACGCGCTTCCGGACGGCGGACAGGTTCTGCTTTGCATCGGACGTCTCGAACAGGACAACAGCAAGTACCGTCGTCAGGGCGTGATTGACGTTCTGCTGGGTCGTGACCGCAAGATCGACTTCTACCAGGCTCAGCCGGATGCCTTCGATCCGACCGAAGGGGAAATCAAAGGCGACAAGTTCACGATCGTGGCAACCGTCACCGACCAGGGCAAGCCGGAAGTGGCTCTTCAGAAATGCGAAGACGCGCTGGTGACGTTTCCTGAGCTGAAGGGCATCGCGGGACTGTTCGAATACAATCCACCGGCCTGCTACCAGGCTCTGAAGAAGGCCAACAAGCTGAAGCAGATTGCTCTGGCTGGCTTTGATGAAAACGATGTGACTCTGCAGGCGATCAAGGACGGTGAATGTGCCGGCACCGTTGTTCAGAATCCGTATGAGTATGGCTTCCAGTCCGTCAAAGTGCTGAAGGAACTGCTCGAAGGCAACAAGGGAGTGATTCCGGAATCGAAGTACATCGACATCGCTCCTCGCGCGATCACCAGCGAGAACGTCGAAAAGTACTGGGAAGAACTGAAGCGTCTGAAAGGCCAGTAACTCGCTGACATCGTCGGCCAACGGTGCCAGATGTCGTTCCGGCGAACGGGGGATGTCAATCCCCTGTTCTGCCTGTCTCTGACGAGCTCATCCAGATTCGCTGCTCGCCTTAAGTCCACCCCATCGGTTCGCACCGGTGGCGGAGATGCTGCCAATGGTGTCCGAAGCACCGCGGCTTGAAGTCCGCGACATCGTCAAGTCTTTTCCCGGCGTCAAAGCGCTGAAGGGCGTGAGCCTGCGCGTGATGTCGGGAGAAGTGCTGTCGGTCGTGGGTGAGAACGGTGCGGGCAAAAGCACACTGATGAAAATCCTGGCGGGTGTGCAGAGTCAGGACACCGGAACGCTGCTGGTGGATGGCAAGGTCCAGAAATTCGGCTCGGTCAGTGATGCGATGAGTCATGGCATTGCCATCATTCATCAGGAACTGAATCTGGCGGACAACCTGGAAATCGGAGCCAACATCTTTCTGGGAAGGGAGCCTCGACGATTTGGTCTGATCGATAATCGTCGCATTAATCAGGAGGCGGAAAAGCTGCTTCAGCGAATTGGTCTGAAGGCATCGCCCCGCATGCTGGTCAAAGAGCTGACGGTCGGTCAGCAGCAGATGGTCGAAATCGCCAAGGCACTTTCGATCAATGCGAGAGTGCTGATTATGGATGAGCCAACATCCAGTCTTTCCGCCGGTGAATCAGCAAACCTCTTTCAGGTGATTCGCGATCTGAAGGCTGCCGGTGTCAGCATCGTTTATATCTCGCACCGACTTGCCGAAGTGCAGGAGCTTTCTGATCGAGTCACCGTTCTGAGAGACGGTGAGAATGCCGGAGAGCTGGTTCGCGGAGAAGTGAACCATGACAGTCTCGTCCGGCTGATGGTGGGTCGGGACATTTCCCGCTTCTTCGCTCGCAATCCTCATCCGAAGGGCAAAGTCGCGATTGAGGTGAAAGACGTTGTCACGACAGCGTGGCCGAAGCATCGAATCAATCTTTCTGTCCGCGCCGGTGAGATTGTCGGGGTCGCCGGACTGGTCGGGGCAGGGCGGACGGAGATGCTGCGAACGCTGTTCGGCGTGGATGCGCCGGTGAGTGGTTCGATTGAAGTGGACGGCAAGCGCGTTCAGCTCAGGTCGCCAAAAGATGCCATTGCCGCCGGCGTGGCGCTGGTCCCTGAGGATCGGAAACAGCAGGGCGTTGTGCTGGACATGATGATTCGCCAAAACATCGGTCTGGCTTCACTGCATCAGCATTCTCGAGTTGGCTTTTTGAACTTCGCCATGGAGCAGCAGCAGTCGGCGGAAATGAGCCAGCGTCTGCGAGTCAAAGCTCCGGCCGATACTTATCGAGTCGGCAATCTGTCGGGTGGAAATCAGCAGAAAGTGGTGCTCGGAAAATGGCTGGCGATGAAGCCGCGAGTCCTTCTGCTGGATGAACCGACTCGGGGGATTGACGTTGGAGCGAAACAGGAAATCTATCAGCTCATGGATGAACTGGCGGGGCAGGGGATCGCCATCCTGTTCGTCAGCAGCGAAATGGAAGAAGTGATCGGGATGAGTGATCGAGTCATCGTGATGCACGAGGGGCGAATCACAGGTGAACTGAGTCGAGAACAGTTGTCAGAAGAGAGCATCATGCATCTGGCGACAGGACATGCGTAGTGGGCTTTGGGCCATGGACAATGATCGTTCATGAGTCTGACGATGAAGATTGAACGAAGAGAACGGGACGACGATGAAGGGCAAAATCCTTGGCATTCTGACCGTGCTGATCGTACTGTGCACATGCCTTGCATTTGCCACGTCTGATCCATGGTGGAATCTTGGGACATCCAAGTTTCTGCAGCCGGGCAATATTCAGAATCTGCTGAACCGGTTGTCCCTCTTCGGTATCCTGGGAGTTGGCGTGGCGTTCGTGATCATCACGAGCGGTATCGATCTGTCGATTGGCTCCGCAGTCTGCCTCAGCGGTGTGCTTCTTTCGATTCTGCTCAAAGTTGACTACCAGCCGGTGGAGTCATTGCCAGTCGTGCAGGTATCTGCGGCAGAGCAATCGGTCCTGCTTGAAGGCGCGTCGGAGACTTTGAAGCCCGGCATGACAGTTCGCTTCACCGGAGGAGTTGGTTCCGGAGTGATCATGACGGTGGATTCTGTCTCTGCCGTAGATCAGGGGACATTGATCAAGGTCCGTGAGAAACTACAACGCGATGAGAAAGATGGAAAGCTGGCTGTGGCTGTGCCAGTTCAAAAACTGGAGACCGGCGAAACCTCGCTCGTCACGATTCCATCCCTCGCTGAAGTCAAAACGGGTGACCAGCTGCAACTCGTGAAAGCCGATGGTGCGGTCACAACACAGAAGATCACTGCGGTGACCTCAGAAGGCAGCGAGACTCGGGTCACTTTGGCGAAGAACCCCGGTGACAAATACGGATCTGACGCATTTGTCATCCTTCTGAAGAGGCACCAGCGAACTTCGATTCCTGTGGCCATCGCGATCGTCCTGCTGGTCGGGATGACTCTGGGGTTTATTCACGGCATCCTCGTGACACGAGTCAAGCTGCAGCCGTTTGTGGTGACGTTGTGTGCGCTGCTGATCTATCGAGGAGTTTCGCGGTGGCTGACGGGAGATAACCCGGCGGGATTTGGTGAACTGCAGGAGGTGCTGGGACCCGTTGCTTCAGGCCGTGTTGGACTGGCTTATCGTGGTTCGGAGATGGTCTTTGGAATTCCCATTCCGTTTTTTCTTCTGACAGCCATTGGGATAGTGGCGGCCGTCTTCCTCGGTCGCACTGTTCTGGGCCGCTATCTTCTGGCACTTGGACGAAACGAAGAAGCCGCTCGGTTCAGTGGCATCAACACAGGTCGAGTCACCTTGATCGCTTATGTCATCTGCACGGCTATGGCGTCACTGGGGGGCATGCTGTTCGCGCTGGACTCGACTTCAGTGTCGCCATCCAGCTTTGGAAACTCATACGAGTTGTACGCGATCGCAGCTGCCGTTCTTGGAGGCTGTAGTCTTCGAGGTGGTGAAGGATCAATCTTTGGGGTCATCGTTGGTACCGCCGTCATGCAGGTGTTGAACAACATGATCACACTGCTCCAGATTCCACAATCCCTCGAATACCCCGTCATCGGCGCCGTGATCCTCATTGGAGTCCTTGGCGACGAACTTGTCCGCCGAGCCGCTGCCAAACGCCGCGTCCGCCAGACGGCTGGCTGATCCATGCGGGCGCGAAATGCAGCGCCAAAGCAGCCATGACTCTCCGAGTGATACAGTGATGCTCTGTACAAATGATGCACGGCTCCGGAGACGGCTGCGGCGCCGGAGATATCTCAGTCGACTGACTTTTGGTGACGTTTGCGTATACTGCGTGTCTTTCACGCACGGAACTCCGAGTTGAACTGTTTGTCATGCCTCGAATTCAGCAGCTGGATGCTCATGTTGTCAATCGCATTGCCGCGGGTGAGGTAATTGAGCGCCCGGGAAGTGTGGTGAAGGAGTTGCTGGAAAACAGTGTCGACGCGCTGTCGACTCGAATTGAGGTGGATGCCGTCAATGGCGGCATGGATCTGATTCGAATCTCAGATAACGGCGAAGGAATTCACCCGGACGACATGCTTCTGGCAGTGACCAGTCATGCGACGAGCAAGATTCGGTCAGACGCTGATCTCGACCACGTGAGTACTCTGGGGTTTCGCGGTGAAGCACTTGCGTCGATTGCGTCTGTCGCCCGTTTCCGCATCCGGACTCGGCCGGAAGAATGTCCGGTTGGTCGGGAACTGGAAAGTCACGGCGGGCAGATCGTCGTCAATCGAGACTGTGGATGTCCTGCCGGTACGGTGATGGAAGTTCACAATCTGTTTTTCAACACGCCTGCTCGACGCCGCTTCCTGAAGAAAGCATCGACGGAATTTGGTCACATTGCGGAGCAGTTCTCCCGCATCGCACTCGCGAATCCTCGTCTGCATCTTGTGCTGCGACACAATGACAAACTGGTCTATGAGCTTCCTGCGTCGCACGATCCTCTGGAGAGAATTCGGCGGTTCTTCGGGAATGAAGTTGCCGATCATCTGATTCCCGTTTCGTCGGAAAGTGAACTTGCCACGGGCGAAACAATTCGACTGTGGGGCTACGTCGGTGCACCGTCTCTCAGTCGATCGACTCGAAAAGACCAGTTCCTGTTTTTGAACGGTCGATGGATTCAGGATCGCAGTCTGCAGCATGCACTTTCGGAAGCCTACCGCGGGCTGTTAATGGTTGGTCGTCACCCCGTCAGCTTTCTGTTTCTGGAAGTGCCACCGGCCCTGGTGGATGTGAATGTGCATCCGACGAAGAGTGAGGTTCGCTTTCAGGACAGCCAGACACTGTATCGCCAGCTGCTGAGGACTCTGCGAGACAAGTTCCTGTCACTTGAGTTTCGGGCGAACATCGAAGTTCCCGGCTCGAATCCTGCTTCGAACGGTCAGCTGCAGTTTGACAAACCGGTGGTTCCGCCCAGGCCTCAGAAGGAACTGGACCTGTGGGCGTCCCACGCTGCCGTTCAGAGTCCTCCTCGTGTCGGTGAGTTTGCCCGATCCAGCCAGAACGACCGTGCGGTCTTCAGTCATCCGGAAGTCATTGCCGCTCTTGCCGCGGCTCCGCATGAGCGTCGAGGCTCTGAAGTCGCCGGGGTTGCGACGAGCGATGCGTTTGCTCAACAATCGATGGACACTGAGTCGTTTTCCGCAGCCGCTTCACCCTCAAGCGAAGGCGCTGTAACCCGAAGTGGGTCCGGTGGTAATGTGCCGGGATCCGTTGATTCCGTGCAGACACAATTCAACAGTGTTACGACCGCGACCTTTCCTGGAGGATTGCCGAGCGAACCAAATGTTGGCGCGGTGATTGTTACCGGCACTGGCGCCCCTGGGTCTGCGGACGAGTTTCGGGCATTTCAAATTCATGACTGTTACATTGTTGTCGCCAGCGATGCGGGACTGGAAGTGATCGACCAGCATGCGCTTCACGAGCGAATCCTGTATGAGCATCTGCGACACAGAATTCTGGAAGGCGGCGTCGAACGTCAGAAGCTGCTGATTCCGGAAACTGTGGAATGCAGTGCGACGGAGAGTGTCGCGCTGCTGGAACACGAAGATCTGCTCAAAGAAATCGGCTTTGAGGTTCAGGACTTCGGCGGAACAACGATTCTTCTGATGTCGTATCCGGCTCTGATTCCACGCGGAAGCCTCAGTCGAATTGTCAAAGACTTCGGCGAACAGCTTGTTCAGACCGACGGCAAGACGACTCGGCGCGATCTTCTGGACCGCATGCTGCACACCATGGCATGTCGAGCGGCGATCAAGTCAGGTCAGCGTCTGACGCTGGAAGAAATGCAGGAGCTTCTGCGTCAGAGGCACCTGGTCGCTGATTCACACCATTGCCCGCACGGCAGGCCGACGTCGTTGACTCTGAGCCGAAATACTCTGGATCAGCAGTTTGGCCGACTGGGGTGAAGTGGGTTCTTTGTTCTTTGTTCCTGGTTCTTCGTTGTGAACCGTCGAAAGTCGTTGAGAACCGCACTGTGAGTGACTGACGGCATTGGGCCGGCAACGGAAGCAGCATCCGGCTTTATTCGTGTCGCAGGGCTTCGATGGGGTCGAGGCGAGCGGCAGAGCGGGCAGGGTAGAGTCCGAACATGACTCCGATCCCCACGGAAATTCCGAATGCGAGTGGCAGGCTGGAAGGGACGACCTGAGGATACAGGTTCGTGAACATCTGGCTGAATTCTGATCCACCGCCACCCGTTTCAAAGAACTGCTCAGCAATCCGCTTCAGTCCGGAGAAAGCCACCGGCGTTAGCAGCCCGAGGATGACTCCGATCAGGCCGCCGCTGCCAGCCAGAACGACTGTCTCGGTCAGAAACTGCATCGTAATGTCGTGCTGCTTTGCACCCAGCGCGCGGCGGATACCAATTTCACGAGTTCGCTCCGTCACCGTGGCGAGCATGATGTTCATGATGCCGATACCGCCCACGATCAGACTGATGGCCGCGATTGAGCCGAGGACCACATTGAAGATGGTTCGGATCTGAGCGGCCTGCTTCAGAAGTTCCTGAGGGACGACGACGGAATAATCATTTTCGGTCTTGTGGTTCTGCTTCAGACTTTCGCGAATCACACTGGCAGTCTGTACGACGGCATCAACATCCGTGATACGCAGAGTGATCTGATTCAGTTCGACTTCTTCCGCACTGAAAGATCCCTGACGCCGGTCGATGTCCAGGTCACCCATGCGCACTCGCATTGTTTCGAGCGGGATGTAGATGTCGTTGTTGTAATCCTGGCCGGACATGCTTCCGCCGATGGCGGCGCTGGCTTCGCGGGAGCGAGTGATGCCGACAACCGTGTATCGGCGGTCCGCGATCTTGACTGATTCGCCCAGCGGGTTTGCAAACTGAAACAGCTGTTCCGCAGTTCCGGCCGCGAGGACACAGACGTTCGTTTTTTCACGTCGGTCTTTGTCGGAAATGAAACGTCCCTGAGCCATGTCGAGATGGTTCATATCGACATACTCCGGGGTGCAGCCGACGATGCGGCAGTTCATTTCCCGGTGCAGATAGCGGCAGGCCTTCGTGAGTTCTCGAATCGGCACAGCCTGCTGGACCGTGGGAATGGTCCTGGAAAGCAGGTCGTAGTCTGATCGCTTCAGACCATAGCGCAGAACGAAGTTGTTCTGATTTTGCTGACTGGCGTTTTCGCGAGGCGGCTTCACACTGCGAATGATGATATTTGTGGCACCGAGCTGAAGCACCTGCTGCTGAGCCTGCTGGCTGGCGCCTTCGCCGATCGCCAGCATCGCGATGACTGAGAATACTCCGAACACGATGCCGAGCATGGTCAACCCGGAGCGCAGTTTGTGCAGCATCAGACTCTTGAGGGCCAGCTGTGCTGTTCGCAGTAGGTTTGCCATGGGATTGATCGATCGTGGTCAGGAAAATCAAACGTCTTGAATACCGGTCAGCAGTTCCGTGCTGTCAGCCAGGGAAAACTCCTTCGCCCGCGATGACTCCGTCCTTCATATAGATCTGTCGTTTGGCCAGTTTGGCGACACCGGGCTCATGCGTCACCATGATGATTGTGCGGCCTTCCCGATTCAGGTTCAGCAGCATCTCCATGATTTCCTCTTCTGTCTTTGAGTCCAGGTTTCCGGTGGGTTCGTCCGCCAGAATGATCTCCGGGTTATTGACCAGCGCGCGGGCGATGGCCACACGCTGCTGCTGACCTCCGGACAGCTGAAACGGACGGTGGTCCATTCGCTCTCCAAGACCAACCATCGTCGCGAGATCGTGGATTCGCTTGTGTTCCTTTGCACCGATCTTTGGGTAGCCCGTTCGGTAGTGCAGGGGAACTTCGATGTTCTCCAGAACCGTGTACTGGGGAATCAGGTTGTATGACTGAAAGATGAACCCGATCTTCTCATTGCGAATCGTCGAAAGGTCGTCGTCGGACATCGTCGAGACGTCCTTTCCTCCGACGATGTACTTGCCGCGTGTCGGTCGGTCGAGGGCTCCGAGCAGATTCAGAAGAGTACTCTTGCCGCTGCCCGATGAACCCATGATGGCAACGAAGTCTCCGCGCGGGAACTGAATCGTGACTCCGCGCAGAGCCCTGACAAGGACAGTACCCAGAAGATAATCCTTCTGGAGATCGACAACTTCAGCAGCCAGTGTCATGAGCGACCTGAATTTCGGGAACGAGTGAGAGTCGGGGAGATCAGCCGGCCCCAGGCGCTCGCTGTCGCATGCGCTGCATGGCTTCCTGCATTTCCTCGAGTGTCAGCTTACCGTCGCCGTTCGAGTCAGTGCGATCAAAAAACTCGGGTCGAGGATGTTCTTCTTTGGTCACGACACCATCCTTGTTGGCATCCATCGACTCAAACATGGCTTTGGGATCCATGCGAGCACCGGCACCAGGACCTCCAGCCCCTGGTCCGCCAGCGCCAGGACCAGCTGCTCCCGGGCCGTCCGCTCCTGGACCTCCTGGTCCGCCGGCTGCGGGTCCGCCTTTGCGTTCGGGTGTGTCCAGCTTTTCTCGTTTCGCTTCCTTCTCGGCGGACTTCACAGCTTCGAGTTCTGACAGTTCTTTGGCGAAGTGAGTTCGTGGGCTCATCACCACCGTCTCACCTTCCTTCACGCCGTCGAGGATTTCAATGTACTCGTCGTTGGAATCACCGACCTTCAGTTCGCGACGTTCGACGGCGTCTTTGCCTGCGACGAACGTGTAGAAGTAGCCGGAAAACGAGACCACCGCCTGAACCGGAATCTGCAGTACTGGCTCCTTGCGGTCATCCACCACGATTCGAATCTGGGCCGTCATGCCGGGCTTCAGCTTTTTCACGCGTGCCGCATCATCCTTGATTTCAATCTGTGCTTCGTATTCCTTCAGGTCTGTGTTTGGCCAGCTGCCAGGAATCGGCACCGAAGAAATTCCCTGCAGCTGTCCTCGGTAAGGGTCACCCGGAATCGCATCGACTTCGATTTCGACCGGCTGTCCGATGATGATTCGGCTGATGCGCGATTCGTGGATACGAGCATCAATCTTCATGTGTTCGAGGTCCGGCAGATTGATGACTGCCTGGCGTTCACGGACTGCGGCTCCTTCTTCGATCACAACCGGCTCACTGCCTCGATTGCTTTTCTGAGATGCGTAGACGACTTCGCCTCCCTGAGTCGCCACCAGTCGGCACGCCTTGATCTGTCGCTGGAACAACTCCAGCTTTTCTTCTTCAACAGCGAGAGTCAGTGACGCTGCATCGTAGGCGGCTTTCATCTGAGTCATCAGAGCTTCGCCTTCCAGGCGAGCACGCTGCGTCTCACGCTTGGTGTCTTCAGCTGTCTGAGAAAGTTCCTTTTCCTTCTTCGGCTTTGTGTACTTCTCGAGGACTTCCAGCTTTCCTCGATTCACGCTGAGAAGGATCTGAGACTGCGTGACCTTCAGTCGAGCACTTTCGAGCTGGTTGACGTTGGAATAACCAAGGCGAGCCTGATCGCGGACTCGTTCGTACTCTTCCTTATTGATCGAGAGTTCTTCTTCTGTCTTCTTGATGTCGCCTTTCAGCGTTTCAAGTTCCTGCTGATATTCACCGCCGACCGCCGTGTAGCTGATGAGACTCAATTGAGCCAGGTCTTCGGCCAGCTTTGCTTTGGCAACATTACTCTCGTTTGTGGTCTCTTGAATCTCGATATCCTTCCCGGCCTTTTCGAGGTTTGCACGGGCAGTAGTGACTTTGATCTTCTGTTCTTTTTCTTTTTCGACAAGCGTCGAAGAGTCGAGTTCGCAGCAGACGTCACCGGCCAGCAGATCACCTTTTCGGACCTTCTGGCGGTCTGTCACAAGCAGTTCCGTAAATTCTCCAAAGAGCAGTTCGTAGACCTTCTCCTTGCCGTCTTCGGCGACCAGCTTCACGGTTCGAGCCGATTCGGAAGCGGTGTCCATGAACTGCACAACACCGTCGAATTCCGCCACGAACGGAGCGTTGACTTTGCTGCCCTCCGGAACCAGCGAAATGATCGTGGTCGAACCTTCAACGCTGTTGCTGAGCGTGGAGTTCTTCAGGCTGTCGACTGTTCCGTTTTCGGTGATGACAATCCGGAACGGACCTTTTTCCGCGCGAGCCAGGATGTAGGCGGACGAAATCCCGTCCTTCTTCTTTCCCAGCAATGCCTGAATCTTCTCCCGTGACTGGGGAATCATCATGGCAGCGATGGCCCCGCCCACGATCAGCAGGAGCAGGATAATCAATCCTGCCTTGCCGGAACGACGTGACGGGATGAGCGAATTATTGAGACGAAGACTGCGCATCCTCAGTAACCCTGGTAGTTAGTTCTGGGGTTCCGGGGCAGATTCCTGCTGGGCCGGATTAGGAAGGACAACATCGGGAGTTTCAGGCGGGGTTACCCCTTCAGCGACCACTGGCTGGTCGATTTGCAGGTAGAAGGGATCGGTCCAGACTCCGCGAGGATCAATGTCCATGATACCCATGTCGCGAAAGATGTTAAGCCGATTTGTCTCATAAGTGACCCAATCCGCCACAAGAGAGTTTTGGGCTGAAAGGACTGAGTTCAGGGCCTGAGTCAGGTTCAGGGCGTTCGTCTGCTGAGCTCCTGTGGCCTGCAGCGACGCACTGTCGTACTGGAGAGCTGCGTTTCGGACGGTGGTCCGGTCCACTTCGATTCGATATTCCTGGACCTGAATCTGACGCCAGCTCAGGCGAATCGACTGTTTCACGCGGTCTTCCTGCTCCATGTACGCACGTCGAGCCCGCTGGAACGAAATCTGAGCAGCACGGTAGCTGTTTCGTTCCAGAACCTGATCGAGAGGCGTCGTAAACTGAAGGCCTGCACTATGATTCGTATTTCCCCGGCTGTTCGGGTTAAGTCCCTGAGTGCCGCGGAAATTCACATCGAGGCCGGCCAGAAGCCGATTCGCCTGAATCTCGACCTGCCGACGGGCATCCATCACGGCCGCTCGGGAATTCATTAGGTCGTGACGGTATTCGAGACCCAGGGCCGTCACTTCTTCCATTTCCGGGAACCGCATCGTGCCGTCCAGGGAGAATGGAACCAGCGAGATTTCCTCGACGCGAATCGAGGCCTGAAGTACTTCCAGGCTCTGAGCCATTCGGAGCAGGTACTTGTCGCGAACTTCGCGTGCCCCGCTGGCCGCTTCGGTCAGCAGTTCCGCCGGTGTGTACGTTTCTGCCGGCAGCCTTCCTCCAGAACGCGGAAGTTCTCGCCAGTCTGCAGGCAATTCCGTCAGCTCGATCGAACTGTTCTTGTTGGCGTCCAGAGCCTCCAGTAAGGCCGCTTCGGATTCGTACGCAGTGACCTGCTGGAGCATGTCGAGCAGTCCGCTTCCGAACGCGTATTCTCGTTCCGCCAGTCGATAAAGGCGCTGGTCGTTCGTCAGTCGGTCGATCAGCCGATTTCGTTCTTCTTCGCTGCGGAAGTAGCGGAAGCCGGGCTTTGCGGAAGCCCAGTCATCTTTAGTCAACTCCAGAACTTCGCGCAGTGGCTGGAAGTCATTCTTCACCTGTTCGATACCGACGACATACAGACGGTCTCGCATTTCTGACAAGGCTGCGATGTATTCGCGCACGGCTTCGATGGACGGACCGGTGACCACATCCGCATTGGCCTGATCCGGAAGAAGTCGCTCCCCCAGTTCTTTCTGGATCTTGCGCAGATCACCTTCCAGATTGATCAGATCCCAGCTGATCAGTTCGAACGGCTTCAGCATGGACTCATCAACATCAAGGGCGATGTTGGGAGGAAGGCCGAGCAGGATTTTGAAGGTGTCCTGCTGGTCGGCGAGCTGTCGGCGGCTGTTTGCCAGGTTCAGCTGGCTTCGATTCAGCTGGTCGCGAAGCTGCAGGAACGACAGACTGGTCGTCTGCTGTTTCTTGAAGTCGATCATTTCCTGAGCAGCGGCTTTGTAATCCGGATCATCAGACAGAGCCAGGATCTGAGTTTCCTGTTCCGGTGCCAGATCGCCTCGCCAGCGGAGCCAGTTGCCATCGTAGGAAAGCTGGCTGAGATTGTCGGGAATCTGCAGTCCTGCAAACCCTTCGAGTGCCGCGTTGACGACGCCCGGGATGCGAGTGTCACGGACCTGCTGAGCTTCCAGCTGCTCTTCAAGCTGACGGATATTGTTCAGTGTGTTCAGGATGCCCTGCTTCTGGTTCATCAGGTTGAGGTATGCGGCAGCGACCTGAACGAACAGAGTCTGGCGAAATCGAGCCAGGGTTCTTGCACTGTACAGCACATCTCGCTCTGCCTGAGTCAGAGGTTCCAGGGCGATCTTGCGACCGGCTCGGAACAACAGGGGCTGAGTGACGCTGTAGCCCAGAGTCGGCGCGGAGACTTCGCTTCCGTTGCCGGCAAAGACCCACGTCACTGAGTTCGCGATGTCCACCGCGACCTGACCGCCGGTTGGCAGAGCCTGGCTCACTCCGAAGGTCTTCCCCAGTGTCGACGTCGCTCGGCCGTTCGAATTCGTTCGAGTATTGAACGCAGCATTCGGTTCCGTACCGGTGACACCCAGATAACGTACGCCCAGTTTGAACCGTTCCGCTGTCAGAGCCAGGGCATCAAGGTAGACATCTTCAATACTGGTCTGATACTCACGACTGTGGATCGTTGCCAGGTCCATCGCCTGCGGAATGTTCACCTTCACCTGGACTTTGGAA
Source organism: Planctomycetaceae bacterium (assembly GCA_046349695.1). Lineage (GTDB taxonomy): Bacteria > Planctomycetota > Planctomycetia > Planctomycetales > Planctomycetaceae > SXXK01. The sequence goes on along the minus strand of JAXMBV010000005.1, from coordinate 162,833 downwards.
TGAGCCAGGACCGGGTCGACACCCTGCATTTCAATGCCGTAAGGCTGCAGCCATTGTGGATTCTCAATGGCAAACGCGGTTCCCAGTTTGTGCCAGTTCTTGTACCCCTTGCGGCCATTCACGCAGTGCATCGATTCATGCGCGGCCGGGTCATCCGGCGGAAGAGGTTCCTTATCGGGATCGTAAGGGTCGAAGAAGCGACTGCGCTGATCCGGGATCAGGTCAATACGCGGAACCTGCCAGTGAGGATCGTTCAGCTTTTCCCCAATGGCGTTGTACGAATCCCGGTCGGCCTGCCTCCGCCAGAACTGCCTCGAACAGCCGGAAAGCGATGACATTCCCGCCGCGCCGAGCAAGAGCATTGCCAGCCAGCGACGGGATTTTCGTCGCAACAAAGAAGTCAGCATCCTGCTGGTCTCCGTGATGAGGCCCGTCCGTGAGCCTCCGCCGTAGAACGATCTGCAGAAGACAATGCCTCTGCACTGTCCCGGATGATGTTCCGAGAGCCCGCTCAGCCGCGGTTGTCAGACCATGAACTTTGGACAGCCAGGACAGAGCCTTCGTCCCTGAAGACTCCGTCCTCCGTGTTCCGCCGACATCTTTCTGCAGGGCGCAATCCTTTGCGCGAGAAATGCCGGATGAATCACTCATGCCCCGAATTCACAGCGTAACAGCTGTTCGGACAATTACGGTTTCGACACGAAAACCAGTCGTGCTTCATGTCATTGCTGTGCTGCCGTTAAGCGCGGCAAATCCGATTCCTGCGGCGCGACGAGACTGGTATGACTGTCACAACCGGACTTTGCGGCATTGCCGATGGTCCACTGCTGCACACTCTTCAGCCGGGTATACGCTGCCTTCAAGGGCAGTTACATGCGAAGATCCTGACGAATCATCAGCACCGTCAGAACTCGGAGAGTCTGCCGAATCGTTACTTCTTAACATCCGAGGCTGAAGAGTTCGCCGGAAGGTAGTCCAGTGTGAAGCATTCTGCAGGTTTGACACTGCCGGCCGGAATGTCGCCCAGCTCTTCAATCTGGGCGACAAGTTCCGCCCATCGTTCCAGGGTCATTGTTCCCGTGCCTTTTCCTTCCGGTGGCTGGCACAGTGGAGCCATCGCGGACGCTCCAAAGGCCAGAGCATCCACGCTCATGTCGCTGTTCAGCGTGTGGATGTACTCATTGGTCGCCTTTGGATCGGAGAGATAGCGATTCCATCCATCAAGGCTTGCGGCAACCACCGCCCTGACCAGTTCCGGCTTTTCCTTGATCACGGTCTCGGTGGTTACCAGCAGGCTTGCGTAGGGATTGAACCCGATCTCTGACACCATCAGGACCTTCGGATCACCTCCCTTTTCTTTGGCGACGAACGGTTCGCTGAACACAAATGCCTGCTGAGCAAAATTTGGTTTGGTCAGGAATTCTCCTACCTGACCGCTGAATGGCACGAGGGTCACGTTGGTGAGAGGCAGTTTCTTTTTCATCCACAGAGCGAACGGTCGGGTTTCGCTGACGGCGAGTTCGATATCCCTGAGATCTTCCAGCTTTTGAAATCCGGACGCTTCGTGCACCATGATGCATCGAGGAGAACTCTGAAGCGGAGCAAGGAGGGCCACCAGGGGAACTCCGAGTGCCCGGCCTTTCACCACATTGTCAGCGTCGGACACGGCGAAATCGACGTGGCCCGCGGCGAGTTCTGAAATCACCAGTTGAGGGGCACCCGGCCCGCCCGGCGAGATTTCGACTTCAACTCCGGCGGAGGAAAACAGCCCGAGCGTTTTGGCGGCCAGGTAGCCACCGTGTTCCATTTCCGGATACCAGTTCAGCGCGATCTGCGTGGTGAGTTTTGGAGCGGCGGACTTGTCCGTTCCGTCGGATCCGGCAGACTCGGATTCCGAAGGCGTGCAGCCGGTCACAAGGAGGCAGGTGAGCAGGGCAGAGGAGAACAGAGTTTTCATCGCAACGATCCAGGCACGGGAGACAATTCGGAACGCAACTGATAGTAGCAGCTCCGAGGCGATCGCCGAATCTCCTCGCAGGGTTCTGTCAGAACCTCGGTCAACTCCTTAAAGAAGACGCTGTATTCCGGAAATGCCGACTCACTGGAGAGAAGTTCAGGGTTTCCCGGCAGAGAGATGAACTTCGAAGGCATGTTCCCGGCGGCACAATCGATACCAGCCGCATGATTCATCCGGTTTGCGTTCGGCAACATCGTGAAACCGGCAGGATGCTGAAATTATGACGCCTTTGACGGAACGGTGTTCCAGGTTTGCATGAGCGATAATCCGTCGACTCCCGTGAAAACGCTTCCCCGCGTTAACGTCTTCCCCGACGTCAGGAGAATCTTATGCAGCGTCAGGTTCGAGATCTCATGCGCATTCGGCATGGGAATGTGGTGTCCGAAACAACAAGTCTTCGTGAAGTGGCCGAACGGCTGATCGTCAGCGACTGTGACGTGATGGCGGTCACGGATTCCATTGGACGCCTGATCGGCATCGTGTGTGAAAGCAGCGTTGTCCGTGCTCTGATGGCCAGTCCGTCGGATGATGCGACGATTCAGGCCATCGTGATGCGGCACGCGGAATCGATTCGCATCGATGCTCCTTTGAATGCGGTACTTCCGCTGTTCCGGTCATCCGCGAATACGGCGGTTCCCGTCGTGAATCAGGAAGATCAGGTTTGCGGGCTGCTGCTGCGACGTGACGTGATCACCAGCCTGCTTCATCGTCGTCTGGATTCTGCGGAGGCCGCTGCGTCTTCGCCAGTTCCGCCGGCTGGAATGAAGAGCAGGGCATTGAGCCAGCCTGCAGTCTCGGAAAAAAATAACCTGCAGTCGAAAGCGGTTGAATCCGATGGGAGTGGAATTCAGCCTGGCCAGCCACGTCCTCATTTTCTTCGAGCCGAGGCGGCTCGACGTTATCTCTGGTCGTCCGCTGAAGATCGTCTGTGAACGTCGCTTCATGCGGAACCTGCGCTTTGCCAGAGGACCGCTAACTGAGCGAGTCGCTGTTTTCGTCACCAGATTTTGCATCGAGACTTTCGAATGAAACGCCTGATCTTTCTCCTGCTGGGAATCGGCGTTTCGCTGGGATGTCTCGCCTGGTCCATGCGGGAAACGAATCTCGCGGAACTGAAGCAGGCGTTTGCCAACGCGAACTATCTGACTCTTCCGGCCATGCTCGCGCTGCTGTTTGCGTTCTACTGGCTGAAGGCGATTCGCTGGAAATGGTTGCTGGCTCCCGTGCAGCAGTTCACAACTCGCGAACTTTTTGCTCCGGTGATGACGGGGTTTGCTGCGAACAACATTCTTCCGGCGCATCTGGGCGAGTTTGTTCGAGTCTTCTTTGTTCGGCATCGGTATGGAGTTCCGGTCGGTACCGTACTCTCGACTGTCGTGCTCGAACGAATCTTCGACGTCCTCGCGATCCTCGCGCTGTTTGGAATCGGACTGGCGTATACTGATGGAATGCCGCCCGCTCAGGAGAAGGCCGCTCAACTGGTCGGCGCTGGTTCCGCTGTGGTCGTGGTCGCCGTGGTGATCTACCTGATCTGGACGGAAACTTTTATCTCGTTCATGGAGCGTTGCTTCGCCTTGTTTCCGTTTCTGCCGGGTTTCCTGACTCGCGGCATCACCAACATGCTTCGAAAAGGTGCCGATGGTCTGATGGCACTGAAGAGCGCGAAGGCCATCATTCTGATTTCGCTGAACTCGATGGTTCAATGGCTGATCAACGGAATGATCGCGTGGATCGCGTTGAGATCCTTCCAGATTGATGTGACGCCGGCCGCAGGTTTGATTGTCACAGGTGTCACCGCTCTCGGGGTCACGATTCCCTCAACGCCAGGATACTTTGGTGTGATTCAGCTGTGCTTTTCTGTCGCCCTGCAGGCTCAGGAAACGCGTCCCGACCCGTCACTCGTGCTGGGTGCGTCGGTGTATTACCAGCTCAGCATGTACATCCCCGTGACGGTGCTTGGGCTGTATTATCTGAACCAGGCCGGCTTGAGTTTAAGCCGGTTGCAGAGCGCAGCGACCTCGACCGAAGAAGGCGAGCAGGGCAAGTCTGTCTGATTGTCCAGCAATTGGATCGCCCCGATGAGAATACCTCCTCGCGCCTCTAGGCTTTTCCGGCCTCAATGCTTGTCCATGGGGCTTTGTGGATGCGTTTCCTTCCTGCTGAAATGCACTACTCCGATGCAATCACGCATCGAAAGCCAATGGCGTCACTCATCGCGTGCGACGGAATGGCGAGGCGGGCTGTGCTCGTCAGCAGGGAATGATGATCTCGCCACGATCCGCCGCGAATGATCTTCTCCGGTGAACTCGGATCTTCGCTCGTGACATATTCCCAGAGATAGCCGTGCATATCGTACAGCTTCCATGGGTTTGGCTTGAGTACGCCAACGGCCGGATCGTTTCCGGCGGCGTTGCCCGTGTGCCATGCATACTCATTCAGGATCGAAGCGCTATTGCCACTGTCGCCATCGGCAACGGCAGAATCTCCAAAGCTGTACTTTGTCGTGGTCGCTGCTCGACAGCAGTATTCCCACTCCATCTCTGTGGGAAGTCTCACCACATCCGTCTGCTCAATCAGGCCTTTCGTTCGCAGTCTGGCCGTCAGTGATTTGCAGAACTGAACCGCGTCATCATAGCTGACCATCTCGAGCGAATTTCTGGCACCTTTCCATCGACTGGGGTCAGCCCCTGTGACGGTTTTGTAAAGCTCCTGAGTGACTTCATACTGTGAGATGCGAAACTTGCCAGTGGCCTTCCATGTTGAAACCGGCAGGCTGAACTTGTCAGAGCTTCCCACAGAAATCTCCCCAGGGAATTCTCCCTTTCCCGGTTCGATCAGCACACACTCTTCGACAAACTGCTTCAGGATTTCGTCGCCAGATTTGGACGACGTGGCTGCTTTCGCGGCCTGTGTCTCCTGTGCCACAACGGTTTCCGCTGCAGGCTGAGCATTGCATCCCGAGCTCAAAAGAGTGACGACCAGCAAAGGGAGTGTGCGGCGAACGAAATGGAAACTCATAACGAAGTCCTGGTGAATTGCGGAGCTGGCTGCTCAGGTCAGAAGATCCTGAAGCACAGTGCCATGCACATTGGTCAAACGGCGCTGGATGCCGTTGTGATAATACGTCAGTCGTTCATGATCGATTCCAAGAAGGTGAAGGACGGTGGCGTGGTAGTCGTACCAGTGCACAGGATTCTCAACCGTCTTCCATCCAATCTCATCCGTCGAACCGTAAGCCATCCCAGGTTTCAAACCTGCACCTGCCATCCAGATCGAAAAGCCATACATGTTATGATCACGACCCGCACCAACAACAAACGCACTGGATTGCGTGAACGGTGTGCGACCAAATTCGGATGTGCACAGGACCAGAGTATCCTGCAGCATGCCTCGGGCCTTCAGATCCTTCAGAAGTGCAGCGACTGGCTTGTCCATACGGCCCGCTTCACGAGTATGGTTTTCGTGAACGTCTTCATGTCCGTCCCAGTTGATGCGCGGTGATCCAAACGAACCGCCGGAAAACAGCTGGACGAAACGGACGCCATGTTCAAGAAGCCGTCGAGTGAGCAGGCATCGACTTCCGAAATCTGCTGTCTCCTCCTGATCAATACCGTACATCGCTCGAGTGGCTTCTGTTTCTTTGCTGAGATCGGTGACGTCGGGAACGGCGAGCTGCATCTTCGCAGCCAGCGCATACGCCTTCATCCTCGCACGGAAAGCATCTTCGGCTCCCGCAGTTTCCAGCTGCCGCTGATTCAGCTGTGCGAGGAAATCGCGACTGGCTTTGTCAAGTCCTTCAGGAAGCGGGCGTGACGGAAAGAGATCACGAATGGGTGGGCCGTTGGTCTGAAAGGCAACTCCCTGATGCTGAGCAGGCAGAAAACCATTGGACCAGTTGATCGTCCCGCCGGCCGGCAGTCCTCGCGCGTCGGGGAGAACGACATACGAAGGCAGATCGTCGGTCTCGCAACCCAGGCCATAAGAGATCCACGATCCCATGACCGGAAAGCCGTTCAATCGAAAGCCCGAGTTTTCTTCGAAGGTTGCCGGTGTGTGGTTTGCCGATTCGGCCACCATGGAACGCACGATCGTCAGGTCATCGGCAAGCTCGGCGAGATGAGGAAACAGGTCAGAGATCCAGAGCCCGCTTTGACCTCGCTGACGAAACTCCCAGTCGTTCTTTCGAATGAGTCCGATCTGATTGAAAAACGTCTCGGGCTTTTCGGGGCCTTCGAGCGACTTGCCGTGGAACTTTGCCAGCTCCGGCTTGTAATCAAACGAGTCCAGATGGCTGAGTCCACCGCAAAGGCACAGATGAACGACTCGCTTTGCGATCGGCGTGTGGTGAGGAACGCCTTTGGCTTCCCCCGGCACGGCATCCGCCCGGGCGATTCCATCCTTCAGCAACAACGACGCCAGCGCGGTTCCGGTCAGAGATGCCGTGGAAAAGTTCAGCAGTTCGCGGCGAGTCTGAGGGTATGGCTTCATGTGGCGGCTCCTGTTGAGGATTCGCGTCCAAAGAATCGCTGGATCAGTTCGTCATCCAGCGGTCTGGTCAGAAGGCTGACGGAAATACCGGATGTCGCAGAAACCAGCAGCCCCCAGATCAGAGGTTCAAACCCCAGCAGGAAGTAGGGACGAAACTTATCGAGCGACCCAATGTTCTGCGATGGCGTCCATCCAAGAATTCCACACAGGTAGAGTGTGAGGATTGTTAGTGCTCCGGAGATCATCGCCGCAAAGATGCCCTTCGTCGTTGCTCGCCGCCAGTAACAGGCCATGATGGCGGGAACCAGAAACGTCGCAGCCGCGCCGGACGTACTGAAGATGATAAAGACCTGAAGATACTGCACGGGATCCCACATGACCAGAACAGAGACCAGGCCTGCGACCAGCATTGTTCCCCAGGCGGCCAGTCGGAGTTCTTCGCGAGCCGCTTTCGGGTTAATGAACTTCTGGTAGATGTCTCGCACAACACCCGATGAAAGAACGACCAGGTACGAACTGACGGTCGACATCACCGCGCCAAACGGGGCCGCAAGGATGAGGCCGGCCAGCAGAGAACCGCCAGGCCATTTGCCAGTGGTCAGAATCGCCATGCGAGGAATGATCTGGTCGGAGGATTCCAGGTGCGGCAACAGTGCTCGACCGCAGACGCAGATCACAATCAGCGGAAGATAGATGCCGAGGTTATAGAGGCTCAGCAGGTAGATCGATTTTCGAATCACGTTCGTGTTCTGGCTGGCCATCAGTCGCACAAGCCCTGCCGGTGCGCCGACTCCTCCCCAGATCCAGACGACGAAGAACGAGATCGCAAGTGACAGCGGAAGGAACTGATGATCGGCATTGCCTTCCACATATCCCGGTCCGAACACAAAGCCTGGCCCGGTGTTCTTCAGCGATGTCATCGTTGCATTCTCAAGCCCACCAGCAGCCGACAATGATGCATACAGCAGCAGCATGACACCCACGAACATCAGCAGGCTCTGGAACAGGTCCGTCCACACAGCTGCCAGAAATCCTCCCAGCAGCGTGTAACTGACGACCGTTACGGCAAAGATGATGAGCCCCGTGTGATAGCGAGCCTGTGAAACGGTGATCGCGTCTTCCGAAAGCGAAAGCTCACCGCCATTCGGCCATGCCAGCTGCAGCACGATGGCTCCCGCCTTGAACTGAGCGAACATCATAAACGACAGATACAGCAGAATGAAGATCGTGCACATCAGGCCCAGAGCAGGGCTGTTGAATCGAGTCCGAAACAGATCCGGAACCGTGATGGCTCCCGTTCGACGACTCAACTGAGCCAGTCGCTTTCCAAGAATGCCGAAGCCGGTAATCGGAACGACCATGTAGCTTCCGATCCACAGGGCAACGATCCAGCCGTGTTTGTAGACCAGTGACGGGAATCCCATAAACGTCCCGCCGCTTTGAATCGTCGCCGTCAGAGCCAGGGCCCAGGCTCCGAGTCCTCGGTTGCCGAGGAAGAAACCCTTCATGAAGCCGCCGCCCTGAGTCGCCTTGTTGGCGAGACTGCCGATCCAGAAGGAAACGGCAATGAACATCACCAGCATGAACATCGCGCCATAGCCAACCTGCATCTGAGCCGTTGTGGGGCTCGTTGCTGGCGCTGACTGAACGATCAGAAAGGGATCAGAGAATGAGCAGAAAACGGACATGCGATCGACTTCCGAAACGTCAGCAGGAATCTAAGAGGGACAAAAACAGCCGGGACAGGCTCCGTGTGTTATCCTCCCAGTCCCAGTTCATCGGCGTCATCCACATCCTTGCCGAGTTCTCCGTCGCGAACACACCACGCACCAAAGATCCATGATACGACGGTGCACGCCAGCCACGGGACCAGAATGCCCCAGAAGACCCAGTCCGGAAATCCAAGCACAAGCTTCAATTGATCCGCTTTGCGGCCGTAGCCCATCGTCCAGCAGACGGTAACAGACCAGACCATCGCCATGAGCCAGATCCCTGCAACAATCAGGGCCTCACGCAATGAGGAGCGAACGAGACGATCCAGGTCAGATGATTGGGGCGTGGACGAGTCAGTCATTTGACATCGCTCCTGCAGAGAGGCTGGTTAGATCGGCGGGAACGGTTCATGGTAACGCGATTTCCAGACGGTGCTACCAAGCCCTTAGAACTCCGGTACAACGTCGGAAAAATCTTTTTTTCCGTTCGAAAACTTCGCTGCTGTCTGCGACTGCCGACTTTTCGGATCGGTCAAACTGAACGGGCAATGTTCCGATCCATTCCATCAATCATTTTTCCTAACCGGTATGTTCAGGCAATTCACATGAAGCTTACGGAGGCAGCATATCCGGGCGAGGAAACTTCCTGACCACGGTGACTCATTTTTTTTCCGGCAAGTGTGTTTCGAGATCTGCGATGACTGCCCCCGCCGAGCGCGCGGTGCTGCGCCGTGATCTCGTGAAACGAATCTGGACGTCGGTTCGTTTCGCCTCCCGGAGACCCTCTCCTGGCGACAGGTCACTTCGGATTCCCCTCATCGCTGTTGACGAAAGAAGTCCAATGCCACGGAAACGCCTCATTTCGTTTCTGCATTCGATTGCCCACTCCTTCCTGTCGTTGAACCGATCTGGTCGACGCCGACAACAAAAGCGATGGGTGGGAACGCCAACAGCTGCCCTCGAAGTCTTTGAATCACTCGAAACGCGTGCGATGCTGAGTCCGACAGTGACGGCATCTTCTGCCGGGCTGTCTGCTTCGGAAACCGAGATCGTGATCAACGGTACGGGATTCGATCCGATCGTCGCCAACAACAGCGTCACATTCAACAAGAGCGCTGTCGGTGTCATCACATCAGCGACCAGCACATCGCTGACCGTGACCTTCACCACAATGCCGTCTTCGGCTGGTAATCTGACCGCCGTTGTTACCACCAACAGCGTCAGCAGCGGATCCGCCGTTCAGGTTGCGACGATCACTCCGGACGTCACCAGCAATCCGGCGACAGTGGCAGCGAACGCATCGACACTGACCATCTACGGTGCCGGTTTCGATACAACGGCAGCCAACAACACCGTGACATTCAATAACGGTGCAGCGGGCACTGTCACTGCGGCCACAAGTACTCAGCTGACGGTTTCTCTGACGACCGGGCCAACCGCCGCCGGAACTTTGAACGCAACAGTCACCACCAACAGTGCCGCAGGAAGTGCGACACAGGTCGCTACGGTGGCTCCTGTCATCACGGGAAGCACAGCCAGTCTGGCCGCAAACGCAAGTTCGATTACGATTGCCGGTTTGGGCTTTGACTCGACCGCTGCCAATGACTCAATCACGTTTGACAACGGCGCTGTGGGAACCATTGCTTCAGCGACGAATACGTCTCTGACGGTCAACCTGACAACCCGCCCTGTGACAGCCGGCAGTTTCTCCGCGGTTGTGACGAGCAATGGTGTCAGCAGCGGAGTCCCGGTTCAGGTTGCCAGCGTCACGCCGGTTGTCACATCCGCCACGACGCAGGTGGCAGCAAATGCATCCACCGTGACGATTGCCGGCTTCGGATTTGATTCCGTGGTGGGCAACAATGCCGTGACGTTCAACAATGGAGCTGTCGGCACCATCACCACTTCCACGCCGACATCACTGACCGTCTCATTCAGCACTAAACCTTCGACTGCCGGAAGTCTGACCGCTGTTGTCACAACAAACAGTCTGACGAGCGGTGCTGCCACGCAGATCGCTGCGATTACTCCTGTTGTGACCGCCAGCACGGCAAGCATCGCGGCGAACGCGTCATCGGTCATCATCTCCGGTTTCGGATTTTCGACGACTGCCGGTAACAACACCGTGGTCTTCAGCAGCGGTGCTGTCGGCACGGTTTCTTCTGCCACAAACACATCTCTGACTGTCGGGTTTGACACGTTGCCCGACACGATGGGCAGTCTGACGGCTGTTATCACCACCAACAGTCTTGCCAGTGGAACTGCCGTTCAGGTCGCCACAGTCAAGCCTGCTGTGACAGGCAGCACATCGAATCTCGCTGCCAACGCTTCGACCATGACGATCAATGGATACGGATTTGACGCGACCACACCTTCCAACAACACGATTCAGTTCAACAATGGTGCCGTTGGTACGGTAACTGCCGCTACCGCGACAACTCTGACGGTCAGCTTCACCACCAAACCAAAAGCGGCCGGCAGCCTGACAGCCATCGTGACTACGGGAAGCCAGTCCAGCGGAACGGCAGTCCAGGTCGCGACGGTCACTCCTGTTGTCACTTCCGTAACCTCGGGGCTTGCTGCTAACTCCGATACGGTCACGATCAGCGGATTTGGTTTTGACCTGCTTCCGGCCAACAACACGGTTGTCTTCAATAACAGTGCTGTTGGGACAGTGACATCCGCAACGAACACGTCACTGACAGTCACATTTTCAACTCGACCAGCCACGGCAGGCAGCCTGACGGCTGTCGTCACAACCAATACCAAGTCCAGCGGATCGGCAGTGCAGATTGCCACTGTCACGCCAGTCGTCACCAGCAGCACGGCGAGTCTTCTGGCGAATGCGACATCAATCACCATCAGCGGATTTGGCTTTGACCCGACGCTTGCGAACAACGCCGTCACATTGAGCAACAGTGCGGTAGGGACAATTGCGTCGGCCAGCGCAACTTCGCTGACGATTACGCTGACAACCAAGCCGGCAAAGGCAGGGACTCTGACCGCGATCGTGACGACAAACAGCCAGACGAGCGGATCAGCAGTTCAGGTTGCGACAGTGACTCCGGTGGTCCTGACAAATACAGGAAACCTGGTTTCCGCCAGCGCCAGCACTCTGTCGATCTTTGGCTACGGCTTCGATACCACTGCGGCCAACAATACGGTCACCTTTAACAATGGTGCAGTCGGATCTGTGACGGCCGCGACCGCGACGACTCTGACTGTATCACTTTCGACACGACCAACCAGTGTCGGCGCGCTGTCTGCATCGGTGATCTCCAACGGCATTTCGAACGGAAGCAATATCGCCGTTGCGACCATTACTCCTTCCGTCACCGCGACGACAACCAATCTGGCGGCGAATGCGAACACCGTCACCATTACCGGACTTGGGTTCAGTCCAACCGCTGCACAGAACTCGGTCGTGTTCAACAACGGAGCCGTTGGAACGGTCACATCAGCGACAGCAACATCGCTGACGGTAACATTCTCGACAAAGCCAACCACCGCAGGCAGCCTTACGGCGATCGTCACTACCAGCAGTCTGGCCAGCGGCAAGGCCGTCCAGGTCGCGACGGTGACTCCGGTCATTACCTCCAGCATTTCGAATCTGGCCGCCAATGCGACGACCGTCACGATTGCCGGTTCAGGATTCGATCCGGTTGCTTCCCGCAACACGGTCACCTTTAACAACGGAGCCACCGGGACAGTCACCGCTGCTTCGGCCACGTCACTGACTGTGACCTTTATCCAGAAGCCAGCGGCCGCCGGATCACTGACGGCGTCCATTACTTCCAACAGCATCGCAGGCAGTTCGGCGATTCAGGTTGCGTCGGTCATCCCTGTGGTCGCAGCAAACTCAACGTTGCGTTTGGCTGCGAACGGGACATCGCTGACGATCAATGGTGTCGGGTTCTCCACAACGGCCGCAAACAACACCATTGTCTTCAATAATGGTGCCGTTGGCACGGTGACAGCAGCGACTGCGACATCACTGACGGTCAACCTGACAACGTCTCCAACTTCGGCCGGCAGTTTGACCGCCGTTGTGACAACGAACAGCCAGAGCAGCGGATCTGCCATCCAGGTCGCGACAGTAACTCCGGTCGTCACCGCCAGCACATCCAGTCTTCTGGCAGACGCCACGACTCTGACCATCAGTGGTTTTGGTTTTGATACAACAGCCTCGAACAACACCGTCGTGTTTGACAACGGAGCTGTCGGTACCGTGACATCAGCGTCACCGACTTCACTGACGGTGCAGTTCTCCACAACGCCCGCCACGGCGATGGATCTGACCGCTGTCGTGACCAGCAACAGCATCAGTCATACGTCTCCGGTGCAGGTTGCGACCGTTGTGCCTGTTGTCACCGCAGCGACAACACAGATTGCTGCGGATGCGGCTTCAGTCACGATCAGCGGCCTCGGCTTCGACCCGGTCGCCAGCAATAACGTTGTCACACTGAGCAACGGAGCTGTCGGGACGGTGACATCGGCTTCGACGACGTCATTGACAGTAACCTTCACAACCAGTCCGACTTCTGCCGGTTCACTGACCGCGATTGTGCTGACCAACACTCAGTCCAGCGGAGCGGCAGTTCAGATTGCGGACGTGATTCCTGTCGTGACGATCAACAGTTCAAACAGCCTGAAGGCAAATGCCGGGACGTTGATTATCAGCGGGATTGGTTTTGATACGACCGCGGCCAACAACACGGTCACATTCAATAACGGAGCGGTGGGCACGGTTTCCAGCGCAACGGCGACATCTCTGACCGTAACGCTCTCCACGCTTCCAACTACCGCCGGATCGCTCACGGCGATCGTCACAACGAACGGCAAGAGCAGCGGTTCTGCGATCCAGGTGGCGACTGTGGTTCCGGTTGTGACCAGCAGCAGCACGAGCCTGGCGGCTGACGGAACGACGGTGACGATTTCCGGGTTTGGCTTCGATCCCGTTGCAGCCAACAACACGGTGGTCTTCAACAAGAGTGCTGTGGGAACTGTGACGGCAGCAACCGCCACGTCTCTGACTGTGACCCTCAGCACGGCTCCGGATGTGGCGGGAGACCTGACGGCTGTCGTCACGACAAACTCGCTGGGCAGTGGTGCCGCTGTGAAAGTTGCCACCGTGACTCCGGTTGTGACATCCAGCACCGCAAGTCTTGCGGCAAACGGTTCAACGCTGACAATCAATGGAGTTGGCTTTGATACCGTTGTCGCGAACAACAGCGTCACTCTGGACAATGGTGCGATTGGTGACATTACAGCGGTGACCGCCACAACGATCACCGTCACGTTCTCGACAAAACCGGCCACAGCGGGATCTCTGACCGCGATCATCACAACGAATGGGGTATCAAATGGTGCTGCTGTGCAGGTTGCGACCGTCACCCCGGTTGTGACCAGCAGCACGGTCAGCCTGCTGGCGGACGCGACTACGTTGACGATCAATGGCTTTGGGTTTGACCCGACTGCCGCAAACAACGTCGTCACGTTCTCAAACGGAGCGGCAGGCAACGTGACATCAGCGACGCCTACTTCACTGACAGTCGCAATTACGACAGCTCCGGATTCTGCCGGTGCAGTGACAGCGATTGTTACAACGAACTCCCTCGCAAGCGGGTCCGCAGTTCAGGTTGCCACATCAGTTCCGGTGGTGACAGCAGCGACAGGAAACCTGGGAGCAGACCAGACAACTCTGACGATCGCCGGATTTGGCTTTGATGCGACTGCTTCGAACAACACGGTCGTGTTTGACAATGGTGCTGTCGGAACTGTCACCAGCGCCACTTCGACACTGCTGACAGTCACATTCTCAACTCGCCCTGCAGCAGCCGGGCCGCTGACAGCGATTGTCACAACGAACAGCATTGCGAGTGGCACTGCAGTTCAGGTTGCCACGATCACCCCGGTCGTCACTGCAAGTACGGCGAATGTTGCCGTGAACGCGGCCACGATGGTCATTAGCGGATTTGGTTTCGACACGACGGCAGCGAACAACACGGTTGTGCTCAGCAACGGAGCGGCTGGTGTTGTGACAAGTGCCACCAACACGGCTCTCACTGTCACGTTCTCGTTCAGCCCATCCGCCGCCGGAGCCCTGACCGCGATTGTGACCACGAACGGAATCGGCAGCGGTGCGGCAGTTCAGGTGGCAAACTCTCGTCCGGTTGTGACCAGCAGCACTGTCAGCCGAACTGCGACAGCTACGACGGTGACCATCAACGGCTTTGGGTTCGATCCGGTTGCCAGCCGCAACCTGATTGCATTCAACAACGGAGCCATCGGATCGGTTACGACGGCGACAAAGACGTCACTGATTGTCACGTTCACAATCAAGCCAAAGGCCGCAGGCAGTCTCACAGCAATTGTTGTGACCAACAGCATTGCAAGCGGATCGGCCGTTCAGGTGGCGACCGTCACTCCGGTCGTGACCAGCAGCACGGCGAACATTTCAGCGTCTGGTACAACATTGACCATCAATGGATTCGGTTTCTCCACGACAGCTTCCGGCAATACGCTGACTCTGTCCAACGGAGCTGCCGGAACCGTCACGGCTGCAACGAACACATCGTTGACGGTGAACCTGACAACGAAGCCAGTCACCGCGGGAACGCTGACGGCCATCGTCACGACCAGCAGCCAGAGCAGCGGATCGGCCGTTCAGGTTGCGACGGTAATTCCGTCCGTCACTGCTGGCAACGGAAATCTGCTGGCCAGTGCGGGCACTGTGACTATCAATGGTTTCGGTTTTGACACAACGCCGGGCAATAACACGGTCGTGTTCAACAACGGTGCGGTTGGCACCGTGACGGCTGCAACCGCAACGGCACTGACGGTGACCCTGAGCGCCGGACCCACGGCCAGCAATAATCTGACGGCCGTTGTCACGACAAACAGTCTCTCAAGTGGAGCTGCCGTCAAGATCGCTAACGTAGTCCCGGTGGTAACGAGTTCCACAGCGAACCTCGGGATTACCTCATCGACTCTCACAATCAACGGATTTGGATTCAGCACGACAGCCGCAAATAACACGGTTGTCCTGTCGAACGGCGCTATCGGGACAGTGACGACTGCTACGGCGACAACACTGACTCTGAATCTCTCCACAAAGCCGACATCTCTGGGGAGCATGACGGCGATTGTCACGACGAACACGATGGCAAGCGGCACGGCCGTGCAGGTTGCCACTGTGACTCCGGTTGTGACTGTGAATACCACACTGCTGCCAATCAACGCGGCATCCATCGTGATCACAGGAACCGGCTTCAGCGCCACTGCCAGCCTGAATACGGTTGCCTTTAACAATGGTGCTGTGGGAACAGTGACAGCAGCAACGGCCACATCTCTGACGGTGTCCCTGACGACTCGCCCGACTGCCGTGGGCAATCTGACAGCGGTTGTGACGGTGAACAGCATCTCCAGCGGCACTGCCGTCCAGGTCGCGACAGTTCAGCCGGTGATCACAGCAACTGCCGCACAGATGGCGGCCAGTGCGTCGACGATGGTCATCAACGGCTTTGGATTCTCGACGACTGCTGCGAATAACGTTGTCACATTCAACAACGGTGCGGTGGGAACTGTGACCTCAGCGACTGCAACAGCTCTGACAGTGACGTTCTCCACACGGCCTGTCGGAGTCGGTACGCTGACGGCATCAGTCACCACAAGCGGCGTGACCAGTGGCACGGCACTTCAGGTGGCGAGCATCATCCCGGTCATCACTTCTTCCACGACGAACCTCGCCGCGAACAGCAACACGATTACTCTCACTGGCTTTGCGTTCGACCCAACGGCTTCAAGAAATGTGGTGACGTTCAACAATGGCGCGGTCGGAACCGTGACGTCTGCGACTCGAACCAGCATGACGGTGACGTTCTCCACCCGGCCATCGTCGGCCGGAAGCCTGACGGCAGCCGTGACGGTCAATGGTGTGGCAAGCGGAGCTGCAGTCCAGGTTGCGACGGTGATTCCGGTCGTGACTACGGCAAGCACATCGCTCGCTTCGAATTCTTCGACAATGACCATCGCGGGATTCGGCTTTGACCTGACAGCGGCCAACAACACGGTCGTCTTCAACAATGGTGTGGTGGGAACGGTCACCACAGCGACGAAGACACTCCTGACGGTCACATTCTCAACGAAGCCGTCGACGGTTGGAAATCTGACAGCCGTCGTCACAACGAATACTCGCAGCAGCGGCGCCGCAGTCAAGGTGGCGACCATTGTTCCGGCGATCACATCAAGCACAACGACGCTGGCTGCCGGAGTCACAACGCTGACCATCAACGGGTTTGGTTTTGACTCCACCGTGACGAACAACTCCGTTGCCTTCAACGGCGGAGCTGTTGGCATCATCACGGCTGCGACAACCACGTCGCTCAGCATCACGTTTGCGGCTCTTCCGGATCTCGGTGGCCCGCTGACGGCGATCGTGACTACCAACGGATTCAGCAGTGCTTCGGTCCAGGTGGCGACGATTCTGCCGACGGTGAATCTGACAACGACCAGCATCGCCGGCAATGCCACGACCGTAACGATCAGCGGAACGAACTTCAGTCCGGTGGCTGGCAACAACACGGTTGTGTTCAACAACGGTGCTGTTGGAACAGTGACCACAGCCACGTCAACCTCGCTGACGGTGACGTTCTCCACACGACCGACGACCGCCGGTGCTCTGACCGCCATCGTGACGACAAACGGATCATCCAGCGGAGCTGCCGTTCAGGTGGCCGAAATGACGCCGTTCGTGACAGCAAGCACTGCCGCACTGGGCATTAACTCTGCGACCGTGATTATCGATGGATTCGGATTTGATCCTGTGGCTTCGAGGAACACGGTTGTCTTCAATAACGGTGCCGTTGGTACCGTGACAACAGCGACCGCAACAAAGCTGACAGTCACGTTCTCCACAAAGCCTGCAGCCCTTGGCAGCCTGACGGCCATCGTGACTACAAATTCCCTGAATAGCGGTGCTGCAAAGCAGATTGCCACGGTCAGCCCGGCGGTAAGCATCTCGACGGCGGCGCTTGCTGCGAATTCGAATACCGTCACGATCAATGGCGCCGGATTCAGCACGACGGCGGCCAACAATACAGTGACATTCAATAATGGTGCCGTTGGAACTGTGACGGCAGCAACGGCAACATCGTTGACAGTCACGTTTACGACAAAGCCAACATCCGCCGGTCCACTGACCGCCATCGTGACGACTAACGGTGTTGCGAGCGGAAATGCGATTCAGGTGGCGAGCGTCAAACCAGTCGTCACACTCAGCACTGCCAATCTGTCAATCAGCTCGAACACAATGACCATTTCCGGGTTCGGCTTCAGCACGACTCCTTCAGGAAACACCGTTGTGTTCAATAACGGTGCGATCGGGACCGTGACGTCTGCAACGGCAACCTCACTGACCATTACCTTCTCAACACGTCCGAAGGCAGTTGGCCTGCTGACCGCGATTGTGACGAGCAACAGCGTGTCCAGCGGAACAGCGGTCCAGGTGGCGACCGTGGTCTGATGCCTGGCGAAGGAACCAGCGGCTTCGAAACAGAAGCTGACTGGTTCCTTGCGCGTGCGGCTTCCACACGCTTCGACGTACGGTTCGAATCTTAAAACCGGCCACCGACTCGCATCCTGGCAAGTCGATGGCCGGTTTCTCTCATGTCAGCTCGGAGAAAAGCTGATCCAGCAGTTCCGGCGGAAGAACTCCCAGACGTCGCATGAGTCCGTTCGTGCCTGCTCCTGCAGCCCGGTTCGCGGCACCCGAGTCTGCACCTGTCGCTGTGCTCGATGCAGTGCCTGAGGCCGCGCTCGAGGATGTCTCGCCGGTCGTTCCTGCTTTCTTGCCGGAGTTCGATGTTGAACTCGTGGAGTTCGATGTGCCGTTCGTTGTCGTGCCGTTCGTTGTTGTGGATCCGGAGGTGCTCTGAGCGGCAGCGCTGGTACTCGAGTTGCCCGCGGTTCCGAGCGGTCTTGGTGCTGGTGGTCCTGGTCGAGACGGTGTGGTGGAATTCGAGGAACTCGACGCGGGAATCAGCAGAGTCACTCGTTCGAAGTCGTCACCGCCGGTGATTGACACGTCGCCACTTTTGGCCAGTACCGTGCCGTCTGCCGAAACGACCTGAACGCGATAGATGCCGGTTCGCAAATCTTCCGAAACGTCAAAGTTGAAGTTGCCCTGAGCATCCGTCTGCTCTTCGTGAACGACCGATCCATCATCGACCAGGATGAGCTGCACTTTCGCATTGGCCGCGGGCCGATCGGCTCGGTCCACTTTGCCATTGCGATTCCCGTCGACCAGCACAGTTCCTGAAACTCCCGCTTTGAAGAAGAAGGCGTTCTTCTGAATCGAAGTCAGCTGCGTGTTACGACGAATGATGTCCGTCAGTGTTGTGCGACTCAGCTCATTCAGCTGTGTTCCTTTGAACTGATTCTGGTACCAGTATCGATCACCGGCCCGCAGTCGGCCAAACTGCTCAAGAATGATCGCCTTGAACGTAGGTCCAACGCTGCCGGCCCGAACATGATCTTCCGCCAGTCCTCCGACCCACAAATCAATGTTGTCGACAGTGCCGTAGAGATCTTTGAGTTTCGTCTGAAGCTCTTTGTCGGATGTGATCTCCGCGAAGCTGGTGACCCTTTTCAGCCCCAGAGCTGCTCTGGTCTGGTTATAGTCGGCCAGTCCATGATCGCGTCCTCGCTGAATATTCAACGCGGCAAGGTCGAGTCCTCCGGAGCCTGGCGGCCCGAACAGGAAGTTGCGAACGCTGTCGACGATTTTGGTATCAACTTCCGATGACGGATCAGACGTCAGATACTTCAGCAGAGGATCGATGCCGTTTTCTTTGACGAGATCCGGATTGAAGAAGGCGTCGGCCAGAGTCACGCCTTCACGCACTTCCAGTCCATTGTTGTCCAGAAACTCAATGTCATCGCCGACAAGACTGTGACCGAATCGAAATCCCGCCGTTGCAAATTCGTTGCTGATCCCGACGTTCACATTCGGGTTGTAGCCGCGGTATGGTCCGACGGATCCCTGTCCCAGCAGCGACGGCAGCCATTCGTTGTACGTGATCACCTGAATCTCGGCGATCACGATGGCTCGAGCCTGCTGATAGACTTCTTCGTCGCTCAGCGTTGGATTGGCCTTTGCAATCCTGTCAGCCTGATAGTTGTGTTCTCGCACAAACAGCGTTTGCAGAGCCGTCAGCTCGGGATTCTCATTGGCTCGGATATCACCCGCCATGAACATTCCGCTGGAATCAATCGGCAACAGATTCCCATCACTTGTCTTCATGCGTCCACCGCTGAACGTGCGAAGCGACGCCGCGGTTTCTGCATCGGAACCGTAGATCATCGAAGCATCCAGGTAGGCAGAGATCTCATTGACCTGCTGTCGAGGATTGCTGGTGCCTGTGCCGGTGGCTTCATCAAAGCCCGATCGGGAAGTCTTCAGGACCTGAGTTCCAGTGCCGGCAGGATCGAACCATGGGTCGCCTTTCGGAATCGGGATCGACATCGTCTCGGTCGTGTTCCCACCTTCGGTCAGAGTCATATCGTGGTCAATGAATTGTCCCCATGCGTAGATCATCGCGGACATCAGTCGGTCACTGATTTTGTCCTCACCACCGGAATCGGAGACGGCGTTGCTGATCGCGCGAGCACTCGGGCGATCAGTTCCTGCGACGGCTGAGATCCCGTCGGCATATTCGGCCTGAGCCAGTCTGAGAAAATCTTCTTCGGTGCTTCCCCATTCGGTATGAAGTACGTTATTGCCGGTGCCATCCAGAGTCGCCGACAGCAGTGCTCGAGTCTCCACTTCCTCCACCGCCGGTGTCACACTGGCGCAGGGGCGGGCAAATCTTCGGGAGCGGTGAAACCTTGAGAACAGCGCGCGCAGCATGACGTGTCTCCTGAACGAAGGGGTGCGGAGCGACTTCAAATCGTCCGAAGAACGCCGAGCGTTCGACTGGTCGATGAAGTTCAAAAGCGGATCAGCCTGGTGATCTGTGCCCTCGGATCACACACGGCCACAAGGAGAGGAAACGCCCGGCCCCCGCCGAGTTCAGCCACGCTTTCCGAAAAAATTTCCAGCGTCTTCAGGTATCGTTAAGCTTGCTGTGTCATTCGTCCGGTACACACACCGCGGCATCGTCCCTTGCAAGTTGGGTAGCACGCCTGAAAGACGTGTGCTTTTCAGTGTTCAGTTTTCAGTAAACTGACGTTGGGACACGGTACCCTGAATTAGCCACGCTGTCCCTTCGGCTTCCGACCGCTTCGTGTCACAGGCTGCACCGTTGGTACCCAGTGTAGAGCGATTGTCCTCAATCGCTTTCACCAGGACCGAGTCGCAAACGGCTGAGGACAGCTGTTCTACACAGGGCGCGTGCCGCAGGTACCGGAAGCTGATGAGTGCATGCGGTATCGCCACAACATGGTGCACTGGAATAACAACGCTTCCCGTTCGGCTTCCGACCGCTGCGCGGCAGAGGTTGCCTCATTAGCGAGTGGTGTGATTTCAACCCACCGGCACACATGCCCTCTTTCGTTTTCTTTCGATCCTTTCGGCCAACACCACGGCATTGCGAGTTGGGTAACATGCCCGGGAGTCACTGTCCGTTCGCAGTTCTTATTCATGTCTGAAGTCGTACACAACTTCGATCGGAACCTCTCGTCCCCCCTCAAGTTCCACGATCCATGTGTCACGGGCTGTAGCAGTTCCGTCTTTGACAAACCTGGCAGCAGCTGCAGAAACGTGAGATTTCACATAGCAATGCTCTTTGCCAGAAAACGGCACGGCTGAAAAGGCACTGGCAAACAGGCGACTCCGAATTCCACGAATGCGAGCACCATACTGCAGACTAAGTCGCTGCGGCTTGAAGACGATCTGATCGTTTGTCTGATCGTGAATCGTTACTTTCGTGGCGCCCGACAGTTCTACCTCGGGCGGACAGTCAATATACAGCGGAAATTCCGAGACGCCTTTGAGCCCCGAACATTTGATGCAGGCAAATCCCTGAAACTCGCCATCAAACTCATCCGCCAATGACAAAGTCAGAATGCTCACAGAAGTACCGTCTGTGTGGCTTTCCTGCAGAGTGAACGACATGCCGGGAATACACTCCGGAACACTGGTGACACGAAAATCAGCCGGACCGCGAATCCGCATGCTCTGTGAACGCCCATGTCTTACCGGCACACTGGAGAAATCAAAATGTGATCTGTCCACAGAAATGTCTGAGATGATGTTTGCCGACGCAGTGATGCTGGCAGACCGGCCACCAGTTAAGCCGAAACCAACTGGTACTCGATCAAGAACCCCCACCCGGATTTCCAATGGCGATATCTCAAGGGCAGTGCCAGTTGCATCGCAGTCCTCTGGCTTAACTCTGATATGAAAACCAGTGCACGCTTCACTTTGCCCCGGTTCGAGTCCAGGGAAGTCCCAAAGTGGAACCTTGACCTTCACGATCCTGGGAACGAAGGTTCCCTTGATGACCGTGCCGAAATCGATCGACGGCTTCTCTGTGGCGCCAGTGTTGTCGGGGACCAGGCAGGCCAATACCCCACTGACAATCATCAAGCTGCTAACAATCATTTGCATGGTCACATTACTACAAACGGAAGATCTTCCGATATCGCAGCACGAAGAAGCTCAGCATACAAATCGAAGTCGCAAATACCCGAGAGACTTCCACAGATGCCACGTCGGTCGGACGTCACAGAGATTGGTCGGAAACTGACTGTCAAATTGGACGTAGTGCGGAACATGTCGTCAATCTCCAATATCGTGGAATCCAAGTCTAACCGCCGCGTTCTCTGCAAGTCTGGTGTTTTGGCAGCAAGATTGTCCTCAATCGCTTTCACCAGGAATGAGTCGCAAACGGCTGAGGACAGCCGTTCTACACTTCAGGATCCACGATGTGCCCGGTTCTCCTTTGAGGCCGAAAAGAAGCGGAAGAAGCGAAAAGCAGAAAGCGACGACTCTCGCCACCACCGTCTGCGATTATTTTCTGTCGCCCATTTTCTGTCAGACCATAAGCGCGACCACCGCATTGCTCGTCCCGCCCCCGAGCTTGCTGACGCTCGCTCGACCCCTCCCTTCGCTTCGCGTGGGCGGGGAGGATTTCTGGCATGCATGCGATGTGGCCGAGATCAAGCTGTAGGATGGTCGCCCTCGACCGTCTTCCCTTTGCGTGCGTCGTGCGAATTCCGTTCACTTGAAGGTGCTGGATATGAATCGAACAGACGCGGAGAAAGGTAATCATAAGAAGGAATGGAAACGCAGACGGCCGAGGGCGGCCATCCTACGATGGTTGTGGTGGCTGATGGCAATCTTGGGGCGGGCTGTTCATAATGAGGTTGCTGGTTTGTTTGGTCTGCTCGTTCTTCCTCCGCTACTCTCGCCCGCAAAGAGAATCCTGACATGATTTCCCGTCTTGTTCGTCGTTGGACGTTGTCGATTGTTGCACCCATTGGTTTTGCTTCCGTGATTGGGTTACTGCCTGGCGATGTGAGTGCTCAGCCGCCGGGAAATGTTCAGTGGAAGATGCACACGATCAACGATCAGTCTCCGTACGAAGCCTGCGGAGCGGCGGACTTCAATGGAGACGGTAAGATCGACATCTTCAGCGGCGATTCGTGGTATGAAGCTCCGAGCTGGACGAAGCATAAGGTTCGCGAAGTGCCTGCCAGCGGCCCGAATCCTCATTACTATGAAGACTTCTGTGATGCGGCGATGGATGTGAACGGCGATGGTCGAGCGGATATCGTGACGTGCAATTATTTTGGCAAGCGAGTCGGCTGGGTTGAGAATCCCGGCGGCGATGCCACGAAGCCGTGGACCGAACATGAGATTGATCTGCCGGGGAACATGGAGACCGGAGAACTGGTCGACATCAATGGTGATGGTCGTCCGGACTTTCTTCCCAATCCGGGCAATGTGGTCGTGTGGTATGAACTGGTGGCGCAGAAGCCTTCTGTGGAATGGAAGCGTCACGAGTGCGGTAAAGAAGGCGCTGGTCATGGTGTCGGGATTGGAGACATCAACAGCGACGGCCGGCGTGACATTTTGACTCCCAAAGGCTGGTACGAGCAGCCGGCAGACGCGAATGCGACATGGGCCTTTCATCAGGAATTTGAACTCGGCGCGGCCGGGATTTTCATTCTGGGATACGATGTCGATGGGGACAAACTGACGGACATCATTGCAGGCAACGGGCATGGTTTTGGTTTGTACTGGCTGAAGCAGTCCAGTGCCGATGGCAAGCGAGTCTGGACGAAGACTTCCATCGACGACACATTCTCCCAGGTCCACACACTGCTGCTTGCCGACCTTGATGGACATGGCGAACCGGAGCTCGTAACAGGCAAGCGAGTCTATGCGCATGAAGTCGAACCAGGGGCGACGGATGCGTCTGTGGTTCTGTACTTTCAGTTTGATCGAAGCAAGGCTCAGTGGAGCCGTCGCACGATCTTCCATGGTGATCCTGCTCTGAACGCACCGAAGGATGCAAAAGACCGATGGGCTCTGAAGGACTTTCCAAAGGGAACCGCCGGAACCGGTCTGCAGATGGCGGCCATTGATATCGACGGCGACAAAGATATCGATCTCGTCTGTCCCGGAAAGTCAGGGTTGTATCTGTTTGAAAACCTTGGGACGAAGTAGGTGCAGAGATGGAGAAAGTGCTGCGAATCTTCGATGACCATGCGACAGCAGACCATGCAACTCGGGCAGACAATATTCAGTTGACCTGCCTGCAGCGGTTTGAAGCCTTTATGGAAATCATGAGCCCCTATTATGAAGCTGCCGGCGGACTTCAGAGAATTTGTCGAATTGTCGAGCTCTCTGAAGTCGTCGACGATGGTCCCTGGGAAGTTCTCAACACACCTGCGGCGTAGTGAAATTCGAAGGTGATCAGGAGTGCCGTCCACGCCGAGTAGGTTGTTTCCGTCGCGCACCGTACGTTTGGCATTGTAAGAAATTGACGTGTAGCACGGGCCGAGTTATCCGGCGACGGACATAACCGGAGGGCTCGCGCCCTTCCGCTACTTCGTGTGTTGATTTTGACCGTCATGTAAGGAGCTTGTCGTGAAGGCGTGTTGCATTCGGGTCATGGGGCTTCTTGGCTTGCTCTTCGCACAGGACACACTTCACGCCGCTGACTTTCGGGCCGGGGCGGCGATGGTGGATGTTTCGCCGATCGTGTTTCCGGTTCGAGTGAATGGGATGGTGGAGGAGCGATCGGCGACGATGGCTCATGATCGCCTGATGAGTCGAGCGCTGGTGCTGGATGACGGGACGACGCGGCTTGCGATTGTGGTCGTTGACAGTCTTATGCTGACTCGCGACATGCTGGACGATGTAAAGCAGCAGGCGTCGCAGCAGACAGGCATTCCTGTGGAACGCATGTTGATTTCCGCCACGCATACTCATTCCGCTCCGTCAGCGATGCCGTGTCTGGGCAGTCGAGCTGATCCGGAGTACTCCGGGTTTTTGCCGGGTCAGATTGTTCGCAGCATCGTGCAGGCCAATGAGCGCCTTGTTGCGGCTCAGGCGGGCTGGGCTGTGATTACTGACGACCAGCACAATCATTGTCGTCGCTGGATTTTTCGCTCCGATCGCATGGTAATGACGGACCCGTTTGGGCAGCAAAACGTGCGAGCCCACATGCATCCGGGGCATCTGAGTCCCAATCATGTGGGGCCATCCGGACCTGCGGATACCGACCTGACTCTGCTGGCCATTCAGACTCGCGAAGGGCAACCTCTGGCCGTGCTGGGCAATTATGCGATGCACTATTACGGATCGCCGCTGGTCTCCGGTGACTTCTGCGGTCGGTTTGGAGATGTGTTTGCCGAACTGATTGGTGCCTCACGACAGCAGCCAGCTTTTGTCGGCATGATGTCGCAGGGAACCAGTGGCGACAGCATGTGGCCGGACTACAGTCGCGCGGCTGGCCGAAACGATCTCGATGCGTACACTCGCGCGGTTGCTGAAAAAGCTGCCGCCGCCTACAGCACGATTCGGTTTCGCAGCGACGTGACTCTGGCGATGGCCGAAGCCACGCTCAAACTAAATCGACGCACGCCGGACGATGAGCGTATGAAATGGGCCACTGACATGATGGCCAAAGTCGGTGATCGTCTGCCGCAGGGATGGTCCGAAGTCTACGCGTTCGAACAGAAGCATCTGCGAGAAGATCCCACAGCGGAGCTTCGCCTTCAGGCCATTCGCGTTGGTGACCTTGGCATCACGGCAATTCCGGATGAAGTCTTTGGCATTACTGGTCTGAAGCTGAAGCAGCGCAGTCCGCTGCCGTTGACGATGAACATCGAACTGGCCAATGGTGCGGAAGGCTACATTCCGCCGCCGGAGCAGCATGTTCTGGGCGGCTACACGACATGGCCCGCAAGGACCGCCGGACTGGAAGTGCAGGCCGAACCACAGATCGTGAAGACTCTGACGCAGCTGCTGGAAGCGGTGTCGGGGCAACCAGCAAGGCCAGTAACCGATGAAGCTCACGCCTACGCGCGCGAAGTTCTCGCCTCAAGGCCCAAAGCGTATTGGCGTCTGGGCGAGATTGAAGGAGTACCAGCGAATCTGTTCGGGGCGACCGGATTTGCCGCGAGCGATGCCACCGGCCAGCATCCGGCGCTCTTTGAGCCTGGGGTTGCCTTCTATCTTCCGGGGCCACGCGGAAATGGTTTGCAGCAGGCTCCGCGCGGCAATCGAGCCGTTCAGTTTGCTGGCGGGCGGCTGCATGCTGAGGTACCGAATCTGCCGCAAAACTATTCGTTCGAATGCTGGGTCTGGAATGGTTACCCGAACAGCGATCGAGCTGTCACGGGCTATTTCTTTTCACGAGGCCCTGTCGGCAACGCGAAGGCTCCTGGAGATCATTTGGGAATTGGTGGCAGCTAT
Organism: Planctomycetaceae bacterium; assembly: GCA_046349695.1. GTDB lineage: Bacteria > Planctomycetota > Planctomycetia > Planctomycetales > Planctomycetaceae > SXXK01. The sequence continues at coordinate 136,687 of JAXMBV010000005.1, read as the reverse complement.
GCGGGCAAAGGCTGGGATGGCAAGCTGCTGCTCTTCAACGGCAATGATCGTGATGAAGCTTTGGCTGGCCGAACCATTCTGAGTCCTCGCACGTGGCACCATGTCGCCTTCGTGCGGAATGGCTCACGAGTTACCGTATATCTGGACGGTAATAAAGAGCCAGAGATTGACGGCGAACTGGCTCCGACGTTTTCCGGCGTGGCTGATGAATTGTTTCTCGGGGGTCGAACGGATGGACTCTTTGGGCTCGAAGGGCGTCTGGATGAAGCCGCAGTGTACGATCACGCTTTGGCAGCAGACGAAGTTGCCTCGCATTATTCGACAGCAGCAGCCAGTCATGATCCTCAGATCAACGAGACGATTCCTCGGCCGGATTCCGAGCCGATCTCAGCCGCCGAGTCCCTGAAGAAGATTCATGTGCGGGATAGCTTTGAGGTTCAGCTTGTCGCCGCGGAGCCTCTGGTGATTGACCCGGTCGCGATTGACTGGAGTGCCGATGGACGACTGTGGGTTGCCGAGATGGCGGACTATCCCAATGGCATGGATGATCAGGGCAAGCCAGGAGGTCGCATTCGTTTTCTGGAAGACACGGACAACGACGGACACTATGACTCATCGACCGTGTTCCTGACGGACATTCCGTTTCCCAACGGAGTCATGTCGTGGGGCAAAGGCGTTCTTGTTACCGCCGCTCCGGAGATTTTCTATGCGGAAGACACGGATGGTGATGGCAAAGCGGATGTTCGCAGAACGCTGTATTCAGGATTTCTGGAAGGCAACCAGCAGCTTCGAGTCAACGGGTTGCGCTGGGGCCTGGACAACTGGATTCACTGTGCGAGCGGAAGTCATCATCCTGGTTACGGAGCGGACAGCCAGATTCTGTCTCACGTGACTCAGCAGCAAACTTCGGTGGGCAGTCGCGACTTTCGGATTCGACCTGAGTCCGGAGACATCGAACCTCAGAGCGGCCCGTCTCAGTTTGGTCGCAACCGTGATGCCTGGGGACAGTGGTTCGGTGAGCAGAACAGCTATCCTCTGTGGCACTATGTTTTGGAAGACGGCAACATCCGACGCAACCCGCATTACGCGCCGCCGGATCCTCGAAAGCTGCTGACGCCTTCGAACCCAAAGGTCTATCCGGCTGCTCCGCCGGAGAAGCGGTTTCACAGTTTCGAACAGTCCGGGCGCTATACGTCGGCGTGTTCCGGAATGATCTACCTGGATGATCTGTTGTTTACGGATTCATCTCAGAACGGAGTCACGGAGAATGGTGCTTTGGCTGTGCAGCACGTTTTCACCTGCGAGCCGTTTAGTAACCTGGTTCAGCACAATCTTCTGATTGATGATGGCGTTTCGTTTCGCCTGGAGCGAGATCCTGCGGAAGAAGGAGCAGCGACGGATTTCTTTGCATCGGAAGATCGCTGGTGCCGGCCCGTGATGGTTCGCACTGGTCCCGACGGAGCTTTGTGGGTTGTGGACATGTATCGATACATGATCGAGCATCCTCAGTGGTTGCCAAAGGAAGGACAGGATGAACTTCGGCCTTTCTTTCGATCGGGCGATGATCGAGGCCGCATTTATCGCATTGTGCCAAAGAAAGCGTCACGTTCCGTGAACCCGCCTGCGTTTCTGAAACAGCGAGCGAATCGTGATCTGGTCGCCGATCTGATCTCTGACCTGGAGAGCCCAAACGGATGGATACGCGACAATACTCAGCAGCAGCTGGTGGCTCACGGCGATTCGTCCATCGTAGCCTCGCTGGAGAAGATACTCTCGAAGAGTTCCAGAGCGACCGCACGAGTTCATGCGTTGTGTACCCTGAGCGGCCTCGAATGTCTTGAGGGACCTCACATTCTGACGGCGATCAGGGATCCGCATCCGGCGGTGAGACGCTGGGCCGTTCGGCTGGCTCCGGAAGCTGGTGTGCCGCTGGAACAGCTCACGTCGCTGGTCAATGATCCTCATCTCAAAGTGCGACTGGAACTCGCCAATGTGGCTGGGCAATATCGACAGTCGGGATCGGGAAACGTGCTTGCCGAATTGCTGATAAAGACTCCGGACGCGTATCTTCGAGCCGCCGTGATGAGTTCTCTTCACCGCGACAATGTGAGCGTTGTGACGGAACGATTTCTGATGGCCGTTCGAGATGATTCCGATGAGGCCAAAGAGTCATCACAGCTTGCGGGGTATTCAGAATCCGATCGTGATGACATGTGCGCAGTTCTTTGCGGGCAGGCCGCGCTGTTTGGTGATGCGGCGACCCTCGATCCGATTCTCATACTGCTGACAGTCGATTCGGAGACTTCGCTTTCGACATGGCAGATGAAAGGGCTCAGCGGCCTCCTGCGTCAGGTGTCCGGCGACTGGACTCGTCTGACTCATGTGATTAGTGGCGACGTGATCAAGTCGCGAGTGATCACGACCCTCGAGGCTGCTCGCAGCGTGGCGACTGATCCGGGCTCGGAGACCGCTATTCGCGCTGCGGCGGTCGAGCTGGTTCTGATGGACGAAGGATCGAAGCAGAATGAGGAACTCGTGCGTTCCCTTTTGACGCCGCAGACATCAACTGACCTGCAGCAGGCGGTGATTCAGCGGCTTGGTGAACATCGATATGAATTCACGCCGGCGATTCTTTTGTCTTCCTGGTCCGCGTACACTCCAGCGGTTCGAGCCAGTGTGCTGAACCTTCTCGCCACGAGACCGGAATGGCTGACTCAGCTGCTGCAACAGATGGAATCCGGTCATGTGCTGGCCGCCGAACTGGACGCTGCGACTCGGCAAAGTCTGTTGACGACACGAGACGAAGCCCTCAAAACGCGGCTGCAGAAGCTGTTCGCAGCGGACGGAAATTCTGATCGACGAAAGGTGATCGGGCAGCTACAGACGGTTCTGACAATGAAGGGCGACGCATCGCGCGGGGAAGCGATCTTTCGCAAGCGATGCTCGACGTGTCACCGGCAGAATGGCTTTGGTTCGGAAGTGGGACCGAATCTGGCATCGCTGACCAATCGGACGCCGGAGACTCTTTTGACAGCCATTCTTGATCCGAGTGCCGCGGTCGAAGCGAAGTATCTGAACTTCGTCGCCGTCACGACATCCGGTCGCAGTGTGACAGGAATCCTGACGACCGAAACCGCCAGCAGCCTGAAGTTCGTCGCTGCCGAAGGCAAAACGGAAACACTGCTGCGAACCGAGATCGAAGAACTCCGAAGTACCGGCAAATCACTAATGCCGGAAGGCCTTGAGAAGGACGTGACACCGCAGGAGATTGCGGACGTGATGGAGTTCGTGAGAGTGTTAAAGCAGTGATTCCTTCCCCGTCTTTCTGCCGAGCAGTCAGGGTTGGAGATGTGTGTCAGCGGTGTCTGTTTTAATGACACTTTATTGACACTTTATCGGCAGTCTCTTAGCCTGTAGCCGATGTTTGGCGACTCTCCGCGTTCCTGCTGTCACGGGCCATCAGCCACAGACTGCGGAGAACCACAAAGGATCGGGAGTGTCAGTATCGCAGTGACAGGAGTCTGACTGGCGCATGTTCGAGCCTCGTTTCAGCATTACCGGGAAGATGGCTCGCCACTTGATGAGGCTTGAGGCCGACCGGGATGCCGTTGCTTCTTTGCCGCTCACTGCATCGCTGTTGAACTCACTGCGCCGAACAGCTCGACTTCTTTCAACTCATTACTCTACTCAGATTGAAGGCAACCAGCTGTCACAATCTCAGGTGGCAGCCGTGATTGAAGGGGAGGGCAACTTTCCTGGTCGTGAACGGGATGAAGCAGAAGTCCGAAATTACTTTGCGGCGCTCACGTATGTGGAATCCATCAGTCAGCGGAACGCAGTGCTGACGGAACGCGAGGTTCGGACAATTCATGGACTTGTTATTTCCGGGCGACAGAAGGCCTCCGCCTGGCGAAAGCAGCAGAATGTTGTTCGAGATGCCCGGACCGGCGGGATCATTTACCTTCCACCAGAGCCACGCGATGTCCCTGGACTGATGAAGGAGCTCGTGCAGTGGGTCAATGTCTCTCTTGAAGAAGCGGAGTTGCCAGTTCCCGTGATTGTTGCCATTGCGCACTACCAGTTTGCCACCATCCATCCCTATCTCGATGGAAACGGTCGAACGGCCAGGCTTCTTTGTGGTTTGCTGCTGCGAAGAAACAGTTATGGTCTCAAGGGGATCTATTCGCTGGAAGAGTACTATTCGGAAAGCCTGCCTGATTACTACAACAGCCTCGCAATCGGTGGCAGCCACAACTATTACTTTGGCCGCGCGGAGGCTGACGTTACTCCGTTCGTGTCCTACTTCGTTGAAGGAATGGCGGCCGCGTTCGGTAACGTGCGAAAAAAAGCGGAAGCGTTCAGCAAGCGGCGCGCGTCAGATCAGACTGTGTCATTGCGTGAACTGACTCCTCAGCAGCGCCAGGCACTGGGCCTGTTTGCTCACCGTGCGCATGTCTCCCGAAATGAGATTGCCGCATTCTTCAAGCTGCCCGAACGACGTGCGTACCTCTTGTGCAATCGCTGGGTGAAATGCGGATTTCTGGTTGCCGTAGGGACAGCGAAGAAGAACCGCCGGTACCATCTTGCGGAACAGTACCAGCACCTCTTCGAAGAAATCTGAGCGAGCAATCGACTCTTTGCGGAAGTCCTCTACTTCCTGAACATGATGAAGCCGAACAGATCGCGGACTTCGTCGTCGCTGAGTTTGTCGAGCATGCCGTCGGGCATGAGGGACTTGCCGGTGTTCTTTGATTCTTCGATGTCGCTTCGAGAAATCGTCAGCTGTTCTTTGTCGGTCTGAACGACCACCGCCTGCTCCGTTTCCGAAATGATGACTCCATTCAGGACTCGGCCATCTTTCAGTGCAATGACAGAAGTCGTGAACTGTTTGGGAACGACCGAGCTGGGGTCGATGATGTTCATCAGAAGGTATTCCAGATTGCTGCGGTTGGCTCCGGTCAGATCAGGAGCAATCGCTTTGCCTTCACCGTAGAGCTTATGGCAGGTCGCGCAGTTCTTTTTGAACAGCTCAGCACCGTTGTCCAGATTGGTCTTCGCCAGCGTTTCTTTCGTGAGTGCCTTCTGCCACTTTTCGATGGCGGCTTTGCGAGCTTCCGGAGTTTCCTGAACGACGCCCCAGCGAGCTTCCAGAACACTGCGAATATGATCATCGTTGAAGGCCAGAAGCTGCCTCACCTGAGCCGCCGTCATTTCCTTCGCGTCAATTCGTCCGGCTTCCAGTGCAGTGATCAGTTCGTCGGCCCATGCCTTTCGACTGGCCATCGTGTCAATCGCGAGTCCTCGATTGCCATCCTTGAACCCGCCCATACGATTCAGCAGTTCCTTTGCCGTGTTTGGATGATCAAAGCTGGCGAGAGCCTGAATGACGGTCCCATAGACTGCTCGGTCGCCCAGTAGATTGAAGAACATCGGCAGTGAGTCCGCATCCTTCGCCTGAGCCAGCGCCTTGATGGCCTGATCGCGGGCGACGTAGTCCTGAGAACCGTCGCCGGCAAGCTTGCGCAGGGTTTCGAGTGATGCGCCGTCACCAAAGAGCAGGCCGAGTGATTCTGCGGCGACAGCGATGTTTTTGTCGCCGGAATTTCGAAGCTGACCTTCGACTGTTTTCCATGACGCTGGCGGCGCAACTTTGGATCGTCCCGCAAGTCCTCGCATCACACCGTCCAGCATCGCGGTCGCCTGAGCCAGTTGTTTGGATTCCGCCTGGGTCCCGATGATCGACAGCAGCTTCGCCGCGGCTTCCGGATTCTTGTCGATGTCCATCATGATGCGTCGAGCGGCGAACTGCTGGAGTTTTGGCACCGAGCCCAGCAGTTCGAGCTTGCCTTCCTGGGCCACGATGGGTTCGACGGCATACCATGTCATCAGCGTCAGCTGATTTTCCGCCGCAATCGTGGCTGCATTCTTCGGTTCGCTGAAAATGGCTTTCGCGAAACAGTTGCAGACATTGTCGCTGCGATACTTTGGAATGGCCGAGACAAACGCCAGGAGCACGTTCGCAGGCTGTTCCTTTGCGGCAACCTTCATCAAGGCCTGAAGATGAGTCCCTCGACGCTCAGACGTTGACGTCGCCAGTGCCACCGCTGCTGCTCGAACGAGTGGGTCAGAAGATTCGAGAGCGTCATGAATTTTGACGTCGCTGTTTCCGCCAAACGCTTCTGTGAACAGCAATCTTAGAGCAGACTCGCTGCTGGCACTGCCCGCCAGAGAGCGACCTGAAATCTCACCAGCGGCTACAAGTTCCTGGCGGATGCGTCGAGCATGTCGTCCGAACCAGTCTGGCTTGTTGATCCAGTCTGAGTTCAGGTATGCCAGACGATTGCTGCCAGACAGAACCTGACGCTGCGTCTCTGTCAGCTTCGGTGTTCCATATGCAATGCGATAGATTCGTCCGCTCGTTCGATGAATCCCGTCGTGGTCATGACATTCGCCGTTGTCGGACCAGTCGGCAACGTACATCGCTCCTTCGGGCCCCATCTTGATATCGACACCGCGGAACCATGGGTTCTTCACAAGCATGAAGTCAGGTTCGCGGCGGCCGACGTAGCCACTGCCTTCGCGGTCGAGCCGATTCACATTAATGCGGCGGCCGTGAGTATTGCACATGAAGATCTTCCCGAAATACTCCTTCGGGAAATTGTCACCCTGATAGATCAGCGCGCCGACGTGGGAGTGACCGCCGCCAAGGTCGTTGGCCTTTCCATCGCGGCTGTCAGTCCACTTCATCTTTGTGTCCCAGTGATAATGATCGGCCGTCATATCCATCAGTTCGAAACTGTAAGGATTGAAGTCCTGACCATACATACGCTGATAGCGAGCACCGGGAATGACGTGCCAGAGATGCCCCTGGACATTGTTTGTCATGAAGAACTGCCCGTCTTCGTTGTAATCCAGTCCCCAGGGATTGGTTGTGCCGTGACAAACGACTTCCACAATCTGCTTTGTCGGATGGTATCGCCACACGCCGCAGTTCATGAAAGGACGTTCTTCCTTTGGCGTCCCGGGAACTCCTGGGTATGACGTATCGACAATTCCGTGGCGTCCATAGAGCCACCCGTCGGGACCCCAGATCAGCCCACTCACAAAGTTGTGACCGCAGTCCTTGCTCCAGCCATCCAGCATCACAATCGGATCACCATCCGGAACATCATCGCCGTTCTTATCCGGAATGAACGACAGTGTTCCATCATGAAGAACCCACAGTCCTCCGAAGCCCCACGTAAGGCTCGTCAGCATAAAGCCTTTGTCCCAGAAGACCTTCCGGGAATCGTGTTTGCCGTCGCCGTTCGTGTCTTCCAGAATGATGACTCGATCCCGTAGTTTCGTTTCATACGGCCCGCCGCTGTACGTGTAGTTTTCCGCAACCCACAGGCGTCCTCGATCATCGAAGTCCATGCAGATCGGCTGCTGCACGTCGGGTTCGCCGGCAAACAGAGTCACATTGAAGCCAGGCGGAACTTCAATCAGCTTCACCATCTCGTCGGGCGAAGGAGGATTAGAATCCGGCGGGTCAGTATTGAAGGCCTTTGGGAATTCATCCGCCAGAAGACCGGCATCAAGCGTCGTTGGAATCAGGCAGGCGAGACAACACAGCGCGAAGGTAAGGCGAGCAAGCAAGAGACGACTCATGGAGAGATCCTGTGGGAAGTGTTCACCGTGGCAGAACAGGCGGAACCGAAGTTTGACCAGTGTCCGTCTCGGAATCAAATCAGCTCAGGAACAAGGCCGCGGATCAGATTTGCGGTACGGACGACATGTTGCCTGAAAGAAACTCTGCCAACTCATTTGAGTACTTTTTCGATGGTTGCAAGCGGTAAGTACAGGTGCTTTGTGTCGTCGAGAAGCGGTGAAAAGCCGTATTTCGAATAGAATGCAACGGCAGAATCGTCGATCGCTTCGACTTCGATCGCGTAGGCTCCCAGGTTTCGGGACAGTTCCAGCGTTCGCTGAAGAGCGTCCAGCAACAGGCCTTCTCCCAGTCGCTGGCCCTGTGCTGACTGGTCGACGGCGAGACGGGCCAGGAGAATGACGGGAACAGGGTGCTTTGGCAGTTTGCGAGAAAGCTCTGTTGGGAGACGTTCAAACGTCACGGCACCTGCTGCCAGTGTGTAGTAGCCTACGACTCTTCTTTCGCCTTCAGGCACTGCGACGAATGTCCTGCCAAGACGCCGCTTCTCGTATTGGCTGACGCGAATGCGAATAAAGTCGTCGAGCGACGATTTCCCGCAGGTAAAGGCCGTTCGATCGTGTCCATTGCCAAACGGTTCAATGATCCACTCAACCACGGCGAGCCCTCGGTCGTGAGGCGGCTTTCTTTAAAGCCTTTGTCGGAACCGGTGGGTTTTCAAGCAAGGCGAGGAAACGGTCGCGATCACGGTCCGAAAGAGGAGTGGCAGATTCCTCGGCGAATGCAAGATCGTCTTCGGCGACCACCTTTGCTCTGCGTACACGCAATTCTGTCTCACTGATCTGCTCGATGATGACCGTGACGTTGGCGAATGTCCTGGGCAACACCAGGCGTGCTTTTGAGTCTGTTGTTCTGGTCTCTGTGTGCATAGTTCTCTCCCTGGATCCCTGGATTCTACTCTATGTGGGAATATAGCTCAAGTGGGTATTTCCCACTTGAGATCGAATTGTCTCACCGGCTGACCGATGTTGGGATGCCGGCCTTTCAGATGGGTTCACACAGTTTTGTCGCCACGTTGTGTTCCGGCAGCAACTCCAGAGTGTGCGGATGGTAATTGTTGAGCGGTGGTGCAGAAAAAGCATGGCGTTGAGTCGGACGGGCTTACCAAAGTGGTCGGCGTGAACTCGGCGTCCTCGCGCCGTCTTGCCATGACCCGGCGTTGACGTGCAGAGGCGTTGAGGGAGATTTCTGCCGGACGATGACCTGCTGAGTATGTTTCATGTTTGGCTTCCTGAAGCGTCGATCTGCCCGAACATCAGACTCTGTTTGCCCGTCAGGATATCAGCATCAGCTGAATTCCCTGATTGTCGCGCTGCATCAGCGCGCGGCGGATGTGGAGTGTGCGGCGGAACGGGAACGCCTGAGTGCCGAACTGGTACAGTCCGAGGCCGAGTTGTCGGAATCTCTGCGGGAATGGAAACGCCTCCAGACGCGGCGGTAGAGCGACCGGAACATGCGAATTCGGTCGAATCGGCAAAAGCAGGCCTCCGCCGCTTGATAGGCTGGCAGTCTTGCGGCACGATTTCCCCGGACTGAAGAGCCACCTGGTGCAAAAGAACCTGCCGGCTCACTGCTCGTCACTTTCGCATGCTGCAATCATGCGAGTCCCGCCAGCCAGTCAGAACATTCCATCCTTTGACAGGAAATCTGCCGTGATTCGATCTCGTTTTGCCGTGCTGAGTTTGCTGCTCAGCGTTCTTACAAGCCCGTGTCTTCGCGCCGGTGAAGATGCGCACGTTGGTCCTTTTGCCGGAGCGACACCGGTCCCCGCGGATTACGCAGCGGGTTTTAACAGCATCACGGAAGCAGAGTCGGAACAGATCCTGAAGACGCTTGTCGAAGGCGACATGAAGGGTCGCGGAACAGGGCAGGAAGGATATCTGAAGGCGGCGAAGTGGTTTGCTTCACAGCTCGAAGCCAATGGCTTTCAACCAGCGGGCGACAACGGAACATGGTTTCAGTACGTTCCCTTCATTCGAATGAACACGGTTCCTGATAAGTGTCAGTTCTGTGTTGGTTCAACCGTGTGTGTGAAAGGTGATCAGCTCGGCATCACGACATGGAACGGAAGTTTTGATCAGGCCGTTCCAGTGACGTTTGCGATTCTTGGCGAGACTAAGCCAGAAATTGCCGAAGGTGCGCTTGCGGGACGACTGCTGGTGATTCAGGGACGCGGACGACTGGCTCCTGAAGATGCATGGATTCTGAAAGGCAAGCCGGCTTGCGTCCTGATTGTGCAGGAAGATTCTCGTGTTCGTAACGAGGCCGTGAATCAGAACGAACAGACTCCCAGTGCCTATCCGGCTGCCATGGTGATCCGAACAGCCGCGAATGCTCTGGCCGCTGCATGTGGCCAGCCCGCAGAATTGTTCGCAGGCGGCGACATCAAAGAGAGCAAGCTGATTGCGTCGGACAAGACCGTGGATGCTCATCTGGTTGTGGAACGCGAACCTGTTGATATGCCGAACGTTGTCGGCTGGTATCCTGGCTCGGATAAGACAGTCGCCAACCAACACATCATCGTGGGTGCTCATCTGGACCATCTGGGTGTACAGCGAGGCGAGTTGTTTCCAGGTGCCGATGATAACGGTTCAGGATCATCGGCCGTTCTGCAGGTCGCGAAGGCGATTCATGCGAATCCCGTGAAGCCTCGCCGCAGCGTCCTGCTGATGGCCTTCTGTGCGGAAGAACGAGGACTTCTGGGCTCCAAGTATTACGTGCAGCATCCTCTGAAGCCGTTGTCCGACGCTGTCTGCATGCTGAACATCGACATGATCGGTCGCGATGAAGAAGCGGCAGGCGAGCCTGCTGAAAACAACCGGAATACGATCCACCTGGTTGGCAGCAAGGACCATTCGTCCAAGATGCATGCTCTGGTCGAAGAAGCCAACAAGCATGTCGGTTTCGTGTTCGAGTACGATGAAGAAGATCGAGTCGACGGACGCAGTGACCATGCGTCGTTTTCGAATCAGGGGATTCCCGTCGCGTTCCTGTTTGGCGGCTTCAATCCGTATTACCACCAGACGACAGACACGATGAAGGGCATCAATTTCTCCAAGATCGCCAATGCGGCTCGACTGTACTACCTGGCACTCATGTCAGCGGCAGAGCACGGACCGCTGGAGAAAGATCTCGTGAAGAAGTAAGCCGGTTGCGGCTTTCTTGAAGGGCAAAGTAGCCATCACTTTCCAAGTGATGAAATGCGATTCCTGCGCGTCCGCCGTTGCGAAAACGAAACCGCAGGAATCGCAAAGCGTCATTGGGAGAGTGACGGCTACTTTTCGTTGGGGGAAACGGTTGGGACAACCGTTCTACACTGGGTTTGCGGGATGCTTCTTGCCTAAGCGGGATTGATCTGAGATAGTGTGGGACCCTGATTTTCCCTCCTGCCTCTTTCCGGCCCTGCTTCCGGAGCCCGTCATGTTCAGTATCCCGGACTATTCCACTCGATTGTGCGATGGCCTGCGCCGTCGTGAGGCGTTACGAGTTGGTGGCTTGTCGGCGCTGGGGCTTTCACTGGCCGGGATGAATCGAGCACGCGCACAATCCGCGGGGGAGGTCGATCAGTCGCCAGGTTTTGGGCGCGCGAAGTCGGTGATCATGATCTGGCTGCTGGGCGGACCTCCTCAGCATGAAACATGGGATCCGAAGCCGAATGCCCCCCGTGAAGTTCAGGGCGAGTTTGGTTGTATCGACTCCGTTGTCCCCGGCATTCGCGTTGGCGAACTGATGCCAAAGCTGGCGATGCATACGGACAAATTGTCGATTCTGCGTTCGGTCGTGACGAAGGACCAGGCTCATTCGTCCAGTGGATATCAGATGCTGACCGGCGTTCCTCATCAGCCGCTCAGTCAGGAAAACGTCACCAGCAAAGCTCCGAATCTCTCGCCGTCACATGCCGCGATGGTGCGAGCACTCAGGCCGGACCGTGACGGGTTGCCGTCCGCGATTGCCTTGCCGTATCACATTGCCAACGATGGTGAGATTCTGTGGCCCGGTCAAACGGCGGGTGTTCTCGGACGGCAGTTTGATCCGTGGCTCATCTCCTGTGATCCCTCGAAGCCGGATTTTCAGGTGCCGGATTTGTCTCTGCAGTCGGATGTTTCCACAGAACGATTCGCCTCACGTCGCGCGCTGCTGGCGGGACTGGATTCTGCACGGCGACAGGTGGAGTCTCACTCTGTTCCTGGTTCCAGCGGTGCGCGCCTGTTTGATGCAAGCGAACAACGTGAGCGGTGGCCAGGCAACGAGCCGGTAGGCTCCTCCGGGTCAAGGGCTTTTCAGCCCTTGTTGGGGTCAGCGGGACAATTCCATCAGCATTCTCAGCAGGCCTTTGATCTGTTGTCCGGCAAAGCCGCACGTCGCGCGTTTGAGATTTCGGAAGAGTCCGATGCAACGCGAGACCGTTATGGACGCAATCGCTTTGGTCAGTCGATGCTGCTGGCTCGCAGGCTTGTCGAGTCTGGTGTTTCGCTCGTTCAGGTCAACTGGACTCGCGTCGAAGACGTGAAGAACAACGGCTCCTGGGACACTCACAGCAATCACTTCTCCGACCTGAAGAACCACCTGATGCCGCGCATGGATCTTGCCTGTTCAGCGCTGTTCGAAGATCTTCAACAGCGAGGATTGTTGAACGACACGCTGGTCGTCTGGCTGGGCGAGTTTGGTCATACTCCGCGCATTAATGGGAACGGTGGACGCGATCACTGGGGCAATTGCTTCTCAATCGCTCTGGGTGGTGCGGGGATTCGAGGCGGGTTTGTGCACGGGGAGTCTGATCCTCATGCGGCATTCCCTCTGTCCGGAGCAGTTTCTCCCGCTGATGTGACGGCGACAATCTTCCACAGTCTGGGATTTTCGCCCGAGACGCTGCTGTACGATCAGACGGATCGTCCATTTCCGCTGACTCGCGGGCAAGTCATTCGCGAGATCCTGGCATAGCGCCGCCGAAGTGCTCTAATTCGCGAATGATCTTCCCTGTTGAACTGCTTCGCAAATGCTGGTTTCTTGCCGGACCGACCGCGTCCGGGAAGTCGGCGGCATCGCTTGTCCTGGCAAAGACCCTGGACGCCGAGATCATTTCGCTGGATTCCATGGCCATCTATCGCGGCATGGATATTGGCACGGCCAAGCCTTCTGCCGAAGATCAGCGGTGTGTTCCTCATCACATGATTGATATCGCGAACCCGGAAGAAGACTTCAGCGTCGCGGAGTTCCTGAGACTGACTCTGGACGCGGCGGAGGACATCGATCGCCGCGGGAAAATTGCTTTGTTCGTCGGCGGCACGGGCTTGTACCTTCGCGCCATCCTGCGAGGACTGTTCGAAGGACCGTCAGCCGACTGGACCATCCGACAGCGCTGGGAAGAGCAGGCTCGCGCGAACGGCCCGGAGTGGCTTCACGCGCAGCTGCGTGCCGTCGACCCGGTCACCGCGGAACGACTTCACGCCAACGACATGCGCCGGCTCATTCGTGCTCTGGAGGTGTTTGAAATCACAGGCCGACCGATTTCTGAGGATCAGCAGCATGGTCCGAAGCCAAAGGACCAGCAGCCGCGGTGTGTTGCCTGGATCGAACCTCCCCGCGACTGGCTAAGGACACGGATCGACCGGCGAGTCGATCAGATGATGGAAGAAGGCTGGCTCGCCGAGACGGAGCGTCTGATGCAGCGAGATCCTCCTCCCGGCCGGACAGCGTCCCAGGCGCTGGGATATCGAGAACTGATGGAACATCTTCGAACGAAGAATAGCCTGGCGGAAACTGTGGAGCAGATCAAAACGGCGACTCGACAGTTTGCAAAGCGGCAGCACACGTGGTTTCGGAATCTGGAAGAGTGTCAGGCCGTGTCGGCTTCCGGGAACGAATCACCCGACGAAATTGCCCGCCGAGTTCTGGCGGTGGCTGGCGGATGAACCTACAACATCGCTGAGATGTTTGTTAGAGTTCCGCCTTACCGAGAGATGGGAATGATCTCCGCATCACCATGTCTGGCCGGAACAGGAAGTTCAGCCATTGCTGAGGATCGATTGACTGTGGCGAATAGTCCGGCCGATACCGAACTGATTACTCGAGTTGCCAAAGGGGACCAGAACGCGCTGGCAGAATTATTCTCCCAGCATCGCGATCGGCTCTGGCGACTGATCACGTTTCGTATGGATCCGAGGCTGCATGGTCGAGTCGACGCGGACGATATTCTTCAGGAAGCCTGGCTCTCGGCTGTCCAGCGAATCGATCACTTCCTCGTCGATGCTTCTCGCTCGATCTTTGTGTGGTTTCGGCTGATCACCTGCCAGACTCTTGTGGACGTTCATCGTCGCCACCTGGGGACTCAGAAGCGAAACGCGGGCAACGAGTTCTCGATTGATCAGGGCTGGTCATCGTCCTCCACGTCGACGTCGCTGTCGTTTCATCTGATGGATCATTTGACGACTCCCAGTGAAGCCGCAGTCCGAGAAGAGCTGTCGCAGAAGCTGAACGAAGCACTTTCCGGAATGAAGGACATCGACCGCGAAGTGCTGGCCCTTCGTCACTTTGAACAGTTGACGAACCGGGAAGCCGCGCAGGTCCTTGGAATCTCCGAGCAGGCCGCGAGCGATCGCTACATCCGCGCACTCGCGAGGCTCAAGACGTGCATGACCTCGCTGCCAGGTTTTTCCCTGGAGTAATGGCAGAGCGACTGTCCTCAGTCGCTCCCGATGAAACTTCCGGATGACGTTCAGCAGGGCGATTGAGACGTTGGGAAGCCGTCATCCGGAGTCGTGCGATTTGGGCGAAACGAACAAGCTTCATCACTCGGAGAGTGATGGTTACGATGGGAGTGGCAGTTCATCACTCGGAGAGTGATGGCTACGGTGTGGGAATCGCAGAGCATCACTCAGAGTGTGATGGCTACGGGGTTAGTTTCCGGTTTCTTTGAAGACTGTGTCGATGGCCAGTCCTGCAGCCAGCAGCAAAATGGCTTTGCCCGGAGTTGGGGTTTCGTTCAGCGAGATGATGTACTTGTCAGCTGACGTGAACATTTCTTTTGCCAGCCCCGCCCACTGCTGAGCAATCTTGCCGATCTCGTTCTGGTTTGTATCGAGGAAGCGGAAGTTGCGTCCTTTCCAGTCGCCTTTCACCATGGCCACTTCTGTGCCTGCAGCGTCGTAAACCGTGAAGGCACCGCCGAGAGAGAGCAGTTTGTTTTTCATGAATCCGACGATCTGGCCGTTTTCATCCAGGATGTCGACACGAGTTCGCAGGAAGCTGACGCCTCGACGAATTGAGAAGAGCAGGTTCGCCTGATTCTCCGGGTCGGATCCTTCATAGACGAACACCTGAGTCGGCAGAAGCTTCTTGTTGATCAGGAAGCGAAGGATGTGCACCAGAGTCGTTGGTTTTTCTTTCGCGATGCCGATCTGTTGCTGAGTATCCGGATCCAGAATATCGTAGGTGTCAGACAGCTTCAGGAATCCAACGTGTTCTTTGATGAAGTAGGCGCTGCGGTCGAGCATACGGAGGTCACCCTGCTGGTGTTGTTAATGAGTCAAATGAAAAGGAATCGGCGAGGCGGACTCTAGAGAATGACCTCGGGCAAGTCACTCGCGTCTGGTCACGAAATTCACACGATCGACATCCTGTGATGGCGTCGTTTGTGCCCTCCTGCTGAATCATCACGTTTCCAGTGAGATTATTCATGCGAACTTCTGTTGTTGCTTCGGTCTTCGGCCTGACTCTTCTGGCCTGTTCTCCGCTGGCTGAGGCTCAGGGCGGCGGCGAAACCCCAAAGTCGATCCTCCCGATTTCACCGGAATCGTTTCTCAAGGTTCCGGAGACGTATCCTGCCGAAGGGATTTCGGCTGAGGGAGTCAAATCCCTGTTTCTTGCGGGGCCTGACTGGAAGGGCAAGCCGACCCGGATCTTTGCCTGGTACGGTGTTCCACCCGAAGCTGCGAATGGCAAAGTTCCAGCCATGGTCTTGATTCATGGTGGCGGTGGCACGGCGTTTGACCGATGGGTGAAAGTCTGGAATGCTCGCGGCTATGCAGCAATTGCGATCGACACCTGCGGCTGTGTTCCTGTTGGAACGTATGGCAACTGGCAGCGACATGAACACGGAGGACCTCCGGGCTGGGACGCAAGCTTTAGCCAGCTGGACGATCCTGTCACTGATCAATGGACCTATCACGCCGTCGTTGGAGCCGGACTGGCTCATTCACTGATTCGTTCGTTTCCGGAAGTGGACGCCGATCGAATCGGTGTCACCGGAATTTCGTGGGGAGGATATCTCACGTCGATCGTTGCCGGGATTGATCAGCGGTACAAACTGGCAGTGCCGGTTTACGGCTGTGGATACCTTGGCGAAAACTCCGCATGGCTGCCAGCCTTTGAGAAGCTGGGGCCGGAGAAGGCAAAGCTGTGGCTGGATCAGTGGGATCCGTCCGTCTATCTGCCTCACGCGACGATGCCGATTCTGTGGGTGAACGGAACGAACGACTTTGCCTATCCGATGGACTCATGGAAGAAGTCGATGCTGCTGCCAAAGTCTGACCGAACGCTCTGTCTGCGCATTCGAATGCCGCATGGTCACGGGCCTGCGGGTGAGAATCCCGAGGAGATTCGAGTCTTTGCCGATTCACTGCTGATGGGCGGCAAGTCGCTGCCTCGAATCACCGAACAGAGACTGACAGACGGGGAATTGAAGGTCACGTTCCAGTCGACGGTGGCCATCACCAAAGCGGAACTCTGCTACACCAAAGCCAGTGGCCGCTGGCAGGACCGCGAGTGGCTTTCAGCGCCAGCCGAAGTCAACGTTCAGGCTGGCTGGGCAACCGCCAGGGTGCCCGAGGATGCAACTGTCTTCTACATCAACCTGTTTGATGAGCGGGAATGTGTTGTCAGTTCCGAGCACATTGAACGTGCAGAGAAGAGCAATCCATAGAGTGGCTCAGGCAGAGTGGTACTATGTCATTACTCCTCATTCGAAATGACATAAGGGAGGCTGTTGTAGATTCGCACCTGCTGATTCGGGCGTGTGAGAAAGACGACGAAGTCCTTCGGAATGTCGACGAGGTTCGTAGAGTGCTGATGTGCGGGCTCGGCCTGGCTTAAACGACTCATGGACGACGAGGTGAAAAGTAACGGCTGTTGTTCTGGCGTTAAGAGGTCTGCATAGGAATCTTCGTCAACCGGGATCTGTGTTCGAACACCAGTGACGAGGTAACCAAAGGAGCCGCCTGCTGTGTAGGGATCAGAAAGCAGAAGTCGATGTTCATGGCGACTCAGTCCTTCCAGTTCCATCAGTGATTGCGGCAGCGATCCGTGTCTCTTGCGATGTTGTTGCAGCAGAATGACCAGCGTTGTTGCACGCTCCATGGCGATGGTGTCGTTACTGACGGAGTAAATCACATCGACACGCTGGTCGGTGACATCTCGATAGGTGTCCCACAGCGTGGGCTGCTGGTTGTGTCTTGCGAGCGCTCCGAGGTGTTTCGCGAGAAAGCTGTGAAATCCGGCCATCGTGTCCTGAGATGCAGCAGCCTGATAGCCGAGTGTCCTGACAACTTCCGAATACCTGAGAATATCGACATTACGTCCGAGCCCGCCAATGCCCATCTCCGTCGATTGCTCGTAAAGCGATGTGATTTCTGCCGGTCCATGAAATCCCGAATTTGCAAACTCGGATGCAAACTCCTGAAAAGAAACCGGATCCTGGACGGCCTGCTGATACAGGATGGCAAATCTCGTTCGGTTGGAGAGCATCTGCGACGGATCCGTTGCTGGCAGTTCCCAGAGATTGTTGGTCGTGCGATTCAGCCGAGCCAGCAGGGCGGGCAGATCAAACCTGGCTGGGTGAGTATTCACAAGGATCTGCAATTGCAGAAGGGCACTCTGCTCTGCGATCAGACACGCAGACCATCGGTCCCAGCTGGATGTCTGCTGAGCCATGCACTGCGACAGTCGGCACGCAAGAATCAGTCGATCGGCGGCACGCGAAAACTCATTCTGCTTTTCAGCGATTTTGGAATCTTCCATCAGCGCGCGAATGACCACCAGGTGGTACATCCTGGACCATGGAGCACAAAAGGACCGCGGCAACAGAGGCCATTCGCAGGCGTCGAGGTTCAGCATGTCGCTGAACGGCTCAAGGAGCGACGCACGCTCTTCCGGTGTCAGATAATCAGCAACTCTGTTGAATGCTGAAAGTGGTGTTTCCGGGCCGCTGTGAAAGTGATGGCGAACTCGTTCCAATCGCTCGTTCAGCTGTTTCCAGCAATGGGCGTCTTCCGGATGGGACAGTTCCTTTCCGGTTTCAAACGGACGTCCCTGTGACAGATACGGGAGTTTCTCTTTCAGTTTGGGGTCGTTCAGCAGCGAATGCATGAGAAGCCCTGGTTCGTAACGCCACTGGAGCCAGCCTGCGAGCGCGAAGCCCAGCAGCGGAACGAACAGACACGCTGCATTTCGCAGGGCGATGGATCGGGTCATTCGGCCATCGACCCAGTGCCGGGCAAAGATCCCTGCGACGATCCACGCACTTACGGCATAAGGAATGAGCGTTAATGGAATGGACCACTGCCAGCCAGCCAGCGTCTTCATCAGCAGCCAGCCATCAATTGTCAGGAATGTCGCGACGGCAAATGCGACAAGCTGACGACGAATCCAGCAGGCCGCGAGCTGTCCCGAAGCGAAGGACCAGACGGCGGCAAGGAGCAGATGTGTGCTGATGTCATGCGAACCTTGCAGAATTCTCATCCAGTCCGGGTTGAGCAGACTGCTGATCGCCAGGACGATAATTCCTGCAGAAAACCAGCAGAGTGATTTGATGAACCAGATTCGCCCTGGAGACAGCCCCAGGCATGACAAAAACCCGAGCGTATTATGGATCTGATCTGCGCGGACTGTTCGCTGACCACATTCCATGAAAAGGACGGCAACGATCCCATAAAGCGAGGGGTACAGTACCGCTGTTTCTCCTGATTTGCCGCTTGTCTGAAGAATCATCACGAGAGCTGAACTGAACAGGCCGGTTGCCACGATACAGAAGTAGCGAATCGACTGCAGCTCTTTCCAGGCGACTGCGAACGAGCGCCTTACGGCAGAAGGCTGCCGCTGTGCATTCGACCTCAGCCACGAAGCCAGAAAGGTCGATTGCAGGAGTCGCACAATTCGGAAGCTGGCAAGAGAGAATCCGAAACGGCGTTCACTGCCAGGGAACGTCGACCGCACTCCGATTCGATGCCACGTCCTGATCGAATGCAGCACAGGACCCGCAAGAAGAACGACCAGCACAGCATTCACAGCGCTGACCACATACCCAAGCGAACTCAACTGGTTCCACATCAGGTAAGTTGCAACATTCAGCATGATGAGCGATGGGACGACAACCACGAGCGTCACCATGATGGATGAGAAGGTCTCACGAGACTTCGTCGAAACCAGTACGCCGACTGCCAGAAGAACGCTCAGCATGCTGATATACCTGAGAGCGTCTTCAAAAATGCTGTCTGTCAGCAGCGTGGATGCAAACACGGAATTGCTGGCAGAGACCAGCCGCGGGAATACCAGGCGAATGAGCGGAAGAACAAGGAACTCGATCGCCAGAAAAGAACTCAACGCTGCCAAAATCAACAGTGCAGACCCAGTCACGACTGCGGAGAGCCTGGCCGTGATCAGCTGGAATGTCGAACACGGCAGCATGCGAGCAAAGATATCGGTCCGATCATGAACTTCACCGGCAAACTGCAGAGCGACCGCACAGAGGACATACAACGACGTCACGACGAACAGAAACGGAATCAGTTCCATCGACACCGCACTGCTCATTCGCGCGGTCAGATGAATGATCGATTCTCCCGCCAGAATCGAAAGCCAGAGTGCTCGATGGGTCCGTGCTTCTTTCCACATCAGACGTGCAGGCTGTGTATTCATGACGGGAAGTCCTGAAATGGTCATCATGATGCAGTTCGTTGAAAGGACAGTAACGCAGGAAGTCTTGCTGAGTTAGAAAGTGGCTGCCTTCTTCCTGGGTGACTCTTCCACTGGTGCTGCTGAGTCCTGTTTGAGTTCACGAGACTCCTGCCGCAGCTGACGCAGCATGATCAGAAGAGTTTCTTCCAGTGAAGGCTTGCGAACCACTGGAGCCGGCAGCTTCTGGCGACGACAAATCTCACTCAGGCGACCACCATCAAGATCTCTGACGATCCACGTGTGATCTGAACCAGAGAAGACATGGGCGACAATGTGACCGGGGATTTCGGGAGCAACCGATTCCTTTTGCTGATCGGTGAACGGCACACTGATGGTGACTTCTGACACCGAGCGTTTCAAAGCATCCAGACTTTCATGAGCTGCAACGGTGCCATTCAGCAGCACGATCACATCGTCGGCGACTCGTTCCACTTCGCTGACCTGATGGCTGGCCAGCAGCACGGTTCGCCCTTCTGCCGCGACATCGATCATGCTTTCAAGGAATTCCCTGCGGATCAGCGGATCAAGCCCCGAGGTTGGTTCGTCCATGACAAGAAGAGCAGGGCGGTGAGCCATCGCCAGTGTCAGCGAAAGTTTGGCCTTCATCCCTTTGGAAAGGCCGCGAATGCGATCTCCTGGTGTCAGATCGAACCGGCGAATCAGTCGATCAAATTCGGATTGAAAGCCTGTCGGATAGAAGCCGGCTGCGAACCACCCGATCTCTGCGATCGTCATCCAGTCATACAGCGACGGAGTGTCAGGCACATAACCGGTCTGCGATCGAATCTCCGTCGCGTGGGTTTTCGGGTTGAGGCCCAGGACGGAAACCGTTCCGGAATCCGGTGAGTCAAAGCCCATCAGCAATCGGATCGCAGTACTCTTGCCGGCCCCGTTGGCTCCAAGGATCGCTGTGACCCTTCCTGCTGGCACACTGATGGTCACATCGTTCAGTGCCCGTGTTGTTCCAAAGCTCTTCGAAACGCTATCAAGACTGATCGCTGGTGACATCGGCAGATCCTTTTCAAAGATGCTTAAAACAGGGTGCAGAAAATCGCGAGCAAGAAACTCAAACGGCCTTCGACGAACGTACTTCTTTGTGAAGTCGCGACCATTCCTGGTCGACCAGACTTCGGATTTCGTCCACCTCAATGCCACTGCGAACGGCCTCTCGCAGAAGTGTTGAAAGCCGGGCTCGAATCATCTCAAGGCGATCGTCGCGGCATCGTGCAGGTGCTTCGGGAGAAACCGCCAGGCCGGTTCCGCGGATCGAGACCAGGATGCCCTGAGCCTGCAGGTCCCGATAGGCCCGAGCCACCGTGTTGACATTGACCGCGGCCTGAACAGCAAGTTCCCGCACTGACGGAACGTGATCCCCAGCCTGCAAAGTGCCATTGCCAATGGCAAACTTCACCTGACGACAGATCTGTTCGTAGATCGGAATCTCGCTTTGAAAGTCCAGCTGACAAATCATCATTGCGCCTCACTGTAATATCGTGATGGTACAGTGGTTGTCGGCTGGGTCAACAGGAGCTTTGCAGTTTTTGCGACAGATTTGACCCAGGAAACGCACAGACTCAATTTGCTCCCTGCAGAAACCGACCCTTAGAATCCCGTCCCTTTGACAGGAACCGGGTTTGAGGAAGTACTGGCAAAGCAGTCGCTGGCGAGTCTTCCATCCGAATGAACCGGTCGTCTTCAGTCCTTGAAAGCTGTGAATCCATGAAAGCCATTGCTGTCCGTCCGGGAACTCCCAACAGTGTTCATCTGGCAGAACTGCCGAAGCCAGCAGTGTCTGATGTGCCTGATGGCCGTGGGGTGCTGGTGAAAGTTCTGAAGGTTGGCGTTGATGCGACCGACCGTGAGATCAACGATGCGCTCTACGGCAATGCTCCTCCAGGATACGACTTCCTTGTGATCGGGCACGAGTGCTTCGGGATCGTGGAAGCCATTGGCCCCAATGTGAAGCGAGTGAAGGTCGGTGACTATGTGACGTGCACCGTTCGTCGCCCTGGCGGTTCTATTTATGACCAGATTGGTCGATCGGACATCACCAGCGAAGAACAATACTACGAGCGCGGGATCAATCTGCTGCATGGATATCTGACTGAGTACTTTGTGGATGACGAAGAGTTCGTCGTTCGCATGCCTGTCGGACTCAAACATCTGAATGTGCTGGCAGAGCCAATGAGCTGTGCGGCGAAGGCGGTTGAGCAGGCGTTCCTGTGTCAGCGTCGTCTGCAGGTCTGGGAACCCAAGCGTGCCTGGGTGACCGGGGCAGGGCAGATCGGACTTCTCTCAACCCTGATTCTGCGTCTTCGCGGCATTGAGGTCTTCACACTGGCTCGAGGTCGCAAGCCGAACCTGAAGGCGGAAATTGCCGAGGGCTTTGGTTCCACTTACATCAGCACAGCGGAACTGACTCTGCCTGAGATCGCGAAGAAGTATGGCAAGCCGGACCTGATCATCGAAGCGACCGGCAGCAGTGCAGTGGCATTCGAAGCGATGCAGGTGCTGGGCCACAATGGCTGTATCGTCTGGACCAGTATCACCGGCGGTCAGCGTAAAGTGGAAGTGCCTGGCGACCACATTAATCTGAACTGGGTGCTTGGCAACAAGCTGCTTGTCGGTTCAGTGAACGCCAACTTCAGGCACTTTGAGTCCGGAATTGCGGACCTGGCTCTGGGTGAAGTGACCTGGCCAGGTGTGCTGCAGAAAATCCTGACGACTCCAGTGAAGGGGCTCGACAACTATCGTGAAATGATGCGACTGCTGGTTGAAGACCGTGACGCCTTGAAAGTCTACGTCGACGTGGCGGAAGGCTGACAGGTCTAAGGAAATCTCCAGCTGCGGCCAGCACAACGAATAACGCCCGGACTCGAATCATCACCGATCGAGTACCGGGCTTTTTTGTCGGCCCATTATTCTTCGAACAGACCTTTCTGGTCAGTTCGGTCGGCCTTCTTCGAGCGGCGGGATGAATCAGAAATCCCCAGATGAGCGAGCGCTTTGCTGGTAATGGTTCTTCCTCGCGGTGTTCGCTGGATAAAGCCCTCCCTCAGAAGGAACGGCTCCACTTCATCTTCCAGCGTGTCTGACGGAATGTTCATCGTGTGGCCGATCGCCTGAACACCGGCAGGTCCGCCGCCAAAGACGCTGATGATGGTTTCGAGATACCGACGATCCTGCTCTTCAAGACCCGCGGTGTCCACGCCTTTCATCCTGAGAGCGGCCTGAGCCACTTCGAGTGTGATGCGTCCATCAGCGCGGGCATCAGCAAAGTCGCGCGTCCAGCGAAGCCAGTTGTTGGCCTTTCGCGGAGTACCTCGTGAGCGAATGGCGATTTCCCAGGCCGCGTCTGAACTGATCTCCGATCGAAGCTTGGCCGAATTGCGTCGAATGATCGTGGCGAGTTCATCGTTCGTGTAGAAGTCCAGATGTTCGCGATTCACGAAGCGATCACGGAGGGGAGCGGTCAGCATTCCGCTTCGAGTCGTGGCACCGATCACGGTGAACTGCTGAAGCTTCATGTTGATCGTTCGGGCATTCAGGCCGTCGCCAAGAGTGATGTCGACTCGAAAGTCTTCCATCGCCGGATAGATGAACTCCTCCACCGTCGGCGGCATGCGATGAATTTCATCGATGAACAGAACACTGCCGTGACTTGCGTTTGTCAGATAGGGCAGCAGGTCTTTGGGCGCGCTGAGTGACGGGCCGGCTGTGATCTGGATGTCCGTTCCCAGTTCCTTCGGAATCACCGTGGCCAGCGTCGTCTTCCCCAGGCCAGGCGGACCATCCAGCAGCAGGTGCCCCAGCGGTTCCTTCCGTTTCTTTGTTGCCTCCAGAAGGATGCGAAGCCGTTCGACAACGTTCTTCTGGCCGACAACATCTTCCAGTTTTGAAGGTCTCAGCTCATCATCAAACGCCTGTTGCTCTGCGCCGGCGGAATCTCTAAAGAACGACGACTGCGGGATCGAATGCGATGACTCAGTATCGTCACGCTCATCCTCGTCATCGTTGCGAATAGTCGTCTTCCTCGCCATGGAGGTTGGTGCTTTCTTCGATCCGTCAGAACGATTGTCATTCCATCAGGTTGTCCGGACGGAACTACTTCTTTTCCTCGTCTGGCTTCGCCAGCTTTTCTTTGATGCGAGCGACGATCTTTTCGTCTGGTTTAGTGGCCTTCTGCTCGACATCAAGTGCTCGCTGCCACATGGCCTTTGCATCCGTCATCTGCTTCAGTGCTTCATGCACATCGCCCTGATGTTCCAGCAAAGTTGCGTCCTGGTAATCAGGATCGGAGTTTGCCTTCTTCAATGGTTCGAGTGCTTCTGTGAACTTGCCCTGCTTGAAGAGGACCCAGCCCAGACTGTCGAGATAGGCTGGATTTTCCGGCTGAGCTTCGACAGCGACGCGAACCATCTTCTCCGCCTGTTCCAGGTTCTTTCCCTGGTCAGCGTAGAGGTATCCGAGGTCATTGTTGATACCAGGATCCGTTGGGTCTTCGGCATAAACGTCTTCCAGGACCTTCTGACCTTTTTCCATGTCGCCGCTTTGGACCCATGCGTTTGAAAGACCCATCAGCGCGAGGCGTTTGGTTTCCTTGTCCAGCTTTTCGATCTCAAGGATCGTCTCATATTGTTCGATGCAGTTTTCCCAGTTGTCCTGCTGGGCGTAGATCCCTGCCAGTCGAATCCGTGCTTCGATCAGCAGTTCAGACTCAGCAGCGAGTCCTCCGATGGCCTGAATCAACAGGTTCTCTGCCGCTTTCAGGTTACCGTCGGCCGCCTCAATCAGGGCAAGTCGTGAAACGAGCTGAGGTTCATTGGGCACCATCTTGAGTGCTTCGTTAATGGCAGCTCGAGCAGCCTTGAGATCCTTGATCGAAGCGTAGGCGGCCGAGATTCGGTACAGCGTGTTGACTCGCATACCTGGTGGAAGCCCTGGCATCTCAAGCATCTGTTCGAAGATCTTTGCTGACATCTCATACTCGCCCTGAGCCAGCTGATTCAGGCCGTACTTATCAAGCGTTTCGAGCATCAGTTCTCGATCTGGATTCAGTTCCAGAGTCGTCTTCAGGAGTTCCGCTTCAAGTTTTGTGTCTTCAATTTCATTCGCCACAAGTGCGCAGAACCACGGAACGGCGGGCTGAAGATCTTCCGGCTTCTCTTCATAGGTCTTCAGACATGCCTTGATTGTGTCCCTGGAGAACTCGTCGAGCGACGCCATACTTGTGACCAGCGGGGCCAGTTCCGGCGGGGAAATTCGAGCCCTTGCGGCACGGTTCAGTGTCGCGATCAGCGCGTCCGGATTTCTGTTGGCAATCTCAACTCGAACCAGTCCCAGGTAAGCATCCGGATCACCAGTCGTGTCCAGAATGGTCTGGTAAACTTCTGCCGCTTCGGTGTTCTTGCCCTGATCCAGCAGAACCTGTCCCAGGAACATGCGAACCGGTGTCGCCTGACTGGTATCTTCCGACAGCTTTTCCAGCATCGCATTCAGTTCGGACGATCGCTCCGTGTTCTGATAGAGATCTCGAAGCAGCACGAGCGCTTCATTGCTGCGACGACCGGTCTCGAAGTACTTTGTAAGGTTCTCCTCGCACTCTTTCAGCTTGTCCTGCAGATAGAAGGCTCGAGCCAGCAGGAGGTTGTATTCGCCAGGCGTATTTCCTTCCGTTCGTGCAATGGCTTCGAATGCCTTGATCGCCTTTGGAACACGTCCGGCTTCCAGCAGAATTCGCCCAGTGAGCTCGTAGCCCGTAATGCGATTTTGCAGAAGCGTCTTGTGCTGTCGATCGGTGAGCTGGAATTTCTCCGGCTCCTCCAGGGCATTCAGAATCACTTCATAGCTGTCCGCCGCTGCTCCCGCATTTCGCAGCTGCAGAAGCGATGCGCCGCGGATCTGATGCAGATGAACAAAGTCGAACGAATCCTGCTTCAGGTTCTTCGACTGCAGTCCTTCATCAGCAAGTCGCTGAGAATCCTGAAACCTTCGATTGGAACCAAACAGCACCGCCATCTCGAGCCGGGTCTGATAATCGTCCGGATCGAGCGTCATCGCTTCATTCGCCGTCTTCAGTCCGTTCTCCACCTGGCCTCGACGGAACAGCACCATGGCGAGAGCACGCAGCGGGATGGCAGACTTTGGATCGGCCTTGGCAGCATTCCTGAAACTCTCCTCCGCCTCTTCCAGCTGGCCGCTTTTCAGAGCCTTCTGACCGGCCATGTACCAGGCCAGAGCATCCTTGTTTGACGGATCGATGGCTTCCGATTCATCGCGAACTTTCGTTGGATCAGGTTCCTGCAATCCGGGAATGCCGGGATCTTCCTGAGCAGGCTTCGCCTCATCCTGAGCGAAAGGCTCAACTGCCGCTGCCGTTGCCACAGAAAACACAGGAACTGTCAGCAGGCTCAACGAGGTGAGGGCACACAGCCAGAAAGAATCACCAGTGATCTTAAGCAACGTCCGCATGATGAATCTCTGTCGGGAATTCGAAAGTAAAAAGCCGGCTCGTCATCAATCCGCATTATTGATGTGTCGGCTGCTTCTGTCGAGTTCGGTTTGAGCATCCATTTTGCGCGCATGCGAAAGCCTGAATGGCTTTCATCGCTGCTGACTGGTAAAGAGCGTGAACAAACGACTGTTCGACGTCCGCTACTTCTTGCCCGGCTTCTTTGTCACGGGTTTTGCCGGTACCTGCTTTTTCGCAGGCGGCGGAGCAGGCTTTCCAGCCGGCTTGGCAGGGGCCTTTGCAGGAGCAGGCTTTGCTGGCGGAGCGGCCTTGGGAGGTACCTTTGCCGCCGACTTTGAGTCTTTTGTTTCCGCAGGCTTTGCATGGGCCGCAGGCTTCGCTGGCGGAGCTGGTTTTGCCGCAGGTTTCTCAGGGACTGCAGGCTTTTTTGCCGCTGACTTTTCGACCTTCGGAGGTTCCGGAGGCGGAACAGGCTTCGCAGGTTTCTTCTTTGGAGGATTCTGGAGTTCAACCAGTCGTTCGGGCACCATATCCATTCCCAGTTCCTGATCCGGCATGTCAGTGAACCGAGGAATGAACTTTGGGTCCGTGGCGAGGCATCGCAGCAGATGGCAGAACTCAGAAACTTCTGCTTTCTTCAATCCGCCCTTCAAAAACTCGGATGCATCGTGCTGGTCAGACTTCAGTGGAACCAGTCCCAGCCAGCGCGCGGCGGTGAGCATGGAATTATCAAGGCACACGACATGGCTGCCAAGGATCTCATGCAAAATGAAGTCTCGAACAAACGGACTCATTTCCTGAATCTTCTTCAGAGTCTTCAGTGCCTGTTCGAGTGTCTGTCGGCGAAGCTTTTCGTAATCGTATGAATACGTGGATTCAAAGACATAACGCAGGATGGCGCGGATTCGGAGGCCCTTCCAGTCAGCATCCTTCAGTGGTGCCAGGGTCTGCTCCAGTTCGGAGATGGAGCTGACACGAATTTCATTCAGATCGAAGTAGGAAGCAATCAGCTTCTTGAGAGATGCTTCCGCCTGGCTCCAGGGATTGTCTTCCAGGCAAACACCGAACAGCATGGTTTCCAGGACCGACAGTTCGATCTTTGGAACCGACTTTCCGTACAGCTTCTGCAGCGCCTGAACGAACTTGCGACAGATCTGAGACTTGTCGGCTGCCTTGGTGGCTTTTGCCGTTCCCATTTCGATTCCCTGTAGACTCTGTTTCCGAAAATTCGTTGGAGGGCGATGCCCTCGACCCAACAGAGGTTTTCACCTCTGACTTCCGCCTGTCAGACAAATCCGTCAGGCGTCCGTCTTGCCGTCTTCATCGTCTTCGACGTCTTCCCATTCTTCGACATCAATCCCCGCCAGGTCTTCCGGCAGTTCGTCGCTGTCATCCGATGGTTGTCCAGACGGTGAAGAATTCTCCAGCGCCTGACGAATCAGGGCTGCGGTTTCCACCGACTTTCGAACTCCGTCGTCGAGCACAAACCGGAGTTCCGGCGTGTATCGACTCTTAATGTACTCACCAACGCGTGACTGAAGGTAACCGCGAGCGGAATTCAGTCCATGCATGCTGAGTGACGCTGTTTTTTCATCACCCATCACGGAAACTCGCACACTGGCGTGCCGAAGATCCGGGCTGACTTCTGCTCCCAGCACCGTCACATTCTTAATGCGAGGGTCTCGCAGTTCCGTCAGGATCGCGCTGCTTACCACTTCACGAATCATGGAAGCAACGCGAGCTGTTCGACGTGTGGACATAATAGGTCTCTTTCTGAAATGTTTCCGAGCGTCGACACAATCGCTGACGATCGGGTTCAGCTGAAAAGCCATACCGCCTTCCAGCAGAACCGTGGTCAGAGACTAATCGAGCGTTCGCTTGATTTCGTCCACTCGGTACGCTTCCAGCAGGTCCCCTTCCTTCACGTCATTAAAGCCATCCAGGCGGATACCGCATTCCATGCCTTCACGCACTTCCTTTGCGTCATCCTTTTCACGCTTCAGTGAACCGATCTTGTAATCATTCAGAACCTTCTGATCACGGATCAGATGAATTCGACTGTCACGTGCAATTGTTCCGTTCAGAACGCGGCATCCTGCGATTGTACCAAACCGACTGATGCTGAAAGTTCGCAGTACGATTGCTCGACCGGTTGAAACTTCCACGCGCTCCGGCCGCAGGAGACCCTGAAGTGCCAGGCGGATGTGGTCGGTAACTTCGTAGATAATGTTGTATCGACGAATTTCGACGCCTTCACGTTCTGCCAGCACCTGGGCCCGGTCTTCCGCGACGACATGGAACGCCACAATGATGGCTCCCGCCGCGCTGGCCAGGTACACGTCGCTTTCGTTCACACCACCAATGCCGTAGTGAATGATCTGAACGCGAACTTCCGGATGTTCGAACTTGCCGATTTCGCTTCGGAGAGCTTCGATCGATCCCGGCGAGTCTGCTTTCAGAATCAAAGGCAGATCCTGAACTCCCTCGCCATCGCGCGGCTGGTTCAGAATGCTTTCCAGAGTCATCGGAGCAACGCGCTGGCTGAGCGACTCGCGTCGACCTTCCTGCATTCGTGACTCAGCAGTTTCACGCGCTTCCTCGATGTCTTTCATCACGAAGAAGTGGTCACCGGCACCAGGGACGTCAGACAGACCGGAGATCTTCACCGGTACTGATGGTCCTGCTTCCGTCACCAGCTCATCACGATCATTGTACATCGCACGAATTCGACCATACGTCGTACCGCACAGGACGACATCGCCGACCTTGAGCGTACCTTTTTGCACAATGGTCCAGGCCAGTGCTCCGCGACCTTCGTCTCGGAAGGATTCCAGACACACACCCAGAGCTTCTCGCTCGGGATTGGCTTTCAGTTCGTGCAGTTCGGCGGTCAGAATCAGAGTCTCGAGCAGCTTGTCGATCCCCTTGCCGGTCGCACCGGACGTTCGGACCACTTCGTATTCGCCACCCCACTCCGCCGGAAGAATTTCATGCTGAGCAAGCTGCTGGAGAATTCGCTGCTCGTCAACACCCGGCAGGTCGATCTTGTTCAGCGCGACAACGATTGGAACACCAGCGTTCTTCGCATGGCTGATACACTCGACCGTCTGAGGCATCACACCGTCATCGGCGGCCACGACGAGCACGACGATGTCAGTGACGTTGGCACCGCGAGACCGCATCTCGCCGAAGGCTGCGTGACCAGGAGTATCCACGAAGGTCAGCTTGTGCCCTTCGTAATTCACCTGGTAGGCCGCGATGTGCTGCGTGATACCACCGAATTCGCCGGCAGCCACGTTTGCATTGCGGATCTTGTCCACCATGGTCGTTTTGCCGTGGTCGACGTGTCCCAGAATCGTGATGATCGGAGGACGGACCTGCATCAGTTCCGGCGGATCTTCGTGGTCCAGAGACGCGAGCAGTTCTGCTTCGATATCGCGCGATCTCTTGAATGAGAGGTCAACGCCGAGCTCCATGGCGACTTCCATGGACTCTTCTTCACCCAGCTCGTCGTTGATCGTCACCATGCGTCCCTGTTTGATCAGAAGCCCGATGATCGACTTGGCTGGTCGACCGATCGCTTCAGACAGTGCACGGACGGTGAGCGGGAAAGAAATCTGAGCAGCCGTCTTGAGTTCGATGGTGCCGGACTTCTTCTTTCGCTTCAGCTTTTTGGCCTGTCGTTCGGCCGCTCGCGCTTCGCTCAGTTCCTTCAGCAGAGAACCCTTGTTGACCGGTCCGCGAGGCTTTGGTGCAACTTCGCCGCCTTCCTGCTGCTGTCGTGCCTTTCGCAGAGCGTCCAGCTGTTCATGCAGCGGACTCTTGCGGTCGACCAGTTCTGACAGCCCGATAACCGGTTTCTGGGCTTTCTCTTCGCGAGGTTTTGGCTTCTTGACAACCGGCGGAACGTAATCCGGCGGTGCCGCCACAAGTGGACGCGGTGGAGCTTTTTCCTTGTTGACCTTGATTGGCGCTGCCGGCTTGGCTGGAGCGGCGGCTGCGGCCTGTTCACGGTCCTTGACAGAACCGATAGGACGCATTTCCCTGACTTGCTGCATACGAGGCCGCCGCATCATATCTGAAGGAGGTTCCTGAGCGGCGGGCGGAGCCGCAGGAGACACAGGGGCAGCAGCAACAGTGGTCGGAGCAGCTGGCACTGGTGTTGCTGCGGGTGCGACAGGGACAGCTACTGGGTCCGGAATCACCGGAGTTTCCACAACATTGATCACTGGAGCAGCGACTGAGGCGTCGTCATCAGGCGTGACGACATCCGGTGCCTCCACTGGAATTTCCTGTGCGTCAACGTCCACCGCGACGGAACCGTCGGGCGTTTCATCGATCACAGGTGCAGCATCCTGCGCTAACGCGTCTGCTTCTTCTTCGTAGGCGGATCGTTGATTCGTGCGAGCTGGTGCCGTGCCGATCACTCGCACCTTTCCAACGACGGCCTGCTGATCCCTGACGGGAGACAGATCAGCTGACGGTGCGTCTCCTCCACCCGTTGTGCCCTTCTTCTTGATGTAGGCAACAACCTGATCTCGTTCTTCTTCACTAATCGTGGCCAGAGCATTGCGCAGCTTTACGCCGGCTTCCTCGCAAAGGTCAATCAGCACTTTGCTGTCGAGCCCAAGATCTCTGGCAAGGGCAAAGATTCGAATCTTCAAAACACAACCCCTTAGGCTGCCGGTTGCGGCGCGATACGTTTCGGCCCATCCAGCAGCACAATACACTCAGATCCACTGGCCCTCGATCAATTGTGCAGTGCACTCCGGTGATCGATGTTCTTTGAACTGTGCCAGTTTTCGGCGAATGCCGATTTCAGCCAACCCAGGGACACGGACGGAAAGCTTCTGTTCTGCCTTCAAATCTGAAAGCCTCACCGAAACTTATTTCATCGTACAGGTACTGAAGACCATGTCTCCTTGTGTTGACGCACACCTTCCGGCGGAAGGCTTTTGAATGACGATGTTCCGTCTCCATTTGCGGAACGATGTACGGCTATCGGCCCTGATTGTGATTCGCAATGGGCCGTCGAAATTCAGTCGGCCACCCCTATTCACCAGTGGCCGCTGCCCCATCTCCCTCCCCGGCCGGCGGGACGGTTTCGGTTCGTCCCTTTCCAGCATCTGGTCCAGCCAGCTTTCGCTGCTCCGCAGCGAGCCGTTCTTCCTCTTCCATACGCCGACTTTCCGAATCAGCGTAGTCAATAATCTTGTCGCAGTCTTCTTCAGACAGTCCGCCGATTTCCGCAAGCTGATCCGGCTCAATGACCGACAGGTCATCGAACGTGAAGAATCCCTGTGAAACAAGGTTTTCAGCAAGTTCCGGAGTCACTTCCGGAATCACACAAAACGCTTCAATGGATTTGTCCAGCTGCCCGTCGAGCTGTGCCTGAGTCATTACGTTGATGTCCCAGCCAACCAGCTTCGATGCCAGTCGAACGTTCTGTCCGAACTTGCCGATCGCGAGTGACAGCTGATCTTCGCGAACCAGAACGATGACCTTGCCCAGCATCGGACAGAGAATCACGTCTTCAACTTCGGCAGGCTGCAGTGCGTTCGGCACCAGAATTGTCAGCGAATCATTCCATCGGACAATATCGATTCGTTCGCCGGCCAGCTCTTCCACAATTCCTCGAATTCGCGCTCCGCGAACACCCACACAAGCTCCGACACAGTCAATCGTGGTGTCCATGCATGACACTGCGACCTTTGATCGGTTGCCGGCTTCCCGGGCAATGGACCGAACTTCAATGACTCGCTCATGCACCTCCGGAATTTCCTGTTCGAACAGGCGACGAACGAAGTCCGGATGAGTCCGAGACAAAATCACTCGTACACGTGAGCCTGCTTTGCGAACATCCAGCACGATGGCGCGAACTCGGTCACCCGTGCGGAAGCTCTCCTTTTTGATTTGCTCACTGCGAGGCAGAATGGCTTCGACTTTTCCAAGAGCAACAATCACGGTGCCGCGATCAACTCGAGTCACCTGGCCGGAAATCAACTGGCTGCGCAGGTCGAGGTATTCGTCGTAGAGTGTGTCGCGTTCTGCTTCGCGAATCTTCTGAATCATCACCTGTTTTGCGGTCTGAGCGGAGATGCGTCCCAGCAGGTCACCCAGCAGTTCAGGCTCCAGTGCTCGTCCATCGCAAATCAAAGACGGCTCGCCGGTCTCACGGTCAATGCGTACCTCCAGCTGCTCTTCTTCCGAAAAGTGCTTTCGAGCTGCGGAGAGAATTGCCTGTTCGATCCCCTCAAAAACGACATCAGCGTCAATCGCCTTGTCGCGGTGAATCGCGTCCACAATTCGCAGGATTTCATTGCCGTTCATGAGACTTGGGTCTGTTGTGCTGAGCGTGGTTAAAAAAAAAGCGGGATCGAAGTCCCACTTTTTGTGACCGACAGTGTGGTACTGCCGGAACCTCATCCGGACCTCCAGCAATGAACGACCCGCTCTGTGGTCTTCCATCACTGACTGCCGGGAAATGGAGTAAGATCTACATCTTGCCCATTTCAGGTTCCTCGAACACGTTTTCTGTTCAGACAAATAACGAACAACTTCAAAAAGCGGCAATTGAGCCGGAAATCCCCAGCCAATTCACCACTTTCTCAAGGCCGATCAGGAAAAGTACTGGCAAAACGTCAGACTGTCAAGCATTTGAGTCGTTGCGAGTCATTTCGGTGACGTCACAACTCTGCTTCCCGGACAACCCTTTGCCTGCCAGATGACTCAAATCAACCTTCCCCTGGACTCTGTCCGGAATTCCCGGCAATGCATTCCCGCACAACCTGTCTTGCCGCCTTCCAGGCATGCCTAATTGTGAACAGGCGTGATTCAATCTGGTCCGCTGTAAAGTAACGTCCATGGTCGCTTGGGGGCAGTCCGGCCAGTGTCAAAGTCAGTGGCAGCAGGTCCAGAAACTCCTTGTACCGTCGCTGAATGTCAGGATCAGCCATGAATGAAATCCTTCAGGGTTGGAAAGAGTTCGGTCGCGTTGAATCGCGTTGTCCGTAAACGATGACGGGCCTGCAGAGTTTCCTGCAAGCCCGCAATCAATTACCAGACCATTTCGGCGGAATTCGGGATCAGAAATCAGCCTCCCGGACGTCGCCCCAGGTATTGCTTGATAATCGCATCTGCAGCGCCGGTTGGCTTGGCTGTGTCGCTCTTGTTTGAGCCAGTGCTGCCCTTGGCCGCTTCCGCCTCTTTCGCTCCGGTCGTTTCCGGATCCGGCAGAGAAACCTCAATTGTGGAGGACGCCGCCGGGGCCGCCGCAGCTGCCGGTGCCTGTGGCGCCATCATGGGGGCCTGCATTGGATAACCCATCTGCGGCATCATCTGGGGATACATCTGGCCGAAGCCCGGCATCATTGGCTGCTGGTACGGGTAGCCAGGGTACATGGCTCCCGGATATCCCATTTGAGGCATCATTTGCTGGTACGGGTACTGCGGTGGCATCATGCCTGCCGGATTGATCATGGTGGTGTCACCAGATCCGACCGCCGGCTGGGCTGCTGCTGCAAGTGCCTGCAAATTCAGGGCTTGTGTTTCATTGACGGCAGGAGCCGGTGCCTGAGTCGTCACAGGTTCAGGGGCTGGCTGGCTAACAGCCGGCATTTCCAGAACCGTTCGTGAAGTGACACGAGTTTCTTCGTTCGCAAGGGCGACAGAGGGAACGACTTTGCTGTCTGCTTCAGCAGTAGTAACGCCTGCCCGGACAACCAGTTCAAACTCAAGATTACCAATAACGATCCGGTCACCGCTGGCGAGAACAGTTTCTTTCCGAATTCGCTCTCCGTTGACCAGGGTTCCGTTGGTGCTGCCCAAATCACGCAGGCGAACAGAGAAATCATCTACGCTAAAGACACAGTGGTGACGGCTTACCATTTCGCTGTTTGGACGCAACTGACAGTCCTGTTCCCGTCCAATCAGGAACTTGCGCCGATTGAGAGGAATCACCTGGCCGGTGTGTTTACCACCGACAACTTTCAATTCCGCTGCGACCATATGAAGGGAACTCCGAAGGAAAATCACCCTTCCGAGAGGCTCACAACTTAAGTATCTCGGAGCATTCGTGGAAATCCGGCGAATTGCCGAATTTGACAATTTACCAACGCCTGGTCCAACTGCCAGCAACAATCGTGGTAGGCGTTGGACAAAATTTCAGAATTTATGCTCGGAAACCCCACGGCTTCCGGCAACCAGGTTTTGAAGCTGCTGTCGAGATTCGCGGTCAGGGCTCATGACCGTATGATAATCATCGGATTTCGCCAGCTTTTCGCCTTATGGTGAAACGGGAACCCGTTCCAGTTTCGTCCGTTCACGTCGCATTTTTGTAGCCATCTTTGCCGCCCGGTCTTCCTGATTCCTGGAAGATAACTGTATTCTAGGTCACGATCCGTGTCCCCGGGCAACCGACGCCTGTTCACTCACGGTTCCGCAGCTTTTTCATACTAGTGCCCCTGGTGTTTTCCCGTTTTGATTGGATGGCCGATCCAAGGTCGCGTCCGTCACCTAAAGATGCGGAGACAAAGATCGCCAATCGAAAACTCCTTGCCGGTGGGAGTTCCACTCGACGATGGCAGATGGCTGTTTCGGAAGGTCGGAGTTGGCAATGAGAGATGCGACCTCGCTGGCAGAGCGAACCAACGTTATTCGATCGTCCGGCCTGCAGCATTATCCGGCTTTGGTGAAACTGGTCCCTGTTGGCGCATTGCTGGCGTTGCTCGCTTCGCTGAACGTGGAAAGTTTCTCCGGCAAAGCTGCTGCTGACGAAACGCCAGTGACTGCTGCGAAGGATTCAGCTGCAGATTCTGAGATCCCAGTGAAGGCGTTTGCCGGGCGAGTTCTGAAACCGGATGGCTCGAAGGCAAGGGGCTCGCAGATTGTTGCCGTCCGATATGAGCCGGTTGGTGTGTTCGATCATCGCTTGATGACGACCGCTGACGATCAGGGAGTGTTCTCACTGAAGCTTCCGGGAGTTCGCGGATCGGTGGCCAGCTGGGGCGTGTTCGCAGTGCTGGGTGATGACGGCGGGATGCTCGAAACCGCAATTGAAGTGGCTAATCCTCAGTCTGAATCGAACGTCCATCTGCCAGAGGCTGTGTCTGTCATTGAATTGAAGCCGGGGCGGAAAGTGCAGGGCACCATTATCGACGACGTCACCCAAAGCCCGGTTTCCGGCGCACAGGTCTTCTCCATCGACGGACGAGTTGAAACGACCGATGAACAAGGCCGTTTTCAGTTCCGAGGCTTGCGGGCGGATATCATTGAGTTTGTTGTTCGAAGCAATGGTCGCCAGACGTTGAAGTTTGCGGTCGATGCTTCCGAACGAGGTCTGACAGATGTGACTCACATCGAAGTGCCAATGTCTCCCGGCGGAATGGTGCGAGGTCGTGTTGTTGATCCCGATGGAAGCCCCGTGCCAGGGGCAACGGTTCATGCAGCTTTTGCTCGCTCAGTTTTCTCTTCTGTTCTCGCGT
Organism: Planctomycetaceae bacterium; assembly: GCA_046349695.1. GTDB lineage: Bacteria > Planctomycetota > Planctomycetia > Planctomycetales > Planctomycetaceae > SXXK01. The sequence continues at coordinate 101,076 of JAXMBV010000005.1, read as the reverse complement.
CAACAACGGATGAGCATGGTCGGTTCAGCCTGGATGGACTGGCTCTGAACAGGATGATTTTTCCTTTGGAAGTTTCCGTGTTTGGGTACGACCGTGGTAATGGTCAGATGTTCGCAATCAATCGCGCCAATGCAACATTCGAGATGGCTCTGCAGGTTGCAAAGGCGACAGACGCGGGCTCATTGCGTAATTCGATTGGCGGTGGATCTGAACGGCCGAGCCTGGGCGTGATTGCCGGGCGAGTCACAAAAGATGGTGTTCCGGTCCGCAACATCCGAGTGCGTCTTCTTCCATTGCAGAAGGCTCGGAAAGATGAGGGCCGTTACGGAGTTCCTGAACGAGTTCACACCTCCGACGATGGTCGCTTCCAAATTGGTCAGTTAGAAGCAGGTTGCTGTTACCGTATTCTGGTGGCTGCGAATGACGGTTCCTATGCGATCATGGAGCCGGTTTATGCTCAAGCCGATCCTGGTCAGGCGAGTACTAACGAAGTCCAGTTTACCCTGAAGAAGGCTCAGCGGCTTGTTGTGAAAGTTGTCGATGCGGAGTCTGGCTTGCCGATTGCAAATGCCGCGGCGGGTTTGATGCCCCATGAGCCGCGCAGGCGACTGTTCGCCTGGAATTACCGACTGACCGGAGCCAGCATCGAGTGGACCGACAAAGAAGGGCGTGCTGTGTTCGATTCACTGTCGGCGGAGTCGGGTACGGTTTTTGTGGAACATCCAGGTTACGAACGCATGGCTGTCCAGTGGCCTGCTGCGACCCTGGAGAATGGCACTTCAGATAACGCCGCCCCACTGACGATCTCTCTGCGCAAAGAAGCCCGCCTGCGGCTTCGAATCAGTGGCGACGCAAAGCAGAAGTACGGCCGGCTTCTCGCGACTGTGGAAGATGCCGCGAATGACTATTTGGAGATCGAGAACATCCAGGTGAACTCCGGAGAATTCCTGCCGGCAATGAGCATGCTGCCGCCGGGGACAGTCAAAATCACACTCAAAGAACTGGAAGGCAAATCGCCCACGGAGCCGATTGTTACTCGTTGGGTTGAACTGCATTCCGGTGACAACGACCTGCAGATGGATTTGCCCGAAGCTACGATAGCCCCATGACGCATTGGCGAGTATCAATTGGAGACATCCTCGACGCGAAGGCCGACGGGTTGATTTGTTCGGCGAACCCGAACCTCAATCTGTCTGGCGGTGTCGGAGGTGCTTTCCTGCTCAGATATGGCAGCGCGATGCAGGACTTTCTTCACGACCAACTGCGTTCAACCGGCCGGCCATTTCTTCAGCCGGGAAATGCGGTGATTGCGCCAGCGTGTGGTTCAACTTTCAAAGCCATTGCTCATGCGGTTTCCATTGACGCGTTCTATGAGACGAATGGCGACTTCATCCGTTCGGCTTACGAAGAAGCGATTCGTCAGTTGTCTACCGCTTCCTGTCAGACGATCGCTGCGGCATGTCTGGCGTGTGGGTACGGTCGCTGTTCCGAAGCGACGTTTATTGAATCCATTGAACCGCTGATTGCCAGACGATTTTCGAATGTTGATACGATCACATTTGTAACGACAAATTCCACACTCGCCAACGCGATCTCAACTCTGCTCAGCCGTGTTGAACTGTGATCCGCCGCGGTTGTCTGTTCATCAGAGCAGGAGGAGTCTCTTGAGTCGAAAGCAGCAAAAGTGTCGAATTTTTGCCGCCAACAAAAGCCTCGCGCCACAAGATCAGCTCGACAAATCAAGAGTGCCCGAAGGCGCTGTGATGGCGGATACAGCAAAACAGGTCGCCAACAATTCCCGCTCCGCGCCCGTGCTGTACTACGTGGACAAGCCATTCCAATGCATCGACTGCGACAAGGAACAGGTCTGGACTGCCAGTCAGCAGAAGTGGTATTACGAAGTCGCAAAAGGCTCCTTGTACGCCACGGCAATCCGGTGCCGAGCCTGTCGCAGGATTCACTCTGAAGAGCAGTCCGGGCAGGACGATCCAAACCGGATCAAGCATGAAGGTGGCTTGATCCAGCAAGTACAGTCCGAGCTTGCACAGACAATGTCAGAAGCTGGATTCCTGCTGATCAGCAGATCGAAACTTCGGGAAAAGGGATCCATTGAATTGAACTATTCACGAGACGATCTGGAACTCAGCTGTCGGTACGATCGTCCTGAAGCAACTCTGGTCGCTGAGAGTATCGACAGACAGGCGAACGTCTGCGTGATTGCACGAGTCTCAATGAACGCGCCACGCTCAACATCTCAAATCCTCCGGCGAATCCGGAATTTCGCAGATGCCGTGCGTCACTATGTAGAAAAGCTGCCTCGAACGGGACGTCGCTGAACATCCCCGGTTCGAATCGATCACACCAGCAACGCACATCGCCCGCCACCTGGTTTACCCAGGTGGAAACAGGTTTTTGCACTACCCAGCTCTCTACGTCCAAACAAGCACACGCCGAATCAGCAACGCTTCGGTTCAAGACGCAAAACCAGAGTCACTCAGCAGGCAGCACCGTCTGCATTCGTCCAGCGACGCCTGGTAGTGCAAAAACCGTGGACCCACCTGGATAAACCAGGTGGCGGAGCAGGATATTGAAGGCGCTTTGTTTGGCCGAGTATTTCGGTATTCCGTATGAGTGGATGAACTCGGATCATCACGGATAGAACCACGAAGCACAACGACCAGCTGGCAGTCAACACGCTGGTTGGAGATTGACCCTCATTCGAAATCGAGCAGGAACGAAGATCGGTGTATTACTCTCGATGCCTCCACTTCTCCATGGTGAGTCTAAACCATCGAGCGATTGACCACTCGAGTCCTCCTGGTTTCGCGGCAACTATTTGTTGCAGCCATGAAACCAGTTTTTTTGCTTGCTTTGGAGAGCTTTCACTTGGAGGATCCGCAATCATAGCACAATGTTCCACCGCACCTTTCTCGCGTCGCACACGGACCAGAAGGCACTCTCCGTCAAGTGTATCGTCTCGCATCTCAATTTCGGTCACGCCTGCAAGCCGATTGTGCATCAAGCGAACATAGTGGTCGACAAGGTAGTGCGAGCATGGGTGTCGTGTATACCGTATTTGGTTGCTGACCAAGGCCCCAATCCGTCCCGTGAGTCTATGTGTCGCGCGCACTACCCACGAATTGCCGTCTTCTGTGTAGACGCAAACGAACTGACTTTCCAGTGAAGCACCACAGAGCACTTCGATAGAAATGCCCACTACACCTCGATCGAGTGAATGATCATCAACCCGACTCTTCATTTCTCCAACAGTTCGAAGTAGGTTCATTTCTTTCACCCGTACCTTACGAGCCCGGCACAATATGTCGCGACTTCGGCTGGATCCATTGTGCGCAGAATTGGATGTTCGCTGACCGGGGTTCTGCCGACCAAAGTGCAAATGATCTGCCCCACAGCAACGGCCGCGCCATTCTCGACATGCCATTCGCCTACGCGAACATCTGGGATACCAGAGTACGGGATACATACGATTTTGCTGTTCACCGTTTGTGCTCCAAATTGTCAGTCGAACAATTCTCGTGAACCAGTGGAGTGACCATCAGGCAACCTCCCGTTACCGTTCGGTTCGGCCAATGTTCGTCCCGGAACGCCTTGAAGTCGCAGTGACATTCACGACTCGATCGTGATCGGCGTGCGAGATTCTTTTCGCGCCCTCGGCGTAGTTTCAAGGCTGTGGCGAAAGCTGTTATACACGGATGTGTTGGCGACGTTGAATGTTGGTGGGTGGCACCGTTGTATGCCCGCCACCTGGTTTACCCAGGTGGAAACAGGTTTTTGCACTACCCAGTTCTCCACGTCCAAACAAGCACACGCCGAATCACCTACGCTTCGGTTCAAGACGCGAAACCAAAGTCACTCGACAGCCAGCACCGTCTGCATTCGTCCAGCGACGCCTGGTAGTGCAAAAACCGTGGACCCACCTGGATAAACCAGGTGGCGGAGCAGGATATCGCCATTGTTGGATCGCTACGTGGCTCGCAGTACAATCACGGTGCGGTCGTCGTGCTGGGGTTCGGGGCCGGTGAAGTCGTTCAGGGTTGTCAGCAGGCGTTGCAGAAGTTCCGAGGAATCGAGGCCGCAGTGAGCAAGGACGTCGTCGATTCGCGATTCACCAAACTGTTCGCCCGCGGAGTTCTGTGCTTCCGTAATGCCGTCTGTGTACAGAATCAGCTGGTCACCGAACTGAAGATACATGGACGATTCCGGATACTCCGTGCCTTCCATCACACCCAGCGGCAGGCCGCCTGATTTGTCCAGCGCGACAACGACTCCTGCCATGCATCGCTTCAGCCGAGGAGGATTGTGCCCTGCACAAGCGTAAGTCAGCTTCCTGGCGACCGGATCGTAGACGGCATAGAAGGCCGTCACGAATGTCTCAATGCGATCCGTGTAACGCTGGCTGAGATGATCGTTCAGATATTGAAGAACGGTTCCCGGCGGAGATGGCGGGCCGGGATGTGAATGAGCGATGCAGTGGGTGACGGCCATCATGACGGCGGCTGGTGTTCCGTGACCACTGACATCACCAATGAAGATGCCCCACTGCCCGTTCGGTAATTCAAAGAAATCGTAATAGTCTCCTCCAGCACGGCTGGCAGGCTGATAATGCACGGTCACGTCCATGCGATTCATTTTGGGAAGATGCTGTGGAAGCAATGATCGCTGGAGTCTTGCGACGGTGCGAAGTTCCCGATCCACTTCTTTCAGTGCGGCTTCCAGTTGAGTCTTCAGGACCAGTGACCCGGTGGCTTTGCCGAACAGATTGCTTCGCCAGACGAGGTCCGGAACTCGTTCGCGGTCAAAGGCGGCCGGCTTCTTTTGAAGCAGCACGACGGTGTTCACGGATTCGCCACCATCGAACATCGGGATCGCCAGAAGCGACCGATAGCCCGACAGGTAGGATGCTCCTGGGTCATCCGGGCTGATCTGCAGATCGTCGATGATGCGAGTCTCATTCGAGTACGACAGCTCGGCAAGGAATCCGCCTTCCACCATCGGAAGCTGTGCTTTCTGCTTCCATGGGTCCAGTTGCGTCGGCCAGTTCGTGTCGCGAGTAATGCGCACCTGAGGCCATGCGAGATCGCGTCGGCTGAGAGACAATCGCCGGTCAATGGGAGCCAGCTGCTGGATTCTTTCCCCGTAAACTCGCACCAGTGACTGAGGATCTGTCTGCTGGCTGATCAGCCGCATGGTCTCTTCGACCGCCGCAAGTCGCTCCTGCCATGACATCGTATCCACAAGTATGCGATCCTGTTTCGAATGATTGCGAAGGACTGGCGATTGCTGTAGCAGAATACACCGACGACGGTGACCTTCTACTCCGTCAGTCGAGCATAGATCTCGTTGGCGTCGATCTTCGGGTCCTGAATCAGCTCAAAGGTTATCGAGCCAGTCTGTTCCTGGGAAACCGGTGTCCTGCCAATCAGTTGCTGACGAACGTACACGAGAAGTTCTTTGCTGTCCGCCTGTTTCTGGATGTTTCGCAAACGCTCGGTTCCCGTCTCGTTCAGGTTCAGTGTGATTTTCGAGCGGCCGTTCACTTCAGGGTATCCTCGAAACGTCGAAAAATCTGCTGCCAGCAGGCAAGGCTGTCCCTGCGGGTCTGCCTGAGTCGTGTAGCGAATTTCGAGCGCGGCGGTCGGAGAAACTTTCTCGCCGGACAGTCGAGGAAAGATGTAGCCGTAGATGGTCCAGATAATCCAGCCGAAGACCGCCACGGCAACAATCAGCGTCCATGCTCGACCCTTCGGACGCTGATGAAATCGGAAGTATCGTTCCGGTTCATCCGTCGCGAGCTTCTCCCACATCGCCAGAATGTCGTCGCGACTGTCTTTCAGTCCGAGCTTGGTGGCGGCACGATACAGCTTGATGGCGTCGATGAGTCGGCCTTCTTCCAGCTCGGCTCGAATCTGTGCCAGCGTTGCTTCAGGAACCGACGTACTCATCCTTCTGCCTTTCTGCCGTGATGGTCAGCCCACTGGTTTTCGGCACCGGAGGGCTTGAGCCCTTCCGCTATTCTGATTGCTGCACGAACGCTAATGCTCACACCATCGGCGTTGAAGGTCGCCGAAGGATTCGATGCGTCGGTCGCGGAAGAAGGGCCAGTGAGTCCTTGCGGTGTTGATCAGTGACAAATCGCAGCTAACGTGCAGAATGGCTTCCCCGTCGTGTGTGGCCTGAGCCAGCACGTTGCCATAGGGATCTGCCAGGAAGCTTCCGCCCCAGAACTGAATCTGACCTTCCAGCCCCACTCGATTCGGCGCGCCGACGAACAGGCCGTTCGCGATCGCATGACTGCGCATCATGGTTTGCCATGCGGAATACTGGCTGGCTCCATAGACGTCGCGTTCGCCCGGAATCCATCCGATGGCCGTTGGGTAGAACAGAAGCTCCGCACCTTTCATGGCGGTCAGGCGAGCTGCTTCGGGGTACCACTGGTCCCAGCAAATGCAGACGCCGACTTTGGCGAACTTCGTCTGGAACGCGAGGAACCCGAGGTCACCGGGAGCAAAATAGAATTTCTCGTAGTAGAGCGGGTCATCGGGAATGTGCATCTTGCGATACAGCCCGGCGATTGATCCGTCCGCATCCAGGACGACGGCGGAATTGTGATAGAGCCCGTGAGTCCGCTTTTCGAACAGCGGGACCACGATCACGACACCACACTCTTTGGCAATCTTCTGCAGTGCCGTTGTGGTTGGTCCGGGAATCGGTTCGGCCAGTTCAAAGCGAGCATGCTCTTCGGTCTGGCAGGGATACTGAGTATTAAAAACTTCCTGCAGACAGATGATCTGAGCACCACTGGCTGCTGCCGTACGAACCTGCTGAATCGTTCGTTCAAGATTCACGGAAGGGTCGGTTCCGCACACCATCTGAATCAAGCCAACCTGCACGTTTTTGTCTGTACCCATCGTCGTGATACTCGTCCCCTGGACTGCCCGGATTGGTTTTGTCGTTTCACCTTGCTTCAGACACAGAATGCACTGAAGCCGTTCATCACAAGGATAACGATTTCCCTTTCGCTTTCGATTCGGCTGCCCGGCAAAAAGACAAACAGCCCGGCGTTCTCAGAAAGAACGCGGGCTGCTTGTCCCGAAACAGGAGACGAAGTTGAAAGCAGAGAGCGGAAGACCGAATGAAGGGGGTGGTTGGGTTGGCGATTTCGGCGATTCACGACTGGGGTGAATCGAGTTTCATGCGATCTTCCGCTGTCGGCTTTCTGTGGTTTCGTTTGAGTTCCGTTGGAGGTCGTTTGGGAAGACTCATCTCGGGGGGCGGCGAGTTGCCGGAGCCCCCGTGAGTCTTGTGTAGAACGATTGTCCTCAATCGTTCCCAATCCTTCTTTACTTGCTGCCGGCGGGTCGCAGTCTTTCGACTAGCTCACCACGTGAGCGACATCTGTTCAACGAGCCGCCAGGCCTGGCAGGTCAGGAGGCCTTGTCCCTTGTTAGTAAGCGTAGCCGCTGCCGGAGTTGCCTTTTTCGCCGCGAGCCGGACTGTTGCAGGTGATGTCGCAGCTGTTGTCGCATTCGTCAGCGAAGTCGAGGAACGTGCTGCCGACGACTTCACCCTTCTGGCCGCTTCCCAATGTAAAGTAGTAGGTCTGGTTCATGGCTCCGAACGCGGAACCCATGTCTTCCAGTTCTTCGTTGACGCCGTAAGACAGTTCTGTCAGACCGACGATCATTCCCAGAACAGTGATGGTGCCGATCAGGACCAGTTCTGCAGATACGACGAAACCGTTGTTGTCATTCTTCAGTGCGATGAGCAGGTTCATGAGAGTCTCCGGATTTTGAGTGGTCAGTTTTCAGAAGAGAGTAGTCAGTGTTCAGTTTTCAGTGTTCAGCAAGGGCAATAGAAGAAGCCTGCGGCTTTCCGCTTTTCCCCTACTTTTCGCCTCGGGCTGGGCTGTCGCAGTTGATGTCGCAGCTGTTGTCGCAGGCGTCCTGGAAGTCGAGGTTTGTGCTGCCGACGACTTCACCCTTCTTGCCGCTGGCGAGGGTGTAGTAATAAGTCTGGTTGATGGCACCAACGGCGGATCCAACGTCTTCGAGTTCCTGATTGACGTTGAAGCTCAGTTCGGACAGACCGACGATCATTCCCAGAACCGTGATGGTTCCGACGAGCACCAGTTCAGCCGATACGACGAAGCCGTTGTTGTCATTCTTCAGAGTGTTGATGAGGTTCAGCATGGTCAGTTCTCCTGTTCGATGTGCGAGTCAGTTTCGGATGACTCGCAGGTTTCTGTTTCAGTTCTGATCACTGTGATCAGCGGCTGATGGAACCTGTGTAAAGCAGGCTGAATGCCAAACCCCTGTGCCGGACCGTAGAGAATTTCAAAAACAGCCGTTTCTGTGTGACGTAACTGCCAGCTGCAAATGGACTTACGGGAACTCAGAAAATTCTTCCGCCAGGTTTACACGCGTGTAAAGGGTGTTCAGGTCGATGTTGCATCGCGGCAACACGCAAAGTGACGAATGATTGCTGCGATGATGGTAAGTCTCTCGCAGTTCTGGAGTTGCAGACACCGGCAACACGATCGCATCACATGTTGCCCCACAACCACACTCAATACATCCGCTACGCGCCTGGCTGCACGCGCAACTGGACTTACTCACAACGCTCCCCTCCCAGACAAAGTCTGGGAGGGGTCGAACGAGCGCCAGCAAGTTCGGGGGAGGGCCGCGCCTTGTGCGCCTTTGCGTATGCCACGGCCGTCACGATAGCTCCCACGCTTTCCTCCACCGCGTCCACACGACATCATGCCATCCTGTGCTCTTCACGAATCTCTTGGGACAGATCAGGAGTCGTCATCATGCGTATTGGTCACTGTCAGGCAGACTCAAAGCTCGGAGACTTCGAAGGCAATCTGGCTCGGGTCGTTGCAGGCCTTGAACAGGCGGACAAGGAACGCGTCGAGATCGTGTCGTTTCCGGAGTGCTTCCTCACGGGCTATCCCGATACCGAAGAACTGGCCCGAGCGAGTGCCTTCGCGAAAGACTCATCGCAGATCATGCGAGTGCTGAGCGCGACGAGTCGATTCGAGTCCATGCTGATCGTGGGCTTCAATGAGACTCGCGGTTCGGATTTGTACAACACGGCCGTCGTCTGTCACAAAGGGCACATCGCTGGCTTTTACAGCAAGTGTTCGGCCTACCAGCGATTTCATCGCCAGGGCCGCGACTTCCCGGTGTTCCAGCATAACGGAGTCACGTTCGGCGTCATCATCTGTTCGGATGGTGGGTTCATCGAGCCAGCGCGCATTCTGGCCATCAAGGGGGCTCGCATCGTGTTTGCTCCTCACTTCAACTATATCGGTGCCGAAGGTCTGATTTCGCACTTCATGAAAGTTCGAGCCGACCACACGGCTCGCGCGGTGGAGAACGGGATCTGGTTTGTCCGCGGCAACAATGTGTCACTCGGCAAAGAGGAGTGCATTCAGAACTACGAAGGCATTGGCTACGGCGACAGTTACATCATGGATCCTCACGGCGAGATCCTTGTTCGAAGCCGCCGACACGTGGAAGACTTCATCTTTGCCGACATCGATCCCAAAGTCGTCGACACCAGCTGGGGCGTCGGCCGTTCCCTCTGGAGCGCCCGCGAATTCGGCTCGATTCTGAATGAGGCAATGAAGCGGCCTCCAGTGTAAAGCGACTGTCCTCAGTCGCTACCACATCAGAGTTTTCGATCCGAAGTCGTAACCGCGGATGAACGCGGATTTACGCGGATTCATACGAATAGGGCAGGGCTTTTGAGATGCGCTGGTTTTGTGACTGCGGTGTTTTGGTTGCGGCGGGTGTGAGGGAAGCGATTGAGGACAATCGTTCTACACTGGGGAGGGCAGCGATTGAGGACAATCGCTTTACACTGGTGAGGGCAGCGATTGAGGACAATCGCTTTACACTGGTGAGGGCAGCGATTGAGGACAATCGCTTTACACTGGGTTTGAACACTTCGAGATTCTGCGAACAGCGTTGGCGACGCCTTTTGTGATTTCGGACATGCGGTCATAGTCCAGTGTTTCAGGAGTGTCCGTGGCCTGATGGTAATGCGGATTGCGAAGGAAGCTTGTGTCTGTCAGCATCAGAGCCGGGAATCCTTCCATCCAGAAGCCGCGATGGTCAGAGAGATGAATTTCGGGAATACGTTCCGGAAGCACGATCGAAAAGAGGGGGAACCGGGTCGCCTGCTTGAATGCTCTTCGAAAGCGCCAGCAGAGCTTCCATGATCGGGGGTTGGCGACGGCTGCAAGAAAGTTACCGCGAGAAGGGAACAGCCATCGCAGCCATCGAGGGATCATGGGCGGAACGGACTGTGAGTTTTCTTTGTCCACGAAGTACCCGACCATTTCCAGGCAGAGCATGGCAACGACGTTTTCCTGACGGCGTCGGCATCCTGTGGCATGCACGATGCTTCCCATTTCGCCCGTATGAAAGTACGGCGATTCCTCACAGGCAAATGCAACGAAACGAACGGTACGTTTTGGATTGATATCCTTCAGCAACCGAGCTGACTCGATCAGGACCGCGACTGCGGAACCATTATCGTCTGCTCCAGGAGTTTCCGGTGTCGAATCGTAATGGGCACCAAGGATCACAATGTCGTTTGGATCCTGGCTTCCAGGTATGTTGACGATCACATTGTCTGTCAGCTGGCCTCGAACTTTGTAGGTCTCACGAGTGACCGTCAGTCCGATCTCGCGCAGCTGCGATTCAATGTAGGCGGCTGTGGCCGCCATTGTTCCCGTCTTGCCGGGGTGTCGCGGACCGATCACTCCGGCAAGCATGTCCACATGGCGAAACAGCCGGTGCGACAGGGAGTCTTCCGGCTGCGAAAGTGTCTCAACGCCTTTGTTGGACATTGCCCAAACCTTTTGTCGTATTGATTCGTATGGCAGCTGGTGAATGACTTGCCCCTGGACAGGAGTGTGTCAGTTGCAGAATCACCTTTCAATGCCGAGGTGCTTTTGGTTGCGGCGGGTGTGGGGGAGCGATTGAGGACAATCGCTTTACACTGGGGAGGGAGCGATTGGGGACAATCGCTTTACACTGGGGAAGGGAGCGATTGAGGACAATCGCTTTACTCTAGGCGGCTTTGCGGGTGGTGGCCAGTGGCGTCAGGAGTTGCAGGAGCAGGCCGGCGGTGGTGGAGGTGGCGCCCTGGTGGTGGAGGACGGTATGCTGGGCTTTGTGGCCGAGTTGCCTTCGTGCGGGTTCATTGTTGAGCAGATGCTCCAGAACCGGCAGAAGTTCTTCCGGCGACTTGATCTGTCGGCAGGCGTCGGCTTCCTTGAAGATCTGCACAACATCGCGGAAGTTCCACGTGTTCGGGCCGAACATCACCGCAGCTCCGTAGGCCGCCGGTTCAATCATGTTCTGTCCGCCTCGATTGCCAAAGCTGCCACCGACGAAGGCAATGTCCGCCAGACCCCAGCAGGCTCCCAGTTCACCGATCGTGTCGAGAAGACCGACGGAGTCTGATGACAGAACTGAAGGCCGGGAAGCATCCTGTTCTGATCTTCGAACGACCGTGAGTCCTCGACCTGCAACCAGCGAGGCCACTTCCTCGAAGCGTTCCTTATGTCGAGGCACAAGAATCAGTCGCAGAGCAGGGCAGGTCGATCGCAGTGACTGCCAGCAATCCAGAATCAGCGTCTCTTCGGGATCCTGAGTACTGCCGGCGACAAGGACCAGATCCGAATCCTGCAGGCCGAACAGCATCCGCAGCGCTTTCGTTTTCGAATTGCTGCGCTGAGTTTCGACGCCGTCGAATTTGATCGAGCCAGTGGTCTTCATCCGTTCCGGTCGAACGCCCAGACTGAGCAGTCGTTCGCCGTTGGCAGCGGACTGAGCTGCAACCAGATCGAGGCTGGCAAACATCGGCTTCAGAAGCGACGACACTCGTCGATAGCGTCGATGGCTTTTTTCACTGAGCCGTGCGTTGACGACAGCAACCGGGATCCCGCGTGATTCGCATTCGCTCAGGAAGTTTGGCCACAGTTCCAGTTCCATTAGGCACACAAGGGCAGGACGAATGGTCTGCACCGCGTTACTGACGGCCCAGGAAAAGTCGAGCGGAAACCAGGTCACATGGCAGTCGGAGAATCTCTGTCGTGCCAGATCAAAGCCGGTATCTGTCGATGTCGTGATCAGAATGGAGTACTGATCGCCGTTCTGCTGACGAAATTCCTTCACGATCTTCTGAAGCTGGATGACTTCACCGACACTGACCGCATGAAACCAGGCGACAGGCTTGCTGTCGCGCGGAGCGGTCAGTCGTCCAAGGAGCTTTTCACGGAGGCCGCGACGATAGCGCCCGTGTCGAAGCATGCGCCAGAGGATGAATGGCGACAGCATCGTCAGGAGGCTGAGATACAGGATATTGAGCATCCATCGCACGGCAGAATCCATTCTTCGTACGCTGAGACACCAACAGCCTGCCTTGTTCGGACAGGCTGTCGCGAATCTCTATCACTATTTACCGCAGCACTTTTTGTACTTCTTGCCGCTTCCGCACGGACATTCTTCGTTGCGTCCGACGCGGGGCCCGGCGTTGATGATGGGTGCCGTCACCTTACCTTCTTCGCCCGCCTCGGGAGCATTCGTCTGAAGGTTATCCACGGCGGTTTCCGGTGGCGGAGCCACGTCGTGTTCTGTCGCTGTGATTCGCCAGAGAGAGCCAACGAACGCCGGGCTTTCGTGTTCGACACGGAACAGCGTCTGAGTGACCTGTTCGGCGATACGATCCCACATCGCCAGGAAGGCTCGACGTCCTTCGCGCTTGTATTCGGTTCGAGGATCCTTCTGAGCATAGCCCACGAAGCCAATGCCCTGGCGAAGGTGACCCATGAAGTACAGATGATCCTTCCACGCCGTGTCGACAAATTCGAGCAGCACGGAACGTTCTGTCTGACGAATTTCCGGTCGGAAGACCTGATCAATGCCCTGAAGGATTTCGACTTTGGCCTGACCGACTGTCAGTGATCGAACTCGATCCGCGTTCATGCCGAGGCCGAGATCATCTTCCACCCACCGCAGCAAAGCGGTGGCCTGAGTTTCTGTCAGACGTGCTTTGTCTGCCGCCGATCCAAGAATCTCTCGCAGTTTGTTGTCAACGGTCGCTGCTGCCGGGCGTCGAGCCAGGAATTTGCGGCTGATCTCCACGAGTGTTTCGTGGATCTGAGCCGTATGCAGTTCCGAAAATTTTTCCGGTTCCAGGTCCGTGCGGAATCGAGTATTCGCCCAGCGTGCCAGCTTTTCCCGATTGAAACGTTCGTTCTGCTTGCCGTCGCCTTCAAGGAAGTTGTGCATGCCCACAGAGACAGGGAACGTGACTTCCTTCTCGTCATAGTGTTGCTTCACACGGTCCTGCAGCAGCTGCACGATCTCAGACTGTTCTTTGTCTTTCAGTTCTTCCGGCTGGACTCCCAGCAGGAAGTTGAAGTTGGCCCATCCAGCCAGGGATTTTTGCGGGAAGAGCGGATCAAGGAAGTTGTCCAGATCCTTCAGTTCCCACCGTGCAATACCTTCGCGAGCCTTTTCCAGCAGGAATGGCCCCAGGGCACTGCGTTCATGCTTTCGAAGATCCTTGTCGCTCAGAGACAGACCGAAGGCCCGATTCACCCACTTTGTGAGTGCCAGCCAGTTCCAGTCCAGCCTGCTGTCAGCATCCTCCGGCAGATGAATATCGATCTGCTCGTAGATCTGAGTTTCTCCCTGACGCTCACCTTCGTCACGAATCCAGGTGATGATGTCCTGCTGATTCATGTCGCGAATGTCGGACGACTCCACCTCCAGCTGAGTATTCTGGCGGATCCATGCGGTGATCGAATCCCAGCGATAATCTTTCGCAAGGAACTGCTTCGACCACCGAGCAATCTCATCAAACATCATGCCAAGCAGCAGAGCGCGGCAGTCCTGTCCGTCCAGAATCTGCTGACGGTAGGTGTAAGTGCGCTTGCGCTGTTCGTCCATGATCTCATCATATTCGAGCAGGTTCTTGCGCTGGTCGAAGTGCTGTTCTTCGCGCTTCTTCTGAGCGGCTTCGATGCGTCGAGTCACCATCGGACTGATGATCGGTTCACCTTCGCGAAGTCCGGCCCACTGCATGATGCGTTTGACGGAGTCGCCCATGAAGAGCCGCATCAGCTTGTCATCAAGCGAAATGAAGAAGCGGCTTGAGCCCGGGTCGCCCTGACGGCCGGCTCGACCACGCAGCTGCAGGTCAATTCGGCGCGAGTCGTGTCGTTCTGTGCCGACCACATGAAGTCCGCCGAGTTCCGCGACGACTTTTCCTTCCGCAGCCATGCCTTCGCGTTCGGCGATTTGCTTCGTCAGAGCATCCCATTCGAACTTGGGCACATCCAGACGCGAGTTGTACTTCGCCTTCAGTTCTTCCCATGCGGAATGTTCGGGATTACCGCCGAGAATAATGTCGGTTCCTCGACCAGCCATGTTGGTTGCGATCGTGACCGCGCCTTTTCGACCGGCCTGAGCCACGATTTCCGCTTCACGCTCGTGGAACTTTGCGTTCAGAACGTTGTGGGGAACACCTTTGCGAACCAGTCGGTTGCTGAGCATTTCTGAGAGTTCGATGGATGTCGTTCCGACCAGAACCGGGCGTCCCGTGCCGTGGACATCAACAATCTCTGCAACGACCGCGTCCCACTTTTCCTTTTCCGTCCCGTAAATGTTGTCGGGATGATTGAGTCGCTTTGTGGGGCGGTTTGGCGGAACAGCAACAACGTCCAGGTTGTAGATCTTCAGGAATTCTTCGGCTTCCGTCATCGCGGTACCGGTCATCCCGGACAGCTTGCGATACAGCTTGAAGTAGTTCTGAAGAGTGATCGTGGCAAGGGTCTGAGTTTCTTCCTTGATCTTGACGCCTTCTTTGGCCTCAACCGCCTGATGAAGTCCGTCAGACCACTGACGCCCTTCCATTTTTCGGCCGGTGTTTTCGTCGACGATAACCACTTCGCCTTTTTCAACAACGTAATGGACGTCACGGCGATAAAGATGGTGCGCCTTGAGAGCATTGTCGATCAGATGCGGCCATTCCATGTTTCCGGCCGTGTAGAAGCTTTCCACACCGGCCAGCTGTTCTGCTCGTCGCACACCTTCTTCGGTCAGATGACAGGTATGCTCCTTCTCCTTGACTTCGAAGTCCACTTCCTTGCGAAGCTGACGGGCGACCGCGTCGGCCTTTGGATACTTGTCCAGGTTGTCATGAGCAGGGCCGGAGATGATCAGTGGTGTACGTGCTTCGTCGATCAGAATGTTGTCGATTTCGTCGACGATGGCATAATCGAGCGGACCCTGAACCTGCTGCTCCTTCGACGGCTTCATGTTATCCCGAAGATAGTCGAAGCCGAACTGGTTGCTGGTTCCATAAGTAATGTCGCACGCGTAGTGAACCTGACGTTCTGCCGAATTCATGTTCGACTGGATGGCACCGACAGTCAGGCCGAGGTTCAGGAAAACCGGGCCCATCCATTCCATGTCGCGGCGAGCCAGATAATCATTCACCGTGACCACGTGAACTTTGCCGGCCAGAGCGTTAAGGAAGGCAGGCAGCGTTGCGACAAGCGTCTTGCCTTCCCCGGTCATCATTTCTGCGATCATGCCGTTGTGCAGAATGTGACCACCGATCATCTGCACTTCATAATGACGCATCTTCAGGAAGCGACGGCCGGACTCACGAACAGCGGCAAACGCTTCCGGCAGAATATCATCCAGAGTCTCGCCATTCTGCAGACGAGCGCGAAGCTTTGAAGTTGTCTGACGCAGTTCCTCATCAGACAGCTTCTGCCAGTCACTCTCCATCGCATTGATACGGTCGAGCAGCGATCCAGGAACAATGGTCGTCGTCCCCTGGCGATCGCGCACGAAGCCAAGCTTCTTCATGCGACGTTCATTGGACGATCCAAAGAGGCCCGTGATGCCGCGTTCAATTCGATGAGTGGCAGCAGAAAAGAAATCGCCGACTTTTTCCAGAAACTCCATGTCGCGCGGTCATCCTGAATTCTAAGTGAACATAAATGCGGGACGTGATCGTCAGGAACACTGCCAACTCGGCAGGGGACGCATGCTCCTCCAGGTTCCGGCGATTTTGTCGTAAGTCAAAGGCCGGCAAGTCTATTGGAACGTCTTGTTGACGGTCAATCCCGCCCTCTGTCTGGCTCCTCCTGAGCCGTCGAGGCAGTGAGGGACGCTGTACGCATCAAAAGGCAAGTGCTGTGCCGACGGTTGAAGGTGGGCAACATTCCGCGACCAGAAGGGCTTCGAGTGTTGCCCGAACGCCACACGGTGACGCACGAGAACCGGCACTTTGTGCAGATTTCTTTACATTCGAACGTGCTTGGGAAAGCCTTTGTAAACGCCTAAAAACACTGGGTTTTCACAGGTTCCCGGTGAAATTGGTTGCTTAGCTCGCTGTCGCGCAGTCCCCTTTGGAAGGACTCGGAATGCCGTTTGGAACGGGGACTGCGTCGAAGGAGAGTCGTTCCCAATCACTTCGATCAAAACATGCTGACGACGTCCGAATCACCAGTTCGGGAAGGGTAGTGAACTTATGAACCGTATGGCGCTCCGGGCAACTCGATCAGCACTGCTGTCCTGCTTTTTCGGTTTCGGAGCAGCGGAGATAGCCGCGGCCGGCATTCCACAGGCCGATCAATTTCCAGGGGACACGTCGGTTTCGACCGACCTTTGGAAGAAAGAGTTCTTCGAGCGGAAGCCGGAGGACAATGAAGAGAACATCACGGCCGATGCTCTTCGGAATCGGTCTGTTCTGCAAAATGAAAATGACTTACTGGTCGGAACCGCCCCTCGCATTCAGCTGGCGAAAGGCAACGGGCTTCAGGTTGCGTCGAGTGAATTGCCGACGCTGAGCGACTGGGAGCATGCGGCGACAAAGGCGATCGGGCCGAAAGAAATCAATATCACGACGCTTGAAGGACCGTCGGCCGTGACTCTGGTCGTCGCCGTGGTAGGACTCATCGTCGTCGGCGGAGCGTATCTGCAGAAGTAGTCTAACTCGCCCGATCACAAATGTGTAGAACGGCTGTCCTCAGCCGTTTCGCGCTGCCCTTCCGGGATTCGATGCCTGTTCGTGCCAGTGCGCTCTGAGCAGTTGCGGACAACTGCTCCACACTGGCTAAGAACCCAGCAGGTAGGCGCGAAGTTCTCTCATCAGAGCGATGCAGCGAACGGAGAACGTGTCGGTATCAGGAACACGACCGCGTGACGTGAACTGGACGGTGACGATTCGGTGCGTCCGGGCTTTCCCGTCATTCGTGTTTGTCGTTCGAGTTGTTTCGAATGAGATCGACAGGTCAACCGGCTGTCGATCAGGGCTTGAGCCCCAGCGACGAGTGATGCCG
Organism: Planctomycetaceae bacterium; assembly: GCA_046349695.1. Taxonomy (GTDB): domain Bacteria; phylum Planctomycetota; class Planctomycetia; order Planctomycetales; family Planctomycetaceae; genus SXXK01. Next base: position 83,675 of record JAXMBV010000005.1, on the reverse strand, counting down.
AGCGATCCGAGCCGAATCCTCATGGTGCCCTGTTCCTGACTGAGCACAATGCCACCATACTCGGAAATGAACGCTCGCAGCTTCATGGCGGTCAGTTCGAGCGACGTGTTGACCTCGATTCGCTCACGGAAGTCATAGACTCCGTTTGCTTCGGTCAGCTGAGGCTGTTCTTCCTGGGGCAGCGAAGCGGTCACGGTTTCTTCCGCAACGACTTCTGTTTCCCAGCACGTTTTGTTACGTCCGGTTTCTTTCGCGCGGTACAGGCAGTTGTCGGCACGTTCCAGCAATGTCTGGACAGTATCACCAATTCGAGCGGTCGAGACCCCGAATGACGAAGTGACGTTCAGCGTGCTGATGCCGCCAATCGAACTCTTCTGAATGGCGTGACGGAGGCGTTCTGCCCGACGAATGGCCGCTTCGATGTCCGTGTCCGGGCACAGGATGACAAACTCTTCACCGCCGTATCGGCCGATGATTTCTGCTGAATAGGTTTCGTGCTGAAGCAGTCGAGTCAGATCGACCAGAACCTGGTCACCGACCTGATGTCCGTACGTATCATTGATTCGTTTGAAGCGGTCGACGTCAAGGAAGATCGTGCTGAGGCAGCGAGTGCCTTCATTCGCGTGGAAGTCTTCCAGCAGATGACGAAGCTGAGTTTCCAGCTGGCCTCGATTGGCAACACCAGTCAGCGGGTCGCGAGTGGCGGCCAGTTTCAGTTCCACAAACTCGCGACTCTGACGTCGAACGCCGCTCTTGTTTCGAAGCAGCTGCACCACACCCTGAACGCGGTTGCCTGTTCCCATGATCGGCATGGTGTAGACATCCACTTTCAGGTGTCGAGTTCCGCTGACGCGGCAAAGACGGCTGCCGAACTGGGCTCGCCCGTTCTTCAGAACCTGTCCCACCATCGTTTCATCACGATGTTCCGGAGGAGACTGTTCTTCTGTCAGCGGTGAAAGCTGAACATCAACCGGCTGCCATGTTCGTCCGAGAACGCTTTGAATCGGCAGTCCGGTCATTCCGGGCATACCGTCACTCCAGATGGCATAGTTCTCATTGGAATCGAGAACGAAGTAGCCGTCATAGAGCTGCTGGAACTGGTACAGCACGTTGATGAACTGTGCCAGCACGACGGCTTCGTTTCGCTGCTCGTCGGTCAGTTCCTGCTTTTGTTCAGCACCCGTAAAGGATTCTGCGAAGCGAAACAGTGAATCGCCTTCGGCTTCGTACCATCGATTGAGAGTACGAACGATATTGCCGTCGTAGCGGCTTCCGGACTTTTCTTCCAGCAGGCTTATGACTTCCTGATGAGTCATCCCGCGACGGTATGGCTTGGGAGTGCTCAGCGAATCGTAGGCGTCTGCGACCGCCAGGATTCGTGGTCCCAGAGGAAGATCGACAGGCTGCCCTGTGGCCTCCATCTGCAGACCAGCGGTTGCAAAATCATGATGCAGCATTGTCAGCATTGAGACCACTGCAGGGTCCGTATGGAACGCCTGCAGAAGATTGACTGCCGCATGATGATGGAGCAGCACGAAGTCATACTCTTCACTGCTCAGTTTTCCCGGCTTCTTCAGGATATGCTCGGGCACACCCAGCTTGCCGATGTCGTGCAGCAGAGCTGCAATTTCCAGCTGTCGCCGTTGTTCATCGTCCCATCCGAGCAGCTTTGCCACTCCGCTGGCAATGGCTGCAATCCGCTGACCATGCAGCAGACTGGAAGGATCCTGGAGTTTCATGGTTCGCAGCAGCAGCGTCATCAATGCTCGGGGAATGATCTGGCGTTCGCCAGTCATCGCCTGCTGGCGACGCGCTTCCTCTGACACAGCCAGCATACGAATCAGAACACCGCTGGTGTCTGTCGGCATGGCCGGAGTCATCAGATCCGGGTTGTATCCCGGAAGTCTGGTTGTGTTGGCAACTGTTGACACAAATCGTCACAGATCTGCCGGGAGAACGTCTGCATCGGATGCCCCTCGCACCCGCTGACAGTCGCTTTCACACAGCTCAGGTTGACTGCTGGAAACATGACCCCTGTTGGAGTCGACAGAAAAGGCTAGTCCACTGTCGGCATGTGTGCCGGATGTTCACGAAAAGTTGCACAACCTTTTGTGATGCAAAGTCGCTGTTTTCTATTTCGTCGACAGAATCACTACAGCCAGAACACCATCATGGGTACTCTGAGATGAACGACTGTCCTGTCTTCAGGTTTTACCTACCCGTTGCAGTCCGGTCGTATGAGTTCTGTCAGGTCTATGGCGTGGAGAGTTTTCGGATCACAGCTTCTGCTGTCGCCGGGTTTGTTGCCAGGGGGATGTTGTGGACATCACAGACTCGCATCAGCGCTGCGACGTCGGGTTCGTGAGGCTGAGCGGTCAGCGGATCTCGCAGGAATAACACTGCTTCAATTTTCCCTTCGGCAACTCGACCGCCGATGATCAGGTCACCACCGTCCGGGCCATGCGCCACACATTCCACGGGAAGCCCGAGATTGATCGAGATCATGCGCCCCGTGTTTCCGGTTGCGACCAGTGCACGAGTACTGAAGAAGCTCTGATGCCTCCGGACAAACTCCAGCATCAGCTCTTTGCGAGCATCATGAGCAATGAGGGCAATCATTTTGAGTTCTTCTGTAGAAAGGGCAGTGGCCAAACTTCGGTCACCGTCGTGTTTGGCTCAGGAATTCATCAGATTCTGACATGTGGTGCAGCGAGGCGGACGGATCGATAAGATATGTGAGCAGTGCCGTCTGGCGGTTGCTGCAGATTCTGTGCAACTCCCTGTTTTTCAGGTGCAGGCTGATTCATGTCGACCTCCGTGCCTCTCCCGCGGCTGCTTATTGTGGACGATGAAGCGTCCATTCACCATGCATTTCAGCGAGCGTTTCGGGGACAGGATCTTGAGATTCTGACCGCGATGTCAGCCAGTTCCGCTGAACAGATCACCAGGGAGCAGCAGCCGGACGCGATTGTTCTGGACCTCCACCTGCCCGATGCGACCGGGCTTTCGACGTTTCAGAAGCTTCGATCCATTGATGAACGCATTCCCATTATTCTGATCACTGGGCACGGCACGACCGATCTGGCCATTGAGGCGATCAAACAGGGCGCTTTTGAGTATTTGCTGAAGCCGCTGGAACTTCCTCAGCTGCGTGAACTGATTGGATCCGCTCTGCAATCCAGTCGACTGATGAGACGCCCCGCGGCGCTTCCGGAGGAAACACCGGCAGCGCTGTTACCGGGTGACCAGCTGATTGGTTCCTGTGCGGCCATGCAGGATTTGTACAAAGGTATCGGACGTGTTGCCGCGCAGGACGTGACGGTCCTTCTGCTGGGCGAATCCGGTACGGGGAAAGAACTGGTGGCTCGGGCGATTTACCAGCACAGTCATCGAGCATCAAAACCATTCCTCGCCATCAACTGTGCGGCGATACCAGAACAGCTGCTGGAAAGTGAGCTCTTTGGGCATGAAAAAGGTGCCTTCACCGGGGCCGATCGAAAGCGGATCGGGAAGTTCGAACAATGCCATGGCGGTACCATTTTCCTTGACGAGGTAGGAGAACTCACACCGCTGACGCAGGCGAAGATTCTTCGTCTCATTCAGGAGCAGCAGTTCGAACGTGTCGGTGGCAATGAGACGATCCGGACCGATGTTCGTCTGATTGCGGCAACGAATGCTCAGCTCGAATTGATGACAGAGACCGGGCGATTTCGGAAAGACCTTTTCTTCCGGCTCAACGTGTATTCGCTTCGCCTTCCTCCACTGCGGGAAAGAGGCGATGACCTGACGCTGCTCATTCAGCATTTTGTTCGTCGGTTCAGTGTGGAACTCAGCAGGACGGTGCGAGAGATCACTCCGGAAGCCATGCAGGCACTTCAGCAGTATCGGTGGCCAGGAAATATTCGGGAGCTGCAGAGTGTTTTGAAGCAGTCGCTGCTTCAGATGCAGGGAGCCGTGCTCCTGCCAGGCCATCTTCCGCTTCACGTGCAGAAGAATGATGAGAGTAGTGCCGAATCCGGGGCATCGCCTTCAGAAGTGGCACTCGACGTCTTCGTTCAAAAAGCGATTGAGTCCGGGGCGGAAAACCTGTATGCGATGACGCTGGAACTGATGGAGCGCGAGTTGCTTATGAGAGTGTTAAAACATACTGCGGGAAATCAGGTCCAGGCGGCCAGAATTCTTGGGATCACACGTGGAAGTCTGCGGACGAAGATTCGTTCCCTGGGAATCAGCATTGGCCGTTCCGTCTGGTCGGACGATGAACAGGCTGATTGAAGAGCAACCAGCCGGCAACGCCGACAGATGGCTGCTGTCTGCGGAAATGCTAGGAAATTGCTGATTTTTTCCTCGCCGTTCGAGCGTTCGATGGCACTCCATTTGCCAAGCAGGCTGGAAGAACGTCCTGACCGTGTGACAACCGCAGAGTATTTCATTTGTCTGTGCGGCTGAATGAGCGGGCAACTGATGCAGGGATCCTGTGTGGTCTGGAGGTTCGACTTGAACCGAACACCGGACCGCAACGGAAACCAACGTGTCTAAGGCCATCGAGACTTTCAGCAGCGCACAGGCCCGGCGTACTGACGCTGTGGCTGGTGGACGGCTGTTGTCTGATGTCTTCGCGGGCTTTGTCGTCTTCCTGATTGCTGTTCCGCTGTCACTTGGAATTGCCAGGGCCAGTGGGTATCCGTTAACAGCGGGGCTCTGGGCGGCGATCATCGGAGGACTCGTTGGATCCCGCCTGAGCAATTCTCGATATGCCATCAAGGGGCCTGCAGCCGGCCTGATCGTTCTGATGTCTGCGGCAGTCCGCGATCTGGGCCACGAGTTCGCTTCGGAGCTGACTCCGGGCGAACAACTGATTGCCGGTTGCCGCCTCACGTCAGCGATCGTCATCGCTGCTGGAGTTTTGCAGGTTGTGGCAGGATACCTGCGAGGAGGACGGCTGACGGAGTTCTTTCCTCTGACGCCGATTCATGGAGTCCTGTCGGGAATCGGAATCATCATCATCGTTCGGCAGGCCTACGAACTTCTGGGTGTTCCAGTGTCTCTGGAAGCAGCACCAGTTCAGCAGCTGGCGTCACTGCCGGATGCATTCCGGCAGATGAATCCACAGGTTGCGGCCATTGGCCTCGTGACCCTGATCCTTGTTCTCGTACTGCCCAGGTTTCCCATCCAGGTCACGCGACAGGTGCCGATTCATCTGATTGCACTCGCTGTTGCCATGATGATGAGCGTCGCGCTGAATCTGAGCAGTTCGCAGATGCTGCAGTTTCCTTCGCCGGCAGCGGCAGGTTCTATGGCCGGCGATCAACAGGGCAGCTCGCTGATTCCTTCGATGATGTCAGACTTGCAGTATTGCTTTGCGGGCATGTTATGTCCCGACTTTCGCTCCCTGCTGCATCCTGCCGGCTTTAAGTATGTGTTTCTGATGGCAGTGATCGCCAGTCTTGAAACGCTTCTGAGTGCTCGTGCGGTCGAGCTTCTGGACAAAGACGGACGAAGGACCAACTTTGATCGCGAGCTGATGGCTGTCGGAGTTTCCAACGTTCTTTCAGGGATGATCGGCGGACTGCCGGTGATATCGACGGTTGTTCGCAGCAGGGCCAATATCGATGCCGGAGCAAGGTCATCCTGGTCCGGCTTCTTTCACGGACTGTTCCTGCTGATGTTTGTCCTCTGCTTTCCCTGGCTCCTGCAGAGAATTCCCGTTGCCGCGCTTGCCGCGATGCTGATTGCGGTTGGATTCCATCTGGCTTCGCCTCGCGAATTTGATCGTCGTCATCGAATGGGACGCGAAGAGAAGATCGTGTTTGGCGGAGCCATGCTGGCAACCGTGTTTGTTGACCTTCTGGTCGGGCTTGGTGTCGGCATCGTGCTGAAGGTACTGTTACTGCTGCGACGGGGAGCTCCAGCCAGTGTGATGTTTCGGCCACAGATGGAGATCATTCCAGGCGACCGGCAGGATTCTGTGATTGTCATTGTGCGCCAGGCGTGCGTGTTCTCCAACTGGCCTCTGGTCCAGGCTGCGATCCTCCAGGAATTTCAGATTGGTGATGATGTGACGGTCGACCTGACGAACTCACAATTCGTCGATCGCAGCGTGGAACAAAACCTGGAGGCGCTGACGGCTGAGTTTGAAGCGCAGGGAAAGCGGTTGTCGGTCCTGCTGCCAGCATTGCCTGCATCACCGGTGGCGTAAAACGCCCGTCAGTGCTCATTGGTCGGAGTGACGGGACTGATGCTGGTCATGGGAAGAATGTCATCAATTCTGGCCCCAGAGTGCGTCGGCGATCCAGTCGAGATCTTCCATCTGAATCTGTGAAGCTTCTTTGGATCGTCCGGCACCGGCGGCTGTGAGTGAGTTCAGAACCAGCAGCCGAAGAACACTCGCCAGCGGACTGCGAGACCCATTGCGAAGGGCTCGCTGAACCAGGCGATGATCGCGATTCAGAATCACTTCATTCTTCCCGGCCGGTGCCTGGCGGAAGTGTGCGTCAATCAGACGCTGAAAGCCCTGAGGAATGTCGCCTTCCTTGCGCAGCTCTTCAAATGTCTGAGCCAGTTCGTAGCGTTCATTCAGGAAGGCCACGACAGGCAAACCGTGCGGGAATGACGCCAGCAGAACTTTTGCACCGGTGGATCGGAAGTAGTCACTCCATGCTTCATCCGCGTCTTCGACATCCGTCATGCCCATGACAGATTCGGCGAAGTTAGGAGACGACGGTGTTGCCTGACGCAGATCGGTGGACGCTGCCGGATCATCAGCAATCATCGATGCCAGCAGGCTCTCTTCAAAGCTGCGGCACGCATGAACGCACGGTGTGGAGTTATTGGCGAACACGTCGTCCAGATAACGTTCCTGACGACGGTCCGCGTTGTACCAGATCACATATTCAGCATCGGATTCATGCAGAGCATCAGCCAGGCTTCGCTGCAGAACTTCTTCAAACAGAAGCGGTCCCTGCGATGTCTTGAACCGGTACACCTTGCGAAGCAGTTGCCGCAGACGAGGCTCACTCAGTGCGGCGCCGGCCAGCGTGTAACGATGCCAGTTGACGATTGCTTCCAGTCGCGAAGGCTGTTCGTCGGCCAGTTTTTCGAAGTGGCCGTAGATGAACTCATCGAGAGATGATCGCAGCAGTCGAAAGCGATCGTCTCGCACAAGATCTTCGCGGCTGGCCGTAGGCGTACTGTCTTCCAGTTCAAGAACACCGCGAAGGAACGTGGCCCAGGGCGGAAGCAGATCGCGAACTCGCCGGGAGATCACCATCCGGCGCACAGTCACCGCGACCGTTGCTTCGTCGGCAAAGCCCGGTGTGCGCTGAGGAGAAATGTAGAGCGCTCCGGCGATGGAGACGGGCTTCTCGACGCGAATCGGAATCACGTCCAGCGGCGATTCGTTGAAGTAGTTGGCCAGCGCGAGTTCAACGGATTCCGGATCCGGCGTTGGCTCAAACCACGCCACATTGATCACGTTGATACGAGCCGCGCTGTCGTTCAGATGAATTGGCAGAGTCAGGAAGTCGGCAAATTCCTTGATTGCAGATTCCAGGATGTCGACAGACTCTGCCATCACCTTGAACTGAGGTTTCAGGAACAGCGTGACGGTTGTGCCAACACGAGACTGTTCGGATGAAGACAGAGTAATTTCCGTGCCCGGGCCGGCTTCCCAGCGGACACCTTCCGGACAGTCTTCACGGCGGCTTTCAACGATTAGCCGATCCGCCAGCATGAACGCACTAAACAGACCGATGCCGAACTGACCAATCAGATGCTGTCCGTCGCCATGCACATGAGTCCGCTGCTCTTCGGACCCTCGACCCTTCAGCAGACCGGTGATGCCGATGCCCAGAGTTCCCAGGTACTGCTCGGCATCCTGCGGACTGAGCCCGATGCCATCATCGCTGAACGTAATCGTTCCCTGCTCAGCGTTCTGGCGAATATCGATGCGGCCCTTGAATGTCAGATCACGATTGCGCCGCCGCATGATCGCGTCGTGAGCATTCTGGATCAGTTCACGGATCGGAGTATCCATGCGGCTGTACAGCGACGATCCCATGATCTCGATGACGCCTGCAATGTCTACGCGAAACGGAATCTGACGAGTCCACACTCTGCACACCTCTTCTTCTGAACTGATAACGAATTTGATGACCCACCCGGTTGTTTGGTACAGGAGCCCTAAGCCACCGTCAGCCCTGATGGGGGGTGAGTTGTAATGGGTGCGCTGCTGGATGAGAAGCGGGTCGAACGTCATAGACGATTCAGCTCCGGCTGTGACATCCCTTGTTGGTTTTTCGGGGCCTGATCCTGTTACGATAGCTGAGACAGCCTTGCTGAGTCTGCGTTGAGCACCGACGAACATTGACCTGTGATGGATTCTGCTGCATGAGCGATTCACCTTATTCGACTCCGAACAGTGGATCTTCGGCTGCAGACCCCGTGGGGCGCGTTCGATTTGCTGTGCTTGGCTGGCTCTGTGCGCTCTCCGGCATTTTGTATCTCGACCGGATTTGTATCTCTGCGGCGCTGGATGCCATTCAGAAGGATCTGAAAATCTCGAATACGCAGACCGGCATCGTGCTGATGTCCTTCACGCTGGCGTATGGGTTGTTTGAAATTCCGACGGGACGCTGGGGCGATCTGCTTGGAGCGCGACGAGTGCTGACGCGGATTTCTCTCTGGTGGTCTTTCTTCACCGCGCTGACCGGAGCCTGCTTCAATCTTGGTTCGCTGGTTGTTGTTCGCTTTTTGTTTGGAGCCGGAGAAGCCGGCGCGTTTCCGAATGCGGCTCGAGTTGTCTCACGATGGTTTCCCATTCAGGAACGGGGCAGGGTGCAGGGCATCCTGCTGGCGGCATCGCAGGTCGGAGGAGCCCTGTCGCCGTTTCTGGCCACCACATTGATTGCTCGAATCGGCTGGCGCTGGACGTTTGTTGTGTTCGGAAGCCTGGGCCTGCTTTGGGCTGCAGGGTTTCGTCGTTGGTATCGTGATGAGCCGTCCGAACATCCGTCCGTGACTCCGGAAGAAGCGCGATACATCGGTGAAGGAACAAAAAGGGAATCCGGCCACGCGCCGATTCCCTGGGAGCTTGTTCTGTCGAATCCCAGCATCTGGATTCTCAGCCTGATCATGATCTGCGCGTCGTTCAACAGCTACATCTATTTTTCGTGGTTTCCAAAGTACCTGGTCTCAGGTCGCGGAGTCTCCACAGAGCAGTCGGGAGTGATGGCGTCGATTGTGCTTTCTTTTGCTGCCGCTGGAACGCTGGCCGGCGGGACGTTAATGGATCTGTTCAATGTCACCTCGTCGCTGGCGCGCCGTCGAGCAGCCGGAGGCGCATGGTTCACGCTGGCCGCGATCGCTTTGTTTCTCGCGCTCACGACGAATCATGCATGGGCGGCCGTGCTGCTGACGGCGTGCTCATGCTTCGCGACCCAGGCCACTCAGCCGCTCTGGTGGTCCTGCGCGATTGGGATCAGTGGCCGCCATGTCGGAGCACTCTTCGGGCTGATGAATTCTGCCGGTGTTGTTGGAGCAATGGCCTCACAGTTGCTGGTTGGTGTTCTTGCGGACTGGTTTGCCGCACGAGGATATTCGGGACGTGCTCAGTGGGATCCGATCTTCTGGATCAATCTCGGAGTTCTTGTGACGGCGGCTGTGCTGTGGCTGACCTTCGTTTTTCGAGAGGTGGAACCTCATGGCGATCATTGATGTTCACAGTCACTTCTGGGAATACCCGCGAGACTTTCAGGATGACTTTCGTCAACAGGCGCGGCGAGCGCGTGCCGGGGTGGAAGTGGATCTGACCGTTCGCTTTGAAGACTATCAGAAGACATCATTGCCGGATGTTCGCACGATTGTCTTTGGCGGAAAGGCGAAGCTCAGCGGGCTGTGGGTCGATGATCGTGACGTGGCGCGGTATGTGGCGAACCATCCTCAGCAGCTGATCGGCTTCCTGTCGCTCGATCCGACTCAGCCAGGCTGGCAGAACGAAATGCAGCATGGGCATCAGGAACTTGGCATGAAGGGCATCAAGCTGATGCCGATGTATGCCGGTTTCCGCCCGGATGACGAACGACTCAGCGACCTTTGGCAGTATGCTCAGACGAACCGCTTGCCGGTTCTGCTGCATACCGGGACGACATTCATCTCGCAGGCTCCGCTGGAATACACACTTCCGCGTCATCTGGATCCGGTTGCGATTCGATACCCGGAAGTCCGTATGATCCTTGCGCATCTGGGACATCCCTTCGAAGGCGAGTGCGTTGCCGTGATTCGCAAGCATCCTCATTTGTACGCTGACCTTTCGGCTCTGCACTATCGCCCGTTTCAGCTGTATCAAAGTCTGATGCTGGTTCAGGAATATGGAGTCTGGGACAAAGTTCTGTTTGGAACGGACTATCCGTTTACAACAGTTCAGGCGACGGTCGATGGACTGCGAAACCTGAACCGCATGGTGGAAGGCACTCAATTGCCTCGACTGAATGCCGACGCCATTGAACGGTTGATCTATCGCGACAGCCTGCCGCTGCTTGGGATTGCGGAGTAAATATTGTTGTTCACCTCAGAAAACACCTGGTGCGTTTTCGGCAATTCCAGGTTATCCTGTTTGCTCCTCGACGTACAGAAAGGAAAGCAACTGTGTCAACCGCACTCAAGAGAATCACACCCCAGGAATACCTGATCCGCGAACGGCAGTCGTCGGAAAAAAGCGAATTCTATCAGGGCGAAATCTTCGCGATGGGCGGAGGTTCCGCAAATCACAGCCTGATCGCCGCCAACTTTGTTCGCGAAGCAGGCAATGCGCTGAAGGGAAGACCGTGCGCAGTCTTTAACAGTGACCTGCGAGTTCAGGTTCGCACAACGGGACTTTACACCTATCCTGATGCCACGATCGTTTGCGGTGAACAGGAGTTTGATGATGATCAGCGGGATACTCTGATCAATCCGACGGTGATCATCGAAGTACTTTCGGATTCCACCGAGAAATATGATCGCGGCAAGAAGTCCAACCAGTACCGTCGGATTGCTTCGCTGAAAGAGCTCGTGCTGATCTCTCAGGATCGTCCAAATATCGAGCGATACACTCGTCAGCCGAACGGCGACTGGCTGTTCCACGAGCAGCGCGACCTGGAGGCGAGTTTTGAGCTCAAGTCCATCGGGATTACTCTGGCCATTTCCGAGTTGTATCGCGGTGTGACGTTTGAGCCGATTGAAGACGATCCGAACAAGGGCTGATTCGCTTAAAGTGGATTTCTTGCGATGTCCACAGACGCGTGCCCCAGGAAGCTCAGCAGCGGAATGAAGAGCTGAGTCCCGCTGCCAATGTCGCCGGGCAGTGTCGAATCTGCCACTTTGATGTGCGTGAGTCCAATCCCGTCGGGGCCGCGAGTCGAATCGAAGGGCAGCCAGATTCCATCGACCTTCGCTTCCACCCACATGTGAGGAGCGAAGGAGGTCGGGTCCGGCACATAAACAAATCCCACGACAACTCGGGCCGGTATCTGCTGGCTTCGCATCAGAGCACACAGCAGCACCGCATGCTCCGTGCAATCTCCCTGCATCTTCGTCAGCACCTGGCTGGCCGGCATCAGTGAAGTTGAAAACGGGTGGAAGCGCATTTCCTTCCAGAGATGGCGAGTCAGTCGTCGACATTTCTCCAGCGGGACTGACGTTCCGCCTGCGACAATGGTGGCCTTACGCTCGATCTCTGGAACTCGAAAATCGATCCAGGCAGATTCCTGAAGAGCTTCATCCTGAACGTGCCTGTCAGTCCGTGTCTTCAGCGCCGTACTCTCCGGTTCTTTCGGGACGACCTTTTTCAGAGTGACAATCAGTTCGTTCGGCGACACCTGTTCGACGGTCTGAAACTCGGAGTCAGGCAATGACAGCTGTTCGGTTTCGCCGGCTGTCAGCACCAGTCGAATCGAAGGAGAGTTTGCGACATTGGCAATGGCACGCTTGAGCGGCAACACGGTGCGAAACTGCAGGTCGAGACTCTCGAGGTTCTCTTCGCCCATCGCGGTGGCGGCATCGGAGCGAATGATTCGGAGGGTTTCTCCCAGCATGGACTGTTCGATCAGAAGTGTTCGACCTTCTTCATCATAATAAAGACTGGATCGTTGATCCGGCTCCGAGGATGGCCAGTACTCAATTCGCGTTGCCTTGAATTTTCGCCCGTCTGGCAGCTTTAAGGCCTGATCGGGAGTGCGATGCAGTTTCAGATCAGCCACGGCAGCGGTTTCCGGAAAAAGGACGGGACTTGTCCATCCCCGATTATTCGCTGCGGCCACGACTGGCATCCATCCATTGAAAATTGGCGAATGTACTGGTTCGGCGCACGGAAGCAGTTCTGAATTCTTGAGTCCACCGGATTTTTCAGTCAGCTGATAGGCGCGTTCTTTTTCATTCCAGATTCCTGTGCGTTCCATCGTGGAACCATCGGCGGCAGTTCGCTGAAGGTTCCATGAAAACAACAGGCCGTCGCCGGTCTCCACTGTGTCCAGGTGAGCAGTGACGGAAACATCGGTTCCAAAGCGACGGAGTTTCAGTCGGGTCTCTCGGACACGACGAAGAAGGTCAGGCGGCACATTCTGAGCCTGCTGGCTGGCAGTTCGCTGGGCAATGGAAGTCCGAAGAGATTCGTATCCGACGTTCCTGCCATCGAACTCAATGCGGAACCATTCTTCGGACGTCGACGACTTTGGCTGAACGGCGGCGGGCTCGCTGCGAGTACCGGGTCGAGCTCCTGTTCGTCCCTGGATTTCAATCTGTTGGGCCTGAATGGGGGAAAACGAGATCGCTGCCGCGACCATCATGGCAATGGTGGCAACGACCAGCCTGAACCGAAGTGAAGTAAGGCAGACGTTCTTTTCCATGCCGAACAGTATCACACATTCTGCCGATTCTGACAGCCGTAATTTCTGGGACGGCCTTGCAGATTGTGTCGAGCCGAGGGGCTGCCGGAACAGGTTCACTTAGCGGTACGTTCGTGTTCAGGATTCAGAGCTTTCCCGCAAATTTGATGAAACATCTAAATCCAGACGGCTCGGCTGACGGCGAGTGCTACGTTTCGGCAAGCGGGCTCTCTTGCCATGATTCTTTCTGCGCCGGATTAACGTCATGGGCTTTCTGAAGAATTTCCTGAAATCAAACTATCGTGATGGGGCTGTTCCAAGTGGAGTCAGCAGCTTTCGAAATCTGTCGGAAGACGAGCTGGAAGCTCACATGGCCATCGCCCGATACGGCGACTTCACGCTGACGGATGCTGTGCGTCCGTCGTACAACCTGGAAGTCGTTCCCCGAACGGGATACCGTCATGAGTGGTATGTGGATCAGGAAACCGGTGCGCGGATTCCGGTGCTGATGGCATCCGTCTCCCGGGAAAAGCTGTTTGATACATTCCTGTCGCTGCTGGATCCTCTTGGCGAAACCGTTGACGTTGTGCTCGAAACGAGCCACGACAAAAACAACGGACAGCACACGGATCTTTACCGCGAACAGATTGATATGCCGGTGCTGCAGAGCATCCTGTACGACTTTGAAGATCTGCTGCTGGACGACGGATGCTGTGGAATCGCCATCCTGAATCCACGCAAGCCGATGGAAGTTCAGCTGGATGAACACAAACTGCTGTTTGTCTACGGCAAAGAAAACGCCGAATGCGAACGCGCTCTGAAAGGCAATCAGATTCAGTGCGTTGAAAACATGCGATTCATTACAGAAGCGGAACACGTGCATTCATCAAGCGATGAACTGCATGAGCGCTTCGAACAGTTGTGTTATCAGCTTGGTATTGAAAGCTGATCGACTGTCGTTCCCTGCACAATTTGCTGAAGTGAGGTTCCGATGAAGTGGTCCCCTCCACACATCGTTGACCGCAAGTCGGTTTCGGCCCTGCCAGCCTCCGTGGCTGCGGTCGTCTTTCTGTCCGGATGTGCGTCTCTGCCGTCTCTTCCCTCTGCGCAGGGCGGTGTTGCGTCAGCAGCTGCATCTGCTGTGATCGCGCCGGGTCAGTTCACACCGGAAGAAAAGGCCTGGCTGGCTCAGATGCCTGCCGTGCCCGCGTTTGATGAACTCAAGCCGGCTCAGTCTGTCGCTGCAGCTCCGGCTCCAGTACCCGGTGTCGGTGCAGAGAAAAGCTCTTTGGTTCCCGTTCCGCTCAAGGAAGAACCAAAGACTCAGCCATTGACTGTGAATTCAGCAGCAACGGCACTGAAGCCTGCAGAGCCGCCGAAGTCCGGCGAATCGATTTCCGCAAATGGCTCTGCAAAAGTTGCAGCTGACAACACTGCGAAGACAGGAGTTCTCGCTGGAGCGGAACAGAAACCTGGTTCCTCCGAGCCGACTCGTGTCGCACTCGCAAATCCGCCTGCGAGTGATGTGAAGACCGCCCAGACAAATCGAAAGCCGTCCACACAGGGTGACACAAAGAAGCCAGCCGCACCTCAGAAGGTCGAAGCTCCGGCAGCATTTGCCTGGAAGAAAGTCGGCAAGTCGACCGGAGGAATTCCGTTCGAGATGGCACAGGCCGGGGAAGAAGGATATCGAACTCTGGTTGTGGGCAGCGTTGGCGGACATGATCCGGCGGCCGTTGCAATCGTGGATCAGCTCGCCGTGCACCTGCATGAGAACAGTCTGATCCTTGGAGGTTATGAAACGACCTTCATTCGGACATTGAATCCTGACGGTCTGAAGAGCCGCACGGCTCTCAATGCCCGGGGGCAGTACATCAATCATGGTTTTCCGAAGTCTGGTGAAACTCCAAGTGGCGATCAGCCCGCTGAAGCCGCGTTTCTCATGTCTCAGCTGTCGCAACTGCAGCCTCAGCGAGTTCTGCACATTCGAACCATTGATGGCGAAAACGGTCTGATCGCTTCGGGTGCGAACTGTCAGAAGGTGGCTCAGGAAACGGCCAAAATCATGGGATTCCGATACGTGGCGCTGCCGGAAAAGGCCGTCGCGGGTTCGTTCGAACGCTATCTCTCAAGCCGAGGCACTTCCGAGATCATTACTCTGGCCATTCCGGCAAAGACCAAACCGTCAGACGCGTGGGAGCTGTATCGAGATACCGTTCTGAATCTGCTTCAGCGAGATGACCTGACGACCAGAGAACTTGCTCGCGGCCAGGACGAGAAGGCTTCTGCCGACCGTCGCAATGGCAAGTAGGACCAATTGATTTCGGGATTGCTCATCGAAGCGAATCACCATCGAACGGAACAACCCGGAAAACTCCCGTTAAGAACCAGCAGAGCCCCTGCTGGTTTTTTTTTGTTGGAGTCATCGTTGTGCTCTGGATTTTTCGGCATGTATGGTGGCAGTGGGACCCAGCCACTGCAGATGTTTTCTCCGCGATTTACCACTGGTTCAATCTCGCCGAATGTGCCATCTGGCTTGTCTGTGGCGTGATAGTAGCGCACCGCGGACTCCGATCGCGAAAGTCGACCCTGGAGTTTCCGTACTCGGCTGCCTTTGTCGTCTTTGGACTCACAGACGCACTGGAAGCGTGGCAGCAGTCGACGCCGCTCATCCTGTTCAAGCTGGCGAACCTGGTAACGCTCTTTCTTCTGCGCCAGCGCGTGATGCGACTTTATCCGGAGGCGAAGCTGCTTTGAAACGGACAGGCCAAAGCCTTCAACTTGCAACGGCGTGATTGCCTTACCTGGAACGCTTGTAGAACGGCAGTGGAACGACTTCGGCATTGACCGGGGTTCCTCGCAGGCTGACCTGCAGTTTCTGCCCATCGCCTGCCAGTGAAACCGGGACGTAGGCCATTGCGATGACCTGTTGCAGCGTCGGCGAGAACGTGCCGGATGTGACTTTGCCAACTTCCGCGCCGTCGTGGATCACGGGCGATTCTTCGCGAGCAATGCGTCGTCCTTCAAGTTTCAGCCCGACGCGACGAGTCTTCAGGCCGGCTTCGCGAATTTGTTCCATCGCCGCTTTGCCTGGATACTCCGGCTTGTTGAATCGTACGGCAAAATCGAGTCCTGCGGTGAGCGGGTCAATGTGTTCGTTCAGTTCATGACCGTACAGCGGCATCGCGGCTTCCAGTCGCAGAGTATCCCGACATCCAAGGCCGGCCGCGACGAGACCCCTGGAATGGCCGAGCTCCAGCAGACGATTCCACATCGCCTGTGTCAGTTCATTTGCGACCACAAGTTCAAAGCCATCTTCGCCTGTGTAACCTGTGCGGGAAACGAGCACTGGCTGTCCCTGCCATGTTGCGTCTTTCGCAGAATAGTACTTCATCACGGAAACATCCGTCCCCAGAAGTTCCGAGACCAGGGCGGAGGCGTTTGGTCCCTGGATCGCGATCATTCCGGTTGTCAGCGTTCGATCGACAAACTGAATTCCGGCGAACCCGGCACAGTGTTCCAGCCATTCACAGATCTTCAGTCGGTTAGACGCATTGACCACCAGTTCCCAGCGATCTTCGAGGCGATAGACAAGCACGTCGTCGAGGATCCCGGCATCGTGATTACAAACGAGCGAATAGCGGACATCGGCCGGCTTCAGACGACCTGTGTCATTGGTCACAACACTGTTTAGAAACTCTGCGGCGGTCTCACCGAAGAACTGCAGCCGGCCCATGTGAGAAATGTCGAACAGGCCCGCTGCATTTCGAACAGCGTTATGTTCTTCAACGATCGACGAATACTGCACCGGCATTTCCCAGCCTGCGAAATCCACCATGCGGCCGTTGTGTTCATGATGCCACTGGTTCAGAGGCGTCTTGTTCATATCCAGAGAGTTCCTTGAGCGGTTTTGGTCACGGACGCTGTCGTCCGGTGCAAAATCTGTGGCCGGGGGCTGTTGAGGCGAGGAACCTTCAACACTGCCAGCGGTGGATCGGCGCACAGTTCCAATAGAACAGGAGTCTACCGGAGACGAACGCAGGAATTCAGCGAGATGTCAGGCAATTTCAAACGGCTCGGCCAGTTTGGCCAAAATGGAAATGCCTCAACATGGAAATGCCCCAAAACGGAAACGCTCCGGACCGATCGAAACCGGAGCGGAGCGTCTCTGGCGGGGAGTTTTAGTGCGGCATCTGGCGCTCCCTGTTGGGAGCCGATGCCGCAGTCAGGTTCTGGCGGTCCCGGTCTGAGAGAATTCAGACCCGCCTCATTCGGAAGCTACCGATTCGGGAAAATGTGAACGGGACGGCCAGCTGCCTGGGGAGCCTGGCGAACTGGCTGAGGTACTGCGACGGGCTGAGTTTCGTAGCCAATAGGTCGCACTGCACCCGCTGGAGTGACAGGAATCTGTGGCTGATAGATCAGAGGCTGAGCTCCATTTGCTGGCGTCGCCTGAAGCTGTGCGTGCAGGTTGCCGTCGAGGTAGCTTCCTCGGTACTTGTTCCAGAACTGCTGCGAGTAAGGCATGCCGTGTGACATGCCCCAGCCGTTGGCAATCTGTGTCTGCGAGAACACGTGGCGGTAGTTATAGGGGCGGAAGCTGGAAAAGCCGCCGTAGGCCGGGTATCGCTGAAAGTACCCGTGGATCCATGGATCCTGCTGATCAAACGGGTACTGCTGAACTCCGGCACCTGCTCCCACAGAATAGGAATAGTCAATGCCGGGTGAACCGACCTGAGCCTGAGCCTGAGCCTGCACGGCTGTCAGCAGGGTGAGTGAGAATGCCAGAACGAGTGATCGACGCATTGAATCCCTCCGGTCGATGTCACAAAAAAGCGGCGCTGAACATATCCGTGATCGGCGCGTGCTTGACGAGTCCCTCTAGTCATCGGGTTTGTCTGGTCGCTTCCTCTTTTCAAAGCCAAAGAAACGCTGAACCCGGAGAAGTCCACGCCATGTGCACATTTCGAACGGACCGACCGTCATATTTTGACTTTGCCATGTTCCCGGAAAATACGCCTGGCACTTTTCCCGGCACCGGGTAAATCGAAGTGCCGTGGTTCGCGCTGTCGTTTGCCACGGTCCGCCTGGAACACTCAGACAGCGCGTTTCTGTTCGGGAGCATACAATGAAGTCTTTGAGTGGCGTGATTCTGGGGCTGGCCCTTGCGGTTTGCCCGTTGAGTGTGAATGCGGGTGATGTTTTCCGGTTGCACGGATTTGGCAAAGGCTGCGATTGTAACGGCCCGGCGCCACTGATGGCTCCTGTGGTTCATTCGCCAGTGGTTCATGCACCAGTGGTACATCCACTGCCAGCGGTTGAAGCAGGCTGCCTCTGTGGCGCTGCATTGCCAACCTGCTGTGCCGGTGGAGTTGCCAATGCCGGTCTGATTCATGGACTCAGCGGTGCCGGCTATGCTCACAGTGTTCACGGCGGCCAGTTTGGTGGTCCTGCTCCTGGATCGTTCCTGAGCGGCTTTGAGGGAATTCCAAATATGGACGGCGGCGGCGTTCATCACCGTTATCCGTATCACAGCTATCGCCGGCCCTGGGCTCACCCTGGACCTCCATCGAACAACATTACGATTGTTTGGTAATTTGCTCTGTCCGACAGCGATCGACTTCGGGTCTGGCAGTCTGGGAAGAATTTGACGCGAAAGAAGGGCATCAGAGTGCATCTCTGGTGCCCTTTTTCACTTCTGATCGGCAGCATCTGACTTTCTGAATTGATCGGATCATCTTACGCAACCCGACCAACCGTCGCCCCGAGGGGTTCTGTGCGAAGGTTGTGGAGCGTCTGTTTCAATCCCAGGCAGGCGAGCGACGATACAACGAGGGAATCCCGTGCCTGCACTGCATGGATGATGCAGCTTTGTTCCGGAGTTTGATTCAGGGATTGAATCGTCCGGGGCACTGAAGGTACGGAATCGCGAATGAGTCAATAAATCAATCGCGAAGCTGCGACACGGAAGGAGCACTTCGAATGTCAGTCGATCACGCGGGTCCGGTTCCTTTGCTGCGATCCTTGCGAAACTCCCTGCGATGCAGGTCGATTGGTAAGTTTCTCGCGGGAGCTGCCGCAACATTTTCGCTGGCTCAGGGAAGTCTGCTGGCTCAGCAGTTTGCACCGCCGGTTCCTGCTCCTGCCCCGACATCGCAGATGCAGAACCTTCAGCTTGAGTCACCAGCGATTTCCGGCAAGGTTGACGCAATCCACAGTCCGAATGTGGATCAGATGCTGAAGCCTCAGTATCACCTGGAAATCGAGCGTCGACACAGCCAGCTTGTGATCACCAGCAAACGCGTTCGCCGAATCGCGGTGACCGATTCGACGGTCGCGAACTACGTCCAATACTCAGAGAGCGAAATCAGCGTCGTCGGTCTCGAACTGGGCAAGACCGACCTGACACTCTGGTTCGAAGGTGAAGACACTCCTTCGATCTATGAAGTGTCAGTCGTTCGCGATGCGAGCCTGGAAGAACAGAGAACGATCGACTTCGGGAAACTCGAACGTCGCCTGAAAGTGCTCTATCCGAATTCCACCTGTGCCCTGATTCCTGTTGGTGCTCAGGTGCTGGTTCGCGGGATGGCCTATGACGCTGAGGAAGCACAGAACATTCTTCAGGTTGTGCGAACCGAAGTGTATCGTTCTATGGGACGATTCAATGACCTCGACAACGGAGCAGGGCTGAACGTCTTCGCCGCATCCGGAAACCTCGCCGGCGGCGCTGGTGGCGGTGCTGCGAACAACGGTGTCAATAACGGGTTCCGCGATATCCTGATCAATGAGCTGGTGGTCCCCGGCGAGTACAACATTACTCTTCGAGTCATGGTGGCCGAACTCAATCGTTCAGAACTGCGTAATGCAGGGATCGACTGGCGAGTTCTGTTCAATGACGGCCGACATGCCATCGGTTCGAACATGGGCGGGACACCCAGTACTCTGAGCGGTATCTTTGAGAACGGTGAGATCCAGGTCTTTGTTCGATGGCTCCAGTCGAACGGGTCAATCAAGCTGCTTGCTGAACCCCGACTGACGGTGCTCAGCGGAACCGGAGCCAGCATCCTCGCGGGTGGCGAATTTGCCGTTCCGACGATTATCGGACTGGGTGGTGGCCAGGCGACTTCCTTCCGAGGCTTCGGTACAAGCCTGGTCGTTACGCCGACGGTGATTGACCGTGACCTGATTCGTATGCAGGTTGTCCCGGAGTTCAGCGAACTCAATGCGGCAAACTCTGTTGATGGCATTCCGGGTACGAATGTGAAGCGTGTCCAGACGACGGTCGAGCTTCGGGAAGGCCAGACGTTTGCCATCGGTGGTCTGATTTCACGCCAGACGCTGGCTGAAGTCACCCGAGTGCCGCTCCTTGGCGACATTCCATGGGTTGGTCCTCGCGTTTTCCAGTCGAAGAAGGCTTCCGAAGTTGAAACGGAACTGCTCGTACTGGTTTCTCCGGAAATCGTTCGACCGATGGAACCTGATGAAGTTCCGCCAGTCCCTGGTTACAACGTGACTCATCCAAGCGACGAACAGCTGTGGCACCGAGGCCAGACGGAAGGCCCGCCGGATAACAACGTGTATCAGGTGGCACCGTATGGAACCGGACAGATGACCGGAGTGCCACAGGGATACAATCTGTACAATCCAGCCGTGAACAGTGGCGGCTTTGTCCCACCAGCCGGTGACATGTCAGGTGCTTATTCGTCCGGTCCTGTTCAGCCATTCGGAGACACGATGACTCCGCAGCCGGACTACAGTGTTCCTCCGATGCAGCAGTATCAGCCGCAGATGCACATGCAGCCTCAGATGCAGTATCAGGGAGCACCGATGGGAGTTCAGGGACAGCCGATGCCAGCATATCCTCAGGGTGGCATGGCTCCGGTTCCTGTACCACAGCCTGGCTCACAGCTTCCTCCAGTGCCGCCTGCACCAAACTGGCCTGCTCAGGGGCAGGTCAGCCCGCAGTCTCAGCAGAAGTCTTCCATGCTGTCTCGCATGGGGTCCGCTTTCCGTCGAGACAACACAGCGAATGGCACGGTGAAGAACACCAGCTGGTCGCGTTCAGGAAAAAAGTAGCAGCCAACATTCATCACTGACCTCCATGGTCTGACTTTCGAATTCACTTCATCGTACGCTCAGTCTTCGGACTGATCGTCTTAACGGACAGGAAGAGCCTGATATGAAGCTCCGAAGAATCCGACGTTCTCCCTGGGCACTGCTTGCCCTCGGCGGACTCCTCTCCTCAGGTTGTATCTCGACCAATGACTGCTGCAGCAGTTCCGAATGCTGCACAACCTCCGGTTGCAATTCCTGTGAGACCTGTGACACAGGGTGCGGCACCAGCTGGTGGCCCTGGAGCAAGAAGTACTACCCTGCATCTCGCTATGCGATTCCGGATGTGATGCCACTCGGCGCGGTCAGCCGTGCTCACTGGCACATGCAGGAAACCAACGGCGAAGCGGCGGACTTTGTCATCTATCGCAACGAGTTCGTTGAGAATTCGTCGGAGCTGACTCCGTATGGCCGTGACCATATCATGGAAATCGCTGCCCGGATGCCGTCAGCACCATTCCCGGTGATCGTTCAGCGAACCATGAATAACTCAGATCCCGAGCTGGACCAGATTCGCCGTGACATCGTGGTGCGAGTCCTGACGGACCTTGGCAATCCGGATGCGGATCGCCGCACGGTGGTTTCACAGCCGTACAGCAACGGGATCAACTCAATGGAAGCCGAGCAGGATTATGGCCGCTTCCGTAACGTCCGAGGATTCAACAACTTCAACGGTGGTTTCGGTGGTGGTGGCGGTGGCCGCTAACCCTTCCGTTCAAGTGACCATGAAGGGCCGCCCTGTGCGGCCCTTTTTTTGTCCCCCGAGCATTCCTGAAAAATTCTGAAATCCATCCAGGCCTCTTTGGCGTTCAGCGAATCCCTCAATTCTGTAATGAAGTGGCGGACTTTCGTGCGATGTCTGTGACGCAGGTCCTGAATGGGAGAATGGAACGATGAACTGGGGTGCCTTCTTTCTGAATCCGTCTGTTGTCTGGATCACAATTCCTGTCGCATACATCCTGATCAGCGGCATTCAGGAGCTCTGTCGCCAGTACTACGAGCATCAGGAACGCCTGGCCATGATTCAGCAGGGAATCGTTCCGCCTGAACGTGCTCCCGAAAAGCAGGACTGCTGCGGCTGATCAGACTCGACACTCAGTGGCTTGGCTCGTCCACACATTCTCCCAGTCTCCGCGGTGATGGGTCAGGTCGTCTTTTCAACTCCACCTGCCTTGGCGAGCGGGATGCGTCAGCATTCAGGTATGCGATTCACCTGCGCAGAACGCATTTTGAACCGCGAATGAACGCGAATTGACGCGAATAAGGCAACGAGACAGTCGCACAACTTTCTGCCCACCATCCTTTTGCCCCCCGCCCAGCTGAGCTAAGTCCGTTGTGGCCGTGGATGTCGGACAAAAAAAACCTGCGACAGAAGATGGTCGCAGGCAGTGGTGTCGAGGGGCGTTGCTCTCTCTGCTTCTTCCGTTTCTTTCGGCTCCAAACCAACTCACTCGGCGAGCCGAGTGTGTCTACGTTCCCGTGCTGCAGACATCGGGTAGCACAGGTGCAGCCTGTGCCGCGAAGCGGTCGGAAGCCGAAGGGACAGTGTGGTTATTCCAGTGTACCGTGTCCCAACGTCAATTTACTGAAAACTGAACACCGAAAACTGAAAACCGAAAAGCACACGTCCCTCAGGCGTGCTACCCGGCAACTCGACCTGCTTGGCGAGCGGGATGCGTCAGCTTCCCGGGATGCGATTCACCTGTGCAGCACGCATTTGGAACCGCGAATGGACGCGAATAAGGCAACGGAACGATCGCACATCTTTTTGCCCCACCATTTTCTTGCCCGCACCTGAGCTCTGATCATCGTGGCGGATGTCGGACAAAAAATGGGTGACAAAAAATAATCGCAGGCAGTGGCTCCGGTGGGCATTCCCCTTTTCGACTTCTTCCGTTTCTTTCGGCTCCAAAGCAACTCACTTGGCGAGCGGAGTGTGTCAACGCTCCGGTCTCATGATGAAAGCTCTTGATGTTGTGCAGGGCAGAAGAATGGTGGCAAAAGAATAGTCCGGGGCGCATTCAGGAATCTTGGCTTTCTGCGTTTGTTCTTCTGCCCCCCATTCTCCTGCCACCCCTATCGAGCAACAGCTGGATAGCACCGGTGGAGCCTGTGACGCGAAGCGGTCGGAAGCCGAAAGGACAGCGTGGTTATTCCTGGGATGTGCGGTAGCGGCGACAGTTCTGGGATGCGTTCTGTTTGGCATGAACGGAACTGGAGACCGCCCAAATCGTCGAGTTCGGCTGTCTGCATTAAGGAAGAAGAAACGACAAGAGTTCACGACTCCGACAGTCGTCGCCATTCCCGTGTGGTTCATGAATATGGCCACGGAGACGGTTCCGGGATTGCAATCGTGGGTGGCATCAGGAAGTCTTCCAGCAACCGCACGACATCAGTAAATGGTGGCGGCATTTCAACGAGCTTCCCTTTCTTCAGGAATGCGCTCCACTGGGTCGTCTTCGACTGATCATTGGCAAAGTCTGCTGTCAGCGCAAGCGGAGGTGCAGTCGGGATGGGTGTCTGACGACGCTCGAATGTGGCTCGGATTGCTGAACTCAGGAGAGCCCCATCGAATTCAAATTGCCGTGCCAACGTCCAGATATCGTAAAAATCCTTCATGCGACTGTTGGCAATTCCGAGCGTCACCATCGCCTGGAATTTTTCGGCCACCACAGTTTCTCGTGGGTACGCTCTGAGCAGAGGAGCTGGAAGATCCAGCAGTGTCGGGTATGTCGTTGACAGTGGCTCCGGAGTGACTGCATCACCAAACCCGACGTCGATCTGGAGTACCAGTCTCGCATTTTCCAGGCGACATTCAATTCGCAGGCGAATCCCCTGATACTCTGCGTCTTCCTTGATTTGTTCGGCCTTGATGGTCTGCGGCGAGAACTCCAGGCCGTCATCGTCAACTGCCAGAGAGCAAACTTCGCCAAAGATCGTCTGCAGTCGCTCCGGCGATGGTGCCCCGTAGCCGAGGAGATCCAGGTCTCGTGTCGAACGATGAGCCTGTCCAGTCCACAATTGGAACAAAGCGGCTCCCTTGAGAATGAACTGGGCCACGTATTTTGATATCGAGAGACGGTACAGCAGGCGTTCAAGACCATACCGTGTCAGTACGAACTGAAGGTCCTCGTTTCGTTCTCGGGACAGATTCGTCAGCTTTTGCCGAACGGAAGCTGCGATGTTGCGAGGAGGTTTGCTCGTCATACCGTGGCCTCGAGATACGGCTGCATGACATTGGTCATTCGGCAGACCTTCGCGGCATCCCAGAGTTCGTCGCGGTTTGCCTTCTTCTGCCGAAGGCAATCACGCAGCGCTTCAATGGCCACATCAAGACCGATCTTGTTGCGAAACTTGAAGCAGTCGGCAACGGTTTTCGCGACGGAGTAAACACGAACACGAGCACCTTCAAGGAGATGTTCTTCTATTCCGTAGCTCAGTGCGAGGCCGGTGAATCGCACAATCCGCAGTGAAGGGGATTCGGATTTTGGCATCCGTGCCTTATGATCGATCGCCAGCCAGACCTCAAATGGAGCTTGTGTCGTGAGTCCGTGGAACTGCAGTGCGGACAGCAGACAAATGACCCCCGACGGTACAAGCCGAGTGGCTTCTACCAGCGATCGGTGCTCCGTCGGCGCATCGTCCGACAGCACATAAAGACCACGGCCAGGCCGAACGAGAACACCATCTGCAACGAGACGGCTCAGATGTTCTCTGGCAATCCCAGCGCGGTCAAAGTCGCGTGCTCGCAGCACTCGCGTGCGCTGAAACATCTTCAAAATCTGATTTCTCCGGGTCGGCATCTTGTGTTACCAAATGTCGGCAAACGTCTGTAATTGCCGACAAAATGTAACATCACGACTTGCTTTGGCAAGCACTTTCCACTGTTCGGTCCTCCGAATACTGCGAAACCGTGACAAATCCGCTGGGCGGAACGTACACTGTGAGTCTGGCAGCGGCCATCACCAAACTGGGCCAGCCCGTGGCTCAGGGCGGAGCCGGAATTACGCTGGCTGCCGGCACACCGGGATCTGCCGTCGTGAACATCAACGCGGAAAACGAAATCAGCTTCAGTCTCAGCGATGCTCAGGGGCGATCGCTGATGTCGGGGATTTTGCATCCGTACAATGCGGTATCTCCGAATACTCCCGGGGCCCTGCTGACCTGGAGCTGCCAGGTCCCGGACATCACAGAAACCATCAACAGCCAGGTCTATCTGACCAGTCTGTCGGTGGATGCCCTCGGCAACACGACGCAGAGCCGCAGCAATGGCCTGGGGCAGACCGTGCAGAGTGTGGATCAGGCAGGCAACATCAGCAGCGTGCAGTATGATGCCGGTGGCAACGCCATCGTCAGCCGTGACCCCAACAATGTCGGTCAGGACTGCGTCTATGATGAACTCGGCAGACGTACGCAGTGTACGGACACCGTGGGCAGTGTGACGCAGACGGGCTATGACAAATCCGGTCAGCAGATCACGGCGACCGATGCCAAGAACAAAGTCACGCACTACGTGTATGATGCCCGGGGAAGACGGCGGAAGGAAACCGATCGTCTGACGTACCCCACAGAATGGGAATACGATGCGGCCGGGAATCTGCTGAGCCTCAAAGATGCCGAAAACCAGATCACCAGCTATGGCTACAATGATGCCGGACAAAGAATCACGGAACAGTATCCGGATCATGTGGCCGGCGCGACGATTGGTCAGACAGGCTATGGCATCATCACCTTTGGGTACGATGCCCTCGGACGCAGAACGAGCAAGCAGGACCAGCAGGGGGATGTCACCAGCTACAACTTCGACATGTCCGGACGGATGCTGACGCGCGGCTACGTCGGTCATGCCAGCGGACCCCTGGCCGGTCAGACGAACACCGACACGTTTACGTATGACCGAGCGGGCAGAATGCTGTCCGGTGTCAAAGGCCGCTACAACAACACGATCACCTTTGCGTATGATGATCGCAGTCAGCAGACTCAGGAAACGCTGACCACGCACGGTCAGACCTACACCGTGGGCTACGTGAAGAATGTGCTGGGTCAGACGACCAGACTCGTGTATCCGGACGGCTCACTGGTGGATCGCGCCTACACGAATCGTGGTCAGCTGCAGTCCGTGAACTACACCCCGAACGGCGGCACGGCGTCGTCGGTCGCGACCTTTACGTATGATGCCGGTGGTCGGGAGACCCAACGGAACTTGGGCAACGGGCTGACGACGACCCGCAGCTACCTGGCGGACAATCAGATCCAGAGCATCGCCACTCCCACCGTGGAAACACTGACCTACACGTATGATGCCAACAAGAATCCGACCAGCGAAACCCGCAGTGGTGTGATGGCTCCGTACTCCTGGAGCACCGGCACCAGCGGCTATGACGATGAAGACCGGCTGGTGAACTGGTCCAGAACCAACGGCGACAGTCAGAGCTGGAACCTGAGCCCCGTGCATGACTGGAACACGACGACCATCAACGGCGCTGTGCAGTCACGAACGCATGGCCCGGCGCATGAACTGCTGACGATGTCGGGCGCCCAGGTCACGAACAGTCCGCGGACGCTGACCTACGACACCAAGGGCAACATGACGACCGACGATCGTGGCTGCGGTATGACGTGGGGTTTCGATAACATGCTGCAGAGCTTTGCGGCCAATGGCGTCACGGATCTCAAGAATGCCACCTATGAATATGATGCCATCGGCAGACGCGTGGCCAAAAACGTGGCGGAAACCGGTGGTACACAGACCACCGTCTTTGTGCAGGCCGGGCAGCAGGTCACCTGTGAATACACGCCCGGCAATGCCACCACTGACTGTGATCGCAAGTATGCGTATGGAACGTATATCGATGAAGTCCTGAACTTTGTCGATGCCACGCCAGCGGCGGAAGTCAGGTACTGGCTCAGTCAGAACAGGCAGTGGAATGTGGTCGCTGACACTTCATCAGATGGTGCACTAAAGAATCAATTCGCGTACAGTCTCAGTGGAGAAAGGCTCCCTTCCTCCGCCCCTACCGAAACAGTCCATTCCCTCGGCCTGACCGGAAGAGCAATTGATATAGAGAGCGGCACATACAATTTTCGTATGCGAAATTACGCTCCGAGTATCGGTCGATTTCTAAACACAGACTTTGCGCGTTACGTCGATGGCCGCAACTTTTATTCCGCGTACTTCCTTGATCATGGCACTGATCCCATGGGATTGTCTACCGGAAGGGAAGGGTGCATTGCTGACTGTGAAGACGACTGTGCCAGCCGATTCTATCCCGCTCCGTGGAACCCATGGTTCACAGGATGCGTCGCAGGATGTTCAAGTGGCTGCGATAATGTCCCTTTTACGCTTTGCAACTATGTGAACCGTTGGCCTGACGGTTACAAAGACAGGTTGCAGTGCGCCTGCTTTTTAGTCGGATTGGCAGACGCCTATCCTGGTGCCTCCCAAACGACGCCAAGTTTGCCGAATTTGCCCAAACCCGTACAGGCAATCGTTGGTGGTTTGGATTGTGGTTGCGCTTGGATCGCGACGATTCAAGAGGGTTGCCGGGCGGGTGGCGATCAGTTCATAAATTGGGCTTTACTGGCAACGATGGATTGCGCCGCAGATATGGTCTCCTTGTATACCACTGACCCTGCCGTTGGTGGTGATTTCTGGGGTGCAGTAGACCTCATGATAATGGCCTTTCAGGAATCCGATCTCGTTCGAAACGGACAGCAATGTGGTCTCACGGCATGCAAGAAAGTGCTGTTCTAGTCTAGGCGGATTTGTTATGGTTAGGTGGGAGAAATGTTGCATAGCTTTTTCTTGGATCGACCTGGCCTTAAAGATGGCTTTATGGTTCCACTTCGGTTGCGAATCGTGGATGCAGTTGGGCAATGGGCACATATAGGATCCGTACTTATCAGCTGCATCGCAGTGGTGGGATGTATTTCGATTCTGAAAAACCTACTGCCAAGGAGTTTAGTGCTCGACTTCCTGTTGATCTTCCCGTTGTTTCTGCTCTTTTGTATATCACTCGGAGTCACAATTCCAATTGTGGAGCGGGGTTATGTCACTCTAGTTCGTTTACTTGGGCTGTTGTCGAAGGAGGAGGTCCTCTATCTCCCGCTTCGGTTTGAGCGAGGGCGCGTTGACCCGTGGCCGGACGCGTGGCAGAAGCCAAAAAGGTGATATCACCGTATCAGATTCCATCGCAAAGCGATGAATGCATATGGCAGTGCCATGTAGCTGTCTATTCTGCGCAATGTGGCGGGGCCAGTCGGTTTCCGGAAGTGCGGACGGCACCCACGAAGTCATGACTCTGCAACATCATCAGGTGTTACAGGCCGAATTGATGCCGTAGTTTTGGCCGAATTGAGAGAGTTGAGATATCGGCATTGTTTTCGGTGGTTGGCCGAGTTGTTGAGAATTCTGGAGTGGTGATCTGGGTCGGTGGTCGAATTGTCGTCGAATCCTTCGGTGGTGGCCGCGCTGTTATCGCAGTTTGCATGCGCTGTGATGTTCTGCATGCGGCGCACTGTTGTCAGCGGTTTCGGTGTTTCGGGCCGTCGGGGCACAGCAGTCTGTCGCTGTTTCGATCCGGCGGGCCGGATTGAGTTTTGAAGTGACTCGGAATGCGGCCACACGCGCTGGCGTTCGCGCGCGTCGCTTTCGTGTTACGGGCCGAATTGATGTCGTAGATTTGGCCGAATTGAGAGTGTAGGTTTTTGAGCGTTTTCCAAGCCCGTTGGCCGAGTTGTTGAGAATTCCGGAGTGGTGATCTGGGTCGGTGGTCGAATTGTGATCGAATCCTTCGTTGGTGGCCGTGCTGTCATCGCAGTTTGCATGTGCTGTGACCTTCCGCATGCGGCGCACTGTTGTCAGCGGTTTCAGTGTTTCGGACTGTGACGACCGGGCTCGTTTGGGATCGCAGCGAAGGGATCTACTTGTCCTGCGATGGGCGGGGTGTTGCCGATTGCGTGGGCAGGCCGAAGTTATGACGGTACTGGTCCAGCCAGCTTTACAGGAGACGGACGGCTGCCAGGAAGTCATGGCCCTGTAACATCATCAGGTCGATGTTGTTTTTGGTCTCGCCGCAGCAAAGTAGGCGTCACTCTCTGAGTGACGAATCTGCGATTCTTCACCGGCTTGCAACCATCATACTACATACGTACGGCCAGGACTCACTTGTGGAATCGCAATGCATCATTCAGAAAGTGATGCAGTTCCCACAGGCTGCTACCAATCACCACCGACTGCTGCAAGTTTCAGCGGAGTCTGCAGGAGCGGATTTGTCCACGAATCGCTCCTTCATCGGCCTCCCGCACGACAAACACCGACCTCTCATGCCCAGCGATCACAGAAATGCTCCAGCAGTGTGATGCGGGCTGAATCAGCTTAGCCAGCAGTATTCTCTCCTCGTCCGTCAACTTGGCGGTCTTGAGCAATGCATCAAAACTCGCTGTTGGCTCCGCATCGAACGCTCTGAGAAAACGCGTCATTAAGCCACGGTCGCCCTGTGCGGATGCAACTTCGAGCAATAGTTCGTGGGAGGCTCGCTGGTAATTCAGCCGGCCGTTCCCCCAGCACGTCAATTGCCGGTCAGGTGATTGCAAAAAGCTCTCCAGTTGTCGTGGCTCGGCAGCATCCCGAAACACGTCGGCAAACGAATCGAGTGTCTTCCCTTCGACGGCCTCAGCAAAGAACCGCGAACTGAGTTCCGCTGCTTCCAGTTCGCCTGAGTATTTCCTAACGAGCGTCGCCGCTCGTGCGTTGCCAAGCGTCGTGCGGAGTGAATTCACATTCAATAGAGACGACTCATCGGTGACCACCACTCGCAATTGTGCAAGACAGTTTACGTCGCGTCTGCTGTGGCCCTTTGAGTCGTCGAAGTTGGAAAGACGAATCCTCGGAGAGCGGCCTGGTGTAAACCGGCCGGTACCTGTTCTTTTCCGTCCTCTTTCGTTTTTTCGGCTAACAGGAGTCCGCCTGGTGCTGCGGGTACCGAACGGTCGAATCAGTCTGGAAGCAGGACGTCATCTGGGCCGACAAGGTCACGGCCAAAGCCCCGAACGCTCACAACATAGACCGTCTGGTTTCGCACGATGAACAGAGCGCGATATGTCAGGCCGCGTCGAGTTCTAAACAGGATCTGATACAGTGGCTCGGGAAACTGCGGTGATTCCGGGGCAGAAGAGAATGCTGAACCTCGTAGCCTCAGTTTTTCAACTGCCAGTCGCAAGGCTGTCAGCCAAAGCTCCGCACCTGTGATTGAGCGTTCTGCAATCCAGTCCTGAATCTGCAAAACCTGAAATGAGGCTTCGTCGGTAAAGACGACATCAAACGTCATCGGCGGACAAGCCTTGCCTGAAGCTCGTCAAGCAAACTCTCGGCCGTTCGAATGCGTCCGGCATCTGCATCAGCAATTCCGCGACGCACGGACTGCATCGACTCCCGCATCTCTCGCCATTCACGAAGCAGATTCTCAGGAGACAGTTCAATATCTCCATCAGCAATCCGACGATCGAGATACTCTCGAAAATTTTGCAGCTCAGATAGCGCGGGAGAACTCATTTTTTTACCAGTCCAGGATCGGGAACGACATGGCAAATTGTATGAATTCCGCGTGGCCTCGGAAAGTCCGTTTCTTGAGCTCCGAGTTGAATTGATGCAGATCACTGATCGGCGCGAGTGAAGCCGAGAATGAAAGCGCGCAGGCATTTCGTTTCTGTCCCACCACCTTCTCGCCCGCCAGCATCGTGAACCAGCGAAACGCAGCAGTGCTGTGTGGGCAGAAAAATGTGTGGGCAGAAAAATGAAGTGCTGGCGCGTGTACCGGCCGGTTTACACCAGGCCGATCGCCGGGGATTCGCCTTTGCGACTCCGCCTACCTTGGCGAGCGGGATGCGTCAGCTTCCTGGTATGCGTTTCACTTGTGCAGAACGCATTTGGAACCGCGAATGAACGCGAATGGACGCGAATAAGGCACGGGACATTCCATCATCTTTTTGCCCACACATCTTTTTGCCCGCACCTGAACTCTGATCATCGTGGCGGACGTCGGACAAAAAATGTGTGACAGAAAATGATCGCAGTGTAGAACGACTGTCCTCAGTCGTTGCCCGCCTGGTGATGCCACGATGGAGCACTTCGCCTGGTTCGACGGAGCGAACCGCGACAATGGGTAGCACAGGTGCAGCCTGTGACGCGGAGCGGTCGGAAGCCGACGGGACAGCGTTGTTGTTCCAGTGCACCGCGTCTTGGCAATACCGCATGCACTCATCAGCTTCCGGCGCCTTCGGCACACGCCCTTCAGGCGTGTTACCCGACTGCACCACCTGCCACGGCGAGCGGGATGCGTCAGCTTCCCGGTATGCGTTTCGGTCGTGTGAAACACGTTTGCAACCGCGAATGAACGCGAATTGACGCGAATCAAGCACAGGACATTCCATCATCTTTTTGCCCACCCATCTTTTTGCCCGAACCTGAGCTCTGATCATCCTGGCGGAGGTCGGGAAAACATGTGTGACAGAAGATAGCCGCAGGCAGTGGCTACGCCCGGTGTTCCCCTTCTCGCCTTCTTCCGTTTCTTTCGGCTCCAAACGAACTCACATGGGCGAGCGGAGTGTGTCAATGCTCCGGTACTGAAGACATCGGGTAGCAAAGGTGAAGCCCGTGACGCGGAGCGGTCGGAAGCCGAAGGGACAGCGTGGTTACGCCAGTGCACCGTGTCCCAACGTCAACTTACTGAAAACCGAAAACTGAAAACTGAAAACCGAGAAGCACACGCCCTTCAGGCGTGCTACCCGACTTACTGAAAACTGAAAACTAGCAGCAAGGACCTACAGCCAAAAAACACTGCAAATCCACTCCCATTCCCACCAACTCAGGATTGACGACCACTCTCCCTGGGAGTTCAATTCCTGGAAGAACTGCAACCTCCTCACTGGCCGTCCTCATGCATTTCTACCGAACACTGAAAACCGAACACCGAAAACCCCGCGAATGCGGGCACAGCCAGAGCTGGAACCTGAGCCCCGTGCATGACTGGAACACGACGACCATCAATGGGGCTGTGCAGACACGGACACATGGTCCCGCCCATGAACTGCTGACGATGTCGGGAGCCCAGGTGACGAACAGTCCCCGGACGCTGACCTACGACACCAAAGGCAACATGACGACCGACGAGCGTGGCTGCAACATGACCTGGGACTTTGACAACATGCTGCAGAGCTTTGCGGCCAATGGGGTCACGGATCTCAAGAATGCCACGTACGAATATGATGCCATCGGAAGACGCGTGGCCAAGAACGTGGCGGAAACCGGTGGCACGCAGACCACCGTCTTTGTGCAGGCCGGACAGCAGGTCACCTGTGAATACACGCCCGGAAATGCCACCACTGACTGTGATCGCAAGTATGCCTATGGAACGTATATCGATGAAGTGCTCAACTACGTCGACGCCACAGCGGCGGCGGAAGTCAGGTACTGGCTCAGTCAGAACCGGCAGTACAGTGTGTATTCAAGCGTCACAGCAGGTGGAATAACTGCAGAACTGTATCAATATGACTCTTACGGAAACGAGCTCTCTGTATCTCCAAACGGCATTCCGCAGGGAACAATGCCAGTCACAGGACTCACCCGCACTTTTACTGGCCAATGCAAGGATGTTGAGAGCCGACTTTCTTATTTCCGAAGCAGATATTCCTCTGGGTCTCTGGGCGCCTTCCTGCTCCGCGATCCGCTCGGGATGGCGGACGGAATAAACCTTTATTCAGCCTATTTTGTACCTCAGTTCGTAGATCCAAGTGGAAGTAAACGCATCACATGTTCATGTTATGCACGAGGGCACGATGGCATCACGATCATTAGTCCGGGATGTAGCGCCTCACCGACGGTGGATTGCAAGGCGTTGCCATCCACGTGTTGCAGGTCAGCCTGTAGTAAGTATAGTTGCCCATGGACCGGGGAATACTTAGTCGAAGGAGCCGGACCCGATGTGGACGCACCGCCGTTATGCAGCAGGATGCCTTGGCAATCCATGAACAATTATGGCGACTGTGTAGCTTGCTGTACAAAAGACAACACGCTTGCCAATTCGCTGCCAGGCCAAATAACCGCCGGAGGTGGAATCATTTTGCGACCCGTTGGATTTATCAAAGGAGGAGCTTTTGGAGGAAATGTCTGGGAACTGCGGCTGTGCGGTCCGGCAGGGACCTTAAACCCATGGGACGAAATAGTTCGAAATTGCAAAATTGGTGGCAGTGGCGAAGCTGGAAAGGCATTGCGATTCAAGTACATTCGCCCGGGAGTGAAGTTTGCAGGACGATGTGGCATGTGTGCAGTGATTGCCGTGGGGTGCCACGATATTTCCGTAATGTCCTATTGTGCCTACCAATGTCGAAAGCCTGTTGGCAGTCGTGGAGGAGACGTTCCGTGGTTGTGAGCGACTCCGCAGGCCAATTCGACATTGAAAAGTTGGATTTGTCTATCTTGTGTCGACTGGTGGATGTTTGCATTCGAGAGAAGGATGCAAACGCTTTGCAATCATTATGCTATGTTGCGGCCATGAACGTGGATAACGACGATGAAGAGTTGCGTACTATATGTCAATGGATCGATGTTTACATAACAGGAGATGATCTCGCTACTGTCTCCGCAAAATGCTCCACCTTGCAGGATGCCTTCACCCGTGATTGTTTCTCTTCGGGCACCTTAGTTTTTCGGGACGCGTTTGGGGCTCTCCACCAGTGTCAATTTGCATTGCGAGTCGGGGTTTCGATTTTCTTGCTGTTTTTGGCACTAATCGCTATCCTGTGTTTTGTTATCTGTCACGGGCCGAATTGAGAGTGTAGAGATATCGACATTGTTTTCGGTGGTTGGCCGAGTTGTTGAGAATTCCGGAGGGATGATTTGGGGCGGTGGTCGAGTTGTGATCGAATCCTTCGGTGGTGGCCCAGCTGTCATCGCAGTTTGCATGGACTGTGATCGCCCGCATGCGGCGCACTGTTGTCAGCGGTTTCAGTGTTTCGGGCCTTCGGGGCGCAGCAGTCTGTCGCTGTTTTGATCCGGCGGGCCGGATTGAGTTTTGAAGTGACTTAGAATGTGACCGCACGGGTTCGGCGTTCGCGCGTGGCGTTTCGGGCTGTCACGACTGGACCGGTTTAGAATCACAGCGAAGTGATCTACTTGTCCTGCGATGGGCAGGGTGTTGCCGACTGCGTGGGCAGGCCGCGGTCATGACGGTACTGGTCCGGCCCGTGTTTGAGGTCGCTAATCGACCTCAACCGTCACGCGAGCAATCTCTTCGATCGTCGTTTTGCCGGATAGCACTTTCTGAAGTCCGTCGGTTCTCATCGGTAGCATTCCATTCCTGAGTGCTGTTCTTCGGATCTGAGCAGCATTTGCTCGCTGTGTGATTAGGCTTTGAACTTGTTCATCAATTGTGAGCAGTTCAAACACTCCAAGTCTTCCGCGGTAGCCGGTTCCTCGGCATTGTTCGCAGCCCTTGCCATTGTAAGTCGCAGAGGGCTCGTGGTCCGATACGAGATCTTTCAACACCTCCTGTTCTGCTTGCGTTGGATGGCTGGGAGATTTGCAGTGCGGACAGATTTTTCTCACTAACCGCTGAGCGAGGACCGCCAGCAGAGAACTGGCGGCGAGATAGGGTTCGATGCCAAGGTCCAGCAGTCGTGTCACGGCACTGGGGGCGTCGTTTGTGTGCAGGGTCGAAAAGACCATGTGACCGGTCAGCGATGCCTGAATGGCCATGACGGCCGTTTCTGCATCGCGAATTTCGCCCAGCATGATGATGTCCGGGTCCTGCCGCAAAATACTGCGTAGCCCACTGGCAAAGGTCATTCCCTTCCGTGTATTAATCTGAGTCTGGCTGATTCCGCTCAACTCGTATTCGATCGGGTCTTCCAGCGTCACTGCGTTGCGGGCTCTGGTATCCAGTTCCATGAGTGAGGCATAAAGAGTCGTGCTCTTGCCGCTGCCGGTTGGCCCGGTCACCAGCACCAATCCATGTTCCTGTCGCACGGCACGGCGATAACGTTCCAGCGTCGCAGCGTCCATGCCCAGTTCCTTCAGCGTGTAGAGTCGGGCACTCTTGTCCAGAAGGCGAATCACAATTCGTTCGCCGAAGCTGGTGGGCATGGATGCGATACGCAGATCGATGAGCCGCTGACCAACCTGAACTGTCGCTCGACCGTCCTGCGGCAGCCGCTTTTCGGCGATGTTCATGCGGCCCAGCACTTTGATGCGTGTCAGTACTTCTTCCTGAACGGCTTTGGGAAGTGTGTGAGTATCAAACAGAATGCCATCGATCCGCATGCGGACGTTGACACAATCCTCGACAGGCTGGATATGAACATCCGATGCAGTCGCTCGGACGGCTGACACCCTTCGAGTTTCGACTTGAATCAGAGAATCTGTGCGATCCTGATCTCCCAGAAGATATCTCCGATTGTGTTCAGGGACCGCTTCGCACGACTGGTGCAGAGCTTCCTTCGTTTTCTTCGAAGGTGCCGACTTATCGTGCGGTAAGTTCGGAAGAACGAGGCCATGGTGTGCTCCCGCTGCTGGCCCGGTGTCTGAAAGTGAAGCCCGGAACAAAGGACTTTTATGTACCTCCGGGTAACCAGAGCCCTGCCGTCGTTCGTCTCTCGGCCGCTTCTGAGGATGGTCGTGGTTTCCGTCGAGCCTTCATACGCAGATAGGGCGGAATGAAACGGCCTCGATATCCGAAGTGACTGACATCCACGGAATAGTCCGCTCGCTTCGGCTCCCGAAAATCCTCGATCACAAAGCCTGCCATGCAGAGATCGCCGATCAGCGACTCCAGACGATGCAGATACTCCGTGGTGCCGGCTTCCCGGTAGGCTGTGTCCTGCATGTTCGGCAGCGGCCCCTGATGATAGTACTCGAGGCCAATCACGAACTGGTGTCGCTCATTCCTGTGACTGATCTGAAGACTGGTCGGCTGTTTGTGCTGTGAAACATAAACGCCGTCATCGCGCAGAACTCGAGCAACCTCCGCATACAGTTTTCTGACATCAGGAATGTAACAGCTGCTGACTGGCTGATGCACGATGTCGAACATCTGGTCCGCCAGCATGCTCAGATCTTCCATCGAAGTTCGTACGGTCTGCACCTTCAATCCTCGCCGGCGGCTTTCCTGTTCGTCCAGCTTCAGCATGGAATCACTAAGATCCACGACCGTGACATTGGCCCCGGCACAGGCGTAAAGAATGGACTGCCAGCCGCCTCCACCGGCCAGACACAGCACGTTCAGCCCCGCAACACTTTCCGGAAGCCAGCCGCGACCATCCAGTGTCTTCAATGGATGACGACACTCTTCATCGGTGGCCGTCTTTGCGAAGACACTGCCAGCCTCGGCCATCGTGTTCCAGGCCGTCTGATTTGTTCTGAGATGCTCAGCAGTCATGAAGGTTCAGAAGCTTACAAAGGATGAGGTGCGGAAATCGGTCCTTCAGGACCATGAACAGCATTTGAATACTGAAACTGAACTGGAACCGTTCCGTTGCCATCGGTCAGAGGTACTTCACGGACAACCTGACCTAACTGACGTGCTTCATCGATGGGATAGTCTCCACACTCCTCACCTCGATTGGACGTCCAGCCCAGAAACTGTTCCGCTCGAGCATCTGTGGGATTTCGAATGGCATCTTCCACATCCGGGTCGGTTCGAGCTTCGTTGAGTTCATGATACAGCGTTGCACAGACATTTTTCCATGGCTCCGAAAAAACCGGAATCCCATTGGTCTGTCCGTTCGAAAGCCGCTGTGAATAGACGTCGACAGAATAGTAAATGGCGATGCCGTTTCGTCTGATACTTCCATGATAACCGCCAAGCCCGTAGAGCGAACTGCTTTCTTCGGCGTGCGGAATCGGTGAATTGTCATCTTCGTCACCATCACCGTCGCCACCACCGAATTCCTGAACCGAGGCAAAGGTTCCGAACTTCTTCGAGTCGGCTTCGGTGCTGGCCAAAGTTCCCTGCCGTGTCGCGTCGTCAGTCAATACTGTTCCGGATGGCAGAAGGAAGTTGAAGACGGTCGAGCTCAGGTCGTACCCCTGCAGATAACCCTTCGACGCAAGATACTCAAGACAGTATTCGACATCTCCCTGAGTCATCGTCTTCGGTCGATATCCCGTCAACGGATGTGACGGCAGTGCCTGAGATGTGATGGGTTGATTGTTAAAGTACTGCATCATGACGTTGTTCAGATTCCTGTCTGACATCGCCGCGCTGATGGCACGATCAATGGACTCAACGTCACTCTTCGACCAGGCATCGTCGCCACCGACGTACAGATTGACGAACTGAAGGTGAGGAATCGTGTGGCCGCCGCGATAGTGAAGGTCCTCGGACGGCGTAGCAGGCAAATCAGAGACTCGTTCACCAAAGCTTGGTCGCCTTCCCGGAAGTCCGGCCGTCTCGTGCTGTTGCTCTGCTGCGACCGAACCGCCTTTGAC
The DNA here is from genome assembly GCA_046349695.1 of Planctomycetaceae bacterium. GTDB lineage: Bacteria > Planctomycetota > Planctomycetia > Planctomycetales > Planctomycetaceae > SXXK01. The sequence continues at coordinate 46,220 of JAXMBV010000005.1, read as the reverse complement.
AGTCGCTCGCATCGGCCTGCCGTGTCCCGTGTCGTCTGCAGTTGAACGACGCTGAAATGCTTCGCTGTGTGCTGCCGATCTCATGACGGAACGCCCTGATGTCGGTAAGGGCCAGGCGACCCAATAATCACGATAATTGGAGGGAATCGTGCCAGGCGATGTCGGAGATGTCGGCGACGCTGGTGTCGGATCGGGATTGGAAATCGGGATCGTCGGTACGCCGGGTGAACCTGGCCCTGTTGGCACCGCAGGCGGAGTAGAGGTAGGGAGATTGCCGGTCACGGGATAACCCGCTGGACTGGCTGGATAACCTGGCGGCGCGGTTCCTGGGCCAATAGGAATCGGATACACGGGACGTCCCGGCATTCCAATCGGAGCATATCCAGGCACTGGCATGCAACCGTTGATCAACGAAATTGCAACCACTGCGAACAGCATCCGTAGATGCTCTGCGTGTGTTTTGGGCATGAGGGCCTCAGAAGAACGACCGAACGTTCAGAGCGCCGTCAGGATCAATGAGGAGATGGGATTCGAATGGTGCAGGGCAGTACGAGTATCACCTTTGGCCGGGAGAACGGCCAGATCCGGGTGAGCGTCAGAAGGGGGAGAGGAGAGAGGAGATTTGAGATGAGAAGGGTGAAATATTCGATTCAGCAAATCGTGTAAATAGGAACTTTCTGCCGCAGTGGTCAGCTGTTCGGCAAACGCTGCCGCTGGCCATGTGTCACTGTTGCAGGTTTTGCCGGTCAATCGTCCGATCCTGAGGTCAATCTGGTGGTCGCGGTCTACATCACGGCTGCGGCGATGTCCTCAATTCCTGCAGACGATCACGCACTTCGGAAACCCACTCCTCATCCAGTTCTTCATCCGGAGCTTCCTTCAAAAGAGCCATCTGTTTCTCCGCATCGTTCGCCAGCGCAGGCCAGTTGTCACGTCCTTCGTCCTGAGCCATTTCGGCCGATGACAACAGTGCATTGATGTATGGCTCGCGATCCAAAGTCGTAAGTTTGCCCGCGGCTTCCAGCGATCGATACATGGTGATCGATCGATTCAGTGATTCTTTGGCGACGCTTCCTGGTGTCTCCAGATAATAATGCAGGTCTCCCACTTCAGAACACAGCCGAGCCAGCTCGCCCTGAGCGTAGTCGTCATTGCCGGCGACAGTCAGCCGTTTCTCCACAATCGCCAGATCAGACTCCAGCAGCCTCAACAACGATTCGTTATCTTCCTCCAGCTCACGACTCTGAATCCAAACGCCCAGCATTTCGTGAATGATGGAGAAGTCTGAACTGTCCGCCTTTGCCTTCTCCGCCAACGCTGCCACCGTCTGCTCAAAGCGAGCTGCTGCAACGTCAGCCTCCGGTGACTCCTGATACTCCAGCTCCGTGATCAGTCGATCCTGCAGTGCCAGATGAGTCAGAGCGAGATCCATGTTGTCAGGATCCCTGGGAAGAAGCTGCGTCAACCGAGCGAGCGATTCCTTCAGCAGCCGCAACGCATCATCATCGCGACCCCGTTCCGACAGTCGAACATACTGAAGATCAATCGCGTTGGCCCACAACGACCGGATCTCAGAACATTCCCCCGAGGTCCCTTCCAGCAGTGGCTCACAGGTCTTCAGACATTCCTCAATCAGAGGTGCGGCCTTGCGACGATGCCCCAGATCCAGCTGAGTCTGTCCTTCGTTCAGCAGTGATTCCGCCAGAAGCCGAGTCGACGCTTCTCCCGGTGCGGCCTTCATAAGAGTTCGTGCGGTTGTCGTGGCTTCCTGTAACCATGTTCCGTTTGCCGATTCCGGAACATCGACGTCCGCAGTTTCATCAAGGATCCACAGGTTCTCAATCAGTCCTCGAAGTGCAGTCACGTCGGACGGATGCTTCTTCAGCCACGCGCGAAGAATCCTGTCGGCCTGTGTCAGGCACTTCATGGCTTCTGCATCTTCGTCCAGCCGACTCAGAATTTCCCCCATGCGACGCAATGCTTCCGCGGAAGCAAGAGTCTGAGGCTCCTGGTCGGTGCTGCTTTGCTGAATTCGTCGCAGTCCATCCAGCGCGATCTGAAGCGACTGCTTCTGGAGTTCATCTAGATCCACTTCGTCGTTGTCAAAGTCCTTCTGAAGCTGAAAGACCAGTCGCTGCAGAGTCTCCAGGGCTTCGTTACGCTGCTGAGCAGCTGACTGTGCATAGCGAGCCACATCGTCGCTTGATCGCTTCAGCCTGACATACGACCAGAACAAAACCATCGGAATGATCAGCAGCAGAATCAGCACCACAGCCGACAGAATCGAAACCGTCATGTTGCGCCGACACCAGCGCCAGAACCGCTCGAGACGCGAGACCGGTCGAGACACAATCGGACGCCCGCTTTCCCAGCGTTCGAGTTCGTCGATCAGTTCTCGTGCGGTCTGAAAACGGCTACCAGGATTCTTCTGCAGCAGCTTCAGGCAGATCGTGTCGACATCCTTCGGAATCGATTCACTGTAGTCGCGCGGGGATCGAGGATCATCGTGAGTAATCTGCAGAAGCGTCTTTCGCACGGTGCCTCGGAATGGAACTTCGCCGGTGAGCATTTCGTACAGAACAACGCCCAGAGCATAAAGGTCCGTTCGAACATCCACCGCACCAGGTGAAGTAATCTGCTCGGGACTCATGTAGGCCGGTGTTCCCAGCAGAGTTCCTTCCTGGGTCATGCGAGTTGTCGAGCTGTCTTCAATCGCGAGTCCGAAGTCTGTCAGTCGAATATGACCTCGTTCGTCCATCAAAATGTTCGACGGCTTGATGTCGCGATGAATCATGCCAGACTGATGAGCGGCCTCGAGCCCCAGCGTGGCTTCTCGCAGGATGCGAACTGCTTCCTTCGGAGCAATCTGCCTCGTCGAATCCAGATGTTCCTTCAGCGACCGCCCGGCCACATATTCCAGGACAAGATAAGGTGCCTTCCGCGCGTCCTCTTCGATGTGCAGAACCTGCACAACGTGAGGACTCTTCAGGGCCGCTCCGAGCCTGGCTTCTCGCAGAAAACGATTACGAGCAGATTCGGAAATCATCAACTGAGGATGGAGTACTTTGATCGCAACCGGACGCTTCAGCACCATATCCGTGGCTCGATACAGCGATCCCTGAGCACCGGAAGCGATTCGTTCCTGAACAGCGTACGATCCCAGCCAGCCCAGTGGAGCGGCGTCATCTGGCGGCGATGTCAGCGGCAAACTCGTTCCATCCAGAAGCACGGTGCCGCCAGAAGTTCCAGCGTGGCTTCCGCTGCATTTTTCCGGCGGCGTCTGAGCCAGCTTGCGCATCAGTTCGCGCATCACAGCACTCTTTGTGACATCCGGAATCACAGGAGCCGCCAGGCTGGACGTTGTCAGCTGATCGCAACTGGTCTGACAGACCGCGCACGTTTCCAGGTGCTGAGCAATCAGCTTTGCCTGAGCAGGCTCTAGCGCATCGTCCAGGAATCGCCGAAGTTCACTTTGCGGAGGACACTTCATGCTCATCTTCCTCTTCCAGGCGACGTACTTCTTCTTTGAGCATCTTCAGCACACGAGACCGTGCGACATACACTTCGGCGACGGGCATCTGAAGCCGTTCCGCAACGATCGGAGCGGCAACGCCTTCGTTGGTGGTGAAATGCCATGCCTGCCATGTGGTCGTCTTGACTCGCAGCTGAACGCTGAGCGACGCTCGTCGAAGCAGCTCCATCTGCCATGCTCGTTCGACTTCCTGCAGCAGCTGCTCGGCCGGATCCTGCTGATCGGCGGAATCAAAACGAAACTCCGAACTTCCGCCGCTGGCTCGTTCCTTCCAGCTTTTCACCAGATCCAGAGTCACATTGCGAGTCACCGTTTTCAGCCAGCCACGAAAGCGACCTCGCTCCGGACTGTATTCAAACTGCTGAAGTTCTCTGACAAGCTTCATCAGAACCAGTTGAGTCGCATCGGCGGCGTCTGATTCCTGCAGCCCGAAGCGACAGCACCACTGGAAAATGCCCGGCGTGTAACACTCGACAAAATCCTGCCACGCCGCCGCATCCGACAAATCCCGGACACGCAACAGCAGCGACAGTCTTGTGGCAGCAGGATCGTCCAAAGACACTCGTCATCATCCCCGTGGATTCAGAAGTACTCAACACCGTCCCGCGAAGAGTACCCGTGCCCCGAAGCAATGACCAATGACTTGCGACTCACCACCGAAAACCGAAAACTGAAAACCGAAAACCCCCAACAACTTCCCCTCCCAAACCCCGTTTGGGAAGGGTCGAACGAGCGCCAGCAAGTTCGGGGGAGGGCCGCGTCACAGTGCGCGAAGCGGCCCGCGCCTCCACGCCGCTCCTCAATTATCCAGCAGCGATCCGAGGCATCCCGCAAACACAGCATCCACATCCGCCGTCACCGAGCTCCGTGCTGTCACTCGGGAAGAACTTGCCGAGCTGTCAGCTCTGTTCGTCGCAGCCTGCCAACGAGCCGCTCGATGCTGCTGGCGAATGGCCGCTCGATGAGACTGTCCGTCTGATGTTACGCTCCCGCTCACGATTGCATTCGCTGACTGCGAAGCAGCAACCGGCGTTGACTTCGATGCTGATAGCTTCCGTCCAGCGGGCTGATCCAGCGCCAGCTTGATGGAGCCGCTTTCGCCTTGATATCCATCAACCAGAATCTGATACGTCTGTCCCTTCACCGCACTGAACGTCAGTTTGCTCGTGTAGACACCGTTGTTTGTGTTCTCATCATCATTCGCCTTCACCAGAGTCAGTCCGTTGACTGCCGTGCCGCGATAGACACCCAGAGTCGTGTCGAAGGAACTGCCGGCCGTCGACAGAGTCACCGTCCCGCTGGCCGGCGCCGTCCATGTCCACCACACACTCTTGCCGCCGCTGACGCCAAGCACATTCGGTTCGCCGGTCTCCTTCGTCGCACCAATGTTTGATCCTGTGACAGTCGCCAGGGCTCCGGAAATGGGACGTCGATTTGCGAACTTGTCATTCGAAGTCACTGCGTCGTTATCGGCAATCGTGACCGTGGCTGCACCATTGGCGGAATCGATGGAATATCCAGTCCCGGAAGCAACGGTCATGATGGCCGTTTCATTCCCTTCCGCAATGGCATCATCTTTGACTGTCAGTGTGACTGTCGCTGAAGCGGCTCCCGCCGGAATCGTGACGGTTGTCGGAATGGAGTTGTAGTCCGTTCCATTCGTTGCCGTTCCACTCATCGAAACCTTCACAGTCAGGGCCGATGTGGTGGAACCGGTTCGAGTTATCGTCCAGGAACCTGGATTCGCCGTCTGACCAGTTGCTGTCTCTGCAGCATTTGCATCACCGGCTTTAATGCTGACGACAGTCGACGGGTTGGTCACACTGCCAACGATGGAATCAATCCATGCCGCAAAGGCATCAACGCGAGTATCAAACGAATGATCGCCGATGCCCGCGGTATCCAGGTCGCCACCAGACGTGACCCCGGCGACATAGTACACACCGCCAACGTTCAGAAATGCGGGCCCACCGGAATCACCAGGTGCCGTATTGCTTTCACTGTTGTTGTCAAAGTTCCAGCTGATCAGTTTTGAACTGACCTGATCAATCGGAGTCGTTCCGACTCGTTTGGTCCCGAATGAACCATCATGGCCTGAAGTTCCCGTGCCGCCACCACCAAAGCCCACGAGTGTCAGCAGCTGGCCAACTGCCGGGATGGAACGATAAATGGGCGACGGCGTGACTCCGGTGACCGGTCGATCCAGTTTGAAGATCGCAATGTCGTTCGCACTGTCAGATCCCAGAGCATTCGCGTTGTAGTTGGGATGCAGAAAGACCTGCGACGTGGAATAAACCGTGTTGCCAATCTGAAACCGACCAGCCGTATTCGCAACGCCTTCAGCACAGTGCCCGGCTGTCAAAACATACTGGCTGCCGATCAGAGTCCCGCTGCCATAGAAGCCACTCGTGTCACCCACCATGCCGACGGACGGATATTGAGTCGTCACAGTACCGTTGACGATGCGAGCAATCGCATCATTGTCAGCCGTCGAATTGGCTGCGAGCAACGATGACGCCGTCATCAGCGCCCGCACTTCCAGAGACTCGGCCGCAACCGGCTGCAGCCTGGTCGCCGATTGCTGTCGACGCGACCGACGATTCAGAGAGCCAGTGAAAAGACTGGAAAACAACGGCAAAGTACGCATGGGGGTTCTCCCGGTGTTTCAGAAACCAATGCCTCAAGCCACCCACATCGGCAGCTCATTTCTGAAACAGGTACGAGCCCACTTTCCAAACCTTGCACGGAAAAGTTTTCAGTGTTCAGTTTTCAGTTTTCAGCTGTCGGTTTTCAGTGTTCGGTTTTCAGCTGTCCGTCCCTGACTTGCAGTGGTCAGTTGTTGGCTGTCCTCTTTCTCCTCCCCTCCCGCGCAGCGTAGCGGAGCGGGAGGGGTCGGCCGATTAGGCCGGGGGAGGGTGCGCACAGTAGGTGCCGCATGCCGAGCGGCACTTCGCGGCCCCGCCGCGACCAGCGCCCTGACGAGTTTCCACCGTATTGCAGGTGACCGTGGAAACCCACGCCCCTGCCTGTTCGTTTGAGCCAGTGTAAAACGATTGTCCCCAATCGTTTCCATCCCGGTCTCGCACCACCAAGCCGGACCGACGAACGATTGAGACAATCGTTCCACCATGCGGCCTCCGCCCAGCGTGTTCGTTCTTACCAAGTGGCTTTGGCATTAAGTCTATGCGAGAACAGGTTCGCCTGACGGCGAAAGTCTCGCCCGGCAGTCGAGACCTACATCAAATCCCATCCCCATTCACAGCCACTTCCGGCGACTTCACTTCCGGTACCTTTGCCTCCACAGCCTTAGACTCAACCACCTTTGCAGCTTCATCCCGGCGTCGCAGCGTAAAGTGAGCGAACACTCCGCCGAAGACGGCTCCGAACAAGTGGCCTTCCCACGACACGGATTCACCGGCAGTCGGCAGCAGTCCCCAGAATAAGGCTCCATACATCACGGCCACAAGCACCGACACAATGATGGCGATCGGCTTGCGTTCATAAATCCCGGCCGCAATCAGATAGGCCGCCAGAGAATAAATCAGCACACTCGCGCCCACATGAATCTGCGACCGCCCAAAACACCACAGCAGCACGCCTGACCCAACCGCCAATGACAACAAAATTCGCCAGGGGGTCCTTCGGCTGGCTCGCAGCATGAACAAAAGCACGGTCAGCGGAACGGTATTGCTGAGTATATGATTCATGTCCCGATGCAGAAACGGCATTGTGAACACACCCACAAGGCCGGATGTCGTCCGAGGCTGCAGGCCCCAGTTTCGAAAGTCCCACGCCGTCACGCCCAGCGGAATATTGATCAGGTAAATCAACCAGATCAGTCCGACCAGGGCCAGAACGCCAATCAGGTTCTTCTTAATTTCCAGTTTCATAAAGCACTCATTTCGCACGACTCGCCGGAGAAACCTTCTCTCAGCTTGAGCCGCAGCATACCAGTCATCGTCGTACCCGCGAACAGGATCTGTTCCCGCACACTCGACGCTATGACTTATCGGCCGGAACGCACTCAGGCGGCCACCGGATCACAACGAACGCAGCAAAAGCTCCAGTTGGCGGATCTGTTCGTCCGTCAACGCCTGATCCTGGCCGTGATGTCCTGATTTCAGAACATCCTGCAGAGTCGCCGCGTGGCCGTCGTGAAAATACGGTGCTCTCTGACTGACGCCTCGCAGCGAAGGCGGATTAAAGCGACTCTCACCCATTTCGTCCGTCATCCCGACATCATACGACTGATCACTCGTCAGCGCCGGCCCGGCATGACACGTCGCGCATCCGACGGTTTCAAACGTCTGACGTGCTCTGACCAGCTCCGCCTGCTCACTCTTCTCGGGATGCTGCAGTGTGCCCGGCGCGGCTCTCAAGGTTCGAAGGTAGGCGGCCAGTGAGGAGATGGGCAGCTCTTCGGACTTTCGCTGAGTTTGCATGGAGATGATCAGAGACGTCTTGATTTGTTCTTCCAGCTCAGTCTTGTTGCCAACCCATGCCCATGGCCCGGTGTCACTCGTGCCCAGCAATGAGATGACACGCTTCGGAGCACCTCGGTCTTCATCACCAAACGTATCCGCGCTTAGACCATTCGTGTGGCCATCGGTATGACATGAGTGACAGCTGAACCATCCATCCAGTGAAACCGTCGCATCGTAGAAGGTCTGTTCTCCCTGTTCAGCCAGCGTGAGTTCTCGCTGAGCCCCCAGGGAACATGTCTGCTGCACGGTCGGCGCTTCTCCGGTCAGCGACACCACAGCAATCGAATCATCAAAGCGATTCGCGACAAAGGCCAGAGTCTGGTCGTCGTTCACACAGATCGCTTCCGGTCGCTTGCCCACCTTCAATCGTTCGAACGGAAGATGACTGGCCGTGCGAAACGCTAACTGACCCGTCCCGGAAATCAACAGCAAAGTCGTGTCGTTCTTTGTGACCGCCATACTTCCCGGATCGCCTGAACCGACTGACGGCGTTCCCAGAGGATACCGCTGGTTCGAAGCATACGACGAACCATCGTACTCGGGTTCATCAATCGGTGTGTCAGCAGTGACCTCGGGAGATTTCGAAGTCAGCTGAGTCATCGGAAGCGAATGCAGACCGTTCTGCATCACGACTCCCCAAAAGATTCGTTCGTAACTCGTGAAGGTTCCTGCGTCCAGAGTCTGACATGTGATCATCAGCGAATCAGTCTTCGAGTTAATCGCGAGTCCTCGAATGTTGTGTCCGTAAACCGAGTGCTCACTCACGATCGTTCCGTCGTTCACGTCAACAACCGCAAGCCTTCCGCCAAAACTGTCCGCAACCACCAGCAGCGATTCTGTCAGGAACAGAAGACGTCGAGGAGCAAAGGGCAGGGCGATCTCTTTTCGCTTTGACAACTGATGATCGGCACATCGGAGCAGGTCAAGTCGTCGTGACCACAGGCAACTGACAGCGATCGTCGTCTGATCCTGGCTGACCGCGAGATCCACAGGGTAGGGCGATGTCGCGGCCGTTGAGTCCACTGTCATCGATGCGTTGTTTGCGCCAACGGACAGCAACTTCAGCGTACTCTGAGCATCATCCAGGGCCAGCAGGGAATCTCCCAGCCGCTCAATCGCCGCGAGAGAATCAGCGACTTTCCATTCCCCTGTGACGCTCAGACTCTTCTGATCCAGCGTCGAAACCGATCCTGTCTTCGAATTGGCAACGAACACACTTCCATTCATCGCGACCAGATCAACGGGAGCCCGATAGGTCGCGGAATCTCGATTCACCGCCACTGGAGCTTCCGCCGGATCACCCGCGTTGAGAACTCCCGAGCCCATCAGGCAGCCAGCAATCACGATCAGCGGAACTGACAGCCAGCAAGGGCAAGAATGCAAACCAGACATTGGCGGGACCCGAACAAAGCCGAGGATCAAAACGCGGACCGTCATTCTAACCATAAAGATCCACTCTTGTCCGCACCCGGTTTTCAAATTCGGCCCAAAGTCTATGTGATGCTCCTCACCCGCACATCGTGCGGGAGGGGTCGAGCGAGCGTCAGCAAGCTCGGGCGCGGGCAGTAGGTGCCGCTTGCCGAGCGGCACTTCGCGGCCCCGCCGCGACCAGCGACCAGACGAGTTGCCACTGGATTGCAGGTGACCGTGGAAAACCATCCTCGCCCCGCCTGTTCGTTCGTACCAAGTGGCTTCCCGAGTGTAGAACGATTGTCCCCAATCGTTTCCCATCCCCTGTCTCTTACTCCGCACTTCAGCAACGAACGATTGAGACAATCGTTCCACCATGCAGCACCGCCCCCGCCTGTTCGTTCTTACCAAGTGGCTTTGGCATTATGGACATGCAAGAACAGGTTCGCCTGTCGGCGAAAGTCCATTCCGGCAGCATGGACCTACTTCGGCTTTCCGCTTTCCGCTCTCCGCTTTCCCCATCCCCTTCCAGTCCCCGATAAAATCTCCCCCAAAATCCAATCACCGCACAACGTCTTTCAGGACCAACACTAAGATCTGCTCAAGCTCGAACCTAAAATCCGGAACACGAACGATTCCCATGTCGATCGACATCATCCGCCACAACCTGACGAAGATTACCCAGCAGATCAGCGACGCCGCAATTCGCAGCGGTCGTAACTCTGCCGACGTGAAGCTCGTTGCCGTCACCAAGTATGCGGAATGGTCCTGGATCGAATCTCTGCATCACTTGCTTTCCGGCGATGCACAGGGCTTGTCTTCCCTCCCGGCAAGCGAACAACGTGAGCAAGGAACAGGCAGCGAACCGGCAGGCTCCATCGGGTCGAGGGCTTTTCAGCCCTCACAATCACCCGACTTGCCAGAGCCACCTGGAAGTTCTCTCCCGGCAAGCGAACAACGTGAGCGAGGATCAGCCAACGAGCCGGCAGGCTCCACCGGGTCGGGGGCTTTTCAGCCCCCGCAATCATCTGGTTTGTCAGCGCCACCTGGAAGTTCTCTTCTTGCAAGCGAACAACGTGAGCGACGATTTGGCAACGAGCCGATAGGCTCCTTCGGGTCGAGGGCTATTCAGCCCTCGTTTGGGGAGAATCGGCCGCAGCAGTTGGCGGAGCGACAGCAGTTGTTGCCTGACGTGGAATGGCACTTGATCGGCCAGCTGCAACGGAACAAAGTGAAGCTTGCGTTACAGCACGCCAGCCTGATTCACTCGGTCGATTCCGTCAGGCTATTGGAACGGATTGCAGTTGTTGGGCAGGAGCTGAATCAGATTCCGCGAGTTTTGATTCAGGTCAATCTCTCGCGAGAAGAATCGAAGTCAGGATTCGACGCCGCCACCATTCGAGCCGAATGGAATGACGTCTTGTCGTTTGCCGATCGAGTCCACATTGAAGGCTTCATGACGATGGCCGCAGAAGCGGACGACCCGGAAACTGCTCGTCCTGTCTTTCGGGAACTGAGAGAACTCCGGGACGAGTTGCGAGACCTGCCGGCCTCAAAGTCGAAGGGCCTGACGCTGCCAGAACTTTCCATGGGCATGAGCGGCGACTTCATCCCCGCCATCGAAGAAGGCGCCACGCTCGTCCGCATCGGCAGCCGTCTCTTCGAAGGATTGTAGAACGATTGTCCTCAATCGTTTTCTTTCCACCATGTAGGTGCCGCTTGCCGAGCGGCACTTCGCGGCCCCGCCGCGACCAGCGCCCTGACGATTTGCCACCGGATCGCAGGTGACCGTGGAAACCCAGCACCGTCCCCGCCTGTTCGTTTGAGCCAGTGTAGAACGATTGTCCCCAATCGTTTCCCATCCCCTGTCTCTTACTCCGCACTTCAACAACGAACGATTGAGACAATCGTTCCACCATGCGGCCCCGCCGAGCCTGTTCGTTTGAGCCAGGTGGCCTCGGCATCAAGTCCATGCAAGAACAGGTTCGCCTAACGGCGAAAGTCTCGCCCGACAGTCCCGGCAGTCGAGACCTACCCATTCTCCATTTTTCAATCTCCAATAATCATTAACCATTCCCCGTCCCGAACGCGCGCACCATCACTCCAGTCACACCACCATCCAGCTCGCATTCCCGAAACGTCTCGCCCCGACTATCTTTCCCGCCAAACGAACATCAACCACCAGCCCACGACGACAAAGTTCCGGACATGCAGGATCTCGTACGACAGGAAGTCTTTCAGGCGTGCAAAACTGTCATTGTCAAGATTGGCACCAACGTGCTGACCACCGACAACGACCGACTCGACCTTCAGCGTATTCAGTGCATCGCCGATCAGATTCATCGAATTCAGGAAACGGGCCGGCGAGTCGTCCTGGTCTCCAGCGGCGCCGTCGGATCCGGCATCGGTATTCTGGGATTGAATCGCCGCCCGGAATCCCTGCCAGAACTTCAAGCCGCCGCAGCCATCGGCCAGCCATCACTCATGCGAACCTGGGACGACGCGCTCATGCGAACGGGCCATCGCACGGCCCAGCTGCTGCTGACGGGTAATGACTTTCGCAATCGCCAGCGATACCTGAACGTACGCAATACGATTCGAACGCTGTTTGACTTCAACGTCGTGCCGATCGTCAATGAAAACGATACCGTCAGCGTGAAAGAGATTGCCGTTGGAGACAACGATCAGCTGGCTTCGATGCTGACAACACTGCTTCCGGATCCTCTGCTGGTGATCCTGTCCGGCATCGCGGGACTCTACGACGGTCCTCCTTCGAACCCCGCCAGCAAGGTCGTTCCGCTGGTGGAAAAGCCGGACGAATCGCTGCTGTCTCTTGTCGCTGCCGAACAGAGTTCTCGCGGGCGGGGCGGTATGGGGTCAAAGCTTCGAGCCATCCTCGCCGCCACCGGTATGGGCGAAACGGTGATTCTCGCAAGCGGTCGAAGCGACACGGTCCTGGATGATATTCGTCAGGGCCATGCCACCGGCACACTCTTCCTTGCCAAGGGCGAATCGGTCCCGGCCTGGAAACGCTGGATCGGCTTCGGAGCACCCCCGGCCGGCACATTGATACTCGACGAAGGAGCCACCAAGGCCGTCAAGACCTCGGGGCGGTCGCTTCTGGCCGTGGGAATTCGAGAAGTGCAGGGCGACTTCGAACCGGGCGCCCTGGTAACTCTGAAGACCGCCGACGGAAACGAAATCGCCCGAGGACTCGCGAATTACTCCGCCGACGAAATCCGCCGCATCCAGGGCCGCCGCTCCGACCAGATCGCCACCGCCCTCGGCCACGTCCCCTTCGGCGAAGTCATCCACCGCGACAACCTGGCACTTGTGTAGAGCGATTGTCCTCAATCGCTCCTCCAGTAGGTGCCGCTTGCCGAGCGGCACTTTCGCCGCTAGGCGAACCTGTTCTCGCATCCACTTGCTGCCAAAGCCACTCGGCCAAAGCAAACACGCTCGGTGACGCCTTGAATCCACGTTTCCCTGCGATCCAATGGTATCTCGTCTGGTCCCTGGTTGCGGCAAAGCCGCAAAGTGCCGCTCGGCAAGCGGCACCTACCGCATCGATCCCCCGATGAGGCCCGCACCAAGCTCGCCGCACCGCTCCGTTTCCCGCATCTGAAAATCCCTATGATCCATACAACTTACCCACTCTCAGAACCGATAAGTCAACAGTCTCTGCGCGCGGCAGACAGAATGCTGTAAGTCTCGCGTCGACAAGCATTTACCGGCAAACTCTGCCGGATGCTTCATCTTGACAGAGCCCCAGCCAGGTCGTAGTGTTCGGCCTGTTTCGGGCTGAACCCGAACCGCTGGTATCTTGAAGCGAATGGAGTCGCTCATGTCCAACAGTCACCCGCGAGGTTCCTCGGCGGATTCCAATTCTCCCGTTCCTTTCATTGACCTCGTGGCTCAGTATGGAACGATCCGCGCTGAGGTTCGGGAAGCGGTGGACCGTTGCTTCGAGACTCAGACCTTCATCCTCGGCGATGAAGTCGTGCAGCTCGAAAAAGAGATTGCGGCTTATTGCGATTCCGAACATGCCATCGGCTGTGCGTCCGGAACAGATGCTCTGATTCTGGCTCTTCTGGCAGCAGGCGTGAAGCCGGGCGATGAAGTCATCACCAGCCCATTCACCTTCTTCGCATCGGCCGGAGCCATTCATCGCATTGGAGCGATCCCGGTTCTTGTCGACATCGAACCAGACAGCTTCAACCTGAATCCGGCGTGTGTCGAGCGAGCCATCACGAATCGCACGGCGGCGATCATGCCCGTTCATATCTTCGGCCAGTGTGCCGAGATGGAACCGCTGTGGCGCATGGCGGCGGCGCATGATATTCCGATCATTGAAGACGCAGCTCAGGCCATCGGTGCGGAATACCGAGGCCGGCGAGCTGGCGTGCTGGGCACCATCGGCTGCTTCAGCTTCTTCCCAACCAAGAATCTCGGTGGCGCCGGCGACGGCGGCATCATGACGACCGATGATGCCGACCTGGCCGCACGCCTGAAGCGACTGCGAGTCCACGGTGACCTCGGCGGATATAACCACGTCGAAGTCGGATTCAACAGCCGACTGGACGCACTGCAGGCCGCTGTGCTGCGAGTCAAGTTGCGACATCTGGACAAGTGGACGGAAGGCCGAGCAAAGAATGCCGCACGCTATGCGGAACTGATTCGAGCCGCCGGACTGGACGACGTCATTCAGCTGCCAACCGTGTTGCCGGATCGACGTCACGTCTTCAATCAGTTCACGACAAGAATCACTGGCGGCCGACGAGCATCCGTGATTCAGTCGATGAAAGAACAGCAGATCGGCTGTGCCGTGTACTATCCGATTCCACTGCACATGCAGAAGTGTTTCGCGTACCTCGGCTACAAGCCAGGCGACCTGCCGGAAGCCGAGCAGGCAGCATCGGAAGTTCTGTCACTGCCAATCTACACAGAACTTCCCGCAGTGCACCTCGAACGAGTCGTCGAAGGCCTCTGCCGAGCCCTCGACCGCTCCACAACCCTGGCCTTCCCAGTCACCACAACAGTCCCCCAACGCAAAGCGGCGTAAAGACAAGGTTTTCGGACACCGGTTTTCGGCACCCAGTGTAAAACGATTGTCCCCAATCGTTCCCTACACCACCCGGTCCCCGGCTTTCCGCTCTCCGCTTTCGGCTTTCTATTCTCACCTCCTCCCCACCCGCACCTGTGCGGGCCTGTGCGGGAGGGGTCGAGCAAGCGCCAGCAAGCTCGGGGGCGGGCAGTAGGTGCCGCTTGCCGAGCGGCACTTCGCGGCCCCGCCGCGACTAGCGACCTGACAAGTTTCCACCGTATTGCAAGTGGCCGTGGAAACCAGCCTCGCCCCAGCCTGTTTGAGCCAGCGTAAACCGATTGTCCTCAATCGTTCCCATCACCACTGGTCCCCGGCTTTCCACTTTCCGCTTTCGGCTTTCTATTCTCACCTCCTCCCCACCCGCACCTCATGCGGGAGGGGTCGAGCAAGCGCCAGCAAGCTCGGGGGCGGGCCGCTTTCCCCTTCGCCCTCCGAAAACCGAAAACTGAAAACCTCAAACCCCAAGTTTGACACTCCCCTCCGATCCGCTAGATTCCGTCCCGGAGAGATGGCAGAGTGGCCGATCGCACCGGTCTTGAAAACCGGAGTGCCCGCAAGGGTACCCAGGGTTCGAATCCCTGTCTCTCCGCTTTGATAGTCGCTCAAGCCACAGCGTTTATCCCAGAAACCCCGAGCATCCTCGGGGTTTCTTTGCGTTTACGGCCCCAGGATTCCGCCCAATCGGCCCCGTCACGTTTGCACTCCGGCGTGCAAACGCATGCAGAAGAATGCAAATTCCAGCGAGCCGTCTGGCACCAATACGGGCACCTCGGCACCACTGGCGGCACCGCACTCCGAAAAAAGTGGCCAGATAGAAATCCGCCTTGGCGATCCAGTGAATGCCCGCCACTCTGGCCAGAATTCTCGCACTCTCGGCTAAACAGAGGCCATTGGGTAGCGATACCAACCTTTGTATTCTGAGGAGCTAGAGATGCGTGACGCCGGAATCGGAGAACACCCTTTCCATCACATCCGCAATAGACTCTAAGGACATTCCAGGGCGAAGCGTAACGGCTCCGAACCGGAAGATTGAATTGTATTCAGGATGAAATAGCCGTCCTGGCATATTGGATGGGATCCGCCAATGTGCATTCCCTGACGGAACGTGTGGAGTAAGCAGAAAGGCTCCAGCGACCACTTGTGAATGGCCACCGTCCGCACTCTCAGCCAATATGGCATCTCGATACGTGTGAAGAGACGAGATTGCGTCATTCAGCTGGGCTTCGATTCGGTACTTCGCGTCCAATACGATTATCTTCCCGTTGACTCGGACCGACAGATCGGGAACCATCGTCCGGGAGAACGACCCCAGCCTGTCGTCCTCGATCCAAAACTCTCGATACTCCCGTTTGAATGCTAACGCGGCATGGGGCGATAGTTGAACAAGTGAAGCATTCCGGATGAAAGCCACGCCATCCCTCGCAGGCTCTCTGCTGAACATTGCAGTTGGATCAACATTCGCAAGATCGAATCTAGAGATCAAGGCACGCAAAATTCTCAGGTAAGCCCATATCTCGTAGAGATCGAATGTTCTCGCCAGTGGCATGCCTAAGAAATCACCATCGACACGAGCAATGCCGAGATTCATGTCCCGCCAAAGCATGAAGAAGCGGCGGTAATTGACGACCCGCCTGAACACCGAAGTTACTTCCATGCGCATCGGAGCAGCATTAAGCTCTTCAAACATAGGCAGCTGTAGCAGCTTGCCCAATCGGCGAGACATGACGCGACATCGACGCGCCCACACTGCGGCCGCGGTACGAGATTCTTCGTCGTCAGAATCACTCTTGGACAATCTCTCTGCTACGACAAAAAGCCATGCACGCCAGGTGTTTAGGCAAGTCCGGATCATTCGATGTTCTCGAATGTCCATGGCAATTACCTTCCTCGTAGACCGCACTTTCTCAGGGAAGTACTCAGAGACTCGTTTTGTGAACGGCAGATTGGGGTGAAGTCTCTTCAGCTTTCCGCTGGCGTACGATACCTGCAGGTCCCGCATCGATAGATCTCTGATTTGATGCGGCAGTAATTCATCATGACGTGGCCGAAGTGTACGCAAAGGCTGATTGTCTATCGACAAGACGACCTTCTCGATTTCGTCAATGCGGCTTCGCAAAAACTCTAATCGACTAAGTGGAGGTACATCAGCACCAGTGCCTCGAGATACTTTTGTGCGAAACTCCGAAAGAGAGAACAGTGAAAGAGTGTCCTCCAGAATGTCACGGAGCATGGTGTCAAAGTCGTCTCTTGTAAGCTTCGCACGAGACGGATCTGTGATCAATTCCGTTTCAATGAGAACACCACCCGGATCTCGAACAACAAGTTCGATTACACCTGCGTAAAATCCAGGAGTCCATCTCCATCGAGCAACCCCATCGCGACTTCTCAACGCATCAAGTCGAGAGTCGCCGATCAGCAGCTCCACTGTGTCTGGATTATCCGAGCCGGCAAACTCGAGCACATACTCTCTCCCCTCCTGAATCATCCCTTCGGGGTATTCAGAATCCTTTGGGAACAGCTGTGCCCGTTCTTCGGGGCTTGTTCGCTGATAAATTGAGAGTACGATCATCTATCGACTTGCCTGGAATGAACCAAACTCACTCAGCTCATCACGGAGCCTCTGAATCAACGCGAGTGATCGTGGAAGACCAGCCAGGCACTGCTAAAGCTCTGTGAGCATCTGCGATTGCCGTTCTGTTCCCCGGAGCTTTGGAAAGACCTTTTGGACTAGCTGGCTATCAAGAACCGCATTTGCATCAACGGCACCTTGCCGTTTTGCAAAATGCATGTAGCGAATTACTTCAATTGCGGTACGCCGGCCGAATCCAAGTTGATGTTCTGCAAGGATTGCGTATACGGAACTTAGTGTGTCACGGCAATCTTCCACTGAGTCAGTGAATCCATCCTGCGACATCGACTCAAAACTGGCGACCAAATCAATTTCCGACATGTCGATCACGATTGCGCGATCGAGCACTTTGTCGCTCAGCGGATTCGTCGTCTCATCAATATTGATCGTGCCGACTATGTATAGATTGTCAGGCCAAGGCACCTTGCTTGGCACAATGACTCCAGTGTCGCCGCGGTGAGCAATCTCACTCGAATGGAGCCGAAGAGGGAGCCCTGTCTCCATTGCACTAAGCACGTCCGCAAAATAGTACTCGACGCGCGCTATGTTCATCTCGTCAAGGCAAATGATGACTGCCGAATCGGGGTATGCCAAAGCGTGGAATACCGCATTCAAAAATGTAGGCACGACGTATTGATTGGAGAATACATCGAAATATCCAAGCAGTCCCGTTGGATCTGTCCAGTCAGGACGCACTGCACACACGAAGTACAAAGGATCTTCGGTTGGGTCTTCAATGTCGTGAATCAAACTTGCGTACCGAGTCACAAGGCTTGTCTTCCCTGTCCCCGACACCCCACTCAGAATTGCAAAGTGCTTCTTATCAAGGTAGTTCAATCCAGTGTGGAAGCTTCCTACTACTCCAGCATCGTACTGCCCTCCCAGCGACTGGATGCCGTCAATGACCTGCTGCTGCGTAAGAGCCGTCGGGCGCCTGCGCATCTCAGCAGTAATTGTCGGGGTTGATGCCCAGACATCAAGCTCGATTAGCTTTTCACGGCCGACAATCCTTAATAGTTCATCTTTGACCCCAAGGACAAGAGGGTGAGTGCGGGTTTGTAGTGTCGGCTCGTGAATCGAGTAGTAGACGCAATCGATATCAAGTCCTTGTCCAAGTTGCGAAAGCATATCAGACAAACTCTCGCCAGCCGAAGCTTTACGGTTGCGAGTGTATGATTTGCCATCGACACCGAGGTAGATAGAAACGTTGTTGTTTCGATCTGAGTAGAACGGCGACTGCTCACCTTGTGCAATGTCTTGCGCGGCCGCTGCAGTCATGTCAGCGAGCCGCGAGCGAAGTGTTTCAATTTCAGACTGAACCAACATCGCAAAGTGGAACTCAATGCCTGGTGCCAGGTCCAGCCGACTTATGGTCAGCAGAAAGGTATCCTCGTCATTGAATCCATCGAGGTTTGGAATGCCCACTAGCAGCCCGCCATCGACAAACCGTGCGATATTGGATACGCCGTAGTTTGCCGACCGCTTTCCAATTCCCGGCACCTGTCGGTTAACAGAATCCTGAAACTCTCTAGCTCTGTCTGCGGCCGTCATTTTCGTCTCACACTTCCCGGAGGCCCTAGATAACGTGGTAATTCTGCTGCCAGATTCTCCTGCCCGTGGAGCTCGCATTCCCAGATCACCAGAACATCCCACCCCAAAACGTTTAGTTTCTTGATGTTGCGTATATCTCGTTCTGCATTTTCGGATCGCTTGTTACTGTGAATTTGTCTTCGACGAGGTTTGCCCCTCCTTGCAAGAGTGGACGTGCCAGAAGTAGCCATGGACAAGAATGACCTTGCGACGCGACGCAAACATTATATTTGGGCGGCCTGGCAGAGTCCCACAGAGAAGCCTGTAACGATATCCAGTTGAATGGATCAGTGGACGGACAACCAGCTCTGGCTTCGTATCCTTGCCCCTGATTGCCGACATATTCTTGCCTCGCTGTTCCTTCGTCAAGACATCAGTCATTCAAGGCTTTCTCTTTCCCTGGTCTTCAAGGTGTCGAGCTGCCGCGTCTATCTGCCGCCTTAGAACATAAGCAACAGAGTATGCCAGCAACGGCGGCACAGCATTTCCAATTTGACGCAGTCTCGAATTCATGCTGCCGCAAAACTGAAAGCCATCCGGAAAAGCCTGCAGTCGTGCTGCCTCTCGGAGCGAGATTCCACGAGCTTGTTCGCTATCGAAATGGATATGCGAGTAAGAATCTTTCCCGATGTGGGCAGGAACTGTTCGGGAAGGATGGTCGGGCCAGAGCTTCCTGAATTTATTCGGGTATCGACCTGGCTTGTAAGGCGGAACGGTCTGCTTCCTGATTTCGAGCCATTCTCTCGAGTGTTCCTTAATCTTCTTTCGGAGCGAACGCTCCCTTTCTCGGAGCCGCTCCTGAAAGATTTCCTCAGCGACTTCTAAAGCTTCGGGGTACATTCCACCGTGAGGCATTCGTCGGAATATCTCGTAGTCGCGAGGCGTGTACCGAATCACATGTCCGCTAAAGTCGGATGCTCCATTTTGGAATCCGGGCCAAGTCCGCATTGCCCTGGTAAAATCAGATTCTTCACCTGAATAGGGAGTTCTGCTGTCTGGGTCTCTTGGCAGTCCCTTACCCTGTCGACCATCCAAATGCTCAGTTATTGGCGGTAGATCTACAAATGCATCTTGCACACTCACTGCGGGCAATGGAGACGACACCATCTCATGGTGATCTACATAGTGGTCGTGCGGCTCAAGGAATTCAATGTGGCCTGTTCCTGCACGAGATGTTGAGTACCCCACTGGCAGATCGTATCGGTGCCTGATCTTCGGAAAAGCCGGAACCTGGTTAAGTGATTTGTGAATCCCCACAATGAATGCGCGCTCCCGAAGCTGAGGAACGCCAAACCACACAGCGTTTAGCAGGGTATATCGAACATTGTACCCAAGATCTTCGCCCGTGAGCGCTATTTGTTCTGCAACGTTTTGGCCTACGTGCTTGCCGATTTCCCGTACATTCTCCATAACGAAGGCTATCGGCTGGAGGTGTGTCACATAACGAAGGAACTCTTCGTACATGGTCGCGCGTTCATCTTCGCCATGAGCGTGATCTTTACCGGCTAGTCTCCAAAGTGCTGCACGCCCAAGTCGCGAGAACGCCTGGCAAGGCGGGCCTCCGATGACGACGTCGACCGATTCTTCCGGTGTCGGGAACAACGGACTCAGGTGAGAAACTGCTTCCTCGGGAGAGGTTCCTAAAATGTCCGAATGACAAGCGTACGTATCCGGAGCTGCGTGCTTTGCGAAATTAGCACTATGGGAATGGCGTGCGTCTTCATCGAGTTCAATAGCTGAGATACACTTGAACTTCGCGCGATGAAACCCGAGGGTCATTCCGCCACAGCCTGCAAATAAGTCCACGGTGCGCAGGTAACCGCGCTTGTGAGATTCGACGAGTTTCGTTTCGATGAGTTGATTGGTTGAAGCTTCGATTGACGCCATCCTGGGTGTACCATTCCATCTCTAATGTGTAGTGCCAAATCCGTTCATCATTCCAGTCCGTTGCTACGTCGCTGGTCAAGCAACCGTGTCGGACCGTCTTTTTCCATTGCTTCCCGCTCCAAAAAGTCTCGAAGCAACCGCACAAGCAATGTGCTTTTCTTAAAACCGCGTTCTTGGCAGAATCGGTCGAACTGACTGAATTCGTACTCCTCGAGGAGTACGGTCACTTTCTTTTGTTTTGTTGGCACTGCGAATCCTCCGAATGTCGATGGAGGCTAGTGGAAGTGTCAGGACTTGTCAACAATTGTGCGTACTTATGCGTACTCTTACCCTTCCTTGAGCGTTCCCAAAGTCGTCTCCGTTTGCCCCAATTTGCCGTTTTGACGATCGGCCGCGCTTGCTGTTTCGTTATCGAATCCCGCCCGCAGAGCGTCTATTGCCGAAACAAGAGTTCCAATTTGAGCCTCGCGGCTTGGTCAGGGTGACACTTTTCTATGTCACTTATTAGAAGAGAAACAAGGAAAGGGAACAATTGCGGCACCGTCACTGAACGTGATCAACCCGCGGTGAAAGAGCCGTTCAATCAAAGCGGAAAGCAAGATTCCGTGAGTCGGGTGGGGCTGTTCCGGGTGAAAGCCAGATACGGTGAGACATCGAAGTCGAGAACTATCTCAAGCGATCAAAATCTGTGCCATCTGTGACATTGGGCCTCGCTCAGGCAGTCTCCGATTTCCATATGTCTCAAATCGTGTTCGAAGTGGGTTGGCTTCACACCGTCGATCGAAAGTATATCCAGCAACTCACGCCGATTTGCTGCTCCCTCGGCCATTTGAGTGTTTCAGCTCGGGCAGTGCTGTGATTGCGATTGCCTGATCAGAAATTGTTAGCTTCGTATACACGTTCATGGTTAAATCAATTGTGGAATGCCTGGCGAGACTCTGTGCTGTTTTCGGGTTGATACCGTACTTGATCATGTTGGTGATGAATGTGTGCCGAAGGGCATGGAAGTCAGCAAACCGGCCTTGGTCGTCGATGTACGGGATTCCGGCGGCTTTCAGGTCACGCTGAAGAGTCTTGCCGGCTTGCTTCGCCCGAGCCCACGCTCCGGGCCAAACGGGAGTGTTGGCCTTTTTCCCGGTCAGCCATGGGAGGAGTGATTCCACAAGACTGGGATGTAGTGGCAGGACGTCCTGACGCCGGTGTTTGGAGTAGCCGGCCAGCACGGTGACCGTCGGCGGGGTCTCATCGAGCCGAAAACTCTCGGGCGTCAAACTCGCCAGTTCGCTGGCCCGGAGGCCCGTGTAGGCGGCGACGGTGTAGAGCATGGCTCGGTCCGGCCCCGTCAACCGGGACATTGTCTTGCCGGACCTCGTTGCTGCAATCAGCGCGGCGAATTCGGCCTCAGTCAGGGGCCGGCGGTCGTGACGACGATCGGTGGCGACGTTGAGCATGGAAATGAACGCCAAAGGATCCTCCGCCGCGCGTCGATCCCGAACGAGCCAGCGACTGAACTGTTTGATCGCCCGCAGGTAGTGGTTGCTCGTCTGGATGCTCCGTCCATCAGCCCTGAGATCCGCCAGGAACTTCTGCACGCGGCTGGCGGAGAGATCCGTGAGGATACGAACCCGACACGCTTCAATGATGCGTTCTGCTCGGTACACGACCAACTTCACCTGTTCTTCGCCAACACGTCGCGCCCGCAGGTGTTTCCGAAACTCTTCGAGGTGAACATCAATCGGGCGTTGCCGATGTTCGTCAAAGCGATCGATCAATCCGGCTGCTCGGCGTTCGGTCTTCCGGACGAGTTCATTCAGCATCGTCTGTGCGGCGGTCTTGTCGACGGCCAGCGGAACACGGCGTTCAAGACCGTTCTCGTCCTTGTATCGCCCCCACCATTTCTTGGACTTTGTTTTGACTCGTTGCCCGGTCTTTGGGTCTGTGATGATCACCGGCTTCTTGTACAAACTGGCCATTCTTTCTTCCGTTGCTTGTTGTGTCAGGTCTTCAGAAACGCGGTCGCCAGTGTGCTCAAGTGAGGCACGACCTCAAGTCATTCTTCGCTCAGTTCTGGCACTGAAGGTCCAGTCTTTTCGCGGCGGACATCCAGCCGCAACCCATGCATGAATCTCATCGAGTCGCCACAGGATAGAACCGCCGATTCGTATGGGTTCCGGTGTACGCCCGGTTGCATCCCATGACCGCCAGGTCCGAAGAGAGCGACCACATAATCTGGCTGCTGTGGCTGCATTCACGAGCAGTGGCCTGGTGTCGATGTCCGGGTTTCTGGGAGGCGTTCGTGACTTTTTCATGATCGTTCACTGCAACGGAATGCAAAGTGTGCCATGCCTATTCGGAGAGCTACGCGATCACACAATGAAGTGACGACTTTTGATCCCGCTGCGGCAACTTCTGATGCAATAGATGTTGTTCAAATCGCACCAAAAAGCCGGGAGAAAACTGGCATCAAACAATCCTTGAAATGGCTCATTGACAGCGATGAATTCCGGGGTAGATTGCCCTCTCTCAACAGAAGATTTCAACGTGGCTGTGGGACGTTCGCAGCCGTCAGGAGTTGCCCCGGATGCTCCATCATCAGACTTCGCGTGCTTTGACGCATGCCTGCATTTTTCTGCTGGCCTGGGGCTGTTGGCCGTGCTGGTCACACATCGCCGTTGATCGCGAACTGCGGTTTGAGTCTCTCGAACTCCCGCCACCCGTCTACTGACGCTCGCTGATTCTCTGTGCGTCTCTCCCCGAGGAGTTGCCTCGCGATTTCCTTGCGCGCTGTGCTGCGCGCGTGTCCTGCAAGGATGTATGTCTGTATGCGCCTGGAAAACCTAAATGACTCAGAAGCCATTTGATCCAATTCGTCTGCTGAAAGAAATCTCTCGCGAACTGTTGCGAGCTCTGCTTGTCCGTGAAAACATTGATGCTGCCTTTCTCAACAAAGACTCTTCCGGCGTTGATCCGGAGAATCCACTTTCGTTCTGGGACTCTCTCTCAGATGCCGACCGTTCAAAACTGCATGTTGCATTGCATGAGATTCACTCGCTGTCTCATGAGACGGGTCTGCGTGTTCTGGCCGAACAAGTGGAAGGACTGTTCCCGGAACGTGTCCCGGAATTTCAGTCCATCGAATCCCGAGCCGACAAGGTGCTGTGGGCTTGGCTGAATGCGAGGGATGCGTTCGATCAAGCGGCCATCTTCGTTCGTGCCGATACACTAGTCGCCGGCCGCTACTGGAAACGCTGGAACGGACTGCCGCCAAAGCCGATCGAGGTCACAGAGGAACAGACCAGCCAGCTGCAGGATGCCCTGCGCGATTATTATTGGCCGAGAGAACTTCGGGGCCAGTATTGCCGCGTCCATCACTATCCACGCTGCAATGGCATCGACTATTTCTTTGCGTACATGGATGACTGGCCGGATCGCACTCTCGCCTTTGACGATCGGGGTCAGATGGAATCCCGGTCAGAACGATTCGCCTTTACCAACGTGTTTGCCTATGACCCCCAGCACGGTTGCATCGACCTGGTGGCCAAAGGTGGACAGGCGGCCCATCTGCGACTGCGCGAACTGTTCTGTCGGTCCGTCCTGAAACTCGAGGTTCAGGATGAAAAGCCGCTGTTGCCGGCCTATCGGTTGAATCCCCTTCTGGCGGATGACCTCGCATTGCCGACCGATTCAGGGGATCGCATTGCAGGAGTACGGATCAGCCGGATTCGCATCGTCCCCAAAGGCGGCGATCGATCAGTGCGATACCACGAGCTCGGATTCGATCAGAATGCGACGCTTGTCGTGGTTCGGGATGAGATCAATCGTCTCCTCAAACACATGGATCTCACCCGAGATCAGGTGTCTGTGACCGAAGCCGCATTTCAGCTGCAGTTTCAGAGCAACGGCCGCGGCAGGGCAAGAACGATGTCGTTTTACGTCAGCAGTCCGAACTCGTGTGATCTGAAGAGCAAGTCTGAAGAGATGCGGGCCATTGGTGAACGCTGCCTGCGAAACTGGAGGATTCTCAATGACTGAGTCCTTTCAGTTTCTGTGTCTGCTGATGGATGGAGAGTATCAAACGGTCTCAGCCTATGAAGCGTCCGACTGGCCGCAGAATGGGTTTGAAAAGCTGCTGGCTCTGGGCTTCTTCAACCAGGTCGAGAACAGTCAGTACGTTGTGTGTCCAGACTGTCTCTACCACGACGGAGAGGTCGTATGCATTGAAAATCCGGGCCGCAGTCCGCGTTGGTTCATTCCCTGTCCGGAAAGTGGCCGCGTGGAAATCCGTCCGGACGAGTTGCGGCAGTGGCGGATCAGCCTGCCAGCAATTGTGCAGGCAATCGCCGGGCAACTCAGTCTGACCGGGAAGCCCACGGAACTGGTACCCGGGCATGTCTGGCGACTGGGACGGTGGAAGGAACCGGACGGACTGCATGACGTTCTTTTGGCTGTGGGGCTGAGAACAAAGCAGGCGGAGAACTGTCGACGGGCCATCACCAGTGCTCATAAGCCTGTTGTCCTGGTACCCCATCGCGAACCAGCCCGAGAGTTCTGGCTGGGCAAGGTGCCACCACTCATTTCACTGTATGCCGCGGCGACGTTCACAAACGACCGGATCCAACTGGATCCGGAGTACTTTGTCGACGTGGTTCGACAGGAAGAACTGGAGGCAGCACCTGGTGAAGCGATCGGTCCGGAGCAACTACGGATGATGATCCGGAAGATGGTTCGAACCGAAGGTCAGGTTCGGATCGATGACGAGATCCTGCTCCGGGCCTTGCGGACTTGCGGCTCGACACGAAAAGCCGCTGCATTCCTCAGTAAAGAACTGCAGCAAAAAGTCACGAAGGATCGCGTCCAGCGAGCGGTCGACCGAGCCGGAGGCGTGGCAGCCGTCACGGAGGATTATGACAGCGACTCCGTGGTGCGGTCCGGCAGCCGGAATCGCCGAGACACGATGCCGGAGCGCACTGCCTGACAGCCGGAGCTTCAAACTCTCAAACGTGACGCACAGCCCGCGTTCCTGACACCATGGTGTGGAAACACCAGTGCCTGGAAGAGCGGGCTGTTTCGCGCGCCTTTGAATTGTTCCGCGACGGCCCTCCATGAGGGCGTCGCACGCTGTCGCGTCGCATCGGTGCGACAGCACGGAAAAAAATTCCGCAATTCCTCAACTTGATGCTGCAACTGAACTTGGGTTGCGTGTCGCCAGTGTCGCAGTCGTGCGCACCCTGCGACAACCGCGACAGCACAGCCGCCGCCTGAGGCCCTGAAGTTTCTGCCTCGGAAGCAGTGTGTCGTCCCTGTGGGATTCTGTGGAGTGTTCCACAGCACAGTCCGCCGACTTTTGTCGCTTCCGATGCATTGCTGCGGGCCCGGAATTACGGATGAAGGGTCGTCAGTGTGTATGCGGATGTCGCAATGCGACAGCGGGACTGGTGCTCGGGGATTTTGAGTTCGGCATTGTCAAACGCAAGGCCAGGCAACTCGTTGGTCGGGGTGGATTCAAACCCCAGGACATCGAAGACCTGGAACAGGAGCTGATGTTGCGGCTGATTCAGGGACTGCAGTCGTACGACCCCAAGATCGCTCATCAGAAGTGTTTTGTCACGGCGATCGTCGAAAGGGCCGTCGCCACCATTCTGCGGGACACCAATGCCGGCAAACGTGATCGAGGTGATCAGCAGTCGCTTGAGGTCCTGGTGGAATTGGTCGGCGAATCGCCGACACAACTCGGCAACACCATCGGCGATCGGGAATACAATCGTCGCCGCGGCCGCTATCCGCGCACACCGGAAGAGTCCGACGCTCTGAAGACTGACCTCGAATCGGTCATCAAGTCTCTACCACAAGACCAGCAGCAACTGGCTGAAAAACTGAAGTCGAAATCCATCGCCGAGTCCGCCAGGGAAATCGGGCTGCCACGCACAACGCTGAACGATGCCGTGCGTCGGTTGCAGGTGAGATTCAGCCAGTCGCACATGGAAGACCACCTCTGAGCAATTCTCGTCACCTCGCTGCGAAACCGGGTAGCTCTCCAGATAGACAACCGACCCGATTCACGCGAGGAGACAAACATGACCTGGGAACTCTATCGCTATGAGTTCCGACCTGATGTGCCGCTGGATGAAGTCGAGGCCTCTCTGCTGCTGGCCTTTCTGGCCACTGAAAGCCTGCATGGCGAATCACAGGTTCGCCTGGACGCCTCTCACAACCTCGACCACGAACGACGCGTGTGCGTCATCGACGCTCGAACACGTGTTGGCCGGGACATCAACCGGCTGTTCGTGGGCTTCCTGCGGCATGAGTTCGGCGAAGACTCATTTTCCATTGAACGAACAGAACAACCTTCCAATCCCCAACCCGAGGAACTCTGTGTATGACATTGCTCAAATCCATTCAGCGCGGCAAACAGCCGCTTCCCCCGCGACTCGTGCTCTACGGCACCGAGGGCATTGGCAAGTCCACTTTCGGTTCGCAGTGCCCGGCCCCGGTCTTCATTCAGACCGAAGACGGCCTGGCCGAAATTGACTGCGACAAGTTTCCGCTCGCCACATCGTTCGATGACGTGGTCGGGTATCTGAACACGCTGCTCACCGAGCCGCACGACTATCAGACCGTCGTCATTGATTCGCTCGACTGGCTGGAGCGACTGATCTGGGATGACCTCTGCCGTCAGTACAACGTCACCAGCATCGAAAAGGTCGATGGCGGTTATGCCAAAGGCTACACGCACGCTCTGTCCCACTGGCGTCATTTGCTGGGCCTGCTGAATCGTCTGCGCGTGGAACGTGGCATGGTCGTGCTATGCATTGCCCATGCCCGGATCGAGAAGTTCGAAGACCCCGAAGCCACTGCCTATGACCGTTATTCACCACGGCTGCACAAGCATGCGTGCAGCCTCGTGTGTGAATGGGCTGACGCCGTGATGTTTGCGACTCGCAAAATCCGTGTGCAAACCGAAGACGCCGGATTCAATCGCAAACGCGGCGTCGCCTTTGGCATCGGCAAGGACGGTGGCGAACGCGTGCTCCGCACGATCGGTGGCCCGTCCTGTGTGGCCAAGAACCGCTTTTCACTGCCTGAACAACTTCCTCTGTCGTGGCCGGCCTTCATGGCGGCCTTTACCAACCCAGCTCAAACGAATGTGGAGAACTGATCCATGGCCAATCTCAATGGCTTTGACGCCAACCAGGTGGAACCCGCAGCCAAGTTCGATCCGATCCCTGCCGGCAAGTACCTGGCAGTGATCACCGAGTCCGAACAGAAACCGACGAAGGCCGGCACGGGACACTACCTGCAGCTGACCTTTCAGATTCAGGAGGGAACCTACAAGGGCCGGATCCTCTGGGCTCGGCTGAACCTCGACAATCCGAACGCCACGGCCGTTCAGATTGCTCGTGCGGAACTGTCGGCCATCTGCCGGGCTGTCGGAGTGACGGCTCCCGGTGACTCGGTCGAACTGCATAATCTCCCGCTGATGATCACGGTCAAGTGTCGCAAGCGTCAGGATACGGGCGACATCACCAACGAGATTGCTGGCTATGCGAAGAAGGAATCTTCCGTGCCGCCGCTGGCGACCGCCGCGGCTGCCAGCGTCGCACCGTGGAAGCGGTCGTGAGACTGCGGTTCGATCTGCCGTACCCGCCGTCAGTCAATCATTACTGGCGGCGGGTCGGAGCACGGACGCTCATCAGTCGCCAGGGGCGAGCATTTCGCGACAGCGTGTGTTCGCTCCTGGCACTGAGACGGCTCCATCCACTGGAAGGCTGGCTCAAAGTTCACCTCCAGTTCTTTCCTCCCGATCGTCGTCGTCGGGATGTGGACAACATTCAGAAACCGGTGCTGGATGCTCTGCAGCATGCAGGTGTGTATCACGACGACTTTCAGATCGTGTCGCTTGTCACCGATCGCCTTGAGCCGCGGGAAGGCGGCCAACTGGTCGTGGCCGTCACCCAGGTCACGGACTTACCAACTCCCATCGACCCCGAGCTTCCATTGGAATCACGCTGATGTTGTCGCTGCGCCCCTATCAGGAGGAAGCGGTTGCTTCCGTCTATGAACACCTGCGAACACGGGATGACAATCCGTGCGTGGTGATCCCCACAGGAGGCGGCAAGACACCCGTGATGGCGACGATCTGTCGGGACGCGGTCAAGAACTGGCAGGGACGCGTGCTGATCCTGGCTCACGTCAAAGAGCTGCTCGAACAGTCGGCCGAGAAACTCCAGCAGGTGTGCCCGGAAGTGAAGTTCGGCATCTACTCGGCCGGACTGAAGAAACGCGAGACCAAAGCACCAGTCATCGTGGCGGGGATTCAGTCGATCTACAAACGGGCCTGCGAACTGGGACCGGTCGATCTGATTCTGGTCGACGAAGCCCATATGATCGCCGTCGAAGGCGAAGGCATGTACCGGCAGTTCCTCGCCGATGCCCGCATCGTGTGTCCGCATCTGCGAATAGTGGGATTCACAGCCACGCCGTTTCGGCTGAAGTCCGGACTGATCTGCACGCCCGACCATTTTCTGAATCATGTGTGCTACGAGGTCGGTGTACGGGAACTGATTGTCCAGGGATTTCTGTCTCCGCTGATCACGAAGGCTGGGCGCGAGAAGGTCGACACCAGCGGCGTACAGGTCCGTGGCGGAGAGTTCGTGGCCGGGCTGCTGGAATCCCTGATGGACGAACCACAGCTCGTGGAAGCCGCCTGTCGGGAAACGATGCAGCAAACACAGGATCGCAAGTCCGTCCTGATCTTCGCGTCCGGTGTCCGACACGGGCAGCACGTTGTTCAGCGGCTGAAGACGGAACATGGCGTCGAGTGCGGATTCGTGACCGGAGAAACACCATCCGGTGAACGAGATCGCCTGCTGGAACGATTCAAATCCGGCGACTTGCGATTTCTCTGCAACGTCAACGTGCTGACGACTGGCTTCGACGCTCCGAATGTGGACTGCGTCGTGCTGTTGCGACCGACCATGTCACCTGGGTTGTACTACCAGATGGTGGGTCGCGGATTCCGTCTGGCTCCTGGCAAACAGAACTGTCTCGTCCTGGACTTTGGTGGCAATGTGCTGCGCCATGGACCGGTCGATGCGATTCAGATCGAAAAGCGGGAAGCAGCCGGCGGCGAGGCGCCGCTGAAAGAGTGCCCCATCTGTCAGTCCATGATTCTGGCCGGCTACGCCACCTGTCCGCACTGCGGTTACACGTTTCCGCCGCCGGAAAAGCAGAAGCACGAGGCGCAGGCCACGGAGGCCAGCATTCTGTCCGCTGGAGCGAACGACGAGCAATATGAAGTGCTCGACATCTTCTATCGCGTCCACAAGAAGAAAGTTGCCGGTCCGGATGCACCGAAGTCGATGCGCGTCGACTACCAGTTGGGCCTGAATCACTGGCAATCCGAATTCATCTGTTTCGAGCACACCGGCTACGCCCGGCAGAAGGCAGAAGCCTGGTGGCAACAGCGATCGCCGGATCCAGTTCCGGACACGGCCGAGGCGGCCGTTACGCTGGCGAATGCGGGTGCGCTGCGAGTGACACATGCGATCACGGTTCGCAGTGTTCCGGGGGAGCGATTTGATCGTATTGTGAAGTATGACCTCGGTGGCGTGCCCGAGACAGAACCGGAACCAGCGTTCTCGGGAGATGACGATGTGCCGTTCTGAGAGACCCTGCCATCACCCGTGTCATGTGGACTGAGAAGGATGCTGTTCTGTGATCGATGTCGCACTCACCTACCTGCAGGCCGGACTGTGCGTTCTGCCAGCCGATCTGCGGGAAAAACGTCCGACGCTGAAAGGCTGGAAGTCTTTTCAGTCGCATCGGCCTATTGAACTGCAGGTGCGACAGTGGTTTGATCCGCAGACGGATGCAATCTGCATCATCACGGGAGCCATCAGCGGCAACCTCGAGGTGCTCGACTTTGACTGTGAAGCCAGTCAGTACGCTGAATGGGCGAATCACATGCCGACCGATCTGCTCGATCGACTGGTCATGGAACGCAGTCAATCGGGCGGCAGGCATGTGATCTATCGCTGCGAGTCGCACGTTTGCGGCAACATGAAGCTGTCACAGGTCAAGCGGACTGACAAGGTCGACACGCTGATCGAAACCCGCGGTGAAGGCGGACTGTTTCTGTGTGCTCCCACGCCAGGCTATGTTCTGGAACAGGGATCGTTCGAGAGCATTCCCGTGCTGACGGCGGCCGAACGCGAGTTCATGCTGGAAGTCGCGTGGAGCCTGAATCTTTACATGCCGGCGGTCGTGGATTCCTGTGGGCCGACAGGCGAACCTGGCCAACTGCGCCCTGGCGATGATTTCAACGAACGCGGTGATGTGCGAACCGTCCTGCAGCGGCACGGCTGGACACTGGTCCGTGGCGGCACCAACGAATACTGGCGACGCCCAGGCAAAACCTCCGGCTGGTCCGCCACGATGAAGGATCGCGTGTTCTATGTCTTCAGCGCCAATGCTGCGCCGTTCGATTCCAACCGGCCGTACTCTCCGTTTGCGGTCTATACGCTGCTGGAGCATGCCGGTGATTTCGAGGCCGCTGCGAGACACCTGCGTAACGAAGGTTTCGGAGCCGCGATCGCAGAACCAGTCGATGTCAGCTTTGCGACGTCCTCCATGCAGGAGGTCGATGATCCGGAACCGGAGACATCCGCCGGTCCGGATGATCCTGGTCCGCTTCCCGATCATCTGCTGCGCGTGCCAGGGTTCATTTCCGAGGTTATGGACTACTGTCTCGCCACAGCACCGTATCCCAACCAGGTGATGGCGTTCAGTGGTGCTCTGGCACTGCAGGCGTTTTTCGCCGGACGCAAAGTCCGTGATCCCGGTGATAATCGCACCAATCTGTATCTGCTGGGTCTGGCGCATTCCGCGGCCGGCAAAGACTGGCCCCGCAAGGTCAACACGCGCATTCTGCATGAAATCGGTCTGGCGGATTGTCTGGGCGAGCGATTTGCCAGCGGCGAAGGCATTCAGGACTCGCTGTTCATTTCCCCGAGCATGCTGTTTCAGACGGACGAAATCGACGGCATGCTGCAGTCCATCAACAAGGCCCGGGACGCTCGGCACGAAAACATCATGACGACGCTGCTGACGCTGTATTCCAGCGCCAACAGTGTCTTCCCGATGCGTCGCAAGGCGGGCCGCGAATCGCCAGGAGCGATTGATCAGCCATGTCTGACGATCTTCGGCACGGCTATCCCGAACCATTACTACGAAGCGCTGTCGGAGCGAATGCTTACCAACGGGTTCTTTGCCCGCATGATCATTCTGGAGTGCGGCAAACGTGGCACAGGCCAGGAACCAACGATCGCTGAGATTCCGGACCGCGTCCTCGAAATCGCACGCTGGTGGGCCAACTATCGGCCGGGCACCGGCAACCTCGAGCACTGGCATCCCGTACCAGCCATCGTGCCGCACTCCGAGGACGCCAAACAGATTCTGATCGATGCCAGACGAGAAGCCGAGGTGGAGTATGAACGAGCGGAATCCGCCAATGATCCTGTCAGCACAACCGTTTGGGGACGCGTCAGCGAGCAATGTCGAAAGCTGGCACTGCTGTACGCGATCAGTGAACAGGTTGAGAACCCGATCATCGGTCGCAGCGCCGCGGATTGGGCCGTGCAGTTTGTCCTGCATCAGACGAGACGAATGCTGTGTATGGCCGGGCAGCATGTCAGTCGCAATGACTTTGATGCGATGGCGAAGGAGATGCTCCGTGTCCTGCGGGCATGGAACGAGAAACGAAACAACAAGCCAATGCCCGAGTGGGAACTCACACGTCGATTGCCGTGGAAGCCCGCCGATCATGACGACGTTGTCAAACTACTCCGTAAGCAGAAGCTTGTGGACTGCGGACCGAGTTCGTCGAAGACCAGACCGGGCACCGTCTACTGGCTGGTCGACTCATGAGGCATTGACCGCGTTTTTAGATTCCTCAGACGGAGGGATCCCCAGCCGCTCCAAACCCTGCCAATGCCTCACTGATGATTTGGAATTCCCCCACGAAAACCACAGACCCTGCAATCGCCGTAAGTCCTTATGAGTCAGGCTCTTTCTATAGAAGAATAATAATTCATCAATTCCTCATACACACTCACACATACCTGCGTGTGCGCGTACGCGAGAGAGCCTCGGTGCAAAATTGAGGGATTGAGGAATTCGAAACTGACCCAGCCAGCGACCCACCCCACGCACTCATCAACCAGCATCACCGATCGCACACGTGGCCCGCAGTGGCCATGTCCTGCCAGCCACCAATCCATTCGCGACTGAACCACACGACGCGACACGTGGCCACGTGGTGGCCGACAACGCCAAATCCGTGGCGATGCTGATGCACGTCAGCCAATAGGTACTCCGCCCGGAGAATAGGCAGTCTGGGCCATCGGGAACAGTCGCGATTGTGACCACAGTTTGTTTTGTTTGTCCGAAGACCGAACCAACCATATGCCAGCGAATCAAACATCCAACGAACCAGCGACCGATCCTTTCCGCCTCTTTTGTCTCAAGGAAAGGTCGTCCCATGAAAGTCGAACAATGGCAGCTCACGCAGCTGCGTCCGTATGAACACAATCCCCGGCTAAATGATGAAGCGGTCGACGTCGTTGCCGCCTCGATCCGGGAGTTTGGATTCCGCCAACCCATCGTCGTTGATGAAGATGGCGTGATCATCGTTGGTCACACTCGGTACAAGGCCGCTCAGAAGCTGGGGCTCGACAAGGTCCCGGTACACGTCGCCAAAGGCCTGACGCCCGAGCAGATCAAGGCGTACCGCATCGCCGACAACAAGACGTCCGAGATCGCGGAATGGAATTACGAGCTTTTGCCGCTCGAACTGTCGCAGCTGAAGGACGCGGACTTCGATCTCGGCCTGCTGGGGTTCGATGCCGACGAACTGGCAAAGATCATGGATCCCGGTGTCAGGGATGGCCTGACCGATCCTGACGAAATTCCCGCACCTCCAGACGCGGCCATCACTCAGCCCGGAGACTTGTGGATCCTCGGCGACCATCGCTTGCTGTGCGGCGACAGCTCCAGTCCGGCGGACCTCGATCGCCTGCTGGATGGCCAGCCAATTCACCTGGTCAACATGGACCCGCCGTACAACGTGAAAGTCGAA
Source organism: Planctomycetaceae bacterium (assembly GCA_046349695.1). Taxonomy (GTDB): domain Bacteria; phylum Planctomycetota; class Planctomycetia; order Planctomycetales; family Planctomycetaceae; genus SXXK01. The sequence goes on along the minus strand of JAXMBV010000005.1, from coordinate 12,449 downwards.
CCGCGATCGAACAACGCTATCGCGGCTGGACTGTCGTCCTTCCAGGGAACCACGCACCACCAGTCCATGGACGTGGCTCGCCATCCGGAGAAGTCAAAACCGACCCAGAAGAAGCTGCGAGCCAAGGATCGACCTCTGGCCAACGACTTTGTGACCGATCAGGAATTCGATCGGCTGCTGGATGCGTGGTTTGGCAACGCGTCACGCGTGCTGTTGCCGGGTCGTGGGTTCTACATCTGGGGCGGCTATGCGAACTGTGCCAACTACCCGCCGTTCCTGAAGAAGCATGGACTGTATTTCAGCCAGGCCATCATCTGGGACAAGATGCATCCTGTCTTGACCCGTAAAGACAGGATGGGTAGGCGTGTGACGCGTGCGGGATTCGCGTGGGGCCGGAAGTTGAAATACCCGAGCTGACAACCAACACCCATTTGCAGTGACCGGTGTTACTTGGCACTCCAGAGTCGGCTTAGAAGTGCACCAATCAGCACGTCATTTTGCGATTGTCACGGTAGGACTTTAGTACTGCGGCCGTCTCCGGAATCTCGTATAACGTTTCTAGCATGTGTTCGACAATCTGCATTGCCAATGCCAGCTCTCTGGATACGGGTGCTTGCAACTCGTGTACTGCTTCGTTTCCCAGACAACGAAGCTGATGCAAGATCATTGCATTTGCCTCTGTCAGTATGCCCTTCTCATGTAAGCCCGCAATCTTTCCGTTTAGGTACTTACTCCTGGGAACCTGATCAGCTCCAGCAGGATTGGCCACGCCAACTGGACCGTCATGAACGCCGTGATCAACACACACACCTTCCACGATCGACCGCAAACCCGCTGCACACAGTGTATAGGCCTGAATGTTAAATGCATCAACAGACTCACGGTAAATCCGCCGCAGCGTTGCGGGAACGGTCAAAAACTCCTTTACCGGAATGGTGCCGTCGCTTCTGGGTGGGTATAGGAATACTTCATCCGCATCGGCCTCCGAGAAGTTCCGAACGGATCTAAACGACGCTGCCTCACAGCCTTGGCATTCGACAATCTGATACTTGTGAGAGCAACTGACACCTGGGACCTCGAGGCCGTCCAGCAAGTCAAGTTGCGTTTCCACATACTCTATCTCCTGAACGACTGAATGCCGTGTGACTCGACGACAGACGAAACACTGAATCTCTACAATCTGCCCTTTGCCACGGTTCTCATACGAAAGCCTTACATTCCTCGCCATTGACGCCACATCGCTCCAGTGTTGTGTTTTAGAGGGTTTTGTGAATTGTGCGACTCGCAACCTGCGAGCAATTTCACTCGAAAACCAAAGACGTTCGTCGAAATACTGCGTAATAGCTCGCCACATCTTTAGGACCGGACACCGGTGCGAAAACGACTTGCGATTTTCGTGTGCCGTTTGGCCTATACGGAATCAAGACAGTCGACTCAACAGCAGCTTATCGCAGCAATTTCTTCTGTACTTCAGTCAATTCCCGCCAGACCCATGGTGCGATCACGTTTTGCTTTACCCAAATGCCTTTTTTCGCCTGAAACGCACTTCTCATCAAACGGCTGGTCTGGCCAGCAAGATTCCCATTCCACCAGCCAAGTCCTTCTTCGGTCAACACTTCCGCAACTAGCTTTGGCTTGTCGCCGTGCAACTGAAGTGCCCAACTTGGTCTACCAAGATCAACACGAGTCAGCTCCTTTCCATTGCCAATTCGTTGAAGTTCCGTTAGCTGCTTTTGGGCTTCCTTTGTTGCTGGACCTGCGGAGATTCTCTCGGTACTCAAGATTTCCGCCAAACGATCCGCGGCTTCGGCACCGAATGGCTGATCAAGTTCCGGCGCATCAAAATTCTCGATTGTAACAAAGTAGGGGGGTTCTCCAGCAAAAAGTGTCACACAGATCATGTCGCCGCTAAAGACTACAACTTCCACTTTGCGCTCTCCAAAGCTCGGATGGAGCCATCGACATTCTACTCTTCGAATGCCAGAAGGTTCGGCAATTTGCGTTGACTCAGCGGGCAGTGCGGCCAACGAGTTTCCGCCGTCATTTACCACATCAGATCCCGCCCCACATCCGAGAATAACGAGGTTGCTCAGCACCAACCATAAGCCTGTATTGCGCATCGCCTTCCTTTCCTTAGTTGAGAGTTGAAGTCCGAGAATTCCACTGAGTCTTCTGTCAATCAATAACGCGACTGCATCTCGCGACAAAGAAAATGGGTCATAAATCGTTTCTGCGATCTTGTTCCAATACTAGTCGAATCCTGCGAAGCTCGTCCCAAATGGCATCAGCTGAAATCAATAGCGCACATAAAACGTCGTGTGTAGATGCTGAATTCGCATCATAAATATCACTTGGCTTATTAATATTTCGAAGCTGCATATATTCGAACGTTGGATTTCCGTGAGGAAATCGATTGTGATCGGGTGGTTCCATTTGAGTGTGCTTTCTATTGGTACGGAAATCGTCGCGAGTGCGGCAGCCTCTCCTCTGCGTGACCAGATGACGTTTCAGATCGGCGCGTTCCCGCAAGAGTCTCGCCGTGAAATGTTGCGGTGTCAATGATGTCGTATTGCAATTCGCCGCTAACGGATTCCAGATATCTTGGACCGAGTTGTGGTTTTCGTGGCGGGATGTTGCAACTCATGTGGATTACTGAAAATGTGGGGTTCACCTTTTCTTGCAAGGAGATCCGATGGATGAGGAGCGAGAAGCTGCAGACGAATTGCTCCGGTTTGCCGAAGTCACGGTGGGGACAATACTGGCGGAATTGGGTCAGAAATGGAGCAGCCACCGGAAAGAGGACGCTGAACAGGATCTGGTGGAAATCGGCTGGCGTGTCTGGCTGAGGACCAAGAACCTTGGTTTCGCTCGAAACCGCATGACCGATCGATCTAAAAACCTGCTCCGAGACTACTTGTCCGAACGACGTCACGAGCCGACCAACGAGTCGGATCTCAGTAGACCATCGCGCGAACCACAACCACCCCACGCACTCATCGAACGATCCAGCCGCGAATACGACTCCGCGTTAATCGCAGAAGTAAACGATACCCTGAATGTGTTGCCCGAGCGGCAACGGGCGATCGCGATTCTTCGCCGCGAGCGCTACACAACTCAGGAAATGGCTGACCTGCTGGGAATCAGCCTGCGAACTGTGGACCGAGAATTGGAATTGATCAGAAAGGGAGTGTTGAATGAACAGTGAAACTTGCACATCGTCGTTTGCCGAAAAGCGTCATTACCTGCTGCGAGCAGATTATGATCAACTGATGGACCTGTTGCCTGGGGACGATCACGAATTCCCTTGTGACCGGGACTCCAGTGCGTCGCAGCATTATCCCAAGACCATTGTGGGCGCCCAGCGGGAGCTGGTACTGCGCGGATTGAAATGTGATGTCGCGTTACTTCGCGACCTTGCCGTTCGTCAGATCGTGAAGAACGATGGGGAACACTGGAGCAAAGACGACATTGATGCGGCCGCTGAATGGTTGTACGAAGATGAATCGCACTGGGATTCGTTCACGCATTACTGTTGGGTGAATAACCTGCGATTCGGTCAGTGCATCAAAGCCCGCCGGGTGGCCGCAGCTCTGTTTCGGCTGCCGTTCACACTGAGCTTCGATCCACTGGGTCTTGCCTCTTTTGTCGAACCAGCCGAGGGATCGGACGACTATGCCTTCATCCGGTTCTTTCCGAAGGGAACGAAGATGCCGTCACCGGAGGCGTCGCGATGACCACAGCCATCGAGCCATCTCTGATGCTGGCTGCAGCCGATGTCGAACTGATTGCCAGCGGTCGGCCACCGACGATCAGTGTCGTGGGCTACACCGGCGGAATGATGCGGGTGCCGCCTTTTGGTGACCTTGTGATCGATCTGGCTGGTCTCCAGCTGTCAGGAGATCCAATTCCAATTCTTGCTGACCACGACAGCAGCCTTCGCGGCATCATTGGACATGGCGTGGCTCGCGTGAATGCCGGCCGACTGCTGGTCCAGGGGACTCTGATCCCCGGATCCGAAACCACCCAGCGAATCATTGAACTCAACAAGAGCGGCTTTCGCTTTCAGGCGTCTGTCGGAGTCGCTCCCGGCATCATCGAACGAGTGCGTGCCGGTGAAACCCTCCACATCAACAACCGAACCATCCAATCACCCCAGACAGCATTTTCGCTCGTGCGTACGGGCGAACTTCGAGAAATCAGTCTGGTCGCTCTGGGTGCCGATGCCTCGACATCGGTCTCCATCGCAGCCAGCCGGAATAAGGGGTTCGGTATGACAACAGACAACATCACGCCAACGGCCGATGAGATTCGAGCCGAGGCACTGGCAGAAACAGAGCGCATCGCAGCGATTCGCAAGGCCTGTGGAAGCCGGTTCACCGACATCGAGGCCACCGCCATCCGTGATGGCTGGGATGGACAGCGGGCAGAACTGGAAGTGCTCCGGGCGTCGCGCCCCGTGGTTCCAGTGACACGATCGCGACCAGAGCAAGCGACGAGGATTGTGCTCACCGCAGCGATCCTTGCTCACATGGGCCACGAGTCCCTGGCAGAAAAACATCTTGGTGCCGATGCGGCTCAGCGAGCTCGCGATCTGCGGGCCACCAACCTGATGGACCTGTGCAAAGCCGCTTTGACGATGGAGCACAGAGAACTGCCGCATGGTCGCGATGCATTGATTCAGGCGAGCATCAGTACCTTCGCACTGCCTGCAGCCCTGGGTGATTCAGCAAACAAGATTCTGCTGGAATCCTACAACGAATCACCAGCGACCTGGCGAGCATTTGCCAACATCAAATCCACGAACGACTTCAAGAACCACACTGGCATTCGACCCAGTGACACCGGCGAATTGACTGAAATTGCTCCCGGCGGTGAAATCAAACACGGAGGCATGAGCGAGAAGACCTACTCGTACTCGGTGGGCTCTTTCGGAAAAATGATTTCTGTGGATCGTCGTGACATTGTCAATGACGATCTCAGTGTATTCGAGCAGACGGCACAGTTGTTTGGCCGGACGGCCATGCGATCATTGTCCGATCTGGTCTACAAAGTCCTGCTGGCCAATGCAGGCAGTTTCTTCAGTGGGGGCAACGTGAACTACGATGCCGGTGCAGGGACCGTTCTGAGCATTGCTTCGCTGAACGCCGGCATCGCCAGGATGCTGGCCCAGCGGGACGCTGAGAAACGGGATCTCGACATCCGGCCACGGACGTTGCTCGTGCCACCGGAACTGCAGCAGTCCGCGAAGGAACTGCTGCTGAGCGACTTCGTGCAGCGAACCAACAACGACACACCCACGGGCAATGCCCTGAAGAACTCCGTGGCCCTCGAGGTGGAACCACGGTTGTCCAACTCTGATCGCTTCACCGGCACCAGTGCCAAGGCATGGTACCTGTTCGGCAGCCCATCGGATGCGGCACTGGTTGTCGCGTTCCTGAACGGCGTGCAGACACCGACGGTCGAGTTCTTCGGATTCGACAGCACTCCCAATCGTCTGGCTGCGTCCTGGCGAGTGTACTTTGATTACGGTGCCGCGCTGGCCGACTTCCGAGCGGCCTACAAAGCTAAAGGCGAAGCGTAATCGCTGAGCCCTGAATTCCTCCGACAACGACCGATCGACCGAACCCTTGTGCTTGAGCAGTGAGAGAGACCCGCAGCTCCGTGGCTGCGGGTCGTCTCACCGATCGCTGCCGCATTCAAACAGGGAGGACCGGTCATGCCAGACATGCCCGAGAAGAACGGAGCATGGAAGTTCCATGTGGCCCTGAGCAAATCAGAGGACCACAATAGTGCTCGCCTTGAACGTCAGTTTCAGGCGGTCGTGGCTTTGCTCGTCAGTCGCTGGCAAGCCGAAGCCAGGGAGGTAGATCGCCATGACGACGATCACGCTGCCACCTGATACGGTTCAGTTTTACAACGACGGACCCGGTGTTCCGGACACACCACTGCTGCTGGAGGCTGAGAAGGCTTACCGCACGGCTTTTGTGGAAGCAACCGCAGAAGTTGTTCGCTGGGGCATGATGCGCGACGACCTGATCGAACAGGCGTGGTGCCACCGTCAGCAGGTTCGCGAGCAAGCCGAGGTCCTGGTATCCAGTGCCGATCTCTATGGCGTGCCGGAGCTCGACAGCGAACAGATCGTGTATCGCTCCGGTCATGAAGTGGTCGCCTCTCACATCCGAGGTCGTGTGCAGGCCCTGGAGATTGCCAGAAGGTGCTGGGATGAGTTCTACGAAGTCGGGACACCAGTGGAAGCGATCCTTGTGGCGATCTTCATCCCGTGGTCTGATCGCGTCGCTGAGTGGGCACGCAGTCCAATCGATCCGACAACAGTTCTCACACCGCCTCGACCGGAAGACGGTCTCACGGAGGATCATATGCGTTTGCTGGATTTTGTACGCGACCGTGCTGAGGCCACACCTCAGCCAACGGAATCGCTGCCAATGAAGACCGTGCGGCAGTTGGTGAATGAGTTCCCGGAGTTACGCCGACCGGTGATTCATGGCCTGCTGCGTGAGGGCGAGACCATGAATGTCGTGGCCAGCCCGAAGGTCGGCAAATCATGGCTGGTCACTGACCTGGCAATGGCCGTCGCCACGGGAGGTCAATGGCTCGATTGCTTTCAGTGCGAGAAAGGCGAAGTACTGATCATCGATAACGAGCTGCACGAGCAAACGTCAGCGCATCGCATTCCGAAAGTGCTGGATGCCCGAGGTATCGCCTTCAGCAGCGTGGCCGATCGAGTCTCGATCATCAACATCCGAGGTGGCCTGAAGGACATCTTCGGTATGAACGACACTTTCAACTCCATGCGGCCCGGGCGATTCAAGATCATTGTTCTCGATGCCGTCTACCGATTCATGCCTCGGAACATGGACGAAAATGACAATGGCACGATGGCGCAGATCTACAACCAACTGGATGGCCACGCTGCCAGGCTTGGCTGTGCGTTTGTGCTCGTTCACCACAGCAGCAAGGGCAGCCAGTCCGGCAAGTCAATCACCGATGTCGGGGCCGGGGCTGGCAGCCAAAGCCGAGCCACCGATACGCACCTGATTCTGCGGCCACATGAACAGGACGATGTAGCGGTGCTCGATGCCGCCGTCCGATCGTGGCCTCCCGTGTCGCCACGCTGCCTGCGATGGACGTTTCCGGTGTGGACGCCCGACGATTCCCTTGACCCGGCATTGCTACGTCCTGAGAGGCCACGCAGGCGTCCTAAAAACGAATTTGAGACCAAGGCCACGAAGGCACCAGCCGAGCCAGAGTGGACGGCCCAGAGATTTGCCGAGGCGTTTGTGACCAATGAACCTCTACTGAAAGCAACCATCATCAAAACAGCCAAAGCGGCCGGTCTATCAGAACGCAGATCGAATCTGTTGCTGACGGAATGTGAGAGCGAAGGAATCATCCATCGCTGGCAGCCTATCTCCAATCAACCAGCCAAATTCAGTACTCAACCTATGTCCAGTCCCTAAACCTGGCGGCGCGCTCACTGCGCGCGCGCACCCCCCTGGAACCCCCCGTGCGTGCGTGAACGCACCACGGGGCCGGAGTTATGTGCCGTGCGCAGGGCGCGCAAGCAGCGATGATGAACTGCATGGGTACACACGAGATAAATGACCATAGGTACTCCGGAACGAAACGCGTTCTTGAAAAGGCCATTGGGAACAGTCGCAAGGGAAACCACAGTTTCTTCCGTTTGTCCGAAGTCCGACCGAATTGTCCCAGACTGCGAAGTTCAGCCAGATTCTCGGAAACATGGCTGGATGTGGTTTCCGAGCCCGAGGTAACTGTGTGGTCGTTCCGTACCAACGACCTTTTGAACGAAAGACCACGACGATGACCGACAACGATATCGCATACGACCTGAAGATCACGAAAACGGAAGGCCGACAACTGAACGCCCCTGGCACCTGGGTCAGCGGAACGATCGCCGGCCACGCCTTCCAGATCCTGGTCTTCGAAGACCACGCCGAGAACGAAGAGTACGAACTCGGAACCAGCCGGATCAGCAAACTCTGGCTGCGACGCCAGGCCGACCGCCAGGTGGTCGCGAACTTCGACCGGGGCTGGGATGTAGAACCAACGACCGACACCGCCAGAGAGATTGTGGACTTCCTGGCTGCCGGGATCGCAGAACATGTATTCGGACACTAACGCCGAAACGCCTGCGGGCGTCGCCCGGCGGTGGTTCGCTGGGCCTGATGATGGCAGCCAACCATTTCTTACACGGGGAACAGAACCATGACGACGAAGAAGACCGCGACCGCCAAACCCGCCAGCACGAAGACCAGCAAGGCCAAAGAGACCAAACCGAAGGCCACGCCGGTCGCCACGGAACCAACGAAGAAGATCAGCCAGATCGATGCCGCCCTCCGGATCCTGGCGAAATCCAAAGAACCCATGAACTGCCAGGCGATGGTGGAAGCCATGACCGCCAGGGGATTGTGGACCAGCCCGGGCGGCAAGACGCCGCACGCGACGCTCTACGCATCGATTCTCCGAGAGATCAATGCGAAGGGGAAAGACGCCCGGTTCAAGAAGGTTGACCGGGGACAATTCGTTGCCACCGGTGTGGAGGCATAACGATGAACACAACCGACCACTTGGACTACGCCGAAGAAGCTGAATCGGCTGAACGGGCGGAAGCCTGGCCACAGGCGATGGCGCTCTGGCAACGGGCCATCGCGACCTGCCCTGGCGAACAACCGGCCTATGCCGAAGGTGTCGCCCGGTGCCAACGCCAGATCGATGTGGACGCCCAACTCGTAGCGATCGCCCGGCGAACGATGGACGTCCCGACATTGGACGCCCGCAATTCCGACCGCCTCGACTTCCACGAGGTCTCCGTCTGGGAAATCCTGAAAGCCCTCCGCCTGGCCTACCGCGCCGGGCAATCATCCCGATAGCGACGCCTGCCACGCTCGTCGCCCACGAGGCCCCACACCGGGGTCTCGTCTCGCTGTGGGACGTTTGTCCCGCCCGACCCATCGACCCATCCCAACCAATCCTGTGCGACCACGCTGCGTGATGCTGGATGCCTGCGGCCAGCCCGAGGTAACTGTGTGGTTCCGGTGCTGGCACCGTTGCCGCACGACACATGATTTCATGATTGGGGGAATACAGATGGCGAAGAAGTGGATCCCGGCCGTTGGCTATGCGCGTCGCAGTACCGACATGCAGGAACGCTCCATTCCGGACCAGCAGGCCTTCGTGAACGAATGGGCCATGCGGCATGGCTACCGGATCATTCGCTGGTATATCGACGATGCGATCTCGGGGACCAGTGCGAAGGGGCGAAACGCCTTCGAACAGATGATCGCGACGGCAGAAGAAGGCGGCGACTTCGAGACCATTCTTTGTTACGACATCAGTCGCTTCTCCCGAGGTGGCACCAACGAGACCGGGTTCTACCTGCATCGTCTGAAGACCGCCGGTGTGGATGTTCTGTTCACGGCGGATGGCATTCCCGAAGGTGACGACGGCGAATTGATTCAGGGTGTGAAGTCCTGGCAGGCCCGGCAGTACTCGCTGAAGCTGGCCCGCGATACCATCCGCGGTCAGATCAGCAACATCCGCGAGCGGAAGAGCGCACCAGGCGGCGTGGCTCCGTATGGCTATGATAAACAGCATCTGACGGCAGACGGTATCATTCTTCGCACGCTGCGATGGATGCCGGATGGCAGCAAACAGGAGTTTGGTCCCGATGGCCGGCTGCTCCGGGTGATCGAACCCGGCGTCAACATGAAGAAAGCGAAAAGCGACATCATTCGCTTCGTCCCCAGCACGCCGGATCGAGTGGCTGTGATCAAACGCCTGTTCGACCTTTGCATTCAGGGATATGGCTGCCACACCATTGCAGCGACGTTCAATGGCGAAGGCATCCCGTCGCCCTCCGGTCAGAAATGGAATACATCCCGAGTCGCCAAGCTGCTCCACAATCCGGTGTATCGAGGTTCTATCGCCTGGAACCGCCTGACGATGGGATCGCTGTTTGGTCTCGATGGCAAAGGCGTTCTGCGGCCGAAGAAGAATTCCGGTTGGAAGAAGAATGACATGGAGGATTGGATCATTAGCGACGGTGTTCACGAACCTCTGGTGTCGCCTAAAGATTGGGAGGCGGCTCAGCGAGCGGTGGCCAAACGCCGTATCGATGGCGGCAAGTCGCGACCGACGAATCGATCGCTACTCTCTAGCCTGATGACCTGCAAACGATGCGGCCACGGGTTCACGATCTGCCGGGATCGACGATGGCCGGGTCCGGAGGGCGAGGGATACCGAACCTATCGCTGCACCGGATACCATCGCTATGGCAAATGCGTCTGTGGCCTGGTCAACGTCCCCGCGCCAGCCCTGGAGACGTTTGTCCTGCAGGCGATCAAGCGGGTGTTCCTCGGGAACCACGAAACGGTCGCGAAGGCTATCGACGCCTTCGTGAAGACGGTGCTGGCTCCGAAGACCAAAGAGAAATGTTCCCCTGGCGACGATCGCGAACTCGAACTGCTGAACCGGAAGATCAAGGCCACGGTCGCCATGCTGACCGACCCGTCGTTCGAAGGCCTGGACGAACTACGGACGACGCTGGCGGATCTGAAATCGAAACGCGACGCACTGGAGTCCCGGCGGAAACGAAACGCGCTACGGGCCACACCGGCGTTCACAGAGGCCCAACTCCGGGCGTGGGCCAACGAACAGTTCGCCACGCTCGACCAATTGGCACCACGGGCCAACGTGGGCCTCAAGGACCGCCAGTTGGTCGAGGCCTTCGTAGAACGGATCGAGATCGACCCCGATACGAAGACGGGGGTCTTGGTGATCGCAGCCGATTTGGAAACGGCGATGCAGGCCGGGTTCACACGCGAACCCATAGGGGATTTTATGGGCGCGCATGAGTGGTGCTTCTACGGCTGGAAGGAGGGCGCAGCTCACGTCTATCTCGGCCCGAACAACGCGACCGATCTCTGGCAGGTCAAGAAGGTGAACCCACAGAGCATGGTGCACCTCACGGAGAAGCCGGTGGAACTGGCGGTCCGAGCCATGCAGTACTCATCGCGCACCGGTGAGAACGTGCTGGACCTGTTTGGCGGCTCCGGGAGCACATTGATGGGAGCGGAGCAGACCGGACGGCATGCGTTCCTGATGGAACTCGATCCGCTGTATTGCGATGTGATCGTCCAGCGGTGGGAGAAATTCACAGGACGAAAGGCGGAACGCATCTCTGCGAGCGCTACTGCGAATCCGGCAGGATCTCAATCTGATCTGGCGGCAGCGTCAGCATAAGGCTTCGATCATGATCCCATTCCACATCCACCTGATGCCAGGCGTCTCTGCCTTCGCCGTGACGGGCGACACTGACCACCGTTCCAACTTCACCGGTTGGGATGGGATCGGGGTCGTTCGGCATGGCGAGCAGTCGGATGCGGTCTCCAGGCTTCGGGATGTTCGACATGGCGGTGTTCTCCTCTTCCTGGTGGTCTTACAGGATCCGGCCGAGTTGGCTGCGATCCATCGCGTTCAAGGCGTCGCAGGCGATCAGGTGCTCGATGAGCATCGGATCCTCGTCGTCGTTACCAGCCACCTGTTCGAGGGCATCGGCCAGCGATCGCAGTCCTTCGACTGCCTTGTAGTAGGCCTCGCGGATGGTCTGGTAGTCGTCGCCATTCATCGCGCGGAAGGCGTCGCGCAGACGGGTTTCGTTTTCCGTGTTTCGCTTCGTGGGCATCTGTGTGTCTCCGTTGGTCTGGTACAGGAATGGACTTCTGACATGACACATGTGCCATGGTTTCGCGGACAGCTCAAGCAGATTCGGCCGTCAATTCCGGTCAATTTCGCAGCTGTCCGTCCGGGCTATTCACCGCGATCTTTGCGACCCATTCGGTGCGCCAGCCGAAGTGCCTCCAGGACATGCCAGACGGCGACTTCGTGGAAGTCCAGCGAATCCATCTTGCGAGTGGCCAGTGTGGGGATCTTCAGGATTCGCCTGGCAATCGAGGCCAGTTCGGCATCGACGGCCACCTCGTGTTCGCATCGGGCGATCCCGGTATGGCAGCGCTGCTGTTGTTCGCCTTCGCACATTGCGGCGGCGTTGGTCCACAGGGCCAGTGCCTTCGGCCATGCTTCGGCGCGTTCGGCCGATTCCGCTTCGTCCATCCAGTCGGCTGCGGTCAGTTGCCGTGTCATCGTTGGTCTCCTTCTAAAGGAACAGATTGAAAATGCAGTCGCATCGGTTTGCCGGAGCTACCGACCAGGCCGACCACTCGCGGTCGGCCTGGTGCGTGGTTCAAGTGGCCTATGCGGCTCGGTCGTATTTGCGGGCCATCTCGGTCAGTTTGGTTTTGATCGTCTTCCAGTCGGGCTTCGTGGTTTCGCTGGAGATCTGCCCGAAGACCTTGTCGCGGAGGTCGCCCTTGTACCAGCCTTTGGTCCAGCCCAGGCGGTAGAAGAGT
>JAXMBV010000004.1:0-288038 GCA_046349695.1 Planctomycetaceae bacterium | reverse complement strand
ACCGGCCTGGATCCCCAGTCGCGTCGTGATCTCTGGCGAATCATCACGGAGTTTCGTGAAGCCGGCGGAACGGTTCTGCTGACGACTCACTATATGGACGAAGCGGAACGACTGTGTGACCGAGTGGCGATCTTTGATCGAGGCCGTATTCTGGCGATTGATTCTCCTCAGAAGCTAATTGCGGATCTGGGTGCCGAACACATGGTCGTCTTCACGGTCAGCGGTTCTTCGGAGCCTGCCGACGATTTCGGTGCGACGCTGCCCGGCGTTATTGCCGTTCGTCGAGAAAGTGAGCATCGATGCCTTTCGGTTCGCGAACCTCACATGGCCATTCCGGCTCTTCTGAACCTGATCAATCAGCAGGGTCTCCAGCTGACTTCTCTGACGACTCGTCAGGCAACTCTTGAGGATGTGTTTGTGCATTATGCCGGTCACGGTCTGAACGACGGAAACGAAGGAGCACGACGATGAGCCGATCGTGGACGATGCAGCCTTTGTTTCAATTGTTCCTGGCCAGGTTTCGCGAGTTCATTCGAACGCCTGAAGCCGTCTTCTGGTCGTACGTGTTTCCTCTGGTCATGATGATCGCGCTGGGACTGGCGTTTCGAAGTGAACCGGTCGAAGCGGTGGCCGTCACAATTCAGGCCGGCGATTTTGCAGAAGCCACGCAGAAATTGCTGGCCGACAACAAGTCCGTGAAGGTCTCGACCGGCAGCGAAGATGACTGCCGGCGGATGCTGCGGGCAGGTCAGACGGAGTTGATCGTGGTTGTCGGCGGGACGGCTGAAAAGCCGACGTACGAATTTCGCTACGACCCGACTCGACCTGGCAGCGTGCATGCTCGCAACACCGTCAACGATGCCCTCGAACGAGCCTCAGGCCGCAAGGATCTTTTGACGACGGCAGACAAAGCTGTTCAGGAACCCGGAAGTCGGTACATCGATTTTCTGGTGCCTGGTCTGATTGGCATGGGACTGCTGGGTGGCGGAGTCTGGGGTGTCGGTTACGCGATCGTCGACATGCGAATTCGCCAGGTCCTGAAGCGATTCCTTGGAACACCCATGAAGAAGCATCACTTCGTGGCCGCGATGATGGCCAGCCGAATGGTGTTCATGGTCCCGGAGATTATAGTCATCCTGCTGCTGGCTCGAATCATGTTCGGCGTCAGCAATAACGGCAGTTATTTCTCTATTGCAGTGATCGTGATTCTCGGCGCGATCGAGTTTGCTGCCATCGGTCTGTTGATTGCCAGCCGTGCTCGCACGATGGAAGCGGTTGCCGGACTGATGAACCTGACGATGGTTCCGATGTGGATCGGTTCAGGCATCTTTTTCTCAGCCAGTCGATTTCCCGATCTCGTTCAGCCACTGATCAAGATCATTCCGCTCACGCCAGTGATCGCCTCACTGCGTCAGGTGATGCAGGAAGGAGCAACGATGGTGCAGATCCTGCCCAACATCGCCATCATGCTGGTCTGGGCTGTCGTCACGTTTGTGGTTGCACTGAAGATTTTCCGCTGGGATTAGCGGCGCAAATGGGCTGCAAGTCTGTAGTGGAATTCGCCAGAATTCCTGTTCGAAAACCGCCCGAGCGATTCTTCAGAACATCGTTTCATCGGGCGTTGCTTGGCCCGGATCGGGACAGTTCCAGCAAACGACCAGGTGATTAACGATTTGGCCAACACCATCGATTTGACGAATCGCTCGGCAAACGTCCATATCATCACTATGGACCCGGATGACGCCTTCAAGGCAGACGCCATTCGGTAGGCGACGAACAGCCAGACTGGCAACCTCAAGGCCGTCTTCTGCAAGCAACGCGCGTCGGATGCTGGCTTCAAGCTGACGTGAGTCGGAATTGGTATCGGCTGAGTCCACAGAACGTGGAAAAAAGAGCGCTGGCATCGTGTCCTCCGTGGGTGGGTCAGAAAACAGGCGGCTCCATATCGCGGCTGGCAATGGTAACTGCCCGAAAAACTTCCGCCACAACTTTCCCCACGCCATCAGGGAAATCAGGGCAACCGAGCATCGTCGAACCGCCGCCACAACGCCCCATTCTCCCCATTCTTCCCGCCCGTCTGTTTCTACATCCGCTGACCGGCCCCGATCAGAAGTCTCAGGTGCCATGCACCAGAGGACACGTGCCACGGCGAGGTGCCACGGCGAGGGTGCTGCCACGGCGAGGGTGCCATGCACCGGGGGATAAAAATGCGATCTATCGGTGCATGGCGCCTGAGGCAGCAGATTCGGTCACGGTGCATGGCACCTGAGGCAGGGAAATGGCCTTTTTCCTGTGTCTGAGCTCTTTCCCTTCGCACCATTCGTAAGGGGCAGAAGCTGTGTACGACGGGATTTTGTCGGGGTTTATGTGCAACTGATTTCCAAACGTTCCTGGACCGCCGTATCATCTTTTCAGACCTGCGACCGTGGCGGTTGTTCCGGATGATCAGCATCCGGTTTGACGACCGTCTTGTCTGAAGATTCAGACTTGTATTTGTGTCATTCGTCCAAGCCCACCAAGGAGTCATTCCATGTCAACGTCCTCCGTTGAACGCACTACGGAATTTGCACCTGCGGTTGCCAGTTTCCTGGCAACACCTGTCCACAAGTCATTCGCTGGCGGTCGCTGGGTTGAAGCCGCTGACGGTCAGACCTTCGATGTGCTCGACCCAGGCAGTGGCAGCAAAATCGCGACGGTCACCAGCATGAAGAAGGCTGACGTCGATAAGGTCGTCGATGCGGCGCTGGATGCTTTCAACAACAGCGGTTGGGCGACCATGCAGGTGTCTGAGCGAGCGGCCTGTCTGCATCGCATTGCAGATGCGGTCGAAAAGCGCATTCACGAATTTGCTCAGATCGAATCGCTGGACTGTGGCAAGATCTACGCTCAGGCTGTTGCGGACATCCAGAACTTCATCGACACGTTCCGCTACTTTGCTGATCTGTCTCAGGCGGTGAATTATCGCCAGGTCATTGCAGTGAAGCATCATGAAGCCTGGGTCGCACGACATGCATGGGGACCATGCGGCTTCATTATTCCATGGAACTTCCCATTCCTTTTGACTGGCTGGGGACTGGCACCGGCTCTTGCAGCCGGCAACACCTGCGTGCTGAAGCCGGCCGAAGATACGCCGCTGTCAGCACTGTATCTTTGCCGAGTCATCCAGGAGCAGGAGCTTCTTCCAGCGGGCGTCTTGAACGTCGTCACTGGACTTGGCGAGACGGCTGGTGCTGCGGTTTCCCAGAATCCAAAGTTCCGTCGTATGAGCTTCACCGGCTCACCGGAAGTTGGTCGTCTGGTGGCCGAAGCCTGTGGTCGCAACCTGGTGCCAGTGAAGTGCGAACTGGGTGGCAAGGGTGCGGCGGTTGTGTTCAACGACGTGGATATTGCCGAAACAGCTGAGAAGCTCGTGCAGGCGATTACTTTCCACACTGGTCAGGTCTGCTGCGATGCAACTCGCTGGCTGATTCAGCGAGACATCTACGACGACTTCGTGGATGAGTGCATTACTCGGATGAAGTCCGTTCAGATCGGCTACCAGTTCGACAAAGACGCACAGATGGGACCGCTCGTGAATGCGAAGCAGCGTGCTCGCGTTCTCGGCTACCTCCAGAAGGGTGTTGCGGACGGAGCGGATCTGATTCTCGAAGGCGGAGCAGCGCAGATTCCGGGCAAGAACGGGTTCTATGTGAAGCCAGCTCTGCTCGCGGGATCACTCAATAACGTCGCGGCTCGCGAAGAGATCTTCGGACCGGTTGCCTACCTCGCTCCGTTCTCATCAGAAGAAGAAGGCATTCGCCTGGCCAACGATACCGAGTATGGTCTCGGCAACAGCGTCTGGTCACGCGACCTTCAGCGATGTGCTCGCGTTGCGGAAGCGTTCCGTGCTGGCAACGGATGGATCAATGCTCATAACGTGATTGTGCACGGCGTGCCATATGCGGGTGTGGGCAAGAGCGGCATGGGTGGCGGGGTCGTGAGCCCGGATACTCTGAACGATTATCTGCGTCCGATTTCCGTCGTTCGTCCTCTGTAGTTTTCTGAATGTGTTCGAAGCCCGGTTTCGCCACGACACCGGGCTTCTTTCATGAATTATCAACTCTCCTCTATCAACAATTAGTCCGCCTATGAAAACGCGTCTCTTCTTCATGATGTTTCTGGAGTTCTTCATCTGGGGGGCATGGTTGCCGCTGATTTTCGGTTACCTGCCATCGCTCGGATTTACTCCTGGGCAGCAGTCGTGGATTCTGAACGCGTTCCCAATCGCCTCGATCATTGGGATGTTCTTTAGCAACCAGTTTGCCGACCGCAATTTTGCTGCGGAGCGATTTCTGGCGTTCAGTCATCTGGTGGGCGGACTGACAATTCTGGGGTGCGGATTTGTGACCGACTTCTGGTCATTCTTCGCGCTGATGATGATTCACTGCGTCTTCTACGTTCCAACCATCTCGATCACGAATTCGATTGCCTTTGCCTGCATGAAGGATGCTCAGAAGGAATTCGGCATCATCCGAATGGGCGGAACGATTGGATGGATCGCTGCCGCATGGCCGCCTGTGTTCATTCTGGTCGACTGGGCCAAAGTGAAGGCTTCCGGGGCCACTGGCTTTCGAGCCTGGCTGGATGCTGTGTTTGCATCAGGCCTGACCGGAGATGCGCTGCAGGATGCAACAAAGTGGACCTACGTTGTGGCCGGTGCAGCCTCTCTGGTGCTTGCAGCACTGAGCCTGACACTACCTCATACTCCTCCAAAGAAATCAGATGACGGCGACGGACAACTTGCTCTGGTGAAGTCAGCGAAACTGCTTGCTCACCCGTTCGTCCTTGTGTTGTGGGTTGTGACGTTTATCGACTCATTCGTGCACAACTGCTACTTCAACTGGACGGGACGATTCCTGCCAACCGTTGGTATCCCGGGCAACTGGGTGACTCCTGTAATGAGCATTGGCCAGATCGCCGAAATCCTGACGATGGCTGTGCTCGGCACCTGTCTCAAGACACTGGGCTGGCGCACGACGATGATCTTCGGCATTCTGGGTCACGCTGGCCGCTTCGCCATCTTTTCGTTGTGCGGAACTCCGGAATATGCATGGCTGATTGTGGCGGTGAACATTCTGCACGGCATCTGCTATGCGTTCTTCTTCGCGACCGTCTACATCTTCGTCGACGAGTATTTCCCGAAGGACATTCGCACCAGTGCACAGGGCCTGTTCAATCTCATGATCCTCGGACTGGGTGCACTTGTGGCCGGGTTCGCGGGGCCAGAATTGATTACTCGCTACACAGAGATTGCTGTCACCGCAGTAAACGATGACAAGCTGAATCTCGTCCAGGAACTGCACCTGAACCGACCACCGAAGAGCGGTAAGTTCCTGCTGACTCTGGGTGAAGGCAAAACGACGGAATTGAATAACACAGCCACCGCTGCTGAAGTCCAGGCAGCTCTGGAAGCACTTCCAGCAGTCGGGGCAGGAAAGGTAACCGTCACCGGCGGTACGCTTCCGACTGACAAGCTGAAAATCGAGTTCGACAAGTCACTGCTGACTGACTCAAAGAAGCAGATGGATCTGATCGCGTCCCAGGTCGGTTTTGCGGACCTGTTCCTGATCCCGTGTGCGGCGGCCGTTCTGGCAGCAATGCTGCTGGCTCTGTTCTTCCATCCACCGAAGAAAGACGCCGACGTGTCCGGCCCGGTGGTGACTGGACACTAAGAATCGACATCCGATTCAAAGGCACATCAAAAGAGCCCGAATAAAAGTTCGGGCTCTTTTTCTTTCTATCATAGGCTTCCCGGCAGCCTTCATTACTGTTTCGTCTCTGCCGGACGTTCCGAGACCTTTTCGGGCTTCGGGACTTCTTCCAGTGGACTCTGCAGTCGAATGTTCTGGCGCATTTGGAGGGGCGGTAGTCCTTCGTTCTGATTCAGCAGCACCTGCACTTCATACTCGCCCGGCGGTGGTGGCTCTCGGAATCCAAAGAAAAGACTGTCAGACTGCCCCGGAAGCAGCCACCGCCCATAGCCAGCCTCGACGACAAATCCACGCCCAAAGGAGTCGGTGAGTGACAATCGGCCTCTCAGCGGAATGTGCATCAGCCCTTCATTGTTGACAGGAATCGAAAACCCGGCTCGCTCATTGCTGATGGTCCATTCAGGCTGCCCAGGAGTCAACTTGCCAAGCGATCCACTGTTGGTCAGCAGAGCCGTGGGAATTCGGATCGTCCCAAGTGCCTCTCCGACCGACGGTGACGCCTTCAAAATGATATTCGCATAACTGTGTTCATTGGTGTCACGAGTCGTGTCGACTGTCACCACGACCTTTCTTGTCTGCCCGCGTTCCAGTTCAAACTCCGCGGGCCGCAACTGCAGCGAGTGATTCAGTTCTCCCTGCAGCGCTTCCGGGCTCAGTTGAATGCGAACTTTCTGCTGGCTGCCATTGGAGACCGTCAGGGTCTCGATGCGGCGGCCTCCTTTTCGCAGTGATAGCTCCAGCTGAGTCGGTGAGACGGTGATGTCCTGAGCAACTCGAACAACTCTGGCATCCTGTTCCGGGAAGTCGCCATCGCGTATCTCTGCCGGAAACGATGTTGTCCTGAGTACACGATTCTGATGAAGCAGCTCGGTCCTGAGCGTGTAATTTCCTGAGAAGACCGCGTGCGGCAGAAACTCCTCGAGTCTCAGTTTGGTCTTTGGAAGAATCCTCGCCTTGTATCGATCCGGCCCCTGCTGTCCGGATCGCACCGGGACGACGAGTCCGAACTTTTTCCCGACGCTCTGAGTCTCCTCACGCAGCAGCTGCGAATTGACGGAGAACTCCATGGCGGTGTCCGTGGGATTCTCCACAAACACGCGAGCCAGGCATCGTCCGTTCTGAGAGACCAGCCCGCCGTCATACAGTTTCAGCTCGGCAACCGAATCGCCTTTGACTCCCAGCACATCGACGTCGACTCGCAGAAGATACTGCGTGACAAACCGAATACCAACGCGAGCTTCATCATCCGGCCCGTTCGCACCATCGTCATCGTTCGGAATTTCTCTTGCCAGGATCCCGTAGGAAAGGAAGGGAGCATTGGACTGCGGAATTCGCATCTCCGCCTGGATCGTGTGCTTTTCAGATTTCGTGAGATCCAGAGTCGTATCGCTGGTGACTCGTATCAGCCCCGGTGCCGGAGTCTGTTCGTCCGGCATGATGACTCCATTCTCCTGCTGCGTCATCGCGACCGGTCGAATCTCCAGCTTTGAAGGTCGATCATGCGCTTCAATTTCAAATTCGAACTTCAGGAGCTGGCCTTTGCGAGCCTGAAGCCGGTGGACCAGCGGAGTAATCAGAAAGGCCGGCTTGACCTGCTGCTCAATCTGAACGGCCTTCAAATCATCCGGCTGAGGATCCGTCTTCTTTTCATCCGGCTTGATTTCGACGGTCGTGTCCTGGGCAGAAGCTTCCGGCAGACCTGCCCCCAGTACAGCCAGCAGCAGCATCGCCAGTCTTCTGGCGAACTTGCCAACAGTGAACCAACAGGAATACGGATGATTCTTCATGGGAGTGACTCATCATTTGGGAACATTAAGACCGTCTGCCTGTGAGACGGGGGCCGGCGTCGTTGCTGCCGTACACGCGGGACCACTGGTGACAATTCTTGGAGAGATGAAGATGACGACCTCGGCATCCTGCTCCAGCTTCTCAACGGTCTGAAACATTCGCCCGGCATACGGAATGGAACCGAGCACCGGGATTCGTGCGATGCGATCCACTGTCTGACGCTGCACCAGTCCACCGATCACAATTGTCTCTTCATCTTTGACGCTGACCGTCGTCGCCACTGAGCGTCGGTTGATCAGAGGATACGGATTGTTGGCGATGTTGGCGTTCACGTCGGTCGTGCGAATGTCTTCACTGACCTCTGCCTTTTCAATTTTGACCGTGATGTTCTCACCACGCACGATCGGAGTAATCTCGAGCGTGATACCAGCTTCGACATCCTGCAGTTCCTGACGGAAGAACGCGTTCGCACTGTTGGGCTGAGTCGAGAAGAACGACTGTCGCGTGATGGCGATCTTTGCAGGCTCACCATCCCGCGCGGTCACTCGCGGGGCTGCTCGAATAGTGAGGTAGCCTTCCTGTGCGAGCAGTTTCACGAAGGTCGAAGTCACAGCGAAGCTCGAGAACGCGTCGGAAGTTCCCGTGCCCGAACCAGCGCCGGAGATGGCAAGCCCGGTCATGCCGATTCGGAAAAGATCGCTGCCATTCAGAGTCACGGCGTGGCCCCAGTCCAGACCGGACTTGAATGACCTGTCCGGTGCAATCACGCAGACAATGGCTTCCAGTTCCACCTGAGGAATTGGAGAATCGGCCGCTCTCAGCCGCTCCATAATGGGAGCCGCAATTTCCTGCGGTGCTTCGATGATCAGCAGGTTGCGTTTGTCAATGATCGTGACATATTTGGACTCGCGTGCCGGCAGAAGTTTCACAAGCTCATCCGGACTCAGGTGCAACGGACGGAACTCGTTCCGATCGGACACTCGGGAAAACAGCGCTGAAGTCGGATCCGTCGTCGTCACGATGTACTCAGTTGGCCCGGTCTGCCGGAACACCAGCCCCAGTGGCAATACCACTTTGCGCAGCGCTGTTTCAAACGGTTCGTTTTCGATCAGCGTCGTCACCTGACCTTCGACGTTTTCATCAACAATGATCGTGATCCCGGCCTGGCTGGCGATCAGTTGCAGGGCCTGCTGGATATCTGTTTCCTCAAAGCTCTCCGTCACATGGCCGGTGGTATGCGAGCCAGCAACGATGGCCGTCGATGCAGCCTGAGTATTGTGAGACACCTGTCGAACATGAGTGCTACGGCTGTGAGTCTCCTGATGCTTCTTCCAGCCATCCGGCTTCTTATCAGCCGAAACCACAATGGTCGAAGACCAGGCGGAATCCTGGGCCATGGCGGACGCAGCAGACCGGGAGCGTTTTTGCGGCTGCAACAATTCAGCTCGAGGCGCCGTGAATCCGGTCTCCGCAGAAGGAGTTGCCGACGCTGGAGCTGCAGTATCGGATGAGTTCGGTACGGTCTTCAGAGGTGTCACATCCACGTCAGTCGCTTCAACCGCTGATGTATCCGATGGCGGGATCAGCGGAAGTGCAGATTCCGGCGGGACGGGAGGGACTTCTGTTTGTGGCTTCTGAAACTGATCGCCCGCAGACGACTCTGCCACATGCTGCCCTGAACTCGATTCACTGGCTTTGGGATTTCGTGGAACAGAAGAACCGGCAACCATCGTTGATCGGGCTGATGGATTCGCCCCGAGGGTTTGCTCGGGCGTTCTGGTATTGGCCGCGAGAGCGTCGAAATAGAGTTCGTTGATGCTCTTTCGTTCTGGTTCCGGATAAACCTTGCAGCCTGCGATCAGCGCGCACAGCGACCATGAGAGGCACACAGCAAATCGTGCCTTTTGCCACGGTTCAGTCAGCTGTGACAAACGAATAGTCATGAGGCTCCGAAGGTATGAGATGCACGTCGAGTTGAATGTCTGTCAGGTACGAGTTCTTACAAAGATCCTCCGCCGGCCGGTTCCTCTCTACGGGGCGGAAATCGTTCCAATGAGTCTTGATTCATAACGTCCCGCCGCGGGTACTGTGTTTCCCGGCGACTGAAAAGCGACCGTCAAGCCAAATGATGCTTCGCCCTGATGAGTTCCAACTGCTGCGACGGTCGCTTGTCGGTCGCCGCTGAGAACATTTGTACGATCTGTTGGTTGAGTGACATACCAGGCATTGCGAGGCCCGCCGCTTCGAAGTCGAACGCTCAGCCCAACATCGGCCTGAGGCGCCGTTTTGGCGGAACCCCGGCTGGACTCAAAGACTTCCATGGACCACTGAATCAGAATGTCGTTCGTGTAACTGTTGTGAACGTCCCAGCGAACTTCGGAGAACGTCGTCAGACTTGAACTGACAGGGTGGATCAGAGACTGATCCTTATCCATCGCCCGAATCTCAACCCACTGGCCTCGAGCGACATCCGCAAACGCAAACAGGACCAGTACAACTGCAGCAGACTGCAGCCGTATCCGGTCCTGTCGAGTTGTGTGGTTCGCATCCATGCGTTTTTGTTCTGCCGTGTCAGTTGGCCGCGATTGTGCCAACGACGTCAATGGAGTAATCGCCCTGCAGCAATGTTGAATACGTGTTCGTGATGAACGTCACTGTTAAGGCGAGTGTTGCTTTTCCTGGTGCGGATGATGTGGCGGTGACCGTTGCATTGTTGTCAGCGCCCGTGTAGTTCGTCTGGTCCGTCGCAGAACTGACGGTCCAGATGGCCGAGCCACTTCCGTTGTTGTCGGTCGAGCTCACTGCCAGCCCCAGGCGAGCATCTCGCTTGTAACTGCTGTTCGTCGTGTGCGTAAATGGTGTTGACGTGGTCAGATTCACAGTCGCCCCCGCACCCGAGTTGCAGAGCACCGCCCAGTGATTGGCTGTGTTCGTGCCAGGCGAAAAGACCTGATTGTTGTTCGTGGCGTCGTGTGTCAGCAGCTGATCAGCCGGCGCGACAATGGACAGCGCTGATGGAACAGTGACTGTGAACTTCTGTGTGTCGGTTGTTTGAGCCATCAACGACTGACAGCCAACCATCGCTACCACTGCCGAGACAACCTTCAGCAAACCTTTGATGTTCATCTTCATGGAAAGAACTCCCGTGAGCGGCTCGATGACGAGCACTCTTGACCAAGATTCGTATTCGGAAAAACCCCCATTTCCGAATGAGCCAACACCTGCACAATTTGCGAAATCCGAACGATCAGCAAACTCAGCCCATCTTCACAAAAGGCCACGGAACAAACGTTTCCTGTTGCCCAAAAGCAACACTTGTTGAATTCCGTAAACTCTTAATTTGAAAGGCTTTACTGCAGGTACCTCAAAAAACCTAGGTCGGGAAATCCCATGGTCAAATTCCCTCCGGGTGAAAACACGAATTTTGCCGGTCCAGAGACGCTGTTCTGCTCGAAAGAGCATCGAGAGAGTCTGCGGAGACGGCAAAAAATGGGAGGACTGGATCAGAACGTGCCTAGCGGAGTGGAGTGGCCCTGGACATCCTTGAGGTCGTTTCACTTTCGCAGCAGTCATCAATGTTCCGCCGCCCGAAGACGAATCCACTTTGTTCTTTGGCCCTGGCTGCCACGGCCATCCTGAGCGGCATGGTGGTCGCTTCGTCCGCGACTGTGTTCGCCGAACCTCCAAAACGGCAGAATTTCACGGTTTATGTGCCCGCGAAGGCCCTCGTTCAGGAATCGCCAGGCACTCTGAAGATTCAGTCCTCCCAGCCAGTTTCCGTGCAGGTTCAGGGCGCGAAGGACAGCCAGAACTGGTCCGTTCGTTCCTCAATCGACTCGACGTCCCACATCGTTTCTCTGAAAACGCTGGAAGCAGGACCACGGCTGATCGTGACGATCGCCGCTCCGTAATCGCCTCAGTTTGAAAGTTCCTGTGGCCATTTCGTTCAGTGCCGCGGGAGAATGCGGAATGGCTGACTGTCCTTGATTCGCAGTCGAGTGCGAATTCCCTATCATTCCGGGATTGCAATCCTCTGTTCTCTGAAGAGTAGCGCCAGAACCATATGCCTCGACTGATCTTGAAGTCCGCGGTGTTCACGGACGGGGCCATCCAGCTTCTGCCGGGCGACCTGCCGGTCACACTGGGACGCAGCCATCGCGCAGACATTACGATTCATGATTTGCTGCTCAGTCGCATTCACGCGGAGATCCGTCTGTCAGAAACGGGCGGCTTTGAACTGGTCGACAATGAGTCCACGAATCTGACGATTGTCAACGAGCAGGATATTGATCAGGTCATCCTGAAGACGGGTGACCGAATCCTGCTGGGAGATACAGAACTGATCGTGGAGATTGATTCGACAGACGCGGACATTCACGAGAAGACAACGCGAGAGATTCCTATGGTTCCTCCGTCTGAATCTTAGTCTGGGGCAAAATCCTGTGTCTCGAAAATGGACTTTTCATCCTCACGATTCAGCGGCCATTCGGCGACTCTGCGGCCAGCTGAGAGTTTCACCCTTGCTCGCACAGGTTCTAATTGCGCGGGGCAAGTCGGATGCTGAAACCGCACGACGATTTCTTGATGCCAAACTTGGCGACCTCAATGATCCTTCTTTATTACCGGGAATCGATCAGGCGGCTGACCAGATCGTCAAAGCGGTCAGTGACAAACGCCGCATCACGATTTACGGTGACTATGACGTCGATGGCGTGACGGGAACCAGCATCCTCTGGCATTGCCTGCAGCTCAGTGGTGCCAATGTTGACTACTACATCCCCTGCCGCATGGAAGAAGGATACGGACTCAACAAGGCAGCTCTGCAGCAGCTCCATGAAGAAGATCCTCAAAGGCTTGTCGTTTCGGTCGACTGCGGCATCGCGAGCATAGACGAAGCGGCCCTTGCAAAATCCATCGGGCTGGAACTGATTGTGACAGATCACCACCACATTGGTGCCCGGCTGCCGGACGCTCAGGTGCTTGTTCATCCTCGCCTGCCGGGATCTGAATATCCCTTTGGCGAACTGTGCGGAGCCGGCGTAGCATTCAAGCTCGCATGGGCCATCTGTCAGCGACTGGGTGACGGCAAAAAGGCGTCGCCTCGAATGAGGGAGTTTCTGAAACAGGCCGTTGGGCTGGCTTCGGTCGGAACGGTGGCCGACGTCGTTCCTCTGGAAGAAGAGAATCGCGTCATCGTTCGTTATGGCTTGCTGACACTGAAGGAGCAGTCGTCCATTGGCATGAAGGCGCTGATGCAGGTTGCCGGTCTGATGGACAAGGAAGAACTGCGGGCGGATGACATCGGCTTCTCGCTGGCTCCTCGCATCAATGCGGCTGGAAGACTTGGCCAGGCTCGACTGGCGGTCGAACTGCTGACAACGGACAATCGTGAAAGAGCACTGAAGCTGGCGGAGTACCTGGATCAGCTGAATGATAACCGCAAGACCGTAGAGCGAAGGATCCTGCGGCAGGCTAAGGAAATGGTGGCCGAGCATCCGGAATGGGAACAGCACAAGACCCTGGTGCTGGCGCATCTCGACTGGCATCCAGGCGTGATCGGAATTGTGGCCAGCCGAGTCGCTGAGGAGTTTGGCAAACCGTCCATCCTGATTGCACTGCGGGAAGATGGCACTGGCACAGGATCCGGCAGAAGCTGGGCCGGGTTCGATCTCTACGCCGGGCTTTCCGCGTGCCGCGATCATCTGCTCACGTTTGGCGGTCATAAGGCGGCGGCAGGAGTGAAAGTGAAAGCGTCGGAGCTTGCTGTCTTCCGTGAGGCATTCGCGACATGGGCCGGTGCAAATTTTCATCCGACGGCGGATGACACTCAGCTGCGAATTGATGCTGAAGTGATGCTGTCGGAAGTCAGCTTCAGAGCTGTTCAGGAACTTGAGCGGCTTGGACCGTTCGGCCAGGCGAACCCTCAGCCCCGGTTTGTGACAAGCCAGGTCGAGCTGGCAGAGCCGCCGCGCACCATGGGTGAAGGGGATCGTCATCTTTCGATCCGAGTTCGCCAGAATGGGACCGTGATGCGAGCGATCGCCTTTGGACGGGGTGAATGGGCCGAAGAACTGCAGGCACACCGTGGGCCGTTCGCCATCAGTTTCGCTCCGGTGATCAGCACGTTCAACGGCTACACCAAGGTGGAACTGCAGCTGATTGACTGGAAGCCTGCCGCGGCTTCACAGCAGGCCGCCGGCTGATCGAGATGGAGTGGTGTCGGATGGCGTAGAGTCGTGTTACATTTCCAGAACGCACAGTGCACGCTTCCGACCGATGTCAGATGCCAGCCGGGCGCCGTCCTGTTACAGTCCGAAACACCGCCGGTCGGTCCCACTTTCCTGCCACGCTGTTCTTCCCCGGAGCGAACATGGAACGCTGCATTCTGGCTCTTGATCAGGGCACCACAAGCTCTCGCGCGATCGTCTTTAATCACGATGGAACAATTCGCTCAGTGGCGCAGAAGGAGTTTACGCAGCACTTTCCGAAGCCAGGCTGGGTTGAACATGATCCGGAAGAAATCTGGACAACACAACTGGCGGTTGCCAGATCGGCCTTGCGAAAAGCAAACCTGAAGGCCAGTGAGATTGCGGGCGTCGGCATTACGAACCAGCGAGAGACGACAGTTCTGTGGGACCGAAAAACCGGCAAGCCTGTTCACAATGCCATCGTCTGGCAGGACCGCCGCACGGCGGATCTCTGCGCCAAGCTTCGTAAGAGCGAACATGCGCCGGAGTTTCGTGCTCGAACGGGCCTGGTCATCGACGCCTATTTTTCGGGAACAAAGATCGCGTGGATGCTGAACCATGTTCCGGAGGCGAAGAAGCTGGCCAAAAGCGGCGATCTGTGTTTTGGAACAATTGACTCCTGGCTGCTCTGGAAACTAACCGGCGGGCAGGTGCATGCAACCGACGTAACCAATGCATCTCGCACCATGATCTGCGACATCCATCGAATGCAGTGGGACGATGACCTCCTGAAGGCACTAAAGATCCCCCGAAGCGTGCTCCCGGAGATCAGAAGTTCCAGCGAGATCTATGGAGAAACGACCGCTTCGCTGTTTGGTTCGCCGATTCCAATTGCAGGGATTGCAGGTGACCAGCAGGCCGCATTGTTTGGCCAGGTCTGCCATAAACCAGGAATGGTGAAGAACACCTACGGTACCGGTTGCTTCATGCTCATGAACACAGGGACCAAACCGAAGGGCTCGTCGCGCAACCTGCTGACCACCGTCGCATGGCAGAGAAACGGTGTCACTGAGTACGCACTGGAAGGAAGCGTGTTTATCGCAGGCGCTGTCGTCCAGTGGCTCCGCGACGGCCTGAAGATCATTCGCAGTTCCTCCGACGTTGAATCACTCGCCGCCAGTGTCCCGGACAACGGCGGCGTGTATCTTGTCCCAGCGTTTGCAGGGCTCGGAGCACCACACTGGGATGCCCACGCGCGAGGAATCGTCGCCGGTCTCACTCGTGGCGCTACGGCCGGACACCTGGCTCGCGCGGCACTGGAGTCCATTGCCTTTCAGGTGGCTGATGTGCTGGACGCGATGAAGGCCGACTCGGGAATTCGCATCACGTCATTGCGTGTCGACGGTGGAGCTGCCGTCAACAACATGCTGATGCAGTTCCAGGCAGATCTTCTGGGAGTGCCGGTCGTACGGCCAAAGGTCTTTGAAACCACTGCCCTGGGAGCAGCGTGGCTTGCTGGTCTTGCCACCGGTGTCTGGAAAGATTCTGCCGAACTAAACTCACAGTGGCAGGTCGATCGAACATTTGAACCATCGATGAAAAAGCGCGACGTCGATACGCTCCGCGCGGGCTGGAACAAGGCTCTTGAGCGATCGAAGAGCTGGAGCGAATAATCACACGACAACACCAGGCCATCAGCCACGGTTCAAGTTCACATTGGTCGTTCGAATCCCCGGGAAGGAGTTTGGGAAATGTCATCCAATCCCTACGAGCCTCCTGTCACCGCGCTTCTGAAGCAGCAGCCAATTCGCAGCAATGCGTTTGGCCGCTATCACCTGGTCAGTTTCGGCATCCTGTGGATATTCTTTGGCGGGCTGTATGCCTGGATCGTCTACGTTGCGCTCGACCCACAACCAGGGAAGTGGTTTCGCGTGATCGCAACCCCGTTTGTCACTCTGATCAGCCCCATGGTTGGGGCCTTTTCCCGAGGTGCCACACAGGGCTGTTGCTTTGATACGTCCGTGCTCGTTCTGACGTATATGTTTCCGCTCCCGCTTCTGGCCCTCGCCTCACAGCACTTCTGGAGACCATCACACCGCGCCCCTCAATTTGTGCGAGGGTTCCTCTGGCTGGTCTTCTGGTGTCTGTGGTTTGGCAGCGGCCTGCTTCCCCTGGGTCATGCCGTTTCCTGAACAACCAAGGAACAACCAAGGTGCCATGCACCTGTGGTGACTCTACAAGCAAAAACACTGGCAATTTGAACCACGATGCGCACGGCCTGCGCACAAAAAAGCCCTGCTCCGGAAGCGAAGCAGGGCTTGTCAATTTGGAAGACTGGGTAATCTGCGTTATTCGGCGTCGGGTCTGCGAGGACGTTCTGGTTCACTTCCATTGCCACCTGGATTTGGTCGTCCGCCGTTTCGACCACCCTGGCCTCGCGGGCCATTTTCACCCTGTGCTCCCGGAGGACCAAATCCCTGGCCGCCGGGACCGCCGAATCCGCCCTGTCCCTGGCCTGGCCCCTGACCACGTCCTCGGCTCATGCCGCCCTGCATCTGGCGGTTTGAGAATTCAGTTGCGAACTTCAGCAGTTCTTCACGACTGAGTTTCCCGTCGCTGTCCGCGTCGAATTGCATCGCATGTTCCACCATTCGTTCTGGATTTGGGCCTTCATTGCCGACACCTCGTCCCATGCCACGCTGTCCCGGAGGACCGCCTTGAGGCCCTTGAGGCCCGCCATCCTGTGGACCGCCCTGACCATTCTGGCCGGGACCGCCTGGAGGACCGAACTGGCCATTCTGGCCGGGACCGCCTGGAGGACCGAACTGGCCAGAAGGTCCCTGCGGTGGTCCAAATCCTTCGCCACCCTGTCCCGGCGGTCCAAAGCCTTCGCCTCCGGGAGGTGGGCCGAATTCGCCAGGGCCACCCCGCGAGCCAAAACCTTCCGGTCTTCCTGGACCAAACTGACCGCCGAACCCATTTGGTGGCCCATTGCCTGGTCCTCCCTGCGGACGAAGTTCATCCTGAGTCAGCTTGCCATCCGTGTTCTTGTCCAGTGTCAGCAACGCCGTGGCCGCAGCCTGAATCTCCTCGGCCGACAGTTCTCCATTCTTGTCCGTATCGATTGCCGCAACGATCGGATTGCCCATCGGACGTCCGTTCTGACCAGGACCACGTTCGCCACCACGAGGTCCTCCTGCATCACCTGGTCGCTGTCCTTCCTGCGCGCCGGGCCCGCCGGGAGGCCGGCCTTCATCGCCCTGCGGCGGCTGCGCTGCAACCGCAACGCTGATTCCCAGTGCCACAACCCCGGACAGGGGTAACCAAATCTTCTTCATGTTAATCCCCCTTGAAACTCGCAGTAGGTTTCAAACATACGACAGGACAATGCTGGCAGCATCACACGAAACTGACAGCCTCAACTATGGATCCGAATCAACAGTGACTCGGAAGATCTCATTGGCCTTGAACACCATTCGACGTCCGCCATTGGGAAACTCGATATGGCAGTCCATCAACACGCCCGCCGCCACATCCGCCGGGATATCGACATCGCACGTGATTTTGTTTCCATCTCTTTCAACGCTGGTCGCTTCGAACGGTCCAATCTGAACCCAGTCTGGTTTGCCATCCGGCAGAGGCCGACGACCGGATCCTGCTGGATCCAGCTGAATCACAATCCGGTGCTTCTTACCCGCGACGGCATTTCCTGGCGTCACAGACGTAATCGCCTGTGGCAGTCGGCTTTCTCCGGAGCTGTTATCTTCGATCGCTCCGTAACCAAGCCTTTGTGGTCCACGGAAGTTTGCCCGTTCGATTTCACCGTGGTACCCACCGATCACATAAGGAAATCGCCCGGGCGTCACATGGTAGTGATATCCTCGCTCCGCATCAGAATGTCCATTGCACAAGTCAAGAGCCTGGTCACCTGTGACATCCCTCGCGAACGTTCCATTGCTTTCGTAAGGTCCGTAAACGGGGAATCCGTCAAAGGCGAGTCCGATCACCGGAGAATGCTGTTTGCCGTCATCGCGAAACGGTGACTTCACGCAAACGGGATACTTGTGATAGTGATACACACCGTGTTGCTGAGGATGCCCGCAGCATGAGTCCAGCCAAACCTCAGAATACCCCGCAACGGCATTCATTCCGCCAGCCTCAAAGGGATTGAAGAACACCACCCCGTTTAAGGCCATTCCGATGGGGCCCATGGGCAATCGTGTGATCTGTTCGCTGAGCTTTGGTTCCAGCGGAAAGCGGAACTGGAACTTCTGCACAAGAATCTGATTGGGGTTGCCTGAATTCGGAAAGATGGCAGTTGGATGATTTGGATATCCCTGACTGTCGACGATCAGGTGAGTAGCATCGTGGTGAATGATGACGTTGTTGATTCCGTCCTTGTTGGAGTCCTTTGCATGGTATGAGAATAGGTCAAGGTACCTCGAACCATCTCTGTAGTAATAGATCGCTGGTTCAGTCGATGACACATACCACTTTCCGCCGATTCCCTTCAATGTTGTCGGGTCGACGTCGTCAGCCAGCCCATTCTTCGCCACCAGAGCCAATAGCAGCAGAGTCGCGATGGCGATGCTCATGCGAAGTGCTGATGGAGATTCAGGGTTCAGACGCCTCATGAAATCCTCCGTTCGGCCGGCAACAGCACCTGACTCACGCGGGGCAGAGTCACGATAAACCGGGAACCAGTTCCTGGCGTTGATTCACAGGAGATTGAGCCGCCATGAGCTTCCACAAGGCTGCGACAGATCGCGAGTCCAAGTCCACTGCCTCCATCACGTCGGCTTCGTGCCTGGTCGACTCGGTAGAAGCGATCAAACAGCAATGGAAGATGGTCGGCTGCGATTCCGCAGCCTGTATCGCTTACGATCAGGATGGCTGAACTCGCGTCGGTCGTAACATGTACCGTTACCTTGCCGTTTTTCGGTGTATGCTGCAATGCGTTCTGAATCAGGTTCATGGGCACCTGTCCAAGGAACGTTGGATCAGCCGACACGAGGACTTCCTCGTCCGGCGTGACACAATCAAGATCGATCTGCAGCGAAACTGCTCTGTCGTGAAACTGAGCCACAGCATCCTCGGCAATCAGCCGCAGGTCTGCCGGCGAAAGTTTCAGGTTGAGCCGTTCGGAATCGCTCCGAGCCAGCAACAACAGTCCATCAACCAGCGAACTCATCCGTTCCGCCGATCGCTGACACGTCTCCAGAGTCTGCTGATAAGACTCCGCCGTCCGTGGCTGAGACAACGCAAGTTCCACCTGTGACTGAATCACTGCCAGAGGTGTTCGCAATTCGTGGGATGCATCCGCAGTGAACTGGTTCAATTTCTGAAATGAGTGTTCAAGTCGTTGGAACGTGTCATTCAGGACTCGAGCGAGCGGCACAAGTTCTGTATCCAGATCCCTCAGTTCGATACGCCGATCGAGGTGGGTCACCGTGACCTGAGACGCCGTTTGAGAAATCTGCTGAATCGGCCGCACCATGTGTCCTGACATCCATCGGCCACCAACAACACCCAGAACCACAGTACCGGCCGCGATAGCGCCGATCTGCATTCCGAAACGATGGAGGCTGGCCATGTCGTGTTCCATCTGGCGACGCACGATAATCAAGGTTCCGAATGGTCCGGACTTCACCACCTGCAGACCGTTTGGGCCTCGTGACACGTCCGGGGCCATGGTCAAGGGAGCTGCCGGCGGTTCCTTCGGAAGATTGCTGTCAGCCTCCAGATACTGGGCGAGAATCGTTTTGTCCGGGCGCCAGATGATGTACTCCAGCCGGTCCACAGGAGGCCGATCGAATCCTCGACCACCGTCATTCCCTGCCATCGTTCGCTGATTGAGCAGCTCCGGCGGCACCTGAGGAAGCAGACTCCCTTCATTGCCCGGCATCGGGCGTCCATCCGGCAAACGATCAGGACCAGACTGACCCTGATTCGTGCGAGGCCAAAGATCCTGTTGGTGCTTTCCATCTGCGGATTCGACCAGATCTTCCGGCGGTCGCTGTCGTCGGTCCGGCAGCGAGCCTGCTGTCGGTGCCGGCCGTTCTCCCCCAGGCCCCTGAAAAGGTGGGCCGTTGGGCCCCGCATCGAATCCCGGTCCGACACCTGGTCCATTGAACATGCCGCCCGGTCTTCCCGACATCTGACCTTGCGGCGGACCTCCGAACGGCGGTCCGCCAGGCATCCAGTTTGGTGGTGGGCCAAACATTCCTGGACCCGGCCCGGATCGAAGACCCACATCCAGATACTGAGCCGTGGCGACGGCCTGCAATGTCGCACGCTCATGAACATCACGATCTGCACGCCAGTAAACGAGGCAGCCAAACACACTGATCGACAAAACGTAGATCGTGGAGTACCACCACTGAAGACGCGTGCGGATGGACTTAATCATGAAGAATGTATCCCTGCCCGCGTCGAGTCGTGATGAAGTCCCGCCCGAGTTTTCGCCTCAGGTTCGACACATGGACATCGACCAGGTTTGACAGACTATCTTCATTCTCATCAAACAGGTGATCATAGATCTGAGTTCGACTGACCACTTTGCCGCGATGCATCGCCATGAGTTCCAGTAGCGAATACTCACGGGGCGTCAGCGGAATCAGCGATCCATTCCGTGTCACTGTCTTCGTTCGAGTATCAACAAGAAGTTCCCCGATGGTAATCTCGGAAGACGACTGCCCAACCGACCGACGAATGACAGCTCGCAGTCGCGCTTTCAGTTCCGAGAGATGAAATGGCTTCGTGAGGTAGTCGTCCGCGCCACTGTCGAGCCCCTGCACACGGTCGCCAATCCCGTCTCGGGCTGTCAGGATGAGAACGGGCGTCGACTTTTGCTGTCGAAGTTTCTGCAGCACATCCCAGCCCGACAAGCCGGGCATCAGCAGGTCCAGCACAATCGCGTCGTAGTCCCAGCTGCAGGCCTTGAAAAGACCATCTGTTCCATCCGGAGATTCATCAACGGCATATCCGTCTTCACGCAGTGCCTGTGCGACCGTGCGAAGGAGATCGGGTTCATCTTCAACTACCAACAATCGCATGAATGATCGCCGTGAGGTTCAGATTTTCCCGCTTCAATTCGCTGACAAAGTTGTTCAGCGGATGTGAAGGCGGATGAACGGTGAGCAAACGCTTTCGACGTTTCAACAGCGGTGCATCGTAATCGCGTCACCTTAAGCCAGCGTGAAGACGTCACAAAAATTCTGCGTGGCACGATGTTCCGTGCAAAAAACCGGGAAAACCCGACGGCAGATTCCACCAGGACAAGCCCTACGACTGCTGACCCCGGCCATTGTTGCCAATCACAGTCCTGCCGCATTCATCAGCCTTCGAGTGGCATCGTGCGCTTCACGCACCCACGACTCGATTTGCGATGGTTCCGGTGAATACTCCAGCTCAATCGACATGGTGCCCTGATAACCCATCTCCCGGATCGCACTGAGATACGGGGCAAAGTCGACCACACCGCGGCCCGGCGGAAGATCGCCGTGCTTCTTTCCATCGCAGTCGGAGATATGAATGTGAATGGCCTGATCACGCAGGAGCGCAACTTCTGCGGCGGGAACCTGAGCAAGATGCAGGTGAGAAATATCCAGGTTCGCACACAGCGCCGGGTGATCGGCATCCAGCAGAAACTGTCGCATGTTCTTCACGTTGTTCACGAGCGACAGTGCGAACGGCTCCAGCTCCAGGGCAATCCTGAGTCCCATTTGCTGTGCGTAGTCGGCGAGTCGCCGACAGTTGTCAACGCCTGTCTTCCACTGTTCTGCAGGGGGAATCACTTCCTGGTTCCAGATGTATTCACCAAGCACGAGCAGCAGGTTCTCTGCTTCCAGTTCGTAGCACAGATCCAGAAAGCTGCGACACCGGTCCAGGTGAAATCGCTGCACAGACGGATTGAAATCGATCAGCCCCGTCGCGACACAGCAGACGGAGATGATCGGCAGTTGAGCCTTCTGACACTCTCTGCGAATCAGCTGACGTTCCCGAATGTCAATATCGAGCGGATCGGTGAAAATGTCGATGCAGTCAAATCCCAGCTCACGCGTCTTCTGGATCCCCCACGCGGTGTCTTTGCCAGCCTGTGCCCAAGCACTGTTGATGAGTCCCAATCGCATGTTTCGGTTCCTCGCTGATTACTCAAGAATCCGGATGCACGACGGAGAAACGACTTCGATCGGAGTGCCGACGAGGTTCAGCCTGCCGTCCTCACGGATCTCAAAGGTTGCCACGTTGTTTCCCGGCATGTTTGCACACAGCAGTGTCTTTCCGTCCTTTGTAATTGCCAGATTCTGTGGCCCCTTTCCGTGACTTGGTTCGATGCCAAGAAGTGTAAGCTGCCCGTCATCTGCGATCGAGTACATCGCCAGGCTGTCATGACCGCGATTCGTTCCATACAGATACCTGCCGTTCGGAGTAATCTTCAGATCCGCGCAGTAGGACTCACCTTTGAAGTCGGCTGGAAGCGTTGAGATCGTCTGTTTCTCAATCAGAAATCCGTCCGACGCGATGTACTCAAAGAACGTCACGGAATTCAGCAGCTCGTTAATGACATAGAACTTCCGGCCGTCCGGATGAAAGATCGCGTGTCGAGGCCCGGCACCTGGCATCGTTCGGGCAAACGGCTGACGGGCAGGAGTGAGTTTCGCAGACACTGGATCGAGCGAATACGAAACAACCTGATCGATTCCCAAATCCGCAGCAAAGGCAAAACGACTGTCAGGACTGATCACAAAACAGTGAGCGTGAGGCTCCTTTTGTCGAGCCTCATTCACGCTGCCGCCGCTGTGCTGAACGAAAGTTACAGGCTCTGAAAGTCGTCCGTCCGATTGCAGTCCATAGGAAATCACGCTTCCGGACGAGTAGTTCGCGACCAGGAGTGCTTTCCCGTTTCGATCGACTTCCACAAAACACGATGCCGTCCCGTGCGTTGTCTGACGATTGAGTTCCTTTAAACGTCCGTCCGGCAGACTGAGCGCATAGGCGGCGACCTGCTCTGTTTTTTCTCCGCCAAATGTCTCGGCGTAAATGGAATACAGAAACTTACGGTCAGGCGCAACATCGAAGAAGAAAGGGTTTGGAATGCCCTTCGTCTTGTGAACCAGATTCAGTCGATGCTCGGTATCCAGTTTGAAGGCAGAAATTCCGCCATCGTCCCCGCCTGCGAACGATGACACCAGCACGATCGGTTCATCTGCCGTGGCATGTGTGGAGAAAACCAGCATGATCAATCCAAAGACCAGACTCCATCGACGCCTGCTGCGGTCGATTCGGAAATGACGTGGGTTCATTCTGAGCTACTCTCCCTGATTTCTGCGTGACCTTCGGTAGACCTCGAACGTCATGGTAACCGCTTCGTCAGGATTCGCCAGGAATCCATGAGTGCCGTTGGAGGGACAAACGCAGCGCTTCGAGAAGATTCAAAGAGCCTCTTCGTCGGACGATGAGCCTCGCAGGCCCAGTTGTTTCAGCTTGAGCTGCAGATTCTGGCGATGAATCCCAAGCCTTCGTGCTGCCGCGCTGACGTTTCCTGATTCTTCATCCAATGCCCGGGAAATCGCAAAGCGTTCATAATCCTCGATCAGCCGATTCCGACCTTCTGTCAGCGGCAGCCCCGCATACGATTCGAAGACACCAGCATTGTCCGATTCCATCGCCGCGGGGCTTAGACCAAGGTCGCTCGTGGAAATGCGATCACTGTCACTCAGAACTGCTGCCGCAGCCACGACCTGCTGAAGCTCACGAACATTGCCTGGCCACAGATGACTCATCATGGCCTGAATGGCATCGTCACGGAACGAACGATCAGCTCCAAGAAATGACTGTGCAAGAAGCAATATGTCTTCTCGACGATTTCGCAGTGGCGGCACGTGAAGTTCAATTCCTCGCAGCCGAAAATACAAATCCTGCCGGAACGACTTCAGCGCCATCGCAGACTCAAGGTCCTGGTGAGTCGCGCTGATGATTCGTACGTTCACCTTGATTCCTTCTTCCGATCCCACAGGCTGCACGATGCCTTCCTGCAGAACGCGAAGCAGTCGAGTCTGAACACCGGCCGGCATATCGCCAATTTCATCAAGGAACAGCGTGCCTCCATCCGCTCTGCGAAAGACGCCTTCACGAGCTCGATCGGCCCCCGTGAACGCCCCTTTGACGTGTCCGAACAATTCGCTTTCGATCAGCGATGCAGAGATCGCAGCCGTGTTGACAGCCACAAACGGCCCGGAGGAACGGCCGCTGCGCCGGTGGAGTTCACTGGCGATCAGTTCCTTTCCTGTGCCGCTTTCGCCGCGAATGAGGACCGCGAGATCGGAGCCCGCAGCTTTTTGAATCTGCCCGAACAGTTTCTTCATCGCCGGGCTGACACCCAGCAGCGTTCCAAATCGCACCGCATGCTCATCAAACTGCTGGCGAAGATCGTTCAGCTGCCGCTGCAGCCGCACTCGTTCTTCGGTTCGGCGAGCGACCGATCGCAGGTGATCAATGTCGTAAGGCTTTGTGAGGAAATCGGCTGCCCCTGCGCGAATGCACTCAATGGCCAGCTGCACAGAATCGTTCGCCGTGACGACGATGATCTCCGGAATCTTCGCGTCAGCCGTCTGCTGAAGCTGCTTAAGGACCTGCAGCCCGCTAATTCCGGGCATGTTGATATCCAGGAGGACCAGGTCCGGCTGTTGATTCAGAATCAGTTCAAGCGCGGAGTGGCCGTTGTCTGCTTCAAGCAGCGTGCGACCTTCAGCCCGGAGTGTCCTGGACATTCCGAACCGGGCGGGCTGTTCATCATCGGCGATGAGGATCTTCATACAGCCTCTGACGCCTATTTGACAGATTCGCCGACCGTCGCTGCCGCCGGGGCTGATGGCCCCTTCTGAAAAATGATCACATGCTGCCGTGGAAGCAGATGCACAGTTTCTGACCAGTGCAGATCAAACTCAGCCTGCTCAATCTCCCTGCGAACCTGAGCCTGCGTCATCTTGTGAACTTCTTTGATGGGAACGAGCGGATCTTCCTTGCGATATTCCACAAACACGAGGCGTCCGCCTGGTTTCAGCGATTTTGAAATGTCCTGCATCATCTCATACGGGAATTCGAATTCGTGGTAGACATCCACCATGATGGCAAGATCTATGGTGTTGGCCTCAAGTCCCGTCGAGGTCTGCGTTCCCTTCACAGGAACAACATTCGTCACGCCAAGCGTCTCACTGAATTTCCTGAGGCGGTCGAGCATCTCCTGCTGGACATCGACGGCCATGACCTTTCCGCCAGGCAGTACCTGCTCGGCCATCTGGAATGAAATGACTCCGCTGCCGGCGCCGATGTCCGCCACGACTTGTCCTGGCTTCAGATTGAGCGATCGAATCAGGAGCGTGATGCGTTCTTCTTCTTCGCGGTTTGACCGCTCAAGCCACGACGCACCGGCAAAGCCCATCACATTGGCAATCTCACGGCCCATGTAGAACTTGCCGATGCCATTCGGGTCATGATCCTCACGAATCTCATACCGGCTGTTTGTTGCCGGCGTCTTTTCATCGGCGAGCCCCGAGCCACAAAGGCAGGTCGTACATCCAACGATTAACGCTGGGATAAAACAATTTCGCATGCGACGTTACCCTTTCGGCTCAGACCCACGATGAATGACACAATGCAAAGCTGCAGAACGATCCTTCGAGATGTCCTGCAGCCCTTCGCATCGTCTCGCTACTTCTTCTCTTCTGTTTCCGTCTTTGGAGCTTCCTCGGTGACGATCGTGGCCTTCTTGATGTAATCGAGCTTTGGGAACTTCTCGTTCAGGTAAGCGTTGCCCTTCGCTTCGATACTGCCCTGATCAGGTCGCTGGCCATATTCAGAATTGATCTTGTCGACAGTGTCCATTCCTTCCACGACTTCGGCGAACGGCGCAAAGTTCAGTTCGTCAAGTCGAGCATTGTTGCCAAAGTTGATGAACAGCTGCGTGGTACGAGTATCCGGGCCCCGGGATGCGAATGAGAGGCGGCCTCGAGTATTGCTCTTCTTCACCGGATCATCTGCAAATTCCTTATCCTTCCATTTACCGTAAACAGCAGGATCTCCATTCATTCCCCACTGAACCACGAAGCCAGGAACAACACGGAAGAATCGGCATTCATCATAGAAGCCAGCCGTCACGAGTTCATGGAACCGATCAGCCCCCTTCGGCGCCCATTCACGATGAACTTCCACAACGAAGTCGCCGCAGGACGTTTCAAACTTCACTTTGTACTGATCAGGCACTTTCTTCTCTGTTTCTTCCTGAGCCACCAGAACACTTGTCAGCAGCAGAAACGAAACTGCACTCGCCAGAAACCTCATGTCCAACTCCCTGTCATTGCCATTGAAAACTCACCGAGCCGAATGATACGTCCTTTTTGTTCAGCGTCCATTTCACCCGGCACCAACGAAAAACGCGAAGCCGGAAATCTGTCGTTTCCCGGCTTCGCGTCAGATTTTCAGCAGCCACATCCGGCCGCTATTCCACGATAATGTCTCGCACTGTCTTTCCGCTTGGAATCATCGGAAGAACGTGCTCCTGATACGGACAAATCACATCCAGCAGATACGGTCCGTCATACGCCAGCATTTCCGCCAGTGCTTTGGGATATTCTGCCTTGCTGCGCACCTGACGTGACTTAATGCCATACCCTTCGGCGATCCGCACAAAGTTCGGGAACGTCTGCTCGGGCATTGAACCGTCGCCTTCACCCAGTGCTTCCGGATGATCGACCGGCCCCAGATACGTGTGAGCTCGGCGGCCGGACATGAACCGGTCTTCCCACTGAACCACCATGCCCAGATGCTGGTTGTTCAGAAGCAGAATCTTCACTGGCAGCTTTTCGCAGTACAGAGTCGCCAGTTCCTGAATATTCATCTGGAACGAACCGTCCCCGTCGATGTCGACGACCAGCGACTTTGGATGAGCCGTCTGAACGCCCATCGCACACGGCAATCCGAAGCCCATCGTTCCCAGCCCGGAACTGCTCATCCAGCGACGAGGCTTGTCGAACTTGTAAAACTGAGCAGACCACATCTGATGCTGACCGACACCGACAGCGATGTAGGTGTCCATCTTCTGAGTCTGCCGCCAAAGTTCTTCGATCGCATATTGCTGCTGAATCGCGTCACCGGCTTCGCCGTAGCTGAGCGGGAACTTGGCCTTCCAGCCGGCAATCTGATGATGCCATTCGGACAGATCCGGAATATCCTCATCCGTCATGGCGGCATTCAAAGCAACAAGGGCCTGCTTGATATCGCCGTGAACCGGGATATGAGCTTCCTTGTTCTTGTGAATCTCAGACGGGTCGATGTCGATGTGCACGATCTTGCCGTGCTTGGCAAATTCTTCCAGCTTGCCGGTCACTCGGTCATCAAAACGGACACCAAAGGCCAGCAGCAGATCAGACTGCTCAACAGCATAGTTGCTGTAAACAGTTCCGTGCATGCCCAGCATATGAAGAGAATTCGGATGAGTGCCCGGGAATACTCCGAGTCCCATCACAGTCATCGCCACAGGAATGCCGGTTCGGAGCGCGAACTTCGTGAGTTCTTCGGAAGCTTCGGCGTGGATACATCCGCCGCCCACGTACAGCACCGGACGCTTTGATCGACGCACGGCGGCCAGAATCTGGCGGACCTGCTCGGGAGCAATCGGACGAACCTGCGGACGGTACCCCGGAAGATTCATCGGAGGATCAAAATCCACTTCGCTCAGCGGCATGACTTCCAGCTGCACGTCCTTTGGCACGTCAACCAGAACCGGACCAGGACGACCGGTCGAAGCAATGTAGTAGGCTTCCTTCATGATCCGCGCGACGTCTCGAACGCTGGTGATCATGTAGTGATGCTTGGTGATGGCGCGACACACTTCCACCATCGGAGTTTCCTGGAACGCATCGCTTCCGATGACCGCCTGAGGCACCTGACCGGTGATGGCGATCATCGGCACGCTGTCCAGCTTAGCGTCGGCAATGCCTGTCACCAGGTTTGTTGCTCCTGGCCCGCTGGTCCCCATCACGACGCCAACTTTTCCGGTCGACCGTGCAATACCCTGAGCTGCAAAACAGCCCCCCTGCTCATGGCGAGGCAGGATGGTTCGAATGCGGTCGCGCTGTTCACGCAGCGCCTGGTGCAGAGGCATGCTGGCGCCGCCTGGATAAGCGTAAATCGCTTCCGTTCCGTGGCGAACCAGCATCTCCACGAGAATCTGTGCACCATTGATTGTTTGAGTTGCTTTGTCGACGGTGGTCAACGTCGTTACCCTTGTTCAAAACTTCCTGAAACACATGAATGAACCGTTGGTTCCCCGATGCAGCAGCCGTCAGTCAGGTACGACGGCGAAGAATTGCCAGGGAGGTTCCTGCTTTGTTCCGCACACTGCTGCGCGCACAGGCTCGCTAAAGTTCGGAACACGATCGGAGGCTTGTTGAGCTTCATCAAACTCCCGAAGAGACTCCGTAGTGTAAGAGCGACCAATTGCTTGTTCGATCCCGTTTTCCGGCAGATTTTGCCGAAACCCCGAAACTTGCCGAATTCGAAATTTCCGGAGCTTGCTGTCTCCAACTTTCGGCCCCTGACACTCGCCGGCATGTGACAGGCTGAGCACCTCGACACCTGAGATGAGCAAAAGGTCACTGGTTTCTTCAGAATCCCCGGCATACCTCAAAAAATCCGCACCTTTGGACTAACCCGTCTCATCCCACCGTCCCTCATACGTCGATATTTCCGACTAACTGGAATCATCGATCCAGCCGGAACTTTGCGCTCTGGCGAGAGCGGCACTCAAAATGGCGATTGGAAACCATCCGAGTGGCAGTCCCTGGCTGAACATCTGATGACGACCGATGGGGGCTCCTTAAAAGCCTGCACTTTTTAAGGATTACGGCGGTGAAACGTCCGGGACTTATCGCAGCAGGACTGCTCGGCTCAGCAACGTCACTTTGTCTGTTTCTTGGTCGATCAATTGACCTCGGAGCGGCGGAAGATGGTGAACACTCGTTTCGCCAGGCGTTGAAAGGGGCTCCACAGACAGAACTCGTTGAGCAGGAGGATGGAATCCGCCTGAACTACTTCGATGCCTCATGGGACCGAGTTCTCAAGAACCTCGCAGAGAGCCATGAACTGACACTCGTGATGGAGCGAGTGCCGCCGGGCCGATTTGCCCGCCGGGATCGTACCAAATACGACCTCGATTCAGCCCTGCGCATTTTGAACAGCGAACTGGAGCCTCAGGGCTATCGCTTGATTCATCAGAATCAGTTCCTGATTGTGTTGAACCTTGATTCCGCTCGCACCGAGTATTCTCGGCCGCGCGTTGCGACTCACGCGTCCGAACAGTCCGCCTCCCGCGCTCTCGTGCGCAATGCCGCGACCACGCGGATTGTGAGTGGATCTGCCGAGGATGATGAGGCAACGCCGCTTGTCAGTGGCGAGACTATTGTTCCGGCCGATGACGTTGCGGGCAGGGAAGGGAAGCCCACTCCGCGTCGCGGCGCTCACAACGGAAAAGCGACTCCGATCCGCCAGG
The DNA here is from genome assembly GCA_046349695.1 of Planctomycetaceae bacterium. Classification (GTDB taxonomy): domain Bacteria; phylum Planctomycetota; class Planctomycetia; order Planctomycetales; family Planctomycetaceae; genus SXXK01. Next base: position 258,762 of record JAXMBV010000004.1, on the reverse strand, counting down.
CATCTAACGGACGTGTAGTCCAGGATGAAGTACCGGCGAAAGAAGTCAATCAGAAGCTGACTCTTGAAACGTACGAGCTTCAGAATGGCAAAGCTGTCGACATCGCTCGAACACTGTTCGTGGTGTTTGAGAAGCGTGCAGAGCTTCAGACGGAAGGATTGAATGGACTGCCTGGATTCGTCGTGTTTGATGATCCGGCAGATGTGACATCCGATGAGCAGCCTGGAAACCTGTTCCAGATTGGCATCGATCAGGAACACAATGCCATCGTTGTCGAAGCTCCTGCAAATCGTCAGGCTTCCATTAAGCGACTGATCGGGGATCTGGATAAGCCAACGAATCCGCTCGAAGACGAAGCAGTCAAGATCATTCCCAACAAGGGATTGCAGGCCGCAACAGCAAAGCAGCTGACTCAGCAGATCCATCAGCTGGTTTCCATGCAGGATGGTAAGACGGCGCCGGCAAAAGATGAGAAGTCATCGGAACTGTCACCGGATGGCGGTGCCATTAACCTTCGCGGCGAAGTCAACGTTCAGGCAATGCAGGATCTTGGCATTCTGATCCTGAAGGGTAATGAAGCCGACGTGGCCAAGGTCGAACAGATCGTACAGCAACTGGAAACCATGAGCGTTGGCTCACTGCCCAGCATCCATGTCCGCACTGTCGAAAACGTCGACTCCGACGCACTGGCAACTCTGCTGACAGACGTCTACACGCAGCTGACGGAACTGAAACAGCGAACCGGCGGTGAGAACCGCAAGACCGCGGCCTTCCTGCCGGTCGTTCAGCCAAACGCTATTCTGATCATCTCGTCTGAGATTGAACGTGAGACCGTTCTGGCACTCGTGTCAGAACTGGACAAACCGCTGACTCCGGATCTGGAGTTTGAAGTTTTCCCGCTGAAGAGCGCGATTGCGTCCCAGGTGGTCACGGCGTTGACAGACTTTTACGCTGAACGTCGAGGACTCGGAACGACAATCACACCGATCGCAGACGTTCGCACCAACTCGGTCATCGTCCAGGGCCGTCCAAACGAACTCGCGGAAGTTCGCAAACTCATCAACCAAATCGATAAGGACGAGCCGGCGGCAACCGCGCGGATGCAGGTGGTTCGTCTGAAGAACGCTGTCGCAGAAGAGCTTGCGGCAACGATCAACACGGCCATCCAGGCGGTCATCAATCCTCCTCAGCAGACTCAGGGTCAGGGCGGATTCGGCGGCTTCGGAAACACTCAGGGAGCTCAGCAGCTTCGTGACAACAAATCAATCGCGCTGGAATTCCTTGCCTCAGCAGGTGGCGTAAAGGAGTTAATTAAGTCCGGGATTCTGGCTGACGTCCGCGTCAGTTCAGACGTTCGGTCCAACAGTCTGATCGTGAGTGCTCCGGAAGCCAGCATGCCCTTGATGATGGCACTCATTGAGGAGCTTGATCAGACTCCCGGAGCTGTCTCGGAGATCAAGGTCTTCACGCTGAAGAACGCTGATGCTCAGCAGTCGGTCGACCTGCTCACCGCACTGTTTGAAAACACAAACCAGGAAGATGCACTGGGAATTCAGCTGGCTGGCACGGAAGGATCGTCCAGCAGCCTGATTCCTCTGCGGTTCTCTGCGGACGTCAGAACGAACACCGTTCTCGCCGTCGGCAGCGGGGAGTCGCTGAGTGTTGTGGAAGCACTTCTGCTGCGACTGGACTCCGAGGATACTCGGCAGCAGACAAGGTCCGTTATCCCGCTTCGTAATGCTCCGGCCGATCTTGTGGCCCAGACTCTGCTCGATTACCTCGATCAGCAGCAGGCTCTTCAGGACAGTTCTGAAGACCTGATCAGCAACATTGAGCGAGTCCGCCAGCAGGTATTGATTGCACCCGACCTCAACAGCAACTCGCTGATCGTCAGTGCGTCACCTCAGTACTACACGCAGATCACTCAGATCATCGAGCAGCTGGATGCACAGCCTCCGGAAGTCGTGATTCAGGCTCTGCTGGTTGAGGTCTCACTGGATGCGACCGATGAGTTTGGCATCGAACTGGGCTTCCAGGACCCTCTGCTGATGACTCGCAGCCTGGCCACAACCACCACCGGCGGCCTTACAACGGTGGGTACGCCTGGTCTGAACTTCAACAATCCGTCAACGCCTTTGGGCAACAACATTGGACCGGGGTCAAACCCTGGAAATGTGGCGACACAGGGACTCAGCAACTTCTCGCTTGGACGCACTAATGGCGACCTGGGATTTGGCGGCTTTGTCTTCTCTGCTCAGTCTGATGCAGTGAGCGTCCTGCTTCGAGCCCTCGCGTCACGCAGAACAGTTCATGTTCTGAGCCGACCACAGGTTCGAACCACTCACAACAACGAAGCCTATGTGACCGTCGGTCAGCAGGTTCCGGTTGTGAACGGTGTCACAACAAACCAGCTTGGTACCGCCAACCCGGTTGTGACTCCTCAACAGGTTGGTATTACTCTGCGAGTCACTCCGCGAATTACTCCCGACGGCATTGTGGCCATGACCGTGTTTGCGGATAAGAGTTCGCTGTCAGACCAGGGCGTTCCGATCTTTGTCCAGACGACCGGTGCTGCGATCGAATCTCCGATCATTAACCAGTCTCAGGCTCAGACGACGGTGAATGTGCCAAACGGTCAGACCATCGTCATCGGCGGGATGATCACGAAAAGTGATTCGACGCTGGAACGAAAGGTGCCATGGCTGGGCGACCTTCCAATCGTCGGCAAGGCGTTCCGATATGACGGAACGACCACGTCACGAACCGAACTGCTGATCTTCCTGACACCTCGAATTGTCATGAGCGACCTCGACTCCGAACTTCACAAGCAGGTGGAGAGCGAACGAACGCACTTCATCGAGTCTGAGGCTGAGGAAGTTCATGGCCCGCTGTTTAGTGTTCCGCAGGGAACTGTGTTCCCGGAACCTGAAGTGCTGACTCCGGACAGCCCAATCGAAGAAATGCTCCAGCCTGACATTTCCCAGCCAGTGATTGAACCGCCACAGAACTAATGTTCGACGTGGCAAGATGGAACACCGGATACTGTCATCCCGCAGACAGTATCCGGTTCTTCTCATTCAGTGGAGAACAGCAATGTTTTGCCGAAATGCAGTCTGTCTTGTCATCCTGAGCGTCTGTGCCACAGGCTGCACGTCAGGACTTTCAAGTGCCTGGAAGAATCCGTCCAGCGTTGTGAAGGACCCCGGGCGTCTGATCGGTAAGCCAAAATACGAAAACGACGTTGCAAAGATCGTCACGATCTGGGAATCCTCCTACGGCAAAGGCCTGGATGAACGCAACACGCGTGGATTTGCCGGACAGATTCTGTTCTTTGGCCCCGGCTGCCAGAGTGGTGGTCGGGTTCATGGCAAAGTGCTGATCTACCAGTATGACAACTACGATAAGGACTCCGAGGAAGAGCCTCGGCTGCTTCATACGTTTGCGTTTGAACCCGATGCCTGGGAAGCTCATCGCACAGAAGGAACGCTTGGCCATTCTTACAGTGTCTTTGTTCCCTATATGAATCGTCACAAAGATCAGGTCAACTGTGCGCTTAAGGTCGAGCTGATCATGGACGATGGCCAGAGAATCACTTCCCAGGAAACGGCTGTGCTGCTGCCCGGCAAGAACACGACGGAACTCGCTGCCGCAAGAACTCGCGGCTTCGTTCGAGAGCGACGCCTTGGACCAGACCCAGACGTCCCGCCAATGCGAGCTGAAACCGCTTCCCATCAGGACAAGAGCAGCATCGAATCACTCTCGATCCCTCTGCCGAGGAAGTAATCCCCAACTGCCGTGGCCTCGCCCCGCAGTCGAACTCGCCAGAGTTCCCGCCACTCACTGTAGTGGAACTCGCCAGAGTTCCTTCCTCACACACCGCATCCAACACACCAACCTCCGGAAGCATTTTTCCGGCCATTTCTCCAGCGAACGCCTTGAAGCGGACATCGATGTCCCACTACAACCCACCGAGCGTTCGTCGTCCGCGATTTTATGATCAGGTGCTGTCGGTCTTCTGCTGAAGCCTTCCGAGAGCCTTGTAGGTCTGCAGGTGGGGACTTCGCATGTTATTGGGGCTCACCGGCCGCGTTGGCGTTGTCGGTTTAGGGTTGATGGGCACAGCCATCGCTCAACGATTAATTGAGTCACATGTGCAGCCATTTGTCTGGAATCGGACTCCGGACAAGGCCAGGGCTTTAATCGCCGACGGGGCAGTCTGGAGCGAATGCCCGCCGTGTGACTGTGATGTGGTGATCATCAGCCTCTTTTCCAGCGATGTGGTCGCCGAAGTGCTGCAGAGATGGCAACACAGCTTCCGTCCGGGACTGGTTGTGATAGACACGACAACAGGACGCCCGGAAGACAGCGAACGCTTTGCTCAATGGCTTCACGAAAAAGGTGCCGTCTACCTGGATGCCCCGATTTCCGGATCCAGCGAACAAACTCGCCGCGGTGAAGCAACGGTGATTGTCAGCGGAAATGAAGGTACCTTTAAGGCTCTGACCAGCATCTGGCCGGTGCTTGGGAGAAACTTCTTTTTTGCAGGCAAAAGTGGCAATGCGGCCCGAATGAAACTGATCAGCAATCTTGTTCTCGGACTGAACCGAGCCGCTCTGGCCGAAGGTCTGGCGCTGGCGGACGGCATGGGGATCTCCGCCACTTCAGCACTCGAAATCCTTCGAGGAAGCCCTGCGTATTCAAGACAGATGGATACGAAGGGACAGAAGATGATCCAGCAGGATTATGCCGTTCAGGCCAAACTCTCACAGCACCTGAAGGACGTTCGTCTGATGCTGGAGGCCGCAGAAAAGCTCGCGCTGAATCTGCCCCTGACGTCAACTCACCTGCAGCTGCTTCTGCAGGCCGAAGCACTGGGTTACGGCGATGTCGATAACAGCGCCATTCGTGAAGCCTACCGGAAGTCACCGACCGTCTCTGAGTAACCCTGTGCGGCTACGGCATCGTCCGACAGTACATCATTACTGGCGAATTTTGACCTGTGATCCAACACTCAGGAGGCTGAAGACGTCTTCGATGTCCTTGTCGCCCAAATGAATACAGCCCCGCGATGCGGCCCGACCAATGGTGTCCGGATCAATCGTTCCGTGGATTCCTATGTGATTGCCAAGCCCCAGCCAGTATTCGCCCAGAGGATTGTCGGGATCATCAGCATCCACAACTCCACCGTCCGGATCATACCACTCCGGATTCTCCAGCTTTTCTTTGACGGTGAAGACCCCCACAGGAGTCTTTCCGTCTTTGCCAATCCCAATTGAATAATGTCGCACGTACCAGCCGTGAGCATGAACAGTGAGTGTATAAGACTTGAGATCAACGACGGCACCAAACGGTCCTCGCACAACCTTCAGTTTTTGCCCCGCCTGCAGTTTGTCGGGAGAAACCCGATTCAACAGAGACAGATACTGCCACGGAACTTCGTACTGTTTTCCGATCGACTCCAGAGTCTCACCGTACTCCACAAAATGCGGCTCACCAAAAAGCTGCTCTGAAGATGTGAAGATCGCGCTGGATGTCTGTTCCAGAGAAGGCAGGAGCTGACTTCGAAGTTCCGGGAACTTCCAGTAGAGCTGCGACAGCTGTGCATGAGCGTCCAGAACCTTCGATTCTGCAAGCAGCGCTTCTGCCATTCGAAACTGCTCCGCAAAATCCGCTGGCAGTATCGGATCTTTGTCGGTCGCCGAAGCAGGCTTTGTTGCTTTCCTCAGCGCCCTCCCCGCGTTTTCAAGTTCCGTGAAATCTGCGTTGTCGACATCGTCTTCAGAAGCATCATAGGAAGCCTGCGCGATTGCCGGGTCAGCGATCCATTTTCTGTCTCTGTTCTTCGAACCGGAGGCCGATGCGCCTTTCGTCCGAGAGTTCGCATTCGGGTGCTGAACAGACGGAGCTGGTTCTCCAAGTCCCAGCCAGGCGTTTTCAGTGTCCTGTGAACTTGCCTCAGCTGCTCCCGCCGGGTCATCGGCGTTTGCATCTGACAGGTCAAAGTTCGACCACTCATCTCCCATCAGCTCAACAGCTTCACCAGTCGAGTTCTCTGCAACCTTGCCAGACTCTGGCGCGCCGAATCGAGGAACCAGGTCGAAGCACCAAAGGAAGAATGCTCCCGCAACACCCGCTGTGATCCACCAATGAAGATTGAAGGGTGAGTTTTCTTTTTGGGCAAACGGTTGCATCGTGCTTCCCTTGAAACATCCACAGCCTGACCGGAGCTGAGTCCATTGCCTCCGAAGAGTCAGAGCGGTTCAGAGGATTGTCGCAAAGGTCGAAAACTGGAGCTACAGGAGTTTCGGACGCAGCGCCCGCGCAACAAAAAAGCCAGGGGGAAAACCCTGGCTTGCTGTCCGTTCTCTTTGTGCCCGCAAACTTACTCAATCTGAACTGGCACTTCCTGAGCAGTCTTGGGCTGCGCTCCAAAATCACAAAGCTCCTCACGAACAATGTTCATAGACTTCGGAGCTTCAATTCCGATGCGGACCGAGTTTGGTCCGATCCGGACAATCGTGATGGCGATCTCGTCGCCGATAAGGATTCGTTCACTCGTCTTTCGTGACAGCACCAGCATAACCGTCTCCCTGATTTTTCAAAAGTCTTCCTTGAATCAGCCTGGCCACCCCTGAACAGAACCAGCCAAAACTGCCACAGCACCCCGCCATCCGGCCACGAACGCCTGACATCAAAATGACTGCGACGTCAGAACGATAACACTCCACACAACCACTGCCAACACCAAAATGCTCAAAGACCGCGCAATCATCAAATCTTCACGGGTGCCCATTTTTTGAGCAGCTTAAAATTCAGGCAAAATCCACCTGCCAAAATGGCCAATGTCGAGCGATTGTCCTCAATCGCTCTCCATACTCCCTCAGGCGAGCGGTTGGGCGTCAGCCCTCCGTGTCAACTACTTGTCGGCGACCATGTGTCGTGAGGGACTGGAATCGAGCCGACGGTTTGGAGGTTGGAGTCGCGTTTGCGCTGAGAGTTCGACACGGAGGGCTCACGCCCAACCGCTCGCCGGTTCTGATGGATTCGTCTACATTGGCGATTCACCCGCCTCGCTCACTCCAAGCCAATCGGAGATTCTGCATGCGACCCCACGCTGGACTTCGTGCGATCATCGTTCTTCTGACCGCCGTGCTTCCTCTTTTCGGACTGCCGCATCCATCCGCCTCGGCAGATGAGACTGTGATTCCCAACGTGGAACGCCAGCCGTTCATCGCGGCGACTCGACGTCTTGTGGAAGCTCTGGATTTTGCCGGCGCACCATTGAGCCCTGCGGTGAAGGAACAACTGAACTCGGCCTATCAAAACACCAACGACCGCGAGGCGATTCGTGGAGTCCAGAAGATCCTGGATCCTCTGTGCCTGGCATTCATCAATATCAATGCGGAAAGCCGAGTCAAGGTCACCGAAGGCCCGTGCCAAAAGGAACTCATGCAGCAGGGCTGGACCGCTCATCTGGTCAAGGTCCATAACGAAGCCGGTATTAACCCGGAACTGATCCTCGAAAGCCCGAACGCTCTTCCCGTCTATCAGCAGGGTAAAGGCGCGCGCGAGGAACCACGAAAGAAGGAGAAGCTCGTTAACCCGGAAGACGTCCCGGACCGTTTTCTCGACATGACGATGCTGGTCCGCGAACCTCTGAAGAAGACTCTGTCCGGCCTGCTGGTGGAATACCGAGTCGTCCTGCTCTACAGCCGCGACGCGGGCCAGCGTGAAGCAACACTCTCGTTCAACATCGGCGCTGGGACACAGGACCTGGGTTTCCGAAGCGGTATCCCGGTCCTGTTCAATTGTCGTCCTGCGGTTAACGTCCGCCTGAGTGTGCTCGACGAAGACAAGTCGCCCACCACAGCCAACTTTGTGATCCGCGATACGATGGGCCGAGTTTACCCGTTGCCATCACGACGGCTGGCTCCCGACTTCTTCTTCCACGATCAGATCTACCGCCATGACGGAGAAAGCGTTTTCCTTCCACCTGGCGACTACACCTTCATCGCAAACCGCGGTCCGGAATATCTACCGCAGGTTCAGAAGGTGACTGTTCCAAACGCTGCCGAACATACCGTGGCCTTTCAGCTGAAGCGCTGGATTCATGTGGCGAAACGAGGCTGGTACTCTGGCGACCATCACGTTCACGCCGCCGGCTGCGCGCACTATGACAGCCCAACCGAAGGCGTTGGGCCGGAAGCCATGATGCGGCACATTCTCGGGGAAGACCTGAACGTTGGCTGCGTTCTCAGCTGGGGACCATGCTGGTACACGCAGAAGCAGTACTTCGACGGACAGGTTTCGAAACTCTCAACCCCCGACTACCTGATGCGCTATGATGTCGAAGTCAGTGGCTTCCCGTCTTCTCATGCGGGCCATTTGTGCCTCCTGAAGCTGACGGAAGACGATTATCCGGGAACGACTCGCCTGGAAGAATGGCCAAGCTGGACGATGCCTGTTCTTCAATGGGGCCAGAAGCAGGGCGGCGTCGTGGGTTACAGCCACAGCGGCTGGGGCATTGCTTTGCCGGACGTGATGCCGGATGGTTCGCGACAGTTTCACGGTCAGCCCTGGGGCGGGGCTCCTCGAGGATGGCAGGGACAGGCGGCTTCAAAACTGCCTGACTACGCGATGCCTCGCTTTGATGGAATCGGTGCGAATGAGTATGTCGTGACGACAGCTCATGGAGCATGCGACTTCATTTCCGCTGTCGACACACCGGCCATCTGGGAACTGAATATCTGGTATCACACGCTTAACTGCGGCATGACCTCACGCATCAGCGGCGAAACGGACTTTCCGTGTATCTACGGTGATCGAGTCGGTCTCGGGCGAATTTACGTCAAGCTGAAAGACGGTGAAGAACTTTCGTATGAGAACTGGGTCGAGGGTCTGCGGGACGGGCGAAGCTACTGCGGCGACGGGCTCAGTCACATCCTGGACTTCAAGGTCAACGATCGTGCCGTGGGCGAACGCACAGAGAACGGAGTCAGTCGACTGGACCTGGATGCCCCAGGCAAGGTCACTGTCTCCTTTGAAGCCTCGGCGCTTCTTGAGCCGGAACCAACGCCTCTGACTGAATCAATTCGCGGTCGACGCCTTGATGAAAAGCCTTACTGGCATCTCGAACGCTGTCGCATCGAGAAGACTCGCAAGGTGCCGGTCGAAGTCATCGTCAACGGCGAAGTCGTGGCGACGCGCGAGCTTCTGGCCGATGGTCATGTTGAACCCTTCAGCATTCCCGTCGAGCTTCCACAGTCTTCCTGGGTCGCTGTGCGCATCCTGCCTTCGGTTCACACGAACCCGGTGTTCGTTCATGTCAGCGGTGCGCCGATTCGAGCCAATCGCAAGAGCGCGGAGTGGTGCATCGAAGCGGTTGATGTGTGCTGGAAGGCCAAGGAAAACAACATCCGGCCAGCAGAACGTGAAGCCGCACGAAAAGCCTACGATCAGGCCGCAGAGATTTACCGAAAAGTCCTCGCGGAGACAAAGTAATCCCATGCGCACAATGACCATCGCCACCAACACAAAATAGCGGAAGGGCGCAAGCCCTCCGGTGACCCCACCATGCAACTTTCTGCCACCTTTTGCCCCGCATAGCACAGGTGCAGCCTGTGCCGCGCAGCGGTCGGAAGCCGAAGAGACAGCGTGGTCATTCCAGTGTACTTAGAACCAGTTTCGGGAAGCCGGGATGTGGCGGGATCGGTGAGCGTTGGTTTTGCATCGGCGTGTGCGTATTCTCGGAACGCGACGTTCTTCGGCGCATCTTTCGAACATGATTCCATCCTGACCATCGATCATCAGAACAATGCTGCAACTTCTTCCCGCCATTGATTTGCTCGAAGGGCGCTGTGTGCGACTTCGGCAGGGTAACTACGACGACAGCACGGTCTTCTCCGACGACCCTGTGGAAATGGCTCTTCGCTGGAAGACAGAAGGCGCGGAACGACTGCACCTCGTGGACCTCGACGGTGCCAAAGCAGGCAAGCCGGTCAATCAGGACGTCGTTCGTCGCATCGTTGAAGCGACTGGACTGCCTTGTCAGCTGGGTGGCGGAATTCGATCCGAGGAAAACGTCCGATCCACTCTGGAAATCACGGGGGCCGATCGAGTGATCGTCGGCACCAAAGCATTGCGTGAACCGGATTGGTTCGCGGGGATCTGCAGCAAGTTTCCGGGGAAGCTTGCACTGGGGCTGGATGCAAAGAATTCCATGGTGGCCACCGACGGCTGGCTGGAAGTATCTCACGTGTCCATCCGGGAACTGGCCCAGCGGTTTGTTGGCGCCCCAATCGCCGCAGTCATCTATACGAATATCGCCAACGATGGCATGATGCAGGGCATCGACGATCAGACGCTCGCGGACTTTCGCATGCTGGCAGACCTCGGCCTGCCCGTGATCGCTTCCGGCGGCGTCACGACGATGAAGGACATCGAAGCTCTGAAGAAGATCCATGATGTTCAACCGGGCCTGATCGGTGTCATCACCGGCCGAGCCATCTACGAAGGAACAATCCAGGTTCGTGAATCCATCCGCTTCCTGAAAACTGAACACTGAACACTTAGGTTGATGGAAAGTAGCGGAAGGGCGCGAGCCCTCCGGTTCTTTGCGGTACCGGACGGCTTGCGCCGTTCCGCTGATTGGACGCACAAATCCCGACCAATGTCTTAGGAGTACCCTGCGATGAGAACAGGTTTCCTGACGCCGGAAGCGATCGAAGACTTTGATCGTGATGGCTACATCATCATCGAGAATTTCCTGGATGCTCAGGAAACCGAGCTGCTTGGAACGATCGCCCGAAAGGATCAGCAGCTCGCCGCCAGCCGAACCTCCCGCGCTGACGGTGAAGGCGGGGCGGTTGAGCTAGTGGTCGAGAATGAGCTGCCTGCCGATTCCATTTACACGGCCATCGTTGAAGCGGAGCCTCTCGTTTCTGCCGTCGAAATGCTGCTCGGCGACGAGGTCTATCATTATCACCACAAGATGATCCTGAAGGAGCCTCGCGTCGGCGGCGCGTGGACATGGCATCAGGATTATGGCTACTGGTACAACAACGGCTGCCTGTTCCCCGACATGGCCAGCTGCATGTTTGCGGTGGATCGAGCGACCAAAGAGAACGGCTGTCTTCAGGTGATCAAGGGGTCGCATCGTCTTGGTCGAATCGATCATCTGAAACGAGGAGATCAGACCGGCGCGGATATGGAACGCGTCACCGCGATTCTCGAACGCATGGAACTGGTCCATGTGGAACTCAGCCCCGGATCTGCTGTCCTGTTCCACGGCAACACGCTCCACCGTTCCGATCAGAACCACAGCGAACATCCTCGCTGGGCATTCATCTGCTGCTACAACACTCGCAGCAACGATCCGTACAAGCCCGGTCGCCATCCGCAGTATTCACCACTGCCACGAGTTGCCGCGAACGAAGTGGCTCAGATCGGACAACGACATCTGCAGAGACTGTCGATCGGATAGTCCTACGAGAAAGTCCATTCGAACTCTATCTGGCTTCGGAGTTCTCAGCTCGACACGGGAAGGCACTGAGAGTGGCAGACTTGCGTCCAACGCTGACTCAGCAACTCCGGTCGCTCGCAGTTGAACAGGGGTTCGCGCAGGTTGGAATTGCCCCTGCGGTGACACCAACGGGATTTCATCGGCTGCTGGAATGGCTAAGCCTGGGACACGCGGCCGACATGCAGTGGATGGAACGACGCTCCGAAGCGTATCGCCATCCTGATTCGATGTTGCCGGGAACGAAGTCTGTTGTGATGCTGGCAATGAATTATCACGACGGCACGGAACGTCCTTCCGGTCCCAAAGTCGCTCGTTACGCATGGGGCAATGCCGACTATCATGATGTGCTGAAACAACGCCTGGCCCCGTTGGTGTCGCTCATCCGCCAGCATTCTTCTGAAGCCAGGTGTCGCGTTGTCGTTGATACGGCTCCGTTGCTTGAGCGAGATTTCGGACGACTCGCGGGACTGGGCTGGTTCGGCAAAAACACGATGCTGATCAGTCGAAGCATCGGCAGCTGGTTCGTGCTCGGTGCCCTCCTGACAAATCTGGAACTCGACTACGACGCGCCGGAGAACTCGACCTTCTGCGGCACATGCACGCGGTGCCTTGATGCGTGCCCAACCGATGCTTTCCCCGAACCCGGAGTCCTGGACGCTCGCCACTGCATCAGCTACCTGACGATCGAACAACGAACACACGCCATTCCCGATGCTCTTCGTTCGGCCATGGGCGACTGGATGTTTGGCTGCGACATATGTCAGGATGTTTGTCCCTGGAATCGATTCGCCCCCGATGTGACGATCGAAGAATTCCGTGCGCTGGAGCAGCGAGTCAACGTCGACGGGCGAGCCTTGCTGAGAATGTCTTCAGAAGAATTCGACGCGGAGTTTCGGGGTACACCGCTCAGTCGTCCCGGAAGACCCGGTCTGCTTCGCAATATGGCCATCGTTCTGGGGAACCTGAAGGATGTGTCAGCCGAGCCTGAGCTGACGACGGCGCTTGATGATCCGGAGCCGCTCACTCGGGGAGCCGCGGCGTGGGCGTTGGGGCAACTTGGGACGTTGACCGCTTTCCCTGCTCTGCAAAAACGCATGGCAGTCGAACAGGATCCGACCGTTGCACTGGAGTTGCGGGCGGCAATGAACCAATGTTCCGGCACTCTGGCTGACGCAACGCGCGAAGGACAAGTCGAATCGACGGACGGGAAGTAAAAGATGAGCATTGTGATTGCTGTTTCTGGAATGATGGGCAGCGGAAAATCGTCGCTGGCCGAACATCTGTCGGCAATGCTGCCGGATGCCATCGTCGTGTGTGAGGATGAATTTCATTCGACGGTCGAACGTTCCGTGGATGACATGCGAAGCTGGCTGGATCGAGGCGCCGATGTTGCCGAGTTCGACCTGAGCCGCCTTGCCGCGTTTCTGGAACACACGTGTGGCCCGCGCGGAGGTGGACCTGTCAACGGGGCTCCGCAGTACGTGCTGCTGGAGACTCAGTTTGGTCGTCAACACCCGACTCTTCAGCCATGGATCGACTGGCAATGCTGGCTCGATGTGCCGGCAGATATCTGTGTCATGAGAAAGGTCAAACAGATCGCGATCGAGATGGCGGAAGGCGGCATCATCCGAGATCCCGCGCAGGGGTTGCACTGGATTGCGGAATTCTGTGACAGCTACGTCGACCTGACTCACCGACTGTTCGCACAACAGCAGACCGAAGTTCCCAAAACGTCGGACATCGTTCTGGATGGACGCAGTTCACTTCAGGAACTCTGCACGGATCTGCTTGAATCTCTGCCGGAGTCTCTAAGATCCGTTCAATAGACTGACGCTGTGTCGAATTCTGATCGTACTGATGGGCACTCGCTGAATGACAAGTCACATTCTGTTCTTTGATATCGATGGCACGATGCTCAGCACCGGCGGCGCCGGGCAGAAGGCCATGGAACTGGCTTTGACCGAAGAGTTCCGGCTCGACTTTCCCTTTGAGAATGTCCTGACCGCCGGTCGAACGGATCGCGGAATCGAAGACGAAATCTTTGGGAAGTACCGTCTTCCGGATACTCCTCATCATCGTGAACGATTCATGCGAGCATACCTCGACCGGCTTCCGGAATGCATGAGTGAACTCACCGGAGCCCTGCTGCCCGGAGTGCGTGAACTGCTTCATGCCCTGCACCAGCGTTCTGATGTCCGGCTGAGTCTGCTGACCGGAAACTACTGCGAAGGCGCATGGATCAAGCTGCGGCATTTCCGGATCGACCAGTACTTTGCCACCGAAGGAGCCGGTGGCTTCGGCGACCACCACGCTCACCGTGACGACGTCGCGAGGCTGGCACTGCAGACGGTCTCACAGCATCTGGAACGCAGTATTCCGGGAAACGACGCCTGCGTCATCGGCGATACTCCGGCGGACATCCAGTGTGCTCGAGCCATCGGGGCCCGTGCGGCCGCTGTGGCCACCGGCGTCTACTCCCGTGAGCAGCTTGAACCGCACACCCCCGACCATCTCTTCGATGATCTCTCTAACGTCGACCACGTCATCGAACGCCTCCTTCGGAAGCCCTGACCCGCCGAATTTCTAGCGGAAAGGCGCAAGCCCTCCGGTGAGTCTGCGTCCCAAATTTCTCCGCCCGCTTGCGCCGTTCCACCTCAAATATTGCAGTGAAAATACTGCATTTTTGAATCAAGGTGCCATGCACCTGAGCATTCCGGTGCATGGCACCTGAGCATTGAGGCCGGGCTGTAGACCGCGTGACTTGTGGTTGCGACCTGGCGCGCTGATAATTCCCGTCCGCTTTGGACGGGACTCGTGGATTTGCGTGCTCCCGTTTTTCTTCAATGCGGGGTCGAAGACGAGCAGTTCTTCGAATAAGGGGCAGCCCCTGTCAGTCCTTTTCAGTTTCAAGGGCGAGTAACAATGAGACTAATGACACTGTTGATTTCGGGAGCGGTATTGATGACGTCGTCAGCGTTCGGGGAAGATCCGACCTGTGAACCGTTTGGCAAGACCAAAGATGGCCAGGCGGTTGAAATTTACACACTTGTCAACAAGAGCGGGTTCAGTGCGAAGGTGATGACACGCGGAGCGACTCTGGTGTCGCTGATGGTTCCGGACAAGGACGGAAAGCTGGCTGATGTTCTGCTGGGCTTCGATGATGTTTCCGGTTACGAATCAGAAGACAATCAGTACTTTGGATGCACGACAGGCCGTGTCTGCAATCGTATCGCCAAGGGCAAGTTCTCTCTCGATGGCAAGGACTACACACTCGCCATCAACAATGAACCAAACCACCTGCACGGTGGTCTCGCCAAGGCTCTTGATAAGGCCATCTGGAAAGCCGCACCGTATTCGAACGACAAGGGACAGGGCGTGAAGTTCACCTACACGAGCCCTGATGGCGATGAAGGGTATCCGGGCACTCTGGATGTCACCGTGACCTTCTTTGTTCCTGCCGAGCAGAACACGATTTCGATTTCGTACACAGCGAAGACTGACAAGGCAACGCCGGTCAACCTGACGAACCACGCCTACTTCAATCTGGGCGGTGAAGGCAGTGCAACGGTTCTGGATCACATGCTCCGAATCAACGCCGACAAGTACACTCCGACCGACGATACCCTGATCCCAACCGGTGAGATTGCCTCCGTCGAAGGAACGGACCTGGACTTCCGCAAGCGAACAAAGATTGGTGCTCGCATTGAGTCCATCGGCAAGACCGCTGCCATTGGCTACGACCACAATTACGTTCTGAATGCTCCGGAAGCAGGCGCGAAGATGACTCTGGCGGCGGTTCTCGTGGATCCCGTTTCCAAGCGTCGCATGCGAGTCATGACGACAGAGCCAGGCGTGCAGTTCTACTCAGGCAACTTCCTGAAAGGCCAGAAGGGCAAGGGCGGCAAGACGTATGCTCACCGCAGCGCACTGTGCCTGGAGACTCAGCACTATCCCGACTCAGTCAATCACGACAACTTCCCAACGACCATCCTGAAGCCAGGCCAGACGTTCGAATCAAAGACGTCTTACACGTTTGAGATCGACATGCCACAGCCAGGCGTGAAGGCGAAGTAGTTCGCGGACAATTCAGGAACGGCAAATACAAAGAGCCCGGACTGATCACAGTGTGCCCCGTCACACCGTGGCGGGAAGTCTCGCGTCGGAGACACGAGGCACATTGCAGAGTCAGCCCGGGCTCTTTTTTTGTCGCATGCCCCGCGGGGCAAAGTCATGAAGCCTCAAGTAGCGGAACGGCGCAAGCCGTCCGGTGAACTCATCACGCACACTCATTGAAGCCGTGTTGTGAACTCATCTCGCATTCACCGGAGGGCTCGCGCCCTTCCGCTACAAACACAAAGAACCTGCAAAAACTCGCGCTATTTGCCATCTTTTGTGACGAGTTCAAAGACGGCCTTGCTGTCGTCGGCGGCCGCAACCATCGTGTTCTTTGAGAGAACTTTGCCGTCGAGACCAATGACGAAGGTCCATCGCTTTGCAGTCACAGAGCGAGTCAGCACTTCTTCTTTTCCATCGATCGTCGCCTTCACCGATTTCTCTTCGCGAGTGATCGGAACACCAAAAGCTTCTGCGACCTTGCCTTCTGTGTCGGCAAGCAGCGTGAAGTTCAGGTCATGAGCTTTGCGGAAGAGCTGGTGGTTCCGAACGGAGTCACCGCTGACTCCCACGACTTCAACGCCTTTGTCCTTCAGCTTTGAAAGATCATCGCGGAATGCGCAGGCCTGCTTCGTGCATCCGCCGGTCATGTCAGCAGGATAGAAGTAGACGACAACAACCTTCTTGCCAACGTGTTCGGCAGACTTCCATTCCTTGCCATTTTCATCAAGAGCAGAGAACTCAGGAGCCTTGTCGCCAACGTTCACTTCCTTGTTGTCACCTGCGAATCCAGTGGCCACAGACATCAGTAATGCTCCTGAAAACATCAACGCAGAACGAAGCATGGAAGTACCTCCGGAAAGAGAGTTGAAACAAACACAGCGCGCAACGAAAACGGCTGGCAGTTTGCACCACCAGCCGCCGGAAGATTTCCGAAGAAGTCAGAAGACTACTTCTTCTTTGCAGCCTTCTTTGCAGCCTTCTTTGCAGCTGGCTTAGCGGTTGCAGCCTTCTTCGCGGCCTTCTTTGCAGCTTTCTTTGCCACAGTACGTTCCTCCAAAAAATCGTTGAACTTGAGTGGCAGTCCTGCCGAAGCTTACCGGGCTTAGAAACACACAGGACAACCACAGACCAAAACATCAGATCACCGATGCCCCATGACACCGATGATGCAGATTCCCTTCTTGTCTGATGACCGTCTTGAAGTCCGCTTTAAAGGCGACGTCCTTCGCCACGTGCATCCAGTACACGAACAACAGAATCTGCTGTTGGTGATCAGAATCGTAGGTGATCGTTTGAATAACGCAAGACTGTTCAACGCCTTTCCCGTAGTCATCTCAAGATTTTTTTTGAATTTCAATCACAGCTTCTCATTCCTCTCCATGCTGCTTGAAGACCCTCGTTGAAGGTCATTGAAAGAGCATCACGATGAGGCTCACTGAAGCATCAACAGCGCGATCGCGCGATGCGTTCGGAAGCCTCTCGATCATCCTCTCTGATGTCCTTCAGAGAGCTGCATCGGACCTCTTCGCATTGCATCGTGAAGTCATCTTCAAACGATGATGACACAGCCCTCGCCAACTCCACACACGCAAAAAAGCCAGTGAAAACACTGGCTTTTTGTAACACACGCAATGTGATGGCTTCGATGCAAAGGTCTCATCATGACTGACATTGAAGGTCGGCAAGCACTTCGTTCATGTACTTCAAACTCTGCACCGCAATGTGCTGCGCGCCTGGCTTGTAGTCGAACACTTCGACCGAAACCCAGCCTCGATACTGACTGTCCTGAAGCGCTTTCAGGATGGGATGAAAATCCGTTTCGCCCATGCCAGGGCCGAGCAGGTTGGAGTCGTTGACATGGAAGTGTCGGCAAAAATTTTTGAAATGATCGATCAGAAACGGGATCGATTCCTTCTCCGCGCCGAGCATCGCTTTGACATCCTGATGAAGGCGAATGTTGGGATGATCGAGCTGCTCAATGATGGCCACCGCTTCAGCGCAGGTGTTCATGAAGTTGGTCTCTTTGGGAGTCAGCGGTTCAAGGCACAGAGTGACCTGTTGATCTGCAAATTCTGCCGCTGCCTGGGAGAACACATCGCAGGCATACTTGGTGGCCTCTTCCGTCGAAACTCCGGGCAACAGATTCCTCTGCGCCGGTGAGCCGAAGACCATGACGGAGCCGCCCAGCTGACGACACATCCGGGCCAGAAACCGGAGGTATTCGGCCGTATTTCGCCGAATTGCGGCATCGGGGTGAGTCAGGTACAGCCCGGTCGTTTTGGCCAGCATCCAGTGCAGACCGATCACCTGAAGACCGTGTTCCTGAGCCACCACCTGCATGCGTCGATAGGTGGATTCGGGAAGCCGAATGAGATCCGTGCCGATCGTGAACGGAGCAACCTCAATGCCCGTGTAGCCGGCTTCGGCGATCAGTCCGCACTGAGTTTCCCAGTCACAGTTTTCATACAGCTCATGACAGATCGCGAACTTCATTTCATTCACCTGCGGTCGGAGATCGATTGCTGTCGACGACTGGTGCGGCGGATCCGGTCCGCCGGTTGTGCCGACTGTAGGGGTTGTGAAGAACATCCGACGTGACCATCGCGCCGAAGAAGCGCCACGACCGCACCAGATGTAAACCCGCATTGTGTTCAAATGTGGTTCACTTGCAACACGGTTTGACGACCGGCAACAGTCGACCTAGATCAATCAGGTAGGATCATCTGCGCAGCCCGCACGGTTTCGCTGGGGCATCGCCACTGATTCTGCGCATCGATTTCCATTCCCTGCGACGGACTCGCCTGTCTGGTTGAATCAAGAAGGTCGAACTGTGAATCCATCGACTTCCAAAGCTGCTGAAGGTCTCGACGAACTCTTCAACCGAGTCAACATGCTGCTGGGCGAACCGCCGGCAGATCGCAAGGAAGTGAAATCCGGCGATACGTTCATTCCTCGCCAGCCACGCAACATGCGGGAACTGAATATCCCGCCCGCGATGCTCGAAAAGATCATCATGCGATTTCTGTTTCAGGTCGGAGCCGAAACGGGACGCCGCATTGCCAGCCAGCTCCGTCTTCCGTTCAAGGTCATCGAACCGCTCCTCAAGCAGCTTCGTCAGGACAAGCACATCGACCTGACCGGAACGACTTCCACTGGTGACTCGGAATTCTGCATCACCGAATCCGGTCGCGATCGTGCTCGACGCTATGCCGAAGAGTGTACCTACTTTGGCTCTGCCCCAGTCTCGCTCGAAGATTACGTTGCCTCCGTGTCGGCTCAGAGCATTGCCGGTCAGGTCGTGACTCGGGAAGACCTCAAGCGAGCCTTCAAGGGACTGATCATCAATGAAAACATGATGAACCGCCTCGGGCCTGCAATCAATTCCGGCCGCGGGATGTTTCTGTTCGGTGAACCAGGTAACGGCAAGACCAGTATTGCAGAACGAGTGACAGGAGCGTTCGGAACAACCGTCTGGATTCCTCGCGCGATTTCGATCGAAGGCGAGATCATGCGAATCTACGACCCGGCCGTTCATGAAGAGGTAGAAGATCCTCAGCAGAATTCCGGACTTCTCGATTCACTCGACATCGACCGCCGCTGGGTTCAGGTCAAACGCCCCACCGTCATCGCCGGTGGTGAATTGACGATGAACGAACTGGAAATCTCCCTGAACCCGACTTCAAAAATCTGCGAATCACCGCTGCAGGTGAAGAGCAACTGCGGGACTCTGGTCATCGACGACTTTGGTCGCCAGAAGATGCCTGTGGACATGCTTTTGAACCGCTGGATCGTTCCGCTGGAAAAGCGTTACGACTTCCTGAACATGCCGAACGGAAAGAAGATTCAGGTTCCGTTTGACCAGCTGATCGTTTTCTCAACCAACCTTGAGCCAAAGGACCTGGTTGACGGAGCGTTCCTGCGTCGAATTCCGTACAAGATCGAAGTACCGGATCCGAGCGAAGATGAGTTTCGCAACCTGTTCGCGATCATGTGTGACAAGCTGGGCTTCGCACACGACGCGAAGGCGATCAACTACCTGATCGAAACTCACTACAAGGCGGCCCATCGACCATTCCGACTCTGCCAGCCGCGTGACCTTCTGCTGCAGGTGAAGAACTACTGCAACTTCCACGCGATCACACCGAGACTCAGCAACGAAGCGTTTGATGCAGCCGTTCTGAACTACTTCTCTGTCATGGAATAACAGAGGTCGCCGCAAACAACTGCGAAACGTGATCGAATGCAAAATGCAACTGGCGGCGAACCGGCCATCAGCCTTCGCCGCCTTTGTATTGCGCGGTCAGCCATTCAAGGACTGCAGCATCCTGCGTCGCACCTGCCGACACCGGGACACTCTGTGCTGCCCAGTCCATCAGCAACGGTATCGGATCGGGCAGACTCTTTCTTTCGGCCTCGCTGAGGGTCCCCAGCGGCACCTGTCTCGATGCGGATTCCGCCAGCTTTCGTTCCGTTGAGGCCGACAGCAGGAAGCGAACAAAACGTTCCGCCTCGTCACGATGCCGGGCCCCCTTGACGATGGCCACCGTGTTGGGAATACAAATGGTCTTGAGTTCCGGTGTTCGAACCGGAAGCATGTCGACGGGTGCACCAGCATCGATGGCCGCGAAGGCATCGTCCGTATCCGTGAAACCAAAATCACACGAACCGGCCGCCACCAGATCCTTCACCGCCCCGTTGCCTCGCACTTCCCGGATGCTTCGCTGATGCAGGGAGTTGTGCCACGTTTTCAGCCCTTCAATTCCCATCGATTCGGCCAGGACAGAATAGTGCGTGAGCGTTGTTCCAAACAGAGGTACTGCGATGGCAACTCGAGAAACGTCACTGGCCTTCAGGCGTTCCTCAATCTCATTTTCGTCCGCCGACATGCGGTCGAGGTTCACAGCGAAGACTCGCAGTCGTCCGCCGAAGCCACACCATCGATTCTGCGGGTCTCGAAACTCGGCCGGAAATCTTGAAAACAGCTCCGGCGAACATTCATCCAGAATGCCGGCTTCCGCGAGACGAATCGTGCCGTGAGCCTGGTTGTTCCAGAACACATCGCATCGCGGCGCGGCTCTTTCGGTCAGCAGCAGATTTGTCAGCCCGAGACTCTTGTTGGCCTCTTCATCATAGCGCACGTCAACATGAATGCCGGTCTCCCGTTCAAAGTCCCGAAGGATCGCATCGGCGAAAACGGAATCATGGGCACAGTAAACGACAAGTGTCTTTTGCGATGCGGGCGTACGAAGGAGCCATGGCCCAAGGATCGCGGTCATCACCACAAGCAGAATGGGTAACCACGACGTGCTTCGAGGAATGGACATCGGTCTTGTCACCTTGAGGTGTCCAACTGGGGGGAGAGTGTAAAACGACTGTCCTCAGTCGTTTACTGAATGGCTTCCGTGTCGTGCGTTTTCGGTGGCTCAGGTTGGGAGGAACGGTTGAGGACAACCATTCTACACTGGGTAAAACGACTGTCCTCAGTCGTTTACTGAATGGCTTCCGTGTCGTGCGTTTTGGTTGGCTCAGGTTGAGGAACGGTTGAGGACAACCGTTCTACACTGGGTAAAACGACTGTCCTCAGTCGTTTACTGAAGGGCTTCCGTGTCGTGCGTTTTGGTTGGCTCAGGTTGAGGAACGGTTGAGGACAACCGTTCTACACTGAACACATCAGCGGCTTGGCAGGAGCCTCGCCCTCCCGCTTCAAACAGCGCGATTTCTCAACGACCTATGGCTGAAGAATGTGTTTGCCATTTTCGAACTGGCGATGGCATGCGTTGCAGCTTTCCAGCATTCCCTTCCAGGCAGCCTGAGTTGCTGCGAAGTCTTTTGCCTTCGCGGCCGCATACAGTTTTGCTCCGCCGTCTCGTGACGCCGCAGCGTGCTTCTTCCAGTCGGCCGCACCTTCTTCAGGCGCGCGGCCGAAGAGCAGATTGCAGCTTTCGGCCAGCGTCAGAGAATCGCCTTTGATCGCCTTCCAGCCTTTGTTGTCAGACGGAGCGGTGGCCAGAGCCGGTTTCAGTCGCTGGTAGGCTGGCTGAAAAACGTACTCCATGAATTCGTGCATGCTCTCTTCCACCGGGACGACATCTTCAGCGACCGGAGGAGCAACCGGTGAGGCGAGTGTTTCCGATGTTCTGGTGCTGAGCCCCAGTGCTCCGGCAGACAGTACGGCGATGGTAAAGATTGCGAGCTTCTTCATAAACGATCCTTGTGAACGATCCCTGTGGAACAAAAGTGAATTCCTCAGACACAAACGGACGTCATGATTTCAACGTCACCATTCAATCGAGGAGCAATTGACTCGACGCATCGTGACAAACTCCGCTGATTCTGCACAGCCACGCCGTCTCAGTGAATCGAAAGTTCAAGTTCTGAGGTTGCTGTCTGCCGGCTCTGCAAATCCTGCAGCGTGATTCGAACGACGTAATCACCTTCCAGAGCGGGTGCCGTCAGTTCGAAGCTTTGGTAGTAGTCAGTCCGTTCTTCATCGCACTCATCCAGAATCTGCGGCAAACGGATCGTCTCAATGGACTCATCATCACCAGCGCGTCGAAATTCGATCTCGGCCGAAAACTCCGTTCGGAATTTCCCTTCCGCTGTCAGCTCACTGCGGAAATTTCGAAGCCCTGTATAAAGAAGGATGCGCTGCCCAGGTTCGAAGTCAGCCGTTGGAAACTGAGCAACTCGACCAAACCCGTCGATGCGCGAGCAGAACATCAGTCTCTGAATCTCCAGCGCTGCCAGGGGCTGTAGTCGACGTCCGGCAGTCCGAAGATGATTGAGTGTCTCGGTGAGATCTTCACGGCGCGATGTGACGGGGTCGATGTCCCGAAATTGATTCATCGAGAGCATCATCGCCTGCCAGTATTCCTGCTCATCCACCGGAAGTGACTCGATCATCCGGATCGACTCGGCAGACCTCCCTGCAATCATCTGTAACAGCCGAAGATCGGTCTGACGTTTTCGCCATTCATCGACCCGTTCCGGCTGTCCGGTTCCAGTGCGTGGCCAGGCTGCGAGTTCCTGTTCCGCCTGTTGGATGGCCGCTTCGATTGGAGTCGACGGGCTGGCGTTTTCTGAAGCAACAGCTCCCATGTCCGACACGTCGGGTTCTGTTGAGGAATCCGCAGTGACAGAGTTTGCGGGCAGTGGCAGTTCAGCCGTTTCACTTCCCGGCTCGTTCGTCTCTCTCTCTTTCAGAATCCCGAAAGGGTCAGGGAAACGGCGAAACTGTTTCCTGATTCTGTCCGTCCCTGCATCCAGACGAGGAGGATAGAAACTGCGAAGTCGGCCAAGCATGGAATTGTCTTCCGGCCCTGGCTCTGCGGGATCCGATTCTCCAGGCTGCGACAGGCCACCATCCTCCACCATGTCACGGGGGATTGGCTGCATCGCGCCGTTTGGAATGGCATCAGTCGGGGCCTCTGGCGAACCGCTGACTTCACCGGACACTGGGGGAACATTCTGCTTCGATACCGGCCAGCCCCACTTTGAACCGGGTGCGTTCGATGGCGATGGACTCGCTGAGTCTCCTGTGACTTCGTCGCCCGTCCGTTCCATCGGCTTCCAGGGCTGAGTTCCTGAACCCCATGGTGAAGTACCGGGCTGGGAACCGTTCTTCACCTGCGTTGCCGTGGCTGGGCCGGATCCTTTAGAGATATCCAATGGCTGAACGTTCTGGTTTGGTGCTGCCGGAATTCTCTGCTGAGCATCGTGACTTGCCTCATCAACCGCAGACGAATCAGTATCAGACAAAGTAGGAGTTGCGACCTGCTGTGGCAATGGAACGGGACGGCCCAGTCGGGCTCGAGGCTGCAGAAACGCGTGGCCTGGTTTCTGGACGGTCCGTGGGGCTGAGCTTCCTTCAAATCGCGATTGAAGAGCACCATAGTTCGCGGTCGTCTCTTCTTTAAGTACCGTTGGCTTCGACGACTGACGAGTCTTCCTGTCAGAAGAGTCCGCACCAGGAGTCGTCTCGTCGTTTGAAGTTCGCACAAGCTTCGATGATGGCTTGTCTCGAAGGGAAAACATCCCGGTTGAGGATTGGCATCCAGTCAGACACACAGCACTCAGCGCAAATAGAGAGACTGCCAGCGACAAGAGCCGCTGCTGTAGCCTGTCCTCTCTGATTGCCTGACGCCCATCCATGAGCGAACAACCTGCTGTGAAATCCGTAATCAAATACGATGCGTGGATTTTCCACGCCGCCCGTCTGGCATCGAAGCTCTTCAGAGAGCCGTCAGCCAGGGAACGCGAACGAAGCCTTTCAATGTACTTGTCGCCAGGCCTCCGGGAACACGGCAGAACGCATTCTTCGTCCTCGACAACCTGGACCTGGGACCCTGCCATTCATCAATTCGCGCAGAAACTGCCGAAGCGTCCTCCTGGAATCTGGGTAATGCGGCGAACTCAGGGCATCGTCCGTGAATTCGCTGAATCTCTGTTCCTGCCGTTGTTCTAGGTTCTGCTCGTGCTTTGCCGTGGCAACAACAGTGTGAGGTTGGCTAGGATTCGGTACCCACGGATTTGGGCGGGATTGCGGAATCAATTCGGCCGTTTCAGACGGCTGGCTTCCTGACAACTGGGCAAAACAGGCAATTTCTTTGAAGGTTTGGGGTGCGGAATGATTCGAATGACACTGGCTTTGTCCCTGGCGTTTGCACTGAGCATCTGTTCTGTCGTTTCGCTTCGTGCACAAGAGGCAGCTCAGAAGGATGACACACCAAAGACGGCCGCCAAGGGAGACAAGCCGGAACGAAAGACTCGCGCGGACTGGGCAGAGATTGAGCTCAGCGGAACGTACCCCGAAGCGACTCAGATGCCCGGCCTGTTTGGCGACCTCGTGGAGTCACTTCCAACCTGCATGGATCGAATTCAGCAGGCCGCGCGTGACAAGAGCATCAAAGGTGTTGTGCTCCATATTAAAGGTGTCGAGATTGGCTGGGCGAGGCTGAATGAACTGCAGTCGGCCATCGCAGCTGTGAAGGCTGCGGGGAAGCCAATTTGGGCGAGGATGGACGATGGCGGCAACAAAGATTATCTGCTGGCGGCATCCTGTGACCGAATCATCATGCCGGAGTCCGGAACTTTGATGCTGACCGGAATCCGGGCCGAAGTCACGTTCTACAAGAACCTCTTTGACATGCTGGACATCCAGGCCGACATGCTGCGAGTCGGCGCGTTCAAGTCTGCCGCTGAGCCTTACACTCGCACCGAGATGAGCGATGAATTCAAAGCCGAGATGGAAGCGATCCTGGATGACTACTATGGCAGCATGGTGAGTCAGATCGTGGAGACTCGAAAGCTGAAAGAAGACGTCGTCAGGAACGTGATCGACCAGGGTCTCCTCTCAGCAACTCGCGCAAAGGAGCTGGGACTGATTGATACGGTCGCTTATCAGGACGAACTCGTTTCTCTGATTGCCGGCGGAGACTCGACGCTGGATGTTCGCATCCGTGAAGACTACCGGAAGAAGAAGCATAATACCGAACTGGACCTCTTTGCACTGATGGAGATTCTTGGAGGCAACGGCGAACATGTCGGAAGTACTCGACCACGCATTGCAGTCCTTCGACTGGAAGGAGCGATTGCTTCGGGCAATGATCCGACAAGCCTGTTTTCGGAATCTTCGATCAGCTCGGACAAGATCGTACCTGTCATCCACAAGCTGGCCGCTGACGCCAACGTGAAGGCGATCGTGCTGCGAGTCGACAGTCCTGGTGGAAGTGCTCTGGCAAGTGACCTGATCTGGCGTGCTCTGGAAACCTGCAAGAAGCCGGTCGTCGCCAGCATGAGCGACACAGCCGCCAGTGGTGGCTATTACATTTCCATGGGGGCCGACGTGATTTACGCCGAGCCGGGAACACTGACAGGGTCCATCGGAGTGGTCGGCGGAAAAATTGCTATCGAAGGATTAATGAAAAAGGTTGGAGTCACGACATCCGTCATCAGTCGAGGTGCCAACAGCGGCGTGATGAGCATGACGACGGGCTTTTCTGACTCAGAACGAGACGCCATGCAGGAGATGCTCAACCATACCTACGAACAGTTTACTCAGAAGGCCGCGACGGGACGAAAGATGGAACACAAGGCTCTGGAAGCTTTGGCACGCGGGCGAGTTTATACGGGACGTCAGGCGAAGGAGATTGGTCTGGTCGACGAACTCGGCACGCTCGCCGACGCCATCAAACGAGCGCGAGAGCTGGCTGGTGATACGGATGAGAAACTGGAACTGGAAGACCTTCCGCATCCCGTCAGCCCACTGGAGATGTTGATGGGCGATGCCGAAAAATCCCGCCAGCCTTTCGATGCGTTCGTTCGGTCGCTTCCCATGTCGGCTCAACAGACCCTTCAGCACTGGCCAGTTCTGGACCTGTTCCAGCGCGAACCGGTCCTGATGATGATGCCATTCCGAGTGCGGATTCAGTAGTCCGCGTCAGGTTGCTGGTGACAGCCTGTCGACCTTCAATTACGCTCCCCACAAACTAGCGGAAGGGCGCAAGCCCTCCGGTCGTAATTGATTCCGATTGTGATCCAAAACATAAAGGCGAAAGCTCTCCGGTAAGACCGACACCGAAAGAGCATAGGCCTTCACATCGCGGATCACCGGACCGCTACCGCCGTTCCGCTCACGGGAGCTCGGCAGCTAAAGTTCCATGCCAGCAAGGATGCTACCATGCAGATTCAGGGAAGAGTGATTGTTGTGACCGGAGCCGCTCGGGGAATCGGCGCGGCGATGTGCCGCCATGCGGTGAAGGCGGGAGCTGAGCTGGTCGTTGTGTCGGATCGCAATACGTTCGAAGGAACACAGCTGGCGGCGGAGCTTGGGCCAACTGCTGTGGCCATCGGCTGTGACGTTGGCAGCGAAAGCGAAGTTCAGCACCTCGTCTCGGAAACACTCCGGCTTGCAGGCCGTATTGACATCTTCTGTTCGAACGCCGGCATCACCTTTAAAGGCGGACTTGAATCGACCAATGCCGAATGGCAGCGCATGTGGGACGTTAATGTCATGTCTCGCCTGTACGCCGCGCGAGCCGTTGTTCCGGCAATGCTGGCTCGAGGCGAAGGATACCTGGTTCAAACCGCGTCGGCCGCCGGACTGCTGACGGAAATTGGTTCGGCGTCGTACTCCGTGACGAAACACGCCGACGTCGCACTCGCGGAATGGTTGTCAACGTGTTACGGCCGCAGCGGCATCCGAGTTTCCTGCGTGTGTCCTCTGGGCGTCGAAACAGACATGCTGGATGATTCTGACCCGATTCATCGGTACCTGCATCTTCATTCGATCTCGGCCGCGGAAGCAGCAGCAGCAATCTTCGCCGGGATCGAGCGCGAGGAGTTTTTGATTCTTCCTCATCCGGAAGTACTGGAGTTCTATCGCATGAAAGGCGCGGATTACGATCGCTGGATTCGAGGCATGCAGCGGCTGCGGCAGAAACTGACGAAGCAGTCAGAAAAGTCCGAACGTCGAGCAGCATAAACGGGTTTCTCGCTACGTACGCTGGTGCTGACGGAGCTACCTACGCAATGCTTGTAAATGCCACCCGTTCCTGACAGACTCAATCATGGCACACACGGGCGATTGGTGCCACATTGCCAATCGCCGCGAAACCGCTTCCTGGACCGTCTTGAGTCATCGCGTGCAAGGGCGACCATGAAGGCCGGCATACTCATTGAGTCAAATCCTTCAGGCCGGATGAACACAAATGACTGTCTCCGTTCAGATTCGTTGCCCAAAATGCAGGACGTTGCTTCGAGTCAGGATTCGGGAGAAAGCAGCGATTCGAATCAATTGCGTCCGATGCGGTGCCAGTCTGCAGGTAAATCCGGGAGTTAGCGAATCAAATTCCAGTGCACGGTCTGCCAATGGTTCTAGGGAACCGGTTGACGAACAGTATCCCTCCGATGATCCGGCGTCTGAATTCTGCCTGTCGGGTGCTGAAGAGGAAGCGACCGGATTCGACTCTTCCGAGGAAATGCTGGACGATGGTGAAATCGGGCAGCAACTTCCGCCTCGATCTGCTTCAGCAGCAAAGCCCGCGAAAGGAGTTTCAAAGGCGACTGACAACTCATCGTCCTGGAGCCGATTTCCCGGGGCGAAGAGACACCGGTCACTGTGGCTGGCAGCTTCCGTCTTGTTGATCGTCGGCCTGTCCGTCGCATACAGATTTGCGCCCGGTCTCCTGGACAATTCTTCCAAAGACGCGGCAATCCCCATCGCTGCCGCAGAAGGGCCAGCCGCTCCTGTTGAAGGTGCGGTCGAAGTCGCAGTGGCAGATGAGGCTCAGATTCGGAGCGTTCAGCTAAAGTCTGAATACCGAAAAATTGTTGTGAATGAGTCAGGTGGCGAATTTGTCGGCCTCCATCCAGACGGAAAGTCGCTTCATTGGTACACGTCCGATGCGATGAAGTCTCCGCGTCCGGAACCGGACATCGTGCCGATTCCGTCGGGATGCCTGTCTTTTGCATTCAAGCCGATGGGTTCAGCTGGGTTCTATTGTCTTCTTTGTCTTGATGGGACAATCCAGATAATTGACGCAGGGAAGAACGTGGCGTCACGATCCATACCGATTCAGATGCAGCAGAGTTCCGTTCTTTTTTGTTCGAAGAACCCCGATGACCCGTGGGTGTTTCTCTTCACCCGAATGCAGTTTGCAGAATTGACGGCCATCAACCTTCTGACGAATCAGGTTGTTCATCGTGAGTACCGGGCATATTTGGGGGCACCTCAAATCAGCGCCTCCGGGAAGTGTGTCGTCCTCGGGAACCTTGGACTCTATCGCGAAGACCTTCTTGCGAATCCACTCGATGCACCGACAAGAACTTTCAAGAATCCTCCAGTCGACGGCTCGCCGGATCCTGCGTTCTTTGCTCATCATGATCAGTTCCTGGTCCAGGGCAATTTGATCATTGATACTCTGAGCGGGACCCAGGTGCTCGTTGAAACCAAAGGTGACGCTCAACCTGCATTCAGTTCCCTGTGTGGCTTTCAGGAGATCCCGATTCTTGTTGGGGTCATCAAACTGCCGGATGGCCAGCAATCACCAGCGGGAAACTCAAATGAGATTGTTCTTGGCACAAGTTCCAGCAACACGCTGACGAGAGCCCCGCGACTGCTTCGACTGAGTTTTCTCAACGCAGTGACGGCCGAATCAGCAGCCCTCGACAGTTCGCCACTTGCCTCCGTTCCTGCAGCTGCTGCGATGATGAATTCGTTTCGGCAGGCCACCGGCGAGGAGAACCTTCAGCTTATCCCGGACGACAGGAACCGGCAGCTCTACTGCTTTCTCGGGAACTCGTTGAAAATTGTTCCTGCGAGTCTGCTGCCTGGTTCAGACACTTCAGTCGTCGACAGTCATGGAATCAGTCCTGGCCCCTACGCTCCCGGCCTGACAATTCGGATTCCGTTGCCCAGCAAGGACGGGATTCGCGCGAGTCTTCAGGGGCCCTTGCCGGAAGGAGCGGTGCTGACTGACGACGGTGTGGAATGGACACCGACAGTCGATGATATCGGTTCGAAGATCCTGACTTTCAAATTTGAAAGCGACCGCGGCGCTCGAATTCTGTCGAACGAAATCAAGGTCGATTACCCGGTGATTACGATTCCCGGGAGGCACGACTTCTATCATGTTGGAGCAATTACAGGTGCCATCTACGGAGTTGATCTCCCGTCGAAGAAGCTAAGGCGATTTGTCTTATCGCGAGGCGACTCGGGAGTGACTTGTTCGATGGTTGCGGAAGCGACCATTCAAGGAATCGTCTCTGCGCCGACGGAAAGAAAGATCGGTGACAACGTGGCCGTGTGCCTTCCCGTGGGTCAGGAAGTCCAGCCCGCATTGCAAGTGCTGGAACTTGAGACACTGAAGTCGATCGCAACTGTGAGACTGAAGTTTGGCGGTCTGATGTTCAGTTCCAGTCAGCCGGGTGACTCAGTCCTCATTGCCGGGCAGGACAATTCAGACTGGTATTCTGTCGTTGATCTGAAGAACCTCACAGAAACGTCGATGAGTGGCCCGCTGGCGAAGATCGCCTGCATTTCGCCCGACGGCCAGTTTGCCGTGCATTCCGGATCCAGTGTCTATCTGCGGCAGAACAGCATCGGCAGCGGTTTGCCTGAGTTTTCGCTGTTGAAGCAATCAAGTGGTGTTCAGCTGACAGGGGCAAGTCCTGTTGTTGATTCTGAATCGACGTTCGTCGGCCTGAACACCTCGATCTTCGCGCCGCTGGGAACTCTGCATCCAGTCGGGATCCCTGATCCGGCAATTCTGATTTCGAATGATACGGTCGTCACGATGAAGAACAATCCGGCAGACGTCGTGCTGACAAAACGCATCCTGCGTGATGGCGAACTGAAAGAAGAGACCTCCCTCAAGATCCCCAAGCCGTTCGTGGACGGCCAGATGCCAGGTCTGACATCGGAATCTGTCGTTGCAGATCAGGTGGGCAGAAGATTTCTTGTATTTGGCGGGAACGTTGTGACCGTTCGCCAGTTCTCAGAACTCGATATCCCGGATGAAACTCCAATGATCGCAGACGTCGATGGCGGGCTGAGCTTCGTTGCCGGAGTACGAAAGTCTGTGCCACTTCGTGGAAAAGATCCCGGAGATCGCATCGAGTTCACGGAGCTTCCGGAAGGAATGACGTCCGACGGTGCGAGCGTTTCGTGGACTCCAGGCCAGAGACATGCCGGAGTCAATCTGGTGCAATACACTGTGCATCGCGGTGATCGCTCTGTTCCTCGAACGCTGATCGCCCGTGTTTTCAGATCACGATCCTTTCAACAGAGATTTCTTGCCGGGACTGATGCTGGTTCAAAGCCCGCCATTGGCGCGCCTCCGGGAGCGGAAGCAGAAAAACAGCCACGGAAAGACCGACAGGACCTTGGCATCTTCCGAACCCCAACAACAGTGGCGCAGAGCCGGGATGGTAAGGCCGCGTTTGTTTCGGCCGACCCAGCGCAAGTGCGGATCTTTGGAATGGAGAACATTGATGATGTGACGTCCGGGAAGGCGATCCAGACTATCGACCTCGGTCTTCCCGGCCTCGAAATCGCATCAAAGGTTCTTGGAACGCAGGAGTTCTTTGTCGTCCTGAGTTCGAATCAGGAAAGCCGTTTTGAAATCGTGGTTCTCAATGCTCAAACCTTCGAGACCATACGGAAGGTACCCCTTCTCGGCTTCAATGCCCAGAAACTTGTTCTCTCGCAGAACAGCAATGACCCGCTGGCATTCGTCATTGCGTCAGCGAACAACGCTGCCCAGGGAGACTCTCGCCTGCTGGCCGTCAATCTTGAGACCGGGGACATCACTTCCAGCGTTGTCCCGAACGTCCGACATGCTGTCATTTCTCCTGATGGCAGTTCGCTGGTGGTGGCGAATGATGATGCCGGACACTCATTGCTATGGCTGCACCGAGCCGACATTAAAGGCAATGATCCTGGTCGATTTCGGGCATGGAAGCAGGGCATGATCAGGCAGGGTCCTCTATCGGCTTTTGATCCATCCGGAAATCTGGCAGCCATTGGCGGAACACTTTTGAACTGTAGTTTGAAAGAAGTGCGAGGGAACACTCCTGAGCCTTTCATCGCATCCTGTTTCCTGCAACAACAACCGTTCCTGATAGCCGCATACTTCGATCCAACTGGTAAGTCCACCGGGATGTCGACAAGCGGAATCACTGTCTGCGCATTTGACGTTCACACCATGGAACGTGTGGGAAGGCCGATCTGCATCTTAGACCTCGACAATTCCAGTGAATCGCTCAACCATCTCACCAGGACGATGAACCTCATACCCGACGAATCCAGAGGGCGAATCTGCTGTGTTCTTCCCGGCAATGAAGTTGTTTCTG
This sequence comes from Planctomycetaceae bacterium, assembly GCA_046349695.1. GTDB lineage: Bacteria > Planctomycetota > Planctomycetia > Planctomycetales > Planctomycetaceae > SXXK01. The sequence goes on along the minus strand of JAXMBV010000004.1, from coordinate 227,273 downwards.
TCGCGATCGAAGAATTGCAGATTCCTGCCACTGTGGATCTCAACGTTCGATTCCGCTTTCCGGAACGCATCGAAATGTTCAAGCCGTGCGAGATTGAGCTTGAACTGCCCCAATGCAATCCCCCCGCGACAATTGCGGCAAGTTCACTGCGCCCCGGAATGGAACTGAAGGGAAACAGAATACTCTGGACACCGAATGTCACCGACTTCGGACTTTCGGAGATTTCCATCACGCTCAGACATGGAGACAGCAGCCACACGTCGACTCGGCTTGTCTGTGTCGAACGAGGTAACACTCTGATTGATTACCATGAGACTCTGTTTGCACTAAGCACACTGGATGGCAGCATCCTTACCGTGAACGATGAAGGAAAGTCCCTGCTTCGATACTCGATCGAAGACAATATCATTGTGGAGAAACCTTCCGGAACCCTGGCCCTTGGAAAATCGATCGACGCGATCATCGCGAGGCCATTCAAAGATAAACACCTGATTCTTGCTGGCTCTCAGGAAACGCGACAACTCATCATTGTTGACGCGGTAACCATGGAAGTGATTTCCGAAATCCCACTGGAAGATGGTGCGGTCGGAACGCTTCAGTCATCACAGAATCCGGACGACCCATTTGTGTACTTTTATCGTTCAGGAAAGATCTTTGCCGCATCACTGGAGACGAATGCTGTTGCAGGTTGTGTGTTCCCGGAAGCGGAGAACTTCGCGATTGCGCCGTCAGGGGTCCTCGGATATCTGACTGTACGAACCAACGAAGGATTTACTCGGATTGAACCGGCGGCCTTGCTGAATCAGCTGACGTCGGCGATCCCGCAATTCTCCTCTGCCGTCAGGCTCGCACAGCCGACTGAGATCAAGCGTGATTTGATTCAGGATGACTACGGAATTACGACGATCGTGGATGGTATTCCAATGGATGCCGGCAATTTGCATCTGCGATCCATCAGCCATGAGCAGTTGTCGCAACTTTTGATGAAGGGGCGCCAGGGTCGTGTGGAGTATGGCGTCGGATTTCTGGATCACGGCATGACACTGCTGTCACTGCAGCGGAAAGCTCCGGCGGCACGAGATGCTCTGGTCATACAGGGAGCCATCATCGAATTGATTGCCACGGCGCTTGACGGCAAGGTGCTTGGCAGAGTTGATCTCACTGTTGACGAAGTTAACTCGCCCTTCGGACCTGGTTTCCCGCCTCCGTGGCGTGTGCTGACGGACCAGAAGAATGACCGAATCGTCTGCGTTGATCGTTCACAGGTCCTTATTGTTCCGGCGGCGCAAATTCGAGAACCATCCGATCCGGCTCTGAAGGCTGTGTGGTCTGGTCCCAGAGTTGCAGATGTCGCTAAGGAATCTCGATGGTCGCTGCTGTATGTGCCTGACAACATCAAAGTGGACTTTACGGACTTGCCGGAAGGTGCGACCGTTGCAGATCGAACACTGACATGGACACCTGCGAACTCACAGGTGGGCCGGCATGTCCTGCGAGCAAAGCTGCGCCATGGCACGGTGACTGTGAATACGGATTTTGAAATCAACGTGTCCTGGCCGACCATCACTCTTCCGTTTTCTCCCGCAGGCATTGCGACAGAAGATCCCGGACCTCGTGTCGCGGTCTGGCAGCGATCGGAAATTGTGAACGGCCGGATCCTCGATAACAACTGTGGTTATCTGCAGGTTGTGAACACGGCAACGCGACAGCCGGTCTTTGAAGGACGACTCCTGCCGGAGAATCCACGCGGAGAGATTGATCACGGTGTGATCGTCGGCGAACGCTTCTTCTTTACGAATCGAATTCACACCGGTTCACAACTCTGGTGGCTTCCGCTCGATGGCTCGGCTGCCGCAAAAGAAGTGGACATCCCGGAGGACTGCACTACGGAAGTCGGCCGCTTGAAGCAAATTGGAAATTACGTGGTCCTGGAATTCGCCGACCAGTTGCTCGTTTATGACAGCACAACACTGCAGCTCACAAAGCGGATCAAGCCAATTCGGGAGATGGTTCACGGACCCATTCTTGAGGAGGATCGATTTGGATTGCTGGTCTACGGCACAGTCGTTGACGAACACCTGAAATCGCAGCTCTGCATTCGCGCTCCGTGGTACTCGGATCCTCTCGTGACGGATGCACAGGTCACCGAAGAAGAGAGACCTCAGAAAACTGGCGGACGCGGATCTGTCCGTAACGGAGGAATCCGCGTCACAATGGTCTTCGATCTGGAAAAGGAAACTCGCAATGAGATCGAAGAAGTACCGAACGCGAACGGCAACAGATATGTTGGGGTCGGGCTTCAGCAGCGTCCGTTCAATCAGCACTGGAGTCGAAGAATTACTGCCGATCTTCTCTTCGAAGACTCGTCAGGAGTCCTGCTGACTCGATCACTCGGCAGCATGGATTTCCGGCTGTACGACGAGTTTGTCGGCTTCCATTATGCACCACGAACCGCGGATGTGATCGTATGTGCCGGCCGTCGGCTGATGATGCTGCCGTATCCAAAGCCTGAAGAGTTGCAGACACGCGAATCGAAACGGTTTGCCGCAGCCATCCCGACACACAATACAGTTTTGCTTCCGTCCGAGGAACCGGTGACACTGAAGCACGATGTCATGGGTGACTCAGAAAGCCTGAAGCCCGTCGCACATTTGCCAGCTCTGGAAGGCCTGAAAGTGCAGTCAGACAATCTGACGGTGGAAATCGATCCGGGGCGTCTAAGAAGCCAGCTGACGCAGCTGCGAGCACAGGCCACGCTGGCCGCAGAGGTGGACAAAACCGGAGCGCCTCAGGATCGAATCAATGTGATGATTACCAAACTCAGGGACAACCAGAGTGTCCAGGCGAAGGAAGTTCTCGGATACCATGGGAACGATTTGCTGGAAGCAGTTCCGATCACGATTGATATGGTAGATAGTGACGGCCAGAAAGTGTCGAGTCTCTCATACGTTGTGTTTGTTGAACTGAAGGTCGCTGACCTTCAGGCCACAGTGCTTAAGTTGCTAAAATAGTGCGAAACTGTGTTCCAGATAAGTACAAAGCAATGATCGCTGACAGGGTTCCCGATGTGAATGGTCTTCGACTGATCACATCCGGGCTCTGCACGACCATTCAGGACACCGGCCGCACGTCCTTCCGGCACCTCGGGGTTCCAGTTGGCGGGGCTGTGGATCGAACATCACTGAAGCTGGCAAATCTGCTGGTTGGCAACGAAAAGAACACTGCAGCGATGGAGATGACGCTGTCCGGTCCGCAAATTGAGTTTACTCACGACACAGTGTTTGCGTTAACCGGAGCACGGTTTTCTGCCGAACTCGTTCAGTCGAATGGAGTGCGAACCGCCGCGCCGGGGTCTCGACCTGTCGCCGTCCGAGCAGGGTGTCAGCTTGTGACGGGAACAGCGGTGCGTGGGTGTCGAGCCTATCTGGCGGTTGCTGGTGGCTTTCGCGTCCCGCAGGTACTTGGCAGTTGTTCGACGTTGCTGAATTCGTCGTTGCCCGACATCGCCTCATGCCGGCTGGCGGCTGGAGATTTTTTGCCAGTGATTTCCGTTGAGCCGTCCCAGAGGCTATCTCATGGCAGACTCCACCGAGTCCTGCAGCGCCTGCGGGATCAACTGGAACACAGTGAGTTTGCCTGCCCGGAATGGTCCGTGCAAATCAGCCCATTGATGCCTGGCTGTGCGACACTGCGTTTCCTTCCGGGGCCGCATTTCAGCAGGCTCTGCGAGTCCTCACAACGGGAACTCTGTCAGGCTGTGTTTGAAGTTCGGGCGGAATCGGACCGCATGGGCTGTCGTCTCCGCGGGCCCGTTCTGGAACAGTCATCGTCCGATCAGATTCCGTCCGAGGCTGTGATGCCAGGAACTCTGCAACTTCCGGCCGACGGTCAGATTCTGATGCTGATGGCCGACTGCGCGCCGACCGGCGGCTATCCTCAGATTGGACACGTCATTCAGGCCGACTGGTCGCGAATGAGTCAGCTTCGTCCCGGAGACTCAGTTCGCTTCCAGATCTCTGCGCTGACCGACGCGCAGGAGGCTCTTGCGAAGGAGCAACGGGATCTTCGCAGAGCCATCACGATGGCTGAACTTTCGGTGTGAATCAGGTGCTCCGCCATGCCATCCATTCATTTTCCACAGCCTGACTTCGAGGACGATCTGAACTCGCCTGAAACCGAGATGCCGCACGCGCGCAAACCACCAGCCAGACTCGCCAGACTGATCGGCGAAATGGAAGTCCTGAGCGGCCTGGGAGCAGAGCCTGGCGACATCATCCTTTCCGAAGTTCCTGTCGAACCATGCGAACTTCCATCAGTCTATGACGGACTTCAGTTTCGAAATTCTGACGCTGTTCGCCAGGTGCTGAAGACATCCTCCGAGTCCTGGCGATTTGAACCCTGGGGCTGGAGTGCCACAGCGTTTCGAGTTGCAAAACAGCTTGGGCTCGCTGAGAGCGAACCGTTGCCATCGTCGGTGAGAGTTGTGAACAGCCGACAGTTTTCGGCCGAGCATGATGCCGTCGTGGACTTTGAATCGGGTGACAACGCCAGGCTTTTCGGCCGCCTGTGTCTGACCTTCGATGAAGCACTGTCGGAAGTTCGGCGGCATGCAGCGAACGACCAGGGAAATGGAAAGTGGGTGATCAAAGCAAACATCAGTCACGCTGCAAGGAATCGCATTCTGGGAAGCGGCCCGGAACTGCGAGATGAACACAGGCGCTGGCTGAAGGCTCAACTGGCGGACTCACCGGTGTATGTCGAACCGTGGGTTGAGCGAATCGCCGAATGCGGATTGCAGTTCACAATCCATGGCAATCACCTGGTTGACGACAACGTTCGTTATCTTGGTGCCGCGGAAATGATCAACGACGCAACGGGACAGTATCGAGGAAGCCTTTTGCGGCCTGTGCATGACGCATATCAACCTCCCGATGAAATTGAAGCCAGTGCATGGTGGTTTCGAAGCATCGGACACGGCAGGAAGATTGCAGCGGCGGCCGCGAGCATTGGATTCAAAGGCCCGATGGGAATCGACTGCATGCTGTTTCGGAGCGACGGAAAGCTCCGACTTCGACTGGCCCATGATATCAACGGGCGACGAACGATGGGACGTCTTGCACTCAGCCTTCGACGGCACATGCCGCCAGGTCATTGGGGCTGCTGGTGCTTTGCATCCTCAAAATCCGCACAATTGATATCAGAAGCAATTCGCGAATCCTCGGCCACGAACGTACAGGTTATACCGACCAGTCCATCGGTGCTCAGCGGACAGGAAACAACCTTGCGGACATGTCTGCTGATTTCTGCCGATTGGACACGGCTAAATCAGGTCGCACAAAAGATCCTGAGCCAGGATATCCGAGGACCATTGAACGGGGATTTTTCGGCGTGATTCCGGGTGGATCCGCTGAAACGGACGTCCTGATAGTTTCAACCAAAGCCCCTCTGCGCGTGAATTGATCTCGAAAGTTCTCCTCCATGACGACTCCTGTTCAGCAAGGTAATGAAGCACTTCGCCCCTGGTCGCCGGAATGGTACGCGGTTCAGGCCGGGGCACTCGGCGATTCAGCCTGCCGGGCACTTGGCTTCTATGTGATTCCGCCAACCATGCGTCTATCGGTCGTCATTCCGGTTTACAACGAAGAGAAGACTCTGCGAGTTCTTGTGGATCGAGTGCGTGAGGTGCCGATTCGCAAGGAGTTGATTCTGATCGATGACTGCAGCAAGGACCGAACGCGCGACGTTCTGAAAGCACTGGAAGCAGAAGGTGGTCAGGACGACTTCAATAAGATTCGGATCTTTTTCCACGACGTCAATCAGGGCAAAGGGGCTGCTCTGAGAACCGGGTTCTCGAATGTGCAGGGAGACATTGTGATCATCCAGGACGCGGACCTCGAATATGATCCGGCCGAATACCCCAAGCTTCTGAAGCCGATCATTGAAAACAAAGCCGACGTGGTCTTTGGAAGCCGATTCCTGGGTGATCAGGCTCACCGAGTACTCTACTTTTGGCATTACCTTGGCAACCGTTTCCTGACAACGCTCTCGAACTGCTTTACAAATCTGAACCTGACCGACATGGAAACCTGCTACAAGGTTTTCCGCCGCAACGTCATTGACGACCTGACACCGAAGCTTGTTCAGAATCGATTCGGCTTCGAACCGGAAATCACCGCCAAAGTGGCTCGCCGCCGCTACCGAGTTTACGAGACATCTGTCAGCTACTCCGGGCGAACCTACGCCGAGGGCAAGAAGATCGGCTGGAAAGACGGATTCAAGGCACTCTGGTGCATCGTGCGATATGGAGTCAAAGACTAACAATCACCCCAAAGCGAGCGGCTGGGCGTCAGCCCTCCGTGTGCCGATAATGATCTCTTGATCCTGATCTTAACCTCAATCTTACTCCCCACGCGCGCTGTCGTCTGACAAGAAATGGGTGACAAAAAATGTCAACCGCACCCATGCCCCATGGCGAGCGGCCCGTCATCTTCCCGAAACAGGAACCGCGAATTCACGCGAATCGGTGCGAAGAATCGCGGGGGGATTTCACTGCTGACTGCCGTCTGTGCCTGATTCGCGACCATTCGCGCAGATTCGCGGCTCAACTTTGTGATTCTCCGCCTTTCCGGTGCTCCTGGTCAACGTCCGCAAAGAACAGGAGAATGCTCTGTCTCTGGATAGTGTCAGCCGGTCACGTTGTCGTGGTAGCTTCTTCATGTTAGTGTCATGGGCAGATCATGCCCGTCGAACGCTGAATGTCGAACACTGTTCGTACGCTCGTCGCCGGACACACGAAGACACGAACTCCTGAGGTCGAAGCCACGTGGCCACCAGTCTATGAGTCACTCCGTCAAGGCAGGCAAATCCAGCAAAACGCTCCGCCGGAGTTTTCTCCGACGGTGGTATCGCTGGGTACTCGCATCAGCATTACTCATCGGTGGTATTGTTGGCGTGCCGTGGTGGAATGAGAGGCCGCTTCGAGAAGCGGATCGGCTGCTGGCGGCTGACGATGCGAAGGCCTGTCTGCAACTGGTCGATTCGTATTTGAAGACGGATCCGAAGAATAGTCGTGCGATTGCATTGAAGGCTCGTGCACTTGTCAGTCTCGGAGACGCCATTGGAGCGATTCGGCTGATTGATCAGGTCGGAGCGGCGACGCCGGAAGAAATGCATGCGTATGCAAAAGCGTGCCTGATTCTGGAACGCTGGACGACTGCTCTGGGAATCCTTGAACACCTTGTCAGCCTCACTCCTGATGACGCCGATCTGCTGCATGAGCTGAGTGCGTGTTCCGCCAAAGTAGGCCGCTACGAACGAGCCATTCAGGCAGCGTCCATGTTCGCAGACACTCCTGGCAATCAGGCACGAGGATATGCTCTGATCGGAATGCTGGAGCGCGACCGGGGGAACAATCAGAAATGTTGTGACGCGTGGAAGACGGTCGTGGAACTTCAACCGAACGCCGCCGGGTTGCAGATCGAGCCGCACGAATTCTTCCTGGAATACGGTAAAGCACTTTTGCTGATCGGAGATGCTCGCGGAGCGGAGGAACTCCTGGAACGCAGCGTCATGCATCAGGAGACTGCCGACGCGCTGGCATACCTGGGCAAGGCGAAAATGCAGCTCGGGAAAGCCGCGGAGGCCGAGTCCTGCTGGAGCTCCGCGGTCGGAAAAGACAGCGATTCTCGAGTCGCCCGTGAAGGACTCGCCGAACTGGCGATGCAGCAGGCACAGTTTGCGAAAGCGCTCGGCTGGCTGAAGCCTCTGCAGGCACAGTCAGAACTCAAGAGCTCAACCGCCTTCCTTCTGCAGCGAACTTATACCCTTCTCAAGGACACCGATAACGCAGCAAAGTGGAAGCTGGAAGTGGATCGGCTCCGCAAGCTGGAAGAAATGCGAGTCAATATGGAGCAGGTGATTGTGAACAGCCCTGAATCCATGTGGGCTCAGGCATTTCAGTCCTATTTTCTTGCGGAACAGGGAAACCATGGACAAGCTGCCGCTATGCTGGCTCCGTTCATGAAAGAGGATTCGCCGGAGTTTCTGCAGCTGCTGTGGAAGTCACTGAAGGATGGTTCTCCGCTGCCGGCTCTGGACCAAGTTCCGATGGAACTGTTTTGAAGCATCGCCCGGTCAGGAATTCGCGTGAGCATTTCAAAAGGGACATGGCGACTTACCGCAGCAATGATTGTGCTCTGCGCTGGCCTCTGGATCATTTTGCATTCTGCTTTTGATTCTGGAGCTTCGTATCAGCAGAGCGGCGGGCTTGGAAACGCGCCAGTGACTTACCGAGTCGCACCGGACGACTGGGCACAACTGGTGACAACCGGCGGACCAGGAACACCCCCCTGGGTTCTGCTCCCGCCGGACTTTAGCGAGGAAGATTTTGTGTCTGCCGTGAAGGCGGAAAATCGGGGGTTCCTCGCACCAACAACCTGTGCCGAGTGCCACAGGGAGAAGTTTGAGACGTTCAAATCGACGACACACGCGCTGACTTCAAGATTGCCCGGTGAGACCAGCATTCTGGGAGATTTTTCAGCACCGGCGAACATTCTGACAACAGCCAGTCCCGACGTGTTTTTTGAGATGGAAAAGACCGCGGACTCCTATCTTCAGAAAGCAACCATTCGGGATGAATCGCACCGTCGGTCTTACTCGGACACATTTTCATTTGATCTGATTCTGGGATCAGGAAACCATGGGCAGAGTTACCTGTACTGGAATCGTGATCGGCTCTATCAAATGCACGTCAGTTATCTTTCTGAATCGCAGAGCTGGGTGAACAGTCCCGGCCCGTATTTTGACGGAACCATCGACTATGCTCGCCCCGTTCCGCCGCGATGTCTTGACTGTCACGCCACATGGATCGCCTTTGATCCGAAAGAAGTCAATCGATTCGACCGAAGCACACTGATTCCTGGTGTCACCTGTGTACGATGTCATGGTCCAGGGCATGAACACATCGCCATTCATCGGCAACACCCGGAATTGAAGGAGGGAAAACGGATCATCCATCCGGGCAAACTTTCCGTGCAGCGGGCCAACGAACTTTGTGCGCAATGCCATTCATCCGGCGAACAGATTGGAGCGCCCTTTGGTTATCGCCCGGGAGAACCGCTGGCAACGTGGATGGAAATTGATCTCAGCGCAGAGGCTGAGAACAACGCGGATCCTCATAGTGCCAACCAGCTGGCTCGACTGATGCAAAGCCGCTGTTACACAGAGTCCGACGGACTAAGTTGTGTTCGCTGCCATGATCCTCATCGCAGCCAGCTGGGGCAGTTAAGAACGTACGCTGCGAAATGCCGTGACTGCCACCAGCCTGCTGATTGCCGTGAGTGTGCAACAAATGGAGCCCGTTTTGAAGATCACTGCGTTGACTGCCACATGCCCGCAAAACGTGATGCACAGGTTCGGATGCAGACGAGCGAAGGGAAAATGGAAGCACTGCTGCGCGACCATCGAATCGCCGTCTGGCCAGACACATCAGCTCATGTGAAATCGCAGTTGCGGAATGACACCGGAAGTCCACATCAGGAACCACCCACATCCGGGGAGTTGCCGCAATGACAATCCTGAAGAGTCGAACGATCATGAATCGGACAGTCTCAGCAGGTCAGCGATGCCTGATCCTGACCTGTGTCATGATGTCCGGATGTGATCGGTCCGACAAGTCTCCGAACAGGGATGAGGCCGGAACAACGGCAGCAAATCCCCCTGCGTCTGCTGCTGCTTCCGACGACGAAAAGAACATGACCGGCACAAAGAACTCCGTCACTTTGAAATCGCCGACGTCGCGCAAATCCGAAGACAGACATTCGCGCGACACGCCGGTGTTTCGATTCGAGTCGATGCTCGCAACTTCCGGCATTGATTTTGTCCAGACGAGCGGAAATTCGAAGGACAAGCCATTCCCGGCGGCGAATGGAACAGGAGCCGGCGCTATTGATATTGATGCGGATGGTGCTCTGGATCTGTACTTCGCCAACGGCACGACCTTTCCGCTCGCCCCAGATTCACCTGGTCCATGGGACCGACTGTATCGCAATCACGGCCATTGGAAGTTCAAAGACATTACTCAGATCGCCGGCATCGGCGAACCGGGATATTCGTGTGGCGTGGCGGTGGGTGATTTTGACAACGATGGGTTTGCCGATCTGTACGTCAATCGATACGGAGCCAATCTCCTTTACAGAAACCTTGGCGACGGGACGTTTGAAGAATGCGCGGCGGCATCCGGAGTCGCTGACTCGCGGTGGGGAACGAGCACCACATTCGTGGATTACAACGAAGATGGGCTCGCAGACCTGTACGTGTGCAATTACGGAAAGTGGACATGGGAAACGAGTCAGTTCTGTGGTGACCCTGTCCGAGACATTCGCATGTTCTGCAGCCCGACTCATGTGGAACCGGAAGATGATGTTCTCTTTGCGAACCAGGGGGATGGAACGTTCCAGGATGTCTCAGCAGACGCCGGCGTCCGAGTCCGTGCGGGACGCGGCCAGGGAGTCATTGCCGCAGATGTGAACGGCGACAGTCATGTGGACCTGTATGTGGCGAACGACATTCATCCCAATTTTCTGTTTCTCAATCGAGGAGGCAGGTTCGATGAAAACGGCGAGGCGACTGGAACCGCGTTGGATCATCTTGGCAAGCCTCAGGCTGGAATGGGACTCGCAGCGGCTGATGTCAACGCTGACGGGCAAATCGACCTGTTCGTGACCAACTACCAGAACGAACATAACGCGTTGTACCTGAACCTTGGCAACGAGACGTTTCTGGAATCAGGACTGTCACGTGTTCCTGAGGGAAGTCTTCCCTGGGTCGGGTGGGGCGTTGCATTTGCCGACATGAACCTTGACGGCCAGCCCGATCTGTTTGTGACAAACGGCCATACGGATGACAACCTCGCGGAGCTTGGACGCGAAGGAGACTATGAACAGCCCGCCGGTCTCTGGCAAAACCTGGCCGGGCAGTTTCATCTGGCATCGGCAGACGGCCCGTACTTTTCGGCGAAACATGTCGGACGAGGACTTGTGTCGGGCGATTTGGACAATGACGGCGACACAGACTTTGCTGTTTGCCATCAGGATCATGCTCCTGAGCTTCTGCAGAATCAGACGGTTGCCGATCCGCAGTCAGGTTCCGTCACTTTGCTGCTTCGAAGTTACCGAGGAAATCGACGGGTGACAGGAGCGACAATCTATGCAGGGTCAGGCACAGCTCTGCAGGCCATTCCTGTCACATCGGGCGGAAGCTATGCCTCGTCGCCCGATGAACGTGTCATTCTGGCGTCAAACGACACGACGGAACTTTCCCTGGCGATTCGGTGGTGCAACACTTCTGCAAACGAGACAATCCGACTGCAGACTGGCGGTCGCTACATTCTCCTGGAAGAATTCGGAGATCACAGCCCCGCTCGCGTGCTGACGCTTCCACCATCGTTTTGATTTCTGAATCGCTGTTGAGCAACCCAGCATGCGGTATCAGCCCATGAAGGAAAGATGTACTCATGAATGAACCAGCCACAACAGCCCCACCCGCGCCAGCACAATTCAGCATTGCTCGTGTGCTGGTTCTGGTCGTGATCCTTGGAGCCGTCGGCGGTGGAATCTTCTACTGGATGGAGCAGCAGAATCGTCCGAAGCCGCTTGTGAAGTTCACAGGTCAGGTCCTGTACAAGGGCGCTCCGGTCACGACAGGAACCGTGCTCGCACAGAGCCTCAGCGACCGCAACGACATGGCAATTGGTCCTCTGGACTCCGAAGGCAAGTTCTCGCTAGAAACGAATGGAGAACCCGGAGTTCGAATTGGCAGGCATAAGGTTGCCATCAGCGCGACGAAGCCCACGATTCCTCCGACTCCGCTGGTGCCGGCAAACTATGTTCAAATTGATTCTTCGCCGCTGGTGATTGAAGCAACAGCCGATGTGAGTTCGAACACCATTATCTTTACGCTCGAAGGAGAACTTCCTGCAGAATCGGGAGGTGAACCACCAGCGTCGGCTCAACCGCCAGGCGGGAATGAGGGTGAGCCAAAAGACACCACCCAGCCTACGCCAGGCACGCCTGACAATGCCAAACAGTAAGTCGTCACGACCAAAGACCACAAACTGCTCAAAAAGCCAGGCAGAATCGGCGTTTGAGATCATTCGCCGTTTGACTCAAATTCCGGAGGATGGTAATTTTCACTACTGAACACATCCGGTCAACTGCCGATTTTCAGTGCAGGACGGATCGTTCTTATTGCAATTTTTTCAGAAGGTGAGGGTGCCATGAGGATGACGACCTTGACGAGGAAGGCGTTTACTCTGATTGAGTTGCTGGTGGTGATCGCCATCATCGCCATTCTGGTCGCTCTGTTGTTGCCGGCTGTTCAACAGGCCCGCGAAGCAGCTCGACGAACGCAGTGCAAAAACAACCTGAAGCAAATCGGGATTGCAATGCACAATTACCACGACGTCCATAACCAGTTCCCGCCAAGCATTGGCTGGAACCCAGGCGGGGAGCGACAGGGGGCATTTTCAGACAAGGTCTTTATGCTCCCGATGCTGGAACGTTCAAACGAGTACAGCAAGATCCAGCTTGGACAGTTTCCTTACCATCACTGGTACCGTGGTGACAACACCTCACTCAGCGGCCGACTGCCGGTCTTCAATTGCCCATCTCAGGCCATGCCGAATATGGGTGGTGCTGACGGCAACTTCACTTATTCCATCAACATCGGTGTGATCCGCCTTGCTCCAAACGGCACGACGGCCACAAGCGGATGGGAAGGCAACCACAACGGGATTGCATCGTACCTGGGTAACCCTGGCAACCAGGACGCAGTTGTGAACTTTGCGTCAATCACTGACGGCTCCAGCAACACGGCTGCGTATGCAGAGTTTGGCATGACTCTGTATGAAGGTGAACCAGTGAAGCCTCGTTCAATGCAGATCAAGACGTGGGCGACAGGAAATAATCAAACCGAACTTCGAAACAACTGCCTTGCGATTACAAGTGCGTCTGAAGCACCTGGTGCGGGCCGCCATGCAATGCGTGGAGCTGGCTGGGCGTGGTCATTCGTTGGAGCTGGCGGAGCTTACTCCCACAATATGAACCCAAATGAAACGGGCTGTCACTGCCGAAACAACGACGGTGACTGGTACGGAACAACAATGATGTCCGCTTCCAGCTACCACACTGGTGGCGTTCAGGTCTGTCTGGCCGACGGTTCAGTCCGCTTTGTCAGCGACAATGTGGATTTCGGGACCTGGGTGAAGCTCGGAGCTCGAAACGACGGACAGGTACTTGGTGATTTCTAATCTCACCAGCTGATGATCCAAAAGCCAAGCCGGAGTGTCCTGGACATTCCGGCTTTTTTTGTGCCCTCACTTCATTACCATCTGTGCATGCGCCGAACCATCATTCATTTCTCGCTCCTCATGCTGCTGCTCACGGGCTGCCAGCAACAAGCGCAAAGTCCGTCCGGGCAATCCACAGGATCAGAATCTGCAAATCTTCCTTCGAGCACTGTGAAGACCGAAGCTGCCCCGAAAAACTCCGCCGAATCAAAGCCAGCCATCGGATCCGACGAGCCTGAATTCGAGGGACTGAGCTTCTCGGACGTCGCACCCACGATGGGAATTGATTTCCGCTTTTTCGAAGATCGCGTTCCAGGGCGCTATTTGCTTCCGGAAGTCATGGGCGGTGGCGTTGGCTGGGCAGATTTTGATCGCGATGGCTGGCTCGATCTGTACTTCTGCAACGGAACCGTTCTGGATCCGAGAACCGGTGCTCAACCTCCTCAGGGAAGTCGCGTCTACAGAAGCCGCAGGGGCAAGACTTTCTTCGACGCGTCTGACAGTTCCGGCGCTCTGAATGGCGGATACGGCCAGGGAGTCGCTCCTGGCGATTTTAACGCTGATGGCTTCGCGGATGTCTTTGTTTCCAACTACGGCGCCGATGTGCTCTACCAGTCAAATGGAGATGGTACGTTCGTCAACGTGACCGCCGAAGCAAAGATCGGAGATCCTCTGTGGTCCACGAGTGCCGCATGGCTGGATGCTGATTCCGACGGAGACCTGGATCTCTACTGCGCGAACTACATGGATGTCACCTTATCCAACAATCATGTGTGCTATTACGGCGACAAACCAGGCTATTGCGGCCCGGGAACTTACCAGGGTCTCAGGGACGCGCTGTGGCTGAACTCCGGCGATGGAAGTTTCCGCGAAGCATCGAACGAACTGGGCATGGCGGCACAGCCTTCCAAGGGTCTTGCTGTTTGTGTCATTGACCTCGACCGTGATCTTCGCCCCGAGGTTTACGTTGCGAACGACATGGAAGCCAATCTCCTGTTCACTCGATCAAAGACGGATAAAGAATCGGGGAACAAGTGGAATGATATCGCCGTCAGCGCCGGCGCGGCAGTTGGCGGTGATGGTCTGAATGAAGCCAGCATGGGAATCGCCGCTGCCGACTACGATAACGACGGCCTGCCGGATCTCTATCTGACTCATTACTATCAAATGAAGAACACTCTCTATCGCAACCTGGGCGGATTGTTGTTTGAAGACGACAGCCTCAGAACTGGCGTTGCCGCCACAAGCTATTCGTACCTCGGTTTCGGAGCGATCCCGCTGGATGCGAACTCAGACGGACGCATGGATGTGTTTGTCGCTAATGGACATGTTCTTGGGCCGGCGATTGAACCCAATGCAATGACACCGCAGCTTCTGCTGAACCAGGAATCAGGCTTCAAAGACGCTTCAGCTCGCGCTGGCAGTTATTTTACGGATGCGTGGATCGGTCGAGGTGTTGCGGGTGGTGACTTTGACAATGACGGAGATCTGGACATTGCCGTCAGCCACATCGATCGACCCGTCGCGCTTCTGAGGAATGACTGTCGGCGAGAGTCGACTTTCCTTGGGATTGAGCTCCATGACGAAAACAGAATCTTGCCGGTCGGGGCACGTGTGCGAGTTTTCGATGGCAAGGTCTGGCAGGAACAGTCTCAGTCCGCAGGAGGAAGTTATCTTTCGACGGGAGATTCTCGGCTGCTGTTTTCTGTCCCACAGGGGTCCTGTGAGATCGAGATCACCTGGCCCGACAGCAGTGTCTCAAAGTTCACTGACATTCAATCAGGACGGTACTACCGGGCAGAAAGAAGCGCCGTTCAGGAGCTGGCCGCACAATGACCATCGGCTCCAAAGCAAGTTACCTGCGACGCGCCGGCTTCATGATCGGAATTGTCCTGATTCTCGCGTCCGCTCTCTGGTTCATCCAGCGCTGGCGCGCCGATCGAGCGGCCAAATCGCTGGCTGATGGACAGCAGTTTCTGAAGGAACGACGTTCAGAACTCGCGGAGCAGGCCTTCGCGGATTACCTGACGTTTGCACCGGATGACGCAAACGCCATCCTTCTTTGGGCAGAAGCGATCGTCGACGGAAAGCAACACCCTGCCAAAGACGCCGCCTTGATGGCCTGTGAAGCTCTTCAGCGGATTCCGGACTCATCGCCCTTCGGCGCGGAGGCTCGCATGCGGGAAGGCCGACTGACACTGTTCGTCCTTCTCCAGCCTGAAAACGCGGAGCGGTTGCTGATGAAGTCGCGACAGCTGGATGCGGATTCCATGGACGTCCATTTCCTGCTTTGGAAACTGTACGATCTGACGGAGCGGTTTCCCTACGCTGAAGAACACTTCTGGAACACTTATGAACTGAGCCCGGAGTCGATGAAGACCCAGCGACTTGTCGAATGGTACCTGAGTCAATTCAGCACGAACTCCAGCAACGCTGCGATCGACCGGCTTCTGGGATTCCTTCCCGCGGAGATGCAAACTTCAGATGCCGTCGTCAATGCGCGACTGGACGGTTTTGTTCTCGCGGCACCGGACTCGGCTTTAGCACTGACGGCAAAGGCGGCGTTTTTGCTGCAGATGCGGGATCGAGACGCCGCCGGGAAACTTCTCGACAACGCAGAGCAAAAATCCGGCGCCTTGTCTGATGAGTTTTTCCTGGCGACAAAGATTGGATATCTCCTCGACCTCGGAAAGATCAAGGAAGCAGAAGCACTGTTCGCCCAGTGGAAGGCAGGCACGCAAAGTCATCTGTATTTCAGAACGGTGGCTCGCATTCGACAGCTGTGCCAGCGCGACGACCGGGGTGCGGTGGAAGCCTTCGACAAGGCCCTTGAGATCTGGCCTGGCCCGGTGGACTGGTCGGGAATGCACCTGAAAGCTCAGTCACTCGCAAAGCTGGGCGATCGATCTGGCGCCGAACAGGTTCGAGCCCGCGCAAAGGAAATTGAACTTCTGATGGAACCGGACGTCCACAAAACTTTCTGGGATGCAATTCGCTCGATCGAAACACCAGAGAACATGCAGCGTTTCGAAGACTTCTATCGCAAGCTCGGACGTGAGAAAGAAGCGGCAGCCTGGCGCAACAGACGGGAGCAACTGACCGGCAGGTAGTCCTTACGGTTCTTCACGGTCGTCAAAATGCCACGTGCACAGAATCGTGCCGGCGGGCCGGGCGAATTCCCAGTAGTGTCCTCGTCGAGTCCAGCGGCGTTTCAGGTGAGGCCGATCCTGGGCACCTGAATTTTCCCGCAGGATGGCGAAGAGATCCGTCAGAACATCCGGGTTGCTTCCATAGTAGCTATGCCCCATAAAGCTCATGTCGATTCGAGAGCAGTCGATCGTTTCGACGCCATCAATGATCGGCATGAAACGGGCATCACCGGCTCGCGGTTCAGCGTGGAGTGACTTTGAGGCAATCAGCGCGGTGTCGGAACTGTTGGCATACAACGTGACTCGTTCACATTGAGGAACGACGTCAGGCATCCAGGCCCTGAAATCACTCAACCCAACATCAGGAGCGCACAGAACCAGATTTGAAACGAGACGACCAGTGCGACTCCGCGACGTTTCACCGCCGTCAGCCGCCGACAGATTTCTGAGGCTCTTGAGGACAAGACGATTCCCCATGCTGTGCACGACCAGATGGATACGGGCGTCGGTCGGAATCGATGATCGCAGGTTGACCAGGAACTCCGTGAAGGGCTTCACAGATTCATGATTGACTGCCTCATCTTCGTCATACGAATTGATACCGCCCTGACTTGGCCAGCAATACGCCACAACAGCGCCATTGAAGGGCATGTCGAGACTGAGCTGAGCGGCGCGTGTGACAGCGTCGTCGAAGGACACGTTGAACCCGTGAACAAAGACAAGGACATCACGCAAACGCGATCGTTCGATAAAGTCGGAGACACCGTTGTGAAACTGAACAGGCGACAAAGGTTCCGCAATGACTGTCGAACGCACTACAGAAGAGGCGGCTTCAGAAACGGCCGCGGCAGAACCTTGTGACGCAGCCGATGCTGCAGGCGAACTGAAGGAGACAGGTCGAATCCCGGAAGTCGAAGGCTCGTTGTTCTCTGCAGTGGTGTTCCCGGTTCTTGAAGCACGCACTTCCTGGCCTCGATGTCGTGATGGGATTGTCACGATGCAGCGTCCATAGTCGGACACTTCCAGAACCTTCAGATCATCTGCACCGTCAGGCAGGAAGCGTCCCCGGTTCGTGGCGACAAATACGTTCCAGTCACAGGATTCTTCCGACCATCGAGTAATAGCGACGGGTTCTGACAGCGTGTCGACATACGGGCCGTAAGCCGTTGCGACCAGAGCCGGAGCTGTGCCGTTTCGCAGCTGCTCTTCCATGGCCGTGTCATAAACCACACCCAGAGACTTGTCTGCGATGACCGGTTTCACCGGCGCGCGGCATCCGTGGAGTGCGAGGATGCCAGCGACAGCCAGCAGGATCCTCCACGATGCGTGAATCGAGTATTGGTTTGAAAGTCCCCGAATCAGAAGTCTCCGTGTTCCTGCAGAACGATGACGCTGGAGGAAATCAGGTGTGAACAGGCAGGCTCGCGGCCGCTGGACTGTTGAGAGTTGAAAATCTAATCAGTGATGGGACAGCCGCCGAAGACAGATTGCTCGTTTCCGGCGCCATTCATTTGCGAACCTTTCCGAGCAGTTCGGACGACAGGCAAAAAACGCCGTTCTGCGGAAACCGATTGCCTGGGAAGCGCTGGCAAGGTTCGGAACTGGAGCCAGCGAACCGAATCGACGATGATCCAAGTCGCGGTCTTCCGTAAAGTGCCCGCATGATTTTCTGTTTCCTTCAGGCCAAATCCCTATGAAGATCCTGATCACTGCCGGCCCAACGCGCGAGTACATTGATGACGTTCGATTTCTGAGCAACGCCAGCAGCGGCCGCATGGGTTACTCCCTGGCAGCAGCAGCGATTGCCAGCGGCCATCAGGTCGAACTCGTCACAGGCCCGGTCGAGATCGCGCCACCGGAAGGCTGTCGGATACATCGCATTGAAACGACGGATCAGCTTCGTGAGACCTGCCTGCGTGTCTTTCCGGACTGCGATGGAGTGATTGCCACAGCGGCCGTGTGTGATTATCGACCCAGGGAACGAGTCACCGGCAAGATGACGAAAACAGGTCAGCCGGTCGTCCTGGAACTCGTCGAAACCTCGGATGTGCTGGCTGAACTGGGAAGCCAGAAAGGGCATCGCTGGATTGTCGGATTCGCGCTGGAGTCGCAGGACCCCCGAAACAACGCGATGCGAAAGCTGCGGATGAAGAACTGCAACTGCATCGTTCTGAATGACACGTCAGCGATTGGATCAACGACAAACCTCGTAGAAGTACTGTCGCCGGAGGCGGAGACGATCGCACTGTTTCGCGGCACGAAGTCCGAAGTCGCGGAACGTCTTATTGGACTGATCGAGTCGTCGATTGTTGGTTCGGGGCGAGAATGAATAACCTCTACATTTTGTAATGTTGTTCTGTATTTCCTGATGTTGTTTCCGCGCGAATTGCAGGGACCGTTGAACTCCGTGGGTCGCGGTGCCACAATATTGCTGGTTGGTGATTGCTTCACTGGATCATGGGACAAATGATCCTGCTGTCAGCGAAAAACCGGCAGTGATTTTCCCACATCAACAGTGCCAAACCACTCCGCTCAGGAATGCTCACCACTGTCGTATGGCGAAGAACGGTGCCCCAACTGTTCCCACATGCGCGTGCCGTGCGCCCATGACCTGGTCCTTATTCCTGCACATTTGCGGAGTCTTCTCAACATGATTCGTATTATTCTTGGGCTCGGAGTGCTCGGAGCCATTTTCACGTTCATGGGGTTTCGGGATTTTCTTCATGCCTCCAAGGCGGGAGCAGAGCCTGACAAACTCACAGCCGCACAGCTGATCGCTCGAGGTGTCGATGGAAACCCCTATGTGGAGATTTCCAATTTCGGAGTCGGTGAGAACTTTGTCTACGAAGAAGAGAATGGCCGCTGGAACAAGGTGTGGATCCCGTTTGGTGATGGCGGTGAGATGATGATGCCAGGTACACCGGTCAAGGGTGTGCTGAAGAGCAGTCGAGTCAAGTCGCAGATGGAGCTTGAGGGTGAGTTTGGCAGGGAAGTCATTCGTGGCATGGTGATGAATGCCATCGAATCACTTGGGTCCGAGGAGAAGAAGATTCTGAGCGATTCTTATCCTGGTTCGGACGTGGGTAACCTGATCATCGTTGATGTTTCAAAGGACCCGGTTGCCATGAAGCAGCACGGGCTCACATTTGGAGGCATTGGCGTTGTGGCACTTCTGGCTTGCGGGGGCCTCGGCTTCTACATGTACAAGAAGCAGTAGCCAGCGGTTGATTTTCCGCCTGGCGGATCCGCCTGAGTTTCAACCGGAATCGCGAGTCTCAAGATGACTTGCCATTCCGGTTTTGTTTTTGAATCAAGCGACCTCGAACTATGCCTGCGTCACTTCCGGATCCTGTAGCCCCTGCCTCATGCCAGCCTCTGGCAGAAGCTCGGCGGCTCACAGCAGATTGCCCGGGGGCTGTCGCAGTGATTGAACTGAAACTCTCCGATACGACCGACGATGTACTGCCGTTCTTCCGGAACTTTACACCGCGATCCAGATCAGTTTCTCTGTCACTGCTGAATCGCATTGTTTACGGGCAATGGCGGGATGAGGATGTCGTCGTAGTTCGGACGGATGGTTGTCGCTGGGAGATTCACTGTCACGGTGGTCGAGCAGCGATCTCACAAATTCTGCACGATCTTCGGGCCGCTGGTGCCGTCGCTGACGAACAATCGTCCACAGCTCCACGAACTGACTCATCAGACGCGTTCGACGCAGACGACGAAGCAGTCGTTGAACGAGTCATCTCGCAGTCGCTTCAATCCTGCCGTACTCTGGAAGCCGCGCGATGGATTTTGAGGCAGAACGATGGGCGGCTGGTCACGTTTCGAAGGTCACTGTCTTCCGAAGACCCGCGCATACGAAATGCGGCACGGGCTCTTGCCTGTCGCTGGAAGAGCTTTGCCCAGCATTTGACGGAGCCGTTTCGAATTGCGCTGGTGGGCGTTCCAAATGCCGGCAAGTCGTCACTGATGAATGCGATTGCCGGCAAACAGCGAGCCATCGTTTCGGAGATTCCAGGCACGACTCGCGATGTACTTGAAGCGGATATTGTGTTTGACGGCTGGATGTTCCGACTGGCGGATACGGCCGGGATTCGTCAGTCTACGTCGACTCTGGAGCACTTCGGTATTCAGCGAGCCATCACGATGATGAGTGCTGTGGATCTGATCTGCGTTGTCGTTGACAGGGCGGATTCACGCGTTGATGAGCAGTTGATTCAGCAGCTTCAGTCTGCGACAGCGTCACGAATCCTTGTTTGGAACAAGGCAGATCTGGGCGATGATGCTGTCGCAGCTGCAGCAGGCGAGATGAGAGATCAGGTGCGACAATCGCTTTCGGCCGTCGATGAAGTTGAAGTGTCAGCACTGACTGGCGACGGAGTGAATCAGCTTCTGTCCGTGATTGCGAAGTCGCTGGTTCCGGAAGTGCCTGACGTCCATTGTCCCCTGCCGCTTCCCGGACTTTGGGAGGATGGCGACAATTCGCTGGCGGTTGCGGAGCAGTAACCGTGCGTTCGGAGCGTGATCAGACCGCCGCCTGTTTTGCAACCTGATCGGCGGCGTTCCATCCGCTGGCGATGCTGTCGGGAATTCCAACTCCGTGATAGGCACTGCCCGCAAGGTAGAGTCCCGGGAAGTTTCGCAGAGTCTCCTCGATCGCGGCGACTCGATCCAGATGTCCCACATGGTACTGAGGCATCGAATGATTGTAGCGAACCACTTCCGCGAACATGGGTTCTGACTTCATTCCAAAGATGTCTGCCAGTTCCTGGTTCACCGCTGCGAGCATCGCGTCGTCATCCATGTTCATCAGTTCGGGCTGCATTGCACCGCCGATAAACGTCCGAAGCACAATCTGACCTTCAGGCGCGCGATGAAGGAACTTGCGACTGGAAAAGCTGACGGCCAGAATCCTCCGCCGCTCGATCGCAGGGACAACCAGTCCGAAGGCATCCATCGGATGCTGGAAATCACTCAGGCGATGCCCGCTGACCACAATCGCGCTGGACGCATACTCGATCGACGTCAGGAGTTTTCGCAAAGAACCGGCCTCAGCCGCCGGTAAAAGGGAAGCCGCGGCATGGGTTCCAAGAGTAATGACGGCCGCATCGAAGGTTCTTGTCCCTTCATCGGTTTTGACGACCCACTTCCCGTCATCCTGACATCGCTCGACCGACTTGATGGCTGATCCCATCGCGAAGTGGACGTGGGATCGCTGACGGAGCCATGTTTCGATCGCACGAATCAGGTCGCCCAGTCCCTTTTCCGGTGCGGCGAAAAGCCCGTATCGAGCACCGCTGCCGGACGTGGCATCGGAGGAAGAGTGTGCGGACGATTTTGCTTCGGCCAGTGTGCCACGAATGACACTTCCGTACTTTGCTTCCATGTCGAGGAATCGCGGCATGGTCGCACGAAGACTGAGCTTCTCCGGATCGGACGTGTAGATTCCCCCCACAAGCGGCTGAACCAGCCTGTCCAGAGTCTCTGCGCCGAAACGCCTTCGCACAAACGAAGCAAGACTTTCATCATTGACCGCGGAGGCCGGGCGTCCTTTAAAGTACTCGCACAGAAGCCGAAGTTTACCGGCGAACGACAGCACGGGCGTTGAAAGAATTGCCCAGGGCTTTGCCGGTGCCATCAGCATGAAACCGTCCGGGACCGGCTGCGGACGTCCGCTCGACAGCACCAGAGAGCGGCGAAAGCGAGCATCCGTCGGAATCAGATGTTCGGCGTATCCAATCTCTTCACAGAGCCTGATGCCGCCAGGTTTGTTGGTGATGAAGGAATCCGGGCCAAGTTCCATCAGGAGGCCATCGGCTTCTTCGGTGCGAATAATTCCGCCAAGTCGCCGCGATGCTTCAAAGATCGTCACGTCAATATTCGGTGACAGTTTCTTCAGACGCTGAGCCGCTGCAAGCCCGGTGATGCCGCCGCCAATGATGGCCACTCGAAATGCCTGTGTCGCTGAAGATTGCGTCGCGGCTTCCTTCATTTGCTTTGGCCCAGTTCATGAACGAACTGTACGACCGCTTTGACATGATCGGGATTCATGTCCGGCATGACGCCATGTCCCAGATTGAAGATATGACCAGGACGGCCACCGGCAAGTTTCAGAATGTCCCCCACTCGCTGCTTCAGAACGGGCAGATCGGCATAGATCGAAACAGGGTCCATGTTGCCCTGGATTGCCACATCATGACCGAATGTTGCCCACGCCTCATCCAGCTGAGAACGCCAGTCAGTTCCCATGACCTGCCCACCTGCTTCCCTTTGCAGTTTCAGCAGAGCAGGATTTCCGTTCAGAAAATTGATGACAGGGGCGAACGGCTCCACCGACTGAATCAGCCGCCGCGAATGAGGCAGGACATAGCGACGATAGTCCGCCGGAGACAAACATCCGGCCCAGCTGTCAAAGACCTGCACACACTGGCAGCCAGCTGCAATCTGCTGGCGAAGATACTGGCTGACAGTATCCACCAGGCGACTCATCAGCACATTCCACGCGCTTTCGTCGTTGTACATCAGCGACTTGGTATGCACGTAGTTCTTTGAACCGCCGCCTTCGATGCAGTACGACGCAAGCGTGAAAGGAGCACCGGCAAAGCCGATGAGTGGAATGTCTGCGGGCAGTGCCGAGCGAATCAGTCGAATGGCCTGAAAGACATAGTCCAGCGAATCCATGGAATCCAGCGACTGCAGTCGATCCACATCACGGCCCGTGTGGATCGGATTGTGGATCACCGGTCCTTCACCCTTCTGATATTCCAGATGAATTCCCATCGGCTCCAGAATTGGCAGAAGATCCGCAAAGAGAATTGCCGCATCAACTCCCAGGACCTCGCGCGCCGTCACAGTCACTTCGCACGCCAGTTCCGGTCGTTTGCAAAGTTCCATGAATGTGACTTTGCTGCGAACAGCCATGTACTCCGGCAGATATCGTCCTGCCTGTCGCATGATCCACAGCGGCGTTGTATCCACTGGTTCTCTGCGAACAGCCTTCATGAAACGGCTGTTGGCAAGCGTCTTCTGTTGTTCAGCAGTCAGCACAGAACTGGTCATGCAGAGTGTGGTCCGGATTTCTTATTCCAGTGGTTTCGATCATGAGCGACGACATGAGTCAGCCGCATTAGTCTCGCTTCGGAATCTCCAGTTTCCCTGTAACCTCAGATGGAGTTGACGCGTTCAGCTTTGCCAGAGCATCCGGAAGTTCTCTCACCAGTTGATTACCGACGCCCGGATTGTAGAAGTTTGCTGTCCCGACCTGAACGGCAGTCGCGCCTGCCAGCAAAAATTCCATCACATCATCAATGGACTGAATTCCACCAATACCAATGATGGGGACTGAGACAGCCTGGGACACCTGCCACACGATTCGAAGCGCCAGAGGTTTGATGGCCGGACCACTAAGACCACCAAGAACGTTTCCCAGGATGGGGCGTCGCTTCTTCCAGTCGATCGCCATTCCCTGAAACGTGTTCACGAGCGACACGGCATCCGCCCCTGCTTCGGCGACCGCTCTGGCAATTGGCACAACGCTTGTCACGTTCGGAGTCAGCTTGGCGATGACAGGCAGTTCGCACGATGACCGCACGGCAGAAACAACCTCGGCGGCCATCACCGGATCCGTGCCAAAGTCAACGCCGCCCGAGACGTTCGGGCAGGAGATGTTGAGTTCAATGGCGGCTATCCCGGGGACGCCCTGAAGGACCTTTGCCATTCGATGAAAGTCATCCGTCGCCTTAGCCGCGATGTTCACAATGATGGCCGTGCCCAGCTTCAGAAGTCCCGGCAGCTTCTCAGCGACGAACTGGTCAAACCCGTCGTTGTCGAGTCCGATGGAATTCAGCAGTCCGCTCGCCGTTTCGACTGTTCGCGGCGGTGGATTACCGGGACGCGGCTGAGGAGTCACCGTCTTTGGAATGATGCCGCCCAGTTCCCCGAAATCGACGAAGGCCGTCATCTCTTTCGCGTAGCCAAATGTTCCCGAGGCCACAAGAATCGGATTTTTCAATTTCAGCCGATTAAGGCTGACGCTCAGATCTGCCATCACTGCGTTCTTGATGAAGGAAAACTCTTTCGCGACAGAAGACCGCGGTGGGAGTTCTGTCAGGGCATCCGCAGAGTTTATCAAAGTTCCCGCACGGGTTACAGTTCCAGTATTGGCAACGCAGAACGTCTGGTGTCCACATCGTCCCGGACCAGATCCGTATGGTGCAGTGTCGTGCCAGACTCTTACTGAGCCTCAGAGATCGAAATGTCACAGCTGCAGAAGGAAATCAGGAAGAAGCATCCGTTCGAATCCTCCGAGCAGGAAGCCTATCTGAATCTCCTTCGCACAAACGATCAGATGCAGAATCGTTTCGGAAAACTGTTTCGCACTTTCGGCCTGACCGCGTCGCAATACAACGTGCTGCGAATCCTGCGTGGCGAAGGGCAGCCGATGCCCTGCCTTGAGATTGCCGAACGAATGGTCCAGGTTGTGCCCGCAATCACCGGGCTGCTGGACCGCCTCGCGGCGCAGGGGCTGATTTCCAGGGAGCGATGTACCAAAGATCGGCGAGTCGTTTATGTGGCTCTGACGGACAAAGCCGCAGAACTCCTGCGACAGATGGATCAGCCGGTCAGCGATCTGCACCGGGAACTTCTTGGTCATTTGACGCAGGAGGAACTCAAGGAACTTAGTCGGTTACTTGAGAAAGCCAGAACCTCGCTGAACCCGGACAGCACACCGTCATAGCAGCCAACGTTGTGCAGGCGGGTGGACCACGCTGCGAATTCACATATTGCGGAACAGAGCACGCTGCCGGTGAAATGGTGAAACAGACGTCTATTCGTCCTTGTTCGATTCAAGCACCGACAGGAACGCCTTCTGCGGGATTTCCACTTCGCCGAACTGCTTCATACGTTTCTTGCCTTCCTTTTGCTTCTGCAGCAGCTTCCTCTTTCGAGTAATGTCGCCGCCGTAGCACTTGGCCGTCACGTTCTTTCGCAGTGCGGAAATGGTTTCTCGAGCAATCACGCGGGAACCAATGGCTGCCTGAATGGCGATCTCGAACTGGTGCTTCGTGATCTCTTCCTTCAGACGCTTCACGAGTGCTCGACCACGTCGTTCCGAATTGGATCGATGGACGATTGTTGACAGAGCATCAACTTTCACACCCTTGACGAGGATGTCCATTTTGACGAGATCCGCGGCCTGGAAACCAATGATCTCGTAGTCCATCGTGCCGTAGCCTGACGTCACACTCTTCAGCTTGTCGTACATGTCGTACACGATTTCGCTGAGCGGCAGTTCATAGATGATCTGAGCGCGCTGAGGCCCCAGGTACTCGGTGCCCTTGTACGTTCCTCGACGGTCCTGACACAGCTGCATGATCGTTCCAACGTGCTGTGACGGAACGATATAACTGACCTTGGCGATCGGTTCGCGAAATTCTTCGATGATGCCCGCGTCGGGAACGTCCTGAGGATTGTCGATCACCATGTGACGACCATCTTTCGTGATGATCTCATAGGTGACGTTCGGCGCAGTCTGGATCAGGTCCATGTTCTGTTCGCCTTCCAGACGCTGCTGCACAATTTCCATGTGCAGCATGCCCAGAAAGCCACAGCGGAATCCAAATCCCAGTGCATCCGAGGTTTCAGGAACGAACGAGAAGCTGGAGTCGTTCATCGACAGCTTCTGCAGTTCTTCACGGAGGTTTTCGAAGTCCGTCGCGTCAATCGGATACATCCCGCAGAAGACCATCTGCTTGGGCTTCTGGTAGCCAGGCAGAGGATCTTCCGCCGGCGTATGGAACAGTGTGACGGTGTCGCCGACGGTGACTTTGCTGAGCTCCTTCAGACCGGTCAGGATATAACCGACCTGGCCTGGTCCCAGCTCCTCACAGGCTTTCATGTTCGGACGGAACTGGCCAAGCTCCAGGACGTCGCTGACCATGCCTTCACGCATGAAGCGAATCTTGTCGCCCTTCTTCACGCTGCCTTCGAAAATTCGAATGTACGTGATCACACCGCGATAATTGTCATATTTGCTGTCGAACACCAGAGCCTTGAGCGGCTTTTCGTTAGTGCCCTTCGGTCCGGGAATCCGCTGGATGATCGCCTCAAAGACGCTCTCAATATTCATGCCCGCCTTGGCGCTGACTCGCAGAGCATCCGAGGCATCCAGACCGAGAACGGTTTCGACTTCTTCCAGCACCTCGTCAATACGAGTGACCGGGAGGTCAATCTTGTTGACGACCGGAATGATCTCAAGATTTGAATTGATGGCTGCGTAGGCATTGGCCACTGTCTGGGCCTGAACACCCTGAAACGCATCAACCAGCAGCAGCGCGCCTTCGCAGGCGGCAAGGCTGCGGTTCACTTCGTAATGGAAGTCGACGTGTCCCGGAGTATCAATCAGGTTCAGCTCGTAAACCTGCCCCTGAAACGTCCAGTTAATCGTGACCGATCGAGCTTTGACCGTGATGCCGCGTTCACGTTCAATGTCGAGGTCGTCGAGAATCTGCTCGCGAAATTCGCGCTGCGTAATCGTTCCACTTTTCAGCAACAACTGGTCGGCCAGCGTGCTTTTGCCGTGGTCAATGTGTGCAATGATGCTGAAATTTCGAATGAACTTCGGATCCATAGCTCAGCCACGTCCTGTGGAAATAGTAAAGGCCGACGAACATTCGCCGGCCTTCGATTTTCAGCAGGCAAGACCTGCAGATCCTGTCAGCGTGACATGAACACGACGACCGGACCTACGTCTACCTTCAGCATAACATCGTCAATCGTCGGCAGAGTTGTGACGATGATCTTCATCGAGGCCTTGTCGACTGACAGCCATTCAGCGGTTGGGCCGTTGGCTGATTCGCCGATGTTATTATACAGCTTGCGGATGTTTGGGCGATTACGAAGCGTAATCACGTCGCCTGGGCGAACCATGATTCCTGGCTTGTTGACCGTTTTGCCGTTCAGCTGGAAGTGACGGTGAACGATCCCCTGTCGTGCCTGAGGACGAGTCAGAGTGAAGCCGGCACGACGGACAACGTTGTCCAGGCGTCGCTCGCACAGTGTCAGCAGGGTGGCACCGGTGTTGCCGGCGGCTCGCTTTGCAATGTCGAGGTATCGGTACAGCTGCTGGTCACGCAGACCGTAGTAAAACTTGATCTTCTGCTTCTCGATCAAAGCAGCGCCGTAGGTGGTTTCTTTCTTGCGACGCTTGTGCATTCCTGGTGGATATTCTTTACGCTCGGATGCCTTGATCGATCCAGCGCTCTCGTAAACATTCATCCCCAGACGACGGTTGATGCGGCCCTTAGGCCCGGTGTAACGACCCATTTCCTGACAAAACTCCAAAAATTGACATCTGGCTCTGCACCATCTGACAAAACGCTCGCCAGACCGTCTCCGGCGCTTCAGTCAGGTTCCTTCTGCTGAATTCAGCAGTCTGATTCCTGGTTGCTGTGCAACCACCTGAGAAGCTCGACAGGCCTCACCGCAAACTGCGGCAGCGTGCAGAGAAAAGTCCTTGAATCCTCACGTTTTTGAGGAAAAAAGGAGGCGAGGAAGGGTATCGGCATACCAGCCGTTATTCAACATTGATAAACAGCCCGATCCCGGAAATGGCCGATTTTCGGAACCTTTTTGGGCATTTCTTGTCTCGTCCTTGAGCCCATTCTGACGTTTCGAGCCAAAAATTCACAAAAACTCACCGAGCTGGCATTTTGGTTCCGGCTCGCAAAAAGCCCGTTTCGGAGTTCGTTTCACCCATGAGCATCCCTCTGATTGTCGTTGACGCTTTCGCTTCTGAACCGTTCCGAGGTAACCCGGCTGCCGTGGTTTTGCTGCCCGCGGTCCGAGACCCGCAGTGGATGCAGTCGGTGGCCATGGAAATGAATCTGTCTGAAACGGCGTTTGTGTATCCGGACGGCGAGGATCTTCGGCTACGCTGGATGACGCCTGCCGTGGAAGTGGATCTGTGTGGTCATGCAACGATCGCGGCGACTCATGCGATTCGAGAACTGCATTCGCTGGGAACACTGCCTCCGGAAATCGCCAGGTTCTGGGTGGATGGCACCATCCAATACCAAAGCCGCAGCGGAATCCTGACCGCCGAAAGCTCGGCCCATGGGATCACGCTCGACTTTCCCGCAACCAATGTTGAAGCCAGCGAACTGCCGAGTGGCATCGCGGAAGCACTTGGCGTTTCCGCTTCGGACCTTCTGTTTGTTGGACGATCCAGGTTTGATTATCTGATTCAGGTGCCATCGGCCGCGATCGTGCGATCTCTGCGGCCAGACATGAAGCAGCTGGCGACTCTGCCTGTTCGAGGACTGATCGTGACGGCATTGGGCGACGAGTCCAATCACGACTTCATCTCCCGCTTCTTCGCCCCCGGTGCTGGCGTCGACGAGGATCCGGTCACCGGCTCGGCCCACTGCGCTCTGGCTCCCTTCTGGGCGCCTCATTTTGGTCGAGCCACACTGTTTGGTTACCAGGCATCAAAACGAGGCGGCCTCGTCCGCATGGAACTGAGCGGCAACCGAGTTCGCTTGAGCGGCAAAGCGGTGACCGTGTCGCGCGGTGAGTTGTTGGTTTGAGGAGTTTTCAGTATTCAGTTTTCAGTGTAGAGCGATTTTCCTCAATCGCTGCGGCGTTTGGTGAAGGGTGGTTAACGGCTGAGGACAGCCGTTCTACCAAGGGAACTTGTCATGCTTGCCGGAAACATCACTGCTGCTCGACGGATCTCTCTGGTGGACGTTCCTGAGCCTGTGCTTCCGCCGGTGAGCGATGCTCCGGGACACATGATCTTTCAACCGGAGATGACATGTCTGTGCGGTTCGGACTTGCCGTACTTCGATGGGAACTTTGAAGGTCATCCGATCGATTATCCTCAGCCCATTGGCATGTCCCTCCACGAAATGGTCGGGACGGTCATCGCGACGAATGGCAACCGCTGGGCTCCGGGAACTCGAGTCCTTGCCGTGCCGGTTGGACAGCAGGGCCTGTTCGAACGATTCGTGATTTCGGAAGACCGAGCCTGCGCTTTGATCCCGGGGCTGCCTGATGAACTCGCCATGCTGGCTCAGCCGTTCGGCACCGTCGTTCATGCTCTGAAGAAACTACCCAACATGATTGACCGCGACGTCGTCGTGCTTGGGCAAGGGCCGATCGGCCAGATGTTCAACTGCGGACTTCGAAACCTGGGGGCACGACGCATCATCGGGGTCGATCCCATCGAATCGCGACTGTCACTCAGCCGCACCATGGGCGCAACTGACACTCTTTGTTCCAGAGGAATCGATGCGGCCAGTGCGGTGCGAGACCTTCTGGACGGTCAGCTTGCCGAAGTCGTGATCGAAGCGGTTGGACATCAGGCACAGGCCTTCAACGATGCGGTCGAACTGACTCGCCCGAACGGACAAATCCTCGTCTTTGGCGTACCGCCTCAGTCAATTGACGGCGTCGCGCTGCGAGCCGCGATGTAGAAGAACCTCAGCATCATAACAAGCCTTCACCCGGACTTTGAACGAACGTTTCCTCTCGCCATGCAGTGGATTGCGGAAGGGCGAGTCAATCTTCGCCCTCTGATTACGCATCGCTTCGCTCTCAGCGACATTCAAACTGCGTACGACATCTTCCGTGACCGTATCGAAGGCGCTCAGAAGGTTCTCGTCGTGTTCCCCTCGTGGAAACCACAATGACAAAAGCGCCAAACGATGACGTTCAGGCGCATCACGAATAAAGCAGCCGCTCATCCACGATGAACTGAATCATCTCGTCAATCGACTGTGCAACATCCGGCTGCTCAAGTTCGTGGACTACCTCAGGATCTGCCGCGTGAGTCTCCGTGCGGACGAATGGATCGTGAGCGCTGGCAGCGATGATTGCGGGTGTCTTTCCACCGTCGTCTTCTTGCTCACCGGTCTGCATGACGTTGTGTCCGGAAGCATTGGCCAGCTCAGCCGTTTCCTGAGCAACATCGGACCCATTCAGCTGAATCCAGGCCAGCTGGAGTTCGTCACCTGGCAAATCGCCCTGCGAATCTTCGGGCTCGGCCTCAGCAACTGCGAAGGAGAACACTGCGCCGACGAACGAATTCCCGCTGCTGTCAAACGCGGTGATCCATGCTCGATAACTGCCCGCCGCCAGATCGGTAGCGGGCGTGAAGTAAACGTCAGTCAGGTTACTTTCGGTTTGAAGAGGATTCAGGGAAGTGTCCGCGATCACCAGCTCGTACCGCGTCGCGCCGGCAACCGCTGTCCATGAAAACTGCGGGCGAGGAACGCTGGGAGACGCAGGAGGGCCAAGAACTCGCACGGCCTTCTTAAACTCGAAGCTCAACGGACTGCTCCAGGCATAAAGTGCTCCGTTGACATCTTTGGCTCGCACCCATGCTCGATACGAGC
The DNA here is from genome assembly GCA_046349695.1 of Planctomycetaceae bacterium. Lineage (GTDB taxonomy): Bacteria > Planctomycetota > Planctomycetia > Planctomycetales > Planctomycetaceae > SXXK01. The sequence goes on along the minus strand of JAXMBV010000004.1, from coordinate 196,380 downwards.
CCACCGTCAGGCCTGGCAGATTGAGCGTCGTGGCGACCACATTGGTATTGCGAACCACCTGAGTCGCTCCGGTCGTCAGATTATCGACCCACACGTCATAAGCGGTCGCACCAGCCACTGCAGCCCATGACAGCGACGATGTCGAATTGAAGTCGAGTGCGTTGGCCTGAAGACCAGTCGGACCGTAACTGACGTTGATGATTCCCTGTGAGCTCCACTGAGTCAGATCGCCCTTGCTGTTTCGAGCTCTGATCCAGACACCGTATTTGCCAATCGCGAAGTTATCGACCGCCAGGCTGTTCGTGGTGACGTTCGTGTTTCGCAGATACTGCGATGTTCGTGATGTGAGACGATCCACCCAGACATCGTACGATGTTGCACCGGCGACATTGGTCCATTGAATGGTGAACGCCTTCGAAGGTTCGGTTCGTCCTGAATTCTGCATTGAAGGAATGGGCCGAGTCTGCCAGACACCGGAATTGCTCCAGAGACTGGCCAGTCCGCCTGACGTAAAGCCGCGAACCCAGACGTTGTAAGTGCCGATCCCAAGATCAATTGCTGGCGTGTAAGAGTTCGTTGCGATGCCGGCAACGTTGACAACCTTGATGGCACCGGTCGTCGCGTTATTGATCCAGATTTCATAGGTGGCCGCGTTGGAGATCCCGGTCCAAGTGAACAACGGCCGTGCGGTATTCACGATCTGCGTCAGGCTCGTGAAGACAGGAGCATTACTGTCCGCAACGCTGATCGTTGAAATGGCTGATGAATATCCATTTGCCGTGGCGTTGATCTGAACGATCTGCGTGCCGTCGATGATGTTGTCGTTGACGGAATTCACGACAAACTGTGCTGAAGTTTGACCGGCTGGAATCGTAATCGACACAGGTGCCGTCAGTTCCGTTGTGTCGCTGGAACTGAGGCTGACGGTGAGCGCGAAGCTTGTGGAACCGTTTCTGGTGACCGTAATTGTCGTTGATGTCACCGCACCAAATTCATTGACCGTGTTGAGCCCGGCGGTTGCCGTCAGGGAAATGTTGGACTGGTTCAGCGTGTCAAAATCGACCTTCACGTTGTCAGTGCCAACCGTGACCTGACGAGTCGATCGCTGTGTGACACCATTCACCAGATACTGAGCCGTGACGTTGTAGTTTCCGGCGGGAACCACGATGCCGTAGGCTCCGGAGGAACCGATTGTCTCAGAGTACGTCACACCGGTTGTGATGTTCGTTGCGGTGACCGTCCCGGCACGCATCGATTCGCCGATGTCGTAAAAGCTGTTTGCGTTTGCGTCTGTATAAACGACGCCGGTGATGTAAGGGCTGAGTCCCCGGATTCCAAAATCTTCCGTGACCATGGCGGCATTGTAATTCGTGCCACTGTCGAGGTACTGACCGTATTTGATTCCGATACCAACTTCTTCATACGGCGGGTTCAGCATGTTCTCACGATGACCCGGGCTGCGAAACAGAGACTCATGCCGCTCATACACGGCCGAGTTCTGGTTGAGCGTGCCAGTGGTTCCACCCCAGGCGATGTTCTCACCGACGGCATCCACAGGATAACCGGCCGCGAGCGCTCGTTCTGGTGCACCATTCGTTGTTCCAAGCGTCGTGTGGCTGAAGTAGTCGCGATCCAGCATGTCGTCAGAATGAATGCGAGCCGCACTGACCAGAGCCTGATGAGGAGCCAGCGGCTGCTTGGCCTGAGTCGTGATTGTTCCCGCCGCCAGTCCCTGGTTGAGGTCCAGGCCAAAACGGGACGCTTCAGCCGTCGGATTCGCTCGCGCGCGATTGATCAGTTCCAGCATCAGCTGTTCCTGATCGGTCATGTTCACCACCGTCAGCAGAAGTCTTGGTTCCAGCGAATCGACCACGGCCGTGTTCTTCAGAGCGCGATGCCCATGACGGCGGCTTACTGAACTTCGTTTGGTCCCTGTTTTCCAGAACATCACGATTCCCCATCGCGCACGAAAATCGACTGACTTCTCCGCCATTGACCGAATCGGACGATGACAGCATCATGGCGGAGAGAATGCCGGAATGGCGTCGCTCCATTCAGACGAGAGGCCAGGCGTTTTCAAACCGAACATTTCCTCAGTTCATTCTGCACTACGCAGGAAGTTCCGCAGGAATTTCTGCCTGGCATTCCGCACGGAAACCGGTCTTCAGACGAAAATCGGCTGCCGTGATCCGCCGTCTGCATGCAACACCTGTCCACGATTGAGGAAAATCGGAGAATTGTTGCCGTTTTGCAACGCGGGGGTTGCCGCTTTACCCTGCTCTACCCGTCTTCACTCGTGGTGTGCCCGGTGTGCAGATTCAACTGCTCAAACTCGGTTCGCCCCAGCGTCCCGTTGTGGATTGCAGACGCGATCAGCAATCCGTGCACTCGGGACCTTTGAGCATCCTTCAGACATGCCTCGGATCGAATCCCGCCGCCAGTGATGAAGCGAACTTCCGGACAGTGCAACTGCATCTGCGTAATGAGCGACAGAGTTGGGATTCCCTGATGTGTTCCGACCGTGGCGACATCCAGAATGATGAAGTCCCGGAATCCTCGCCGTGACAGATGCTCAACCAGGGCATCGGGCTCTCGCGGAATGTGGTCGGAGCGGCAGGCCAGCTGGAGCACACCGTTTCTGAGATCGATGCTGATAATGCCATTCGCAAAATGATCCGGCACGACGCTGTCCAGATCTTCGAACGACTCCGTGCCCAGAACAGCCTGCACGGCGCCCAGGTCCTGCGCGTGCAACCGCTCTGAATCCTGAACCGTTCGAAAGCCCGCATCGACCATCAGCGTCGCGCCGGTCCGTGTGAGCCTTTGAAGCTGCGGCCAGTCGGGACGCTGATGCTGAATGCCATCCAGATCGGCAACGTAAAACTGATTCAGCCCCAGTTGATCCTGCATGGCTGTCAGCAGGTCAACCGGGTCTGTTGAGTTCGTCAGCCGGCTTTGAACGGGCTGATACTGATGTCGCTGTCCGGCAACGGCATGGACAACCTGCCCGCCGCGCAGGTCCAGAACGGGATAGATTTTCACCGAAGTGTCTTAGACCTTTTCGAGCTTCGTGATGCGTCCGGTCGCAACCCATTCCGCCACGAAGATATCGCCATTCGGCGCGAAGCAGGCATCGTGTGGATGAACGAACTGGCCATCCTGCCACTGTGCCGGCTGACCTCGCAGATCTTTCACCTGATCAAGCCGCTCAACCGCTCGCCCCAGCTGCGCCACCACCTCATTCTTCTCGTTCAGAATCGAGACACAGGCCTTCAGCTCGGGCACCAGCATCAGGTTGTTCAATGTATCGATGTTGGCAGGAAGCCCGAAGCCGGAAATCGTTTCCTTGTACACACCGTCCATCGTAAACGTCTGCAGTGTATTATGAGCCCGATCGGTGACGACAATGGATGGTTCACGGCCGGGGCGATTATCAATCCAGACTCCGTGAGCCGTGTTGAAGGTTCCCTTGCCTTCGCCGGCTCCGCCAAAACAACTCTTCCAGTTGCCATCCTTATCGAATCGATGAATGGCGAACGTGCCGTAACCGTCCGCCAGCAGGAAACCGCCGTCATCGAGAAACGCGAAGTTGGTGGGAAGGAACCCTTTACGATTCCAGGAAGGTTCCGTCGACGTGCTTTCTCCTTCTGCATACAGCCCGGATTCCATTGGTGCCTTCTTGTACCAGACGATTTCGCCGTTCAATGTCATCTTGGCGAAGGCTTTCACCTGCTGGTAAGCGGCCACGTAGAGAAACTCCTGACTGCCTTCCTTTCGCACCTCGATCCCATGGCCGCCTCCCTGAAACTGAGACCCAAACGCTCGGATGAACTTGCCGGCGGGATCGAAGACAAAGATCGACGGATGGTCCTTCTGATCACGTCGCCCTTCGTGAATCACGTAAAGATTCTGAGCACTGTCGAGTGCGACGTTGTGAGTCGTCTGCCAGGTGTACTTATCAGGAAGCTGGGCAAACGCATGATTCACCCGATACTGATATTCCCCGGAGCCAATAACGGTTTCCTGATGGCTGCCGGCCGCACGAGACATCCGAGGTGCAACGAAGAGCCCGGCACCAATAACAGCGGACTTCAAAACACTGCGTCGAGCAATACTCATGGCGGGATCCAGTTCAGGAGGGAGGAAGGTCAAATGTCTGCAACCGGAGATTGTGTAACATTCCTGACGGTTGTGTTCCAGTGTGCATGCCCCTTCGAATTCCAAAACGTTCGGTCGTCGCGGACCAGAGTTCAAAGTTCATTTCCAAACTGTCAACTCGATTCACCGCATCCTAGACTGACCAACTCACGCGATTCCCCCCACAAATGATTAGAAGGCAATCCGGTGAATAACATTTTGAATCGACCTGTATGGCAGTTACTGATCGGCTGTGTTCTGCTGATGTTCATGAGTCCGCTGACGGTCGAAGCTCAGGAACAGAAGATTCGACATTCACTGCTGGTGCTCGGACAGCGCACTGCGATTATCTCTGAACAGGACGAGGTGACCTGGGAATACGATGGCGGGTCGCGAGATGGCTTCGTGCTGCCAAGTGGAAATATCCTGGTCGCCTACCGGGATCGAGCTGTTGAAGTGCAGCCGGACAAGACGATCGTCTGGACCTGGAAGCTGAGCAGCGATAACAGCGAACTTGGTACGGTTCAGCGTCTGTACAACGGAAATACTCTCGTGACGGAACTGGGAAAAGTTCCAAGGCTGCTGGAAGTCAGGCCGGACGGCACGCTCCACGCGAGTACTCCTTTGCAGCCTGAGACCGACAATGCCCACATGCAGACTCGCATGGCACGGCAGCTGAGAAACGGCAACTATCTGGTGCCGCATCTCCTGGCATTTGCGGTCAAGGAATACACTCCTGAGGGGCATATCGTTCAGACGATTCGAACAGATCTGGAAGAACTGGGAGGACGGCCGCAGGAGAACTGGCCCTTCACCGCCATTCGTCTGGACAATGGCCACACCGTGATCTCACTCACGCACGGCAACAAGGTGATCGAAGTTGACGGACAGGGACATGTGGTCTGGAAGGTGACGAATGCCGACGTGGGAGGATTGTTCAAAGACCCCTGCGGCGCTCAGCGACTGGCGAACGGCAATACGGTCGTTGGAAGTCACGGCGCATCCACCGGCATCTTCCTGGTCGAAGTGAGTCGTGATCGAAAAATCGTGTGGACCAGTGAGCATCCTGCGGCCACAGCCGTGCACTCGTTTCAAATCCTGACGACGAATGGTGTTGCCGAACCAGGAATGCCGCTGAAGTAGAGAACCGTCCATTCAGGTGACGTCGGTGAACGCTCTCTGCGACAACGACGGCAACCGGCCGCAACCACCCCAGCCTGGGGATCAAACGAAAACGGGAGTCACAAGGGACTCCCGTACTTCATGCTGTGCAGTCGTTCGACAGGTTAACGTTGTTCTGCCGAAAGAGCTTCCTGGGCGGCTTCGACCGTATCTGCCGGGTCAGCCAGAAACTCCTTCATGTTTGCTTCGCTGGAGAACAGCCAGACTCGCTTGCGAAACACCGCTGCGAATTGAAGCTGTCCTTCGACATGCTGTTCATCGTTGGCCAGTGCAACCGCACATTCGCCGTCCAGCATTGGCCAGTACTTATTCGGATTCGCCTGAAACGCCGACTTTTCTTCTTCCGACTGGAAGTAGAGAACTCGGTCGCGGTAAGTGACCTGATGCGTGGACGACCCTGGACGAATCTCATGCTCATCGACGGCAGCAACCAGGGACGTTCCTCCAAAGGCCGCAGACGTCTTCTGAGAATGTGACACGGTACGTGCAGGCTTCTTTGGTGCCGGCGCCGGCTGTTCCTTTTGTGACTGCAGTGATTCGAAGAACCCGCCAGCGTCGTCCTGAGCCACTTCATTCTCTGCTGCAGCGGCCGGCGGAGTCTTCTTTCCGGTTGGTCCGGTCACTGAAGGCTTCCTGACGGAGCGGTCAGCAAACTCAGGAACTTCAACTGGGCGACTGGCAGCCTGGACCGGCTTACGCTTCGACGTATCGGCAACCTCGTTCGCAAGCACAGCGTCAAAGCCCGGATCTTTGTGAGTGGAAGGACGTTCTGCGGTCTGCGTCCTTCGTGCGGCGGTGTTTGCTGCAGTCGATGGTGGAGCGGTTGCTGTCCGTGCGACTGAAGGTGCGCTGTTCTGATGAGGAACCTTGTTGAGTTCGGTCAGCAGTGCATTGGCTGTCTGGAATCCTTTGATGCGATGAATAATCTGCAGATCAGGAGACACAATCAGAATCGCCGGCAGCCCTTCGATCTCAAGGTCCTTGACCAGATCCTTGTGCTTGTCCGCGTCGACTCGAACAGCCACAAACTGCTGATCAATCTGAGCGGCGACGCGAGGATCCGTAAACGTGGATTTCTCCATGCGTTTGCAGTACACGCACCAGGACGCAGTAAACTCCATCAGCACAGGTTTGCCCGCCTGCGATGCGGCCTGCAATGACTTTTCAATGTCTGTGGACCAGTGAATCTCGTCACTGAGTGATACAGACGCAGATGCAATCGTCAGCCCCAAAGTCGCTGACAGAAACACCATGGCACGAAGAGCAGTTCGCATGTCAAAACCTGTTCGAAAAGCAAACCCTGGAACGGCAGCAACAGGTTTATCGGACCGCCCTCAGGGGCGATCTGCGAGGTATGTTTTCAAAACATGGCAGGAACGGAAAAATCGGAACAACCGGACCTCGTTCAGTTCCGGCAGATACTGCCGCTGACGGGAATCGCGGGCATTGTTCGCCGATTGGAGTGTCGTCGCTGTCGTGTTGAGAGCCTCTGGACTAACCTGACCGAATCAGAATTCTTCTGCTGGCATTGACACGGTCTTTGGCCATGCGGCGGATCGACAAGAATTGGCCGCGTGGTTTCCTGACCAGTGCGGTCCTACTTTCGTAGCATTCCTCTCACTGTTTGTTCCGGGCAAAGGCGACAGTCACGTGCACATTCTTGGACTCGATATTGGCGGAGCAAACATCAAGGCCGCCACGTTTGATGGTGTCTCGGAATGTATCCCATTTGCATTCTGGAAGAATCCGGATGGACTCGTGGCGGCTCTGCAGGAACTTAGCCTGCTGGAAGGACAGCGACCGGCCATGGTTGGTCTGACCATGACGGCGGAACTTGCAGACTGTTTCGAGACCCGCGCGCAGGGAGTGGAGTTTGTCATTCGGAAAGTGCTGGAAGTTTTTCCGGACTGTCCGGTTCGAGTCTGGATGACTTCAGGGGAATTCGCGGAACCGGATGACGCGATTGACCTGTGGACTCTGACAGCAGCAGCCAACTGGCATGCTCTGGCCACCTGGGCCGGGCGAGCTGTCCCGAAAGGCCCTGCTCTGCTGGTGGATATCGGTTCGACCACGACTGACGTGATTCCGCTGGTCGATGGTCTGCCGCTGCCGGATGGATTGAATGATCTCCAGAGACTGGCGAACAATGAACTTGTCTACTCCGGCGTTCGACGGACGCCGGTTTGTGCCATTGTGCCGTGTGTCCCTCTGGAAGATCCTTCAATCGGCGTGAAGGAAGTCCATGTGCCTCTGGCTGCCGAGCTGTTTGCGACGGCTGCGGATGTGCATGTCATCAATGGCGATATCCCGGAAGACTCCGACGATTGTGACACGGCAGACAGTCGTCCGCTGACTCGACATTACAGTCTGAACCGACTGGCTCATCAGTTCTGCTGTGACAGCACGGACCTTTCGGAAGCTCAGCTCACGGGAATCGCGGCCTATGTGGGCGAACAGCAGCTGCAGCAGATTCAGACAGCCATTGAAAACCGACTGACGGCCGTTCGAAAGAAGTGCGACGTACCGAAAGATGAACCCGTCCGAATCCTGATCAGTGGGAGTGGAAGCTGGCTGGCAGAACGAGCTTTTTCCCAGATGGACTCCCAGGGAATTCACTCAGTCTCGGATTTGTCGGCGATGTTTGTTCGCAATGTCAGCACCTGTGCGGCTGCCTTCGCTGTGGCTCGACTTGTCAGTGAGCGATGCTCCGATGATTTGTTACCATGGAGTCAGCTCTGAGCGAATCTGACTGCCTGACTTAATGCAGGAGGGAAAATGGCGATGAATCAGCATGCTTGTCGAAGCGGGAGTTACGGCCATTCACGGCGCGGCATGATTCAATCGGCTGTGGCCGGATCGCTGCTGATGCCCGGGTTGCTCAGTGAGCTGCTGGCCGAAGAAGGCACTCCCGAAGATCCACTCGCGCCGAAGGCTTCGCATTTTCCGGGGAAGGCAAAGCACGTCATCTTCCTGTTTATGACCGGAGGTGTCTCGCACGTCGACACGTTCGACCCGAAGCCTCGCCTGTCGCAGGATGTCGGGCGCGAAGTGAAGCTGGATCATCCGGAGATTCGCAATCGTCCGGGATACGAACGCATCTTCCTGAAGAGTCCTCAGTGGGCATTCCGTCATCGCGGAGAGTGCGGCACAGAAGTGAGCGATCTGTTTCCGCACATTGGCGGCTGCATGGATGACATCGCTCTGATTCGATCAATGCACACAGATCACTCGAACCATTACAACGCAACTCTGGGGATGCACACCGGTTCGTTCGCGTTTGCTCGACCAAGCATCGGAGCGTGGGTGAGCTACGGACTGGGAACGGAGAATCGTAACCTTCCTTCGTTCATCACCATCGCACCGGCTCAGACGTATGCCGGAACGCAGGTGTACGCGAGCGACTTCCTTCCCGGTGCCCATCAGGGAACTCTGGTTGTCCCGGGAACTGAGCCCGTTGCCAATGTCACACCGGCCTCTTCGAAATCACAGCAGCGGAAGGAACTGAGTCTTCTGGAGCGCAGGAACCGGCGTCACCTTGCGGCACGATCCAGCGACCCTCAGCTGGAAGCTCGCATCCGGACGTTTGAAACAGCCTTTGGGATGCAGACCGCTGTTCCGGAAGTGTTTGATCTTTCGAAGGAATCTGAATCCACTCTGAAGATGTACGGACTGCAGCCGGGGCAGACGACTGGGTTCGCGTGGCAGTGCCTGATGGCTCGGCGACTGGTCGAACAGGGCGTTCGTTTTGTGGAACTGATCGACACAGGATCATCAGGCAACTGGGATTCTCACGGCGACATGATGGACCATGCCCGACTGGCTCTGAATGTCGACCAGGCAATTGCCGGGCTGCTGCGTGATCTGAAGGAACGAGGATTGTTCGAAGACACTTTGATCGTCTGGACCACGGAGTTCGGTCGAACACCGTTCAACAACAGTGCGGATGCGAAGGGGCGGGAACATCATCCATGGGCATTCAGTTCCTGGATGGCCGGAGCTGGCGTGAAGGGCGGAGTTGCCTGGGGAGCGACGGACGAATACGGCATGCGAGCGGAAGTCGATAAAGTCCACGTGCACGATTTTCATGCCACCATCCTCCATCTGATGGGACTCAATCACGAGAAGCTGACTTGGCGCCACAGCGGACGGGATTATCGTCTGACGGATCTCTACGGAAACATCGTTCAGGGTATTCTCTCCTGACGCTGAATTAGACAGGCCTCTACTGTGACTCAAGACAGACACCTGACCGTCGCGTCTCATCGCCGTTACCTTGCTTCCTTCCATCCGAAGCGGGTCCCCCATCTGTTCACCGATGTGCTCGTCATCGGCGGGGGAATTGCCGGAATTCGCGCTGCTCTGGCCGTGGATCCTCGACTGCGAACTGTCGTCGTCACCAAAGACACGCTTCAGCATTCAAACAGCGCGTATGCTCAGGGAGGCATCGCCGGAGTGCTCGATCCGCTGGATGATTTTGCGAACCATGTTGCGGATACGATGGCTGCCGGAAAAGGTCTGTGCCATCACGACATTGTGGAACTGGTGATCCGAGAAGCTCCGGCACGCATTCGCGAACTGGTGACTTATGGAGCCAACTTCGATCGCGTGGACGGAGAGCTGGCTTTGACTCTGGAAGGCGGTCACAGCCATCCTCGAGTCGCTCATGCTCTGGGTGATGCGACCGGACAGGAAGTCATGCGGGCGATGAATCGGCGTGCGGCGGAGCAGCCGAATATCGATCTCTGGCCACAGACGTTCACACTGGATCTGCTGACTCAGGACAACGTCTGCCGAGGTGCGCTCGTCTGGAATGCCAATCATGGCCGAACGTTTGTGTGGGCCAAGCAGACCATCCTGTGCACCGGAGGAGCCGGGGCGCTGTATCGAGAAACCACGAATCCACCGATCGCGACGGCAGACGGTCATGCGACCGCGCTTCGAGCCGGCTGTGAGCTGCGGGACATGGAGTTTATGCAGTTCCATCCGACGGTGCTCTACATCGCCGGAAGTTCTCGCCATCTGATTACGGAAGCCGTGCGAGGCGAGGGTGCTCATCTGGTCGACTGCAACGGTCATCGATTCATGCACGACTACAATCCCGCCGGCGAACTGGCTCCGCGCGATGTTGTCAGCCAGGCGATCACCGAACAGATGGCCCGGACTGCTCATCCCTGCGTTTACCTGGACCTTTCACCGATCGGCGCTGACAAGGTTCGAGCCAGGTTTCCGCATATCGGTAAGGTGTGCGCGGACTTCGGGCTTGATCTGACGAGAGACAGAGTTCCGGTTCGCCCTGGTGCACACTACATGATCGGCGGCGTCACAACTGACGATGATGGGCGAACGTCACTTGGCGGTCTCTGGGCTGCCGGCGAAGTGACGTCCACCGGACTGCATGGCGCCAATCGCCTGGCGAGCAACAGTCTGCTGGAAGGAGTTGTCTTTGGACTTCGCTGCGGACAAAACGCCTCAGAAGCAGCGTTGGCCATGCCGGACAGTTATGCGGCCCCTGACATCGAATGGCATTCCGAAAGCGACGTGCCAAAACCGAATGAGCAACTGGACCTGACGGATATTCGCAATTCGCTTCGAAGTCTGATGGGACGCAGCGTCGGCATTGTTCGCAACGAAACTGACCTCAAAGCCGCATGTGCTCAGCTGGATTTCTGGGCCAACTATGTATGCCGACGAGAACTGTCGGAACCAGCCGGCTGGGAACTGCAGAACATGATGTTGGTCGCTCGCGCGATGGCATCAGCCGCCCTTGAACGTCGCGAAAGCCGTGGCGTCCATGCCCGCAGCGATTACCCGCAGGCCCTGGAATCCCAGAGAAACCACATCTCCGTCAAAACAATGTAGTGGAAGTCGCCAGACTTCCTGCAAACCGACGTACCCGAACTCGCCAGACTTCCTCTTCCACTGATCCCCATCATCAACAATCAACTACTCCTGCGTGATCCACGGATCAGGCTCAAATCGAGTGCCCAGGAATTCGGCATCGTCGGGGCTTTGAAGTTCATACGCTTCGATGCAGTACACGAATCCGTCCACGGCGAACGGAATGGCCTGGTCCTGTAAATCGCGTCGCAGATTCTGAAGAGCCACGCTGCCTGCCACTTCGACTCGACTTCCATACTGTCGGATGGCTCGAATCTCTTCAAAATGAGCCAGGCTGAACAGAGCCTCCAGCTGGTCGAACAGAACTTTTTCCCGAGCACTGCCGGCCTGAGTCGACGACGTGGCGGAGATGTCAGGAATGCCTGTCAGATTCCAATAGGCCGTCGAGGCGGAATCCCAGATCGTCCGCGACCTTTCCAAAAGGTCGGTTCGAGCATCATTAGGCTGAATCGAAGCGGCATATTCTGCCAGCCACAATTCCGCAGTGCTTACCACCAGAGCTTCAACGACCATTTCCTCGGTTGGATCTTCCGTTGGCGTGTCGTGTAAGAGGTCGCGAATCGCGGCACCGCACGTCAGGACTTTCTCACGCAGGTCATCAAACTCCGGAGCCATCAGATCGGAGTCCAGAATGGCCTCCAGCAAAGCCGGCCAGTGGCGCAGTCGCTTCCGTATCGATTGGGAGGAATGTATCGATGATGTCATTGCCGAACCCAGTCGCAGTCACAGTGAGACGTCTTCATCCGACCATCAGGTTTGAAATCGGATGAGTTTCCGTGCGGCGTTGATCTTCAAAACCAGCGCCGCTCGAAAATAACTGCACTGACGGACCGTGCCCAGGGAAAATCCGGAAATGTTACCTCGTCCACTTATCGCAGCTGTTGTCGAAGATGCCTGATCTCATTCGGGATGTCGACAAATCGCTCGTCCCACTTTGTCGTGGCTAGTCGGTTCAGAGTTCCCCTTGCGGCGATCCGGTCCCCAAAACGAATCTGAGCTTCCGCGAGATGAACCAGCAATGTCGGGTCTTCCTTCCGAAGATCCGCCGCCCTTTGCCGGTGAGCCAGACAGGCGGCCAGGTGTCCTTCATTGAAACGAATCTCTGCCAGCACGGAATGATGATCGGCCTCTTCCGGAGCAACTTCGATGACGGACGTTGCGGCCTGTTCGGCCAGTGAGTCATTCAGAGTTTTCCAGCGGCGATAGAGTTCCCGGTACAGCCCCGTGTCCCGACGGTTCACATCCGAATGATCCAGCAGCGCATCGATCGCGGCCTGCTGCTTCAGTTGTTTGTCCAGACTGCTCAGCAGCCAGGTCCATGCCTCAGAATCCTGAGACTGCAACTGAAGAGCGATTCGGAGCTGCGTTTCTGCGTCCCCGGACATTTCGCGATCCAGCAGCGCCTTACCGAGTGCTCGTCGCAGGAACGAACTGTCGTCACCATTTTCCGCAGCCTTGCGATCGAGCAATGCGATGATCGACTTCAGATCAGCAGCGGCGGTCATCACGGACTGCAGGGTCGCCTGAATCGAACTGCGAAGATTCTGATCCTGTCCGCACGTTGCCCAGGCAATCGACAGGGCTTCCAGAGCTTCCGGCGTTTTTCCCAGCTCCGAAAGACACGTCGCGCGGCCCTGTTGAGCGACTGCATAAGGTGGTGTCACAAGGACCGGCACTCCATGCGCCTTGATTCCAAGGTCATACAGTTCCAGCGAGGTTTGCCACTGCCGGCATTCTGAGGCCACGGCGGCGAGCGACCACAGTTTGTCCCACGAGGAATCGTCCGGTACGAGTTCCTTCCGAATCAGCGCGATCTGTTCCGTGACTTTGTCCGTCAGCCCCATCAGATGAAGAAGCTGCAGCAGTCGCTGACGTGAAGATTGTTCCATCGGACAACGATCGGTCAGCTTGCCGGCCAGATGCTGAGCTTCCGGAAGACGTGACTTCTCCACCAGCAGCGAAACCAGCCGGTCCAGCTGAGGAAACTGCAGATCGCTCCGAGCATTACCGACCAGCAGAACTTCCAGCGCGAGTGCTCGATTCTCCATCGCAACCTCAGCCCATGACGCGAGGTTACCGAAGTCTCCGCTGGAATCAGACACCGTCGCTGCCACCTGCCGAACAACAGTTTCCACTTCGGCGGCCGGCACAGCATTCTCCAGATACCACGTCATGTCCAGAGGAACGCCCTGATCTTCCTCCATCGCCAGTGTCAGCACTGACTCAAGACCCTTCTTCATCACAGCATTCAGTCTCTGCTGATAGGCGCCGGCTTCCGGCTTGCGGACCAGCATCGCTCGCGCGTTCACGACCGCCAGTCGATCGAACGACGCTGCAATGAGATCGTCAAACCAGTTGGTCCAGCGAGCGGTCGGTCGAGTCCACTGAAGAGCCAGTGGCTCCGCTTCCAGCTGCCGCAGCAGAAACTCAATCTGTTCCTTTGTCTGTTTCGACAGCCGAAGTGCCCCGAGGCATTCACTGATCAGCCGATCTTCTTCATCGCTCCGGCGCAGGAGCAGGGCATCGGCATGCTTTGCTGCAAACGCACGAGCATCCTCTTCAGCCTGCTTGAAACCTCGCCAGTGTGCCATCTCCAGGACTCTGAAGTACCGGCCGAGGTCCGTCGAAAACTCATCGGCTCGTTCCGGATCCAGAACCGCCTTGAGCATTTCGTCATGCAGAGCCTGATAGAGCGTTTCATTCTCGCTCAGGGAAACTCGCCCCTTATTCTCCAGCGCGGCCAGCTGAATCTGGAACAGTAACCCGGCTCGATCATTCAGGAACACATCTCGTGTTGTTTCCATCAGCAGTGTTTCAGCGGCGCTGAATCGTTTCTGTCCAATCAGGTGCTGGATCTGGAATTGAATCAGTCCCAGCAGCTCTGCGGATTCGTGATCTCCTGCATTTAGCGCAGTTCGAATCTCCGTTTCCGCAAGCGTTCCGGACTTCTCTGGCTCGGATCGTTCCACTAGCCGAGCCATCAGCGTCGCGATGCTGAGCCGTCCCTTTGTGCCAGATTTTTCCTGGAGCAGCAGACGTTCAAGAGCCGACCAGCGAGCCGCTTCGACAGCCTTCGACTTCAGTGTCAGGTTGTGGAATCGAACCGCAATACGCTGGCGTTCCGAGTCACTCCATTCGAACTTCGCGAGTTCATTAAAGGCCGCAACGACCGCTCGTTCGTGTGGTTCCGGCTGATTCGTGATTCGAGTCGCCGAAGCCGAGGCCTGGAGTTCCAGAACCGTCAGCCCCATCAGGTCCAGTCGCTTCTGCTCTTCATCGCCATCCCGAACAACGGCCTTCTCACGGATGCGAGCTTTCTCCTTGCCGATCGATCGCAGCAGAGCATCGAAGCCCGCTTCCTGATCGATGTCGTTGATCGCCGACTGTGAGTATTCCAGCACGTCAAACAGATGAGCGCGGGATCGACCGGTCACAAATGGCGCCATCGAGTCCATCACGAGCGGATCGTGCGTGGCTTTGTACCATTGAGCGACCAGGCGGATGGCAGAATCCAGCTGACTGGTTCCCTGAAGCAGAATCTCCAGCCGGAATCGGACATCTTCTGATGCCTGCGGCGTTCGAGTCTCCGGGGAATTCTGCCACGTGTTGAGTGCCTGGTTGAGTTCTGCGAGAAGCTGGTCCGACGTCTGATGCTTCCACGACTGACGCAGAGAATTCTGCATGTTCTGTCGTCGATCCAGAGCATGCTGCCAGACAGACAACTGCTGCCACTCGGCAGCGTTCAGTTCATCACTCGCACCGGCCGCTTCGTACAAAGCCACGGCATCCTCGAGCCGATCCAGCTCAGCCAGAACATTGCCCAGCTGAATTCTCCACAGGCCCGACAAGTTGCGTCGTGAATTCCCCGCCGCATTCTTTTCGCCTTTCTTCGTCTCTTCTGCAGTGAGCCAGATGCGAAGTCGCTCCTCCAGCATCTTTGGACGATCGAAGGCAATCAGTAATCCAAACTCCGCCGCACGCCAGGCGTCCGGAGCAACGGGATCCGTTTCCTGACCACGACGCACATAGTCCAGCAGCTTCTGACAACGCGCTGGAAGAGGCTTGTCTTCCGGAGTCGCTGAGTCGGCCGCGTTCGTCCTACTGCCAGCGGCGGAGAGATTGACAGCCGGATCATCCAGCTGAATCGTCATCATCAGCCACATGGCGAATGCCGTATGTCGTTCTACCAGGTCGAACCATCGCTTGTGAGCCTCCTCTTCGTTCGCCGGTTTCACAGCCGGGTCCGGCGTCGGAAGAGGCTCCGGCCCGCAGAGCTTCTGGCATTCATCAATGATTGCGTGACGCAGCGTTGCTCGTTCGTCATCCGATACGCCGAACGTCACTTCGTATTCAGACAGTTCGCACTTCAGCATCAACTGGTGCAGTCGACGGAAGCGAAAGACGGCTGGCGGAATCAGCTGAGCCGCGGCGGCGGGATCGGAACCTGCCCCCGCCGGAGCCACCGCATTCGCAGCCTGTTCCTGCTTGCGAGCCAGCACTGTGATCATTTCTCGCAGAGCCTTCACGCGACATTCCTTGCCGACATGCTGTTTCCGCTTCGCATCCAGATCGTCAAAGCCCGGATAGTTCTTCTGGTGATGTGCCGCTCGCTGAGACACCATCGTTTCGATCCATCGCTGCAGAGGCGGGAGAGTCGCCGCAGCTCGCGCTTCGATTTTGTCTGGTTCACCGGCAGACAAAACTGGCAACAGCAGCCATGCTTCTTCTTCGATTGCGTCGGACCAGGTCTGTCCCAGCAGAGTTTCAAATAGTCGCGAAGCCGCAGCCGTGCGTTCGTCTTCACGAGCTTCCCGGAACTGCTGACGATGCCATTCCAGCGACCGTGGAGCTTCAAACCCAATGTCGATCACCTGCTGAATCAGCTGCGAAAGTTCAGAACGCACGGTCAGAGAAGTTTCTTTCTGCCATCGCTGAATCAGAACATCCAGCCATGCCTGTCGTTCCTCTTTCGTAGTCCGAGGATCGCTGCAGACTCGCACGTCCATCAGAATCACTCGTGCCCGGTTTAGGGACATCGCAGCGAGTTCGTCAGTCAGGACTTTTCGAAGACTGACCAGCAATTGCTGATGCTCCGGGCAATCATGTAGTCCCGCCTGCTGCAGCCATGTCATCGTGGCCGTCAGCTGAGCCAGGCTGGCCGTCGACGCCGTTTCCGTCAGCCAGCGAACGTGAGTTTTCACGACTTCGCGACTGGCTGGCCGCGAGGCAATCACGGAGTCATCAAGGACTCTCTTCGCAATGTCGAGGTGACGGTCCGAGCGAGAATACGAGGCCGCCAGTGTCGCCAGCGAATCATACGTGACCCTCTGAGGTCCTCGCAGCTGCAGGCCGGCGACAGAACCTCGTCCAAAATCCAGAGCCGCATCTCGGCGTGCTTCAATGGCTGGGTCCACGGGCTGATTCAGCAACGCAGGATTATCGCCAGCCTGTGGCAAATGAGCTTCTTTGAGCCATTGTTCGAGATCTCCCAGAACCACATCCTTCTGATTCGTCTCAATCAGCGAACGGAGACGATGCTGCCACGCGGAACTGTTGATCGGACAACGTGCTGTCCAGCGGTCACAGAGTTTCAAGCCCGCATCGAATTCGCCGCGTCGTCGCAACCATGCAAGATACGAATCGAACATCGCATCCAGTTCGGCTCGAGTCCACGCCTTCTCCGGAGACAGCTCCGCTTCGTACAGAGCTCGAACATCGGCGGCTCGACGCTGTGCCTGCAGCAGTCGGACCTGCCGTGACAGTTCGTCCAGATTCCACGGCCAACGAGTTCGAATCTGCTGCTGAAGTTCCATCACCTCGGCCGTTCGGTGATGCGATTCCAGCAGATCACGTTTCTGTCCGAGCAGTGTGAGCAAGAACGTGTTTCCGACAGCAGCCGAGTTTGTTGACTCGAAGGTCTGAGTGCTCGCGATGAGCTGGTTCAATGCCTGTTCAAGCTGCCGTTCGTCCATCGTCGCTGTCGCATGATCACGAAGAATCTGCGTCAGATGCCGGAAGATCGTCCACTGTGAGAACGCCGACTTCTGAAACTCCATGCTGGATGGCGAACTCACAGATTCCTCGCTGAGCACGCCGCTGATTCCGGTCAGCAGCGAGGCTGGCTCCGTTTGTTCAATCTCCTTCCGAAGCACTTCAAATCGTCGAGCGGCCTCCAGCAATGATGTCCGCAGGAACCGGCCCGCTTCGGTCTGCTGAGTTTCCTTCAGCGTGGCTTCCAGCAGCGAGAGAGCATCATCCCACTGAGCCTGGTTCGCCAGTTCAAACACACGAACAATCTTCTGCTGTGGCGTTGCTGTCCCGCTGATCACCGCCTGGCGAGATTCCAAAAGGCCTGGCAGTGATGCCGGCAGCAGCAGAGTTCGCGAGTTGCCGATGCCACCTGAGGCCGACCAGCCTTCCATTCGCTGTGTCGCCAGCTGCGTCACCAGAGTCTTCGCGTCTTCGCCCGGAACAATTTTGATCGTCAGGCGAGCTTCATTAACCGTCCGCAGTGATTTTGAAAGCTCCTCCCACTGTTCATCCAGAATTCGCGTCGCACGCCAGCGGTTTTCCACCTGAACGTGGTCAGAAAAGATCGTCTGACTGCGGACGATTCCATCAAGAAGCGTTTCGTTCCTGAGCAGGCAGTTGCGTTCACGATCAATCGTCCAGCGATACTGCACCCATGGCTGATCACGATACGTCAGCAGAATGACGGTCTGAGTGTCCGTCGACGAGTCCACTTTGGCATCCCATTCGGAGGCCCTTCGCAATCCGATCTGATCACGGAAGCTCATCGGGATTGCACATCGCTCAACGGCCTGCGGAAGCTTCGCGATCAGTCCCGTGCGAGTCGCCGTGCGAATTGAGCCGCTGTAGTCCCCAACGCTCCAGTGACGGAACTGCCCATTGTCGCCGGCCATGTCAAGGATCCAGCCTGTTTCTGTATGCCAGAGGACATGAGTCGCCGAAAGCTGAGTACGAGTCCCGCGTGTCGGATGCTGTTCTGTCAGTTCAAACGTCAGATCAACGCCGTCACGGAAGTCCGTATCGTCCTTCTCGAGTTCACGCAAAATCGAACGAACATCTTCCGGCCACTCACAGGTGTCCCAGTACTTCGCATCGGGCGTATATCGCTTCTGTCGATGAATGGGATCAAGAAACAGCTCTCGCGCATTTCCCGGGAAGACAACCTCGTTCGAGACGACCTCGGGAATAGTCGGCAGGACATCGCTGAGTCCAAACACGGGAGGTTCAACACGAATATCGGGCAACGAAGGCGTCGCAGGATTCACGCCACGGAAGCGATAACCGCGAGTAGTGTCTGACCAGGCATAGGAGTCCGTGTAATCACTATTGAAAAAGTACTCTTCGGACACGGCCATATTTCGTGCCTTGGCACGAAGCTCGTTGGGACGTACGCGTCCGGCAAAGTCACTGTCATACCTTCCCTGCACCTCAAATCCCAGGCCTGTCGTTGGCAAGTGCAAGTAACCTTCGGGCGAAGCGATCGCAGGCAGCAACTGCACTTCCTCCAGCCGTTGCTCGACCGTGCCGAACCTATTCATTGTTCTGCCCAGTGTCGACCAGCGAGACAATGACTCCGTGTATGAATTCAGCACTTCCTGTTCCACAACAAACTCTGACAGTTCATCACTGGGGGCACCGCTTGTGTCAAACCACATACTTCGGCGAAGTCCATCACCATCGTTATCCACATCAAATGCCCAATGCTGTGCACTCGCTCCAGGCTTGGCAAAGTAGAGATCAACACCGCCGGTCGGTGCCCTTCCATAAGAAGTCGCCCCGGGCCGGCCACCACTTGCAGGACCTCGGTTGAACGGCACATAGAACGAATAGTTCGGAGTGCTCACTTGCTGCGACGCAAGAAATTCCTCGCGACCATACTGACCAATCTGTGCCGAAATCGATCGGAACAACTGCTGCCTCCACAGCCTGGCGATCTGAAGCTGCTGCTGTCGCAGGGAATACTCCGCTTCCTTTCGACCGTCCGCAAAGAACTGCTCACCGTCCCGCATCTGCATCGAACGCTCGACGCCAAACCGTCGCCGATCTTCATCCGTTTCCAGAACCAGCAGAGACGTGTACGGCGTCATCAGATGAAACTCCTTCGACAGCGCGATGATTCGCTGCTGAATCTCCGGGGTTGCCGCTTCCTGAAGCAGATGATCAATGTGCTGCTTCGCCCAAAGACGAGGGATGAACGAAGCATCGTCGTTCGTCTGGGCATCAGTCGCCGCCACTGTCTCATCGGCTGGCTGCGCTGGCACCTCGTTCCCACTGGAAACTCGTGCGACGTACTTCACCGGTTCATCCCCGCGCAGGCCGGTAATGATGACTTCTCCCGTCATGACTCCGGAAGACGAAGGACGGAATCGACCTGTCAGCATGTGCTGCATGCCATCGGGAAGATTCGGCAGAACCGCCGGATAGACGGCCGCAACTTCCAGCCCCTGAAACTCAACCTTCAAATCCCGCAGGCCCGGGCGAGTCACTTCCAGAAGCAGCTCACGCACCACATCGCTCGCTGCATCAGACATCGACGCCACTCGCGTCGTCCCGCGTCCCATCCGACCAATGGCACTCAATACAGTCATGTCGTAGGCATTGCCGACGGCGATCGAATGGCACGTGGGCACTTTCTGAGTCTTTGAAACTCGATTCAGCCACGATGCAAACATGGCTCCGGCCTGGCTGTCCTGAGTCACCACGGTGCCGTCGCCGATGTAGACCACCTGAGTCTCCGGGCTGGCCGCACGGAAGATCTCGTCAAACCCGACGCTCAGATTCGACCAGCCCAGCGACCGACGATCGTCCAGACGCTTCAGAATCTTTGATCGCGTCTCTTCATTCACAGTTAGGGCGTCTTTCAGAATCCAGTCGCAGCCCGTATCGACGCAGGCGACTCGAACGCGGTCCGATTCCGCAAGACTACCCAGCAGAGCAGCCACCAGGTCGTGCTGCTGCTTGCGAGCCACCTTGTCCATGGACCGCGAGGTGTCGCAGACAACAAGCACGTCCAGCGGCTTTCCGTCTCGCACCATCATGCGTGACCAGTTGCCGTCGCTCACCGCCGGAGGTGCCAGCTGCAGCAGAAAGTACCCGTCACTGCCTCGCACGTGTGGCACAAAGACGACGTCCGACTGTCGTCCGTCCATCGTGCAGAGCAGTTCGAAATCACGCTGAGGTGTGATGTCGGACGCTTCATAGTGC
This sequence comes from Planctomycetaceae bacterium, assembly GCA_046349695.1. GTDB lineage: Bacteria > Planctomycetota > Planctomycetia > Planctomycetales > Planctomycetaceae > SXXK01. The sequence continues at coordinate 175,929 of JAXMBV010000004.1, read as the reverse complement.
AGTCGACCGGAGAACCGAGTCTGCTCGATGGTGACCGGCCCCAGCTGACGAATCCCGCTGGTGGGGACGGCAACCTGTTCCTTCGCCGCGTCCGTCATCACGCTGTGTGATGGGCATGCAAGACTGGCCAGCGGCACCTTCGAGTGAACCAGCACATCGATCGAAAGATGCTTCAGCGGCGTCTTCTGCAGCAGTTCGCTTCGCAGAGGATAGTGGTATCGGAAGACGCCGTTCTGCAAAGGCAGCGTTTGCGTGTACGTGATTCGAATTCGCTTTTCACTGTGAGCCTCAATCGGGAAGACGCGTGCTTTGAAGATATTGCCGCCTTCCCATTCCAGCAGTCCTGGGTCTCGGTTTTCGCGAAGAATCGTTTCGTAAATCTCGCGAGCCCGCTGCTTCTCGACAACATCCGCTTCGACCAGCTCATTGCCAATCCACATCCCGAATCCGCTGATCGACGCGTCGTGCGGCAGTGGAAAATGAAACTGACCTTCCAGTCGCCCATCTGTGTTATTCACAAACGACTCTTCAATCGTTGTACGCGCAATCTGATCGCGCACTTCGACTGTGACATGATGGAAACCCATTGTCAGTGACACATCGCGGCCATCGACCTTCGCGACCAGTGAGCCCAGCGATTCGGCCGTCAGAGTTCCTCGCAGTGACTTCAGCCATGCGGGTTCCGTTTCCAGAACCACAACCGATGCGGGTTCTGTCACTACCTTCAGAATGACCGCCTCGTTGACCCTTCGCACAGAGCCATCGGAACCAGCCACTTCCAGCACCTCCGGCTGCCGCGCTGTCACATCCACTTCAGCGTTCGGACCTTTGGCTTCGACTTCACCCTTCAGCAGCTGCACGCGTGAGGCCGACGTCAGCGACACAAGGGTGGATGGTCCCATCGTGACCTGTCCGCCCGATGTGAGTCGGATCACCGCGGCGTTGGCTCCTCGCGTTTCACAGCGAATCTGATCTCCCGGAAACAGGCTCAGCGATTCCGACGCAGGCGTCCAACGATGTCCGGGAAATGATCGCACATACACAATCCCCTGAATGTCGCTCAGCGTTCCCACACTTCCCTTTTGCTGCAGAGACTTCGGCAGCTGGAAAGCCTCCTTCGCGACGGCCGCATTCATCGCAACCAGTTGCACATCCGCCAGAACAGTGGAATTTTCATCGGAGACCAGTTGCAGTGATGTGAGCTGACGTGAGTCCTTCCTCGCAATGGCCTTCAACGTCGCCGCCTTTTGGTTCAGCGTGACATGAGCCTCATAAACCAAACTGGGGACACCGTCGATCACTTCATGCCGCAGGGGATGAGTGTTGCGAAATTTGTCAGGTGCGAGTTCCGCAAGTTGCAGCAGCGAAAGCCCATCCATGCCTTCCGCGGGAAGAGGCGAGGCTTCTTCGCCAACAATGCCTTTCGTCGCGTCTACTTTCCACAGCCGCGATCCATCAGCAATGCGGTAACTTCCGTTGGCATCGTCCCATCTGACAACACCCGGAGCCTGGAACGACACGTTCGAAACACCTTCGGGAGTATGAACCACGACCGACAGCGATGAGGCATCACGGACGGCTCGCAGGAGTTCTCCCAGTGTCGGGTCAGCCTGCACGACGTTCGGTGACAGCAGCCAGATGGCAAACATCAGTGACGCCATCATCGAGAGAATCGCCATCCAGCGCGAGCCCATCGGTGGCTGCTTCGGGCCGCTTGCGTTTGTTCGATGAGTCACGCTGTGCGAAGCATCGGCCGGCTTCTCACATTGTGCCGCAAGGAACGCGGCTCGCGTGGTTTCGCGAATCGAGGCCAGCAGCTGAGCATCCGGAGCTACGGCATCGTGCTCCATGATTTTCAGAAGCCGAGTCAGTTCAGGAGATTCAAAGTCGGACGCATTGTGAGTCGTCATAGGTCACCAAGGAAGAAGCGTTCGCGGAGAAGCAATCCAGATGCATACAGGGGAAGATCTGGAGTGACGTCTAGTTCCGGACGGTTTCAAACAGTTCACGAAAGCGGTCTCGTGCTCGCAGCAATCGAGAACGCACGGCGTCGACGGTGCATCCAAATTCCACGGCCAGTTCAGGTATTGGCCGTTCGTCGAGATATCGGGCAATCAGGATCGTTGCCATGTCTTCCGGCAGACTGGCCAGCAGACGACGGACAGCAAGACTCGTTTCCGCCGCCAGCAAAGGGTCAGCGTTCGTCGGGCCTTCAAACAGATCGAGGTTCAGGCCACTGTCCGTCGGAAGATCGCTTTGCCGTCGCCAGTACAAAGCGGCCTGGCGATGAGCAATTCCCAGCAGCCAGCTCAGCAGCGTTCCTCGCGCTGGATCGTAAGACTTCAATCCTCTGGCAGCTCCCGTGAAAACTTCCTGGACCACATCAGCAATCGCGTGCCGATCTGCTCCCGTCAGCTTTGCCACGTAACTCCAGACGCGAGGACTGAAGTGATCAAAGAACGTCGTCCACGCGGCATTGTCGCCCCGCTTAAGACGTCGAGTGAGTTGTTCATCATCGGAATCGGAAGCTGTCACAACATCACGTCTTCCATCTCAGAGCAAAACATTTGTAGACGTCACTCTCTGAGTGACGAAGTGCGATTCGCCGGTGTGGAAATTCTTGCCTGCGAAGAATCGCAGATCATCACTCAGAGAGTGATGGCTACAATGTCTTTGCGCGCAGCCGCCAAACGTGTCGCACAATCTTTAAAAATCCACGCCGCCACAAAAACTACCAGCAAAACACACGGTTTTCACTGCAATTCATCCGCGTCCATCCGCGCTATCCGCGGTTACTCAATTGCATTTGGTGCGGCACCGGACGGCTTGCGCCGTGCCGCTATTTGCGAGGGGCCATTAGCTGCGGGCTCGGCGAGTCAATCCGATGCGGCGACGAGCGACATCGACTTCCGTCACGGTCACCTTCACGATGTCTCCGACCGAGACTTCTTCCGATGGGTCACGGACGAAATGATCGGCGAGCTGCGAAATGTGAATCAGTCCGTCCTGATGTACTCCGACATCCACGAACGCTCCGAACTTCGTGACGTTTGTCACGACCCCTTCCAGCACCATGCCGGGTTTCAGATGTTCGATCTCGCTGACCGCCTCCGCAAATCTCGCCGTTTTGAATTCACTGCGAGGATCCCGGCCAGGTCGCGCGAGTTCTCGCAGAACGTCCTGAACGGTGAACTCCCCGGCTTCGTTGTTCACGAACTCCGCCGCTTTCAATTGTCCCACGGCTCGTTCATTCCCCACAAGCTGCCGGACATCCAGCTTCAGCTGCGACGCCATCCGCTGGACCAGAGGATACTGTTCCGGGTGGACTGCGGAATTATCCAGAGGCTCTTTGCCGGAACGTATGCGCAGGAAGCCCGCGGCCTGCTGAAACGCCTTCTGCCCAAGACGCGGAACTTTCAACAGATCCTTGCGAGCCAGAAAGGCTCCGTTTTCATCACGCCAGGCCACAATACGTTTCGCCAGCACGGCTCCGATCCCAGCGACATAAGACAGCAGCGACGCGCTGGCGGTGTTGAGATCAACACCGACGGCGTTCACGCATGATTCCACTTCGCGATCCAGTGTCTTCTTCAACAGCGTCTGATCCACATCGTGCTGATACTGGCCAACGCCGATCGATCGCGGATCAATTTTGACAAGTTCCGCCAGGGGGTCCTGCAGCCGGTGAGCAATGCTGATGGCTCCTCGAACGGTCACGTCCAGATCGGGATATTCTTCGATCGCTGTTTCACTCGCGGAATACACGGAAGCCCCGGCTTCGTTCACGGTGACTTTCGTAATCTTCAGCTGATTGCGCTTAATGACGTCCGTGACGAAGCGTTCGGTTTCGCGCGACGCCGTTCCGTTGCCGATGGCGACCAGTGTCGCATTGTGTTCTCGAATCAGTCGCAGCAACACAGACTCCGCGTGCTGAAGGTCTTCACGCGGCGGTGTCGGATAAATCGTCTCGTTCGTGATGAAGCGACCGGTACAGTCGACAACCGCGACTTTGCATCCGGTTCGAAAACCCGGGTCAATGCCAACCGTCACCTGCGGCCCCGCGGGAGCCGCCATCAGTAGATCGTGCAGATTCTTCGCAAAGACCTCGACCGCTTCCTGATCGGCTCGCTCTTTCAATTGCTGCAGCAGACTACTCTCGGCGGCAGGCTTGAGCAGCCGGTCGAAGCAATCCACGACCGTGTCTTCCAGCTCCCTGCGAAATTCAAAGTTCGGCGATGCGATGACTCGGCGTGACAGTTCTCTCTGAGCCGATTCTTCATCCAGCGAAAGTCCGATCTTCAGAATTCCTTCCGCTTCACCTCGCTGCATCGCCAGGAACCGATGAGTCGGCATGCGAGAAATCTTCTCACGACAGTCGAAGTAGTTTTCAAACTTCGCACCTTCCTCCTGCTTGCCTTTGCGAACCGACGAGACAAGCTCACCCTGCTGAGCTTTCTCAAGGACCAGCTTGCGGTTGGCCACGTCATCCGCCCAGACTTCCGCAAGAATATCGCAGGCTCCCTTCAGAGCGGCCGCTTCGTCCGGCACCTCTTTGGCGGGATTCACGAATGACTTCAACAGAGCGGCTCGCGGCTGAGCCAGTGGCTTTTGAGCCAGCAGAACGTCCGCCAGCGGCTGAAGTCCTCGTTCCCGCGCCATCGCGGCACGCGTTCGTTTCTTCGGGCGATACGGAAGGTAAATGTCTTCCAGGACTCGCGCGTCAGAACACTGTTCAATCTGCTGGCGAAGGGCGACGGTCAATTGTCCCTGTTCGGCAATCGTCTTCAGCACGGTGTTTTTTCGGGCTGCCAGTTCTTTGGCTTTAGCCAGAGCATCCTCGATGGCTCGCAGCTGTCGTTCGTCCAGGCCTTTGGTCGCTTCCTTGCGATACCGAGCAATGAAGGGAATCGTGTTGCCTTCTTCCAGCAGACGCACCGCGCCTTCGACCTGATTGCCGGAGACCTGCAGAACCGTTGCGGTCTGTTTCGCGAAGCTGCTGATCTCAAACACGATCTCAGATAACTCGTCCGGTTTGACGATCGTTGTTCCCTGACTGGCCACTGCTGCATCCTTTCCATGAGGGCGATTGGCCCCTCGATCACTGACAGCACTCAGAAGTGAAGAAGCCCGGCAGTTTGAATGCCGGGCTTCCTGTTTCCTGCCGGATGGCAGTGTATGTCGAATCGCTGCGTGCGACCATCAATTGGCCACAGAGGCGAACCGTTATTCTTCTTCCTCCACAGCGGCGGCCGCTTCGACTTCGGCTGGAGCACTCGACGTCAGATTCTTCAGCTCCAGAATCCGCTGCTTGATTTCGGCGGCGATGGCTGGATTCTCTTCCAGGAACTGGCGAGCACGGTCGCGGCCCTGTCCGAGCTTGTTGCTGCCGTAGTTGAACCAGCTTCCGCTGCGATCAATGATCTTGTTTTCCGTGGCCAGATCGAGCAGGTCGGCTTCGTAGCTGATCCCGCCGGTGCTGTACATGTCGAATTCAGCGACTCGGAACGGAGGAGCCACCTTGTTCTTCACGATCTTGACACGCATCCGCATGCCGATCGTCGTTTCGCCTTCCTTCAGCTGATTGACTCGACGCACATCCAGTCGTGCCGAGCTATAGAACTTGAGGGCTCGACCACCAGGCGTCGTTTCCGGACTGCCGAACATCACACCGATCTTTTCACGAATCTGGTTGATGAAGATGACAGTCGCCTTCGCACGGGAAATGACACCGGTCAGCTTTCGCATCGCCTGGCTCATCATTCGAGCCTGAAGGCCGACGTGCGAGTCACCAATTTCGCCGTCCAGTTCCGCTTTCGGAACCAGAGCTGCGACCGAGTCGATCACGATGATGTCCACCGAGTTGGACTTCACCAGCATCTCGGCGATCTGCAGACCTTCTTCACCGTAGGAAGGTTGGCTGACCAGCAGTTCGTCCAGATTCACACCCAGACGTCGTGCCCACTGAGGATCCAGGGCATGTTCCGCGTCGATGAAGGCCGCGATGCCACCTTCACGCTGAGCACTCGCGATGGCATGCAGAGCCAGAGTCGTCTTACCGCTGGATTCCGGTCCGAACAGTTCAATGATTCGACCCCGAGGAAACCCGCGGCCGCCCAGCGCGAGGTCCAGCGACAACGCGCCGGTGGAGATTCCGGGAAACCCGCCGACCTGTTCGGTGTTGTCGAGCTTCATAATGGAGCCCTTGCCGAACATCTTTTCGATCTGGCCGAGCGTATTGTCGAGCAGAACCTGATGTTCCGTCTGAGGCTTCGTGGCCGGGAGCTTCTTATTGCCTTTTGCCATGTTCGTTGTTCCTGTGCTTCACTGAAATGAGGCGTTGTCCCTGCAAAAACGCAGGAGTTTCTTTGACCAACGTCCTGTTGACGATTTTTGAGGCTGGGAAGTCTAGCGAAACCACGACCCACTGGGAACTTTGCCAGCACGTCTTTTTTTGCAGATATAGGGTAATTTGTTTTGTGTACCCTAGTGGCAATTTCGAAGAGCGAAACGAGGGTGGCCCGTCACTCCGTGGCGGAAGTTCTCGCGTCGGAGACACGAGCCACAAATAGAATGGCCGCCCTCGGCCGTCTGCGATTGAGTTCTGGAAGCTCTTCACGTTCGTTTGTGCGAAACGACACTCTCGTTCGAACGGCGGGAACGTGGAACAATAAGGCCGTGGGAACATGGCGGCCGAGGGCCATTGCTTTTGATAGCTCTTCAACTCCAACAGCAAAGTAGACGTCACTCTCTGAGTGACGACCCGCGATTCTTCACCCGCTTTCAACGACCGCACGATGTTCGTCCGGGCAGAGCTTGCTCGCGGAATCGCGGAGCATCACTCAGAGAGTGATGGCTACGTTGGTTTATGAACCAGGATTTCCAGGTGCCATCCATTCGATCATCCAACGGACTTGCACCACAAGTAGAATGGACGCCCTCGTCCGTTTGCGATTGAGTTCCGGTTGCTCTTCAGGTTCGTTTGTGCGAAACCACACGCTCGTTCGAAAGGCAGAAATGTGGAACAATAAGGCAATGGGAACAAGACGGCCGAGGGCGGCCATCCTACGGTTATTTATGCAGTGAGCACGACAGCAATGTGACTTGTAGTTGGGGGAAATTTCGGACAAAACCACGGCACCTGTGTCGTGCCATTGCTTTGTTTGCTGGCTATGATGCCACGTGCGAATTGGATGTTCTGAAACGATTGTTGTGGAGGAATGCCGTGCCAATTGAAGAACAAGCTGATGGGTCTGGTTATTGGCTGACGTTGTTCCTCTCCGGCATCGTTGCCTTCTCGTCCGCCGCGATCACTGAAGGTGGCGACGAGCACTCAGGCACGACCTTGCAGCAAGATCCCGTTGCTACAAATCTTGTCTCCGGCTGGCTCGCTGAACAGGAGAAAATCGTCCATGCTCACTATGTCGTCGAGGGCGGTTTTGAGAAGAACGCCAATGATCCGACTGTCCGTGACAACTTCAGGATTGAAGGATGGATATCTCCCGAGGCAGAACGCTATGAATCGGAATGGGACAAAGCAAACGGCTTCGCCTCCGCCTGGATTCTTCGGAACGACCAGATCATCTCATGGCCCTATGGAGGAGGGAAAGCAGTCTGTATCGGCGTTCACAAACCTTCAAAGCGTGACTGGAAAAGCTGTGCTCGCATTGACCCCCGTTGCGATTCCCTGCTAGGTGTTATGGCATTTCCAGACCGCTTCACTTCGTTTCGAGAACTGCGCGATACATTGACTCACGGCTACAACTACCTGGATACAAAGGAAATTGAACCTGGAGTCTACGAGTTCATTTTGCAGGATCGTCGCGTTGTTACTCAATCGCCCGCCAAATATCTAACAAAGATCCGCATCAATGAGCGCAAGGGGTTCTCCATTGAACGAATGGAACAATACGAACTTCTTCCGGGGAAAAACCTGCCAGGAGATCTTGTCTGCTGGACCGACACAGAATGGAAGGAGATTTCAAAAGTCTGGGTGCCGATAAAGCTTTCGGGAGAATGCTACGACAACGGCAACATGACGAAAAAGGCGAAGGCGGAATACCGCTGGATCAGCATCAATGATCCAATACCAGACGAGCGATTTGACCCCTCAGACTTTGATGTCTCCGATGGCAAGTTGATCGTCGATTATCGGACCTCACCAGACAATGGGGTTCTGATTGGCAGGATCGTGCGTCCAAGACTGGAATTCAAGGATTAGCACGCATGTGGCCCGCGGTTGAGCGGAGCTCGGCAACGTTCGTTGGACTTCACGTCCGTTTGTGCGAAACCACACGCTCGTTCGAACGGCAGAAACGTGGAACAATAAGGCCGCGGGAACAAGACGGCCGAGGGTGATTGCTTTTGATGGCTCGCCAGCTCTAACAGCAAAGTAGACGTCACTCTCTGAGTGACGACCTGCGATTCTTCACCCGCTTTCAACGACCGCACGATGTTCGTCCGGGCAGAGCTTGCTCGCGGAATCGCAGAGCATCACTCAGAGAGTGATGGCTACATCTCAAAGCACCGCGCGAATCTTCTCGACCGTCGCTGAATCGTTGATGACGATGACACTCGTCGTGTTGCACCGCTCGCGAAAACCGCAGCTCGGCTCGGTGAAGAAAAGTCCGAACCGGAGAAATCCTTCCAGTGATTCATTCGCGTGCCAGGTGGTCATAATTGTGTCGGTGGATTGTGGATCGAACCCACCGTTTATCCACTGCTGGTCAAACAGGTCGTGAAATCGTTCACAGCCAATGCCCCAGCAGCACAGATAGACGCAGCCCTGGTCGATGAGTTGACGGCTCAGCTCATTCAATGCTTCTTCGGATAGTGCGTCGAAGTCACTGACGACCAGTGCCACAAAGCGCTCTCCCGGGCACCAACGGCCAACGACCAGTTCCTCCGCCACCTGGTTTATCCAGGTGGGTCCACGGCTTTTGCACTACCAGACGTTGCCGGACGCGCGCAGGCACGGTTGGTCACCGAGTGTTTCAGGCTTTGCGTCTCGAAGCGAAGCGCTGCTGGTTCGGCGTGAGCTTGTTTGAACGTGCAGAGCTGGGTAGTGCGAAAACCTGAGTCGACTGCGGTAAACCCAGTGGCGATGTTGTTTACTTCCAGCGGCTGCTTGATCGCCAGTCCTGAATACTGAGTGCCTTGTCGCCGGCGACGATGATGTGATCCAGAAGCGGAATGCCGATGATGTCCGCGGCGGATTCCAGTCGTTCAGTGACGCTGATGTCCTGATCGCTGGGTGTCGGATCACCTGAGGGATGATTGTGGACCACAAGAATGCAGTTGGCAGCGTCGCGAATCGCGGGGCGGAAAACTTCACGAGGATGCACAAGACTGTTGCGAAGCGTCCCCACCGTGATCTGATGGCAGGCGATCGGCTGGTTCTTGGTATCCAGCGTCACCATATGAAATTCTTCCTGCCGTGCTTCCTTCGCAAGACGCTCAAAGCGGTCGAGGCAAAATTGAATCGCCGATGCCGGTCCCGTGATGCGAACTCGATTCTGGAAGGCTCGATCCATCGCCGTCACAACTCTGCGCCCCAGTTCGATGCCAGCCATCATCTGGCAGTACGCGGGCTCATTCACGGCCTTGCTGATCTCCTTGAGTTCGGGCAGCCCCATACCAGGAAGAGTTTCCAGTCGATGACCGAGCCGGGACGCAAGTTTTTCGCCAGCCTGTAACGCGGATTCCCCCGGCCGGCCCGAGCGAATGAGGATCGCCAGCAGTTCTGCCAGTTTCAGGTGCGACGCGCCGTACTTGACCAGTCGTTCTCGAGGACGTTCATCAACAGGAGCTGCCGTGATTTGAGTTCCCACGACGCGTGAAAGCACCCACGCTTCGACATTCAGTTCCTCCGGCCGATGCAGCCAGCGGTAGCGACCTTGTTCATCACCGGAAACCGCCGCCAGGCTTCCCTGAGCGACCAGATCCTGAACAATCTTTTGTGTCACCAGAGGATAGTCTCCGCCCTGCGACTCCTGAATTTCTTCGATCGCGAATTCTTCCCTGGCGATGAGTCGTCCGAGGATCTTCTGGTAAACGATCGTTCGTTCAGGCGTGGCGGCTGGACGAGTCATTTGGCACTCCAGGGCTGACGGTCATGTTGAAGTCGGACTTCAGGATAACAGTCTCTGATGAGTTCTTCTAACTCACCCCCTGGTGATCTTTCATTTTCACACGACTTCGCGCATGATGCCGGCAAAGTCGAAGGTCGGACTGATTGCTTCTTTCAGCTCCGGAGCGGCAAAAATACGCACCTTCTTGACGCAGTCGTCAAACTGGGTTCTGGCCATTGAGTCCACGATGGGTGACACTTCCCGCAGCGGCCGATAGCGTCGCTCGGAAGCAAAATACAGGTCCACCCGAAACTCAACTTCGCGATGCTGCGGTGGTGCATCGATCAGAACGTCCAGCCGACCGACCGGTCGTCCCAGTTTGTGTGCCAGCAGTCTGCCAAATCGCTCCGTGCATTGAACAAGTTCGGAGTAAGATTTTTGACGGAGCACTCGATAGAGGGGCTCTTCATGGAAGATGCTGAATTCCGCAAGTCGCTTGTAGAGTCCTCGCCGGCTTCCAAACACTCCTTCGACCAGAGGAGCAACGTCAGTGCCGGATGCAGTCTGTCGCATCGTCCGAATCAGATCCGGCTCCGTCAGCCGAAACAGAGAACTGAGCTCAAGGTCCGGCAGCAGTTCATAGAACGATCTGGCGAACATGGTTGTTGCACTGCGAACGGCATGATGCCAGTAGACTTCGGAGAACATGACATACCGAGCAAACACCATCATCTCGGCAGCGGTTCGCCCTTTGGAGCTGATCGCGAGTCCATCTCCGGCTTCGTTGACAATCAGAGAATTCATCAGCCGATTGCGATCGAAGTGTCGTCCATAGGGAACACCACAGTGCTGGCTGTCACGCACCAGGTAATCCATCTTGTCGATATCAACCGGGCCGGACAAAATCGATCGTCTCAGTCGGCTGCTGGGATCCTGACTGCGGGCGACCAGTACGTTCAGCACTTCTGACGGATCGATCTTCCATTCTGACTGAAGAACGTCAGCCAATTCCGAACCCGGCTTCAGAAACTCCATCGCAAACACTTCATGAGGAGGCATGCTGGGAAGTGCCATGTCTTCAATCGGGTGGCAGAACGGCCAGTGTCCGATGTCATGAAGCAGTGCAGCGACAATCAGAACTTCCGCATCGTGAATCGAAACGGTTGCGGCAAACCTGGGATCTCGCCCCAGCTGCGACAGATACCGGAGAGCATTGTGGTAGACCCCCAGTGCGTGTTCAAATCGAGTATGCGTGGCACCAGGATAAACTCGCGATGCCAGGGCCAGCTGAGTCACCGACCGAAGCCTCTGAAATTCCGACGAATCCACAAGGGCGCGAACCCGCGGTGTGAACGGAATGTCCTGCTCAACCGGAATACGAATGACTCCGATGGAATCACCGGTCTGTGCCAGCTCTGGGATGTCGGAATACGGGTGATGCATTTCGGGATTGTGAAACATCGTTTCGACGAAAACAATCGACGAATCGGCTCGCAGGGATTCCGGCCTTTTCCGGCCACTCCTGTTCTGAACGAATGAATCGGAACGTTCGCCGCCATCGATTCCTGATAATGCCAGGCATTCTGGAATCGTTCCGGTTGAGAGACTGCAGGGAATGCGGATAAAAGAACGCCCGGGTCTTTTTGAGGAAGAGAAATGGCTGGCTATCGCGACAATCTTGAGGTTCTGCGGCGAGCGTTCCCGCAGCCCATTTCGGATCAGGAACACGACGCCTGGTTCGTCTTCTCAGTGCTCCGTGCGCTGGATCGAGTGGACTCGATGAAGTCCCAGCGACCGATGCTCGGGGAACCTCGCGAGGTCGACTTTGCCCAGGCCACCAGGGCTCGGATGGCGGAAGACATGAGTTCCGTCGAAGCCGTGTCGCGCGAACTGGTGGACCACCTGGCAGGAATGTTCATCTGGGGCCACCCACGTTCTCAGGTCAACGTGATCAATCCGTCCTGTATCCCTGGCATCCTGGGAACTTTGCTGCCCGCCATCTACAACCCCAACCTGTGCAGTGAAGAAGCCAGTCGCGGAGTCGCATTTGCGGAGGCGGAAGCGATCAGCATGACGGCGGCATTGATGGGGTACGATCCCGATCAGTCCGGTGGAATTTTTACCTTCGGCGGAACAGGAACGCTGCTGTACGCAATTCGACTTGGGATTGAAAAGGCCGTCCCTGGAACCATGCAGGATGGTCTTCGTGGCGAACAGCCGCTGGTGGTGTGTTCCGAGCAGGCTCATTATGCAACGAAGACGGCAGCGTCATGGCTGGGTCTGGGTGCTTCCAGCGTCGTCAAGATTCCCTCCGCGCCGAACAATGAAATTCGAACGTGCCTGCTGGAATCGGAACTTCGCCGGCTGCTGAAGGAAGGAAAGAAGATCGCGTGTATCGTCGCGACAATGGGAACCACTGATGCATTCGGTCTCGATAACCTCGAGCAGATGCATCAGCTTCGCGATGATCTGGTGCGAGAATTTTCGCTCGACTATGTTCCTCATCTTCATGCCGATGCCGTGATTGGATGGGCGTGGAGCGTGTTCCGGGATTACGACTTCACTCAGAATGCCCTTCAGTTTCCTGACCGTACTCTGCGAGCACTCGCGGGGGCCAACCGTCGTATTCGGCATCTGCATCTGGCCGATTCCATCGGCGTGGATTACCACAAGACCGGGTTTGCTCCGTACATCAGCAGTGCGTTTTTTGTGAAGCGGGCGGACGACCTGAAGATGCTGTCTCGTGATCAGTCGACGACGCCGTATCTCTTCCAGTCGGGAGATTACAATCCCGGGCGGTTTACTCTGGAAACAAGCCGGTCCGGTTGTGGCCCGATGTCGGCTCTTGGATCGCTGCTGCTGCTTGGAAAAAATGGTCTTCGAACGCTGCTGGGGCATCTGGTGACGATGGCGGAAACGCTGCGAAATCGCCTGACCGCGCATCCGGCGATCAGCGTAATGAATGCGGAGAACTTTGGGCCGGTGACGCTGTTCCGAGTCTATCCGGACAATGTGGATACGTTTGAATTTCCGAAGCTGGAACAGACCAATGCCAACTACGCGGCTCAGCTGAAGGAATACAACGAATACAATCGAAAGGTCTTTCGCATCGTGCATGCGGAAGCTCTGAAAGGCGAGGGCATTGTAATTTCAATGACGGATCGATTCCGCGAAACGGAGTACGGACATCCTGTTGTCGCGCTGAAGTCGTATATCATGAGTCCGTTTTCAGATCAGCAGTACGTTCAGTCTGTTGTTGAATCCATCGATCGAGCTCGGCGACAGGTGCAGTAGAGGTCCTTGCTCCGGAAGGTAAATGTTCATGACGGTTGGTTCTGCGGAGAATCTGCTTCTTCATCCTCGATGGCAGGCAAAAGATCTTGGGCTGCCAATGCCGAATTCCGTGCATGCGGCGTCGGCCTGTCTTCCTTTGTGGGAACATAACGTTCGCTATGAAGAAGGGGATCCGGAGGTTGTTGGCAAGCTGGAATCCGGCTATCCCCGCTTCTGCTTCCATCCGCTCGTTCGCAAGCTGTGCCGACAGACGTTTGGTGAAGAAGGTGTTGGACTGATTTTTCCGACACATCGAGTCGCTCAGAGGGCGGCCGATTTTGTCGTGCACCGTGGTGGTCAGCGACCTCAGCTGGTTCCTCTGGCTGACGGCCAGACAACGGGTGTTCGAACGGGAACGGACGACTTCGGAAAGCTCAAGGAATACTGGCAGCACTCCGGCGAAATCCTCAGCTCACGCAGTGCACAAAGCCTGCTGTCCGGAGGCACTGTTCGTTATTCGCAGACGGCTGAACGCCAGAAACTTCGGGAGCGGCTGGCGCAGTTTGGTGGCTGCAGCGCGAATGATGTCTGGTTGTTTCCCTGTGGGATGACGGCCATTGCAACGGTGTGGCGAGCGGTTGAGAAGATTCGACCGGGGCTTCCGAGTGTGCAGTTTGGATTTCCTTACGTGGACACTCTGAAGATTCAGCAGCGATTCGGAACCGGCCGTTATCACTTCCTTCCGCAGGGGAACACGAATTCACTGAGCGAACTGCGGGACGTTCTTCAGTCCACTCCGATCAGTGCGGTCTATTGCGAAACGCCGACGAATCCGTTGTTGACGTCGCCGGATCTGAAGGCTCTTCGATCGCTGGCGGATGAGTTTGGTTTTGTCCTGGTGGTCGATGATACGCTGGCCGCAATCGTTAACGACAACGTGCTTCCGCTGGCCGATGTTGCCGTCACGAGTCTGACAAAGTTCTTCAGCGGTTACGGTGATGTGCTTGCAGGGTCAGCAAGGCTGAACGATTCTTCTCGTTACGCCACGGCTCTGCGAACAGCCATTACCAATGACTTCGAAGAGCTGCTGAGCGATGGGGATGCAGAAGTTCTTGAACGCAACTCGCGTGATGTTCAGGAACGCATGAAGATCATCAATCACAATGCGGCCGTTCTTGCAGAGCGATTTGCAAAGCACCCGGCGGTCGATCGAGTCCACTATCCGAATCCCGGTGCAGCAGGAACCGGACGGGAAGGACGAGGCGGGCTGATGTCCGTTGTGCTGAAGAACCCGTCGTTGATGACGCCCGTCGTATATGATCGCCTGCAGGTCTGCAAAGGCCCGAATCTCGGGACAAACTTTACTCTGTGCTGCCCCTACACAATCCTGGCGCACTACACAGAACTCGACGCGGTTGAAGACTGCGGAGTGTCACGGTGGCTGTTGCGCATCAGTGTGGGCGTTGAGCCCGTTGAAGAGCTTTGGCAGAGATTTGAATCGGCACTGAATGGATGAACGAGTTTGATCTGAACTGCGATCTGGGAGAAATAGACGGACCGGCGGGGGAACTGCTGGATCGTGCGATAATCCCCCTGATCCGTTCTGCCAACGTTGCCTGCGGCGCTCATGCTGGATCTGTTCAGCGCATGTCATTGATCGCCGAACTTTGCCGGCAGCACAACGTCAGATTCGGGGCGCATCCTGGCTATCCGGACCGAGCAAACTTTGGCCGGGCTGAACTTCAGATGACAGACGCGGAGTTGTCTCGAAGCCTTGAAGAACAGCTTCAGCTGGCGAAACAGGTGGCGGAGTCGGCCGGCGTTCGGCTCACCCATGTGAAACCTCACGGAGCACTCTACAACGTTGCCGCACAGAGGCGCGGTGTTGCGGAGTTGATTGTTCGCAGTGTGCGTGAAATGACTCCGGGGTCCGAGTTGTATGGGCTTTCCGGAAGCGTGCTGATCTCTGTCGCCAAAGAGCATGGACTGTCGACTCGTTGCGAAGTGTTTGCCGACCGAAATTATCTGCCCAATGGAACGCTGATGAGCCGCCAGCATCCCGATGCGGTGCTTCATGACCCGGCCATGATTTCTGAACGCGTGAAGATGATGCTTCAGACTTCCACGGTTAAAACGCCCTGCGGCGTGTTTGTGCCTGTGATCCCTGAAACGGTCTGTGTGCACAGCGACACTCCAGAGTCTCTCGACATTCTGCGATCGCTGATTCTGAAACTGCGCTGAAGAAACCGCTGCTGGATCTCCCTGGGCTGCACATGCTGATCCCAGGGGCTGGTAATCTGGCGAAGCGAGGAATCACGTGGTGACGTGCTTTCAGCCCTTGTCAGAAAAATATGGCAGCTGCACTGCACAAGCTGCGTTGCGAACGGTAAGCTGAGTCCGTCACGTCGTTTCGTCGGTGCGTCGAACTCATTATCGATGCTCTGCCTGATGGAAACGGCCGTCCGAGATTGCAGTCTTCGAACACAAACTTGCTCTTCAGCCAGACGAAGATGCTCTGCCTGTATTTGGCGGTGGTTACTGTTTGAGTGCAAAGTCTTCACGGAGGGAAGCATGCGAATTCAGCCCAGAACCAGTCCGGAAACTGACCGCTGCATGGATTTGATTCAGCAGCTGGCGAGTGTGGTTGTTCATGAGCTTTGTGTTGACGTCGGCTTTCAGACTGTCACACTCACCGGGCGTGCAGGGTCCTGGTATGCCAAACAGGTAGCGACCACGGCCGCGCGACGAATGTATCCCAACCACCGAATTGAAAACCTGCTGCAGGTCACAACGGTCCGCTGACGAATGCGGTCCTGATGGCGTTCCAACGGAAAGCCGGTGTTCCTCGGCAGCGCTGCTGAGGATTCCACGATGACTCAGGCTGGAGATTTTGGAGCCACTGGCGACGGACAAACTGACGACACCGACGCGCTGCAGCACGCCATCGACGAAGGCGTCGGTGAACTCGTTCTGCCCCGTGGCGACTACAGAATTACACGGTCACTCACCGTGAATCTGGCTCAATGCGGTCGCACGTCCATTCGAGGAGAAAGCGGGACGTGTCGCATTCTGATGCAGGCCGCCGGCCCCGCCATTCTTCTGAAAGGCACACATTCCACAACCGCTGACCCGAACAGCTTTCGCCCCGAAGAATGGACTCACGAGCGAATGCCACAGGTGCGCGACCTGGAGGTTGTTGGACAGCATCCGGAAGCGGACGGAATCCGGATTGAAGGCGTGGTGCAACCGACAATCACCGGCGTCCTTCTGAGGCAGCTGCGCCATGGAATCCAGATCACAGGGCGAGCTCGCAATGTCCTGATCAGCAGTTGTCACATTTATCACAACACCGGTGTCGGTGTCTTTCTGGATGCCGTTAACCTGCACCAGACGATCATCAGTGACTCGCACATCAGCTATTGCCGACTGGGCGGCATTCGTGTTGAGAAGAGCGAGATTCGGAATCTTCAGATCACAGGCAACGACATTGAATACAACAACAACGGAGGCCACAAGTTTCCGGACGCCGATGGAATTCCAACAGCCGAAATCTGGCTGGATGCGAGCGAAGGCAGCATTCGGGAAGGGACCATCTGCAGCAACACGATTCAGGCCACGTATAGTCCAAACGGAGCCAACATTCGCATCATTGGACAGGGGGAAGCCATCAATGCGAAAGCAGGAATGCTGACGATCGCCGGGAATCTGATTGGCAGTCAGTGGGTCAACATCCATCTCAGCTTTGTGCAGGGGATTGCGATCTCCGGCAATTCGATTTACTCAGGCCATCATCGAAATCTGCTCATGGAGGAGTGTTCGCAGGTAACTGTGGGCGACAACAGTTTCGGACACAATGCGGATTATGGAGTTGAGCGGGAATTGTGCACGGGCGTGACTTTGGTTCGCTGCCGCGACAGTGTGTTCTCCGGGAACATTCTTCAGGATTGCCAGTCCGGGCGGCACCGTTTTCCCGAAGCACCGGAGCTGCAGCGAGAGGCACTGCTTGAACTGACGGATTGCCGTAATGTCATCATCAGCCACTGTCAGATTCTGGACTCTGCTCCGTACGGAGTGCGCATTAAAGACAGTGCGGATGTGATTCTCAGCACGACCGTCATCGCGGACCGCCGAGCTCCGCCGATTCAAAAGTCAGCCGTCTTCTGGACCGGTGAAGCGGGCGACAGCATGATTCACGCCTGCCGGTTTTCCGGGTGTCTGGAAGCAATGGTTCTTGCGGCCGTAAAGCCGGTTCTGTGTCTTCCGGAGTCGGTATCAGATCAACAATAGGAACGGCAGCAGCGAACACGTTGTCTCGCCCCGGAGAGACAATCGACAAATCGCCATTCAATAATGGACAATCGTCGTTACTGAGAGGACATTATCCGCCTTTCAGAACGCCCGAGTCTCGGGTTTTCAGTTGTGCAGAAAGGCCGCCTGCGCGGTCCGCTTTCGGATGTCCCTTCGAGTCACCAGTTTTCGAACTCCCGTGGAACTGCCAGAGTCGCAGTTGTCCGCCGAGCTTGCGCGAAGACTGGATGTGCCGGCTGATGTGATTCCCGGCTTTCGAATTCTTCGCAAGAGTCTGGATGCCAGAAATCGCCATCGCCTGGAATTCGTCTACACGCTGCTGCTTCCGTCGGCGGAAAAGGACCTGACGACACTTCGGGGACGCGACGGAATCCAGATTGAATCCTGGGAAGAGCCCTCGTTTGAAGAGCCTGCGATTGGGACCGAGGCGCTGCCTGAACGTCCCGTGATCGTCGGATCAGGCCCTGCTGGTTTGCTGGCCGGCTACTTTCTGGCTCTGCGCGGTTATCGGCCTCTGATCCTTGAACGAGGTCAGGCGGTTCGAGAACGCGTTCCTGCGATTCGGGAGTTTGATGGGGGTGGTCCGCATGACCCTGAAAACAACTATCTGTTTGGCGAAGGCGGAGCCGGGTGCTTCAGCGACGGAAAGCTGACATGTCGCATTACCGGTCCGGACGTGGACTGGGTTCTGCGAAGCTTTGTCGAATGCGGCGGACGCCCCTCGCTGGTCTACGAACATCGTCCTCACCTGGGCAGCAACAAGCTTCCGATGATCTGTCGGAACTATCGCCGAAAGATTGAAGCTCTGGGAGGCGAGTATCGGTTTGGATGTCGCCTCGAAGGTATGAAGATTTCCGATGGCCGGCTTCAGGGCGTTCAGACATCGTCAGGATTTATTCCCACGAGTGTCTGTGTGCTTGCGATCGGTCACAGCGCCAGAGACACCTACGAGATGCTGCTGGGCGCGGGGCTGCCGCTGCGACAAAAGGCCTTTCAGCTGGGACTGCGAATTGAACAGCCGCAGGAGATCATTAACCGACACAAGTATGGCCGCGATTCCTATCTGCAGCTGCTTGGGGCGGCCGACTATTCGATTGTGGCCAAAGGACAAAAAGACCTGTTCACGTTCTGCATGTGCGCGGGAGGAATTGTTATCCCAAGCGTTTCGGAGCCCAATCGTTATTGCTCGAACGGAATGAGCAATTCGCGACACGATACGATGTTTGCCAACAGCGGGCTTGTGGTGACTCTGGAAACCAGCGAATTCGGAAGCAGTCATCCGCTGGCAGGTGTTGAGATCCAGCGAAAGTATGAAGGCATTGCGTTTGAGATGACTGGCCGGAATTACCATGCTCCTGTTCAGCGAGCTAAGGATTTTCTGGCCGATCGAACTCCGAACCCGGGTGAAAAGATTCCGTCGTCGTATGAACGAGGAACGCGTGGTGCGAACCTTGCCGCCGTTCTGCCGCCGCCGATTCTGAAAGCCATGAAGGCCGGACTTCCGGTCATGGATCGACAGTGGAAAGGTCAGTATCTGCCGGATGCGGTCCTCGTTGGGCCGGAGATGCGAGGCTCATCGCCCGTGCGGATTGACCGCAATCCGGAGACCTTTGAGATCCCCGAAATTGCGGGTGTCTTTCCGATCGGTGAAGGGGCAGGCTATGCGGGCGGCATTGTGACTGCTGCCGTGGATGGGCTCAGAGTCGCCAAGAAGCTCGTCGCCCGATATCGCCTGCCTGACAACTGAGAATGCTCGGCAACGCGGCTCACAGTCTCCGCCCGACACCGCAGCCCGACATCGCTTCGTGGCACGATGTTCGGGTTGCCTGAGAACACTACGCGGCGGCTCTTCGTCGTCCGAACTGAGACCGGATGTCGAGCACTGCTTCAATCACGTCGGCCACATCCTGATCAGACATGGACGGTGAGAGTGGCAGACTGAGCATGTTCTGGTAAGCCGCGTTCGCGATCGGAAAGTCGTCTGGATGGTAGGAGTATTTGTCGCGATAGAACGAGTGCATGTGAATCGGAATGAAGTGCACTGACGTTCCGATCTTCCTTGCCGTCATTTCCTGAATGAA
Organism: Planctomycetaceae bacterium; assembly: GCA_046349695.1. Classification (GTDB taxonomy): domain Bacteria; phylum Planctomycetota; class Planctomycetia; order Planctomycetales; family Planctomycetaceae; genus SXXK01. The sequence continues at coordinate 156,200 of JAXMBV010000004.1, read as the reverse complement.
CTGATCGCGTCCAATCGACAGTTCACCAGCGCGGAGACGCAGCACATACAGGTGCCACGCATTTGTCACATGCGAACGTGTGACAGGAGTCAGAAATGCGGAGTGACGAGAGAAGGCTTCGTTGTACATTTCAACGATCTGCCGTCTGCGATCCTGCATTCTTGCGAAGCGACGCAGTTGCTGCAGACCGATGGCCGCCTGGATATCGGTCATGTTGTATTTGAAGCCAGGCTCCACAATATCGTAGGCCCATTTGCCGCCCGCTGCGTAACGACTCCATGCCTCGCGACTCATTCCATGCAGGCTGACGATACGAGCATGATCCAGAAGATCCTGTGAACCAGTCAGCATACCACCTTCACCGGTCGTCAGGTTCTTGGTCGCATAGAAACTGAAGGCTGTGAGATTCTGGCCTGAGCCAATTGGCTGACCTTCAAATTCGGCCCCGACGGCGTGTGCCGCATCTTCGATCAGGTGCAGCTGGTACTCGCTGGCAATCGACCGCAGCGCATTCAGTTCGACCGGATGTCCGGCGTAATGAACCGCGATGATCGCTTTTGTCGAATGAGTAATCGCGCGCTGAACGGCATCCGGCTGAATGTTGAGCGTGTCGGGTTCGACATCGACAAGAACCGGCTTTGCTCCCACGTGTTCGATCACGTTGACCGACGCGGCGAATGTCATCGGAGTTGTGATGACTTCATCGCCAGGACCGATATTCAGCACTTTCAAAGCCACATGAAGGCCCGCCGTACACGAATTGAGGGCCAGCGCGGCAGGAGCCTGAAACGCGGTCCGAAATTCCTGCTCGAACTGGCGTGTCTTCGGCCCGGCCGTAAGCCAGCCGGACTTCAAGGCGTCAATGACTTCGTCGATCTCTTCCTGCCCTACCAATGGCAGCGAAAATGATAGAAAATTCTCGCGCACCGGTGACCTCCCTGTCGTGAGTGCTCGTAAATCCTTGAAATTCACGCTTCAGAATTGTCCTGGGTGTGATAGACTCCCGCTCCTGACCAATTCCTCAGCCCCTCCCCTCAGATTCACAGCTCGGCACTGACTGCCTGTGCACTGGTAGAATCTAAGTCAGAGAACTCGTCTTTAGCCGTTTCTCCGAAATTCAGCTAGAGCAAGTTCCTGGTTCACCACATCGTGTTCGCCCACAAAGTGTTCATCCAGAAATCAGCAGGGCAAATACTCTCGCTGATTAAGATTTTGATGCGGTTTTCCAGACAAATTGTAGGGCAATCCTGGCAGGCAGCCAGGGTGTCGATTTTCAACCGGGGCGTTGTTTCGCCCCAGACTTAGGTGGCTGGCTATGTTTTCGCAAACCGTCGAATACGCCCTTCGTGCGGTCGTGCATCTCGCCATGCGCCGAAGCGAACCTCAGACGACCGCAATGATCGCCGAGTCCACAAAGGTTCCCACAGCGTATTTGTCCAAAGTTCTTCAGGGCCTGCGAGCGAAAGGGATCGTCAATCTGCAGCGAGGACTGGGTGGAGGTGTTTCGCTGGCCATCCCGCCGGACAAACTGACGATCCTGGATGTGGTGACGGCCGTCGATCCCATTCCGCGCATTCGGACCTGTCCGCTGGAACTGAAGAGTCACGGTGTCCGACTTTGTGCGCTTCACTTTCGCATGGATGCCGCACTGTCCAAAGTGGAAGATGCCTTCCGCACAACGACACTGGCAGAGCTGTTGACAGACCCCAATCCGAGTGTCCCGTTGTGCAATGACAGCACGATGGAAGACAACTCACCGCCACCCGAAAATCGCGACGCCGGTTCCGCAGGCTGATTGCAGATGCCTGTTCCTGCGTCACTCGCTCAGAACCATGATCTCGACTTTTCGAAAGTCGATCGGATGACTTTCAGACTGCAGTGAGATTGATCCGCCTTTGATCACAAGGTCGTCGCCCTTGATCAGCTTCTTTGCGTTGCCATCTCGTTTGTCGAGCTGTGGACTTTGGTACTCGAGGACGACTTCACCGTCGATCAGATGCTTGATGATCTCGCCATTGTGCACCTCAATCTCTGCGGTAACCCACTGTTCGCCGTGGTAGGTTTTTGAACTGGAGTTGATGCAGTGCTGCAGTTTCAGTTCTCCGTTCATGACAACGTTGGTTCCGGGCGTGCAGAGATTTGAAGTGGTACGAGCGTCCTTGCCATTACCTCCCAGCAGCTGGACTTCGATGGAGACCGGAAAATCCTGATCCTTCGACATGGTTTTGGGATCCTGACCATGCACCATCACGCCGCTGTTCCGAATGGCCCATCCAGGTCCACCAGCGCACTGTTCGCTGACGAATCGGTATTCCACGCGAAAACGATAGTTGCTGAACTGATCTTTGAAGAACAGGTGCCCGAATCGTTCGCCGAAATCCTTGTAGCCTTCTCCGTCGTACCGCACTTTCAGCAAGCCATCTTCAACGCGATAAGTGTTCTCAAAGTTCTCGCCAAGCTCACAGTAGCGAATCTTGGGAGTCCAGCCGGTCAGGTCCTTTCCGTTGAACAAAGAGATCCATTCATTGTGAGCATACTTGTTGTCGGCAAAAACTGGTTCATCTCCCACGACAGTTGGTGCGATGAACAGAAGGATGCAGAGTGTCAGGTAAAGACGGTTGAACATCTTCAGTGGCTTTCAGTCAAATGTTAGTCAGACAGATTCCGTGCAGACTCAGATTGCTAAACCTCAGCCTGTTGAAAACGGGAGCCTGTAGTGAAAACGGGAGGGCGAGGCTCCTGCCGAGCCGTTCAGCAGGCAGCCAGTTTATTTCATCCTGCGTGGCATGATGCAGAACAGGGTAGCAATCAGACACAGGCCGGCAAACCAGTCACCCCATCGAACATATAGAGATTCACGAGGATCCAGCGGGACCTGGCCAAAGACAATCCCGGAAAACTGACGTCGCCACTTCCCGGTCGATTCATCACGGAGCCCCTTCACTTCTTTCAGTTCGGGCGACAGTCCCTCCAGCGGTTCCTTGAGGACCAGAATCTTTGCCGGATCGCGAATCTCGCCGTTCCCGTCGACGAAGGCAGATATTCCGCCATTCACCGCGCGAACCAGGGGCATGCGAGTCTCGACGCAGCGAAATGCGGAAGTGATCAGGTGCTGATCCAGTTCACTGCTGCCTCGAAACCACGCGTCGTTTGTCAGGTTCACAAGAACATCACAGCTCTGTCCGGTTGAGTCCTTCTGAGCAGCCATGCGGCGAACCAGCTGCGGGACCGTATCTTCAAAGCAGATCATCGGCACTATGGAATAGTCGCCATACTCGAACGTCCGGACTTCGCTTCCCGCATCAATCCCAAAGCCCGCGCCGAATGGTGTCAGCTGATGCAGCCAGGGAAAAATATCTCTCAGCGGAATGTACTCACCGAAGATGACGCGGTGAATTTTGTCGTACCGTCCGGAGTATCCAAGATCCGGCCTGACGAATGCAGCCGCGTTGAAGATTTGAGTCTTGTCCTTTTCTGCAACCAGTGCTTCGACACCGATCACCAGTGCCGCACCGACACCCTGAGCATGGCTTGCAAGACTCTTCTGAACTTCCTTAGTTCGGAATGGCTCCGTCAGCAAATGGGCTTCATCGCCGTAGTCCTTCAGGACTTCGCGAGGAATCTGGTTAAGAATCTGCTCATCCGTCACTCCCTCAGCAGCACTCTGCACCGGCCATGGAAACATCGTCTCCGGCCACACTATGAAATCCGGCTGCAGCTCGATGGAGCTTTGCATCATCGTATTGTGCACGCGGAATCGCGTGAGTATCAGGTCGCGGTCATGCTTCAGCTCCGGAGTAAAGTTGCCCTGAATGAGTGCAATTGAGGGACCAGCCAGAAAGGACTCAGTCGGCATCTTCCGGATGTACCCATAACCCAGAGTCAGACACAGCATCGCTGTTGCGATCAGAAGTGGGCGAATCGATCGCGGCTCGCCGGAAGATTCTGGCGTGTCAAGCTTCAGTTTCTGCAGCCATCTCAAAGGGAGAAGCTCTGTGATCACTCCGGAATAAAGGGCGACCAGAAACGTGACGCCATAGCTTCCGACAAGATCACTGATCTGGATCAGAGTCGTCCAGCGATACTGAGAATGCCCAAGGTAGTACCACGAAAACCCGGTGAGCAGCCAGGCACGTGCATACTCAAGCCCTGTCCAGAGAACAGGGACGGCCAGCCAGATTGGAAGACCCCATCGCGAGCTTCTTCGCAGCAGAAATACGAAGGCAGGGAAGTAGAGTCCAACGTAGGCTGCGAGGGCCACGAGAGCAAGGAACATCGCGGGATGCCCAAGTCTCATCCACTGCAGTGTTACCAGGTATGTCAGAAAACCAGCGCCCCAGAGTGCCAGCCAGGAAAATCGTGGCAGCGAAACGAGTCTTGCCATCGAAGCCAGCGGAACCAGTGCGAACCACGCGGCGAATGAGAACTCAAGCGGCGTGAAGGAGACCCAGAGCAATCCGCCGGAAAGCAGTCCCAGCAGTACAATCGAAAACAGCGAACCGGCCGCACGAACGTCCCTGACTCGGCCGGACTGAATAATTCGCTGCACTTCCGGGCGCAGGGCGGCACTTGCGTTCTGAGAGTCCCCGGCACGGGGCATGGCCTGTGACGAATCATCACCCATAATTGCATCCGTGCAAATAAGGACTCAGCCGAATCGAAGGATTCGGCTGAGTGATCTCGAACTACTTTGCGGCCTTCTTCAGGGCCTTGGCCTTGTCAGTTACTTCCCATGTGAAGCCTGGACCAGTACGACCGAAGTGACCACCTTCTGCAGTCTTCAGGAAGACAGGACGGCGGAGCTTCAGATGCTCGATGATTCCCTTCGGAGTCAGCGGGAAGTTCTCGCGAACCAGTTCCGCGATGCGGCTTTCTTCAATCTTCGCAGTGCCAAACGTATCGACTCGAATGCTGACAGGATCCGCCACACCGATCGCGTAGGCCAGCTGCACTTCGCACTGATCAGCAAGACCCGCTGCGACGATGTTCTTCGCAACGTAACGGCCCATGTAAGCGGCTGATCGGTCAACCTTGGTCGCGTCCTTACCGGAGAACGCACCACCGCCGTGTCGGCCCCAGCCGCCGTACGTGTCGACGATGATCTTTCGTCCCGTCAGACCGGTGTCACCGTGTGGTCCACCGACCACAAATCGTCCGGTCGGATTGATGTGATACTTCGTCTTGCTGTCCAGCATTTCTGCGGGGATGACCTTGTTGATCACTTCCTTGCGAACGAAATTGGCGATCTCTTTCTGAGTCACCTTTTCTGCGTGCTGAGTGGAAATAACAATCGCGTCGATACGGACTGGACGACTTCCTTCGTATTCGACAGTGACCTGGCTCTTGCTGTCCGGTCGCAGCCAGTTCACAACGCCGGTCTTGCGAACTTCTGTCAGACGATTGATCAGTCGGTGAGCATAAGCGATGGGGACTGGCATCAGCTCTTCGGTCTGATTGCACGCGTAGCCGAACATCAAACCCTGGTCACCGGCACCGTCCTTGTCGACGCCCTGAGCAATATCCGGGCTCTGACTGTGAAGAGCCACGAAGACGCGGCATGAGTCGGCATTGAAACCGATGTCATCCGATGTGTATCCAATGTCGCGAATCACCTTGCGAGCAACGCCGACGTAATCCACTTTCGCCTTGCTGGTGATTTCGCCAGCCAGAACGACCAGGTCCGTGGTGCAGAGAGTTTCGCAGGCCACGCGAGACATCGGATCCTGCTCAAGCAGAGCGTCCAGAATTCCGTCAGACACCTGGTCAGACACCTTGTCCGGGTGTCCCATACTCACCGATTCACTCGTGAAAAAGAAATTCGACATTGCTACCTGGTCCTGATGGAACCGAAAGACTCTGAGACTGGATTCCGCCTCGCAGGCGGGAACGGAGGGCGGAGTCTAGGGGACGGGCAACGGGCTCACAACGGATTTCACTTCCAGTCGCCGCCCAAATCGCGTTCTTTCACGCTTCGGAATACTCCAAACACCGTCAGTCCTATGGGCTCAATCCGGCTGGGCTTTCCCTGGAGTCCTGTGTCGCACCCTAAAACGGAACTCAATTCCCGCAAACAACTTCCATCACATGGTGCATGGCACCTGAGCCGGCGGCCTGGCACCTGATTTGGTCTGTCGATTGAAGGAGCCATGACTGAAGGTGCCATGCACCGTGGGGGGCAGGGGAACCGGCAAAGCGAGCATAAACCGGGGGACCGAACAAGTTTTCCGGAACGGAAGAGCTTTAGGGTTCTGATTCTTCCGCGTTTTCCGCAGCGGCTTCCCGATGGGTGTCGTTGCCCACAAGACATTTCGAGTTGCGTCCAGTCGGGGAACTTTTTTGTTGTGAACCCTCCAAAATCAGCGATAAACTCCTTGATGGTCGTTCGGAACCGCCGTTTCTGAGTGAGCAGCGCCTCGCTCGGCCTTCGTTAACCGACCGCTGAAGTCGTGCCTTTTGTGGGTTCAGGAGTTATTCATGATTCTCTCCCGGTCAGCGTTTCGTCTTGCTGTCAGCGCACTGGCGCTGGCTGCGGTAGCCTTGCTGGTGCCATCGTCCGGGCAGGCAGATTCTCGTTCGAAGAGTCGAAAGCCCGTTATCACGAACCCAAAGTTCGATCCCTCAGCTGAGCGGGTTGAGTTGTTCCAGGGGATGGAAGACGGCCGCATTGAGTCGAAGGTCATCGCCAACGACTCAACGGGCGGATTCGTTCTGCTGACAAATACGACAGATCAGCCGTTGACGGTCGACCTGCCGGATGCCTTCGTCACCGTTCAGGTTCTCAAGCAATTGGGTCTCGGCGGCGGTGGCGGTCTGGGCGGCGGTGGACTCGGTGGTGGTGGTTTGGGCGGCGGCGGTCTGGGTGGTGGCCAGGGTGGCGGCAACCAGAACGGTGGCGGTGGATTTGGCGGTGGTCAGGGTGGCGGCCTTGGCGGCGGTGGACTGGGTGGTGGTGGTTTGGGCGGTGGCGGTCTGGGTGGCGGCGGATTCGGTTCAGTGCCTCCGGAAGTAAAACCAGGCTCAGCCGGCTTCTTCTCAATTCCCCCAGAACGCACCGTGAAGGTTCCTTTCGTTTCAGCCTGCCTGAACCATGGCAAGGCCGATCCAAACCCACGAGTCGAATACAAGCTGGTCAAGGTTGATGATTACACGCAGGACCCAATTCTTGCCGAACTGATTCGTCTGGTTGGAACAGGTCGAGTTGACCAGAAGTCTGCTCAGGCTGCCATCTGGACTCGAACGGACAACATGAGCTGGGATGAGCTTGCTAACAAGAATCATCGGGGACTGAACGGCATCGAGTACTTCTTCCAGCCGGGCCAGATCGCTCAGGCAAAGAACCTGGTGGTCATTGCTGAAACCAATGTTCGCGAAGCTGGCAAGGAAACTCAGGCAGAGCCAACAGAGACTGCGACTCCTCGCGTTCGATAAGAACGAGTCGTTGAATCCTCGAAAGAATCTCTGAGAGAAGCCGGTCCGATTGGGCCGGCTTCTTTCATTTCCCGGAGACGCATTCGCGGTCAGCGATTCAAAAGCCACCTGGCCATGCACTCACTCGATTCGACCGGAGCCTCGGCAAAATACAGATGACCACAACCCTGCAGCGTCTCCAACCGCGCCTGAGGGATCAGTTGTGCAAGGCGTTGAGTCTCGCTGTACGGGATGACGGGGTCTCGATCTCCACCCAGGATTTGAACGGGACAACGAATCGACTCGAGTGATGACGAAATGTCGAATGCTCGAATCTGGCCCATCGTTTCTGTCAGCCGGTCCAGATCGTGAGTCTTCATTCCAAGGCTCAGTCCGCTCGCCTTTGCGCGACTCCTTATATCCGAGCCCTTTTTGACAGAACACATTGGCATCATAAAGTTATCAAAGAGCTGCGGACGAATGCGGGTCAGCCGGAATCCGTGCGTGAGCCCCCAGCGCGACCAGGCCCGGGCTGCCAGCCACTGGAAAAACCCAAGGCCTCCAGCCCATTTCCCGCGTGCAAATCCGCAGATCGAAAGAACGGATTCCACTTTCTCCGGATACTTCGCCGCCGCGTGAAGCACAGCGAACCCGCCGGTTGACCAGCCCACAAGCCGGACAGGACGGCCGCCGTAGATTTCGTCAATGACCTGAATGATCGGACGACTGAAGTCATCGGGCGTGACCGGAGTGGAGTCCGGGGCACTTGCGGCAGCATCCGTCGATCCGTCCCTGCCGCATACCCATCTCGTCGAGTGATTTGGCAAACTGATGGAACAGCCACCGTAGTTTCGAAGTTCTTCGGGCAGTGTCAGGGGCCAGAAATCCACCGTTGCCATAATCCCATGAACATAAACGATGGGAGTGTGCGACGGCGTCACTCGCAACCGAAGAGTGTGCGTCTTTTGCCCAGCGACTATCGTGCCGCCATCCCAGCCATTCAGCGGGGTGCTCAGAAACGATGGAGGTGACTGGAGGGAAATTCTCGCCACAAGGAGATTCACTGACATACGAATGAGAGTTTTGCGGGCCGCTTGACGCCAGCCGATTCGCGGAGTCTAAGACACACCGCACGTTCGTATCCAGAACAGTCGGCAAGAACGACTGGTACTATGCCCTGTCCGACACAAGTTGCAATCATCGAACCGAACCAGGTCGACCCATGGCTGCCGAATCGAATCGAGTTGAATACCTGATTGTTGGCGCGGGCATGAGCGGAATTTGCATGGCCGCGATGCTGCTGAAGCGAGGGCAACGATCTTTCGCCATTCTGGAACGTTCTCAGGAAGTCGGAGGGACGTGGCTTGAGAATCACTACCCAAATTCAGGCTGCGATGTACCTTCCTATCTGTACTCCTTTTCATTCGCTCCAAAACATGACTGGAGCCAGAAGTATGCTCGGCAGCCCGAGATCCTGCAGTACTTCAGAGATGTCACCGATACACTCGGAATTCGTCCTTTCATTTCCTTCGGGCAAACGGTCACCGAAGCACGCTTCTCAAAAGAGACGAAGCTGTGGACTGTCAACACTGCGGGTGGGACGACCTGGACATGCCGCTATCTGATCAGCGCGGTCGGTCAGCTCAGCACGCCGTCGACTCCGCGGATTCAAGGTGCCGAACTGTTTCAGGGAAACGCATGGCACTCTGCACGGTGGCCAAAAGACGCAGACGTCACGGGTAAAAGAGTGGCCGTCGTTGGCAACGGTGCCAGCACAATCCAATTCCTGCCGGAGGTCGTCAGGAAAGCGAAGCATGTGACCCTGTACCAGCGTCATCCAAGCTGGATCCACCCTCTGAAGAATCCTCGCTATTCAGAACGATGGCACAGGATGATGAAGCGGTTTCCTGTATTGCAGTCTCTTTACCGCGGTTACATCTACCTCGACTGTGAATATCGCATCATCGCGCTCTGGGACACGTATATTGCTCACACAATCTATCGCTGGTGGCTGACGCGCAACATGCGGTCCAAAATTCGAAAGGACCTGCAGCCTGTTCTGGTGCCTGACTACCCGCCGGGCTGCAAACGCATTCTGTTGTCCAGTGACTTTCTGGAAACAGTACAGCAGCCCAACGTTACCATTGAGACATCGTCGATCGAGCGTCTGACGGCCCATGGCGTTGTGACGAAGAATGGTGAAACGAACGTCGACTGCCTGATCTACGGAACTGGTTTCGAAACTCATCCGCTGGTCAGTACGCTCAATCTGATCAACAGCGAAGGAGTCTCATTGCGAGACGCGTGGCAGGAGTTTCCTTCCACGTACTACGGTCTGGCAACTCCGAACTTCCCGAACCTCTTCTTTCTCTACGGCCCCAACACCAACCTGGGTCACAACTCCATCATCTACATGGTCGAGACTCAGGTGCAGCATATTCTCCGTTTGATCGAAGAGGTGGCTCCCAAAACGACGGAGATCATCGAAGTTCGTAAAGAGGCTGTGGAAGACTTCGTGTCCCTGTCTCAGAAGCGACTGAAGAGAAGCGCGTGGGGAGCCGGATGCAGCAGCTGGTACAAAAGCGCTGACGGCTCGATCCCGAACAACTGGTACACATCGACACTGTGGTACCGATGGTGCCTCAGAAAAGCGACACCCGATCACTGGCTAATGCGTTAGCAGCGTGTTGAAGAAGGGGCTATCGACTGACTTCCAGCTCGCGAAATTCGCCGCTGCACTGGCGAGCCAGTTTCTCGAGCCAGCTGGTGGCGGTCGTTGTGACTTTGCCATCACCAAACTTGATGACGTGGATGGTCGTCGTACCGGCCAGAGTCTGAATCTCCCGGAGTTCCGCGGGCGATAACGCAGGCTCTTCGCCGTCAGTCAGAAAATAAATGACATCCGGTTTCAGAGCGAGAGCGTCCTTCAATGCCGGATAGTGATCTGTTCCGCGGTCCGGAGTAACTGTTTCGATCTGCTGCAGAGCCAGCTGCTTGTTCACATCGCTGGCAAAATACATTGGCTGCTCCGCAACTCGGCGAAGCTTGAGCTTTTCGATGTACTCATTGTAGAACAGGACCGCAAACTTCTGATTGGGCTGCAGCAGACGAAGGCTGGCCTTCAACTGAGTCTTCGCCATTCGAATGCGTCCACCCTCCATGCTGCTGCTGGTGTCAATGACATACACGAACGACTTTCCGACACCGACAATGTTCATGAAGGTGGTTTCGCCGTTACCGCCGAAGCCTCCAAGTTTCTTGGCACCACCTGCTTCAGACGGCTGAATCACGGACGAGCCACCGGATGCTCCGGACGATCCGCCGGACTGCAACCCCGGTCCCACCAGTCGTGGAATCTGCCGGTCACTGGTGCCATTGTCCGTGGACGATTCTGACCCCAGCAGGTCCCCAACATCAGGCGCCTCGGACGGAACAGCGGATTGATTCGGCGTCGGAGTGTCTGTGGGATCCTCTGATGGGGCGTCGGAAGCAGACTGTGACGGTGCGGGAACATCACGCGTTTCCTGATCCGCACCAGCGCCGTTCTGCATCCCGGCTTCTGCTTCACCGTTTTCCGCACCGTCGACTACAAACAGTCCGACTTCGCGAAACACTTCACCGCCCGGCTGTCCGCTGCTGGCCTTCTGACAACCTCGAATCACGAGCGTCATTGAAAGAAACAGCATGCCATGCACCAATAAAGAAACAGCGCTCCCTGCGGCGAAACTTCGCCACGAGAGACGCTGTTCTTGAAATGGAACTGACATAATCAGCCTTTTGTGGGATCAAACCCGTCGGCTACGTTGGCCGGCTTTTCTTCTTTCGGCTTGTCTTCCAGTGCAGATCGAATTTCGCGTGCCCTGGCCATATCGGCGTCGGCCGCTTCCGTGTCTCCGGCCTCTTTGCGTTTTCCAGCACGAGTTTCGTAGGCGACCGCTACCTGTTCGTCGAACCGGTTAGCCGCTTCGAAGTCAGAGATTGCCTGATCGAGATTGTCCAGCTTAATCCAGAGATCGCCTCGAGTAGAATACGCCTCTGGACTTGGTCGCACAACGATTGACTCATCGCAATCCAGCATTGCCTTCTGAAAGTCCCCAGTGCCAACCCACGCTTTTGCTCGAGCGGCCAGAGCATCCGGATTGCCGGGATTGACGACGAGGGCGCGAGTGAAGTCCTGGATCGCAGCCCCGTACTCTTTCCCATTCATCAGGTGGTTGCCACGGTTCAGCCAGACTTTGGGGTTCCTTGCATTTCTCGCGGCTTCTTCTGTCAGAGTCGCAAGACCAGCCAGCCATTCAATGCGACTTGCATCAGCCTGAGCTTCCGCAAACCGATTGACCTTAATGAGTGCTGCGCGTCGATGATTCAACCAGCGAGCATCCATCGGATCAAGCTCGATGGCTCGAGAGAAGGCCTTCACGGCTTCTTCGTATTTCTGCTGTTCCAGAGCAATCAGACCGCAGTTGTTCCACGCAGTGACATACTTGTCATTCAGCTGAACAGCCATCTGGATGTCGCTCATCGCAGAATCCAGCTGCTTCTGTTTCATGCGAACGAAACCCCGGTTGTTCCATGCGTCTGCAAATTTGCGGTCGGATTCAATGGCCTTGGAAAAATCCGCTTCGGCAGCCGCATAGTTCTCACCGGCCAGTTTCAGCAGCCCGCGATTGTTCAGCGACGCCGCGTGTTTTGCATCCAGCGTGATGGCCTTGTTGAAGTCCTCCATCGCTTCATTTCCAAGCCCCATCGACATCAGGAAATAACCGCGATAATTGTAGAGGTCTGCATTCTCCGGCGCGAGACGGATGGCTGTGCTGAAGTCGGCACGAGCATTCGCGTTCTCTTTCTGCAGTGAGTAGATGTCCGCTCGAATCCGAAACAGACGCGCGTCTTCCGGAGTGATACCGATCGCCTGGCTCATCGCTTCAATCGCGGTCGGGTAGCGGCCAGCGACAACAGCAGCGTTCGCCTTCTGAAGTAACTGTTTAACGGCCGGAGCGAAATCGTCAATCTTGCCGGATTTTGCAGGCTTTGCTTCCGGTGCTGACTGTTTGGCGGGGCCGATGGCAAGCGGGACCCCGGATGGCGTTTCACCAGCGGGCTTGTTCTCTGAACCACCACAGCCGGCCATCAGAACAGCCGCCAGTCCGACAATCGTCATCTTACGCATTGCATCGCTCCATCGATCAGTCGCAGGTTCCGTCTGGACTTTCGGGTGTTCATGAGAAACACGCCAACCGTCGTCCACAAACCTGCGGCAATAAGTGTGCGCACGCGGCTTCCAGCCGCTGAATACCGGTTCTTGTAGCCCGAATGGGCAAAATAAGTCAATTCGACTTTTGGCAGCGTCAGGCGACGGAACCGGCGGTCTGGACCATTCGATCGATCTGGTCCAGCAGCAGGTGGATTTCTTTCTGCAGTTGTGGGACGGCAGTGTCGAGATCATCACGGCAGGAACTGGCCGCCTGGTGCTCAACGGTCTTCGCAATTGCCGCGAGGCGTTTTCCGCCGAGGTTCCCGGCACTGCCTTTGATCGTATGAGCCGCACGTCGAGCGGTTGGGAAGTCCCACGAATCGATGGCCGTTTGAAGCGTTGTCAGGTATTGACCGACATCGCCTCGGAACGCATCCGCAAGAAGTTCAACCAAAGAAATGTCGCCACCGATTCGGTCCATCAAGTCCGCTTCATCCAGGACTTCGATCGATGAAAACTCTTCCTGCTGCCAGCGTGTCACAACAGACACCTTTGCAGCTTCGACCGCTCGCGATGGATCTTCTTTCTGTCGGATCTCAAGGTTCTGAGCGTCTTCCTTCTTCGAAACCACGGTTTCATTGGATTCGTCATCGTGATGTTCAAAGTGTGTTGTCGCGTCGCTCGCGGTCTGTCCAGGCTTTGGCAGCTTGATGTACTGTCGCAGAGTTTCGTAGAGCGCAGAAAACTGAATGGGCTTGGTGACGAAGTCATCCATGCCAACTTCCAGGCAGCGTTCCCGGTCCCCTGCCAGCGCATTCGCGGTCAGAGCAATGATCGGAATACGTTCGCCCACACGTGAAACACATCCGGCCTGACGAAGGAGACGTGTTGCTTCATAACCGTCAACCACGGGCATCTGGCAGTCCATCAGGATCGCATCGACCTTTTCGGAAACGAGCGTCTGGACGGCCTGATTTCCATCACCTGCCAGCAAAACTTCATAGCCATCCTTCGTCAGCACTCGCAGCATCAGCTGCTGGTTGACGAAGTTGTCTTCAACCACAAGGACTCGAGGCACGACTTTCACTTCGTTGTCGTCGATAGTCTCGACAACGACCGGAGCCGGTGTGTTCGTTTCCTCTGGCACGGCATTTAGTGTCAGAATGGTCTCAAGCAGCTCGGACTGCATCACAGGCTTTGTGAGGAACGCAGCGATGCGAGTCTCCTGAAGCTGTGCTCGATGATGAGCCGCTTCGGAAGAGCTGAGCATGATGATGTCGATATCCGCGCCGCACGGCAGCCGTTCGACCATTTTCGCCACGCCGAAACCATCCATATCCGGCATGTGCAGGTCCAGCAGCATCATGTTGAACGGGCGCCCCGCTGCGGCGGCCTGCTCAAGAACCGCACGGACTTCAGAACCATGCTGAACGCTGACGGCTTTGATGTTCCACGAGTGCAGAATCTCTTCAAGGATGAGTCGATTGGTTGAATTGTCGTCGACAATCAGAACTCGCTGTCCCGGAATTGTGGACGACAGGGCCGCTGGATGTGACCCTTCGATGTCTTCACTAATTTCACAGGGCACAGTGAAGTAGAAATTGCTGCCGACACCTGGTTCACTCTCAAGCCCGATGTTGCCACCCATCAGCAGCACGAGCCGACGGCAGATCGTGAGTCCAAGGCCTGTTCCGCCGTAGTGTCGAGTTGTACTTCCGTCAGCCTGCACGAACGCTTCAAACACAGAGCCCTGTCGGTCCTTCGGGATACCAATTCCGGTGTCGCGCACTGAGAACAGGATGTCCACCGAATGCTCGCGCGACGCGACTTTAGACACCGTTACAGCGACTTCACCGTCGTGAGTGAACTTAATGGCGTTTCCGACAAGGTTCATAAGGATCTGGCGAATTCGACCGGCATCCCCGACAAGCACGTGCGGCACATCAGGAAGAATGCGACAGGTCAGTTCAATGCCTCGCTGTTCAGCCCGCAGTCCCAGCAGCTTCATCGCATTTCCAACAACTTCCCGCGGCTCAAACGCACAGGGGTCGAAGTGAAGCATGTTGGCTTCGATCTTCGAGAAGTCGAGAATGTCATTGAGCACTGTGAGGAGCGCTTCGCCGGATGAAACGACAAGCTCCAGGTTTCGCCGCTGTTCTGCATTCACGGGAGTGTCGAGCAGCAGTTTTGACAAACCAAGGATGCCATTCATCGGAGTTCGAATCTCGTGGCTCATGTTGGCCAGAAACTCCGACTTGACTCGATTGGCTCGTTCCGCTGCAGACTTCGCAGCATCCAGTTCAGTGTTCTTCTCTTCCAGAATACGCTGCTTCTCATGCAGTTCATTCGAAAGTCGTGCTCGCTCATTGAGTTCCGCTTTCAGGCGGGCCACAACGAAACAGCCGGCAAGAAGTGAGCCGACAATTGCCAGCGTGAAACCGATGACCCAGATGCGGGCGGAAGCCACTTTGGACAACCATTCATCCGCGGAGAAATCGACGCCCAGAATGCCATCAAGGTGGCCATCATTGCTGTAGATTGGAGCGAATGCACTGACCCATGTGCCCCATCTGTCGGCGTACGGTTCCTCATCGAAGCATTCAACCCCGGAGAACGCCATCTCCATGGCCGGTGTGATCTCCTCATACGGTTCACCAACGGGAGTACGCTGCTCACGATCGCCTTCAATGCGGCCATCACGGTTGTAGTCTGTTTCAGCGTCGACGATCAGGTGGACCGATCCGTCAGCCGACTTTCGCATTGTGTAGACGTCATGAACCGACTTATTCAGGATCTGAAAGGCCCGCTGTTTTTCCAGCAGATGCAGATACACCGGGTCCGTTTCCGGAGTCGACGGCGTAACGGTGTAATGCAGATGTTCCCGCATTTCCCCCGCATACGTCGATGTCAGCGCGCTGATGGACGTCCGCAGCTCGTCTTTCGTGTCCTCTCCATGCCGCAGTGAAAGGAGGCCGCCTGAGGCCACAATGGAGAATGCAAGCAACGAAAGGAGCAAGCGTGTCCGGAAGGCAAAGACACGACGCATGGCCAGCATGTCGACCAGCCAAAAGGCAACCACAGTCAGTGTGACCGCGGTAACAACATCCAAATTCCACTCAAGAATCAATGGCAACATCGGGGAGATTCCGTGCAGGCTGACACTGAGGAGCACCATCCTCAGCATCTGGAGCCTGGCTCACGTTCATGCCCGATGTTCTGATTTCATCACAAAGGAGTAATTCTCCCCGTGGTAGATTCTGCCACTAATCAGTACTTCGCCTGAGCTTCGCTGGTTTGCCCCGTTCGGCGAACCGCAGACTTCGTTCGCGGCTGCCCCGATGTCGGTTCCAGTCTGTCGGCAAAGCCCGACGCACCGCCGCCTTCACCCGTCAGCATTTCCAGCATCCATGCGGATGCCTGAGGAATCACAATCACTCGCTTCTGGCTGCCCGGTCGCTTGTCGTCAATAATGATCGTGATTTCCGGTCCGCTGGCCTCGTTTCCGGAAGGCACTGCTACTGCCATGACGTTCTCTGCAACATTGCCCTTCGCCTGGACAGGAGCCGTAGCGAACGGATCTCCGGCGTCGAACTCTGGAGCGTCATTGTCAGCATTCGCCGCGAACTGCGGCTCTTCGATGACAGCCTTTTCCTGTGGCTTTCCTGTCTCACCGAGCCCTCGGGCTGGCGGAGAAGCGGCGTTCTTCCCTTCCATCTGCTCCTGGAATGCCACCGAAACATCTTCTCCCACAGCAGGAACTTCGCTGCGGCTGCACACGTACTGAAGATTCAGCTTCTGCACCAGTGTATGGATCGGATCGAAGGACATATAAAGTCCTTCATGGTTGTTGCGATCGGCACAGCTGCAGACCCCCACCAGAACGCCGTCGTTGCGGAACAGTCCGCCGCCGGATCGGCCGCCCTTGGGGTCAACCGTGCAGGAAAGGTTGCCTGGTCCGTTGTACTTGTTCACCGCCAGCAGCTTTGTTTCCAGGCGACTTGGATCTTTTCCATCGTCACATCCGAAACTGACCAGAGCTTCGCCCGTCTTGATGTTTGGCGCTGTTGATGTCAGGCCGACGCACGGAAATGTCTTCTCCGGCCGAATGCGCAGGAACGCAAGATCGGAATTGTGATCACCGCCCAGGACCTCGGCGGGATACTTCACGGCCGAGCCATCTTCGAAAACTTCCACTTCGACTTTCTTGTCCTGTCGAGCCAGCTTCAGGAAGAAGTGAGCACACGTTAGGATGACAGTTTCGCCGCTTTTGCTGTAAACAATGGTGCCGGTGCCGACATCCTGAATCAGCTTCTGATCTTCTGCTGACTTCCCCTGAACCCGGATTCGAACAGTCGCCGCCTGAGCAGTCTCCAGCGGATTGCCGGTTTCGACAGCATCCGGACTCTGTGCCCGAATCTCCGGCGGAGCGGACTTACCAAACATTCCCCGGAAGACTTCTCCCAGCGACTTGCTTTGTGGCTTCTGCTCTGACTGACTGTTCTCAGCAACCAGAGGAGTTCCTTTTTCGAGTGCCGGCTGTGACGCCTGTGGTGATGCCGCTTCCCGCGTTTCCCGAAGCTTGCGGGCTGCTGTGTTCATCTCCTGCCGCAGTTCATCTTCACCTCGAAGTCCAACGAACCGTTTGACTTCCTTGCCTTCCACCAGAAGGACCATCGTGGGAACCCGGTCCACATTGTACTTGCGAGCCAGTTCGTGTTCTTCGGTGATATCGATCTGGCGAATCGGATACTTGTCCTGCTCCATCCGCTGCAGAATCGGAAGCATCTGCTTGCAGGGCTGACAGTAGCTTGCTGTGAAGTCCAGCAGAAGCACATCCGGAGTATCGGAGGCTGGGCTTTCAGTGACCAGTGCCATCAGCATCATGAACATCTTCATACGCGGCGTCCCTGCCAGAAGAAAATTCAAAAGCTCAACATTAACAGAGAGTTGCTGGCAATCCGGTTCTCTTCCAAATCAGCCTGACTCAGCCATTCTGATTTGTTGTTCCGGTACTGTTCTGAAATGCCCACAGCTTCCTTACTGTGACCTCAGCCCATTCCCGTCCTGGATTGTCAGTCTTACAACAGTGCGCTGCCAAAACTTCAAATTCGTCCGTGCCTCATTCCTGTCTGAGCTCAGAAAACTCCAAAAACATGGGAGTTTTCCACTGAATTCTGCGACAGCTCCTGATTCACGAGTATTTTTTGACATCGACCTGTTTCTACTCTGCAGAGTCCATGCCAAACGCAGATTTCGCCTGTCATGAACTCAAAGCGGCAGTTTCTGCCGCAGGGCGGGGAGAATAGGGAGACGACGAATTTCAGAAAAGACCAGTTTCCAGGTCAGGCACTGCGGGTTTCGAAGATCCTGCCAAATCGATTCGAAATGAAATCCTCAAACGCAATGTCCTCCTGCCGCACAAAGCCTCGTGCAGGGAGTTTTCCGACCAGATGAAGGTCGACCGCCGCGCAGACGCCGGCCGCCGTAGTGAGCTGAATCGCGCTCCAGTGGCGATCTCCGGAATGCTGATGATAAATCTTGCGAGCATCGTTCAGCTGTACAAACTGCCCGTTCATCGTCCCCGACACATTGACAAAGGTGATCACCACATCCTGCCACGTGACCGGGATGGCGTTTTCCAGAATGTCCTTCAGCAAGGCTCGACGTTCTGACAGCCTTAGTCCACGCAACAGAAATTCCATCAGTTCACGATGGCCGACATACCGTATCGTTCGATAATTCAACTCGCGAACTCGCCCCTGCATCGTTTCACACAAAGTGCCAAGCCCCCCGGAGGTGTTAAAGGCTTCGTAGCGCACACCGTCCAGTGAAAACTCCTCGAGCCCTTCCAGTGGCAGGACTTCCCGAAGCTCCCCGTCATGGATTGCCTCACACGGGTTGCAGTATTCATTAATCAGCCCGTCCGTTGACCAGGTCAGATTGTATTTGAGCGTGTTGCTGGGAAACTGAGGTAACGCTCCGACTCGCATATGCACGGCGTCCAGAGAATCAAACTGCCGAATCAGATGTCCGGCAATCACGGAAATGAACCCTGGTGCCAGACCGCACTGCGGCATCAGAATCCGACCGGCGACGCAGCGATCCGCAAGCTGACGAACGGCTCTTGTTGTGGCAACATCTTCTGTCAGGTCAAAGTAGCTGGTCTCTGTTTCCACCGCCGCGGCGGCAACAAGCGGATTCGCCGAATAGACCAGAGCGGAAATAACGACTCGCCGGTCAGCCATCACACTTCGAAGACTCTCGAAATTCCCGGCGTCCACCAGTGTTGTCTGGACAGGAACCATGGACGCCAGCTTCTCGAGCGCCGCGGGATCGTTGTCTGCGACCAGCACACAGTAACTGCCGCTGTGATGTAAAAGACTGGCAATGGCCCGACCGATTTTCCCTGCGCCAAGCAGAAGTACAGGAGTCATGGAATTCTCCTTCGTCGCGACGCTGCGTTCAAACGGAACCGGCAATGGACAACAGCAATGTTCAGCGTGGTGATTTCATCCTAAACCACCGCGTTGTGAAGGCAAGTGGATCTGGCGGTTACCTGGGGGAAATCGCGGCGAGTGAGTGGCGCGGAGGGATGGTACGGTGGGACGGTTCGATGGACCGATACGGTGGGATGGCACGGTGGAAGGGTGGAAGGACACTGGGAGTTGACACGGAGGGCTTACGCCCAGCCGCTCGCCGTTGGTTGTTCTAGGCGGCGGACTTTGTGTGATACACATAGGTCGTGTATTCGTAGAGCCCATAGTCGTTGCGCATGACGAAATGACGGCTCAGGTTTTTGCAAAGAAACTGCGCCATCAGATCCATCGGCAGGTGAAACAAATCATCGCGTTCCCAGTCGACATGCTTGCTCATCGTGTTCACGGCAAGCCCGCACGACACACTCTCGAAGACCACCGTAAGGATGCGCTGGACGGTCTGCCACATCGCTTCAAACGACATCGTACACTTCGAAGTGAAGGCTCCGTTGATCACGGCGTAGTCGTATCGCCCCAGTTCTTCCGGGTATTCCAGGATGTCCAGAATGCGGAAGTCCGCTTCCGGATGTTTGCCCCGAGCAATCCCGATGAATTTTTCAGACAGATCAATCCCCGAATACCTGATGTCACTGCGATGCTGCTTCTGAAGGTATTCCAGAAGATGTCCGGTGCCACAACCAAAATCAAGCAGTCGAAGAGGACGGGGAGCGTTGTCGTTGCGGGTTATGGCTGTCACATCATCCGGGCGGATCAGGTTCAGCATCACGTCGAATCGGCGAATTGCGTCCGGCGTGTTGGGCCACCCCAGACCTTCGGGACAGTCACCGAGTCGGTTGAAATACTTCTCCGTTGCGTCGGTGATCGCGTAGTATCCAGGACGGCTTTGGCAGGATGCAGACATACAGGCTCTCCGAATTCACCAGCGTCAAACTTCGAAGAAGCACTCATCCGCAGACCAGAGGCTGCGACGAAGACGAATACTGTCGAGTCCAAGAACTTCACGCACTGCCATGGTTTCTCCGGGAAATGTGCTGTGATTCAATTCATCGAATCCAACGATTGATCCCTGAGTCAGGCGGCCTTTCAAAAGCCGCAGACACTGCGCTGTGGGTTCGTAAAGATCCATATCGAAGTACGCGAGGGCCACAATCGTCTCAGGATGCTCATCCAGCCACGCCTGAAATGCATCCGGTGCGTTCCCCTGAATCACTTTGAACTTGCGAACGTTCGGCAATGCGGACTGCCGCTCTCGCAGTGCCAGCAGATCGTGGAGATATGTTTCATATCCCGGCGTCACGGAATAGGCCCCCGGTGCAATCACGCTGGAATCGCCATCGCTCGAAGAAACAGACGGGAACCCTTCAAACGTGTCAAATCCGAGGATCATGCGTCGATGGTGATAGGGTTCCAGAATGGATCGCAGCGACTGAAGATGCGCGAGGTTCTGACCCCAGCGACAACCGAATTCCACAATGATGCCGGGCACATTGACGATGCGCTGATAGAGGTCTGCAAAGAACAACAGTCTCTTCACTTCCATCGGAAGCAGGTACAGCCCAAGATTGCGAATCAGCTCGGCAGGCGGGATTGGAGACGCAAGCAGCCGCTCACAGAGTTCCTTTCTTTCGTCCACAACCTGTTCCGGCATGACCGAACCGTCGATGCGATGAACGTCGCTGCGTTGATTGTCCATTAGTATGCTCCGGTCCGAAGGTTCAAATCGGCCTTTGCATCTAACCCGATATCTGCCCCTAAATGCGGTTCCGGAATCACATCCTCATGACGTGAGTGGCTTCGAACTTCTATCAGTGCCGCTTCAGAAGCCTGCCCGAGCTCCCGTCGCGTCGCCTGTGACTCAGCACGGGCCGGATTGAAGTAGACGGGATCGAGTGGGTGGTGGCCGAGCGCAGATCGCGTCAGCATTTCTTCCAGAATGTCGCGCGAATTCGATTCAACAAATTTCAGCAGCTGACCGGTTTTCACTATCACCGAATGTTCAACCGCAAGGCCTGTGGGAAGCTGAAAAACGTCCTGCAGAATGGTCTCGGTAACGGGCAGTTCAAGTCCTGAAAGCGAATGCTGACAGTAAGGCGCAGAACGATGACAGCCTGGAACAAAATAGCTGCGAGCAAACAGTCCTTCGGAACGAAGAACGGTAATCAGCTGATCCCGCGTCAGTCCAAAGTTCGACGAGTCAACTCGACCGGCGACATACTGATGGTTTGGCTGTTGGCCACGGGGAATCGGAAGCAGGCTCAGTCCGGAAACGTTTTCCAGTTGCTCGGCCCATAGTCCTCGGTTCCGAAAATTGACTGCCAGTATTGTCTGCAGATCTTCCAGGGAATGAAGTCCGGCCGCTGCGGACAACTCATGCATCTTCCCGTTGATACCAATGTCACTGACTTCGGTCAGCCCTGTGATTCCGAAATTTCGCAGACGCCGACATCGTGCGGCCAGCTCATCATCGTTGGTCGTGATGATTCCGCCTTCCAGCGAATGGACGAGCTTTGTTGCATGAAGACTGAAGACCTCCGCCCTGCCAAACTGTCCCGCCGGCCGCCCTTCTTTTTCTGATCCAAACGCATGGCAGGCATCAAAGATCAGCGGGAGCGAATGAGCGTCAGCGATCGCCTGCAGCGATTCCACGTCACAGAGATTTCCCCAGACGTGGACTCCCAGAATCGCCGATGTGTTCGCACTCAGGCATCGCCTTACGGCTGAAGGACACAAGGTGTGGGTGACCGGATCAATGTCTGCGAAGACGGGTGTCAGCCCGATCCAGTCCATTGCGTGAGCCGTCGCGATGAAAGTGAATGAGGGCATGATGATCTCGCCCGACAGATTCAGGGCCTTCGCCAGAATCTGAAGGCCGGTCGTCGCATTGCAGACGGCAACAGCGTTGCGAACATTCAGCAGCGAAGACAGTCGTTCTTCAAGCTGACGGACCTGAGGACCATGATTGGTCAGTTGCCCGGAACTCAGAACAGCGCTCATCCGCTGTTCAAGCTGCTCTTTGCGAAGAAGATTGGGCTGTCCCACGTGGACAGGTGCTGGAAACAGTGTCTCGCCACCGAAGATCCGGAGATCATGAATGGAGGATTTCATAAGGCGCCTCCATTCAGCGGTTCCACGCACCGGGGGACCCACACTTTCGCGGGCCCGGGAACGCATTGAACCAGCTCAGAACAATGCAGAGGACTCCGGTCGGCCGCCCGGCAGAAGTGTTTCCGTTCGGCAGGCTTGTAAATGACGGGCTCCATGTCCGCATCCGCAGTCGGCGATTCATTGCTGACGGCGTTCAAAGTTCCGGTGATCCAGGCATGCACCGTTGTCCTGTTCGCCAGCGGGCCCCTCTGTTCCAGTGTCTGAGTTCTTCCGGCGTCATCCACTTCAAACGTGGCGTTCCGCAGCACCACATGGTTCGCCATTCCAATCGACGAGCGAAAAGCGATGGCAAAGACAAAGTTGCGGTCGTGTCGCAGAAAGACTCTGACACGATATCCAAGCCAGTCCAGAATCTCCGGGACGACTTTCAGACGGCGTGCTTCCACTTCCTGAAGATATGTGCGATTCAGAAACGCAGTGTCCGGATGCAGTTCCTCAAAGACGGAGGAAAGGGTCGTCGCCCTGCTCTCCAGGTCTTCCTGCTGGAGATGCGTCAGGTTCGCCGCGGTCTGGTCAATCCGATTCAGAATTTCGTGATGCAGGCCCGTTTCGTTGTGAATCCTCCGAACATCAGAAGTGCTCATTGGGCACCTCCAGCCTCGCAGGATCTGCCCCGATGACCGCCGTCGGCAATTCTCCCGCACAATGACATCGCCACACATCACGCAATCGCTGCTCAAACTGCGCAGCAAAAACACCTGCGCTGCACACAGTGTCACTCATGCGTTGTCGCAGGGAACTTCGCAGATGCTGAAGCTGTTCCGGGTTCAAGGCCAGCTGCTGAACGATGCGTACCAGGTCACCAGTGTCGGATGCGACCAGGTTTGGAACGCCGATCGCTTCATACAACGATGCTGTGGCTGCGACTGTGACTTCGGGTGCGTGAATTGTGGGGATTGGAACGCCCATCCAGGTGGCTTCCCAGGCCGTTGTTCCGCTGGCCCAGGGGAACACGTCCATCAGCACGTCGATCTCAGAATACACGTTGAGATACGAGCCATGAATTTCCCAGCCAAGGTCCACACGATCCATCGGAATACCGGCTTCCGACATTCTTCGTCGCAGCGAATTGCGAACGGATTCGGAAGAGCCCAGCACGTCTCGAAAGACATACAACCGCGCGTCGGAGATTTCATTCAGAATGCCGGCCCAGATCCTGAGGCAGGTGGGCGAGATTTTTTCGAGTCGATGAGTGCTGCCGAAGGTGACATATCCCTTTCGCAACAACGGCGGGCTTGTCAGTTCCGGTGCGTTTTCCGGCGCCTGGAAGCAGCAGGCACTTTGAGGCATGCAGAGGATTCGTTCTGAAAACCATCCTGCGGTCTTCGTGGTTTCGCGTACGCGATCTGCGAGAAACCACTGGATGCGACTCAGGCCCGTTGTGTTCGGATAACCCAGCCATGTCATCTGCACCGGGGCCGGCTGACCCGCGAAAACTCGCAGGCGATTTCCGGCCGTATGCCCCGCCAAATCCACCAGGATATCGACGCCGTCGGACAGAATTCGTTCCCTCAGCTGATCGTCGTTCATCGATGCCGTGCGAATGAAACCGTCCGAATGGCGGATCACCAGCGTCGTCACCTGATCTTCTCGCTGTGCTTCGGAATAGCAGAGCACGCGGAATCGAGCGCGGTCACGATGCTCCAGAACCGGCAGGAAGAATCGCATCGTTGCGTGCGACCGGAAGTCGGGAGAGACGTAACCGATCGTCAGAGTTTTGTCCGCATGGGCCGCATCCCGGCGATGCCGGATCGGCGTTGTCTGTCGTTCAACCTGCTGTCCCCAAAGGCGATGAAGTCGTGATAACTCCTGTCGGCTGAGGTGGGGTGCGAGACTGGCGCAGTACAGGAAGTTGCTGTCAAAGTGCCGATCCTGGTCATCCAGCTTCCATGCCAGTCGAAATGAATCCAGAGCTTCATGCCAGTGGCCAAGAGTCTGCAGCGATTGTCCAAGCCCGTTCAGAGCGGCGGCCGAGTGCGGTTGTTTTGACAGGGCGATTCGGAACATCTCAAGAGCTTCATCCGGACGATGCACGGCCAGCAGCACGTTGCCCCGGTTGATCAGCACTTCCACATGTTCAGGAAAGTGCTGCCACGCTTCATCCAGAAGCGCTTTGGCGTCCTGAAAGTCACCCAGCTGTCGTTTGGCAGCTCCGAGGTTCGTCAGAACGTCCGGGCGGATTCTGCGTTTTCCCGTCAGCCGCTCCAGCGTTCGGACACACTCCGTCAACTGTCGACACGCCAGCTGAATCGCACCCAGCTGAGCGATCGCGTCATCATGCGCTGGGGAAAGTTCCAGAGATCGTTCGGCTGCCTGCAGAGCTTCCGGCAGCCGTCCCAGAAAACGAAGAGCGCTGCTGAGATGACGACATGCCAGTGAGTTTGAAGGGTCCAGGGCAAGAGCAAGCCTGGCTGTAACTTCAGCAGCCTGGTAGTCCCGTAACTGCAGACAGGCAGAGCTGAGGTTTGCGGCGATGTTGGAATCCTGTGGAGCCAGCTGATGTGCCGTCTTAAGATGCTGCGCGGCCGTTCGAGGATCTCCGTTCTGCAGAGTGGCAACGCCAAGCAGGTTCCATGCGTCTGCGTTCTCAGGATCCGTCGCCAGCACTTCCAGATAACAGCGCGCAGCAGAAGAGCGGTCTCCCGCCTGGTGGCTTCGGACACCCTTTTCCAGAATGCGCTGAACTGCGGCGGTTGTCACTGATCATCCCTGAAACAACCACTGACCTGGGCGGCGCTGAAGTTCGCTGAAACAGCCCCCGTTTCACTTCGCGCCGGTCGCTCTCGTTGAGATCGACCCTTTCCCCGGCGCAACTGCTTCTTTCCCGCTGAAGCAGGGTTTTACCCAGGAGGGAAATTCCTGACCGGCAACGGCGCCTGTCGTCAGATCATCGGATCCACTCGAAGAAGCCCATCTCCTGCAGGCGAGTCTTCAGAGCAGCCTTTGCGGCGTCATCCAGGCGATGATTTGGCAATCGCGGCGGACCGATCGGAGCTCCGAGCATTTCCATCACAGAACGTGCAGCACCCATATAGCCAACGCTGGCCAGCATCTGGATCATTCGCACGGAACGGAACTGCTCTTCGCGCGCCGCGTTCAGATCGCCGGATTCAAAGGCTGCGATAATGCGACGATAAATCTGTCCGGCAAAATTGTAGCTGCTTCCAACGGCACCCCGAGCTCCCAGGCACACCGCGGCCAGCAGCATTTCATCGACGCCGAATGCAATGTCGAATCGACCATCGCAGGCACGCTGGCACAACTGAAAACTCATCAGGTCCGTGTTCGTAAACTTCAATCCGGCGAAGTTCGGAATTCTCTCTGAGACCGCATTCAGCAAATCAGGCATCGAGAGCGCGACGCCGGTCATCACCGGAATGTCGTAGAAATAGAATGGAATGGCTGGTGCGGATGAAGCAATGGACTCGCACCACGCAACCAGGTCTGCGACCGACTTTGGCTTGAAGTACGATGGTGCCTGAGCTGAAACAGCAACAGCCTTCATCTTCTGCGCGTGTGCCGCCAGTGTCTGTGAGTCGCGCAGGCAATTCGATCCCACATGGACGATCAGCTGCAACGGTGTCGCAGTCAGAACCTGAGCCCACCGTTCCGTAAGCTGACACCTCTCGTCTGTGGTCAGCGAGTGGCTTTCGCCCGTACTGCCGCACACGAAAATTCCGCTCAGCCCCTGTCGCAGCAGCACGCCACACTGTGCCTCCACGGCTTCCAGAGCCAGTTCTCCATCTGCGTGGAACGGAGAATGAACGGCGGCAATCAGCCCGTGAAGTGGCATGAACAACTCCGGAATTGCGTAATACGTCGAACGCCCTGAACTCGGTTCGCTTATCGGTAACTGATCTGGCGCGACATGCCTGTTGTGAATGCCGGGTATTTGGCTGCCGCCTGATTGACCGCATCAAGGCTGCTGTTGGCGGACACGACAACGCTCATCGGTCGCGCTGGAACTCCCGGGCGAGGAATGAGCTGCACTTCCCAGATGCGAGTCACGCCCGCATTCACTGCCAGCATCTCCAGCTGCATCATCTGAATTCTCTGGTTCATTTCCTGCTGCTGCAGCTGAGCCTGGTGCAGAGCATCGGCCTGGGCCTGAGCAAGAAAGCTCTGACGCTGCTTCTCTTCTTCTTTTGTGGCTTCGTGTTTCCATGCGGCCCAGCCTTCCTCAAGAATTTCCTTC
This sequence comes from Planctomycetaceae bacterium, assembly GCA_046349695.1. Taxonomy (GTDB): domain Bacteria; phylum Planctomycetota; class Planctomycetia; order Planctomycetales; family Planctomycetaceae; genus SXXK01. Next base: position 129,742 of record JAXMBV010000004.1, on the reverse strand, counting down.
TGAGGACTTGAGAAGAGAAACAGCGGGACGGCAACGCGTCCGCCAATTTCCAGCCGCAGCATCACGCCGTCAACACTCAGCACTTTTTCCTTGCGCTGCTTGCGGGCCCATCGCTTAAAGTCTTCTTCGTTCGCAACATTTTTGTCGTCCAGCTGTGCAACGATCTTTGGCAGCATGAATTTCAGAAGCTGATCGGTGTCTTCGTACGGCGTTTCGTTGATCAGGATCTTTCCACGTGATTCCTTGATCTTCAGCTCGTTGGTGCCGTATCCGATCACCTTGCCGCGAAACTTGAATCCGTCGCGACCTTCCCATGTCTGCATTTCGTCCGGTGCCTCAACCTTCGCCGCCTCTTCCAGGTGCTTTTTGACAAACTCCTGGTCAGCCTCGCAGAGCTGGTTCACCATGTACGCCTGCAGTTCGCCCGTCTTTCTTCGAACGACGACCGTGTGTTCGCTCGCGGCAAACAAATCTCCTTCAAACTTCCAGGCTCCAGTCGCATCGGACCATTCGCGCGCTTCCGCCGTGCCGGACAGAAGGTTGCCTGCAGAGACAGGAAGCAAAACAGACAGCAGTAATGAGAGAACGATTGACTGAGTCTTCATAATGATCTTCTTTTAACCAACGGAGCCAGCGGCTCGATGCCAAATCTGCGCTGACGTTGTTTGCGTGACTGAAACACGTAGACAGGGTAAGTGACGGGAACAGAGTAAGACTCGATGGGGAACATTCTCGCGTCGGAGACACGAGCCACGAAATCATTTTAAACTGGCAGTCGACAGATTGCGCGAACCAAACTCGTTCATCAAGCGTACTCCCGAAAAATCTCTGGTCTCCTGTTTTCAGAATCACGTTCGCCAGCAATGATCGTCCTGCCGGACTCACGGGAGGAAAGGTCGCATTCAGCCGCCCGGACAGCTACAACTTTGTGCATGATTCCGTTCGAAGACATCGCAGCCCGGCTCATAGCGGTCCGGGATACCCCTGTCGCCAGCCGTGTGCGACTCCTGAAGCAGCTTGTCCCCACCGTGACTGATCAGGTCATCAAAGACCGTGGTCCATTCGGCCCGGCGATTTTCTGGGGCAATTCGAGCAACACGGACGAACTGGCGAACGCGGAAATTGTTGATCCGGCGATTTTGGTCCCTCTGCTGCATCTGGCAGGTCGGCGGACGGAGACAACCAGGCCACATGCCGGGATTCAACACACCTATGGGTACCTGTTCAGCACAATCCAAACACCCTTCGGCAAGAAACGCGACCGATGGACCAGTACCGGACTCGAACGAGTGCTCGGTCTGCAGCATGACACCTTGAGCCCAGTGCCCTCTTCTGGAACTCTGCTTGCCAATGCCACATGGGTTGCTGGCCAGATTGCGTTCTCAGGCAGCTCGCGGCTTCAATGGATGGAACGGTGCCTTCGGCGTCGAGTCGCTCCGGAGCTAATTGAGTTTTCCCTGAGCTCTAATGAGTCACTGCGATTGATCGAGTCGATCCGATTTCCTCGGTCGGGCAGGCACCTGCGAATCTTCACTGACCTGGTTCGCACCGAGGAAGAATCATTGTGCACTTCATCAACACAGCAACGCACCATGCCATGGCTGCTCGTCTACAGCCTTCAGAGTGAGAACGCCGGCTGGCCGCAGCTCATCACGATGTTTACCGTCAAAGAAGATTTTGCAGCGGCGATTGAACTGCGAGCCAGGAAGCGGAAACGTTCTGACATTCGGCTGCGATACAACGCGACCGTTCCAGGAATGCCGCTACATGAAATGGACGGTACTGTTCAGCTTGTACGCAGGCGTCGCTAGCTGGGAGCGAAAAGATGCTCCGGAGCCGTGCCTATTCGAGGGCATGAACCCGTTCAACGGCTCGGCAGGAGCCCCGCCCTCACGCATTCAGCAGACCACTAAAACTGGATGGCAATCAGGTACACCAGCGCCACGATGCAGCTTGCGCCCATCAGCCGGATTGAGGTTGTCACATAGCGATACTTCGCGCTCGAAATGTGTGAGTCAATCAGCAGGCAGGCCGCGACCTCTTTTCGGAGGCCACCATCTCCCATGGATTCGCATTCCTGAATGAAGCGATCGACATCATCCAGCTTGAACATCGTACTGATGGCAGCCGGGTGAAAATGTGAACTGTGGCCAAGAGCCGGATGTTTGCCTTTTCGTCGGAAAGGCAGGATGCAAAGAAAAGCCCAGATCCCTGAAAGCAACAGCAACAGCAGCCAGATCGCAAAGAGGCAGGAGACCAGCGCGTTCCACCAGGCCGTTGGATGCGTTGTCGGATTTTCGGTCAGGTATCCCTTCAATGTTGGAATCACCAACCCCGCGATGGCACCGCCCACGGTCAATACGACCGCAGCTTTCGCATCCGCAAATCGAATCCACTCGGCAATAACGTGATAACCTTCAATCAGATTTGCCGTCTCAAGGTTTGACGCCACGATCGTACGACCTGCATCCTGTGCGGATGAGGACTCTGGAACGGATGCAACGGCTGGCTTGTTTTGGGATTCTGTCGACATGGATAAGACCTGTTGTGATTCTCAATAAGAACGATGCAGACAAAGAGTTTTGCGGCATCGTTCGGTTTGCCTGAAACGCAAAGAGTGGCCCATTGGATCACTCGAATTCAACGGTTGCCAGATGACTTCGGAAGGCCAGAAAAAGCTGACAATCGATCAGCCATGCTGAGTCACATCAGAAGAATCAGCAATGGTAATGCCATTGTCTCCAGCAGCAGCAACAGCGAAAAGACCTGTATTCGCCAGTGCTGAGGACGAGAGACAATTAACTGCCCGGACCCAAGCTGGCTCAACGCCTTCACCGCAACGAACAGCATCACGACGGCCACTGGCGGAATGACAAGTCCCAGAATTGCTCCTCGCTTCAGTCGTTGAACCAGTTCTTCAGCCTGCGGTGAGAGCGAAGGAGTTGACCGTTCAGCAATCGCCGGAGGAGCATATGGGTTTCCGAATTCCTCTTGTTCGAATGTCGCGTCACGACCTGCTTCGGTTGCAGGTTGATTCCCGGCGATCCAGGGATCGGATTCCTCATGGGCCTGATCCGTTTCATCTCTCAGTTTCTGGCAGGACCAGCAGGCTTCAAATGACCCGGCATTCACTTCCTGACAGCGACTGCAAATCCAGTCGCTCACTGCAGGCCCGTTTCTGCGCGCTTCATACTCCCTGAGAACCTGCCTCGCTCGTTCCAGTTTTGATGCGTGCACCAGAATCTCGACGCGAACGACAGCACTGCCATAATAGTTCAGCGTGCTGCCAACTGTTTCGCCGGTCGTCCGGCTGGTGATGCCCTCCTCCAGCAGCAAAGCCGCCAGCAGTGCCGCCTCAGTCTCTGATGACACAACAGTCAGACGGACTCCGGCTTCATTATGGGGGTCGGGGCCGAGGCTCATGCAGAACTCCTGAATTCAACGCGTGCTTCTTCACGTCTGGCAAAATCACCTGAGTTCTATCATCTTGAAGCCACTTCGCAATCAGTCGCTCGTGCCCGGCAACGGTCGGCTGATACGCTGCATACCAACGAAAAAAGGCTCTGAAGAACAAGTCCTCAGAGCCTCAGTCAGCAGTCATGTTGTCAGTGGTGACAGGACCGGGATTACCAGTTCTTTGGGTTCAGAACCCAGTACCACTTGTCTTTTTCTTTGTTGAAGTTCAGTTGCCAGTATCCGTCATCCCATTCGAGGGAGACTTCACGCCATCCCAGTGGAACCTGAGGATACGGATAGAATGGACCGATGTATGGCCAGGCACTCGCACTGTACTGAGTTGGGTAACTCACAGCGGCGGAGTTTGGATACTGAGCATACGATGGCCATGCATGTGCTGGCAGGTTTGGATGATTGAAGCTGGTTGGAGCATAGCCGGTTGCCGTTGGAGGCATACCAGGAGCCATCTGAGGCTGCATGTAACCAGCAGGCATCATCTGTGGGCCGCCCATCATCTGAGGAGCACCCATCATCTGTGGCTGTGGCATCATTTCCGGTGGTGCCATCATTGGCATGCCACTGTTGTAGCCAGTGCGTGTGATTGGTCCGCTGACCTGCAGCTGATTGTTCACACCCTGAATACCCGGAACCTGTGAAGCAGCCTGTTCAGCTGCCTGTCGATGACCCAGTGTTGGAACCGGACCTTCCAGTGTGGCAACTCCGCCGGAGACACGAATGGTGATGTCCATTCCTGCCAGGCCAGCGCCGCCGAGTGCATCAGCGACCTGCTGAGCCTTCGCTTCGTTTGCAGCTTTGGAATTTGGAGCTGGCCTTTCACCGCTGACTCGCTGAATTGCTGGACGGCTTTCCGCCGTTTCAAATGCAGCGGCCTGAGTGACGCGTGATGAACGCGGATCAGCCTGTGCTGATGCTCGTTCAATCTGGCCACCGGATGGTGCGATGTAGCGAATCCTGTTTTCCACTCGCTCGATGCCGTCTACAGATCCGGCAACTCGCTCTGCCAGAGAACGCTGGCTGGCTTCACTGACTTTGCCGTCAAGAATGGCGACGCCATCCTTCACTTCAATGCCAATGTCGGTGCCACGCACCTGAGCACTCTTCAGAGCTGAGGCCACATCGTCGGCCAGCTGCTGATTGCGAGCTTTCTCGGCTGAGCCTGAGAATGGCAGTGACGGCTTCAGCCGTCCGCCAAGGAACCCGTCCGCGCTGGCGGCGACCGGACTGGCCGCCATAACTCCCAGCACGAGTAACCACTTACCGTACTTTCGCATGAAAGTTCTCCTCCGTGAGGTACCTTCCGTTCCGGACCGCACTCGTCTGCTGGGAAACCGTCCCGGTGGTTCACTGTCTTTGACACTTGGACGCTGACTGCTTCCGGCAGTCCCGGCTGCCAGAAGTCTCCTATGCTCAGTCCGCCTGCTGCCTGTCGGATGTCCGAAAACACCACGCCACAGCAGCGCAACAGAAAGTCACATTCCAATCATCGGACGGGTCGTACCGTCTGGATAAACATTTCTGTCTTTTTGGCTCGTAACGGTTCTTCTCACCGTCCCCAATACAACGCCGATGAGCGGCAAAAGACGCCAGTGGTAGAGCGTTTCGTTCCTGATGCCATCCTTATATGTGTTTCATTCAATCGACTTTGACGGTTGTGACGATTGAATCAACACCGACCTGTCCAGTGATGTCCTCGCTCTGGACATTTCTGACAGCTCGGCAGGATCTGCCGGTGAACCTGTGATTCGGCACCTGCCGCCGATCCAGGCTGACAGCAACTCACATCGAGTTTCGTGGATTCGATGAGACTCCAAAACCGATCGCCTGCGATCGCAAGGATCTCATTACATTTCCGGGAACCACGCACTCCTGGTGCCTACTTCAGAATCTTCCCCCTCTGATTCCCGCAGGACAAAACAGTGACTGCCAGACAGAATAATACAGTGTCAGCCAGACAGAATAATACAGTGTCAGCCGCTTTGACTTCCCCTTCGGAACTCCCTTCGTCCGGACAGCGATCTTCCGCCACAATGCTGGGCATGATCGGAGGCCTGGCGGTCACGATCGTCTTCTACATCATCGCGCCTTATGCAGCGAAGCCGTTTGCCGGTGGTGAAGAATTCGTCCAGCGATACTTCTGCGGACACCCTCTGGAATACATCACGTCCGCGATTTTCTTTGTCGGAATGGGAATCCTGGCAGCGAAACTCCGGAGGCTGCCGTCAGAACGTCATGCACTCAGAACAATCTCCGAACTGGCTCATCATCAGAACTGGTCACTCGGAAAGTCCAGCCCGGCCGAGGTCACGGCGACTCTCGATGCATGGCAGTCGGATCCTGAGCATCGCAAATTCCTGGGCACGTTTATTCAGCAGCGACTGCATGCGGTTCTGCACTATGTGACTCGACGCCCGGATGCCGGGCCGGAAGATCATCTGAAGTATCTCGCAGACCTCGCTGCCGACCGGCTGATTCAAAGCTATTCGCTTGTTCGAACAGTCACCTGGGCCGTTCCGATCATGGGCTTTCTTGGCACCGTCGTGGGGATCACCATGGCGATTGCCAACGTGACACCGGAACAACTGGACTCCTCGCTTCCCGAGGTAACATCAGGCCTTGCAGTTGCCTTCGATACGACAGCCCAGGCTCTGGGCATATCGATGATCCTCGTTTTCAGTACGTTTGTGATCGAACGCAGTGAGCAGTCGCTGCTGAATGAAACCGAACAGTTCGGAATCGACAACCTGCTTCCCTGTCTGACACACGAAGCCACCAAATCCGAAGATACGAATCCGGCCATCGCGGAATGGACTCTGCAGCTGCTGGCCCGACAGTCCGAATTCTGGAATCAGCAGTTTGCCGCTCTGCAGAATGACTGGCAGCAGACTCTGTCGCGTCAGACTTCGGTTCTGGCCAAGGCACTGAACGAAGAAACCGAGGCGACTCTTCAGCAGCATCGAGATTCCCTGGGTGATGCGCGAGACCAGTATGCAACTGCGCTTCAGCAAAGTTCTCAGATGCTGACGTCACAGCTTCAGTCCACAATGAGCCAGTTTGTTCAGAAGGTCGATGCATGGCAGTCGGCAATGCAGGCGACATCGCTGTCAGCCGCCGGTCAGGCTGAAGAACTGCATAAGCTGGGCCGCACGATGCTTCAGCTGACAGAATCCGAGCAGCGTCTGACGCAGCTTCAGGATCAGTTGAACCAGAACCTCCAGACTCTTCAGGTCGTTGAAACACTCGAACAGACGGTGAACAGTCTCAACGCTGCTGTTGCGGTCCTCACGGCCAAAACATCACTTCGCGCTGCGGCTTAACTGATTCACTCCGCAGCTTTTTACCTTTGCTCATCAGGCAACAGATCCCTCCATGGCCCGGCGACAGCATCAAAATTCGATCACGCTGTTTCCCTTTCTGGCCGTGCTGGTCTGCGCCATGGGGTCTCTGATTCTGTTGCTGCTGGTGATGACTCGAAAGATCCGCCACGATCAGCAGGCGGAGCTGGATCAGTCAGCCCTTGTCTCAGCCGCAGAACTGCCCCCTGATCGATCTGCCGAACTGACTCAGCTTCAGGCTGAAATCCAGGCAATTCGCTCATCAATCGAAGAACGCAACGCGGCCAATGTGAAGCTGCGTGCAGTGCTGGAGGAACGCCAGACTGAGGTCGAGAAGCAGCAGTCGGAACTGTCCGCAGTGCTTCAAAAAGCTGATGCCGCTGCGGTCTCAGGGCAATCCCCCGAACAGCTCGCGGCGTCCGTCGCAACGCTGAAGGAAAAAGAAGCAGAGCTCCTTCGCAGACTGTCAAAGTCCGAAAAGGCTCTGCTGGAAAAACGAGAGCGTCTGGCGGAAGCCGAAGATGCGTGGAGAGAAGCCGAACTGCTGCTTCACGAAAAACTCTCCGCCGTCGTGAGTCTCCGAAAGCAGGTGGATGAGGCCAAAAGAAAGGCGCTCGCAGCCACCGGCACCGAGACATTGCTGGAATTCTCCAATGCCACGGGAACATCACGCGTTCCAATCGTCATCGATATCACAAAGAACGGATTTGAAATTCTGCCGAACGGAATTCGCATCAGTCCGGCGGACATGGAGAGTTTCCCGGTTCGCGACAATCCGCTCCTGTCAGCCATCCTCGCCATTCAAAAACATCGGTCCGGCGATTCCATCTCCGAAGAACCGTACGTGCTGCTCCTTGTACGACCAGATGGCTGCCTTCTGTTCTACGGGGCTCAGAGAATTCTGGTGGAGTCCAAAATCCACTATGGCTATGAACTGCTTGAAGCCGACCGGGTTCTCGACGCGGGAACACCTGACCTCAAGGAGCCGCCCATCGTACAGGTTGCTGTCAGCGAAGCATTTCGACGCAGAGAGAACCTGTATGCGAAGCTGATGGCGATTGCACAACAGCACAATCCCAATAGTTCTCTGCCTGGTGAATCTTCGCCCGGCGACGGACCGCCAAGGCCACAGGATCGAAAGCTCGCCGTTCGTCCGGACGGGCGAGTTGTGGAAGAAGAACCTCAAACGCGCCGTCGACTGGAAGGTCGATATTATGCAGGAGGCGTCGCTCCTCCGTCCACGTTCTTCGAAAATCGCGCGGCGGCTCGGACAAAAGGTGCTCCACTTGGTCGCATCAGCGCGGAAGACGCAGAACGGATGGCGGAAGAATTCGCCGAGACGTATGCTCGACAACGAGCACTCGCAAGCGCTGCTGAGGAAAACTCACAACAGCCAAAGCTGGGCTCTCCTGCAGACGCTTCAGGCACCGCCACGAAACCAGCCTCCCCGCCAGCCCTTGTTGCAGCCGGCCCGGCTTCAGGGACGCAGGGCTCAGGTCTCCGATCTCCCGAAGAACGACGGTTCTCGGAAGCAATCTTTGGAGGTGACGGCAGCCTGCATGGATCGAGGCTGATTGGTCCTGGTTCCAGCAGCGGACTGACCGGGCGGCCCGGAGGCTATGCATCAGGAAACACATCGAACGCGGATGGCGATTCATTCGCGGAAAATGCTCCGTCAGGAGCTTCACCAAACGCTGCTCCTGATTCGTTCGGTTCATTCGCAGGTTCAGCTGAGTCTGGTTCTTCGACATCGTCGACAGCAGCTTCCCCTGTGGAACCTCAGGACTGGTACCGCTCGAAGAATGGTGAAGCGTCACAGTCTTCGCAGAACATCGGATCCGTTCCCGGTCAATCTTCCCAAAACAAGGCCGGAGCGGATGGTGGCAGCCTGCTGTTTGCGGGTGAAGGCCACAGCTCTCGTGGAAATCCGGATCTTAGTCAGATTGATCCGGAACTGCTGAAGCGTCTGAATTCGGCAGGGGCAAAGAGCTCCAGCCTGTCAACGCCGGTCGGCATCGTTGTCTTTCTGGATGAGAGCTACATGACTGTGGCGCAGCAGTCTGCTGTGCCGGTCACCGATGAGAACCTCGATCAGGTGCTGGCAAGCCTGCTGACAGGGATCAACATCGAAATTGAAGATGCAAAACGCCGCCCGAAGGAGCCGATGATGCCGGTCGTCAAATTCATCGTCAGTCCCGGAGGTGAAAAGTGGCGCGTCCCGCTGGCTCGCTATCTGAAGAGCATGGGAATTCGATCCGCCACTTTCTATGAACTGACGCCTTACATCGTGAACAGTAATACGGCGGGATACGCAGAACTCTCCGGGCAGGAGAGTGTTCCATGAGCCGAAGAACGCAGCGCCCGGAACTGGATTTTGGTTCCGATTCGTTTCTCGACGTGGTGTGTAACATTGTCGGCATTCTGATCATTCTGATCGTGATCGTAGCGGTTCAGCTGGAACGTCAGCCAAGACCCGCGGTGGCCGAAGAGGAATTCACGGAGATTGCGAAGCAACGATCTGCCGTGGCGGCGGAATATGATGCGGCCTCCAGTCAAAAGGAATCACTGAGAACACAGCTTCAGGGGCTGCAGCAGGATTCGGCACAGCTCGAAGGGAAGGCAGCAAAGGCGGACCTGGAAAAAGCCGATCTGGCATCCCGACTTAAGGACGCTGAAATGGCGCTCCAGTCGTCTCAGGAAAAAGCTCAGCAGTCGTCACGCCAGAAAACTCGGCTGGAGAAAGATCACGCTTCCATTGCGGCACGAATCGCGTCACTCGAAAAGGCAATCCAGCAGACGACTCAGCAGGACTCGACCATTGCGGAAACATTGACACGAGTTTCCGAGCAGGAAAAGGACCTCGCCGGAAAATTGCGCACGGCCGTGGTCGAAACGCAAAAGCTGGAAGAAGTCCTCACCGTGACTCAGCAGAAGTCCGTTCCGCGCGATCGGCTGCAGCATCGTCTGTCGCCCGTGACTCGCCCGGCAGACGCGAACGAACAGCACTATCGAGTGTCGAATGGAAAGGTCAGCCTGGTCCCGCTGGAAGATCTGCTCGAGCGACTGAAGGCTCAGGTCCTTTCCAAACGTGCGACGATCATGCGTTTCAATCAGTTTGAAGGAACGGTTGGACCGGTCGGCGGCTATACGATGAATTACACCGTGGAGAAGGAAGGACCGTCGACTCTGGAGGCACTCCGGACGGGTGATGACCGAACACGACTCAGTGTGTCACGCTGGGAAATCGTGCCGGATGTGTCACTGGTCGAGGAGACTGCTGAAGAGGCAGTCCGGCCTGGATCACGATTTCGCAACAGTCTGGAAACTCGACAGCCGGATTCTGTTGTTACGATCTGGATCTATGAAGATTCGTTCCGCGAATTCTCCGAGCTTCGTGAAGTGGCTCACGGCCTTCAGCTTCGAGTCGCAGCAAGACCATTGCCCGCGGGAACGCCGATCGTGGGATCTCCGAATGGCAGCCGATCCAACGCTCAGTAAGTCAGTGACCGCGCAAAGGAAAAGGCAACCGGTGACGGTTGCCTCTGGAGATCCGCTGTCGAATACGCAGCGTGTTTCGCTGACGGAAGCTTACTTGCTTTCAGTCGACTCTGCCTTTTCGCTGCCACCCTTTTTCTTGTTCGGGTCGCGCTTACGAGCTTCGTAGGATTTTGCAAACACATCGTCAGCAAAGACCTTAGCCAGCTTGTCGTCATCCGATGCCGTATCAATTGCGCCCTTGCACTTTTCGCAGCAGAACTGAACCTTGACGCCGCTGATTTCGGACGTCTGTTCCTTGTTCACCTTCCCGCCGGACAATGGGCAGCTGGTCTGAACGTACTGTCGAGTCTGAGCGAGCTGAAAATTGGCCTTGGTGGAGTACTTGGCTTTGTCCGCTTCGAAAGCCGCCTTACACTTTTCGCAACAGAAGAAGACCTTCTTTTCCTTGTAGTCAATCGCCTGCTCGCGCTTCGCTTCGCCACCGGAGACCGGGCAAGTCGCTTTGAATTCGCGCTTTCCTTTTTCACCCGCTGGTGTATCCGTCTTCTTCTCGTCAGCGACTGAACCTGGCAGGACAATGGCCAGACTCAACAGCAATGAAAAGGTCCACAAACGCTGCATAACAAATACTCCTGGGAACTAGGGGAGGGGAGAATTCTCGACTTTGTCAGCTTCCCAATCGTACTGCCAAAGACGTCCACCCCGGCATTGGACCGAAAATCGCCATCACCTGTCAAGACACTCGACCAATCCACCCCAAAATCACCCCTGTAGCGGACTTCACCAGAAGTCCCACAAACGTGGCTCGTGTCTCCGACGCGAGAACCCAACAACTCGCTCGCGAAGCAGTCTTCATCCGGAGTCCTGCCATACTACTTCGCACTGACCATGCCAAATCAACCAGCGCGGACACGGAGGGCTGACACCACCCAACCGCTCGCCAAGTTTAGAGTGCTGATCAGCTCTTTGCGGAGAATCACAGGACTGAACCGCGAATCGACGCGAATGGACGCGAATCAGCAACAGAAGAAAAACACCTGAGTTCAATTGCAGGATCACAGGCGACAGTCTGTCACAGAATCCCTCCCTGCGATTATTCGCGCCGATTCGCGTGAATTCGCGGTTCCAACCCCTGCCACACGCCTTCGTACTGACCATGCCAAATCAACCAGTGCAGACACGGAGGGCTGACGCCCAGCCGCTCGCCTGTTTAGAGTGCTGACAAGCTCGTTGCGGAGAATCACAGGACTGAACCGCGAATCGACGCGAATGGACGCGAATCAGCAACAGAAGAGAAACAGCTGAGTTCAATTGCAGGATCACAGGCGACAATCTGTCACAGAATCCCTCCCTGCGATGATTCGCGCCGATTCGTGTGAATTCGCGGTTCCCACCCCTGCCACACGCCTTCGTACTGACCATGCCAAATCAACCGGCACAGACACGGAGGGCTGACGCACAACCGCTCGCCGGGTTTGGATTGCCGACTCGGGCTACGGGATCAGGTTCGTTTCCTTAGTCACCGCGAGGCAAAACGCGGCGAGCAGGCTGGCGGCATGTTCGAGATCGGATTCGGCGACCAGCTCAACGGGGCTGTGCATGTAACGATTGGGGATGGTGACCAGTCCTGTCGCGCATCCGGCTCTGCTGACCTGGATCACAGCGCCATCGTTGCTGGCGGGATAGGCGAGGGCGTTGATTTGATAAGGGATGTTCTTCTCTGCGGCGGTCCGAGTCAGCAAGTCGAAGACTCTTGGATTCGCGTTCGCACCACGGACAATCACCGGACCTTTTCCAATTTCTATTCGACCAAACTCATTCTGATCAATACCTGGGCAGTCGGTGGCATGAGTCACATCGACGGCGATCGCGATATCCGGATTGATGGTGTAGGCACTCGTCGTGGCTCCTCGCAGCCCGATTTCTTCCTGAGTTGCGGAGACGGCAACGACCTTTGCCTGAGGTTTTGCGGCAGCGATTTTCTGCAGAGCTTTGAAGATGACCCACAGGCCGGTTCTGTCATCCATCGCTACTCCTGCGAGACGCCCGTTGCGCAGTTCCCGCAGACACGGTTCCGGTGTGACAAAATCTCCGATCCGAACGACCGAACGAGTCTCCGTTTCTGATGTGGAGCCGATGTCGATCCACAGATCCTTGAGCTTGGGGACCGTCTTGCGATCATCCGGATCCAGCAGGTGAATCGGCTTGCGTGCAATGACGCCGGGTATGGGGCCATCCGCCGTGTGGACCACCATCTTCTGTCCCAGAAGAATCTGCACGTCCCAGCCACCGACCGCGTTGACTCGCAGGTAGCCCATGCTGTCGATGTGGCGAACAATCAGACCGATCTGATCGCAGTGAGCATCCAGGAGAATAACAGGACCACCGGCAGCATTGACTGTCGCATGGACGCTCCCGTGAACGTCGGTCGTAACGCTTTCGGCGAAACCAGATGCAAACTTCCGCACAACCTCCTGAACCTTTTGCTCTCCTCCTGAAGTCCCCGGCGTTTCAAGAAGCTCTTTCAAAAACGCATCCGGCATCGTGCACTCCCAATCTGTGTTCCGCTGTCGTTCGTCATCGCACGACATCAAGGTGATCAATTGCATGCTTGTGGAAGGCGGCAAGTCTTCCCGTTCCCCCGGCACCAGCGGCTCGCAATTTCCCAATTGCTGATACCACACTGAACTCCGACGGAAAGGATTCTGACGAATGCCGCCACAGAAATCGAACCAGTGTCGTGCCTCCACTGTGGCCGATGACTGCCGGATGGAAAGTCCGGATTTGAGCGGGCAAAGGCTACCGGACACCCGACGTAACTCCGGCACCGGAGAGCAGTCGATCGGCGTTGCCGTGAAAAATCCCTTCAGCGACGCCGCCAGGAAGGTCCGACTCCTTCATCTTCAGCTTCGCAGACTCCCAGTTAAAAAACGGAGCATGAGAACCAAACAGGATGCGTTCCGGCGGCAGGAAGCTCAGTGCCTTCTGAACACCTCGCACTCCTTCCAGCGTTGAGAGTTCGAAGCTGACGTTACCGGCCGTGGCAAGTTCCGAGCAGACAGGATTCGGTACGGTTGTCAGAGCATTCAGAAGAATGATCATTGCCGACGGTCGATCCTTCAGCAGCGGAATCAGCTCGCGAACCTTCACGTCGTCCGCTCGCAATCTCGCGGGCTGAGTTCTGGGATCTTCGAGCCGAACGCAGATTTGCAGTATGAGCTTCCGGGCGACCACACAGTCCAGCAGTTTGATAAACGCGGGGTCTGTAAGTTCGTATCCGTGATAGCCGGGCAACAGTCGAAAAACCCGAATGCCCCATTCGCCTGTAGCTCGCTCCAGATCGTCCTTCCACCAGGGCTGTGACAGATTCAATGCGCCGACTGGAATCAGAAGCCCGTCTGATTTGCTGCATTGGTCGACGATGCGTTTGTTGACACCGTGCAGATCCTGATGAAGGATTGCATCAAACGATGACGCCCATGCTGTGTTCACGGACTGATTCCGGAGATACGTGGCCAGTGCTGCGGGCTCATCGAGTGGAAGTCGCCGCGATGGCCACTGCGATAACCAGACGTTGACATCGCTGATCACAGCCGGACTCCTTTTGCGGTGAGTATTGGCAGAAGCAGACGGCGAAGGTTCTGTCCGAGAATCAGGTTTCCTGCAGCCGGCTCAATCGCTGCGGAATACACCTTTGACAGCTGCGAAGCAAAACTGCGTCCCGAGATATCGCTGCCGTAGAGGATTCGTTCGGGCCCCAGTTCCCTTACCGCCATTTCGACGAACCCGGCCGTCGGGTCACTGCCTCCCAGATCAGTCATGACGTGTTTGAGCGACCGAATTTCCCGGAGTCCGATTTCCCAGTTCCCACCTGTGTGACCACAGATCAGTTTCGCATCAGGATGGCGCGCGGCGAGTCGAGCAAAGCTGGCGGTCGTGCTTTCGCCGGGAAGATTTCCCTGTGACTTATTCCATGTGTGCTGGTAGATCACTGCATTCAGCTGAGTGGCTCGTTCGACAATCCGGTCGACGGATTCACTGTCACACTGCCGGGCCACCCAGAGCTTGATGCCGACCATCGAGCCGTCTCTTACGCAGCGATTCAATTCATCAAGACTCTCCTGAAGATATCCAGGATTCAGGTACGCAAATGCGAATGCTCGGTGATGCCAGTGGCTGATTGCCTGCTGAACCTGATCGTTCTGCTGGCGAAACTGTTCGGGCGTCGGGTCCTGAAGAAACGGACTTCCCATGAAAAGAACGAGACGCTCAACGCCCATGCGATCTGCCAGTTCAATCATACTGGCCATCTGCTCGTCAGGCGTTCGGCCCTCGAATCCGTTCAGATGACAGTGGAGGTCCCAGATCATTGTGCTGCCCGAGTATCAAGTTTCTGGTTCGATAATCTCAAGAGCCACGCTGAGCAGTCCGGCCTGAACATGAGGATCGTCGGACCGTCGCTTCAGCTTCACCGTAAGTCGATTGAAGTCTCTCAGGCTGTCTCCGGTCGCAAGCCGGTGGATGTCTGCTGGCTCAGGATCCACCGCCGGGTCAGCAGCGGACCCACTTCCCACACCCTGTGAATTCTCTTTTCGCGCACCGATGGTTTTCGAGACGACAGAGAGCACCGCTTCATTCAGTCGAAGCTCCAGATCAGAGTGACAGGACTTGACGACAACGTGAACCTGCGTGTCAGCGGCAAGACGAGTCGGTCGATGAAATGCTCTGGCCAGCAGGATCGCCGATTCATTAGCCGGGATGAACGCAGGAAGCTGACAGCGAACAGAAGCCTGCTGGGTGCCCTCGGAGCATTGTTCCCACGGGCCGGCCAATCGAATGGTATGAGTCGACATTTCAATGCCACGAACAACCTGGTGATTTCGGTAACTTCGACAAGGACTTTTACCGAAAGCAATGCGCCAGGGGAATTGCCGACCGCCAGGTTCCGATCATCGGAGTCAATCCTGGATGTCCTCAGCCGATTACGACTTGGTTTGGGTGAAAGCGATTGAGGACAATCGCTCTACACTGGAGACTCAATAAAAAACGCCGAGGAACCCTGTTCCCCGGCGCTGATTCTGAGATCACTCTGACATGACTGCGTTATTGTCTGGCAGCAGTTCTAATAGCGTCGATCACGTCCTCCTCGATCGCCATATCCACCACCACCGCCGCCGCCGTAGCCGCCACCACCGTAACCACCGCCGCCACCACCACGGCTTTCGCGTGGTCGAGCTTCGTTGACGACGATCGTGCGGCCATCCAGACTTGCACCATTGAGAGCACGAATTGCTTCGTCTCCGCCGGTAGCCATTTCCACAAAGCCGAATCCCTTTGAACGTCCTGTTTCACGATCTGTGACAACTTTTGCTGACGTGACAGTGCCATACTGTGCAAACGCCTTCTCAAGTCCTTCGGACGTGGTGCCCCAGGCAAGGCTGCCGACAAAAATATTCTTACTCATCACACAAACCCTGAGCCTTGCAGCTCCCAAAACACCATCGCTGCCCCAACGGCAGCCGTTAGAACACAATTTGAAGGGACGCAAACGGCACCGAAGCACCATCATCAATTCACTTGCGTCACTCAGAAGGGAACTGCAGGAATACTCAAGTAGAACACCGAGAACTCGAAAGACAGCACCCACACCAGACAGACAGGCTGCCCAGTGCCCAGGAATTTACGCATCCTGCCGAAATTGATCAAGGTGATCAGGAGGATATCACCTGGGCATTATTCCTTTTCGTCGATTCCCCGCCGTCACCCAGGGGGAATTCCAGCGAACCCGCTGAAATTCTGATCCGCCCCAACCAGACCACGCGCGTTACCCGGCTGAGCGGCAGGAGTTGCCGACGCCGGACCGCCTCGCCCTCCCGCTTTGCAGGCACTCGCGTTTGCAACAGTTGCCTATGGAGACGCCTTGCGATCAATCTCCAGCACCGCGTGGAGGCCGTCTTCGAGGAAGGACAGGCGGATCTGAATCGCACGGAATGAGTCCAGCATCTCCTGAGATGCGGCATTGGCAGAATCGGGGCCAGGCTGAATCGGATGGCTGGCGTCTCGATGGACGGTGCAGGTCATCCTGCCATGCTCATCCAGTTCATAGTCTCCGCCACATGGACAGAAGTGCTTCCCTCCGTACAGCGACAGCGCCTGTTCGCGAATGGCCTCGGGGCCAGGATTTTTGTCAGGAGCCGCGAGTACTCGTACGGTGCTGGTCAGCGGTCCGATATTGTCCAGGCAGGCTTTGCGAGCCCCTTCGTCCCACGACAATCTCATCGTCGGAAGAATGGCATTCCAGTGCTCACGATGAATCGTCATCTGAGCATGCGCCTTTTCGGTGGTTCCATCCGCCGCGTCCGAAGTCTTCGCTGTCGTCTTTGTTTCAATCAGTTTCTGGATCGTCTGCAGCTTGCTCGCAACAATCAACTGGTCTTCAATTCGTGCGTAGAACGTTCGAATGCGGACCGGCCCAAATGACACAACGAAGCTTCGAACAGGTACCTCCTTCACCGGAATCTCGTAGAAGTCCTTCTGAAGTCCGAAGAACCCCACCTGCACAGGCTCGCGGGCCGTCGTTGCCAGTCCTTCCGACAGCTTCGAAAGGAAGTCATCAACGATGGCTGCGTCAGCAACCGAGACATTGGCGTAGACCGGGGCCGTGATAGAAGCCACAGCAAATCCAATCCAGATCTCCTCATCTCCCATCCGTCCCGGATTCGCGAACATCCTGGTCAAAAGCTGAGTCAGCTGCAGGTCAAATGTGGGATCACTATCACAGATGTGGAGGCCGACAGAATTCCCGATCCCCGTGGCAAGGAAGTCATACACGTCTCGTTCTGTCAGCCGATTTCCGGAAAGTGTCTTGATCCCAAACGGATCCTGATCCATCTGCTCGGCTTGCCCGGGCACATAAACCTCCCACGACTGATCCAGCACTTCCCCGTCGTGAATATTGAAAAGCAGATTTGCCGTTTCTTTGCTGATACCCCTGTCGACACCGCGTACAGCACCGTCGGTGAGTGCCACAGGAGTTGCCATTGGAAAATGGCTCTGCAGTGCAGCGACAATCTTCTCGGGGTCTGCGGGCAGGTCATCAGGCTTCGTCCAGATCACGGCGTTCTCGACATTCGCATCGATCAGCATGGCCGTGTTTGATGTGCCATCGACGATGTCACGCAGACTGACTTTTTTGTCCTTCGGAAACACTGAGTCTTTTCCGGTGACACCCACATAGGTTGTCATTCCCGCCTTCAACTGTGCGGCGGGAGACCGGTAGATCGCGGGCATCCTGTTGATCAGCGTTTTGTTATGCTCACTATCCCACGGCTCATCCAGATGAAACTCGTTGTACAGCTGAGACTCTTCGACGAACGGCAGAATCTGGACTCGCCAGCTTAGTCCCGGGTGAACATTGCCTGCGGGGACGTGGCCCGGAAACTGGTTGTAGACGTCATGATAGTTGTGGAAGGCCAGCACCATCTGCTTCAGCTGATTACGGCTTTGGTTGAACTTCAACTGCAGAGTTCGATCGACCGCGGAATCGTCTGGCGAAGCGGGCGGATCCGGAGGCAACTCCCACCCGGACATTTTCAGAAGCCGTTCTTTCGCAATAGCAAACGAAAGCGACATAATCGCGTCGCTGGATTCTCCGCCCGACAAGTCAAACGTCGGTCCCTGCATCGCTGCGGCCATGCTCTGGTACAGGGAATTATTGATCAGCGGGAGGACAATCGTTTCCAGACGATACGAGTCCGGCGTTGCCCAAACTCGGATCGCAATCGGATCAAAGAAGGTCTGCCAGTACTGCTCGTAGGCAACCACAAATTCTCTGTAGGCATTGGCTTCATCGCCTGAGACCTTGTCCTCCGGAATCTCACAGCACGGTCTCAAAGAATCGGCATGCCCATGATGCGAGCAAGTCCCGTGCTGACCATCCTTCGACAGCCCATGCTGACCACCGCAGGGACACGCAAAATTGTTCCTGCCAAAGCCGTCCGGAAGACACCTGGCGTCTTCCAGTTCTTTCAGTGACTTTGGCCAGCGACCATTCTCTGCGGAAAACAGCGCGGCGCTGTAGCCGATCATTCGAAGGACATTGTTGCATCGAAGTCGACGAAGTTCTGTCAGCTTCAGTTCTGCACCCATGAGTCGGCGAATGAACGAGTCTGACAGGTAGATCAGTCCGTCTTCTTCTTTTGCATTCGGCGGTATCAGCGTACGGATGTACCGAAACTCATCCGTGCTTCCAAGACTCTCAACATTCTCTGACTTGCCAAGGATCAGCCTCAGAGTTCGCTCCAGTGCCACCATGGAATTGCTGCGCACATGAATCCCGTCAACCGGGTAGGCGGAATACACATGGACTCGACGATCAGGCGACGCCACATAGGTGACAGGAATGCCCAGCACCTTCAGGTCGGTTCGCTTCACATCAGAACCGGACTGTTCTGCTTTCTTCAGATACTGTTCCATCTGCGCCTGAAACACAACGGGCTGTTCATACTGAAACAGCAATGTCACGTCGCTCCCTTCAGCGACAAACGGATCACTGCCGGTGATTGCAAACTCTTTCACGACCAGATCGTAGAAGGGCCGTGCCAGGGGATTCGTGTCGATCGCCAGCTGAGTTCTGAGACGCTCTTCCGTGTCCCGGACAAATGCTCCGGCATCGGACTGTGTATAGAGATGTTTCGCAAACAGATCGCCGCCATCGATCACATCCAGCATGCGTGATACGGACCGAAATCCGACGTAATACTGGTCGGCCGGAACATACATCACCAAACCGGAAACGGACGGTGTCTTCTCACCCAGCATCTCTTTCCACGGATGACTCTTGACCGTCGGTCCGACGAGTGAGGCCACGTCGACGTCTTCAGTTTTTCCGTTCGGCGAGGAGGTGTTTCCGGACCGAGAAAACGGGCTGCTGGGGACCATCGCGTCCAGCTGAAGACTCTCCTGTACGGCCAGCGACCCCGAGAACAGGCTGAACAGGTCAACTTCCGCATTGCGATCGAACGACTCCTGCCGTCGTGTCCGCTCCTGCAACATCGGAAGGTGCGAAACACTGAGCCCGTCGCGCTGTGCCACCTTGAGTGTCACGTACTGAAGGAAGAGATCACGCGGGTACAACAGCAACTGTTGCTCGGCTTCATCAAAGGACCACGGATGCGGGCCTTTGGCTTTCGACTCGGGTGGATCCTGCAGTCCAAAGGCACTGATGCAGGGGACTGCAACCGCCAGCAACACAAGGACCGCGAAACGAAATCGACTGGTTGAGTATTGCATGAATCGATCCTCATCATCAGTGTGTGGCGTAACCTCAGGGGAAACGCAATGAAGGATTTTTCTCAGCAGAAACATTGTGCCTTTGTAGCGGAACGGCGCGAGCCGTCCTGTGAGTCTGTGTGATGTGTTCACCGGAGGACTCGCGCCCAGCCGCTACAAAAGTCCCTCACAACGTTACTTTCGGGACCGCAGTGTGGATCCCACTAGTGTGTGTTCTTTGCAGTTTGACGGCAAGCAAGGCCTACTCAGTTCGGGACAATTCGAGCAGTGCTCGACGCAGGTCGAATTCCGATGAGGCGGATGGATTTCCCGGGTTCGGCTGCAGGGAATCTTTCTCCGTCAGCCCTGCGTAGTAATCCGCGACCGCGCGACGAGTCGCTTCGTCGGCAAGGAATCCAGCCAGAAGTTCTGCTTCCCGGCCGATTGCCAGTCGGACGAGTCGCGATGGACTTTGATTCGCACGGTCCAGCGCGAAGCGAATCCAGCGCACGGCCATGTCGGTCGTGATATGGTGCTGCGTGACCAGCCTGCGAGTGACCACAATCACCGCTGCCGCTTCAGACTTTCGAAGGGAGAGCATCGGCGAAGCCGTCTGAGGATCACCTGAATCGTTTGCAGCGCCGCCCGATGTTGCATCCGACGTTGCCGTCTGGCCCGCTCTGAGCCGTTCATCCAGCTGAGTCATCAGCAGCGTGCACGTCTCTGGCTGATTGATGATGTCACTGACCAGGATTCCAAGCGACAGCTGAATGATGCTGGTACTTTTTCGATCCGAAAATTCCTTCACAGTTTTTGCCAGCACCGCAGAAACCGACGGATCATTCTGAATGGCCTTTGGCAGTGCTCGCAGTACAGGGGAATCCAGGCGCAGCTCTTTTGAACCCGGGTATGCAGAACCCGTCTCGCCAGCCGATTCCTGCATTTCCAGAAGCATGTCACAGGCCGCGTCTGTGGATGTGCTGTCGACAGTGCCCGACGGAGTCAACTGCCGAGTCACCCAGTTCACGATGGGTTCTCCGGCCATCTTCTGTTCGGACCAGCGTCGAGCAGCATTGAAACGAGACTGAAAGGCCGTCGCTTTGTCGGCTTCCAGTCGGCTTGTAAACGCTTCCAGTTCCGACGTGGTCACACTGTTCAGCAACTGCCAGGCTTCAATCGGGAACGACGAGTGCTGAACTCGTTCGGCGGCCTGCAGAATCTGACGCACAGAATTCGAAGTGCCGTTTGACCTGGACAGTACGGATCGCAAACGCTGCGACGTCAGCCTGGTGGCTTCTTCGGTGAGGTCCATTTCGCGATAAACGTCCAGAAGCTGAGCAATGCTGGATTCCACTCGGGCATCATCTTCCGGCAATGTCTGGTTCACCGCTTCCAAAAGCCTGCGGCGCACCGGGCGCCATTCTGGTGAGAACTTCAGTGCGTCGCTCGTGCGAAGGACTATGTCAAAGCCATCGATCTCAGAAGCTTCGTCGGCCTGAACCGTTCGAAGAGTCATCTCGATCGCAGCGGCAACGGCATTCACAGGCTCCGCTTCATTCAGTCTCGCAGCAATCACCAGCGACACGGCCAGACGAATCAGGGACGCCCGGTCCGTGGATGGCTGCCTGGAAATCCGGTCACGAACCGACACAAGACTTGACGGCTCCTTCAGGTACTCCAGCAACACCAGAAATTCGCTGAACGCAGTCAGGCGAGACTTCGTTTCCCCGTGTTCAAGCTCCGCCACAATCGCCGGCAGATAATCCGATTCGCTTCCGATGGTGCCTCGGGCAAGAAACGAAGCGATCGTCTGCCTTCGCGTTCCGGAGGCTCCGAGCAGGCGGTCTCTTGCCTTCCGAGCATACTCCATGTCAACACCCTGAGTAACGACATCGGAAAGGACATTGATCAAAAGCCGCCCATGTTCTTCCCAATGCTCCTCGGACTGTTCAAGCACGGCCGTCAGGAACTCAGCTCGCAGCCCCGCTCGTTCAAAAGCCTGGTAGTACGTTTCCATTTCTTCTGCGAACGCGGCGGGCGTTTCACGACAAATCTGCAGGTAGATCTGGCAGGCGGCCTTCACGTCTCCCTTGTTCTCCAGTTCCGCCGCCTGGTCGCTTAAGCCCCGGGGGATTTTGTTCTGCAGAACGGCAATCTGATCCCGTGTTTTCGCGGCGTTCTGGAAATCGTCAGCCGCTTCTTCGAGTTCGGCGAGCACTTCCAGCAGCGGCATCGAACCAGGAGAAACGCTGACCATCTCGCGGTATCGCTGGATCAGTCCATGCAGGCGACCGAGCTTTCCGAGTTGTTTGAGAGCCTTGAGACGTTCGCCGCCATCGTCTTCGTCATCGTTCGGTCGGTACCCGGAAAACAGACTTCCGCCGGATGCGATCCGCAGCATTTCCCATGCGACTTCACCGGCCATTGCCGTTTGTCCATCGGCCATCAGAGTCTGCATGCGCTTTGCCAGCATGCTTTGACGAGACTCTTCGCCGTGCTCCATTCGAGTCTCCAGGGCTGTCGCTTCGGAATTGAGCCCGAGAGCCTTCAGAGCCGGAACAAGTTCCAGTCTCTGCGACACCAGCAGAGGCAGACCGGCCAGTCGAGTCGCCGCGTCTCTGGCTGTCTCCGTGTCCCCCGCGGCCCGCGCGATATTCAGTCGAGTCTGCTCAATCTGAATGACGGCTGAAGGGTCTGTGGCGGTGAGTGTCGACAATAGCTTCAACGCTTCCGCAGATGCTCCATCACTCGCCGCCAGTTTTGCGATCCAGAGACGCAGTCGAATCGCGTCTGGCGAAATGCGAGCCGCGCGGATCAGATGCTGCAGCATGGTGCTTCGATGACTTTGCTGACGTGCGATGTCGGCCCGGACAATTTCTGTTTCAAACGGTGACAGATTCTTCAAAAGCGGATCCAGTTGCAATGTGCCAACCTGGTCCGCGGTCGCCATCAGCAGAGCGTGCAGCAGAAAGGACAACTGCTGCTCTTCTTCATCGGCCTCAGACTCCGCCGCGCTGACAGTGATGGCCCCCTGATGTGGAACGGCCAGCAGTCCTTCGGAAAACGGCTTCCCCTGCTCCGTTCGTACCTGGCAGAGCATTGTGATCAGGTGCTGAAGGATTCGAGGATTTCGGCGTGCGTTCTCCAGAAAGGCTGACCCTGGAGACTGAAGCAGGGTGATCGCACGCTGAGTCGCTTCAGTGGACTGTTTCTGAACCGTCAAAGTTCCGAGGCATCGTTCCAGAAGGGACTCGTCTTTCAGAAGGATCACCGTCGACAGCAGTGCGAGCTGGGTATTTGCAGACATCTCCGACTTCAGTGCCTGGCTCTCCATGACTTCTATGGCGGATCGCTTCAGGTGTTCCATCAACGAAGTATTTCCCTGGATCAGCGGTCGGACGATTTCCATTCCACTGCGCGAGTCTTCCAGCACGAGGAGCAGATCGTTGACCTGATTCTGCTGTTCAACATTATTCTGCTGTTCAACATTGTCAGTCTGCTGGTTGTCGGTCGGCGCAACCGGAGTCTTCATCAACAGACGCAGAGCTGCAGCGGCGGCGTTGTTGCGATTCTGCAGCGACTTCAAAATGATGGCTCGTTCAGACGCAGACAAACCTGTCGTACTTTCCTTTGTCCGCATGTAGGACATCAGCGGCCGAGTGCCGGCACGATCCTGAAACTCCGGCGTTGTGATCGTCTTCAGAACCTCTTCGCCCTGTGCCGAAGACGCCAGAATTGCGACAACATAACGACAGGCATCGATGTACGACTCAGGCTCCGTGATCTCCGATTGCTCAACGAAACACTCATGCAATGAATCCACAAACGGCGGCGTGTCCTTTGTGACCGTTCGAACCATCAGTGATGTGGAATCCGCTGCGACCGGAAGTTCAAGCAGCTGCCGGAAGCAGACGTATGCACCGTCAGTGTCGCTGCGACGAAGCAGCATTTGACCGCGTGTCAGAGTTGCAAACCAGTCTTTGGGGTCCGCGCGCAGCACTCGATCACAGCAAATCTCCGCAAGGTCATTCAGCTGTGCATCGACCAGTGATCCCAATACTCGGCGGCAATCCGAATCAGTGGCCTTGTCACTCAGCCATGACCGAAGTTCCGACCGGGTCACTTCCGGTGCGGAAGATCCAGCCATCAGGCGAACAAGTGCGATCGCGTCGTCAGCACGCGGTGAGCTACGAAGAATGCTCGTCCGATAATTCAGCTCGGCCGAAGTGTTGTGCTCCAGCGCCGCGATGTTCGCGAGTTCCAGCAGGATCGACGCCGAGTTTTCAGATTCCCCGAGCATCTGTTCCAGCTGTTCACGAGCCTTCTGGAACTGCCCCGCTTCCTTCCAGGCCGCGGCCAGGCTCATTGGCAATTCGGCTTCCAGCCCCTGCTCCCGTCCTCTTCGCTGAAGACGCTCGATGAACTCATCGAACCGATCGCAGCGCAGGTAGAGCTGGCTGAGCGTCGAGATCAGGGAATATTGACCGTCAGACTCACCGGACGATTCCAGAGCCTTCCAGTAGCACTCAATCGCTTCCGCCGTTTGAAATTCATCAGCCAGCAGTTTCCCCAGCGCTTTGAGAGTCGTCGCGTCACCGGGACTCACACGGACTCCCTTCCGCAGTGCTTCAACCGCCGTCTCAGACCGCCCGGCCGCAAATGCGAGGTCGGCGAGAAAACGATAGCTGTCCGGATCTCCGGGACTCAATGCCACCAGGGCTTCACCCGCCGCGATCGCTTCATCATGGCGCCCGAGTTTTGAGTGAAGACGGGCCATCCGTCTCTGGAGTTCGATCCGATTGCCAGGCTGTATTTTCGCCAGTCGGCCGATCGCTTCAATCGCATCTCCCAACCGGCCAGTTCGTTCGTAAAGATTCGCAAGCCTCTCCAGAGCTGATGGGGACTGCGCGTCAAACTTCAGTTGCTGTGACGTTGCGAACGTCGCCTGTTCATAATCGCCGAGAGCCTCACAGAACGTGGCCAGCCGTTCCCATGGCGGCGCGTCGGCGGCGGACTGCTGTTTCAGGGACTCTGCCAGAAGACGAGCTTCCTCCTGGAGTCGCCCCGTGGTTTCAAGCACGGAAACTCTGGCCGCAAGCAGAGCGTCATGCTCGTTCTCTGCGGCTGCGGCTTCTGCAAGATCAAGCTGCTGGATGGCTTCGTCGGCCGATGATTCGTAATGAACATTTCGGCCCGCTTCCAAATGTGCTTTCGCAGATTCTGCCAGCAGCCCCGCCAGAAACACGCGACTGTCGGCCGTCGGAGACATGTCCGCCGCATCGCGCGCCGCACGGATGGCTTCATCCAGATGGCCGAAACGACGCAGCACCTCAGCGAGCCGAGTGAGCGACTCCGGTGAGCGTCGCGGGGGCTGAGCAATGTCCTGCCAGACCTGAATGGCTTCCTGAGTTCGTCCTTCGCGGTGGAGCAGATCACCAAGATACTCCCGATACTGAGCCTGGTCCGGAGCCAGCTCGGTGGCTCGACGATAAAGCTGTTCCGCCCGAGATGCCATGCCGGCTTTGTGCATCAAGCTCGCGACCCGGCTCGTGAGTACAGGATCTTTTGTGTCGGGCGCCAGAAGCGACTCCCACACCTGAGCCGCCTGAGTCTGCTGTTCCGCCTTAGTCAAATCGGTTCGCTGAAGGTAGAGCAGTCCGTGGGCTTCCCGATGATCCTGATTGCCGTTGTCGAATTGTTCCAGTTGTTCATACTGGCGAATGGCATCCAGCGTGCGTCCCTGAACCAAAAGGAGGCGAATGGCGAATTCTCGCACCGCGACGCTGGTGGGCGATTTCCGAATCGCCTGATCCAGCCATCGTTCCGAATCTTCCGACTGCCGCAATTCCGAAAACACAGCGGCCAGACGGAGCATCGCGTCCGTATCGTCGGGGTGCTGCTGCAGCCAGGATTCCAGATAGTCGGCCAGTTCCTGAAGCTGTCCGGCAGATCGATACAGCGATTCGATTCTCATCCGAACATCACGGAATCGCCAGCTTTCCGGATCCAGACTGGAGAGCACTTTCTCCAGAACCTGACGTGCTTCTGTATCACGTTTGAGCTGGATCAGCATGTTCGCTGTGGAGACATCAAAACCGACCTGCTGTTCAGCATCCGTCGCCTCTGCTGAGAGCTTCTGAAAACGACTGAGCGCTTCAGACCAGCGTCCATCCTGAGCCATCCACAACGCAATCTGTTCCGCCACGCGCTGGTCGTCCGGAAACTGCTGTTCCAGCCGAGACCAGATTTTCAGTGAGGCTTCTGTCTGACGATTCTGGAGAAGGCTGCGTGCATATTCGCGGTAGAGTTCCAGCAACTCGGTTCGAACGCGAATTCGCTCGGCAGCCTGTTCAAAATAGGGCACGGCTTCCGCTGTTTTTCCGGACTGCACGTATGACCTGGCGAGGTACCATGCTGCAATGGGGTTCTCGGGAGCAAGTTCAAGAACCTTCGTGAGTCTTCGGATTGCTGCATCAGCGCGAGAATGTCGAAGGTCGATCATCGAAGACAAGAGAAGTGCATTCTCCCTGGGTGTCTCAGCAGGCACCGTCAAAGCAGGCGACTCAGTATCACCTGGCTGATCCGCCGGCTGCGGAGCGTCTCCGGTGAATTCCGCAAAGCGGTCCAGTTCCCGCTGAAGTGAATTGACCGTTCCCTCCTCGGACACTGTCGCATAGAGGCGATCGAAGGATGTTCCGAAGCGAGGATTCCTGAGGACGATGGAGAGCAGTTTCCGAGCCTGGTCAGCATCCTGCTCGTCTGCCCGCACTGCGGTCACGGAACCCGCCAGCGTGATCACGGAGACGCAGACGATGATCGTTTTCCAAATCACGGCCTGAGGTCCATGTTGCACTTGCGGCAGGAAGTGTGAAGGAAGGAAAGTCGAAAGGCGGGTGGTGAGCGGGGCACCGGGTCACGAGCCGGACAGTTCCTCCGGGTCGAGGATTTTTCCGCGGCAGATCATTAATTGTGAGGACACATGAACTGAGTCAATTCATGTGTCCTTTGCAACAACAGTCAGAGCAATCTCGCCGTTCACGACAAGTCCGCCCACGGGCGGAGTGTCCTGAGATGAATTACTTCTGGCCTGGCATCTTGCCTTTGTACTGACCACCGGCTTTCCTCATGGACTCTTCCATCTGCTTCTTGATTTCTTCGTCACTTGCAGAGTTTTTTCCACCACTGGTCGGTGGCAACTCTTCAGTACCGCCACAGCCGGAAATCAGCAAAGAGGAAAAACAAAGACCAAACAGGAAAAAACGGCTCATGGAATCGTCCCGGGAAAAGTGAAAGGTCAGGTTTCATGCCTGTCGACAGAGTAGCCAAAAACGCCCCATTTGTCACCCGCCGGACCGGGCTTTGCCAGCTTTACTCAGGTGGAAACAGGTTTTTGCACCGCCCAGCTCTGCCCGTCCGGAAAAGCTCAGCCGAAGCAACAACGCTTCGCTTCACGACGTAAAACTCGCGGCACTTGGCAGCCAGCGTTGACTGCATTCTTTCAGCAACGCCTGGTAGTGCAAAAACCGTGGACCCACCTGGGTAAACCAGGTGGCGGAGCAGTGAGTTGCCGGTCAGGCCAGCTACTTCTTTGCATCGCGGTAGAGTTCGGCGAGCGGGATCAGGACTCGTTCGAGTTCCTGAAGATAGGTGGCTTCGTCCATGGACTCCCGGCGTCGCTTCAGATCTTCCAGCTGAGCTTCGAGTGCATCGCGAGTGACTCTCTGTTCCGGCGTTAACTGACGTTCTTCTTCACTTCGAACAAAGAAGAACCGCGCAGCGACGGAACCATCAATCGGCGCATCGGCTTTCAGATTCTTCGCAGGCTTGTCACCGACATAGACATCTGACTTCACGCCTTTTGCGTCACCATTATCGTCAAGCAGAGAATGCTCCGTCGCGAGTCGTCCTTCGGTCTTGTAGAACTCCGCCGTTCGTCGGGAAGCGTAGAGCCATGCTTCCAGCAAAGACGTCTGGCCATCGCGGTTGGAATCCGCATCCAGCCCCGCAATCGCTTCTGAAAACGCATCGCCAAAACGACTGTACTGAATCTGATTGCCGTCCTTCGTTGCCGTCACGATCACTCGCCCCGGTCCGGACAGCGCGTTGACAAAAGGTGATGAGCACGAAGAGCAAAGAACCACCGCGAGGGGCCGTGTCACTGATTCACACGCCTTCGCCAGCTGCTGATCCGTCAGGTCAGGTCCTCGCAGCGCCAATGCGGCTGACTTGCGATTGAATGTGCCGTGGCCCACATAGATCACCCAAAGAGGTTCCGTGGTGGAGATGGAACCGTACTTTTGAATCGCATCCAGTGTCTGCTGAAGTTCAGACGTCTTAGATGTGTCGGCAGTCTGTGACTCTGCAGCGGCACCTGCAGCATCCGGTGCAGAACTCTTTCCAATGATCGTGCTTGTCACACCACTCGCAGCGGCCGCGTTTTCGAGACGCTCCGCCCAGCGAACAAACTCGGACGCAAATCGATCTTCGCCCGGTGCACCGATCACCAGGATCAAATGTGGCGTCGCCGGATTTTCCGGCGGCGCAATCACTGGCGGCTGATCGCTGTTTGCAGAAGCCGCGGGTTCCTGATTGACCGCAGCAGCCGCGGCGGTATCCGATCCAGACTTCGACGGATCCGTGGTGCCATCCTGAGCTGACAATTCCGACGCACTGATCACCAGTAACAGGGCACTGAAGAACCAAACGGTGCACTTCATGGCAGTCCGCTCCTTCGTCGCAGCGTCCAGTCCGTCACCAGACAGGCAAGCGCTGTTGCAAAGACCCACCATGAATGCCAGATTGGCCATGACCAGATTTCCGTCAGAGGAGCGGACGATTGTGGAAGGCTCCTGGTGAGTGATTCCAGTTCATCCAGCTCCAGAGTCTTTCCTTTGGTGACGCGGGAAACTTCATCCAGCAGAGTACGATTGACGGCAACCGATCGCATTTCCTTCTGATCGGGCTGATAGGCCCAGCCGAGCGACGCAGTCAAAGGCTCATTCGACGCCGGACGATCTGCCGTTGCCTCCTCAGCAACCAGAGCTGTGGCCGTGGCCTTCCATGCTCCGGCGACGGTTGTCGAAATCGCCGATTCGAAAACACCCGGCTCCGTATCCGAAGGCTCGGCCGTCATCTCAAACTGCTGACCATCCGGGGACGTTACCTGGAACTTCACATCGGCATTCTCGCGAGGTTCGAAATCGGCTCCTCGAACGAACGCCGTGAGACGCACCGATCCGGAACCCAGCGTCGGGTCATCGGACACATTCACGTCCAGGCGTTTCGGGACATCGGCAACCAGCCAGCGAATCATCTGGCGGCAGGCTCTGGCATGATCGCTGAGATCTTCGGTTGGCAATCCGGCAGCAGCAACGGCTTCGCGTTCGCCCGGATCCATGGCTGTTGAACCAGTCGGAAGGCCCTGCAGCTGCCGAAGCCCTTCGCTCAGTCGCCACCGCCAGAGATCGCCAACGCAGAGCGCGGCGGTTCGCCCTTTACCAAATCTCTGCACCACAAGCGCTGGCCATGACGTTTCTTCTTCGTCTTTGACCTCTGCCATAATCACCGCGCCCGGTCGAATGAACCCGGCGGGATTCACAGTAATGAACTCCGGCATCGAGAGCAGGCGTTCTTCTTCCGAAACCTCATCCGATCGCAGTCGAATCCACGGCTGCAGCCAGCCATCGCGAGTCAGGCTCAGACGGACGCCGGCCTTTGGAAACGGCATATCGCGGCTCACATCGATCGGCAGCGTTTCGCCGATTGGAGTTCGATCAAATCCACCCTGGCGAAATGACTCCTGGCCCGCCATCATCAGCAAACCGCCGCCACGGCGTGAGACGAAGTCGTAAATGAGCTTCATCTGATCCGCAAGGAAGAAGCCTGCCTCCACGTCATCAATCACGATGGCATCGTACTGGAACAGGTCTTCCGCAGCTTCGGGGAATCCGCCTCGAAGCTCCTGATCATCCTTCGTTCCCAGCCGGATCAGAACAGGTTCGTCATATTCCTCCACCGTATCCGGGTCTGCTTTGTCGAACCCGCGAAACAGGGAATTCGCCTGTTCTCCTTCACGACCACGAAAATCAAACTTCGCTTCCTTCTTCGCGATTCGAATCAGCGCCACGATCTGCAGCTGAGGATCTGTTTCCACGGCGCGTCTGAGGAACTTGAAGTCCCAGTTGGGGCGACCGGAGACATACAGAATTCGTCGAGGACTGGTGCTGCGCTGAACGGCGATCAGCTGTGAATTGTTCACCAGCGTCGCTTCCGCCGCGAGTTCCTTTCCGGCAGTGTCCTGAAGAGCCGTTTTGATCTGATAGAAGACCGCACCACCTTCGGTCGGACGATGTTTGAACTTCAGCGGAGACGGGTCATCAATCGCACGAGTCTGCGTTTCCAGTGGCAGTCCTGAGGCATCACACAGAGTCACGGCGATCTTGCCGGATGTGACGTTCGATACCTCAGGCTGAACCTGAATCGTCACCGGAGCATCATCAAACGCGGTTTGCGTGACGGAGTGTGTTCCTGTGGCAGAATCCGGAAGAGTCAGACCGTTCGGAGGCACGACAGAATAGACAGGCGGCATTCCGGAAAGATCCGACAGATCTTCCACCGAATCCGTCGCATTGCCATCCGTCAGCAGAATCACACCCGCCAGTGGTTGTCCTTCGAATCTCTGTTTCAGCTGTCGAAGAGCTGTGTGAAGGTCAGACGCCGTGCCATTGAACTCCACCGGTTCGAAATGCTCCACCTGCTGCAGCCGATCCGCCACGGTGTAGCGACGCAGTTCAAAATCCTGACTCAGTCGATTCAGCCAGCCAACAGGTTCTTTGCTTTCACCCTGCTTCAGCATCTCATGAAATGACTGGGCTCTGGACACGGCTTCGGAATCGCCGGCGACGAGATGGCTTCGACTGATATCGGCAACCACTGCGATGACGTTGGCACGTGATCGAGGGCGCGAGCTGCTCCACAGAGGATTCAGAAGACACAGCGCAAGCAGAGTCCATCCAGCGATTCTCAACAGCGGCCCGATCGGAGCGATCGTCAGTCGTCGACGGTTCAGCCACAACGCGAGCAGACCACCGAATACAACGAGTCCAATGGAAGGCCACAGCCACTGGCGATCACCAATGACCAGGCTGCTGAACTGAACTATCCTCAAAAAGACCTGGGACAACCCGAAATCTCCGGATCAGACGGTGCACAATTCGACGGCTGGAAGTCTCTGCAGGCAGGAAACACGGTGGATAAACGAAATGTGGGCACTTCCTGGCCGAATGTAAACTCACTTCGCCCCCTGGCACAGCGAAATCGTCCATGCGGCGACAATACTATCCATGCGGCGACAATCCAACGGCCGGTTCCTGAACGATTTTGAGACGGCTGATTCCCCTCTGAAACGTCGCCCAATCACATGCGTCATCGTTTGCGATTGGATACAGTCAACGACGGTCCGCAGCACTTCAGACCATACTGCGCAGGCTGCTCCGGTATTTCCGCAACATCACAGGTGAACGCAATGTTCCTGAAACAGTCTCTCTTTCTTACTGTGACCCTTTCGCTGACACTCACACTGCATGGCCTGACGGCGGTCGCCGACGACTGGCCTCAGTGGGGAGGTCCTCAGCGAGACTGCGTGTGGCACGAAACCGGGATCGTTGACAAATTCTCCACATCCGAGTTGCTCCCGCGAGTCTGGTCTGTGCCGATCGGCGAAGGCTACGCCGGCCCGGCCGTGGCCAATGGTCGAGTTTACGTGACGGACCGAATCGCCGACGAAGGCGTGGAGCGCATCCTTTGCGTCGATGCCGAAACAGGAAAGGAAATCTGGAAGCACTCGCATCCTGTCCGTTACACCGTCAGTTATCCCGCCGGACCTCGAACCACGCCCGTCATTCACGACGGCCTGTGTTACACGATCGGCGCGGAAGGCCACATGTTCTGTTTCGACGCGGCCACAGGTGAGATTCGATGGTCAAAGGAATTCCAGAAGGACTTCGGCACGAAACTTCCCACATGGGGCATGGCCGCTTCACCGCTCGTCGACGGAGATCGTCTGATTACTCTGGTCGGCGGAGACAACAATGGGCTCATCATCTGCTTTGATCGCAGAACCGGAAATGAAATCTGGCGATCTCTTTCCGCAGGACAGATCGGTTACTGTCCGCCGGTGATCTACGAATTTGGTGGTCGGCGTCAGCTGATTATCTGGCACCCGGATGCGGTGTCATCGCTGGATCCGGAATCCGGCAAAGTGATTTGGGAACATCCGTGGTCCATCAAGTACGGGCTCACTGTGCCGATGCCACGAAAACTGGATGACCGACTTTTTCTTACCGCCTTCTACGACGGCCCGCTGATGCTGAAGGTCGGAGCCGATTCCGCGTCTGTGGTCTGGAAGGGAAAAGGAACCAGCGAGCTCGACACGGACGGGCTTCATTCGATCATGCCAACACCAGTGGTCCAGTCGGACTACATCTTTGGAGTCTGCAGTTACGGCCAGCTCCGCTGTTTGAAAACGGACGATGGCGTTCGAGTCTGGGAAACACTGCAGGCAACCGGAAGCGGTCGATGGTGGAACGCCTTCCTGATTCCAAACGGCGATCGTGTCTTCCTTCACAACGAACAGGGAGACCTCATCATCGCCAAACTCACAGGAGAAGGCTATGAAGAGATCAGCCGTGCGAAACTCGTCGAGCCGACTCGTCCCGTTCAGCGACGAACAACGATCTGGTCACATCCGGCCTTCGCAATGAAGAGTGTCTTCGCAAGAAACGACAAAGAACTGGTCAGAGTCAACCTCGCGAAGTAACGAACACGACGTCCGCATAACAGGCCGTGAGAAGTCGCGGCCTGGCACAATCTGCTTGAGGAGTCTGGCATGACCTCAGTCGCTAACAGCGCTGAATCGATCGACCGGAAGGCCATCGCGGCATGGTCCGTGCGAGTTGCCTTCTCGATGCTTATTGTTGCGATGGTTGTCGCAGTGGCGGGATCGTCAGCGTTCGCTGATGACATCCGCAAACTGTCGGCGGCGCGCGAAAAGAAGGTTGATGAGGCGGTTCAGAAGCAGATCCAGCAGCAGCAACTGGTCGGCGTTGCCGTGGGCGTGATTCAAAATGGCAAAGTCGTGATGACGAAGGCTTACGGCTTTGAAGATCGAGATGCCAAAGTTCCACTCTCGACGGACAGCCTGATCCGCTGGGCCTCCGTCTCAAAGACTCTCACAGCCGTCGTCGCAGCACAGCTGGCGGAAGAGAAGAAGCTGGATTTAACCGCGGACGTTCGCACTCTCGTCCCCGAATTCCCGGACAAAGGCGAATTGATCACCGTGCGGGATCTGCTCTGCCATCAAAGCGGGATTGTTCATTATTCCAACGGGACGGTGACAGAAACACAGGCAACGTATTCCGCTGAACATCCATTTGAGGACGTCGTTGCGGCACTGGATAAGTTCAAAGAATCTCCACTGGTCTGCAAGCCGCGCGAAAAGTACTCCTATTCGACTCATGCTTACATCCTCCTGAGCGCTGTCACGCAGAGGGCCGAGCAGAAGAAGTTTGCGGACCAGGTGCGACTGCGTATTTCCGAGCCGCTGAAGCTGACGACGCTCCAGCCGGACTACCAGTGGCAGCCCATTCCTCATCGCGCGGTGGGCTATGTGATGAAGTTCGGACGGATTCAGAAATCCACCGACACGGATGTCAGCTGGAAACTTGGCGGAGGTGGATTCATTTCCAGCATCAACGATCTTGCGCTTTATGCAGAGGGACTGCTGGGTCATCAGATCCTGTCAAAGTCCTCCAAAGAAATTTTCTGGCAGCCACAGACGACAAGTGACGGCAAAGTGACAGAGATGGGACTGGGCTTTTCCGTGGATGGCAAAGATCAGCAGTTCCGAGTGTCCCACAATGGGGCTCAGGAAAAATCCCGCACTCGACTTGTCATGTACCCCAATCGTCGCAGTGCCGTCGTGGTGATGTCGAACTGTGAGTACGCTGACCCCGGAAAAATCTCTACGGCCATCTACGAAGCCTTGTCTGCGGAATAGGAGAGCAGGATGAAACGACGAACGGCCGCCGGCATCGTTTTTGGAGCCTTCCTTGCGCAGGGAAGATTGAAGGCAGAGCAGCGACCGACCGAAGGAAACTCGCTGGTCTTTGTCAGCCTGCTCGAGAAGCGGCAGATCGTGACGTGGCGCAGAGACCGTGTGGCGGGAACGCTGACTCGAGTTGCTGTCACCGACTGCCCGGCGGAGCCAGCGAATACTCTGGGATCAGCCGATGGGAAATTTCTGTTTGTCTCGTTCCGAAGTTCTGCTGAACTCGCGAGCTATCGCATTGAACCCGAGACCGGAAAACTCTCACTGATCAGCGTGGTGCCGGCGGGAGAGGATCCGGCGTATTTGCTGCTCGATCGCACCGGGCGATTCCTGCTGACGGCGTACTACGTCAGTAACAAGGTGACCGTTCATTCCGTTGGCGCCGATGGCCAACTTTCGTCCGAGCCTGTGGATTCAAAAGCCACGGCCCAGAATGCTCATGGAGTCTGCATCGATTCCACGAACACGTATGTTCGAGTCAGTCATACGGGCGCGAATCGAATTGACCAGTTTCGATTTGATGCAGCAACCGGGAAACTGTCACCTCTGGATCCTCCGTTCGTCATCGCGCCGGCCGATCAGAATCCGCGGCATATCGTCCTGCATCCCTCAGACCGCTGGGCGTACTGCAGCAATGAAGCAGGCAGCAGCCGCGAAGATGGGGCATCCTGCTATGAATGCAATCGTGACACCGGACAGCTCCGTCACGTCCAGTCAGTTCGGTCCGTGCCCGACGAATTTGATGCGATGCAGAATTCGACCGCCGAGTGCTTACTGACCTCGGATGGAAAATTTCTGTATGTCGCCAACCGAGGTCATAACAGCATCGCCGGCTTCGCGGTGAATCCAACAACCGGCAGGCTGGAACGAATCTCCATCACACCGACCGAAGCCGTCCCCAGATCGTTTGCCATCACCGGTGATAATCGATTTCTTTATGCAGCAGGAGAAGCAACGGGGAAAATCGCCTGCTTCCGAATCGAACCCGACGGACGCCTCACGCGATTCGATACCCTCAACTCCGGCCCCATCTCCTGGTGCATCACCTGCGTGGAATCCCCATAGTCTGAGATTTCAGATTTGAGATTTGAGATTTGAGATCTGAAACCTGAGATTTGAAATTTGAGATCTGAGATCTGAGATCTGCCCCCCCCCACCCCCCTACCTCTGATCGCTCTGCAGGAACGCCACCAGATCGGCAATTTCCTGAGGACTCAGAAGGGTCAGCAGACCATTCGGCATGGGTGAGACGTTCGAAGGAAGAATCTGCACGACGTCGCGGCGAGCGATATGGACGGACTTCACGGCGTCCTGCGACACGACAATCTCCGACTGGTTTTCGCCCGTCACAATTCCGGCCACGACGCGTCCGTCTTCCAGTTCCGCCGCGATCGGTTCATAACCACGGACGATGCTGGCACTGGGGAACACGATGGCCTCAAGCAGGTCACGTCGATTCCGAGCCTTGCCGATGTTGGTCAAATCCGGCCCAAGCCGGCCCCCGCCGTATCCAAGTTTGTGACAGGTGTTACACGCGGCCTTGCGGCTCATGAACACCTCGTGGCCTCGTCGAACATCACCATCCGGAAGCGACTTCAGCAACTGCTCAAGCTGCGCTGTTTGTTCTTCGATACTTGCATTCAGCATTCGAACCAGAGTCTGCGAAGTCGCCTGAACCGAAGCGGGATACTTTGCAAACACGGGTTTGATCAGATCAACTCGCAGACCACGAAATCCTGGCGAGCTCTTTAATGCGTCGATCAGTCTTGTGCCCTGTGACTCCGAGGCATGCTGTTCAAATGCTGGCAACAGTTTCGGCAGCTCCATCGCTCCCACAGTTCCGAGCGATTCCACCAGCGTGAAGACCTGTGCTTCGGAAAGCACCGAGCCTGCCAGTCGATTCGCGGCAATGCTGCGCTGGTCGAGCGGAAGTTCAGGATTCAGGCTCCGTCGGAGCACTTCGAAGGTCTTATCGTCAAGCTGCAGGCCATTCCCTGCGGCATCGATCGCCGAAAGCCGCAGCTCGGCAGACAACGCATCGTTCGATCCGACATGCGCCAGAGCCTGTCGGAGTCCCGGATGTCCGTCTTTCGGCTGTGGCAGATGTCGCGCTGCCGTCACCACCAGCGTCAGCATCTCTGCATCATCATCAGCCGCCAGCATAGCAAGCGCATCAAGCCACGCGGCCGGTGTGGATGACAATCCCGTCTGAGCCAGTGTTCTCAGAACAAACCGGCGCAATTCCGGCCGAGAATCTGGTGTTAGTCCCGATGTGAGCAGCGACTGGATCTCCGGCGCCGTTGCCAGATTCGCCAGCAATTCCTGCAGCTGAGTCTGCTCGTCACCGCTGAGCGAATTCAGCGATGCCAGTCGTGATCCGAAATACTTCGAAAGAGCGCCGCCCCAGTCAGGATGATGATTCACGATCCATGCCGCCGTTGCTCGAATCCGTCGGTCCGGATGAGCCATATGAGGGATCACGTCTTCGGGCTTCAGATCTCCACCCCGCATCTGATCCAGCGCAACCATGGTTGCTCGCAGCACCGCAGGCGAGTCCGACTGCAGACCGGCGCGAGTCTCGGAGACGCCCGCCGTTTCGATCAGAGCGAAGATCCCTGCGTGTTCCACAATGCGAGCGGCGTCGTCGAGCGGTTCACCGCCGGGTGCAATTTCCGATGCCTTTGCACTGGCAAGAACCTCCATGATCTCTGGCACGGCACTGGTGCTTCGAAGCCGTCCGATCGCTTCCATCGCGGCTCGCGCGGGTCCGGCTTCCGGTCCGTTCGCCACATCCAGAAGTCGAGGCAATGCGGTAGCTTCGCGATGAAGACCGACAACGTGAGCGGCCGCCTGACGAACATCAACGTCTGTGTCTTCCAGTGCTGCTGTCGCCGCCTGCCCAGCACTGGCATGATCAATGCCGGCAAGAACCCAGACAGCTCTCAGACGAACCGCAGCCGACGAATGATTCAACAGGGCATCCGCCAGAAATGGAACTGCAGGCTGACCTTTCAATCGAAGCACATCTGCCGCACGACGCTGAACGAAGAGCCGGGAATCTCCCAGAAGGCCCACCAGAGATTTCTCGTCGACCGAGTCCCATGCCACGTTCTGTCCCAGAGCCTCCGCAACCACAGGCTGACCCTTTCGGCGTACTCGGTACACTGCCCCCAGAACATCGGGTTTCGCAAGCTGCGATGTTGGACAACAGACCTTGTACCAACCGCCGGTGTCGACCACCAGCAGGCTTCCATCCGCGTCCTCAAAGACATCCGTCGGATGAAAGTCCGGATGGTCACAGGAAAGCAGATCCGTGTCCTCCGTCCGATACGTCGGACCATTTGGGATCAGTCGATGCTGCACGACTTTGTGAAGATTGAAATAGCAGGCGAAGAGTTGCTGATCATGCTTCCCGCCAAACAGCTGATCACTTCCGGCAATCAATCCACAGGGCGCCGCCGCTCCCTGGTGATTCAGCACCGGCATGACATCTCCAGTCATCGGATGCGCGTAGATGGAGGAGTGTTTCTTGCCGTAAACTCCGCCATAGATCGCATGAATCAATCCGTCACGGCGACCCGCTTCCGGAAACTGAAAGAAGGTGCAGCTCAGAAAGCGTTCGCCGTTTCTCAGGAAGGCGACGTTCACAGGATTGTCCATCCCGCCCGTCAGCACATTTTCCATCTGAGTACCGTCCGGCTTTGCACGAAAAATGTGTGACGACTGAGTCACCAGCTGCGCGCCGTCGGACAGCGTATGTTTCTGTTCGGCAAAAGCCCCCTTGCACCAGTAGAGCCGACCGTCGAGCCCGGCATACGGACCATGCAGATCGTTTCCGCAGCCAGTCAGAGTCGTCCCGTCGAACCAGACTTCTCTCTGATCGCACACGCCATCATCGTTTGTGTCCGTCAGCTTCCAGATCTCAGGAGGCGCCGCGACGTAAAGGGAACCCCGAAACCACAGGCACCCTTCAGGGAACATCATGCGGTCGGCAAACAGAGTGGACTGGTCATAGACACCGTCACCATCGGTATCTGTCAGCTGGCGAATGCGATGAGGTTTCTCTTCGAGCTGCTTCTCTGCTCGTTCCGTCATGCCGCCCGAGTCTGTCACGTACAGCCGGCCTCGTTCATCACGTGCCACAGCGATCGGACGTTCTGCCAGAGTGGATGGCACCGCAAGGGAACTTCGTAACCGTCAGCGACATGCAGTACTCGGTCACCAATCGTCACATCTTCGGCAAGTACTCCGGAGACCATGCCGAACACCATGCAAACAGACGCAAATCGACAATACTGCCTGGCTGAGCCCATCGCCAACTCCCGGAACAAAACTCTTTCAATAGGGAGCCGGGAGCTTACCGCAGTGAGAACCGGAAAAACAGGGACGTGATTTCTGGCCAGCCGACTGTGACTCACTTGTACCGTTCTCAACCAAGGGTGTGCTGGCCGGCGATATGGTTTGTCTCACGCTCATCGGTACATGGAAGCGATCGGTGACGAACCGGCCGACTTGCTGCAGCTGCCGTTTGCCGAAATCACACGAACATCACCGCCCGAATCATTCACCCACCTGTGGCTCAGTGACGTCAGTCAGTCAGTACGCAGAAAGTTGTCCGCAAATCCTGAATGGAGTGTTGTCATGAATGTTACTCAGTTGATTGAGAAGATTGCCGGTCGCCAGAAAGAGCGTCAGCCGCAGACGGTTCAGTCGTATCGTGATCTGGTGAAGCAGATCGCTGGCGACAAAGAGCCGGATCCGGCATCCGTGGAAGCCACACTCGAAGCGGCTGGCAAGTCGCTGGATGACCTGCAGAAGGCCGTCCGGCTCTATGGCAGCGGATGACGTGGAAAGCCCAGGTCGCGATGCAGCCGACGCTGGAGAAGGAACGTGACCGTCTTCATCGGGAGATCGCGGCCGCCGACAGTCTCCGAAACATCATTCCCCAAGGCTGCGGGGTAATGACGAACACTGCCCAATCGCCAAAACTGAACATCTGGCCTATCTCAACTTTTGGACTTGAACACGTTGCGGGCGAAGTACAGCCAACTGCCATCAGGGGGAGAACTCCATCGGACCGGCCATTTTCAAGGATCGGCTTGAGGGTGTCGCCCAGTTGAAATCTCAATCACCTGTGTTCCTTCACTCTTGTATTCACCATCCTCCCTTTCACCGAACGCAAGAAAAGTCCCTTTCGGATCGACGGCAATCCACATCGCACTCAA
The DNA here is from genome assembly GCA_046349695.1 of Planctomycetaceae bacterium. Taxonomy (GTDB): domain Bacteria; phylum Planctomycetota; class Planctomycetia; order Planctomycetales; family Planctomycetaceae; genus SXXK01. The sequence continues at coordinate 90,833 of JAXMBV010000004.1, read as the reverse complement.
AAGCGGTGACCCACTGTGGATGCTGTCGTAGATTACTTCAACGGTTAAAACGCCAAGTCGAGCATCGACGCGACAGATACCGTGGATCGTACTCACGAAAACGTCATTGGTGGCATGACATGCCACAACAACCTCGGTCGCAAAATTCCCACGTCGCTCAATAAAACACTCCTGCAATACCATTCCAGATCCAGAGTCCACCAGATACGCAAAGGGACCACCTCCGGAGTTGTCGGATGCAAGAAAAATGTTCCTGGACATTCCAACAAACACCCCCATAAACCGCTTCGCATTCTCCGAAGAGAACCGTGAGACTTCGCGCCCATCCGGAATTGAAAAGACGTAACATTGTGAGTTCTCTTTTGCGTAGGCCCTCGGTTTCGTGCAGATCGCGACCAATTGATGATCAGACGATACAGACATTGAATCGATCTCGTCGTCGATTCGATCAACAAAGATCTTTCGCGCTCCATCCATGGCTAACTGCTCGAGGCTGGAAATTGGACGGTCACTGCTCTCGTCGGACTGCGCGGACACCGGTGACCGCGCCAGCAAAAAGCCGAATTCCTTGGAAACGAATTCAACATGGCGAACCACAGGAGATGTACGAATCATCGTGCCTGTCGGGTACGTAGTTTGGGCATTTCGAATCTCGACGATCGAAGACCCGTCATTCGGAGGATACGAGCCACTTGACACGGTCGCGATATATTGGCCGTCGTCAGACAAAGCGATCGGCCCCGTTGTATCCAGTTCAAGGAATTTCGAGCCCCTCACTTCACGGTTTTGACGATCGCATCCGGCACTGCCGACAAGAAGTAAGGTGCACAAAAACAACCACAACACTTTGTATATGGAACGCACCACATCACCAACTCCCTTTCCAAAAGCAACATTCATGACGCCTCCGGCGACTGCTGCGCCGCTACGGTCGAGAAACAGTGAATGCCAATCGCCTAGAACAAGCCCGTGCGAGAGGCCGTCACCGCACCTCTATCGCCACAACACGTGATTGAAAACGCCACTCATAATGAAATTTGACTCGTCAAGGCTGAACATTGATCTCTCCAAAATCACGAGTCAGCAAGTCAGTCCCGGTGTAGTCATCCACGATGATAATGTTGACGTTCTGTGTCCGTGTCGAGCCGTATGCGTCCAGGTAGGAGATGCCAAACGAGTCAACACCTGACGATGAATACTCGTAGTTGACCGACAGAGGGCCCGAACTGTTCAGTGCGACTGTTCCAAGCAGTGGACTAAACGTAATCGCCTGAAAACTGACCGCATCCGGGGGCAATGCGATGGAGACAGAATTCACGCCCGTTGAGTGATAAACATGCAGTTCCGTATCAGCCGCTGCTGTCGCGGCCGTCAGCAACTGGCGTTGTTCGAGAAGTTCACTGCCAGACCATCGCAGCGTCTGAAGTCTCCTTGAGCTTCTACCTCTGCCGACAAACGGAACTGTGAGGGAGCGAGGGACCTTCGAAAGCGTACGTGACATGCATTGACTCAAGTACAGCGTGAATCAAGTCTCGAATACGATCCAGGGTGGAGTTGTACCTTCGCACATAATTCCGTCAATCCATATTGACCGTCTAAACGCCAGACAGCCTGCAGCTGGGCGAAGGCTGAGGCGACGCGGAATCGCAGTATGCTCAGTCAAGTGCGTTGAGACACTCATCGAAGCCCGCCCCAATAGCTGCTGAAATTGATGCGGACTCGCTTTCTTCTGGCCTACTCTCGCAGTTGTCCCACGTAGAAGTACTTTCGCAAATCTCCAAACACAGCCTGTTCTTTCTGATCCAGGGCGGGCGTTATGAACAGCCGCATTTCCCCAGACTTCTGGTCCAATGCGAAACTCATCGGCCGCGAAACCAGTGTGGCGTGGGCGGATTCCTGTTTTGTCGGCATTCGGTGTGGTGATGGATTGCGATTCAGGCCCGACAGGCCGTCACAACCCCTGCCGGTGTGCGTAAGCCACCGGAAGCGAAGTAACAAACAGTCTTCAAGGCCCGGAGGGTCGACACATTGACGCGATCAAGCCAACGGATTGTGTCGGCCTTTCAGGCCTTTGCAGTTCAGAGGTCTGCAGACCGGGGCCTGCGACCCCGGCAGGGGATCTGTCAGCCCTGCCGGGCCTTAATCGCAGATTCGCATTTCTCTTCAGCTTCAATGGCACGATGGAATCAAGATCCTGTGATCGATCCAGAGTTCTCGCGTCGGAGACACGAGCCACGTTGTCGAGCCGCGTTTCGTTAATAGGTGGCTGTTGGTTGTGCCAGACCACCTGCCATTCCAGCGGGCTGCTGGGGAACGCGACTTTTCGCGGCTACTTCGAGCTGCTCGATCGCTTCTGAAACCAGCTGATGTCCTTTACGAGTCTGGCGGACGAGAAGTCGATTCCCGACGATCACCATCGTTCCAATCTCGTCACCGTTCTGGACCCAACTGCAAGGAGGCGATGTCAGGTCGATGATGGCCTGAATGGTGGTATGTTCCCATGAACTGTAGCCGCTCATCGGGCTTATCCCGCCTCCCGCATGCCGCCGCCGCCAAGCCCGCCACCCATGCCCATTCCGGCTCCCATACCGCCAGGCGCACCCATGCCTGGCGACGGGCTTCCCGACATGCCACCGGCTCCCGGAGTTGCCTCCTGCGGATTCAGGCCCGTGGTTGGTGAAAAACTCGGAGCGTAGCCACCCATTCCCGTTTGAGGATCCGCAACGCTGCCGAATCCGCCACCTAATCCACCGCGAGGCATGGCAGGAGCTTGAGGAGCCGTCATCTGCGAATCTCGCAAGGCCGAAATGTCATAACTGTGAAGGATCAGATTCTCCGGCATCTCCGAGCCCAGCTCCGTGGTGATGACCACCGCCATTGCGGACAATCCAGGAGTTTCACGCTTTCTGACTGCGAGAGAACCTCATCCAGCACCGCAGCGATGGACATGGATTTATTCGGAATCTCAATGTCTCGCACCATGATTTCGTTCAGGCTTGAGGCGCTCAACTCCCCGGATGGGTCTTTCGTATCAATCACAATGCGTGTATCGATGAGGTGAGTGGAAAGAGCGCTCAGAATAGCTGCCAGTGGCTGCTCTCCCGCGAATATCAACTCCGGATTTCGCTCGGTGCCGAGGCGACGGATCATTTGTGATTCTGCGGTTCGGTCCATCGATCGAGCAAAGGCCAGGTTGCTGTTCGCGGCAATTGGCCCCATGCCGGCCCCCATGCCCATGCCGGCCCCCATGCCCATGCCGGCCCCCATGCCCATGCCGGGGCTACCCATGCCAGATTCGCCCATCATGCCAGCACCGGGACCGCCCACTCCGGCCATGCCGCCGGCCAAACCGGCTGATCCACCTGGCGGAAGAGCTCCAGCGACGGATCCCGACTGTCCAGGGACTCCACCACCACGGCTGCTGCCGGCACCTTCCTGGCCAACCGGCCCAGCAGCCAGGCCACCGCCACTTGCACCTGGACCACCACTTGCACCGCCACCGCCAGCCGCAGCTCCTTCCTGTGAAGGTCCCTCCACAGGTCCGGCCACGGCCGCTCCGCCGGCATTCACTTCATCTCCACCTTCAGCTCGTGCGTCCAGAGCCACCACAGGCTCCTGTCCGCTGCCGGTTGGGAACGCATCCAGTCGACTCATTCCGAGTCCGCCGATCAGCATGGCACAGCCCGCTGTCACCGCCAGAGTAATCTTGGTTGTCATTATCGTTGCTCCTGCTGAGCTGAGAGTTTTAAGTTTCAGAAGTTCCTGAGTTGTATAGGCCGAGGCAGCGCCGGACGTGCCGGCAACAACACTGGCCAGTGCCTGAGTCTTCGCAATCAATGCCGGTGCCGCCACAGCTGACTGAGTCAGTGTCGCGGCCACCATCAGAGCACCCACTTCGACTCCGCGCCGCGCGAGGCGAACTCGAAGCAGGCGTTTGGCTTCGCGAAGGCGTCCGTCCACGGCACCTTTGCTTTCATTCAGCTGGTCAGCAATCTGCTGGCTCGTTTGCTGAGCCAGGTAGTTCATGACCAGCACATCTCTGTACTTTTGTGGCAGCTCATTCAGCTCTTCATCCAGTGCAGCAAGATTGCTGGCCTCGGCAATCATCCTGAGTGGATCAGAGTCCTGCGCTGCCGGTTCTGGCGGCAAGGCCTCCATCATTCGTCGCCTCCTGAGCCTGACCACGCGAACAGAAGTTCTCCAGGCCACGCTGTAAAGCCATCCGGCCAGCGACAGAACATTGTCAATGCCTGCCGGTCTCTGAGCCAGCGCCAGAAAGGTCGCCTGAAACGCATCGTCCGCATCCGATTGCTGCCCGGTGACTCGGAAACAAACCGACATCACCAGACCGCTGTGACGCTGCACTATCTCTGCAAATGCCGACTCGTCACCATCCAGCACGAAACGCCGTAACAGCGTCCGGTCAGACAGCAAATCACCGTGATTGAGTTGAGTTTCTATCAGACTCATGGAACAGTCAGCATCCCAGGGAATCCCGTCGAGACACATCCGTCGCACATCGTGCAACAGACCTCCGGAGTCATGCCTCACTGGCGGATTCACATACTAAGTTCCTCCAAAGCCCCGTTTGCTGCGCGAAATCTGCAAAAAACGGAAAATGGAGTGAAACGCCGAGCCAAATCTCACAGCAAAACTCGCCGAAGTGTAGAACGGCTGTCCTCAGCCGTTCCTCCGTCTGCTCCCCAATGCTCAAAGCGATTGAGGACAATCGCTCGACACTAAAACCGCGCCTGACGCTGAGAAAGATACTCCACCAGCGCCTTGTCGAACGGCATGCTCGTATCAAGTGGCACGTAGTCGGCCCCAATGGCCAGGCACGTCGCGCGATATTTCTCCCGCATCTCTTCCAGCGCCTGCAGGTATTCGGCACGAATCCCCTGAGCATCCACGATCTCGTGGTCCTGGGATTCCGGTTCCAGAAGATCGACACTGCCGGAAAACGGGAAGGTGACTTCGGCTTCGTCCAGAATATGGAACAAAATCACGTCGTGCCCGCGGAATCGCAGTGAACGCAGAGCTTCCATGATCTCATCCGGATCCGCGAGAAGATCCGACATCAGCATCATTAGACTTCGATGCCGAATCATCGACCCGACTCGCCGCAGGTTCTCACCGATGTTCGTATTGCCCGTCGGCTTCAGTCGCTGCAGCACAGACAGAATGTCACCCAGCTGTGAACGACGACTGCGAGCCGGCAAACTGGCTCGCAGCTGTTCATCAAACGTCATCAGCCCGACCGGGTCCTGCTGATGGATCATCAAATAGCTGATCGCGGCGGCCAGACAGATCGCATAATCAAACTTCGTCAGGTTCTGCCGATACGTGTAGCCCATGCTGCGAGACAGATCCATCAGCAGGTAGCCCGTGATGTTCGTCTCAGCCTGATACCGCTTGATGTAGATTCGGTCCGTGCGAGCAAACACGTGCCAGTCGATGTCCTTGGGATCATCGCCCGGCTCGTACCGACGATGTTCACTGAATTCGACGCTGAACCCCTGAAACGGGCTCGCGTGCAGACCGGACAGAAGACCTTCCACAATGAACTTCGCGCGAAGATCCAGACGTCCAATGCTCTGGATCACTTCTGGCTTGAGATATTTCTCTGCGGAGGTCATGCGTCAGAATCCGGATGCTTTTTTAACAGGCTCCTGCCCCCAGTGTAGTGGAACTCACCAGAGTTCCTGCTCCCCAACGTAGTGGAACTCGCCAGAGTTCCTGCCCCCCAACGTAGTGGAACTCGCCAGAGTTCCCATCATCATCATCTTCGTCTTCTTCGAACGTCCTGGGATCTCTGGCGAGATCCACTACACAATCCTTCACTGTGTTGGGGAGTGGGCGTTCTCGCGTCGGAGACACGAGCCACGATTGGGCACGCCTCACAAAGAGATGATATCCGAAACGCATCTACTCTGTCAGCTGTGATGCCATTTCACCCGCGTGATAACTGCTGCGAACGAACGGGCCGCTGGCGACCATGCTGAATCCCAGCTTGCGAGCCATCTCGCCCAGCTCATCAAATTCTTCCGGCGGCAGATACCGTTCAACCGAAAGATGCTCCGGGCCCGGCTGCAGATACTGTCCCAGTGTCAGCATATCACAGCCAACGCCGCGAAGATCGGAGAGCACATCGAAGAGCTCTTCGTGAGTTTCCCCGAGCCCCAGCATCAGGCCGCTTTTCGTCGGCATCTCCGGAGCTTCGTCCTTCACCTGCTTCAGAAGATCCAGAGTTCGCTGGTAGTCAGCATTGCGGCGAACGCGATGATAAAGACGAGGAACCGTCTCGGTGTTATGGTTGAACACGTCCGGTCGCGATTCGATGACGCGAGTCACCGCAGCGCGGTTGCCTTTGAAGTCCGGTGTCAGAACTTCAATCTGTGCGCCGGTCTTTTCGCGAACTGCCAGGACCGTTCGATACCAATGCTCCGCACCGCCGTCCGGAAGGTCATCGCGAGTCACACTGGTGATGACAACGTAGCGAAGGCCCAGGCGAGCTGCCGCTTCGGCCACTCGTTCAGGTTCGTCGATCTCCAGTGCTTCCGTCTTGCCTTTCGGGACTGAGCAAAAGCCGCAGGGGCGAGTACACACGTTGCCGCCGATCATGAACGTCGCAGTCTTCGTCGACCAGCATTCCGTTCGATTCGGACACTTCGCGCTTTCGCAGACGGTTTCCAGCTTCAGGTCGGAAATCACATCACTCGTGAACGCCATGCCGGCCTGAGGCAGCGGACGCTTCAGCCAGCGAGGAAGCCGCCGTACGGCAACGTTGCCTTCGGGGCTTTCAGAGTTCTCCAGTGTGATGATCGGCAAACTTGTCATGGATCAAAGTCCGAGTTCGTTTCAGGAAGGGATGACCTGTGTGCAAATGATAGTCAGGATACCCCAGCAGTTCACACAGGTGAGCCGCCAAAGATGAACGAATCTGACCCATCGGAGTCGGGCGGACTCGTTCTGCGTTCAATGAGGAAATTCTCTGGCCCAGAAGGCCTCGTCCGACGGTTCTTGCTTCATCAAGACGACAGGTTACGTTGAGAAAAAGTCCAAAACTGGTGATCCCGTTCTCAATATGCAGACCAATTTCGGCCACAACCCCGTGCCGCCCAAACACAGCCCCAGGTTCACCGGGCTCAATCCTGGCCGCAACCTGAACATCTTTGCAGGCAAGTACAACGGCTTGCTGCAGAATTTCTCGAAACCGATCAGCACTGAACCCACCTTCGACCAGTGAAACAACCACGTAGGCCCCGAGCTGTCCGGGCTGGTGCAGGATCGCGTAGCCGTCCCGTCGGACCTTGTGAACTCTGATCAAACGCGACTCAAGATCCCTGGGATCCTGCGGCAGCTCCAGCAAACTCGCCCCGTGCCCGACTGTGACAACCGGCGGATGTTCACACAGCAGGATGGCCGCATTCGTTCGACTCTGAAGGCCAACTTCATGGACCATCAGCTTCTGCAGCGCAAGAACTGATGGCAGGTCAACGGTTCCCAGCAGCCGAACTTCGGCGCTGGTTGGCGTGCGATCAGAAAAATCGTCCCAGTCGATCTGCATGATGGGCAACGCTGTGAAGGATGCTGTGAAGGATTCTGTAGTGGATCTCGCCAGAGATCCGAGAAGTTTCTTTGATGAACGGAACTCTGGCGAGTTCCACTACGGCTTAGAGCCCGAGGAATTCACTGCAGAAAATCCTTCACAGCGTTGCATGATGGGGTACTGTGCCCTGCTGGCCGATGCCACAATGAATGACGGTCGGCATTGTGACGCTCGAAGGGTTCAGATCAACCGGGATTCTTCCGGCCAAAACAAAATGGGGAAAGCGAGAGACTGCTGACAGCGGGAATGCGGGCAGTCCGTGGCTGTTCGGATCGGCAAAAACGCCTAGAGTTTCCATGTCGACATGAAAGTACAATTCTGGCTGAGTGCAGACGGGCTTCCTTTCCTGCACATCATTCCTCACGCAGGCAAGTTCCATGGGCTACCGGAATCTTCAGGAGTGCATTGCTGATCTGGACCGAACCGGTCAGTTGCTGCGATTGAAGTGCGAGGTCAGTGCGGATCAGGAGGCTGCGGAAATCCATCGACGGGTGTGTGAAAAAGGCGGCCCGGCGATTTTGTTCGAGAACGTTGCAGGCTGCCAGTTCCCGATGGTCAGCAATCTCTTTGGCACCATCGAACGGGCGCGTTTTCTGTTTCGCGATTCACTGCGAGACGTGGAGACTCTCGTTCAGCTGAAGAAGGATCCTCTGTTCCTGCTGAAGAATCCAGGTCGCATCTTCGGCGCCGCGCGGACTCTGTTTTCGATGCGCTGTGTGAAGAGGCGAACCGGGCCGGTGATGGAATGTCGCACAACGCTCGACAAACTTCCGCAGCTGAAATCATGGCCGATGGATGGCGGAGCCTTTGTGACTCTGCCGCAGGTTTATACCGAGCATCCGGATTCACCGGGATACATGAAGTCCAACCTGGGGATGTATCGAGTTCAGCTGAGCGGCAATCAGTATCGGCCCAATCAGGAGGTCGGTCTGCATTACCAGATTCATCGCGGGATTGGCTTTCATCATGCGGCGGCCATCGCCAAAGGCGTGCCGCTGCGAGTCAACATTCTGGTCGGAGGTCCTCCGTCGCTGGCGGTCTCCGCCGTGATGCCATTGCCGGATGGGATGCCGGAGGTTGCCTTTGCCGGAGCCCTCGCCCGAGGTGCTCTGCGGATGGTGAGTGTTCCTGGTGGCCCAATGATCTGCGCAGAAGCGGACTTCTGCATTTCCGGGACGATCGATCCCAGCCGCGTTCTCCCGGAAGGTCCGTTTGGAGATCACCTGGGTTATTACAGCCTGGTTCATGATTTTCCGGTGCTGAACGTCGACACGGTGTATCATCGCAAAGATGCAATCTGGCCGTTCACCGTTGTTGGTCGCCCGCCTCAGGAAGATTCGATCTTTGGCGAACTGATTCATGATCTGACTGGCCCGGCCATCTCGGCAGTACTTCCAGGAGTACATGCGGTTCATGCGGTCGATGCAGCCGGCGTTCATCCATTGCTGCTGGCCATCGGAAGTGAGCGCTATGTTCCGTATGCTCAGGAACGTCAGCCTCAGGAACTGCTGACGAATGCCAACGCGATTCTTGGACAGGGCCAGTTGTCGCTGGCCAAGTACCTGTGGATCGCCGCGAAGGAAGATCGCCCCGATCTGGATATTCACGATGTCGCCGGTTTCTTCCAGCACATTCTGGAACGTGTCGACTGGACGAGAGACCTGCACTTCCAGACTCGAACGACCATCGACACTCTGGACTACACTGGATCCGGCCTGAACAGCGGATCGAAACTGGTCATCGCTGCGTGCGGACGTCCAAAGCGTCAACTGGCGAATCAGCTAAGCTCGGAGTTCCGGCTGCCGGATGGATTTTCCAATGCGAGCGTTTGCTTCCCGGGCGTCCTTGCGGTTTCCGCGCCGGCTCATCAGGGCAAGCCGCATCAGACGGACGGTGTTCCCGAACAATTCTGTCGCGAACTGGAATCCATCGGATTGCAGCAACTCGATGGCTGGCCCCTGATCATTCTGACCGAAGACGCGAAGTTCTGTGCAGAATCCGTCGCGAACTTTTCCTGGGTCACGTTTACTCGCAGCAATCCCGCCAGCGATCTGTACGGTGTTCAGGATTTCATTGAGGAGAAGCACTGGGGCTGTCGAGGATCGCTGGTGATCGATGCTCGCGTCAAGCCTCACATGGCTCCTCCGCTCATTCCGGATCCCGCTGTTGTCCGCCGAGTCGATCAGCTCGGTGCACCTGGCGGACCGCTGCACGGCTACGTGTGACCGGATAGGCTGTGAAGAACTGTGTAGTGGATCTCGCCAGAGATCCCAAAAAATTCGTTGATACAGAGGAACTCTGGTGAGTTCCACTACATCAACCCATGGCGAGTTCCACTACGACGCGGAACCTCGCCTGGTCAACGCCGCATGAACTCCAGCAACTGAAGCCGATGATCGCTCAGCACACTGGAATGAAGCTCATAGCGCAGCGCGTCCACCTGCGGACCGTGGATGCACTGATCGATCGCCAGAAATGGAACCGGGACTGGCCATGTGTACGATACGCCGCCTCCACACGAATCGTACGCGTGTTGAAAGCCCTCCGGCAATTCGGAGAAGGCCAGCGATCGGCGAGGTGCGTTGAAGTCGCCAACAATCACGTCTGGCTGCTGCTGCTCAATCACTGTCAGGAACGGCCTCAGATACGGATCTCGCCAGATTCGAATGTTCGAAGTCATATCCGCCATGATCACTTTCACCGGTCCGGAATCCAGTTCACATTCCGCCGTCCAGGCATCCAGCGCGCCTCCTGGAACGAGACTGTTTCCAAGTCGCACGGGGCCACGACAGGCGACCAGCATGTCCTTGGTCCGTTCGATGTCATAGCCCGGAAAGTCGGATGCGCCGATCGATTCATTCGCTTCCGAAAGCACGATGATGTCGGCATCAAACGTACGAATCAGCGCCCTCTGGCGCTCCCATCCCATTTTGGACCAGCAGATGTTCCAGTGAACCAGTCGCACTGGCAACTCTGACGAAGAACGAGCGCGCTGGTCAAAGTGATTTTCCACCATGACCACAAAGTACAGCAACGGCAGAGACATCAGCACAAACGCCAGAGCAAGGCGAGAGTGACGCGAACGATGCCACCAGGCGAGCACCATCAGCCAGACGAACAGCACCGGAGACGGAATGTAGAACATTAGTCCGCACAGCCAGCTGCTGTCTCGAGTCATCTGACCGACGATCCACATCAACACCGTGATCGGCGTCGCGATCAGAATCAGCTTCGAGCATATCCTCCTGATTCTCTGCACTCAGTCACCCTGCTTCACTGTAGATGGCGAAATGAGAAGCTCGCAAACAGCGAATGAAAGACCTCGGCCCACGCGGTCTCCGAGTTTGGATCGTCGCCGACAATCTCCAGCACAAGTGCCTTCTCTTCCGGCACCGGCAGTCGTCCAACACATCGACGAAACACATAGTCGACGCGAAAATCGACACCGGCCTGCTGAAACTCTTCCTCTTTCAAAACGCGTCGAGCCGCATCGCTGGCCTGAGCGGCCACAAACGGACTGTTCATCAGATACAGCGCCTGAGCCGGTCGAGTACTCTCATTGCGGCGTCCAACCACACTGTTCGGATTCGCCGCATCAAAGATCTCAAACGCATCCAGCACAGAATTGCGAAACGTGGGGACAAAGACGCTGCGACAGAACATCGGATGATCCGCGTGGTGATACTCATTGTCGTACTGAGACACTCGCCCGATCGTTGGTCCTGCGACCACATTCAGATCCAGTTGCCCGGAAATCTGCAGCAGACAATCCCGCACCGCTTCGGCATCCATACGACGTTCAAACGCATGAGTCCAAAGCCGGTTGTCCGGATCTTTCGACGCCAGCTTCGAATCAGGCACCGATGTCATTCGAAACGTGCGAGACACGCAGAGCCTTCGAATCATCGCACGAGTCGACCATGCGTCATCATGAACCAGCGCTGATGCCAGAAAATCCAGAAGCTCCGGATGAGTCGGAAGTTCTCCGGTCGTTCCAAAATTATCCGGCGTCCGAACCAGACCTTCGCCCATCACGTTCAGCCAGATGCGGTTCGCCCAGACTCGTGCGGTTAAAGGATTTGAATCTGAAGCCACCCATTCCGCCAGTTCACGCCGTCCGCTGGAACCGGCAAAGCCACCAGCAGGGCGCGAGGCAAGAGACGCCTGTTCCGTGACAGAAAGAAAACCTCGCGGAACAATCGGCCCGAGGTTGCGAATTTCTCCGCGAACGTGCAGGTGCCAGTCCCCCGGCTGCTTCTCATCCTCAACACACATGGCAACAGGAGCATCAGGTTTTGCAGCCGCGTGCTTCTTTCGCTCTTCTTCCAGAGCCTTGAGACGGGATTCCAGCTGTTCGCGATTCTGGCCTGCCAGTTCCACCGGCATCTCACTGGCCGGCATCATGGACGCCGAGACAAACTGGATGGCATCCACTATCACATAGCCCGGCGACGCCTGCTCGGCAAGCACCACGACTTTGGCAGGGGTGTCCGCACTAAAACGGAAGCGGCCTAATTCTGCAAAGAGGCCATCGCCTGGAGGAGCATTCCGTTGGCTGACTTCGACCTGAGTCTCTCCGTCCACGTGCGAGATCATCACGGGGACTCGATCAGAACGACTTTCCGCGTGATTAATCACCATCCTGACAACATATTCATCATCCTTTGGCAACGTCGCCGAATACGTCGCCTTGATGCCTTTTCGAGGCTGTCCGCTGTGCCGATAACCCTCGCCCAGGAACGGCTGCTGAAACATGGAATCCGTCCAAACGCCTTCGAGGACCGCTTCCGAATCATCGACGATGACACCGGCCAGATCCTGAATCCCAGGAGCAGAAATTCGTGCGCCGGGGTTTCGAACCAGCGTCTTCAGTGAAGCGATCTGTTTCTCGAGTTCTCCGTCCTTCAACTTCCATGCGTCGATCGCTGCCTTGTCAACGCCTTTCTTCAGCGGGCGAGTCACCCAGCCGGAGACATTTCCCGGAACGAGGGCCTTTGTGCTTCGGAAGATCCCCGCCAGCGCGTAGTAATCGGTGGCAGGAACGGGATCAAATTTGTGGTCGTGACAGCGAGCACATCCCAGAGTCATGCCCAGAAAGGTTCGCCCCAGTGAATCGATCTGTTCGTCGACCACATCCATGCGAAGCTGCTCTTTGTCCTGCTCCTCATAATTGATCGCCCCCAGCATCAGATAGCCCGAGCCAACAACCTGCTCATCATGCTGAGCATCAGTTGAAGACGGCAGAAGGTCTCCCGCGAGATGTTCTCGCACCAGTTGCGGAAACGGCTTGTCACGCCGAAAGGAATCAATCACGTAGTCACGAAATCGCCAGGCATCCGGAAGCATCATACTGCGTCCGCCGCCGGTGGATTCCGCAAAGCGCACCACATCCAGCCAGTGTCGTCCCCAGCGTTCGGCATAGCGTGGCGACAGAAGCAAACGATCGACCGTTCCGGCGACTGCCTCGTCCGGATTTTCGTTCCATGCAGCGATGAACTGTTTCTGTTCTTCGGGCTCCGGAAGCAATCCCGTCAGAACAATGTGCAGTCGACGCAGCACAACATCGGCGGCTGCATCCTGTGGCGGAGAAGTTCCCTCCGGCCAGTGCGAGGAGATGAACTGATCGATTTCATTGCGAGCCCATTCCCTGTCACCTTCAGGAACAGGGGGCTTTGCCACAGGACGAAAGCTCCAGAACTCACGTCCCTTTTCGAGATCCACAGTCGCCTTTCGAACAGGCACTTTGCCGGAACGAGGATCAGTGGCACCTTCGCGAATCCATTGTTCGAAATCTGCAATGACGGAATCAGGAAGCTTCTTCGCGGGAGGCATCTCAAGGCCATCTTCGTACCGCAGAGCTTTGAGCAAGAGGCTCTCTTCCGGCTTCTCCCGATGGATTGCGGAACCAGAATCTCCCCCAACCGCCAGACCTTCACGTGAATCAACCAGCAGGCCGCCTCGCACCTCTTTCGAGTCCGCAGAATGGCACTCGTAGCAATGACTGATTAGAACCGGGCGAATGCGGCTTTCGAAGAAAGCAAGCCGGTCCGCGTTCTCGGTCTTTTCATCCGACCGGGCTGACGGGCTGAACGCAAGCAGACACACGCAAAGGGCCAGCAGGCAACGCAATGGTGAATTTGCCGCAATGAATTTCCGAGCATCTGCCCCGTAGTGGAACTCGCCAGAGTTCCGGTTATCAGCCATGGAAGCAGGATCTCTGGTGAGATCCACTACACAATTCTTCGCCGTATTGGCTGGCAGGCTGGCTGCAAGGTGGCAGGATCGTTGCGGCATAATGGCGGCTTCCCGGGAAGCGATGGGAATCAGTCAGCCTGAACCGCAAACAGAAGTGGCAGCCGTGAGGCCATTCAGAGTTTCAGGAAGCGGCCACAGACTGACGTGTCGTGGGCTCCTGATCATACTTTCATTTTTCCGTCCGCGCAAGAGAAGAGCCGTCGCGAAACCCGCACTTCGCGACGGCTCAGACCCCGAAACTGCTGCACTGCAGTGAGGATGTCAGTCTAACTTGCTGGACCACTGTGTCGGACCGCACCCGCCACAGAGGTGGCTCCGCCGACTGGCGACGGAGCCCGCGTTGTCAGACCAGCATCATTCTTCTGCGGCAGTTCCGCTGATGATTTCCTCTTCTTCTTCCTGGATGATGATTCGCGGAGTCACCATGAGCATGATGCTCTCAGTTTCGCGACCAACACCGCTGTTCTTGAAGAGTCGGCTGATGTATGGAATCTTGTTCAGAATCGGAACACCGGCCATGTTTCGTCCTTCTCGCAGTCGCTTGATACCACCGAGAAGAACTGTACCGCCGTCCGGAACACTGACCACAGTTCCAACGTTGAAGGTTGAGATCACTGGCAGCTGAACGGTACCGGACTGACCACCACCGTTCTGGCCCTGCTGACCCTGCTGGCCACCGCCACCGAATCCGCCGCCGCCACCACCCTGGCCGCCGCCGCCGAATCCACCGCCGATGCCGCCGAAGCCGAACTGGCCACCGCCGCCACCGCCGCCACCGAATCCGCCGCCGCCACCGCCAAAGCCACCACCACCGCCACCGAAGCCGCCCTGACCGCCCTGGATACCGGCACCACCGGCATTCACGTTGGTGAAGGTCTGAACGTCGATGATCTGAGTAAAGCTTGGGCTCATGGACAGTCGCACATAGCGTCGGTCAGCTGACACGACACCCGTCACGAACAGGCTGACACCGTCTGGGAATGGCTGGACTGTTGGCTGGAAGCCGACAGCACCAGGAGCAACGTTTGGAGTCTGACCAACCACCAGGTAACGCAGAGTTGTGTCACTCACAGAGGCACTCTGACCGTTGTACATCGTAACCTTTGGAGCTGTCATGATGTTCGATCGTGAGTCACCCTGAGCTGCCTGGATGAAGAAGAACGCTTCAATGTCGCTCAGGATCGCCATACCCACCTGGATACCGGCGTTTGGCTGGAATCCACCGAAGTCAGGAACACCGATTTCGAAGGAACCCTGTCGGAACTGAACGTCATAGTCCTGAGTGAAGGAGTTCGGGCTGGACATACCAACCACCTGTCCACCTCGCCAGTTATCCAGTGAAGGATTGACTCGGTTGACCGGGTCGAACAGCTGTCGCTGAGCACCAGCCTGGTTCTGCTGGCCACCCTGACCACCCTGTCCACCCTGTCCACCCTGTCCACCCTGATTCTGGTTACCTCGAAGGTCACCACCCTGGTTCTGACCGCCACCCTGTCCACCACCGTTCTGGCCAGCACCGCCTGGGAAGGTCAGCTGACGAGAACCGAAGGCCGGAACTCCAGGAACATCACCGAGTGTGTCCTGAACGTTGAAGTCAAAGTCCACACCGATTCGTTCGAAGAAGTTGTCTGACACGCTGATGAATCGAACTTCAACAGCCACCTGCAGGTCCTGGAGCTTTCGCAGCTGCTTCAGCAGGTCTGCAATCTGCTCATGAACCGCCGAGGTCTGGCGAATCACAAGGCTCAACGTGTTTTCTTCCGTTCCGATCGTTCCATTGCCGCCGTCAACGTCCCATGTTCCTGGTTCAACAGTCGTTGTAATCAGGTTGATGAGTCCGGAGAAGTCCGCATGTGAAACGCTCTCGCTGGAACCTGATCCTGATCCTGGTCGGCCGTTGCCCGAGATATTTACTGCCAGGTCATCGTTCACCTGGAAGAAGCCTTCTCCTGGCTTGATCAGCTGCTGCTGCGTTGGCAGTGCACTGTTTCCAAAGCCGGCATTCTTCAGTCCGACTGGCACAACAAGGTCAGCCACGTTGTACGCAATTGGAACCAGCTTCGTGTCCTGTTCAAGTCGGTTGGTGATCATCAGTGTTTCGTTTTCGATCGAATACACCAGACCGCCAGCCTGATCCAGAAGCAGGTTCAGAGCACTCTTCAGGGTAATGCCGTCGACGTCGATGCTGACTGGCTGTGTTGCTGTCAGGCCTTCGGTTTCGATGGCACGAGTCTTCATTGTGATGTTGATTCCGTGAACCGTCGCAATGTGGCGGATCACTTCTGTCAGCGGCACGTCGTGGAAGTGCAGAGACACTTTCTGACCGAGACTCTTCTCAATCTGCAGTTCGCTTTCCGTTCGTTCACGAGCATCTGTGCGACCGAACTTTTCACGTCGCTCTGTCAGTTTCTCCCATGAACGAGCATCCGGCATTGCATAGTCAGTGCCTGGAGCCACTGCGGCTTCATCCACATCCTGAAGAGCCTTCAGGAAGGAGTCTGCCTTGCGTTCACGAACGTCGTCGTTGAATGCAGCAGCTCGCTGAATCTTGGCCTTTTCCACCATAATTGTGGACTGTGGAAGGCTTGGATTCAGGTCCTTGGCCTTCTTCGCAGTCAGTTCCGCTTCAGCGTAACGTCGTTCCTTCATCAGCTGATTGAAGGTCTCAACGAGATCAGCATATTCCTGTTCGATTCGGATCTTGGTTTCCGTCTCGACTCGGATCGCTTCCATCACGTTGCGGTTCTTTTCTTCGCGAGCAATGTTTGGTGCCTGCTGCTCACGATACGCTCGGATCGTCTCCTGGCTTCGTCGAACATAGCCAGCCAGAGTTTCCTGCGATTCCTTGTTCAGAGGAGCCGCTTCAACGGTGGCCAGAGTGTTGTCCAGAATCTGCAGAGCTTCGTCCGGATTGTCGGTTTTCAGCTTCTCAGCGCGGAAGACGCTGTTCATCACTTCGGTTCGCAGACGGTCATACTGAACGTCTGACTTTTCAACAGCTGATGTCAGCGGATCCTTGTCGTTCATTGGATCCATTGGCAGTTCCGGAATCGCCGCTGGTTCATCCGCTGGTGCTGATTCCTGACCTGAGGCCAGCTGCACATCTTTGGTTGAAGCCAGATCCTGCAGGAAGTCCTGCAGCTGACGACGTTCGTTGCTGCTCAGTTCACCGGCATTCTTCCATGCCTGATTGAACGCTTCTCGTGCAGCCGGTCGGTTACCGCTTCGCATCATGGCAATGCCACGCTTGTAAGCCTGAGCAGCAGATTCACCTTCCGGTGCCAGTGCTGGAAACTCTGAACCGTCAAAGGTCGCTGGCTGTACGTCGCTGGCTGCAAACTGATGGCTGGCAGAACCAGGAGTCACGTCCACTGGCTTTGTTCGGGCAATGGCACGGTTTCCATTTCGCTTCTGATCACGCTGTGCCATCAGCTGAGCTTCTTCCAGAACCAGTTCCGGACGGTCTTCGAGAAGTCCGTAGGCTGAGTCCTTCTGCTGAGCTTCGATCGCAAGTTCTTCCGCGGTCTGATAGTCACCCTGAGCCAGTGCCTGGCGAGCGTTCTTGACCAGATCGCGAGCTTCAGGACGGGAAGCTGATTCAGCTGCTGCGATATCGTTGGTCTTCGCGGCCTTGCCGTTTCGTCCCTGTCCTCGCATTGCTGCGTCCACATCCTGCAGAACAAGATCAGGACGGTCGTCCAGAACGTTGTAAGCAACGTTCAGGTTGTTGGCTTCCATCGCCTTTTCCCGAGCAACGCTCAGGCGGCCATGAACCAGAGCTTCGCGTGCTTCTCGGAGAAGCTTGCGAGCATGTGTTGCTTCAGGCGATGCATCGCTTTCGGCAGAGGCAAACGTCTGGTCAGCAGACTTGTCAGCTTCCTGCAGGCGATGAATGTCTCGCTTCACCAGTGCAGGACTGTCATCAAACATTCCGTAGGCAACATCGTAGCCCTCTGCCTTTTCGGCAAGCTGCTGCGCTTCAGCCAGCTTTCCGGCATCCATAGCGGCACGAGCCTTCTTCAGCAGAGCAGTCGCTTCCTGGAAAGTATGTTCCGTGTCCTTTGAGCGAATCTCAGGACCCCTGGACGGTGACTTGCCGCCTGCAACGAAGGTTGATGTCTTCGTGTTTGTCTTCGCGTCAATGTCAGCCAGAACATGCTCAGGACGATCGTCCCACAGGCCCCAGGAGGCATTCAGCTTCCGTGCCTGCATTGCTCGGGATCGACCTGTTTCCATGTCGCCTTTCGCCATGGCAGCGCGAGCTTCCTTCACCAGTCGCTGTGCCTGCCGACGCTTCAGCAGGTCTGCACTGTTGACGGGAGCTTCTTCCGCTGCGTCAGCCTCTGACGGAGAATCCGTCAGTGCGGCTTCTTCAAACGGATTCGCTTCCTCAGAGTCTTCTGATTCGGATGACTGAGGTGCTTCCTCGGTCATCTCCTCAGATCCCTCTTCGGCGAAGGCGAACTCGTTGTCGCTTCCCGCAGCTGGCTGATCCAGAGATGCGAGAAACTCTTCCGGGGTCTCTTCAGAATCACTCCAGTCTGCTGACAGACTGGCCGCGGAATTTGCCAGGCGACGAGCTTCGGCAGTGTTGCCTTTCTCTGCCTGTTCCCGGGCATTCTGAAGAAGACGTTTTGCCACAGCACCATAACCCGAGTCTTTCTCGGTCTGGGCTGACAACGTTCGTGACGGATCGCCGCCGCTGAACAAATACAGCGACACGGCCATCACCGAAGCGCAAGTGATGAGTCCGATGGCCTTGTGCAATGTAGGATCCTCCTTCAGGAATGCTCGGCAGGACCTTGTTAATCCTCGCCGGCGATCATCCATGATCTCCGAACCGGTAATTCCGATCCGGACCCATGACTCAAATATGTTGACTCGATCCAACCCCCGAAATCCGTTTTCGAGTGGTTGTTTACCGTACTGATCTGAGCCTCTGTTGTGTTCCGGGAACGCGCCTGGTTCGCGCGGTCTCGGGACCATTGTCGAGGGGTGATACCTGTGGAGTTCCGGAAGCGTCAATACGATGGCAAGGTCATCTCAGGCCAAAATTCTGACGAATTCTGAAACCCCCTCTGACTCCGGCATCGCCTGCCGATGACTCAGAAAACTGTGCGTCCAAGGCCGAATTCGCTCCGAGCCTCCTGCAGTTTTCGCACATCCACTGTGCCTGAAATGCCCACCAGGTGCCTTCACCCAGGTCTGTCAGGGTGGTCGGACGCATGCTGAATGTCCGCTGAACAGCTCTCTTTCAGCCGGTGCCGGAAAAAATCTCTGAATCCCTCTTGATCCAGCTCCGCGATTTCGGTCGACACATCGCAGACTCGAGGCTCATATCACTCAGTTCCGCTCCACGATGTGTCGGATCTGAAGCAGAAACTCCGGACAAAATCCGCCCAGATAATACAGGTCCTTATGCCGCTGAATGATGCGCGGGCCCGTTCGAAACTTTGAAAATGCGAAGGGCACGATGAACATCGAGAGTGTTACACCCAATCCGATGTTGACCAGAAACAGAATCAGTGCCACCAATAGCAGAATTGATCTGAAAAGTCGCTTTGTCCAGACAGCAGACGGATGCACGGAATATCGAACATCGATCTTGCCTCGATAGCCCCAGAACAGAGTTTTCGTCTGAGTGATCAAGTTGTCCCGACGTCCGGAAAGAATGCAGATCGCCGGAAGCCGCACAATGTCTTTCCCGACAATGCAGTTCTCGTTGAACAGGAACTCTGTGTCGTCCGCCAGAGTCAGCTCCGGATGCGTCTCTTCCGGTATCGGTGGTGCATAGGGATTGGATATGTCCTGCGTCATGATGTAACTCCCGGCTATGACAACGAACCTGATTCCCTCAATTCATGCCCTGTATAGTGCAGAAAGACTGACTGAAGCGAAGGTGTCTCAATCGACAGATCAACGACATCAAGTCCCAGGGCCGACAGCGTCTTTAATCGCGCCGGAAGCTCCGTGACGACATCATCCACTTCCGACACCGCTGTTCGATCATCTCGCCATTGAAAACCATCCAGCAGTTTCCCGCGATTTTCTGCCGGCTTCGACAGCGCAAACACCACTCGCCGGCGTCGGCCAATGCTGTTCTCGAGCAGTTGATCAAACGTTCCCGAAGCGATCGTGCGGCCACCATCCATGATGACGATTCGATCGCAGATCTGCTGAGCCTCATCGAGCTGATGCGTCGTCAGCACAATCGACACACCCTGAGACTGCAGCTGTTTCAGCATCTCCCAGATTCGCTGACGACTCTGAGGATCCACGCCGACGGTGGGTTCATCCAGCAGAATAATGTCCGGACGATGCAGAACACCGCAGGCAATATTCAGCCGCCGCTGCATCCCGCCGGAGAACTTCGAAACAGGCTCCGTGGACCGATCCTGCAATCCCGTCCAGACCAGCGATTCTTCAATACGAGCCCCCAGGTCGCTGGATGAAACTCCAAAGACCTTTCCAAACAACTCCAGATTCTCTCGCGCTGTCAGCTGGTCGTAGAGAGCGATGTTCTGAGGGATAATTCCAAGCTTCGACATCACATCCGGATTGCCGCCAGGCCGCTGTTCCTGACCATGAATCAGCACGCGACCACCATCCGCTTTCAATCGCCCCGAAATGATCCGGATCAGTGTGGTCTTCCCGGCACCATTCGGCCCCAGCAGCGCCAGGAACTCGCCGCGCTGCAGTGTAAATCCGGCACCATTCAGAGCCAGTCGGTCTCCGAATTTGCGAACGAGTGCTTCAACGATCAACGGTTCGCTGCTCATGCTGCGGCTGCCTGTTCGTCGGTTGTGAACCGGATGTGATCTATGCATTGAAACCGACAGCTATCGTAGTGTCTGCCACGACACAATGCGAACGCTCAGCCCCTGACTTTCCCCTCCTGCACGAAGTGCGGGAGGGGTCGAGCGAGCGTCAGCAAGCTCGGGGGAGGGCCGCGTTCAGCCCACGGCACTCTCTCTCACCAGGCACAACGCAGAACCCCCTAAACCGACGCCTTCGCGAGATACTTATCCACATCATTGCTGACAATCACGCCATAGTTCACAGCGCCCAGCCAGCCGGACATGATGATTCCCACACTGCCTGCATGAAACAGTCCCTGAATCTGCTGCGGCAAATCTCGACTGACCTGCAGGCCTTCAAACTTGGTGCCAAACGAAGCGCCAGCCATATGGCGAGTGTAGCGTTCGAACGTCTTCGGAGTTGCGGCCTCCGCATGATCCAGCTTCGACCGAACGTCCGGAACGTACTGTTCCAGACAATCCAGAGTTGTCTCAATCAGATCCTTCTTCGACAGCTCATACTCTTCTTCCGACAGGTCCGCCCAGTCTTTGTAATTGGCGTTCGTCGATGAAACGATCAGCCACCGATCGCAGCCGGGCCGAGTTTCCGGATAGTAAAAGCTAAATGTTCGGCTGCTGATCTTCCGGCTCAGAAGCGCATCAATGTCGAAACCCTTGTGCTCCGAATGGAACAGCAGGTCGCCACAGCTCGGGTCGAAACTCTCGCCGGGTTTCAGCGCCAGATAGACCTGACAGGAGCTGTTGTTCAAACGTACCGCGCGAGTCGAATCGATGTACTGGCGGTCGAAATGAGATTCGCCCACCAGATTCAAAATCGTGGTCTTGATGTTGGCGTTGGAAATGACCGACCGGCACGCGATGCGTTTTCCATTGACGACCACGGCCTGCACAGTGCGATCCGGACTGACTTCGATCCGGTCGACAAGCGATCGAATGCGAATGTCGACGCCGTTCTTTTCCAGTTCCGCCCGCATCTTGTTGACCAGAGCATCCGTGCCGCCCTGAAACGTATAGACGCCCTTCTGCATGAAGTTGGAGAAGACGATTCCATACGTGATCGCAGGATCTTCCAGCGTTGACCCGTTGGCATACGTGATAGGCTCCATCAGAAGCCGCACCACGTCGTCTCGCCCCCGAAAAAACTGATCGAACAGCTCGCGTGTCGTCTTCACCTGATCGTCAAAGAAGTTCATTCCCCGCGCTGTGTCGAAGAACGCCTGGACGGTCGGCTGCTCAATTCCAAAATGCTCGACCAGAATCCGAGTAAAGTCTTCGCGGTTGAAGGTGGTGCGAATGGAAAACTGAGGATTCTCGAAGCGAATGCCCTTCAGCTGCACGATCGAATCGGCAATGTCCGCGTTCCAGTACTTGCGACAGCTCTTGATCATTCCATGCGGAAAGCCGTGCAGCGAAATATCAAAGATGTGACCACCAGACCGCTTGAACCATGTGGCCATCCCGCCCAGCTGATAATGATGCTCCAGCAGCAGAACGCTGTAGCCCTGTCGAGCCATGATGTTGGCGGATGTCAGCCCGGCCAGCCCGCTGCCGATCACAACCACGTCGTAGGAGTCTTTGGTACCCTTGAGAAAATCGCGAGCCATCTCAGTGTCTGTTTCGTTCAATATGTGCGCTGAAGCAGGCTGCTGGATTCCCCGCCCGCGTCTTGATCCGATGAACACGAGAATCTACAGACACCAGTCAGTCGCTTCAAACGGGCCACGTTTCTTCCCGGGAAACGCCACCATCGCTGAGAATTCGCGTGTCTCGATGGCTCAGAATCGCTGACTGGTCACCGGAATCGTTCATTTTGAAACACACGTCCCGACGGCACGCGGTTTGCGAAATGAGTCGTTCGGTCACTCATCCCCTTCTGACTTCCACGCAAAGGATGCCCCATGTTCCCATCATCACTTCGATCCTCACGCCGAATCGTCTGCCTGACTGTCTGCATCGCGGCAGCCGCTGTAACGTCCCTCTCGTTGGCTCAGGACGAGCCACAAGCACCCAAACAAAAGCCCATTGAATCACAGATGCGAGCCAAGCTGAATGCGTCCGCGACTGTTCTGGAAGGACTCGCCACAGAGAACTCGGAACTTGTTTCCGAAGGCAGCAAAGTCCTGCTGGATCTGAGCAAAGCGGAAGTGTGGCAGGTCCTGAAAGACTCCGAATACCGCGAACACACTCAGGGGTTTCGCAGCGCCGTCCGCAGAATGGAAGAAGCGGCCAAAGAGAAGCAGTTTGCCTCCGCACAACTGGAATGGCTCGAAGCCACTAAGAAGTGCTTCGACTGCCACAACCACATCCGAAAAGCAAAAAAGTAGCCCGCGTCTCCGACGCGGGAACTCCCCCCTCTCCTCCCCAAAAAACCGTCACCCCAAACCCACACCCGCCGCTCACCCCCTGAGCAACCTCCAGCAGTCTTTCTGAATCGCATTGCCGCGTCGGAGACACGGGCGACTTTTTTTTGGCGAAACAATGTGCCGATTGGCACAGGCATGTCCATGTCTGTGCCACTTCCGCACAGGCATGTCGCTGCGGCCCTCAGCAGACAACCTGCGATCACTGACTTTCACGATAAAGCTGGCCGTTCTCCCATGCCACCGCACTGATCCGTGCGCCGCCGCCCGATTCGACGGTGTAGCCGAGATCCTTGAGGGCTTGCCGTTCTTTCTCCAGCATGCTCGGCTGCAGGCCAATCGTCATCGTGCCTTCCGTATGCCGCGAGATTTCAGCATGTCGTTTCATCGATGATCCCCTGAAAGAACACTCTGCTCAATCGAACGCTGGCCTGATCAGTGTCGTAAGTCCACATTGCCGACCCCTTCGATGCCCAGCTGCACGGCCTTTCGCAGAAGCTGCCCATTGCCTCGCTGAACCACGACATCCCAGTTGCCCGGCCAGAGGTTTCGGAATTCTGTCGGACCATAGACAAGCTGATCGCCGGAGAGTCTCTCGGATGTCGCTCCTGATTCATGCACGGCAACCACCGATACGCTCCTGTCGAATGACAGCGTGGCCGGAATCTGAAACTGCAGCTTTGCGCCCGAATGAAGCCGGTGAGTTCCAACGTCCTGATGATTCTCCCTCACAGATACCTGTGCTAACTGGCACCACCCATGCTCGGACCGAGCGTATATGAGGAAGGTATCAGTCCCAAGATACGTCAGGCAAAATGTCCCGTCGCGTTTACATTCGGTCATGCGAAGTTGTCTGTTCGTCTGGCCAACAGCCATCACGACAACATCTTCCGACTGCTCCTTTGGAACTTCGATAACCCCGGTGAGACTTCCTGCTCCCAGTTGAACCTGCACATTGACCGGATCTTCGCCCACATGAATACGGGTTCGAAAGTACTCAAGCGGATAGCGTCGATTGGGCAGGGAATCAGAAATCACCAGGTCATAGTCTCCCGGACTCACATCACTGATCGCAAAGTCTTCAGCAGTCTGGAGCTCAATCATTCCCTCATCCGAAATCGATCCCTTGTGGTCGTCGAGCAGTTCAAGCGACATCGCAAAACGGGGCCGCCGAATTTCAAGAGGGTCATCGTCCCGCACCGGTGATGGACCAAATCCGGTTTCCCTGTGTCCGGGGGAACCGTCGCCGACAACAATGTGCCCCCTGATCCTTTCGCGCAGAGCCGGGCTGAAGAACTCCACTTCCGTGTTCTCATTCTCAACCACGCCAACAATCCTGCGATCTTCGGAGATGATGTCTGCGGTCATCCATTTCGGCAGACCGATCGTCACACGCCCGACTGGTACGTTCTCAATTCGAAAACGACCACGTTCATCCGTCCGGAAGGATCGTGGCGCAAGGTGTGGAAACAATATCTCTTCATCAAGACCCGATGAGTCTGAGAAATAGAGAGTCCCTTCAGCGAAAGCATTTCGAGATGGCAAGCGTTCGTCTCCTGCCGACTGCTCCTCGGACGAAGCAGGACTATTCCAGACGATGCCCGAGATTGACCCGGTTTTTCGGAGAGATATTTCACCAGCGTCGCAGTTGACGTCAGCCACATCGAATATCGTGCTGAATGGCGAGACGGATGTTCCGCTGATCGCAAGGACATACCGCCCAGCAGTCACATGTGTAAAACTAAAGTCACCGGTTTCACTGACAGCGACAGACATTCGGGACATACTCTGCCGCATCGAAAGATCCGCGGGGCCGAACGAACGTAGATCGTGTCGAGGCTGCGACAACAAGTGGACCTCGATCTTGCCCTTGAATTGTGCAACATTGGCGATGCGACCGGAAACCGTACGGCCTTCCTTCAGTATCACTTCGACCGTCTGCACTCCTTCCCAGCGGGGCAGTTCGGTGTCCCAGAAGGCAAATCCCTCTGCCTTCACTCCGATCCAGAATCTCTGTTCACGATCGCGTTCATCAACCGGCACCGTGATCTCAAACGCGCCCTCATTTTGGATTCTGTGAGAGCTGCAGTTGTATCCGAACGGTTCACTCCCGACCCCAACGGAGATTTCGAATTCCTTCAGAGGAGTTTCCGTCGCAGTTCGAACGACTCCTCGAAGAACCGGCCGTCGCTTCAACACAATTTGCAGGTCAGTCATTTTGCTCGGGGAAACAGACTCCGTACGGTTCTGGTAGCCCGCACACTCAACCTCAAACTGGTACGGGCCATTGCTTTTTCTGGCCGGACTCTTCAGCTCGAATGTCCCATCCGCTGCACTTGGAACTTTCTTGCCATATCCATCGGAAACCAACGCACCGGCAATGGGAACTCCCTCTGCATTCACCACTCTTCCAGTGATTGAAGGGCCTTTGCGAAGTTCGATCGTAATATTCTTGAGATCGACTTGATCCAACTGTTCCAGTGTTGTCCCGAAGTAGGCATCATGCTGAGCGTGAATTCCCATCCAGGTGTCAACGCCATAAAGAACAAACTCGCCGCGAGCATTCGTTACGACTTCCCGCTCACGGTCCGGAGCAAAAATCGGTGATAAGAAGACCATTGGAGCAATCTGCGCCTCAACGATCGGCTCGCCAGTTTCTGCATCAAGGACGACGCCGGAGACTCGATCGCCGACCTCCACCTTCACCTCCACCCGTCGGCTGAGATCACTGCTGTGAATCTGGATGGACTTGAACGCTCCGAAGCCGTTCAGGACATCTGGCCCGGATACTTCCAGTCGAAGCAGGCACGAGCTGGGGGCCATGATGCGAAACGTTCCGTCCGGTGATTCAACCGAAGTCGGCCGCGCGGTTAGCAGGGATCGTGATCCCCTGTCAGTCTGAATCTCCGCCGAGTACTGAAAAGCACTGACTGGTTCTGAAGTGTCCGAGTTGACTACTGCAACAACTAGCTCTGAGCAATCTGCTTCGTAAGCCGCCAGACATTGTTCTCGCGGCTTATAGATCCTGCCTTTTTCGTCGACCAGTTTACCATCGCGTCTTGAGAATGTGATCGTCTTTCCATTTGCTGAGCAGACAAGCTGATCGTCCCGATGCTCGTATGTGCCGCGAGTAAAATGGAAGGGGCGTGCTCTGAGGTAGAACGTTCCGATGTCATCGAATTCCACACAGATCGGATGCTCTCCTTCCAAAACGAAAACCCCTTTGGGGCTCTGAGCTTCGTCAGGAGTCATGGCCCCCATCGGCATCAACAGGAGCAGAGTTGGAGTCAGTAACAGCAGCATCCGAATACTCCGTATTGCCTCGCCCGGTCTGTCCAGTTAGCGGAACGGCGCAAGCCGTCCGGTGTCTGAGTTCATATTCGAAATGGCGTCAACCTTCCGGTGCCGCACACACCGGACGGCTTGCGCCCTTCCGCTACTTTCGATGGATCAGTTCGTTGTCGTGCAATGTCTGATTTCGTGGCGGTCAGAAAGTTACGGCTCGCCTATTGTGGCAAGACCACGGCATCTGGCAAACGCACTCGGACGAAGGAGGAATTCGACAAGCGGATAGACGAAAACAAACGCTCGACGGGCGTCCCATGCCCCCAAGGCTGGGCGATCACAATCCAGAAGCGTATCGTCACCCTGCACAAATAAAAAAGGCGGGTAAGTCGAGACATGACTGTTTCACGAAACGCGGGGTTCGACAGACCGACGTGAATCATTCGTTTTGGATTGCTCCGCACAACCTTCAGCGACTCCGGAGATGAAGTGCGCGGGACAAACGTGATGGGTGTTCGATCATGAAATGGCAACCCATCAAGCACGGTCGTTACCGTCACGGTGTTAGCGGAATTCCATCGGCGTCTAAGAGGTTCAGCTCATACTGCTCAAATCCGTGGTCAATCGGATTGGTCTGGATGGCGAGACCATCGTGTTCCGTAGAGATGCCGGGGCGAAAACGCAAATACCAGACAATGGCAAGTGGCTCCGGACTGAGAGGTTGCTCAATGACAGTGCTGGCAAAGTGACCGGGGGCAATCATTTGATCGGGGTTTGGAACCACCGCTGGCTTGTCCGGCAATGCGGCTTCCGCAGGCCCCGCTTCCGTCACTTGATCTGCCGAACGTCGATCTGTGAAACGCGGAGACTTGATGGATGCAAGTATGCCCGTGTTTGAAAATCCGACGCCGCGGATGGGGGACCAGACAACGGGTTCCTTCGTATCCCAGTCGGGGCGTCCGGATTCAGCAAAGGGAAACGGAACTGGCTTGTCACTGGTATTCTGAACTTCAATCACAAGGTTCATCCGAGATAGCTTTGTGGGAATGAACAAACCCGGTGGCAATGAATCTGCATTCACCACCCAACTTCGATGGTGGCCCGCTTGGACGCCTTCTGTTCGGATGGCGATGCGATACACACCCCATTCAACGGGACGATTCTCTTTCACGGACAACAGATGAAAACGGGGGACTCCGAGGCGTGCCTCATCTTCCTTTCGCAATCGCTCATCGATCAACTGCTGCTCATGTTCGCGGTACTCCCGTTCTGTCCGCTTGGCCTCAGCAGCCTGCTGTTCGGCATGAGGGCTTCCCGGTCCAAACAGGAGAAACAGAGTCAGGGCAACGATGGCAACAGCACCACCGCCCAGAACGAGCAGCCATTTTTCGAGTCGTTCTTGATTCACTGTTCACCTCATCGTTTGCGTGTCTGCTTGGACATGTTGGTCGCGTCGATCAGATAAGAATCTTGGTATTCGAGACTCTGTGGTCCAGCCGAAGGGGTTCTACGTCGAGGTGCAACAGCATGCGTCAGCAGAACCATCTGATTTCATTGACGACGTGTCGCTGCATCGCGCATCTCCGTGAGAAAGGCGTGGTCTTCTGCAGCGGACTGGATGGCCCGTTTCACTTCCCTCAGGGCGGTTCTGTCGTAACGAAACATGGGCACATCTTCATAGTACTGCAGACGTTCGTCCAACATTTCGTCATATATCGTCGGCATAGGAACTTTCACGTATTCCTTAAACGTTTGCGACTTAATGACGTCGAAGGATGGAAGGTAACGACCGCATTTGCGCCGTTGTTTTTTCCACTCGTTCTTTTCCATCTGCTCATCGCAATGGGACGTTTTGCTGGACGCATCACTGTAATAAGCGTGTGCACTCTGAAGAGCCTGACAAGCCGTCTCAGCCCGGCGAATCCAATGCGTCAGTAAGCCGGAACGGTGAAGTACGACAGCCACCACGACAAACATTCGTTTTCTGACTTGCGAGTATGTCAACAAGAAGGTGACCAGCAGTCCCATCGCACAGATCAGCGCGACACCGATAACCCAACAGAACAGAGTGCTTTGTTTTGGTGTCACGGTCGGATCAAAGAGAGGGCGATAGGCCAATACAACGGCCATCCCGACCATGAATGCAAAACCTCCAAACTGCATCCAGCGATGGAGTAGATCGTCCTCTGACGGTGTTTTGCTGTTACTCATCTTTGTCACCAATTTTGATCTGAAAGCACTTGGTCGCCCGTCATCACCAGGAACGTTCGTGCAGCAGCGCGATGGTCCACGTGTGTCGTTCCGCACGGCTTCGCCAACTCACCAATATAGCCCCATCAACTGGCAAATTGCCCAAGCTGGTGCAAATGCAAATACCGCAGCTCCGATCGTGATTGTTCTATCCTTACGGGATAGCTGCGGCTCGCTCCACTGCATCGTCCACTGGTTGTATTCGCCAAAAAAACGCTTTGGAAAAGCGAGCGAGATCAAAGCCGCTGAGGCGAAGTACGAAGAAGCAAAACAAAGTTTCGGAAGATACCAACCATACGACTGCTTCAACCACCAATTCCCAGCGAGAAGAACGAACGCAACCAATCCAACTACAACCATTGCCAGCTTGATCGTTTTCATGTTGATGATCCTCTGATAACAAAACGTGTCATGAATGCGGTAGATAATGGCTTCAAGATGCCTTGCGCAGGACTGGCAACCCAGGGTTCTCATCATGCGACGACGTTGTGTGTCGTTCTCGTTGGCGGACCTTTGGTGTGGAGCAATGTTATGGTGAGTTGATTGTCGCCTGGACGAGTCACTGTCTCCCAATCAGCAGCACGAAATCAGCAGCACGAACCTCTTTGAAAGGCAAGGACTGAAAATCGGTCGGCGAGGTTTGCTGTGTTTCCTCCCGCAATCCTTCGTCGATCAGCTGCTCGTGTTCTCAGCACCTCAGATTGTGCCCCAACACTCGCGAAACCCGCGGTCAGACGTTCGTCGCTCAGGCCAATTTCGCCCCGGTTTCATCGAATTGATTCGTGCCCGTTTGGATGGGCGGCAACTCAGGCAACTCAGTTGAATAATGGCGCGATCGTCGAGACCTCGCGATGTGAAGAAACAGAGCGGAGATCGCTCCCAGTACCAGCCCAATTCCAGACAAAGTCGCGATCGTGCGTACGGAACTGGACCGATGCCAAAGAGAACGAGTGTCAGAAAGCGTCCGCCAACCCTGGCCTCTTCCGAAGACCAATTCTCGCCTGGGTGTTCGCACAGAAGTGACTGACTCATTGCCCGTCGTTGGATCAAATGTGGTCTGCAGCTCGACAGAGGCAATCGAGTTAGCCTTCGATTTTCCGGGTTCAAAAAAATAGACGGTCTGCGATCGACTCAAAACATGCCCAGCGTCATCACGTTTCAGGACTACAGTTACCTGAAACTCAAAGTGCCGTCCTGACGCAAGAAAACAGGTGCCACGCGAGTTGTTCAGTGGCTCAAGAGGTCCGGTCACTTCTCGAGCAAAGCCAAGCAATTCCTCATCGCCATCCGACGAAACTTGTAACGGCATCGCACAAAACGCGATCCCCACAACAATCGCGGCCACGATTCCTGGCCAAATCAACGGCGATTTCATAGCTCGCTCTTTCTCTATTTCCTTCTGGTCGCAGGATTTGTCACACACTTTGCCCCGAGCGGCAGTCCTGAAGACACGGTGGACTTGTGAACCGACGAACCCAAACCACCCGATTCAAATGCCCCTGACGTTCACGCCATCGACTTGTTCCCGCAACTACCAGAATCGCCACCACGGCTTGAGATTTGTCTTAGCCGATTCAGACCAGCCTGTCCGGGACAGGATGGACGACTTGATGACGGGCGGCAGCCGAGAATCGGCCGTATCAAGCAACTGTTCGTCGATTGGCAAAATTGCATGACAAAAGTCGACGCTCTCGCCAGAAAAATATGGCGCCATAGTTCCATACGGTGGCGTCGGGGTCCTGAATTGTGACGCGTGGCATTGGCCGTGGCCGGCTTCACTTTGTGGTGGCGTGTAGTTGCAGCAGAACTGACACTGATTCGGCCGAAAGGGTATGGCTCTCGCAGTCTGAAACATCGCTTTCCTTTCCTTGGTTCAATGGCCGACTCAGCCGCAAAAAAATTGTCACCGAACCACCAAAGGCAGGCGTTTTGCGCGACTGGTCTGCGATCTCAAGACACCGTTGGCTGGTCGATCCGCCTGGACAAACCACGAAATTGAAAAAATTGCAGATACGATCGCGGAATCGAATCACAACGGTGTCCTGAATGAAGCCGGGTTGCGATTCGTTCCCCGCGTAGGCGTCGTTCCAAACAAGCAACGGACAGTGATGCCGGAGCAATCGTGTGGGCAACAGACTCAGCGGCCCGTTTTTGGAAGTCACGATGATGTGGTTCCTGTACACTGCGATGTTGATTGTCTTGTGCGCGGTCGCCTTGATTGCCTTGATCGGCCTGCTTTGGTTCGCCGCTCGAAAATTGCAGTCGGACTTTCAGCTTTTGTGGCTAGAGAAGCGCCACTTCGTTTTGAAGATCGCGGCGGAAGAACCGCTTTGGTCCCGCCGCTGCGGAGTTACCTGGCTGGTGATCGGCGTCATCCGGCTCTTGGCGTGGATCGGAATTCAAGTCGCCGATACGTGGGGCGCGATCCCGGGGCCGCGCGGCGAACTTCAAGATGCGCAGGTCTTACTCGATTTGGTGGCGGGAATGTTCTGGCTATGCACAGGCAGTCTTGTGCTGGCGGGATCCGCGCGAGCGTTGATTATTGGTGCGAGTGGCACTGGGATACTCGCGTTTCTTATGCTGGGTATTTCGGTGATCACCTCGCGTTTTGGTCCAGGATCCTTCATCATAATGTTGCTTCAGAACGCAATGCCGATGGGCGCAGGTGTATGTGCGTTATCGTGGTGGCGATCGCGATTGGCAGCAGGCGTTGCGAACAAATTGGCAACGGAGATGCCACCGCTTTCCATATCCATCGTGGCGTCGTCGGCTGCTGAAGCGGCAGCACTGGCGCCAACCGTCGCGGAGCCGTCCGTGCCCAGGAAAATTCGCATCCAACATGGTTGCGGGCAACGAATGCAAATAGACCCTCGACTCATTGGGCGACAAGTCCGTTGTCGAAAGTGCGGCGAGAGATTCGTGGTGTCTGACGTGTGAGTTCGTTTTGCCTGACGCAGAATTGAATTTTGTACAAACGGACTAAGGCTAACGAAAGCCTTCTGGAAATTCTCGTCGCATCGCGGCGCGAAGCTCGTCCACTTCGATCAGCATCAACGGGTCACCCACTCGGCCAAAGGCAAATCGGCGGCCGGTCGGATCGACGGAACAGCTCGTAGCGATCGCCCCCGGTAATGCCTGGTGAATTGTCGCAAGTGCGACGTCATCCGGCAGGGTCACCACGGTTTCCAATGGCTCCGATCTGGTGACGCGGTTGACGATGCACCAATCCGAGTTCGGACTGCAATACGTCACAGCCTCTGCGACTTCTTCGCGCCGCAAGTCAGGCAGGGACAGTTGCCAGGGCCGAAACGCCGGAAACAAGACGCGTTTCGAGTCAGGTGAAAAGCTCGCGGTCCCAGTCGTTGAACTAGGCTCATTCCAAACTTGATTGCCGCGCGTCAGGTCCCACAATTCCCAACGCCGATTGCCTTCCGGCACGCGAGGTCCATACCAGGCATACCAGCGACCATCGGGCGAGATTTCGGCGAAAAGATAACCCAGTTCATCTGGCTCTGGATCTTTCAGAATGCGTGGCGGCCCGAGACCAGCCGTCGAAAGGTCCCGCATCACGGTTCGCAGACGCCGGTCGGGTAACCGCTCTTGCCGAATGAGCAAGAAATTGTTGTCACCCAGCGCGATCAGCCTTTCAAAACCATCCGGCAGCTGTTGTTCGGTCAAGACGTCTCCCGTCGTTACATCCCGAACGCGGACCACGCTCATTTCTCCGCCCGTCGCCGTCGCCAAAAACTGGCCATCGGAGGACAGAGCGATACCCGTATTTTCCGCAAAGTAGCCACCTGGGCCATCGGCGAACCGACGGACTCGCGCCCGTCGTTCGACATCATGAATCACGATCACACCATCACTGTCCAGCGCAGCGAGCAACCGACCATCACGCGACCAGGCCGTGCGACAAACGGGAGCAGCGTGACCAGCTAGTGGAATGAATCCAGTGGGCGGCAACAGTGAGTACTCTTCCAAAGCCGAGTTGCCACCGACCCACAGCGTCCGATCGTCTCGTGAAACCTCAATGGGCACTCCAGCGAACGACACAACCACTTCGTTTGTTTCCAAATTCCAGCCATGGCCGCCCGCGTTGGTCTTGCCGCCGAAAAGCAAATCACCACGCGTGGAAAAACAGAGTCCTGAGACACCATATGGCGATACGGAGAAGCGGTGCGATGTGACTCCCTCGGAATCGAGGACTTGAATGCGCCCGTCATGCGTCCCGACGGCGACATGATTTGTTACTGAAATCGCCAAACGATCCACAGGACCCGTGGCAACTTGCCTTCGCCAGTCAACTTGCCATTGGTCGGTTGTACGATGCCAAAGGACCACCCAACCGTCCTCTGAACCGAGCGCAACACGGTCTCCAATTGGCGACCAGGCCGCCGCCGTCCACTGGTGATCGGGGTCCGATGGACATTCCACGCGATCGAGGTCCGACGATGGCAGCCGATGTCGCATGATCGCGCCTGTTGAATCGACCGTAAACAGTTTCGATTCGTCGGCTGCGAAATGAACTGCAAGAGTTACGGACGAGGTTTCCGGCCAGGTCCCTACGGCTTCGCGAGGTCGATCACCGACTCGCACGTCCCAGCCTCCCGCTGGTTTCAATGCGATCAACCAACGGCCCACTGGTCCGTATTTTGGAATCCACCGCGGCAGCGTCGGATCCATGTGTGACAGCGTTTCGCGGTCATCTAGAGGAAGCAGGTTGTCTGGAATGCCGATGACGAGCACGTTTGTCTGTGGATGTCGCGCGCTCCACCACGTCGTGAACACGTCGTAGGGAAGGTCCCAACGCTTACGCACCTCAAAATCGTGCATTGACAGCGATTGCGCGAACAACGAACGGACTTGCAACTGTCGGTTGGCCGACATTTCCCCTGCGCTCAGGCGTTCACGAGTAGCCAATGCGTCACCCAATCGGCGTTTGACGGCAGCGCGGCGGGACGGCGTGAGTTGACGCCAGGTCACAGCCACTTCCGCGAGGATTGCGCGTTCCGCTTCATCCGCGACTTGCTGGCGGAATTCGTCGTTTTCGCGTTCCAATTGAGCACGCAAATGTCGTTCGCGACCGCGCTCCCACTGGTTCAGCGTCAACCACCCCGCCGCCATAAGCAGCAACGCAAGAGATAACGCCAGTCCCGCCTGAATGGGCTCGCGAAACATCCACAACCGGCATCGATACATCCACGAGCTGGGAAACAACAGCAGCGGTCTGCGGGCGAGGAAGCGCTTGAGTTCATCCGCCAGGTCGCGCGCCGAAGTAAACCTCTGGGCAGGTTCCGCCGACAGTGCCCGGTCAACGATTCGGCGCAGATCCCACGCGATAAGTGATTGGCATTTGGGCGGAGCCAGACTGGAATCGTCGCTGGCCGGCATTCGATCGGACGCCTCGAGCGGAAGTCGCCCCTCCAACAACAGGTGTAGTATCACTCCCAGTGAATACAAATCGCTCCGCACGGATGCGGTTGCGATTCCGTTGGCTCGAATCTCCGGTGCGACGAAAGGAGGAAAGCCGCACACGAGAGAACCATCGAAGACCTCTTGCACGTCTCGAGTGTCGCGCGCGAGTCCAAAATCCGTCAACTTGGGACCACCCTCCGCATCCAGCAGGATGTTGCTCGGCTTGATATCGCGGTGAATGATCCCCGCATCATGCGCCGCAGCGACTGCTTCGGCCAGCTTCGCCACAAACCAGGCGGCGCGAGATTCGACCCAGGGAGACGGCTGGCGTTGCAATTCGTCGCGCAGGGTTCCGTGGTGGCCCAACTCCATTACGATGTAGCGCCATCCGGCGATCGTTCCGGAATCGTACAACTGTACGACCGCAGGATGCTGGACCTGGGATGCCATCCGACGATCGTGAAAAAACTGCGATTGTTCATCAGCCGCCAGGCTGTGGCCTGGTGTGAAGATTTTCACAGCCACCTCCCGCGAGTGAATTCGATCGTCGGCCAGGTAGACCGCCGCAAATGACCCAACTCCCAAGAGTCGCCGCAAGTGAAACGGCCCCAGGTCAAAGGGCATGGTTAACACAGGCGACGCCAACAGCGCCTGGGAAAAGGCAGCGTCGACCTGGTTCACCAGCGCTGCAAGTCCATCAATCCCCGGATGCTCGCGGAGCCAGTTGTCGGACGTCAGATCGGGACGATCGATGCGAGCGAGCGCATACTCCGCGGCTAACTGCGCCGCTAATTCCCCATCTGATTCCAGATTCTCATCGTCGACGGTCACGATTCGGTCGCTCCCAATTCGTCGGGCAGTTCTTTTCTAAGGAATCGAATAGCATCGGCTTGCAAAGCCCGTACTTCATGCTCCTTGATCTGATGCTCGCGACCGAACTGAGCGTTGGAGATTCCCGCCAGTTTTGCCTTCAGGATTTCGCGCAGGCGAACATCCGGTACCTGCTCACATGCTGTTATCAGCCGCTGAATCAACTCATCGCGACTCACTTTCTTGCTTGGCGTCGCATCGTTGTCTGCGATTTCGCTGACCGACGGATCTTCGCTTCTTGGCGCGACAATTGCCGCTCGTCGCTTCAAGCGATTGCCATCACGAGCCATGTTTTTGGCAGTTGAGGCGACAACGCGTCGCAGCCAGGCGCGCAAGCTGCGGAGCATGTTCTCGTCTGAGGAATTGTCCCCCTCGAAATCGCGAAACGCGCCCAACGCTCGTACCCATGCGTTTTGCAAAACGTCGTTGAGACTTCCTTCCTGTCCCGCAACACTTGCCCAGGAAACGGATTCTCGCCGCAGAGTTTCTTCCAATCGGCGGTACAACGCCTCGAACGCCGTTCTATCGCCAGTTCGAGCCGCCCTTACCCATCGCCGAATTTCATCAGGGTCTTCGCCCACGGCTTCTGCTCCCGACTTCACTCATTTCCCAAGCCGATTGGTCATGCAGTCGACTGGCTATCATATGCTGTTCCGCAAATCATCGCACGTCCATCGCAGTCTGACTCCCATTGATCCGATCTGGAAAGGACGACTTCCATGAATGGTCAGGCTACTGCAGATGCCGTGGTTTGTGCAATATGGTCAGCGCCGGGATCACGGCGGATGGCGACTTCGAAATGGCACTCGACAGGACTCGTGTGCACCGGTAGCGAATCAGGCAACACTCCACCGTTATTCCACTTCCCTGCTGAAGTGCATCCTTCGAACCCGAGACTTGCAACGGAACCGATCGCTACGTTGGATCGCCAACCTTGAGCAGTACGGCATCCATCCTGCCAGAACAGGGTTTGGAATCGCCCTTCCGCTACTTTCGATGGATCAGTTCGTTGTCGTGCAATGTCTGATTTCGTGGGGGTCAGAAAGCTCACGGCCCGCCTATTGTGGCAAGACCACGGCATCTGGCAATCGCACTCGGTGGAAGGGAGGAATTCAATAAGCAGGTAGACGAAATCGGACGATGGACGACTCTGTTGATCGTCGAAGGCAGGTCAGTCCATCACGCCAATGGGAGGTCACTGGATGTTCAGGAAAACGATTTGGACACTGATGGCGGCTCTGGCCTGTCTGGGAATCGCCGTCCTTGTGGCGAAGATGACTCAGCCGGCGCGTTCGTTGACGCAATGTAAGTCCAATCTGAAAGCGATTGGTCTTGGTCTGCAGGCGTATCATGCCAGCAATGGACACTTCCCGGCGGCCTATTCAGGCAGTCAGCCGGTTCACAGCTGGCGAGTCGCCATGTTGCCGTGGCTTGATCATCAGGCATCCTTCGACGCTTATGAGTTCACATCGCCCTGGGATAGTGCCTCCAATCAAAAGTTGCTGACACTGAGGCCGGCTGAATTCGCGTGCCCGGAGATTTCGACAACAACTGACACCAGTTACCTCGCCATCCTGGGGGCTCAAACGGCATGGCCATTTGAGATGCCAAGTCGCTACGCCAATTTTAGGGATGGTACGAGCAATACAGTCATGATCGTCGACTGGCATCACCGGGCGACAGAATGGACGCGACCGCAAGATGTCGACTATGCCGATCTCATCAGCCAGTTTCATACGGACCAGAAACACACCGCAGGCTCCGGTCGGCTATCGACCAACATGTTGTTCGCAGATGGAAGCGTCCGAATCGTGTCGAAGGACATCGATGACTCCGTTCTTAGAATGATCCTGACACCCAGCGGCGGTCAGCCAATCTCCGGCGGCCCCGCGGTCATTGAACAGATGGTCGGTGCCGCTCGTGACTTCGGTACCGCAGTGGATTGCAGCACGCTTCCCAACACAAAGGTCTGGCCAACTGCCGACGTTGAAGTGAAGGCCGGTGAGAGTCTTCTCTACTGTCCCACAATGGCACTGGCATGGCAGACGTACGTAACTCAGCAGCCACAGGCGAACTTCACGACTCTCGGGAGGCAACTCCTGGATTCAACATTCACGTCGAAGGACATAGCATCCCGGGACTTTGTGATCGACGTCGATTCCTCGGGCCCCAGGGTCACCTGCACGCTGAAGAAGCATCTCGCGTTTTCAGCCGTCTTTGATTCTTTCACCCTGCCGCTGAGCTTTCACGACTCCACGGGGACGCACAAGGTAAAGTCATTTGGCGTGACATCA
This sequence comes from Planctomycetaceae bacterium, assembly GCA_046349695.1. Lineage (GTDB taxonomy): Bacteria > Planctomycetota > Planctomycetia > Planctomycetales > Planctomycetaceae > SXXK01. The sequence continues at coordinate 53,677 of JAXMBV010000004.1, read as the reverse complement.
CACTGGCAAGACTGGCGCTTTGCACTGGCTCAGGTGCGGGTCCATGATTACAGCTCACCCGACAACTTTATTATCTCGATTTCCAACCTGAACTACGAGGACCTTATCCTCGCACGGATTCCTCAGCCAAAGACATTAGGCGAAGGCGTTCAGGACGTTTCGAATCGTATCCGTGATTCCCGGCTCTCTCCTGCGGCCCGGGAAGTCGTGGCGGAAGAGGACCTGGTGATTCCGACACTGGAACTGAGTGTCTTCGCGGATTTCAAAGAGCAACTGAACCACTCGGATCAGCTATCGGGGACTCCAGTCGAACAGGCCCGGCAGGTGCTCCAGTTTCGACTCGATGAACGCGGCGCAGTGATTCAGAGTGAAGCTGAGGTGGTCGGAGAAAACGGAGCGTACGAATATGCGCCCGGCACACGAACATTCATCTTCGACAAACCCTTCCTCATCATGCTCCGCGAAGCCTCAACCCGCCCACCCTACTTCGCCGCCTGGATCGGCAACACCGACCTGATGGTGCCTCGAGATTGACAGGACAAGCCCCAATCGGCGAGCGGCATAGCGTCAGCTATCCGTGTTCTGCGACGTCTGAATTGATGCTGATAACAACCGTTCGTGTCCTGGAGTGCTGCAGCCCCGCTGCAGCTTTCGTCTCAGCAGCCTGCTGCTTAAAGACGTCTGATGAAGGCACAACGCCGTTGTCACAGCAGGCTGTGGCGGGAAAAGCTGCAGCGGGGCTGCAGCACTCCAAGGGCGTGTGGATTTTCCTCAGAAGTCTCCCACCTGTTCATCGCCGGCCACAGTGTCTAATGCTCGCGAGGTTGTAACGCCATAGACTGAACCTCCGCTGTAAGCGCTGCTTCTGCGGCAACACGGTTAACTTCTCCAGAGAATATCATCTCGGGCGAGTATTCCAGTATTTTCTGATGCCGTTGTTTCCAGTGTGATTTGAGCAACTGCCGAAACCGCAGAATCTGCTCCTGCTTTGCTTCACAGTTCTTGAATACGGGGTCACTGGGGCGAAAGCGATCCAGGAGCAATTGGTAAGAGTGTTGGTGTCGAAACACGCCAATGAATGACAAAGACAGGTTTGCCGACGTATTAAACACAAGCTGGTGGCATGCCTGGTGGTGGGTCACGATCGCAGCAGTGGAACGAGGATCGCCACAATCGTCCGCGATCTGAATAACCTGGTCCAGCATCAACTCGACTCCATGGCGAAACGGATCGTTGAAGTCGAACCACGTATTCTGCCTGTGCACGATGAATTCCAACGACGACTTGTTGGCTCGCCGCCCCGAGTAGCGGCCGAAGACAGGAGGAAAACAAGTCGCCACCGGGTCAGGCACAACATCAGGGGGGATGAAAATCGCGGGCCGGGATACAGCGGTGCCTAATAACTCCAATGTTGAGTCGGTATCCCTGCGGACGGCGTGGGCTGCTTCGAGGTATAGCCCAAGGGCATTCGTCGAATCATGCCTGGTGAGCCATTGAGATGACGCAAGACTTGCATCACTATCGCCATAAACGCCAACTCGAAAATGGGCAAGCCGACTGCCTGGCGAAGCCTTTACTGCAGCGACATATGCCGCTACGCTTTCCTCGCCTCCGTTCATAACAGAGAAGATCTGGTCAATGCTGTTATACAGCACGTCTTGCCTCGCGGCTGCGACTGCCAGTTTCTCCCGATCTCCAAACGCTTTCTTAAAGGCACCCGCAACGGGTATCGGCCCTCGAAGGTAGTCTCCCAAGGAAATGTAAACGTCGCTGGGGTTATCTGCGACTGAGATCGCCTCCGCGAAGCGGTGAAGCGTCTTTCGAGAAGCGTCCTCCTCAGGTTCAAACGAGTACAAAATGGCGCTGGCCCAAAGGTCAGCCGGAGTCGGCGACAGCTGGCGGTCGGATAGCCGCATTACAAAGAACGAGATGCAAACCAAACCGCTCAATGCAACCGACACCGAAAGCGACTTGGCGAAGTTAGAGTACTGCATAATATCGCTTCAGCTTTTTGGGGGCCGTATGAAAGTGCGAATCGTTGGGCAAAAATGATTATACCAGTTCATCTTCTGCCCAGCCTGCAAATCAAATTGCGGTACCGGGGTTCACTCAGATACGAATTGACCGTTCATGGCAGATCCAGAAAACGGCTTTGGTCGATCTGAAGAAACCTGGCAAGCTCCTCAACGTTCGACATCGATTTGGCTCGAACGGTCATATTCCTGCCAAAGTCGTCGTGAATCAACCCGCCGATGACTCCCTTTGTCACGAAAATCAAGGCTTCGTCGCCGGGATCGATCTTCACTCGGTACGCTTGAATGGCGCGGCATGACTGACTTCCCTGAGGCAGCACGGGAAGTGGATTCAGCATCATTTTGAACCGGTCGAATTCGACTTCATTGATCTCCACTCGAAGGCTGATCGGTCCATTGTAAACATTGAATGCGAGATAGTACGCCCAGAGGAATTGCGACAGTCCTATTCCCGTTGAGTGATATCCTGCGCCACCACGACTGCTGCCACACTCGTCCGAATAGACATCCGGGTCTTCGTTTTGAAGAGCATCGGATCGAATGAAATAGTTGCCGCACCACTGACATTCAACGCATATCGGGACATAGCCGTATTCGTCAACGGAAAGCTCATTGGGCGCTGGAATGGACATGTAACCTGCGTTCATGATGTCTTCACAACGTCCGGCCCAGCGATACAGCATCGCAAGGATTGTCGGTACAGCCACGGTCGAGATCGTCAGGTCAGCTTCCGACAAGCCATGACACTCTTCGAGCGGTCCTCGCCAGACCTCGACGAACTTCTGCAGTGCCCTGAATCGGTCCAGCGGAGTGGTCGCGATGCGCAGCGCAGCAACGGAAGCATCCATCGCGTTGTCGCTGTCCGGATGAACGTAGAGTCCGCCAAGTTCTTGAAGAAGGTTCGTGGGAATGGGAGGAGCAATGTTCATTGCAGCCTCATAACTGCCGGGACTACCGCCATACATTCCCACATGAGTGATTTGCGCAACATATGCAAACAGATCTGTCTTTGGCGATTTGATGAACAGGTAACCATTTGCCAGCGAACAGAAGGCCTCAAGTGGCGCCGGCACGACTTCATCCGTCCGAGCATGCCAGTGAAAACGACTTGCGTCACAGAAGTGGCTGTCCGGGGATCTCTCGCCAATCGAAAACAATCCGATCAATACATTCTCTGAGACAAACCACCCTTCAGCCTTCGTCGGAACGACTGAACTAAAGGCATCCAGTACCTGGCGCTGTGAGTAATACTGATAGAGTTCCAGATTCATTGCAGGAAGTCTCTCATTGGCTGGATGCGACCACCAGGTGCTGGCAGTGAGTCACGACACTATACCCCTCCAGGCGGTTAGCAACAATTCGCAGAAGCGATGTCTTGTTTCTCGTGGCATTGAACCCGCCGAGTTCTTTGAACTGTCAGCACCTTCGCAGCCTCGTTCAACCGGGGCAGTGAGCAGGAGTGATTCAAGGTGCCGGATTAAGGTGCCATGCACCTGAGTCATGACTTTTGCCCCAATCGGCGAGCGGCATAGCGTCAGCTATCCGTGCTCTGCGACTTCGGAATTGATGCTGATAATTGCCGTTCGTGCCCTGGAGTGCTGCAGCCCCGCTGCAGCTTTCGTCTCAGCAGCCTGCTGCTGAAAGACGTCTTATGAAGGGACCAACGCAGTTGTCACAGCAGGCTGTGGCTGAAAAGCTGCAGCAGAGCTGCAGCAGTCCAAAGGGTGTGTGGATTTTCCTCAGAAGTCTCCCACCTGTTCATCGCCGGCCACAGTTCCCAAAGCTCGCCAGACCGCAAGATCAATTGTCTCACTGGCACGTCGAACGGCACCGTCTGCCAGAAGGATGTTGACGCATCCATCATGAAAGGATCGCGCCGTGTAAGCCCCGTTGGCCTCAGGACCTCCATCGGTGCAATCAGAGATTGGCGAATTCGGAACCAGGATATGGTTGTACCAGGTCTGAGTATATCCGCTTAGAACCCACGTCGATCCAGCAAATGACACATGCTTCGGATCAGGCAGTGATGGCCAGTCACATGCTTCCGTCACGTCCGAAGGAGTTCGAAGGCCATGCGTCTTGATGGAAAGCGTTCTTATGTCGGTCCATGGAGAATAAACGTCCGGACGCCCATCGCCACCAACTCGTTCAGAAAAGGCGACCGTATTCGAGCGACCATCCTTGAGTGCTGCGACCTTGCCGCCTGTCTTCGATCGAAATCCTGCCAGTGACTGATTGATGGTCGGCTGATCTGTCGTTTCATGCTGGCCTGGCGATGTTCCGGAGCAGATTCGGTAACTGTTTCGAAGCACTTGCGACGGATCTGACGGGCAGAGAAAAACCTCGACCTTTGTGCTGAGCAACTCACCGTTCGCCGTCGATGTCGGAGGATCCTGCGTCCTTCCATGGCCTTCTTCGAATCTGTTGTACCGTTCGAAGAGTGCTGTCTGATCAAGGAATGGCAGAAGATCTACGTGGAGAGAACGCTGGTACCTCAAGAGATTCGTTTGGCTGCCGGATGCCGGAATTCTGCCACTGGCTGATTCCGCTTCCCCCATGGCAATTCCAATCTGTCGAAGATTGTTCATGCAGGCCGTCTGTCGTGCTGCTGCCTTTGCCAATTGAAGAACAGGAAGAATGAGACTCAACAAAATCGACGTGATCGCAATCACAACAAGCAACTCGACCGTGGTAAACCCGCAGCCACAACGTCGTCGCGTGCCTGACCATCTCTTCATGTTGTGTGTTGATCGACGATCCATGCTTCGCTTCCTGTGACAAACTGAAATCGTAGCTGCTGCGTCAGCCGCCTGCGTGAATTCGACGCGAGCGCCATCTGAGTATGCCGGCCCCGGCGAGTGCCATTAGCCCTGCGAGCCGGAGAGACGGAATCGTCCATGAACTCTGCGGAACGGCTCGAAATGTCAAACCGTTGGCCGCTGCGAAAGTCTTTGATTCCGTGATCTCTCTTTCTTCCTCTGCGCTGCGTTTCGCTTCTTCAACCTTGCCTCCAGCGATAAACGTCCGCGTTTTCCCAGAAGGCAGCGTCTCAGTCACATTCGCACCCGGCGGATTCACTGGTCGAAGCAATGCCCTGGAGTGACTCGGATTCAGCCGCAGATTCTCAGCACGAATCGATGATGTCCCTTCCAGTTCTCCGCGAAAGAACATCTTCTTCGTCGCGTGCAACGGAACTCTCAGCACCGATGCAGTTGATTCGTCCCGGACTTCCTGCCATTCATCAAATCTGAGCGATGTTTCCATTGTGATCGTGTCAGAACCAGAGTCATCGGCGTATTCCTGAGACCCGACATACTCTGTCAGCAGCCAGCCAACTTCGCGGCTGAATACCATCCGAACCTTGAAACTCCTCGGTCTCTGATCGCCACGAGTTGTTGCATACGCCAATGACACCACGACGGCTTCGTCGTTCTGTTCGGTGATCACCGCATGTGCATGACTCAATAATGCCTCAACGCTTTGATCGGTGTGCGGGAGCTTTCGTGCGAGAAGCTGAAACGCAGCATCACATCTCCATTCCCCTTCTCCTCTGCGAATATGCACATCAACACCCCCATTACTGCGCTGGATGATCTGAGTCGTTGATGAACCGTCGTAGTAGTTCGAAACCGATGATTCATTGGACAACGGCCCGTGGTCAAACCACCCGACGGGCGACCAGAAGACTCTCGAGGTCAGAGGCGTCGTGATCATCTCGCCGGCCGAAACCACCGTCGCTCCGTCTGCACTGAACTGAGTGGTAAATTCTCCGGAAAACGATTCAAGGTGCGACGACCAGTCGTTCACAATCCCCCGCAATTCCGGAAGGCGAATCTGCTCCTGCCCCGAACAGAGCGAAGTTGCTGCACAGAATGCGACTGAGTTCAAAAGGAAAAGACGTTTCATGAAGACTCGGAGTTGCAACCTTGACAGTTCCAGAATCGACGCCGAGACCAGTTTCGAAAAACAGCCCGCCACGCATTCCAGAGCTTCAAACGCGGAGTTTCTGTTTGCCCGTTTGGCAAAAAGCTCTTAAGGGGATCACAATCAGTCCAGCTGCATTTATCTTTATTCCAAACGGCGAGCGGCATAGCGTCAGCTATCTGTGCTCTGCGACTCAGGAATTGAGGCTGAGAATTACCGTTTGTGTCCTGGAGTGCTGCAGCCCCGCTGCAGCTTTCGTCTCAGCAGCCTGCTGCTGAAAGACGCCTGATGAAGGGACCAACGCAGTTGTCACAGCAGGCTGTGGCGGGAAAAGCTGCAGCGGGGCTGCAGCAGTCCAAAGGGCCGTTAGGAACGTGGTCCAAGGTGCCAGGCACCTGGATGAAGACTCTGCACGACATCGTGAGCTTTCATCGCAGACCGGAGCGTTGACACACTCCGCTCGCCGATTCGATGGGCGGAGGCCGAAAGAAACGGAAGAAATCGAAAAGCGGAATGCCCGTCGTAGCGTCTGTCTGCGACTATTTTTCGTCATACATTTTCTGTCGGACATCCGCCACACAACGATCAAAGCTCGGGTGCGGACAAAACGATGGTTGGGCAAGAAGATGATGGCCTTTCCCGTTGCCTATTCGCGTCAATTCGCGTTCATTCGCGGTTCACAATTGCGTTCTGCACAGCTGAATCGCATGCCAAGAAGCTGACGCATCCCGCTCGCCGCGGTCGTCGAGCTGCTGAAGGACGTCTGATGACGGGTCCAAGGCAGTTGTCACAGCAGGCTGTGAGGAGAAAAGCTGCAGCGGGGCTGCAGCAGTCCAAAGGGACGTTAGGAACGTCCAGGGACTTGCTGCTATTTGGAGAACGGGCCTTTGCCGGTGATGGGGCGGTTGGAGAAGCCGGTGGCGAAGCAGTCGCGGGTGGCGGTGAGGATCGTCTGGATGTCGTCGGAGGTGACGTCCAGGTGAGTCACCATGCGGACTCGCTGGCCGCCCATGGGGCCGATCAAAATCCCCTTATCACGCATCGCGCCGGCGAACTGGACAGCGGTGCCGACGTGCGGGGCGAGCTGGAAAAACACCAGATTCGTTTCAATCGTCGATGGAACGTCCGTGATGCCGTCGATCTGACGAAGTCCGTCGGCAAGAACCTGAGCATTGCGATGATCGTCCGCAAGCCGATCGACGTTGTGCTCCAAGGCATAGAGCGCGGCGGCGGCCATGATCCCGGATTGCCTCATCGCGCCGCCAAAGATCTTGCGGATTCGGCGAGCCTTCGCGATGTCTTCGCGGCTGCCGATCAGCATGGAACCGAACGGGCAGCCAAGCCCTTTCGAAAAGCAGATCGAGATCGTATCAAAGTACTGGCCGACATCTCTCGCGGAATAGTCACCCGCAACCATCGCATTGAACAATCTCGCTCCGTCAAGATGTCGCTTCAACTGATGCTCCAGCGCCCACTCGGAAACTCGCTGCATCTGGTCCAGTGAATACACACAGCCTCCGCCGAGATTCGTTGTGTTCTCGAGACACACCAGTCGAGTCCTGCAGAAGTGCTGATCGTTGACTCGCACTTTGCCTTCCAGCTCCGCGAGGTCCAGCATCCCGCGCGCTCCCGGCAGTGTTCGAATCGAAACGCCGCTCAGAGCCGCCGCGGCTCCGCCTTCAAAGTTGAAGATATGTCCAGTCTCGTGAATCAGCAGCTCATCGCCCGGAATGCAGTGGACTCGCACACCCATCTGATTGCTCTGAGTCCCCGAGCAGGCAATGACGGCCGCTTCGTGACCAAACATCTCGGCCATCATGGCTTCCAGCCGATTGACCGTAGGATCTTCTCCCATCACATCATCGCCAACCTCCGCGCAGGCCATCGCGCGGCGCATGGCTTCGGAGGGACGAGTCACTGTATCACTGCGAAGATCAATCGGGGCTTTCGACGTATGCGCGTTTGGAATGTTCATGCTTAGCCGTGTATCCGAGCCAGAAACTGGTCGATGTGAGTCTGTTGTGTGTGTGGATTCATGAAGACAGCTTTCTCGCCGGGAATCGGAACCCACTGCCCCTGTTCATCGTAATCAGAATGAGTCACGTACTGGATCCAGTTGGTATACAGTCCAACCTTGCCGCGTTCCAGAAAGACTCGACGGTGGTACGCCGTGTTCTCAGCCACGCGTTTGCGTCCATCGTCTGTTCCGGTTGACTGCTTCTCAATCGCCAGTTCTGCCGCAGGGTCTGCAATGCGAGCCGGATCGTAGACTCGAAAACCAACGGAAGGCCCACAGTTCTCCGGAGCAACCACGATGGCACCGCGAGTTTTCTCAAGGCGTCGTCTCAGGTAATCCGCATTCTGCAACCCATGAGCAATCAGAACCTGATAGCCCTGCTTGCCGAGTGAATTCAGAGCTGCGTAAGCTCCAAAAAGTCCTGCTGCTCCGCGAGAACATTCAATGGTCGACTGAAGATGTGTCTGTCCCTGCACGTCCTTTTCGAAGTAGGAGAAGTTCTCCGGATCATGCTCCAGAGCCTGCATGGAGGCTCTATCTTTGACCATCACGAGGCTGCTGGTGTAAGGAACATAGCCCCATTTCTGGAAGTCGACGGTGAACGAATCGGCGTACTTCAGTTCTCGAAACAGATCTACGTTCTTTCGCAGTCCTTCCAGTGTCTGTGGCAGGATGTGCAGTGGGTTGCGATCGAAGTCGTAGTCAAGGAAGAAGATCAACGGCCAGCCCACAGCCGAGTCCACATGGATATGCGGCTGGGCGATCGAGAACTTCTTCGCGAGTCGATCCGCAAGCTCACGAATGGGCTTGACCTGGTCCACAGCAAACGTGTCCGTTGTCCCCATCGTCAGCATGATGGTTGGAACGATACAGCCCAGTCGGAAGCAGGCTGTCAGCTGATCTTCCAGGTCCTTCAGATCGATGTTGCTCGCCTGAGTCAGCTTGATGCGAATCGTCTTCCTGGAAATGTTCACGCCGAGCAATGAGAGGTTCGTGGTGTTCGAATAGTGTCCTCCCTGCGAATTGATCATGCGATAGTCCTGACCATACTCCAGGCCAAGATGCAACGACTGCGGCATTGCTTTGCGGATACCAAACAGGTAGCCATACAAGTTGCAGAACGTTCCGCCCTGAGTAAACACGCCGGTGGCCAGGTTCGGATCGTAGCCGACCAGATTCGCGATCTGCCGAACGACGACTCGTTCCAGCTCCTCGGCCATTCCCGCGTATTCGCTGTAAACAAGATTGGGGTTCGCCAGGATCCCGATGGCGGCACCCTGAATCGCGGCATCGCACGGAGTCGTCACGACGTTCTCCACGCTGGCCGGATCTTCCCAGCACTTCGACAGCGCGCCGACGAAGACCAGGCGGCGATTGACTTCTGAAAGCGGTCGACCAACATCGGGGATTGTCTGGTCCTGCAGCAGCTCCTCGTGTTCGGTCATGCCGTTGGGATACGCCGCCAGCCGGTCATCAGGAGGCAGGTGGCTTCCGCGGAAATGGATGATGTCCGCAAGAGCCGGGTCGGCAAAGATGGGCCAGCGCCGGGAGTCTCGGGAGAAGAACTCCTTCCGGATTCTGGCAATGTGTGACGCAAACTGAGGCGTCTGGCTCGATTTGGATGTTGGAGAAACGGTGGACATAGTGGGTGCTCAGGTAAAGGCACTGGGCATGGCGTTCGAAGCTGTACTCTATCAGAACTTCAGAGCGGCGAAACGGGGAGTCCGGCCGTTCGCGCGAGGCCGTTCGCGGGCGGCGGTCGCGGGTGGGCAAGGTTCCTGCCGAGCCGTGCGTTTCCGTCTGGCGGCACTTCGAAACTCACCACCAGGGCAAGTCCTGGCTTCAATGCCACGGGGTATCTCGCCCATTTTTGGACGCTTCCGGGCGCTGGAGTGTTTCCTTTATGGTAAAGCCCTCGTCCGGAGTGCCGGAACGGCGGAACGTACTTGCAGTTTAGGGCGACCGCTGCTACCGTTCCCGCTCGTTTTCCGGCTGGAACCATTCCCGGTTCCGGTGCGCGCTTCGGAGGCTGGAATTTTCTGGCCGAAGCGGGGGCTGCAGCAATCCATTTCGAAGGCTCGGTTGAGAAGCTGATTCTCCCGGCGGTCTTTGAGGCAAATTGCGGAAACGAGCAATTTCTGATTTCCTGGCTGGCTGTGACAGTTCACGGCCGAACTTCTTCATAGGGTCTGTTCGATGGCAAAAGCGAAGTACGTTTATACCTGGGGTGATGGCAAGGCAGATGGCGACGGCTCAATGAAGGCGTTGCTGGGCGGCAAGGGCGCGAACCTCGCAGAAATGACCCGCATTGGTCTGCCAGTGCCTCCGGGATTCACCATCACGACGGAAGTCTGCACCTACTTCTACGCGAACAAGAAGTCCTATCCAAAGGAACTTCAGGCTCAGATGGAAGCCGGCATCAAGAATATGGAAAAGATCATGGGCTGCAAGTTCGGCGATGCCAAGGGCATGCCGCTGCTTGTCGCCGTGCGATCTGGTGCTCGTGACTCCATGCCGGGCATGATGGACACGATTCTGAACCTGGGTCTGAACGACGAAACCGTTCTGTCACTCGTTGCGGCCACCAAGAACGAACGCTTCGCATGGGACTGCTACCGCCGATTCATCCAGATGTACGGCGACGTGGTTCTGGGTGTGCAGAAGCGAGAAGGCGAAGATCATGAGCCGTTCGAAACTGTCATCGAAGGCTACAAGCATCAGAAGTACCATCGCGACATCGTCGACAGCGAACTGACTGCTGATGACCAGAAAGAACTGGTCAAGCGATTCAAGGCTCTGGTGAAGGAACGAACCGGCAAGGTGTTCCCGAACGATCCATGGGACCAGCTCCGCGGAGCCGCCGGTGCTGTCTTCGGATCATGGATGAATGACCGCGCGATCGTGTATCGCCGCAAGTACAACATTCCGGCCGAGTGGGGTACTGCAGTCAACGTTCAGGCGATGGTTTACGGCAACACCGGCGATGACTCCGGTTCCGGCGTGGCCTTCACGCGTAACCCAGCCAACGGTGCAAATGAGTTCTACGGCGAGTTCCTGATCAACGCTCAGGGCGAAGACGTGGTCGCCGGCGTGCGAACTCCAGAGCCGGTTGCGAAGCTGGAAAAGGCGATGCCAAAGGCATTTGCTGAACTCCTGAAAGTTCGCGCGACTCTCGAAAAGCACTTCAAGGACGTGCAGGACATCGAGTTCACGATTCAGCAGGGCAAGCTGTTCATGCTGCAGACTCGAAACGGCAAGCGAACTGCTGCTGCCGCTTTGAAGTTCAGCATGGATATGGTGAACGAGAAGCTGATCGACTGGCAGACTGCGATCCTGCGAAATCCAGCCGACCAGCTCGAACAGCTGCTCGCTCCGGACTTCGATCTGGCAGAAATCAAAAAGGCCAAGGCTCTGGCGACTGGTCTTCCAGCCGGTCCAGGTGCTGCTTCCGGCATCATTTATCTGAACGCCGACCGAGCTGCTGCCGCCGCTGAAAAGGGCGAAAGCGTTCTGCTGGTTCGAAACGAAACGTCACCAGAAGACCTTCGCGGCATGATCGCTGCGGTCGGTATTCTGACAGCCAAGGGCGGTGTGTCTTCACACGCAGCTCTGGTGGCTCGCCAGATGGGCAAGGTCTGTATCTGCGGCGCCAGCGCTGTGGAGATCGACTACAACAAGAAGACCGTCAAGATCGCTGGTCAGACCTTCCACGAAGGCAAGGACTATCTGAGCATCGACGGAACGGCCGGCACGATCTACGGCGGCAAGGTCAAGACGGGGCCATCCAGCATCGTGATGGGTCTCCTGTTCGGCGACAAGGCGGCTGCAAAGACCGAGAAGTTCCAGTCCTTCAAGCAGCTGATGGACTGGTGCTCCAAGGTTACGAAGCTGGCCGTTCGTACCAACGCCGACAACCCAGAGCAGACCGAGCAGGCCATCGCCTTCGGTGCTCAGGGCATCGGTCTGACTCGAACCGAGCATATGTTCTTCGAAGGCGATCGCATCGACGCTGTTCGCGAGATGATTCTGGCGGACAATGTGGAAGATCGTAAGAAGGCGATCGCGAAGCTTCTGCCATACCAGCGAGAAGACTTCACGGGCATCTTCAAGGCTCTGAAGAGGTCACCGGCGACCCGTTCGTCTTAGCCGACCCACCCTGCATGGTCGTTCCTCACGACGGCAAGGCTCAGGCTGGCGGCGAAGAAGATGGGCGTGAAGCCTGACAAGGTGAAGGCGCTGTTCGGCCTGCTGCAGGTCAGCGTGCTCGGTCATCGTGGTTGCCGTCTCTGAGCATGTATCCGGAAATTACCGAGATGCAGGCACGAGCAATCTTCAGGCTACCCTGCGGCTGACGTGGCAAAGAAGAAGATCCTGTGAATCCTGAAGTGATGGTTCCGCTCGTCGGCTTCAAAGAAGGAACTCGACCTGCAGGTTGAGATCATTCACCGAGTCGCGAAGGAAGTCATGGCCGAGAAGAAGGTCACGTTCGACTACATGGTCGGCACGATGATCGAAGTTCAGTGCTCTGACGGCTGACGAAATCGCAAACACTGCGGAATTCTTCAGCTTCGGCACGAACGACCTGACTCAGACGGCTCTTGGCATCAACCGAGACGGCATGGGCAGCTTCCTGATGCCGCTACACAGAGAACGAGATCTTCAGAAGAACCATTCGCAACTCTGGACCAGACTGGCGTTGGTCAGCTGATGCAGATTGCGGTCGAGAAGGGGCAAGTCTCGTCCAGGCATCAAGCTCGGCATCTGCGGTGAGCACGGTGGTGATCCAGAGAGCGTGAAGTTCTGCCACAAGATTGGCCTGAACTTTACGTCCAGCTGCAGCCCATACCGCGTTCCAGTCGCTCGTCTTGCTGCAGCTCAGGCTGCACTGGAAGAAGCAGAAAGCCGAAAAAAGCGCGAGGCGAAGAAGTAATCTCTCGACGCGTGCGATGGACAGCCCGTCAAATCCTTCACTTTTGAACCGTAAAGGCCCGGCGTCGCAAGATGCGGAGCCTTTTTTGTGCGACCTCATTGACGTGCTGTACTCACGCATTGAGCAGATCGAGCGAAAACCTCAATCACCTCCCGCGAGAAGTACTCTTGGAGGCTGGTAACCTTCCTTGGTTTCGCTTGACAAGAGTGGGGCACAATGAGACTATCAATTGGTGCGTTGTACTGGCGTCCCCCCAGAGATTCAAGGATCTTGGATGATGAGCCTTCCTTCCTACCTTCCGCGAAACTGAACCGACGTGCGTTGGGGAAAACGTGGTCGTCGATCCCCAGGGGCTGAAGTGCTGGAGGATCGCCGACTGGCCGCAAATGTAAATCTACTGGATGCCCGCCGTCAGATAGCGAAATCAGAATCGCGATTGACGGCGATGCGCTGCCGTGTTACGAATAGAACCGTGTCGTAGTGGCGAGCCAATATGAGAAACCGTCGAACGCGCAATCAGTTGTATCATAATGCGGAATCTTTGGAAATCTTGTTCTTGCGAGCGTGACAAATCCCCAATTATCTGCGCTGTCACTCATCGCAGTGGATAATGGGCACGTCGGCATTCAACAGAGTCGCCGGAACGCCTCGTACTAAACCATGTAAGTCGCATGGTCGGAGCGACTATGGATTACCAGTTGAACTGGCAATGGAATCCTGTCCAGATCAAGGTACTGTATGATGTCTTGATTACCAACGTTTCTGATGGCGGAGAGCTGGCGTTCGAAGGAACGTTAAGCGAGTTCGCGCAGTTAACGAAATCGGAGATCGCGAGTTGGTTTCAGTTCGACCGAGAATACCTTGTTTCGGCGCGTCCGTTTCAGATTCACAATAGCGTGAAAATCCCGGGGCGATGGTCTTCCCGGCGACATAACACGAGTCCGGTTGCCAAACTGCCTGTTCACGACGCTGCCAGTCTGGGGCAGGTTGGCTGGACATCAGGGTCAACAGGCACGCGTGCATCCAACAACGGCTGAACATCACTTTATGGATGGGGCTATAGTGCCGCCGCTACAGGATTGAACTCACGAACGAATCCGCAAAGACAGTTGTGGACTCAATTGTACTGGATGATAACTTCTCTGGAGCGGCGAATTGATGGATTGGCAGACGACGGACCACTGCCGCCAGGCAAATACTCAGTCAAAATCCGTACCAAACTTGCAGTGCCGGCCGTTCGTACCAACGCCGACAACCCAGAGCAGACCGAACAGGCCATCGCCTTCGGTGCTCAGGGCATCGGCCTGACTCGAACCGAGCATATGTTCTTCGAAGGCGATCGTATCGACGCTGTTCGCGAGATGATTCTGGCGGACAACGTGGAAGATCGTAAGAAGGCCATCGCGAAGCTTCTGCCATACCAGCGAGAAGACTTCACGGGCATCTTCAAGGCTCTGAAGGGTCTGCCGGCGACCATTCGTCTGCTCGACCCGCCACTGCATGAATTCGTTCCTCACGACAGCAAGGCTCAGGCTGACCTGGCGAAGAAGATGGGTGTCAAGCCTGATAAGGTGAAGGCTCGCGTTGACGCTCTGCACGAATTCAACCCGATGCTCGGTCATCGTGGTTGCCGTCTGGGCATCGCGTATCCGGAAATCACCGAGATGCAGGCACGAGCAATCTTCGAAGCTGCGGCTGACGTGGCAAAGAAGAAGATCCCTGTGAATCCTGAAGTGATGGTTCCGCTCGTCGGCTTCAAGAAGGAACTCGACCTGCAGGTTGAGATCATTCACCGAGTCGCGAAGGAAGTCATGGCCGAGAAGAAGGTCACGTTCGACTACATGGTCGGCACGATGATCGAAGTTCCTCGAGGTGCTCTGACGGCTGACGAAATCGCAAACACGGCGGAGTTCTTCAGCTTCGGCACGAACGACCTGACTCAGACGGCTCTTGGCATCAGCCGAGACGACATGGGCAGCTTCCTGATGCCATACACAGAGAACGAGATCTTCAAGAAGAACCCATTCGCAACTCTGGACCAGACTGGCGTTGGTCAGCTGATGCAGATTGCGGTCGAGAAGGGGCGCAAGTCTCGTCCAGGCATCAAGCTCGGCATCTGCGGTGAGCACGGTGGTGACCCGGAAAGCGTGAAGTTCTGCCATAAGATCGGCCTGAACTACGTCAGCTGCAGCCCATACCGCGTTCCAGTCGCTCGACTTGCTGCAGCTCAGGCTGCACTGGAAGAAGCGAAAGCCGAAAAGGCCGCAAAGGCGAAGAAGTAGTCCATCAACGAAGGATGGCCCAGCCGTCCGTTGATCGTTGAACAAACCAAAGGCCCGGCGTCGCAAGATGCCGGGCCTTTTGTCGTAGGATGGACGCCCTCGTCCGTCTGCGATTCCATTGGTAACGCCGAGGCCACAGTGTAGAACGGCTGTCCTCAGCCGTTCCCAACCAGTGCTCACTGTCCTCAGCCGTTCCCAACCAGTGCTCACACAACTTTCGATCGACGACCGAGGGCAGCGGGTGTCGTCGCGAATGGTTGTCATGGCGATGTCGTCTCCACGTTGTGCCTTGAAGAATGTGGCCATTGACAGATGCGCGGGTCGCGGCAAGGCCGCGAAGTGCCGCCCGGCAGTCGGCACCTACAAAATCTGCGATCGACGGCCGAGGGCGGCCATCCCATGGGGAGTCAGTATCCACAACGCGGGACTTGCGATATTCTCCGGGCGAGCTTCTCCTGCCGTTCGGAGCGCGATGTCCACCTTCGATTCATAATGTTTCCCTGAATGTCGCTGCAGTTTGAACCTGTCTGGTCCTGGCTGTTCGCCATTGCGGTTTTCGCAGCGGTGTTGAGCGTCATTCGGATCGCGTATCCTCGGCGGATTCAGCATCTCTCGCCTGCGGCCAGAAATTCTCTGATCGCACTGCGAGTTCTCATCGCGGTCGTGCTGTTTCTGATGACTCTTCGCCCGGTGATGATGCTGGAGAGCGATGATCAGTCGAACGCTGTGATGTATCTTCTGTGTGATGCCAGCAAGAGTATGAACACTGAGGACATCCCGGAAGGGGGAACTCGACGGCAGGCTTTGCAGAAACTGAAAGAAGCGGCCGATGCATCACTCGAGGCGATCGGCAAGAAGGCGGAAATTCGAATTCGCGACTTTTCCGATTCGATCCAGACAACGGCCACAGTCGGAAACACGGCCGAAGGTTCAATGACTGCCATCGGCAAGGTGCTTGAACTTTCCGCCGAGGAAATGGGGAAGGAAAAAGTTCCGGCCGTGATTCTGCTCAGTGACGGCAAGCAGGCGGCTCCCGGGGCACTCGATGTCGATCCGGTGTCAGTGGCAAGACGTTTTGGTCGTCAGCAACGGCCCGTCTACTCGGTAGGATTCGGAAGCACGGAGGCCGCAACAGCGTCGCTCGACCTGGCTCTGGAAGATCTCGACCTTTCACGCGAAGTCTTCCAGGGAAACGTGCTGCCAATCAAAGTGCGACTCCGATCCGCGGGGGCTCAGGGACAGAAGGTCAGTGTTAGAGTCCTGCTGGAAAACCGAACGGGGCTGTTCGATGGCAAGAGCGGACCGCTTGAACCGCTGCTGCCGACCGACGTTGTTCGCCCGCTTGCCAACGTGACTCCACAGTCACCCTCGGAAGAGCAGACCATTCAGCTTCAAATCGTGCCGGAGCAGATCGGTGATCTGAAGCTGGTTGTCCAGGCAGATCCTCTTCCGGGCGAAGTGCGTCCGACGAACAATCGAGTGGAGACGATCATTCGAGTCCGACGCGGGGGAATTCGAGTGGCGTACTTTGATATCGTTCGATCGGAACAAAAGTGGCTCCGGAAGATCAACGACAGTACTCGAGTGCAGCTGGACTTCCATCCGATTCGTGGCGGAAAGCTGCTCGGCAACAATCAGATCCCGGACCGATTCTTCCAGCCGGGCAACTATGACGGTTACATTATCGGTGATGTGCCGGCGAGCGCATTCAAGCCCGCGCAGCTGAAGGAGATGGCCCGCTGTCTGACTCAGGGAGCCGGTCTGATGATGACCGGCGGAGCATCCAATCTGGGACAGGGTGGTTACACCGTCTCGCCGCTGGCACCCTTTCTTCCGATTGAACTCGGCGCGGAAAATCGGCAGCTCAATCAGCCTCAGAAGATGCTACCCTCTCGAGACGGTCTCAGTCACTACGTCATGCAGATTGCTGCTCCGGACCAGAACCGCGCTCACTGGGAAGCTCTGCCTCCGCTGGCCGGCGCGAATGCCATTGCGCCGAAGCAGAACTCACTCGCGCAGGTTCTGGCAACATCCGATCAGGGATTTCCGCTTCTGATTGGACAGGGCACCGGTCAGGGACGAGCGCTGGTCTTTGCCGGCGACACCACCTGGCTTTGGGCAACACAGGGGTTCGAAGAAGAACACATGCGGTTCTGGCGACAGGTGATCTTCTGGCTGACTCGAAAAGAGACGGATGATTCACAGGCCGTCTGGATCCAGGCGACTCCTCGCGATCTCACGCCCGGACAGGCGACGGAGCTGACCTTCGGAGCCCGCGATCCACAGGGTAACGCCCTCGCAGATGCCACCTTTGTTGTCGAAGTGACTGATCCGCAGGGCAAGATCACCCCTGTCACACCGCGTGCCGCGGCTGGAATGAGTCTCGGAGATTTCACAGACACGCTGGCTCCCGGCGACTACTGGGCTCGTGTCAAAGCCAGCCGCAATGGTGAGGTCATTGGTGGCATCGGCGTCACGCGGTTTTACGTCAATGCCCGCGATCCGGAACTTGATGACCCATCGGCGGACTACTCACTTCTGCGGGAAGTGTCACACGCGAGCGGCGGAGAATTTCTGTCGCAGGAACAGTTCCTTGAGAAGCTGAAGCAATGGGCTGAAGACGGACTGCCGGGACTTTCTCTGGTGCGTCAGGAACGCATCAGCCTCTGGGACAACTGGGGCACGCTGCTGTTTCTGATCGTCCTGATGACGGCTGAATGGGCCCTGCGCAAGAAGGTCGGACTTGTCTGACCGGAGACAGGGTCCCATTTCGCCGCAGCCGAATCCGCTCATTCTTTGCCAAGCTGGCTCAGTTCCATTCGGAAGCCACCGGACAGAATTGGAAAACGGCACCAGGTCTTGGGATCGAGGTTCTTATCATCGACATGGAAGGACGGAGCGTATCGCTCGCGCTTCCATTGATTTCGAGACCAAAGGGTAAAGAACCGGCGAATCCACTCGGACAGTTGCTCAAACGAATACGGTGAACCTTCGCGCTGCAGAGTCGCCAGAACTTCAGATGGACTCAGCTTGTCGCGAATTGCGAGCCGCTCGATCTGATCCAGCAGTGGATAAGGCATCAGATCGCCTTCATCCGTCTGTTCATATTCTGCCGGACGCAGCTCGGCCGTTGGCTGCTGAACGTTGACACAGTGAAGAAACGGAAACGGACCCGTGCCACACGTGCCTGTCGTTTCCATGGCCCTGAGCCATTCTCGCAGGAACGCCTTATCGATGCCGGCAATGGGACTCAGCCCGCCGGACGTATCACCATCCATGGTCGCGTAACCCACAGCGGCTTCGGACCGATTACTTGTGGAAAGCAGCAGCGCGTTGCGGATGTTGGTCAGGAGCCACACAGACGGAGACCGCGTTCGCGCCTGAATGTTCTGCAGAGCAATGTCGTCCGTCTTCCACGAAAGTTCACGGCCGATCGCCTGCTCAATCGCTCCCGTGTAGAGCCGGACGATCTCATCGACACTGATTTCATGAAAGTTCCCGCCGACGCCGATGGTCACCTGCTCGGCCGCGTTTCGAGTCACCTCGCCGCTGTTTCGAGTCGACTGGTAGACGCCGGAGAACAGGCACCGCACCATCTCATCAGCCGTGCTGGCAGTGCTCATACCGGGAACATACGCCAGCATTCTTCGCAGTTCATCGTGCCCCAGATCTTCAAGAGCCCGCAACACCATGGCTCGAATCAGGACGGCACATGCGGACGAGTCCGCGCCACCGCTCATGCTGACCACAAAGCCACAGGATCGGCTCTTGCGCATGTAGTCGAACAGCCCCAGCGCGACGGCCAGGGTAAACTCTTCATACTTCGTTGGTGATTCGATCAGTCGAGGCGACTGAACTCGGTCGGTGTTGTCCCGAAATCGTCCTCGGATCGGAATGATGCGGTCGAACACATCATCCGCCAGATGAGTCGACATGGAGTGAATACTGGCTCTTCGTGTTCGAGTCAGTTCGACGTCCACATCCGCGATCACAACGTCCGTCGGATGAAACCTCAAACGCGGACCCGATGCGATCAGATCACCGCCGGAGGCAATCAGTCCCCCTCCATCGTAGATGGCTCGACCAGCTTCATTTCCAACCAGATTCGCGTACACGTAACTGACGCCAAAGCTGCGGGAACCTTCCAGCACGAACCGCTTGCGAATCTCATGCTTGCCAAACGCGAAATGGCTGGCGCTGGGATTCAGGATCACATCCACACCGCATTCGGCCATTCGATTTCCCGGCCGCCCCGCCACCCAGGCGTCTTCACAGATTTCGAAGCCGAATCGAATGCCATCACATTCAAACATCAGATCGCCGACCGGCCAGCTTTGCCCGTCGAAGTGGTATTCAGAAATCGTCTCGGCCGGCCACGCGCGAAACCAGCGAGGCTCGTAGTGAAGACCGTCACCGGCCAGGTGCTGCTTCGCAACAAAGCCCACAATCTGGCCGTGCGACATCACACAGGCGACGTTGTAAACGCCGTTGGTAACGAACAGAGGAAGTCCGACGGAAACAATCATCCCGTCCGTTTCCGGGACAATGCGCTGCAGCATGTGCCAGGAAGTTCGCCAGACATGCGGAGCGAGGAACATGTCTTCGCACCCATAGCCTGTGATGCAAAGCTCCGGCAGGCAGAGCACATGAACGCCCTTCGCTTTTGCTGTGCGAATGGCATCAATGATCCGTCCGGTATTGCCTTCCCAGTCGAGCGGCGTTTGATTCAGAATTCCAGCGCCCAGTCGAAGTCGCTTCATGGTGGCGTTGCCCCGTCTCCCATTCACTGCCAGTGAGTTCACTGATGATGCAGGCGAGAAGATCTGTCGGGCGAAAACCGCAACGCGCGTCGAATGAGTTCTTCAGACTTCAGTCGGTGATCGCTCAAACAGGCCGTTCTTCCCGAATGCCATAGCGTTCCAGCAGACGGTACAGTTTGCGACGATGAATGCCAAGCACTCGGGCCGTTCGAGCCTTATTCCCGTTCTGCTGCCTCAGGATTTCTACGATATGGGCACGCTCAAGATCTTCAAGACGCGTCGCCGGTCCGGTCGCTGCTCCTGCGCTGCCCGCGGAGGAACTGCTGCTTCCGGCAGTCCCATGCGTTCCGTGTCCCGTCCCGTGATCTGCCGGATCCGCGATTTCTGACGGCAGATCATCAATCGTAATGTGATGGTCGTTCGCCAGAATCTGAGCACGGTCGATGGCGTTCTTCAGCTGACGAACGTTCCCCGGCCAGTGATGCGCTTCGATGGCTCGCTGTGCTTCTTCGGAGATTGTCCAGTCTTTGCCAAGGAAGGCCCGCGTCAGCAACGCGACATCGCCTTCGCGTTTTCGCAGCGGTGGAAGTTCGAGCGACATGACATTGATTCGGTAAAACAGGTCTTCCCGAAATCGACCGGCTGCGACTTCATCCGACAGATTGCGATTGGTGGCAGCGATCAGCCGCACATCGACCTTCCGTTCGCGATGTGAACCAACTCGTCGGATCGAGCCGTCTTCCAGCGCACGCAGCAGCTTGGGCTGCAAGGCTCCCGGAAGCTCACCAATCTCGTCAATGAAGAGCGTTCCACCGTCCGCCACTTCAAACAGTCCGGCCCGGTCTTCACTCGCGCCCGTGAATGCTCCCTTACGATGGCCGAACAGTTCGCTCTCAACCAACTGCTCCGGAAGCGCTGCGCAGTTGATCGTCACAAACGGCTTGTTGGCCCGATGACTTCGCTGCTGCAGTGACCGGGCGACCAGTTCCTTACCGGTTCCGCTCTCCCCCTGAATCAGCACAGGTTTGTCAGTCGGAGCAACTCGGTCAATCAGCCGGAACACATCCCGCATGCGCTGGGAGTCACCAATGATCTTCACCGCCGGCTGCGAACGTTCGATGATCGCCTTGAGCTGACGATTCTCTCTTTGAAGGCGACTTCGATCCCACGCCATCAGGCATCGCTGCTCCAGCTCATCCATCGGGAACGGCTTGGTGAGATAATCGCATGCCCCCAGCTTCATCGCATTTACTGCGCTCTCGATCGTTCCCTGACCCGTCAGAATGATGACTTCGGTCTCGATCTGTGAGCTCTTCATGCGATCCAGCAGCTCCAGACCTGTCAGGCCTGGCATGTTCATGTCGACGATCGCAACGTCGAAGTACTTCCGGTCACAGATCTCCAGCGCTTCATGCCCATTCGCCGCCGCGGCAACCGTGTGCCCTTTGCGAGTCATCCAGCGAGCACAGGTTTCTCGAAAATCCGGATCGTCCTCAACGATCAGCAGATTCATCACATTGGAGGACATAACAATCTCCGCTTTCACGGGCGTGGAGTGGGTCAGGGAATCGCGCAGTCCCGGGTGTCGCAGTGTGTGCACATCCGCACATTTCTGTGCGAACAACGCCGCCCAGGGCCAGCGAAACGGCTCATTTTCCTCAAAAATGCCGTCAGTCCACAGTGTTAGCGAAAGGCATTCCGATTCTGGGGCCGGCAGGGAAACAGCAAAGAAATCTCGGCTCCTCCGGAGGGACCTGCCCCGGCAGTGATGTTGCCGCCCAGAGCCGTCATGATGCGGTGGACGATCGCCATTCCAAGGCCTGTTCCCTTTTGCTTTGTCGTAAAGAACGGTTCGAAGATCTTTCGAAGGACATCCGGCTTCATGCCCGGACCATCGTCAGAAACCAGGACTCGGATCGCAGGCTGACCGTTCATGGTATCGGTCATGCAGCGAACCGTGACCGTTCCCGTGTCGCCGCACGCATGAATGGCGTTCTCGAAGATATTGCGGAAGACCTGTTCCATGCGATGCACGTCCGTCTCGCAGCGGAGCGCT
Source organism: Planctomycetaceae bacterium (assembly GCA_046349695.1). Taxonomy (GTDB): domain Bacteria; phylum Planctomycetota; class Planctomycetia; order Planctomycetales; family Planctomycetaceae; genus SXXK01. The sequence continues at coordinate 31,675 of JAXMBV010000004.1, read as the reverse complement.
TCTTTGGATCCCAGTTCCACGAGCTGAACGCGCTTGTCCTTTCGGGACGTGGCCAGGTTATCCCATTCTTTCTGCCAGATCGAATTCAGTTCACATTCACGATACTCAAGGTGAATCGGCGCGGCATATCCTCGCACTTCTTCATAGAGTCGATGGAGATCCTGAAGGGCAGTGCGAGTCCGGCGAGCCAGATCCAGCTGCTCGGGACGTTCCTGAAGATCCAGAGCCAGCATGTCCAGGCAGGCCTGTGCCCGCTGCAGAGCATTCCGGCTTTCGTGCGCCAGGCCGGTGACCATCTGCCCGATCGCCGCCAGCCGTTCCGACTGCAGCAGCTGTCTCTGAACCTGTTCCAGATCCGTCAGGTCACGAACGATCCCGGTGAAGAACCGAGTCTTCCGGACGTTGAATTCGCTGATAGCAAGATGAACCGGGAATTCAGCTCCGCCCTTTTTCATCGCTGTGATCTGCCGGCCAATCCCGATGATCGTCGCGTTTCCGGTTTCCAGATAGCGCTTGATGTAACTGTCGTGCTGAGTCGAAAAAGGCTCGGGCATCAGCATCGAGATATTGCGGCCAAGCAGTTCATCCTCTGTATACCCAAACATCCGCTCTGTGGCAGGATTGACTGACGCGATGATCCCTTCCACATTGATCGTGATGATGGAATCAACGGCCGTGTTCAGCACCGCTCGACAGCGAGCAACTTCGTCCGGCCCCGACATGACGGCTCGGAAGCCCGAGCAAACGGCGACCAGATACATGCCTTCGTCGTGCCCCTGATGAAGAGGCATCGCGTGCAGCAGCATTCGAACGGGTTCGTAGCCGGCTTTCAGCGGAACCAGCACGTCGGCCTGCAGAGCGAAACCGCTCTCGACCATCTCCGACCAGCGTTCCAGCAGTGGTCGACACCCAAGATCGACAACGCAGTCCAGCAGTCGCTGTCCTTTGGCCAGAAGCGGGCCGATTCCCTCCATCGTCGCCACAGATTCAATTCGCGAATCGGCAGCGCAGACGAAGGCGAGAAGTCGAGGGATATCGGGGGAAAGTTCGTCAGCCATGAGTGTGCTCAGTCGGTCCGTTTCACGCACATGCGCACGGTGCACACGTGTCAGGCAGGGACAAAAGACCCAAAAACCAGGAGTTTACGGACAGATCCCGGTTCAGACATGCATGGTGCAAACGCTGAACCGAAGCGTGAGCGGGGGTTCTCGCGTCGGAGACACGAGCCACGGTTGGGGAAAAAAGAAAAGGCGAGCCTGTAACGGGCTCGCCTGTGTCTTTCTGAATCGGTCCGAGCGGGATCAGCCGCCGCTCCAGCCGTAGTTATTCAGAGTCATAATCCAGAACGTGATCCCCACGATCAGTGCGCCGAGGGACACGAACATCAGACTGTCGTAAATGGTCGGATCAGAGTTTTGTTGTGACATGGTCCCCTCGTTCAATACTGCCGTTGCGAGTTTCTTCGAGAACGCGTCCTACCGCTTTGTCCGGCATGACGTCTGTGATTTCAATGTCGCAGATGTACTTGTTGTTGCGATACACGATCAGCCGCATCTTCTCGACAATGTTGTCATCCTGTCCGATTGAGATTTCAACCAGCTCCTGGGATCGTGATGCGTTCTTCTGCGACTTCAGCACTTCGCCATTGACCTTTTCGATCGCGGCAGGAACCGGGCCAACGTAGATTTCGTTTGGATCCTTTCCACTTGCACGAATCATGTCTCGAAGGCGAGTGACTTCCTTCAAGAGTGACTGTTCGCGGTCCACGGCTTCATCGATCTTGCCCTGACGGTCAAGGTTCTGGTCTTCCAGCGATCGACGCTGAGCAATTCCATCGTTCAGCTGGTCACGCAGTCGTTTGATTTCGGTGCGGGACAGATTCGTTTCTGCAATTCGAGCCTTCGCTTCGTCCTGTGCAACCAGAAGGTCAGCCTGAAACTTGTCGCGCTGCTGTTCTGCATTGGCCAGGCTGGTCTGAGCCTGCTTCAGGTCAATCTGCAGCTGGCCGATCTGAGCTTCAGCAAGCTCAGCACGCTCCTGCTGTTTCTTCACGTCCGCAACCGCCTTGGCGGCCTCTTCCTCACGAGCTTTCTGAGTATCATTCCAGGACTTCTGGAACTTGTCAGCGTCTGTTTTGTATTGCTCCGCCTTTGCACGCCAGCCATTCTGGAATGTAAAGACTGCGCCGGCGAAGCACATGAAGCAGAGGCTGAATACCAGCTGCAGGACAATCAGTGTCTTGGTCACTACGTTGTTCATGGAGGTGCTCCGATCACACCTTTCGACAGTCAGTGGAGTTTTTTGACTTCAACGAAATCGAAAGCTCAAATTACTTGTTGTACGTCTTGCCCGTGTCCTTTGAATCGGCACCGGCTTTGGCACGTTCTTCCATCTGAGCCTTACGATCTGCCAGTTCGCCATTCTCGATCTGCAGACGCAGCAGTCTGTCCGTCAGGTCACGTCGAATCGTTTCCAGACGGAACAGGTCCGTTCGCATTTCATCAAGTTCGTTTCGAAGCCGAATCACGTCGGTTCGACGCTGAGCCGTTTCTTCGCGAATTGCACGAGATTTCACAGACAGATCTTCGAGAGCAGCAGAGGCTTCTTTCGCTTCCACTTCACGCGCTTCCGCAACCACTTTCAGCTGAGCAATCCGGGTCTGAAGCGATTCTGTGTCCTGAAGCTGAGTTGCCTGGTAAGCGGTTACCTGATCCTGAAGAACCTTCGCATCAGCCACAAGCTGATTCGTTCGATTCGAAAACTGAGTCTTGAGGTCCTGATGAGCCTTGATCACCGCTTCGTAAGATGTCGGATATGTTCCGACGGTGCCGCGTTCATCCGGATTCGCCGGGTCGATTGAGAATCGACGTGTCACTTTCCAGGACGGATTTTCACCTGTCGTTTCAGCAAACGAGTAATTCTGCATCGCCTCAGTGGCCATGATGGACCGCATGTCCGGGGCCACCAGATTGGTCGAAATGGCCACACCCATCATGGCGACAGAAACCACCGCCGTGAAGACTGCAAATACTTTGAAGACATTGCCCATCATGTGCGGAAAACGTCCTGCAGAAGCTAAAACTGGCCAAATGACAAAACGGAAATCTTCAGCTGGCTTACCAGCATCGCCCAGAACCGGATATCAGAAACACCGGGAAAAACAGAGTCAAACACAAAGTCGGCTCCCTCTGCCAATTCGCCAAAGTGCGGTGGACAGTTTGGTTGTGACGGTTGGTACAACTCTGGAATCTCAGCGCGCTGTGACCCTGTGTCTGCAATATCGGATCGTTCACCTGTATCTCCCGTCCACGCAATGGGATTCCGGGACGTAATGTCGTGCGACGAATCCCTGTGGATCGATACATTCGTTACAGTCCGGACAACCCCAGCGGCTCAGGCTTCCCCCACAAGTGAACGCAATGCCAGTATGCCCGCCCGCCAGCGAAGTACAGTGCCGAAAGGGGTTCCCGCAGTGCTGTAGTGAGTTGTCGTGAAGAGAGGTGATCAGCGCGATGGAACTTCGAACATGGCCGGGGAGACCGCACCCGCTGGGCGCAACGTGGGACGGCGGCGGCGTGAATTTCGCCCTGTTTTCAGAACATGCAACACGAGTGGACCTCTGCCTGTTCAGTTCTCCTTCCGATCGTTCCGAAGTTGCGACGGTTGAGCTGAAGGAACAGACTGACCGCGTCTGGCATGTCTATCTTCCTGACGTTCGGCCCGGACAGTTGTATGGCTACCGTGTGCACGGTCCCTACGATCCTCAGGCCGGTCACCGCTTCAATCACAACAAGATTGTCCTGGACCCGTATGCTCGCGCGATCGGCCGCAACATCGGCTGGTCAGACGCAATGTTTGGATATCGGTCGGGCGAAGACGACCTGACGTTTGATGAACGCGACAACGCATGGTGCGCACCTCTGGCTGTCGTTGTGGATAACCGATTCCACTGGGGCAATGACCGTCCGCTGCGAACGCCCTGGCATCGCACGCTGATCTACGAAGCTCACGTGAAAGGACAAACCAGGCTCCATCCGGGCGTGCCTGAACCTCTGCGCGGAACCTACTCTGGCCTGGCATCAAGGGCGAGTATTGAACACTTGAAGAAACTGGGCGTCACGGCCATTGAACTCATGCCCGTGCATGCTCACGTGGATGATCGACATCTGGTTTCCCACGGCCTGTCGAATTACTGGGGCTACAATACGCTTTCGTTTTTCGCTCCCGAGCCGCGATTCTCCTCGGCCAGCCAGCCTGACGAAGTGCTGCACGAGTTCAAGAACATGGTGCGCCGTTTCCATGAAGCGGGCATCGAGGTCATCCTGGACGTTGTTTACAACCACACCGGTGAAGGCAACGAAAAAGGCCCGACGCTGTCCATGCGGGGAATCGACAATGCCTCGTACTATCGACTGATGCCCAACAATCGGCGCTACTATCAGGACTTCACCGGGTGCGGCAATACTCTGAACATGCAGACGCCGCGAGTCCTTCAGCTGATCATGGACAGCCTGCGGTACTGGGTGCAGGAAATGCACGTCGACGGTTTTCGCTTCGACCTGGCCAGCGCACTGGCTCGGGAGCTGCACGATGTCGACAAGCTGAGCGCGTTCTTTGACATTATCCTTCAGGATCCCGTTCTTTCCCAGGTGAAGCTGATCGCCGAACCATGGGACCTTGGCAGCGGCGGTTATCAGGTCGGCAATTTTCCTCACCTGTGGTCCGAATGGAATGGACGTTACAGGGACACCGTACGACGATTCTGGGCCGGCGAGGCCAGTCTGATCTCGGAAGTGGCGACTCGACTGACCGGAAGCAGCGATCTGTATCAGCACAATGGTCGTCGCCCCTATGCGAGTATCAATTTTGTCACATCGCACGATGGCTTCACTCTGCGGGACCTGGTGACCTACCAGCAAAAGCGCAATCACGCGAACCTTGAAGAGAACCGTGACGGCGACAGTCACAACAACAACTGGAACTGCGGCATTGAAGGGGAAACAACCGATCCCGCAATTCAAGATCTGCGTCTGCGGCAGCGAAAGAACCTGCTTGCAACTCTGCTGCTGTCTCAGGGTGTCCCCATGCTTCGCAGCGGTGACGAACTGGGACAGACGCAAGGCGGTAACAACAACCCGTACTGCCAGGATAATGAAATCAGCTGGCTGAACTGGAATCTGGATGAAGAGCAGACGTCGTTTCTGGAATTCTGCCGAACGATGGCCAGTCTGTGGCATTCACAACCGGTGCTCAAACGAAGAAAGTTCTTTCTGGGCCGGCGTATTCGCGGAGCCGGTGTGAAAGACATTTCGTGGATTCATCAGGACGGCGAAGAAGTCGCTGACCATCTGTGGAACTCCGGAGTTCTTCGCGCCCTCGGCATGCGCCTCAACGGAGAATCCATCGATGAAGTGGACGAACGCGGTGTCCCCGTCTTCGGTGACACTCTTCTTGTGATTCTGAATCCTCGCGATGAACTGGTGGCCTTCCGAATGCCTCGTCACAAGCCCTCAGAACGCTGGGTTCCGATCATTGATACGGCCAGGCCCGCGCTGGATTCAAAAGGCCTTTCGTCAGACGACACCTGGGACGTGCAGGCTCGAAGTGTGGTCGTGCTGATTCTCCGAGCAACCGCCTCCTCAGAAAAATCTCTGTGGCACCAGTCGCACGGCCTTCCCCCAAATCCACTGCATCTTCACGCCCGAGCCTGGTAGCCCTCGCAGACCTGGCAGTCCATCAAAGTGCCCCGTGTCCCCGACGCGGGCCCCTTCCCTGTTCCACCGAAAAAAGTAGCGGAAGGGCGCAAGCCCTCCGGTCTCAGCCTTCTCGCGTGGCAAACTCTACAGCAGGTTGCTGGCAAGTTCAGCAAGCTCGCTGCGTTCGCCTTTTTCCAGAGTCACGTGAGCAAACAGAGCCTGGCCGACCATGCGGTCGATCAGATAACTCAGACCGTTGGAAAGAGAATCAAGATAGGGGTGGTCGATCTGCTGGATGTCACCAGTGAAGATGATCTTGGTGCCTTCGCCGGCACGAGTAATGATCGTTTTGATTTCATGAGGCGTCAGGTTCTGAGCTTCGTCCACAATGAAGAAGACTCGCTGCAGGCTGCGACCGCGAATGTAGGCCAGAGGCGTGACTTCCAGCTGGTTGGCGGCCAGGAGATCCTGCACCTTTGGAGCGGATCCATGTCCGGACAGTTCCGCCAGCGGGTGTTTCATAACGGCCATGTTGTCGTACAGCGGCTGCATGTACGGATCGAGTTTTGCAGAAATATCGCCGGGCAGAAAACCGAGGTCGCGATTGCTGAGCGGTACAGCCGGGCGGGCAATCAGGATTTGCCGATAGTGTGATTTGCACTCCAGAGCCGCCGCCAGGGCCAGCAGGGTCTTTCCGCTGCCGGCTTTTCCGGTCAGAGTGACCAGCTTGATATCGTCGTTCATCAAGGCTCGCAGCGCGAATGACTGCTCGGCGTTGCGAGGATTGACGAACGTCGCGCTGGTCCGATCGATTCGGATAAAGCTCTTTTCTTTCGGGCTGTATGTGGCAAGAACCGACTTGGATCCGTTTCGAAGAATAAAGTTCTCATTCGCCAGCGGATCATGGACAGCTCCCAGCTTTTCAGCCGGCACATGACCGTTGCCTTCGAAGAACTGATCCAGCATCGCGCTTGTCAGGCCCTCCACCAGCCGTTTGCCGGAGTAGAGCTTGTCCATGCTTTCCACTTTGTCCGTGCTGTAATCCTGCGCTGTCAGCCCCAGTGCTTTGGCCTTCATGCGAAGGTTGGTGTCCTTCGTGACCAGCACAACGGGACGCGGTGCTTCCTTCTGCATCAGAGTCAGAGCAACATCCAGGATTCGGTGGTCCGGACAATCGGCGAGGAACGCTTCGCGAAGCCGCTGACCGTTCTCCGCGGCCAGCACGACTTTGATGTGGCCCAGTCCGGTTCCCAGCGGAGTCCCATCGCCGGACAGAACATCACCCGTCAGTTCATCCAGGCGGCGAAGAAACGCCCGAGCCTGAAAATTGATGTCTTCATTCCCCTTTTTGAACTTGTCCAGTTCTTCGAGCACCGTGATGGGAATGGCAATATCGTTCTCTTCAAAATTCCTCAGGCATCCTGCGTCATGAAGAATGACGTTTGTGTCCAGCACAAACAGTTTCGCGCCAGCGTGCGATGCGGCCTGAATCATTTCGATCCTCCATGATCTGATTGCAGCGTGTGTCGGGATCGTAGACTCATGGCATAAACCCGGTCAACGTGAGGTCCCGGCAAAGCGATAATTTCGAGGAACAGCGGTGATCCCTCCGTCCGTAACGATCAGTCCTCGGGCCGCGTCGGCATCGCGGTCGTGGCCAATTTCTGTCCCGCACGGGATCTGTACGCCTTTGTCAACGATTGTGTTGCGAAGGCGACAGTTGCGGCCCACTTCGACTCCGTCAAACAGGATGGAGCCCTGGACATCAGCATAGCTGTGTACACGAACACGCGGTGAAAGAATGCAGCGATTCACGGTGCCACCGGAGATGATCGAGCCGGAACAGATCAGGCTGTTCATCGCATGTCCCACACGCACTCCATCGGGACCGGATTCGTTCAGGACAAATTTGGGCGGCGGCAACGGCGGCTGCCACGTTCGAAACGGCCAGTCCATGTCGTACAGATTCAGCTCCGGCGTCACGGCCGTCAGATCCATGCTGGTTTCATAGTACGAATCGAGCGTCCCGACATCGCGCCAGTAGTCCGCCTGTCCTGTCTCCGCGTTCAGGAACGGCCACGCCATAATGTTGCGCGATGAGATGATTGAAGGAATGATGTCGCGACCAAAGTCACGCTGACTTCCCGGTGAATTCGCATCCCGGCAAAGCTGCTCAAACAGGAACTCCGTGTTGAACACATAAATACCCATCGACGCCAGACACTGCGAATCAGAACCCGGCATCGGCGCCGGATGGGACGGCTTCTCCTGAAAATCAACGATGCGATTCTGCGGTGTGGTCTGCATCACACCAAAACGCCGTCCTTCAGCCAGGGGAACCGGAAGACACGCGATCGACGCATCCGCACCGGAAGCAACATGGCTGTCGATGAACCGCGAGTAATCCATGCGGTAGATATGGTCACCGCTGAGAATCAGAATGTACTTCGGCCGCACCTTCTCGATCGTGTAGATATTCTGATAAATCGCATCCGCAGTCCCGAGATACCAGTTCTCGTCAATACGCTGTTCGGGTGGTCGGACGCTGACAAATTCTCCCAGAGTGGTCGGAAGAAAATGCCAGCCCTGTTCAATGTGGCGTTCCAGACTCGCTGACTTGTACTGAGTCACCACCAGGATCTTCCGGATGCCGCTGTTCACACAATTGGACAGCGAGAAGTCGATGATCCGAAAGCAGCCGCCAAAGGGCACAGCCGGTTTACTGCGGTCGCGGGTCAATGGCTCAAGCCGCGATCCTCGACCTCCTGCGAGTACGACAGCAAGCACGCTTCGCATCATTGTCAGAATCCCTGATCGACCGAGTTGAGCGTGCACATTCGCCCGCATGTGTGCATGCGAACCGTTGAATGTGTGCAGACTCGTGAGATTCACGCCGTTTTCAGCCGGCATTCTCGTCCAGTGAACTCGGCATTGGTTTTGCTTTACGAAGAATCATGACATTTGTCGATCGGAACAAGCCATGATCACATCAGTCGAACAAAACTTTCCGGGTCCTGATATCCTGGTTCGAGAACAAGTGCAACCGCCAGCGGCCCGAACCTCTGTCGTCGCCGCACTTCGGGCTGCAATTCGGTCGGAACCGGAAGATGACGGCGGTATGAAGTTCTCCCGTACCATGGTGAACTTCTGGCTCGATGCTCTGCTGGCGCTGGTCTTTGTTGCACTGTCGATCGTGGCTGTCATCGTTCAGTTCGTGTTCCCGCCAGGCGTTGGGGCGAAAGGCTGGTTGCTGTGGGGCATGAATTACGGACAATGGTGCTCCATCCAGTTTGGACTGCTGGCATTCCTCGGCGTGGGCGTGGTTCTGCACGTGATGCTGCACTGGACCTGGGTTTGCAGCGTGGTTGCCAGAAGACTCTTCCACAGCAAAGAGATGCCGGATGATGGTATCCGTACCGTCTACGGTGTCGGGTTTCTGATTGTGTTACTGCTGACCGGTGCCATCTGTGTGGGCATTGCCATGATGACGGTTCAGATGCCACTACCGTGACACAGGTCAGATTGAAATTTGAAATCTCAAATCTGAAATCTGAAGACCAAACAAGGCTCTCGCGTCGGAGACACGAGCCACACTCTGAAATCTGAAATCTGAAATCTGAAAACCGAATCAAGGCTCTCGCGTCGGAGACACGAGCCACAATCTGAAAACTGAAAACTGAAAACTGAAAACTGAAAACTGCACTTGGACAAAACCTATGATCCAGCTCAACAGAATTCTTGTGCCAACGGACTTCAGCGACTTTAGCAAGCCTGCGGTGCAGTATGCCTGCGCGATTGCTGCTCGGTTTGGATCAGAGGTGCACCTGCTGCATGTCGTTCCTGATCCGGCCATGCTGGTCCCGGAGGCTGCTGCGTTCTCTGTGGAATCCATGCAGGCTCAGGCGCAGTCGATGGCAAAGGACGCCGCTGCTCAACTTGAACTGCTGCCCGGTGACGGATGGGATAATGGCAAACCCATCGTCCGGGAAGTTCGTGTCGGGACGGCGTTCCTGGAGATCATCGAATACGCAAGAGAAAAGGATGTCGATCTGATCGTGATAGGAACTCACGGCCGATCGGCCCTGATGCATATTCTGATGGGAAGCGTTGCGGAACGCGTTGTCAGAAAGGCGTCGTGTCCTGTGCTGACCGTTAAGCCTGAGGGGCATCAGTTTGTGATGCCGTAGCTCTTCCGGCGGTTCCTGGAGCCAGCTTCTGCCAGTCGATGCGAGGTGCGTCGGCCCAGAGCTGTTCCAGGTTGTACAGCGCTCGCCCTTCCGGCGTGAACACGTGCAGAACGACGTCGCCGTAGTCAACCAGGATCCAGTTGCCTTCCGTGCGATAGCCTTCGATGCTGAGCCGGCGGTTGCCGTCTTCGTGCTTCAGCTTGCGATTGACTTCGTCTGCCACGGCATGCATCTGCCGCCCGCTTGTTCCCGTGACAATCACAAAGAAGTCCACGATCGATGTAATGCCGGTCAGGTCGAGCACCACAATGTTCTGACCACGCAGCTGATCGGCGATGTGAGCCGCAGTGACCGCATTCGCAAGACTGGTCGCGTAGAGTTCCTGTGAGCGTGGAATGGTTCCCCCGGTCTTGGCGGAGATCGTATTCAGGGTTTCTGTACGTGACGAAGAGGACATGGCAACGGCTACTGAAAGAGAAGAAATCGAAAGTTCGACATCCTACGCAGTCCACGTCGCCGGGACAATCAGCGACTCCCAGGATCGTGGTGATTCTCAGGGCAATTGTTTTTGCCATTTCACGAGGAAATGAACTGGGATTCCGCTTCCCGCCCAGCCTGCCTATCATTTGACACTGCCCGTGACAGAACATGATCCTTCCAAATCATGTTTTCTCTGCGGTGACGCCTGCCCGGAACTGCCCTGCCTGTCTTGAGATTATCGAATCGGGACCATTGAGCCCCGGAGAGTTCAATTATGAGTTCAGCCTTCAGCGATGACGACGCCCCGGTTGCTCCCGTTACCTCTCGTGGTCGTGACTGGCCCTGCCTCCGACAGTTCATCGTCTTCCTGGAAAACCGAGTCGGGTCGCTTCATGACCTGCTGCGTCGTGTCGAACGTGACGACCTGAAGATCGTTGCTCTGACGATCAATGATTCGTCAGACTGCGCGGTCGCCCGAATCATCGTCGACAATTACGAACGCGCGCATGAACTTCTGACCTTTGCCGGCGTGCACATGTTTGAAACCGATGTGATTGGTGTCCTGCTGCCGGCGACCGAGCAACCGCACACCTCCGTCCTCGGACGTCTCATGTCTGCTGAACTGAATGTGCACTATGTTTACCCGATGATGTATCGAAAGCAGGGTCGAGGTGCCGTGGCGGTCTATGTCGAAGAACGCGACGAAGCGCTGCGTGTGCTGAAGGAACAGGGGTACGAGCTTGTCACTGAGGATGATCTGCTGCATCACGACGAATTCTTTTGACATTACTCAACGTACCAGACACCCTCTGTCGGAACGATGTTGCCTGCTCGAGCCCTGAAAATGCTCAACAATGAGTCGAACAGATCGGAAATGTGAATCACGGACTGCTCGAACGTCACTGTTCGCGTTCTGTTGTTTCGTTCTCTTCACCATTGCATTTCTTCCGACGTCTGCTGCTCAGGAACCGGATGATCGAGATTCGTCCGAGGTGGTGCATCCGTTCGGAACACCTGAGGTCCTTCAGGAAAAGCTGCTGCGTGTCCGCGAACGGGAAACGTTCGCGGAACGACTGCAGTCCAGCCCGCTGGGAGATCAGGATTTTGAATCGCTCCTCAGGTTCTTTGCCGAACGGCAGGACGGTTTTCTTTTTCCTGGCCCCGACACCGCCGTGCAGAGTTTTCGAGGCACGTTGATTCAAACGCTGAAGAAATCTTCGCTGCAGGTTCAGCGCGCCTGGGACCAGATGACTTCTGTGGTCGCAGCATCGGAGCTGCAGTCGGCTCTTGATCGTGCTGACCCGAAGGAGTTTGAGCGACTGGCAGCGAAGTATCCCTTGAGTCGAGTTTCGCTTCAGGCGAGGCTGCTTGCGACAACGACGCTGCTGCTGACAGATCGGCCTCAGGCTGCTGCTCGCCAGCTGGAAGTTCTTCGACTGGAGTTCAACGGGTCATTTCTGGAAAGCGAATCGATCAGTCGCGAACGCCTGCTGCGTGCTCAGGTCGAACAGCGAGTAGGTCGCTTACCCGTTTCGCCGCCGGCAGTCACCAATGTGCCTGCGTGGCCTCAGACCGGCGATGTGTCGGCTGCATGGCCGGTGCCCAACTGGACATGGTCCGAGAATCTGTGGCTACGCTCCGGAATTCCTCGTGTCATGACGGATCAGCTGCTCACGGCTTATGATCCGGAAACAACACGCGGCGCGGATGAATTTCATAACTGGCCTGTGATCGTCTGGGGGGATGAGTGCATCCTTCGAACTCCGTTTCGGCTGGTTGCGATTGATGTCACGACCGGACAGGAACGATGGTCGCTGCCAACGGATACTTTCAAACCGCCCGTCAAGATTCCGACAACGCCACTACTGCTCCAGGAAGAACTGCCGGAGATGTTTGAACAGCCGCTGCGCGTCGGTGGTCTGCATTCGTTCGGCATGCTGACATCGGATGAGGAGTATCTGTGGTTCCTGGATCACTTCGATGTGTTTGATGGTAAGAACCTGACAGAGCCGCCGGATGCATTTGGAAATCCGTTTCGACGGCGAGAAGAACTGACGACCGTCAACGACCAGGTTCCCGCAACACGCCTTGTCGCTGTTCGCAGAAACTCGGGCACACTTCCGGAAGTTGCATGGGCAGTCGGATCAGCTCCTCAGTATTCCTACAGAGTTGTTCAAAAGATTGCTGACCATCCTCTTGCCGGCACCACGCCGGAAGTCTCGCCAGTGCCTGACACTGGTGATCGCGGCAAACAGGAACGACGCGATGCGAAGGAACAGGTTCAACCCGAATTGACTCTGGCGGGTCATCGCTTTCTATCCGCTCCGGTTGTTCAGGGCGAGCAGCTGTTTATTCTCAGTGCCGTTGCCGAGCAGTGTGTTCTGAACTGCCTTCAGCGTCGAACCGGACAGATTGAATGGCAACAGGCGATCGCGTTTTTTGACCCGCTCGATGCTGACCGGCTGGATGCATGGAATCCTGCAGACGGCTGTTATCTGTGTTTCGTCAGCAAAGAATCGGTGATCTGTTCTCTGGCTGATGGTCTGATGGCAGCCGTCCGAATCGCGGATGGTCAGCTTCTGTGGGCCATGGCGACCGGCGACAGTTCCGAAACAAAGACGGAAAACGCATTCCATATGCTGATGGAGGAAGATCGGATCGACAGTCCTGCGATCTTCACTCCGGTCACAAATGGCAGTGTCATCATCTGCAGCAGCCCGATGAGCACGACTGTGAAGGCGGTGGATCTTCAGACGGGCAGAATTCTCTGGCAGGTGAACCGTCTTGCCTTTGGTCCTGGCGATGTCGGAAACAGTCCCGACTATTATGTCGCCGGGTTGTTCGAACAGCAGGTCATCCTTGTCGGCAAGCGGCACTGTCGCAGCCTCGACCTGATGAACGGAACTCAGCGGTGGGTCACGGAGATTCCACTTTCCAGCGGACGGGCCATCTGCGGAGGTCAGTATTGCCTGATTCCTCAGGTGTCGGGACCCCTGATTTTTCTCCGCCTGACCGATGGCCGGATCATCTCGATGGACCATTTGCAGCTCTCGGATCTGTCTCAGTTCCCCTATGGAGCATTGCTGAGACGTGGTGATCGTGTACTCGCTTCGACCCCGGTTTCAGTCACGTCTTTCCCTGCGGTGGATTCGCTGCTGCAGCCGGAAGTGACGCAGCAGCTGACCGCACATCAGCCCGTCAGCGATGATGTCGTCCTGAAACAGGCTCAGCTGCTTTCCATCATTGGACGGCGATCCGATGCGGTCGATCTTCTGAAGCTCGCAACGCGTGAGGCTCAGGCTCAGAGCCAGAATCGTAATGATCAGATTGCGAGCCTGCTTGCAGAGATTACTCTGCATGCCTGGGGCAACGAGTTGTCCGGGAGTGAAACTGCGGAGCATTCTTCTGACACCCCTGAGGAAGATCTGAAACTGCTCTCAGAACTGCCGCTGACGACCGAACAACAGCTTCGAGTCACGGTGCTGACACTGCTGAAACGGCCGGGGCTTGAATCGAAGGAAGAGACCATCCGGGAACTTGCCGAATTCCGTGAGTGGAACATTCCGATCAGTGTGACGGAACAATGGAGTGTCCGGCCGGACATTCTGCTGAAGGCTCCCGTCCGGCTGAACGAACTGACTCAGGAGACACTGAATCAGGCCACACTGACTCAATTGCGAACGCTGGCCGCGGACATGGCTGTGTTTCCGGAATCGGACGCCGCATTGCGCTGGTATCGACCACTGTTACAACGCCTGGTTCAGGAGAGTGAAGTCACAGCGGCAGAACTGATCGCTGCGGCAAGCCTGAATGCGGCAGAAGCCGGATCTGCGGATGCAACGGAACGGCGTGACGACCTGGGACGGATTCGGTCACTGGCGGTCGTGCCTGGATTTGATGCCGAAAGGATCTACGAAAAATTCCATCCGCCCGATCGTCAGTCAGCAGCAATGAGCTCCCCTGGCCTTCAGTCGTCCAGTGAAATCGAATCGGCTGCTGAGTCTCTGATACATCAGCCGTGGTGGGACATGCCGAGCTTTGAACGAGGCGCGACAATTGCCTGGACACCATACTGGATGAAGCATCGAGCCATGCTGGTCGACGGCATGGACAGCGTGGAGTTTGTCACCGTTGATCCTCGGAACGGGCAGTTTCGTGATCGTATGAGCCTGCCATCGGCTCTAGGCCGGGAAACTCTGGCCTTTCGGCAGGCCAGCGACGGTACAGCGACGCCCGGTCTGGTACCGCTTACAGGTGCAACCGAAATTATGATGGTGTCCTGCTCTGTGCCTGGGCGATCTTCGACCATCTGGTCGCGACGTTATCGGAAGAATGAACCGGAAGATGTTGTCGTGGAATATGGACCGCTGACGGCGAGTGCTTTTGTGTGGCATTTCAACGGGGTACTCCACTGCACCAATCCCATCACTGGTCAGGACCTCTGGACTCGAAATCTTCCGCTGTCACCGGAGGTGGAATATCAGCCCGGCATCAAGCGAATCTTTGGCGATGATTCCGTCATCGTGGTAATGGGCAGCGACCTCGAATCATATCGCCGCTTTCGAACGCGAGATGGTCAGGAACTGCCTCCAGGCCGGTTACATTACGGCCTTGCGACGGAAATCAAGACCTTTGGTCGTTTCATCGTTTATTCAGACTTTGAGTCGCGAATTCGAGTCTTTGATGGAGCGACGGCGACAGATATCCTGGAAGATGAAGAACCGATCACAGCCGGCAACAGCTCGCTCGATCAGGTCTTCCAGCTGCTTCCGGAAGATCGAGTTCTGACAGTCAGTTCAAACCACCAGGTTGTCCTGATCGATGCTCGCGCCGGCAAGATTCAGTTCAGCACGACGGTGAAGGAGCTGATCGACAGTGGAAGCGGAATTGTGTTTGGCGTGATGGCATTTGAGCGAAACGGTCGCCTCTTCGTGGGGCTGGAAGATAATCGGGTTCGCGGGCTGGGAGGATTGATTGGGAACAGCCGAACCAGAGAACCTCAGCTTGCCGACGGACTGCTTCTAAGTCTTCATCCCACAACTGGGGAACTTCAGTGGAGCCAGCGTCTAAGCAACTCCATCTTCCCGGAAATCGCGGGAGACCCGACGGACCTGATGGCCGCATGGGGCATCAGGACCCAGACAGATGACAATGGTGATGAACTGGACGGCGAGTTTCTTGATGTTCAGCTGATCGATACCAACACGGGGGAAATCAAAGCCAAAGAATCGATGATTTCAACCTCCAGGCCATTCTTCTGTCACCACATCGCCGCCGATTCGGTCATGGAACTAATCACTCGCGACGGCATCATTCGTTTCTCCGTCAAATCCAACGGCAAAGACAAGTCGAACGCAGTCGACCAATAGGAACATCCGCCCCTCTCCCTGCGTTTTCTCCTTCTTAATCTTCATCTTGATCTTCATCATAATCCCCATCCGCCGCACCAATGTAGTCATCACTCTCCGAGTGATGCTCTGCGATTCCACGAGTCCACTCTGCCCGGACGAACATCGTGTGGTCGCTGAAAGCCGGTGAAGAATCGCAAGGTCGTCACTCGGAGAGTGACGGCTACTTCCGGGCCAGCCAGCAAAGGCGAGCGGCTGGACGTCAGTCCTCCGTGCCCCGCGTTTCCTCGTTCTTAATCTTCATCTTGATCTTCATCATAATCCCCATCCGTCACACCAAAGTAGTCATCACTCTCCGAGTGATGCTCTGCGATTCCACGGGTAAGTTCTGCCCGGACGAACATCGTGTGCTTGATGAATGCGGCTGAGGAATCGCAGGGTCGTCGCGGTGGGTCCATCTTCAACGCCGGTCTTACTCCCAAAGTGGGTCCATTTTGCACGCCGGTTTCCACCCAGATGAACCTGAACAGCAATCGAGAAGCCAAAGCAGACGGACGAGGGCGTCCATCCTACGGCCAGAACGCGCCGCATTCGTGGGAGTGACGCGTATTGTGATTGGTCTGTGGCAAGCAATGGGGCAAAAAGATGGTTGGGCAGAAAAATGATGGGTTGTGACTTATTCGTGTCCATTCGCGGTGACTACGAAATCACAGTTGCTGGGTCCCCGCCTTCGCGGGGATGACGGGAGTGACGCGCGATGATCGCCGTGGCGAAGCCCCTCCACTCGGAGAATCCCAATGGTCTTGACTGTATAGCCATTTGCAATACAATCTGAATAAGGAGATCAGGCTATGGCAAAACGCAAAAATTCATCCACTGTCGAAAAAACAAGCCCACTGATGGTTCGCCTGGATTCGGAAAGTAAGCAGGCGCTGGCAGATGCGGCGGAGTTGCGACGAATCAGCGTGAGTGATTACGTACGAACGGTGACCGTAGCTCAGGCACGGCGTGAGGTGGCTAGCGCCCGCGATCAGACCGTGCTCCTGAGCTCTGATGAGCAGCTGGCATTCTGGCAAGCACTGAGTTCTCCGCCAAAGCTCACACCTGCTCAAAAGCGACTTGGTGCATTGATGCGAGGCCTCAAGTGAGCCAGGGAGCGTGGCCCGCGGGGTTCTTGCTCGAACCGTTGCAGCGCAGCCAGCTTCGACGATCTTTTGATTGCGGCCAAAGTGAAGTCAATGACTGGCTTCAAACCAAAGCGCTGCAGCACCAGGACAAGCGACTTTCCTCCACGCGAAGTCTGCTTGATCAGGATGGCCGGATCGCCGGGTTCTACACTCTGGCGACGGGGCAGGTTGATTTCGGTGACCTTCCATCCGAACTCGCCAGAAAACTGCCGCGACGAGCTCTGCCCGTTGCAATTCTGGCCTGGTTGGGAGTGAGCGTAAACTATCAGGGGCAGAAACTGGGTGATCTGCTTCTGGCTCAGGCACTGCGTGATTGCTATGAAGCGGGCCAGACGTTCGCGTTCGTGGCGGTCATCCTTGACTGCGTCGATGATCGCGCCAAAGCATTCTATCAGAGGTGGGACTTCGCCGAGTTGCCCGGAAATCCTTACCGTCTCTTTCTGAGCTCCCAAACCCTTGCCGAGATGATGAAGCAGCCCACCAGGTAGTTCGACTCCGGTGCGCAGTCACGGCACAGCAAGTGTCGCCATCACTCTCCGAGTGATGCTCTGCGATTCCGCGAGTATGCTCTGCCCGGACGAACATTGTGTGGTTGTCGGGAACAATCGCCATTGGCAGCAGAGTTTGTTTTGTTGGTCCGACGCCGTAAATTGTTTCACCAGAAGAAATGCAGGACATGCCGGTCGAACCAGAACAACCTACGGTCTACGTGATCGCCGGACCAAACGGCGCCGGGAAGACCACGTTCGCCACGACTTTTTTACCGGGATTCGTGAACTGTCGCGAGTTTGTGAACGCCGATTTGATTGCGGCAGGGCTTTCGCCGTTCGATCCGGACAGCCAGGCGGTGACAGCCGGCCGGCTGATGCTGCAGAGAATCGACTCACTGGTTCAGGAAAGGCAGTCCTTTGGTTTTGAGACGACGCTGGCAGGCAGGGTTCATGCGACTCGATTGGCTCGCATGAGGTCAACATACGGATATCGAGTGATCCTGATCTTCGTTTGGCTTCCAAGCGAGACGATGGCGATTTCACGGGTTGCTGAAAGAGTTAAGGAAGGTGGTCATAACGTTCCGACAGAAACGGTCAAACGCCGATATCATCAGGGCATCTGGAATTTCAGAAACCTCTATCGAAACATCGCCGAAACCTGGTACATTCTTGATGGGACCCGCCAGCCACCTGAGACTGTGTGTTTTGGTGATTCTGAAAACACCGAAGTGATTCACCCACACCGATTAGCCCAGATCAGACGAGATACACCGGAGTTAGTTCCATGATTCGAAAGAATGAGTTCGATCTGGTAGCGAAGATTGATGCGGCTGGCGTGGCTGCGATGTCAACGGTTGTCATCCGCGCTCGCATGTTCAATTCGTTGATCGTTGGCTGTCGTGACGGAATGGTCGTAAAGCTCAATCCGGATGATTTTGAGCCTCAGCCTCAGATGAACGAGCAACTCGAGCGACCATCGGATCACATTGTCAACAACCACTGACCAACGCTGATCTACGGCGGCAGACGACAGGGCCAGTCACCAAAGGCGAGCGGCTGGACGTCAGTCCTCCGTGCCCCGCGTTTCCTCGTTCTTAATCTTCATCTTGATCTTCATCCGCCGGACCAACGTGGCCATCACTCTCCGAGTGATGCTCTGCGATTCGACGAGTCCACTCTGCCCAGACGAACATCGCATGGTTGCTGGGTGAAGAATCGCAGGTTCGTCACTCGGAGAGTGACGGCTACTTTGATCTGCCCGGACAAACCTGAACAGCAAACGAGAAACAAACGCAGACGGCCGAGGGCGTCCATGCTACCGCCAGAACGCACCGCATTCATGGGAGTGACGCCTATTGCGAATGGTCTGCGGCAAGCAGAGGGGGCAAAAGATGTTTGGGCAGAAAAATGATGGGTCGTGTCTTATTCGCGTCGATTCGCGTCCATTCGCGGTCACTTGTTACGGGCCGAATTGTGATCGAATCCTTCGGTGGTGGCCGTGCTGTCATCGCAGTTTGCATGGGCTGTGATCTTCCGCATGCGGCGCACTGTTGTCGGCAGTTTCAGTGTGTCGGGCTGGGACGATTGGTTGCGGCGAAGGACTCATAATTCACTGGCACCGTCCGCAATCGGCACAGCGAGACAATTGCCGGGGGCCATGTAGAGAGTTTCTTCCAGGGAGGATCGGAATGGTCCGGACGTCATGCCTTCCTGATGGAACTCGGCCCGCTGTATTGCGATGTGATCGTCCAGTGCTGGGAGAAGTTCACGGGACAAAAGGCGGAACGCATCTCGACGATCGCTTGTTGCCGTCGACAAAGGGATGATTCTGCACGATATGGAACAGGTACGCTGCCGCCATTTGAAATGGAAATTCATGCAGAAATGTGCCAGCGAATGTGGCCTGCGGCTGAGCAATGGCAGACTCCAGCAATCCCATGTCACGAACGCTGGGGTCACCTCCGTAACGAGCAATCTGATCAGCATGCGCAAGCAGCACATCCGGCAAACTCAGGAAGTCGATGTCGCCCATCTACTCAGCCAGTTTCTTAAGGTCATCACCGAACTGATTGTTGATCTTTTGCAGCGCTGCCTGCAGGCGGGCCTGTCGCTTCTTGTCGCGAACTGGCGTGAGCATGATGGAATCGCCGTTCGTAGTCAGCTCGATCTTTGTGTCCGCAGTGATCTGCAGCAAATCAAGGACAGGCTTGTCGATGACAATCGCAAGACTGTTGCCGTGCTTGATCAAGGCCTTTTCCATATCCGAAGCTCCTTTTGCTGGATACACATAGTGTATACCACAGTCGATTCGCCGGCAATTGGAATCTTAGATCCCGGTCGTATTCCGCAGGATCTCGATACGATCCGGGGGCAGCGTCAGCATCAGATTTCTTCCGTTGTCCCATTCCACATCCGACGCGGTAAGAATATTCGGAGTTGCGAAAGTGCTGTGGTTGATGAGTTCCAGATCAATGGTCTGTAGCTGCGTCAAAGCGAGTCGCTGCGAGGTTCCGGCGGCGAATAGCCATCGAAAATCACGATCGGCGCGGACGGTGAGCGCAGTCGAGTTCAGAATGTGAACCGGGACGTGGCGACTTTATGCGGCTCGGCGGGAGTGAAAACGCCGAGAGTGTCCCTCTCGGCGTTTTTCTTTTGCGCCTCGGTTTCCCGTGGTGCCCGATTCCGCAAGACACCCCTCCTCGTCCGAACGAAGTTTGGGAGAGGTCGAGCGAGCGCCAGCAAGTAATGTAGTCATCACTCTCCGAGTGATGCTCTGCGATTCCGCGGGTAAGCTCTGCCGGAATGAACATCGCGTGGTTGATGGGTGAAGAATCGCAGGTTCGTCACTCGGAGAGTGACGGCTACTTTGATATGCCCGGACGAACCTGAACAACAAACGAGAAACAAACGCAGACGGACGAGGGCGTCCATCCTACGGCCAGAACGCGCCCGGACGAACATCGTATGGTCGTTGAAAGCCGGTGAGGAATCGCAGGGTCGTCACTCGGAGAGTGACGGCTACTTTGCTGCAATCGCAGACGGACGAGGGCGTCCATCCTACGGCCAGAACGCGCCCGGACGAACATTGTGTGGTCGTTGAATGCGGGTGAGGAATCGCAGGGTCGTCACTCGGAGAGTGACGGCTACTTTGCGTTGGAGGCACGATGAAAACGGAAAAGTGAACTCTGAAAACCAGTGGCCTGTTCGTTATGATGGGGCGAATGAATCAAGGCGAGTCTTTCAGTTCGCGAATCACACATGACGTTTGATGAAAAAACTCAGGGAATGGACGGCTCCAGCCTCGTGGAAAGCCTGCTGGAGGAATGGGAGGCTGCGCGGGAGCGGGGGGAAAGTCTGTCGCTTGAGGACCTGTGTACAAAGTTCCCGCAGGTCGCGGCGGAACTTCGGGCTCGAATTGAGGCGGCTCGGAAGGTTCCGAGGCCGGCATCTCGTTCGGATCGAAATGTCCCTGCCAGGCCGAAAGAGGCTTCTGCGGATCTGACTGCGATTCCAACGACGCAGACTCTGAAAGCCGTCAGCGAGATTACGGAGCTGGAGTTTCATGCGAAAGGCGGCCTTGGCGCTGTCTTCTCGGGGACGGAAGAAAATCTGAATCGTCGAGTCGCGATCAAGTTTCTTCATCGAACACTCCTGCAGCATCGCGCCAGTCGCGAGCAATTTCGTCTGGAAGCCGAAGTCACGGGACGTCTTGAACACCCGGGCATTGTGCCGCTGTACGGAATTGGAATGACGGACGATGGGCAGCCGTTTTACACAATGCGGTTCATCGATGGCGAGACGATGGATGATGCCATCCAGCGTTTTCATCGCCAGCGCAGTGAATCACGCGCGGAGGCTCAGCAGAGCCTGGAATTTCGCCGCTTGCTGAATGCCTTTGTCTCAGTCTGCCGCACCATCGCGTATGCTCACAATCGAGGCATTGTTCACCGAGACATCAAGCCTGCCAACATCATGCTGGGTCGTTATGGAGAAACTCTGGTCGTCGACTGGGGTCTTGCAATTTCCGTCGACCGCGACGATCGCTTTCGGAACAGCGGCGAAGTGACTCTGGTTCCTGAATCGGGAAGCCACAACAGCGGATCAGGAGGCGGCGCAGGGACGCTGGCCTACATGAGTCCCGAGCAGGCGTCGGACCTGGCACCCACGCCGGCCAGCGATATCTACAGCCTCGGAGCGACGCTTTACAAGATTCTCTGCGGGCAGGCGGCATTCTCCGGCGAGAATGGGCTGGAGATTCGAACGCGTGTGATTGAAGGACGCTTTGCCCGTCCATCGTCACTCGTTCGTTCCATTCCACAGTCTCTGGAAGCGATTTGCCTGAAGGCCATGCAGCTCCGTCCCAACGATCGCTATGCAACGGCGAACGATGTGGCTCTGGATATCGAAAGTTATCTCGCCGACGAAGCCGTCAGCGTGCAGCCGGATTCGGTGATGCAGCGAGCTGCCCGCTGGACGCGTCGCCATCGTTCGGCCGCTCAGTCTGTGATCGCCGCTGTGATCCTTGTGGTCCTGGTGAGTGTTGTGGCGGCGATCTGGCTTGGCACACTCGCAAAGAAGGAAGCAGAAGCCAGGCTGGTGGCCGACGACAGCCGACGTCAGGCTGAATCAGCGCGGAAGGAGAATCTGCAGACATCCGCCAAAGCGATGGCCCAGGCGATCGGCTACGAGATTGATCTTCGATGGAGGCTGCTGGAAGCGGAAGCACAGTCGCAGATACTAAGGCAGTCCATCGCGGCGGCGAACGCCGATCCTCAGAACAAAACTCTGTGGGAACCCATACAGTCGTGGCTGACAGAACAGCGAGGACTCCGTGGCTCGTCTGTCCAGAACTCCAACTGGAGCGTGTTCTCTGATCAGGGACTGCAGTATGCTCGTTCGCCGCGGGGTTCGAGCATCGGAAACCTCTACCGACATCGCGATTACTTCCATGGCCTTGGCGAAGACATGGCTAAGGAAGATCCTCGAGTCCCATCGCTGAAACCGCTTGAGTTCCTGCTTCCAAAACTGGCGGACCACAGCGACGCTGTGAACCTCTCGTGTGTGTATCAGAGTACGGCCACAGATCGTCTTGTCGTTTCGTTTTCTGTTCCGATCTGGGACAGCGAAGATCCGGTTGCTCGAAAGATCTCCGGACTCCTGGCGATGACACTGGAGATTGATGACTTTGGAATTCAGAACAACGCGATGCTGTTTCAGACGCAGACGAACCAGATCACCGGACAGCCCGGCATGGTGATCGCTCATCCGAAACTGAAGGAGCGTCGCAAGGATGCTCCTTTCCCACGCGTCAGCGACAATGTCCTCGCAGCAGCGGCAGGACTGCAGGAAGACGGTGCGCAGGCAGTTGCTATTCTGGAAAACTTCGAAGACCCGGTTACGGGAGCCTCGCATCTTGCCGCGATCTCACCGGTGGTCGTGCAAAGTCGACCGGAAGAGGTTCGCCATATTGGCTGGTACCTTGTGGTCACAGAAGAATAGCCTGTGAAGAGTGCACCGACCGGCCAGTCGGGAAAAATGGAATTTCTTCCGGCAGCGACTCCGGACTGGCAACCATAACAGTCATGAAGCAGACGACTCGTTCGGAGTTGGGGGAAATCGCTCCGTCCGGCCCTGCTTCGTTCGCGCAGGCAATGCGCGCAAGTGGTTTACCATCAAATCGTTACAGTGATTTCTGTAAGGTTTTTCCAGCAGTCGAATCTACTGCGACGTAGTGAAGATCAGGCAACGAATGGCACGGTCGTTGCTGTTTTGGGATGACTGTCATTTTTGCGCGACTTCGACCTGAACGGTTTGACGTTCGCCGTTTCCTGCAGGGGCCCTTCCAGTCGCGGTCTGTCTGACATGGTTCAGAAAAGATCGCTGGTTCAGGACTGCGGGATCGACCTGGACGTCGGGCGGTTCCTTCAAGGGCTGCTCCCCGTTGTCGACGCGCGTTTGCTGCTGTGACTTTGCGTTGCAGACTTTGCGACGCAGTCGCGGAGACAGCGCAGGCAAAGATGGCAACATTCAGAAATGATGATCGCAACTTTTGTCGCCTTGAATCGGAGGCTGTCTGCCTTTTTGAGGAGTGAAGACATGAAGATGTTTCGTTGGACAATGGTGTTTCTGGGTGTCGCGGCCGGGGCAGCTGGTGCGACGGCCTTGTTTCATTCGCGGCCTGCTTCTGTTGCCATGGCGCAGGACGCAGGACCTCGACCGGAAGCTCTGGCCCGCGCGGACGAGCTGTCATCAGGATTTCGCTGGGTCGCAAAGAAGACTCTGCCGGCTGTCGTTTCTGTGCGGTCCGTCCGAAAGGTGGAATCGCCACGCATGACACAGATGGATGACCCTTTTGAGGGATCTCCGTTTGGTCGACAGTTCGGTGGTCCGCTGGATGACCTGTTTGGTGACATGCGTCAGCGGATGCGAGAGCAGCAGGGAGAATCTCCGGGAGTTGCCACGGGAGAAGGGTCAGGGTTCATCTTTGATTCCAGTGGTCTGATCATGACCAATTCGCACGTCGTTCGCGGAGCGGATGAAGTGTTCGTCAGTCTTGCTGACGGCACAGAATACAAAGCGACGGACATTCGCATGGATGACTTCGCGGATGTTGCCGTTGTACGAATCGATGCCGGTCGCAAGCTGCCGTTCCTTCCACTGGGTGATGACACTCAGATGGAAATCGGCGACTGGGTTCTGGCCTTTGGCAGCCCGTTTGGACTCGATCGTACCGTGACTCAGGGCATCATCAGTGCGAAATCGCGTGGTCTGAAGAACCTGCCTTCGCGACAGGAGTTCATTCAGACGGATGCAGCGATCAATCCGGGGAACAGCGGTGGTCCTCTGGTGAACTTGAAGGGCGAAGTGATCGGGATCAACACGGCGATCGAAACTCGCAGTGGTGGATACGACGGAGTCGGATTTGCCGTTCCGGTCAGCCTGGCTCAATGGGTCAGCGATCAGCTGATGAAAGACGGGAAGGTCCGACGAGCCTACCTGGGCGTGACTCCGAAGGAACTGGATTCGCAACTCGTCAGCGCGCTGGAACTGCAGTCTCGGAAGGGAGTGATTGTCGAGGAAGTGCGGAAGAACTCACCGGCAGAAAAGGCTGGGGTGGCAGTCGAAGACGTGATCATTCGCCTGAATGGCCGCGACATCGAGAACCGTCAGCAGCTGATCGCGACAGCAGAGCGACTCAAGATTGGTGAGTCTTATCCGATTGTTGTGCTGCGAGACGGCAAAGAGGTTGAACTTCAGGTGACCGCGGCAGAGTTTCCGGTCGAAGTGGCAGAATCTGGCACCAGGATCGAGGATCTTGGAGCCGAGGTTCAGACGCTGACTCCTGAACTGGCGCGCGAACTGGAGATTGATGGCGAAGAGGGAGTTGTCGTGACCAACGTCGCCCGAAATTCGCCCGCCGCTCAGATCGGACTTCGTCCCGGCTTCGTCATTGCTCGCATCGGCAAGACGGATATCACGACGGTGAAAGATCTGGAAGAAGGCCTGAAGGCGGCTAAAGATCGGGGTCAGCTGGTACTGCTGATCAAGACTCCGAACGGGACTCAGCTGATCAGCGTGCCGTTCCGATAGGCCAAAACCACCGGTCGTCGCACTCTGATGGCGTCTTTCGCGGACGACTGTCGCGGTGAGTGACGGATTGTGGTCGTTCACAACAGACTGATCTTCGAAAACGCTGGCGGACATGTCAAAATCCGCCAGCGTTGTTTTTTGGGGGAAATCGAGTCCCAGTACGTCCCTTAGAGCATCGCACGGTACAAAGGTGCCTTGAGAACGGAACGGTGCAAGCCATCCGGTACAGCATCATGACTTTCGGAATGTCGTGTGATGTGCTGAATCTGTCTCCGGGGACTTTCGTCCGAAGTGAGTTTCTTAGTCCATTCAATCTGTCCGTGTGGACCGTCCCATGAGTCTGGTGAGCAAACTGTTTCACGGTTTGAAGAGTGGATTTCTTCCCTCCGCGTCCCGGCGTTCGCGCTGGCGGGCCATGGCGAATGACATCATCAAACGCAGCGAAGCGCTGGCGACTTTGTCGGATGACGAACTCGCAGCGCGCGGGCGTCGCATTCGCTGGGATGCCCGGGCTGGTACTCCTCTGGATGTGTTGTTGCCCGATGCGTACGCTCTTGTGCGGGAATCAGCGCGGCGTACTCTGAAGATGCAGCACTTCCCTGTGCAGATTATGGGTGCGATTGCGATGTTCGAAGGACACATCGCCGAAATGCAGACCGGTGAAGGAAAGACGCTCACCGCCACGATGCCGTCGTTTTTGCGATCGCTGACAGGGCAGGGATGCCATGTGGTGACGGTCAACGACTACCTGGCGAAACGTGACGCAGAAATCATGGGCCCCGTTCATATTCGACTGGGGCTAACGGTCGGGAAGATCCTGGAGAACATGGAGCCGGATGAACGTCGACAGAATTATGCGGCGGACATCACCTATGGAACGTCGAAGGAAATGGGGTTCGACTTTTTGCGAGACCGCCTGCGACTGGGAACGAGCCCCGAAGATCCAGGGCCAAAGCTTCGCAGGTTTATTCGAACTCTGCAGGGCGGCGAAGAACCAGTGCAGCGAGGCCATCACTTTGCGCTGATTGACGAAGCCGACAGTATCCTGATCGATGAAGCTCGAACACCGCTGATCATTGGACTGACGCAGCCCAATGATCCCGCGACAGTGAATCTTTTCCGCTGGAGCAACCGGGCGACGACTCAGCTGGAACCTCGCAAGGACTACGTCTACGAACCGGAGCGAAGAACGGCATGGCTGACGGATGCCGGATGCCGCAAGGTGGTTTTGATGTCCAAGCCATCGCTTCTGAGTTCGATGGATACAGAGCGAATTTATTCTCAGGTCGAGAAAGCGCTGACCGCGCGGCATGCTTTTGAAAAGGACCGCGACTACGTCATTGTGGAAAACAAAGTCGTGATCGTCGACGAGGGTACTGGGCGAGTCATGGACGGAAGAAAGTGGCAGGATGGACTTCATCAGGCCATCGAAGCCAAGGAGCTGGTTCCCATTACCGCAGCAACCGGAGAAGCCGCTCGAATCACGGTCCAGAGCTTCTTCAGAAACTACACACATCTGGCGGGAATGACCGGTACGGGGACTCAGGCCGCATCAGAACTTCGAAAGACATATCGCCTGAAAGTGACCCGCATCCCGACGAACAAGAAGTGCATTCGCAAAGGCCTGCCGACTCGCATTTTCAAGACGCAGGAAGCCAAGCGTGAAGCCATTGTTGAACAGATTCAGGAGATGGCGAAAGCCGGTCGTTCGATTCTGGTGGGAACGCCTTCCGTGGAAGCCTCGGAAGCTCTGGGAGAAATGCTGAAAGACAAGCGAGTGGCTCATCAGATTCTGAACGCTCGCTATCACGAGCAGGAAGCGGAAATTGTCTCCGGCGCGGGGCATCCTGGTCGCGTGACGATCGCCACGAACATGGCGGGCCGAGGAACCGACATTCTTCTGGACGACGATGTGCGCCGAGCCGGCGGTCTGCACGTGATCGCAACAGAAATGCACAGCTCGAAGCGAATCGACAGACAGCTGATCGGCCGAGCTGCTCGTCAGGGCGATCCTGGTTCTTATCAGTTTTTCCTGTCGCTGGAAGATGAATTGCTGCGATGCCGGGAACCAAGAGAAGTGGCCCGAAAGCAGAAGATGGCGATGTCCAATCGTCAGGGAGAACTGGGTCGATCGTGGCTCCGGTACTTTCAGCGCGTCCAGAGATTCCTCGAGAAGACTCACCGAAAACAGCGAAAGCATCTGCTGAAGCAGGAACGTCTCCGACTGGAACAGTATGAAAACATGGGGCTCGATCCGTATCTCGAGCTTACAGAATCCTGAGGCAGCTCAGCAGTCTTGCCTGGGGGTTCTCCAGTAGAGCCGGATTCGAGTGCGTATCGCGGGCAAACAGCGACGGAAGCATAATCGACACAGTTCCTACGAGAGTGGCGACTCAGTCATCCTGTGTTTTGTTCTGACAACACAGTGCTGCCCTGCAGCATCGTTATGAACCAGGTTTCCCGGATCGTGCAGAAGTGGTCTTCTGTGCGATCTGCAGAGAGTTCTGGCAGGCATAGCGGTGTGACATGATCTGGACCTGTATTGATTATCAGCTGGACTTCCTTGGCTTCGCGGCTTGCTGCCTGCTGGGTGTTTTTGTGCTGGGGAGACTGGTTGAGCATTGTCGGCGTGAGAATACTGCGTACCTCGCGAGTGCCTTTCTGACACTGCTGGTCCTGATCGCGGGCTTTCGCTCTGTTTACAACGCGGACGCTGATCAGCGATGCAACCTGATCAATCACATGAGTGCATTTGCGACGACCTATGCGGGGGAAACAGAAAAGCTGGGACATGGGCAACTTTCGGACAACGCCCTCCAGACGGAGCCAGCTTATCTGCAGCTTGTCGACGCACAGCGGCGCTGGCTTCAGGCCAATTCACTGGTCAGTGACATCTACACCATGCGGAGAAAACCAGATGGCCGAACACTTCTGATTGTGGATTCGGAAACGGACTACGATCGAAGCGGCAGGATTGACGCGGACCGGGAACAGCGCACAGCGCCGGGCGAAGAATATTCGGGCTTCAGCACACCACTTCAGGCAGAAGCCTTTGAAGATGCACTGCGCGGATCACCGGCATTCATCGCGGCTCCCTACAAGGATCGCTGGGGACAATGGGTCAGTGCTCTGCATCCGCTGTTTGACAAAGACGGCAACGTCGAAGGGGTTCTGGGAGTCGACTTTCCGGCGGCAGTCTGGGGGCAGCAGATTTTCAATGCACGCCTTTCAGTCATCGGGATTCTGGCAGTGATCGAGTCACTTCTGCTCACCGGAGCTTCCATCGTCACACTCACACGATTCCATCTGTCACAGCAGCGCGCTGCGGCAGAGAAACTTCAGCAGTTCAAGACAACACTGGATCAGACTCTGGACAGTGTTTTCATGTTCCGCCCCACAGACTATCGCTTCATTTATGTGAATGAGGGAGCACGTCAGCTGCTGGGATACACCGAACAGCAGTATCTGGAAATGACGCCGCTCAACATCGTTCCGGACATGACGATGGACGGCTTGAAAAAGCTGGTGCAGCCGCTCGTCGACGGAACTCACCAGCTCTTTACATTCGAAACCCTGCATCGCCACGTGGATGGCCACGATGTCCCGGTGGAACTATCGCTGCAGTTTGTGTCTCAGCAGACGGACACACCTCGGTTTGTGGGCATCGTTCGCGACATTACCGAGCGGAAGAAGATCGAAAAGGAACTGCTCAAGGCGGCCAGACTGGATCGACTGACAGGCCTGCCCAACCGAGCCCTGTTCAATGATCGGCTGAAGCTGTACATCGAGAACGCACGACAGAAGCCCGGTTACAGGTTCGCCCTGATGTTCCTGGACTTCGATCGTTTCAAGATCGTCAATGACAGCCTTGGGCACGAAGCGGGCGATACGCTGTTGAAGGAAATCGCGTCGCGTTTGACGGGGAATCTGGGCACGAGCGATTCGATCAGTACTCTGGCAGACGGGACAACGGTTTCGCGACTTGGCGGCGATGAGTTCGTCGTCATCGTGGACAATATTGACGGGCCGGAGACAGTCTGTCAGGTCGCTCGACGGCTGTTGAGCGCACTGGGCGAGCAGTATCAGCTGGGCGAGCATCAGGTTCGTTCGACCGCGAGCATTGGAATTGTCTGCAGTAATCCGGGGTATGTGAACGCGGAAGACATGATTCGCGATGCGGACACAGCAATGTATGAAGCCAAAGCGAGAGGCAAAGGCTGCTATGTTGTCTTTGACGACAGCATGCGTGAAGCCGCACAGAAACGACTGCAAATGGAGAATGATCTTCGAATTGCCATCAGCCAGGATCAGCTGAAACTGGCGTGGCAGCCCGTGATCGATCTTGAAACCGGCGCCGTCGACGGAGTCGAAGCGCTGATTCGCTGGGACCATCCCGCGCTGGGAATGCTGCTTCCACATCAGTTCCTTGAAATCGCTGAAGAGTCACGACTGATTCTTCCAGTGAGTGACTGGGTCCTGCATCAGGCCTGCCGTCAGTTTGTTCAATGGAAACGAGCAGCGGGTGCTGCAGCTCCGCGTTATGTCAGTATCAATCTGTCCGGCCGACAGCTGATGATCGAACAGCTGGAAGCTCAGCTGCTGTCGGTTGCTCGTGAGTACCGGATGCGACCGGAAGAACTGCAGCTTGAGGTCACGGAAGCCAAACTTATTGAACATCGAGAAACATCGGCCGCTCTGCTTCCGGCACTTGCCCGCACCGGCTTTCGACTTGCCATCGATGATTTTGGAACCGGCTATTCGTCGCTCGCATGCCTGCAGCAGTACCCGTTCCGAGTCCTGAAGATGGATCGAACGTTCCTGTCCGACTGTGGCAGGGGCCACGACATGATGGCAGTCGCCAATTCGATCGTGCGACTGGCAGAGAACCTTGGGATTCAGTGCGTGGCGGAAGGCATTGAGGATGACATTCAGTTTGCAATCCTGAAGTCCATCAACTGCCGTTTCGGCCAGGGACACTTGCTTTGCCGGCCTTTGCCAGCCAGCGAATTCACTGACTTCCTTCAGCTGGAACCCATGGCCGCCCCGCTCGAACTGGCCGCCATCTAGCCATCGCCCGGCGATTCTCATCACTTCAACGCACTGGCATGCTGCGTAGCGGATCTCGCCAGTGATCCCGCGACTTTCGACGGTGCAGGGAATTCCGGCGAGGCCGACTACCGTTCGGGGGTGACAGGAACTCTGGCGAGTTCCACTACAGCCTGGTTGACAGGAACTCTGGTGAGTTCCACTACACATGCCAGGGCGCTCGGTGCCATGCACCGAGATTGCTGTTTGCCCCAAAAACCGGGGTTTTCGGCTGATGTGACAGACCAGGCAAGTCGGGCGGACTGCCAAGTGGCATGAAATCTGTTAACATCTTGCAAATTCTGGAGTTCCGGCGTCGTCCGGGCTTCCGTAACATTCCACAGCCTGCGTGATGTTCGCAGGCCCCGGAAACACTCACCTGAACCGATTGGGTCCACCAACAGGGGCGGGTTTCATTGAGATAATTTACTCCGAAAATTCATTCCACTGGGGTGCCTGAATGGCCAATGATCCGTATTCGATGTGTCCCTGCGGCAGCGGCAAGAAGCTGAAATTCTGCTGCGGCGATATTCTGACCGAACTTCAGAAAGCCTTCCGTCTGCGCGAAAATCAGCCGGAAGCTGCTGCCCGCGTCTTTCGAGACCTGCTGAAGAAGCACCCGGAAAAGGACGTTCTGGTCCGTGAACTCTCGGGAACTCTGTTCGAACTGGGACAGACTCAGGAAGCACGACAGGTTTGCCTCGACTACCTCAAAGCTCATCCCGACCAGCCAAACGTGCTGGCATCTCTTTCAGAAATCTGTCTGAAGGAAGATGGCTTTGACGCGTCCCGTCGACTGCTGCATCGCACATTCCAGCTGTGTGCAAAATCGAACCCGCTGGCCGTCGCTTACCTGGCCGCCCTGATCGCCTCCATGATGGCTCGCTCCGGATGCCTTATGTCCGCGCGAGAGCATCTTGCACTGGCGGTGCGAATGTCGACGGGCGAACGCCAGCGAAATCTGGTACTGCAGCTGGTCAGCTTTGAATCCGAAGCCTCGCTTCCGTTTCCATTCCGAAGCGCGTACCAGCTGCTGCCGGTCAACTTCAATGACGACGCAACTCAGCAGGACCTTCGTGCACGCAAGCTGAGTGTTCTGGGATGCTGGGAACCAGCGGCCATCATCTATAACCGACTGGCGGATGCCTTCCCAACCGAAGGGGCCGTCTGGTTCAATCTTGGTCTTTGCCAGGCATGGGATGGACGTCTTCGTGAAGCAGCTTCGTCGCTGCACCACGCAGCAACGCTGCTTACCGACTTCGATACGGCGACCGACGCAGAAGCTCTGGCGCAGCAGCTGGACCTCCAGTTGTCCGAAGAACGCTATTCGACGCTGTCAGTGAAGCTGGAAGTGAAGTCGATCTCTGAACTGCTGACTCGTCTGGAATCCGACCCGACGATCCGTCGGCACGACACACACGACCACAGTGAATGCCATCATCACGACGGAACTCAGCACGTGGCTGAGTTTGTCATGCTGAACTCGGATATCGCCGGCTCTGCCATCACGGAAGCCAGCCAGATTCCTGAGTCCATCGCGGACATTGATTTGTTCGACATGGTTGACGAAGAGGAAGCGGCTGAAGGTGAATCAGCACAGCCGTTCCTTGT
>JAXMBV010000003.1:0-340013 GCA_046349695.1 Planctomycetaceae bacterium | reverse complement strand
TCGCTTCACTCGCCAGCAGGATCGTCAGCAGTTGAGCCACAGCGAGGGTGTCTGGTTTCTGTCCAGACAGAATTCGATCGGCCGCGCGAGGAAGGAGGTCGATGATGGGTTGAGGATACTGGCCGGATTCGGCGTTCCGGAACTTCTGAATCTCCGCCACGAATTCCGACGTCCCGGCCTCAAGGCGAGGATGCAGGTTCTGCCACACGATTCGAGGAGCCAGGGGATCATTTCCTGCCTGAGCAAGTACGGCGACAAGCGTTGGAATTGCGGCGATTGCTTTCTGCTTCGATGCCGCGATCGCGACCTGGAGTCGGACCACAGGGGATGGATCGTGGCGAAGGTCGAACACAGCGTTCGCCACCGTGTCCTGCAAGTCCTTCATGTCTCCCATCGCACGAACGACGCGTGCTCGCCCTTCATCGTCCGTTTGGCCCTTCATAAACTCGACAGCGACCGTGGGGCTCAGTTTTCCGGCGCTGATGAGCGTGTTCAAAATGTTCTTCCAGCCGATGTCCGGGCCTGGCATGACCAAACCGACTGTCATGCTTTCAACCAGCTTTGCGTGATCGCCGTCGGCCATCAAGCGTTCGGTCAGCAGCCGTTGTGCAATGTCACGCCGATAACCGTTGCCAGAAGCAAGTTCATGAACAAGCAACTCACTGGATAGTGACGCCATGTCTTCTGGCTTCGCACGAGGAGTCTCCTTGTAGCGAATGCGATACAGCCGACCCTTCAGCCGATCAATCCCGGCGGGATCTCGATTGGCATCCTGGTAACAGTGATAGCGATCGTACCAGTCGAGAATGTAGAGACACCCATCAGGACCCGTCTTTTGCACGACCGGCATGAACCACGCGTCGTTCGCCGACAGAAAGTCAGGCTCAGGAGAGGCCTTGTAGGTCGATTCGAAGCGTTCAATCCGATCGCTGTTGATGCAGCTGCCGTGGATGTTGCCCATGTAGAGTTTTCGTCGATACTGCTCCGGATACGCATCGCTGTCGTACCAGTGAATTCCGCAATACGCGGCCTTCTGATGCTTGTGACTGACGATGCTCTCGATCTTCCATGTGAACGGCGGATACGGTCCTCCCTGGCGATGGTAGTAACCCGTTTCGGTCAGATGCCAAAGATGATCGATCACACACGCGCTGACGAAAGCATCGCCTTCATTGTTGAACGCGACTCCCCACGGATTGCTGGTCCCTTCGCAAAAGACCTGGAACTCCCATTTCTTCGGATGGATGCGGAAGAGGGCACACGTGAAGTCCCACGGCTTCTGATCTGCTTTGTAGTTGGGATTCTTCGGGCCGTAGGTAATGTGCGACGGATTGAAGACGCCGTTTAGACCATACAGCCAGCCGTCAGGGCCCCACGTCAGTGAGTTCGGCAGTTCATGAGTATCATCGCGTCCGAATCCGGTGACGACGACTTCCTGAGTATCCGCCTTGCCGTCTCCGTCGGTATCACGAACGAACAGCAGGTCAGGAGCATTCGCGACCCAGACACCGCCGTGACCCACAGCAATGCCGCTGGGAATGTTCAGACCTTCCATGAAGATCGTGAACTTATCGGCTTTGCCATCGGCATCCGTGTCTTCCAGAATCTTGACTCGATCCTGTCCCGGACCTGGGGCTCGGCGAGGATACTCGAGCGATTCCGTGATCCAGAAGCGACCTTTTTCATCGATCGTCATCGCCACCGGGTTCACGATGTTTGGTTCGGACGCGACGACTTCCACTGAGAAGCCTTCCGGCACCGTCATCTTTGCAACGGCTTCTTCGGGCGACAGGGCAGGGCCGGGCGGTTTGTCCTGAGCATGCGGGATCACATCCTTCGCCGCCGCCTTCTGTTCCTGCGCGGGCAAAGAATCCGCCGCCAGCAACCCGACGATCACACTAACAGCAACCGACCGCACGAAGAGCATCAAACAGGTTTGCATCACCATGACTCCGGTGGGAAGAATCAACAGGGGACCCGTATGGTGACATGCTCAATGAAGAACGGCAAACAAAGCACTGACCACGACGTCCACAATCCAACGGCGACAGGCCGAAAGAAACGGAAAAAGGCGAAAGACCATGGCGAGCGGTGCAGTGTTAACGGTGTTAACCCACCGGTACTCATGTTTTTTCTTTTTGTTCTCTTTCGCTTTTTTCGGCCGCCATCAAGACAACGAGAGGGTAGCACGCCTGAAGGGCGTGTGCCGCAGGCGCCGGAAGCCGTTGAGTGCATGTGGTTTGCCAAGACACGGTGCACTGGAACAACCACGTTGTCCCTTCGGCTTCCGACCGCTTCGCGTCACAGGCTTCACCTGTGCTACCCGACGTTCTCAGTACCGGAGCGTTGACACACCCCGCTCGCCGATGCGTTTGTCTCCGGCCGAAAGAAACGAAAAACGACGAAAGAGGAACGCATCTCAGCACCGACAGCGATTATTTTCTGTCACCCATTTTTTGTCCGAGATCCAATGCGACGATGGCGACGGCTCAGGTTTCAATGGGCAAAAGTATGGTTGGGCAGAAAAATGATCGGTTATCCATTGCTCTATTCGCGTCAATTCGCGTTCATTCGCGGTTGCAAATCCGTTCCTCACTGACGAAACACATACCGGCAAGCTGACGCATCCCGCTCGCCGAATTCATGGTACAATCCTGATGCCATGCCGAACCGCGAAATCACAATCCTGTATCGAGGTCCTCTCAGCAGCTGCAACTACGACTGCTGCTATTGTCCATTTGCCAAGCGGCATGAAGACGCGGAGCAGTTGCTGACGGATCGTTTGGCCCTTGAGAGATTTTCTGACTGGTGTGCTCAGTATTCCGATGGCCCGTTATCCGTCTTCTTCACGCCCTGGGGCGAAGCGCTGACTCGGAAATGGTATCACTCGACGATTCAGCGGCTGTCGCAACTTCCGTATGTTCGTCGAATCGCGGTTCAGACGAATCTCTCATGGAACCTTGACTGGCTGTCGCAGTGCCGAACGGAACGGCTTGGCTTCTGGTGTACCTATCATCCGTCTCAAATCAGTCGTGCGGACTTTCTTGAACAATGTCAGGTGCTGCGATCATGCAAAGTCGCCTTCAGCGTTGGCATGGTGGCTCGGCCGGACGACTATGATGAAATCGAAGCCATGCGAGCCGCGTTGCCGGCCGAGACGTATCTCTGGCTGAACGCCTGGGATATCCAGGACGGACAGAAGTATCAGTACTCCGATGACGAACGCCGCCGGCTGACTCAGGTGGATCCACATTTTCCGGTGAACACCGTGGACCATCCGAGCAAAGGATTTCCCTGCCGGACAGGAGCCGATGTCTTCAGCGTGGATGGCCACGGCGAAGTGCGTCGATGTCACTTTGTGAAAGAACGAATCGGCAACCTTTACGATCCGGACTGGAGATTCCCGGATGTCGCTCATCCCTGTCCCGCTTCAACCTGCGGATGCCACATTGGCTACATTCATCTGCCGCATCTGAAACAGTTCGAGATTTACGGCGACGGCCTTCTCGAACGCATCCCAGCGTAGAACGATTGTCCTCAATCGTTCCTCCAACTTTTTACTCAACAGCAATGTTTACCGAATCACGTCAGGGGCAGGGGTACCGGCGGGTTAATACCGCGCCGCTCGTGCGCCTGTGAAGGCGATTGAACAGTCAGGTGAGAGTCCTGACCAGAGCATCGTTACCGCTCTGCAGCCGAAGGTAACTGCGTTTTCGAAAGAAAGGGTGGGAGGCAACTGGAGGCGGAAGGACAGTCTGTAACACAAGTGAACTCGATTCGGCCAAGCCTGTCGGGGAGCTAGCGAGCATACGGCGAACCCCTGACCTCACGCGATCACCCAGACGAGGCCCGACTCCGGGCGGCGGAGTGACATCCGCAGGTGAGTGAGGCGGCTCGCACGGTAACGAAACCGGTAACGTCTCAAACCGAGGCGAGCGAAATGGCAGTAAGGTGCCTGGAGACGGAATGTCCAGAAGTTCAATCGCGATAAGCAGGGAGACCTCAGCAGCGCCGCAGGCGACTGATGCGCTCGGCTGAGGAGTCAGAGCCTTCATAGTAGTGTTGACCGACAGGAACCAAACCTGTCGCGAGCGAAGGGAGGCAGGAAGGTAGATTCGGAAGGACCAGGACACATGACAAGAAAAGCGAAAGCCTCTTTACCAGACCGAGTGCCGTTTTCGGCTATACCGTCTGGCGAGACACCGGACATTCGCCGGTGGGCTCAGCGTGTAGTCTGGACTGACCGAATGTTGACGACACTTTTAGACAACAAAGTGAAAGGAGGCCGATGGCACGCACTGATTGACAAGGTCTACGCTGAGCTGAATCTCTTCACGGCCGCTGTGAAGGTGACCGGGAAGAAGAAGGCCGGGGGAGTAGACGGTCAGAGCTGTGAGGAGTTCAAAGAGGATGTGCGTATGGAAATACGGCAACTCAGCGAACAGCTCAAAGCCCGGACCTATCGCCCAGCGGCGGTTCGTCGAGTCCACATTCCCAAACCGGGAAGGCCGAACGAAACTCGTCCCCTGGGTATCCCGACAGTCCGCGATCGCGTCGTCCAGCGGGCGATAGTGAACGTGATCGAGCCGATCCTGGATCACCAGTTTCATGAGCGCAGCTTCGGCTTCCGCCATGAACGTGGAGCTCATGACGCCCTGCGCGTTGTCGAGCAAAAGCTTCAGGCCGGCTACGTTTACGTGGTCGATGCGGACCTGAAATCCTACTTCGACACGATTCCGAAAGATCGCCTGCTGGCCTTAGTCAGCGAGCATATTTCGGACTCACGGATGCTGGAGCTGATCAAGCTGTTTCTTGATCAGAATATTCTGGAAGAACTTCGCGAATGGACGCCGATCGCCGGTGTTCCCCAGGGCGCGGTTCTTTCTCCCGTGCTGTCAAACCTGTACCTCAACCCACTGGATCATCAGATGGCCGCTCAAGGTTTTGAGATGGTGCGTTACGCGGACGATTTCATCGTTCTGTGTCGCAGTGCCAGCGAAGCCGCGGAGGCTCTCCAGCGGATCACTGCCTGGGTCGCTGATGCCGGTCTGACACTGCATCCGACGAAGACGAAGATCGTTGACAGTCGCGTCGAGAGCTTTGCGTTTCTTGGTTACTCGTTTCGTGGGGACCAGATCTATCCTCGCCGCGAGAGCCTGGCAAAGATGAAGACGCGCATCACAACCCTGACGCCTCGCAAGCGTCCTGGTTCGATGGAACAGATCGTGGCGGAACTGAGCAGCGTGTTAAAAGGCTGGTTCGGCTACTTTCGCCACTGTCGCTGGACGATCTTCAGGGAACTGGACGGGAAGATCCGCAGTCGCTTACGGCGTCTGCTGCTCCAACGTCACCGGAAGAATCCCCTGCGTTTACCTCGCGCACAGCGCTGGCCGAATGCCTTCTTTGCGAAAGCGGGTCTGTATAGTCTGCACGAGGCCCACTTTCGTTTCGCTCGATCCGTCCCCGGCAACTACTGACCGGAAAGCCGTATGCGGGAAAACCGCCCGTACGGTTTGGAGGGAGGGGAGACCGGAATCAACCGGTCTTCCCTACCCCTATGCCGAGTTTCTGTCCGACACAGTTTGCGTCTTCACATTCCACTGATGTAATCGATTGACGCTGGCGAATCCCTCCGACACACTTTCGATCTCTGTTCCCTCGGTTAATGTTTCTTCCTCACCCTGACCGCACGAGAACCTACATGAGCGATTCACCACGCATGTTCGAAATGAAAGAAGGATCGTCCGACAAGTTCTGGGAGATTACCCTCGACGGAACTTCGCACACGGTTCGATTTGGCCGAGTCGGCACAGACGGGCAGACGAAGACCAAGGACTACGGGACAGACGCGGCCGCAAAAGCTGCGTATGACAAACTGGTCAAGGAGAAGACAGGGAAGGGCTACAAGGAAGTCACAGGTTCCGCAGGCTCGCGGCAGAACCAGGCCAAAGCAGCTCAGGCCAAAGCCAAGGATCGCGAACCATTCATTCAGGCGATCCTCGAGTCACCCGATGATCCCGCTCCTTACCAGGTTTTTGCAGACTGGCTGGAAGATCAGGGCGATCCGCAGGCCGAACTTATTCGCCTTCAATGGCAACTGGAAGACGAAGGAGTTAAAGCCGCCGAACGAAAGAAGCTGACCGATCGTGAAACGGCGTTGCTGAAGGAACATCAGCAAGCTCTCCTGGGAGATCTTGCCGATGATCTGATCAAGCAGAAGGGACCGAAGGATTTGATTTATGGCAGCAAGCGATACTACGAATGGCAGTTTGGCCGCGGTGTTCTGGATTCGCTGCTGATTGAATATCTTCTGCCGGATTTCGCGAAGCTGCTGCGAAAATCATCACATGTCTCAACGCTGCGGCAGCTGAAGATTCGCAATGCGTCGTCAGGCTATGACCTGGAAGACACGGAAGAGTATTCCGAACAGGAGTGGGACACCGAAGATGCTCCGTCGCTGAAGCTGCTGAACGGGACCGCGTTTCCCAACCTTCGAGTGCTGGAAGTCAGTGAAGACGACGATTTCAATTGTCATTTCAGCACGCCCAGCATCCAGAATCTGATCAAGGGGATGCCACGACTGGAATCACTGCGAGTCGACGCCCACGATGTCAACGTTAGCGCGATCTTCAAACTGGAGCTACCGCATCTGCGATCACTGACGATGAAACATACCGCACGGCGTTATCCGCTCGAGGCGCTTGGCAAGAATGAGTCACTGGGGCAACTGGAAACGCTTCATATCTATCCGCATGCCAAGTCATTTGATGATGACGTAGAAGGAGCGTATCTCGATCTGAAAGGCATCCAGGGGCTCTTCCGTTCGAAATGCCTTCCTGCTCTGAAGCATGTGAGCCTTTACATGTGTGACGCAGGAAACGCGGGCCTCGCCGAAATCATCAAGTCGCCCATGTTCCGGCAGCTGGAATCACTCCACCTGATCTGGGGCACGATCAATGATGAAGGTGTGGAACTGCTGTGTAACACCGACCTGTCGCACCTGCAATCTCTGGATCTGACAGGAAATTACATCTCCGCCAGCGGCGTGAAGTCGCTCAAGAAGAAGTTCCCATCCGTCAAAGCCGGTGACCAGTATTCCGGAGTTCCCGATGAAGAAGCGGAATACCTGTTCAACGGCGACATCGAATAACCAGTGTAGAGCGGTTGTCCCCAACCGCTCTTTTCCCCAACTACTCTTCCCCCCAAACACTTCACCAAAACCGCCAATCATCGCATCAGCGTGCGAGCAGTCTGATGTTGCACCTGATCGTCATCGCCGATCCCTCCAGCCTTCGATACTCGTTCTTCCAGCGTGAAGTCCGTGCCTTTGTGGAAGCAGGTCATGCTGCGATCGAGCTATCCTGTATTGACTGGCGTGAGCTGGCATCGGATTCAGACCGATGGCAGGAACGACTCTCGCACAAGGAAGGAATCGTCCGAATAGAATCACCGGGGCGAGATCCTTCGATCCTAATCCAGCTGCTGCGACTGGGCGAAGCATCTCTAAACTGCGAGCCCTGCGTTCCACCAACGTCGATCGAAGGCTGGATCATTCCTCCTGCCATGGTCCATGCCGGCCTGAAGGTCTGTTTCGATCGGCTTGAGAAAGCTCTGCGGTCCCATCCGAATCTGACGCTTGAGGCCACCCCAGCAGACATCCTTGCCGCGTTCGACAAGAACGAAACCTCCAAGCGACTTTCAAAAGCCGGCGTTCCGGTCCCGGAATTCTTCGCGCCGTCACATGTATCGGAGCTGCTGGATCGGAACTCTTCGAAGGATCAGAACAACGCCCGGCCCAGCATGTTCGTCAAACTGTGCCACGGCTCGTGTGCGTCAGGAATTGTGAATCTGACGTGGTCCGAAGAAAACCGCGCAGGCGTTTCGGGCAGCTCGACTGCTGTTCCATCGGTGAATGGTCTGACGACGATGGTCCGGCGAGGCGCGCATTTCTTCAATTCGTACGAACTTCAGACGCTCAGCCATGAAAAGCTGGAAGAGGCTCTCCAGTTCCTGATCGAGCAGGGTGCGACGGC
The DNA here is from genome assembly GCA_046349695.1 of Planctomycetaceae bacterium. Taxonomy (GTDB): domain Bacteria; phylum Planctomycetota; class Planctomycetia; order Planctomycetales; family Planctomycetaceae; genus SXXK01. Next base: position 331,980 of record JAXMBV010000003.1, on the reverse strand, counting down.
TCAGAGGACTGTGCCTCGACCAATGATCGGAGATCGGCAGTGGGATCTGCGAATCGTCGTGCTTCACGCCGAACCAATCGCCGTGATTCCTCGCCTGAGCCGATTGCCGATGACCAACCTGCATCTGGGCGGGCAACGTGGCGACGTCGAAGCCTGTCGTGCCTCTGTGGGACCGCGAGCCTGGCTGGATGCTCTGGATTGCGCATCGGCGGCGGCGATGCAGTTTGAACTTCCCTGTGTGGGAATCGATGTCGCAATCGATCGACATACCGGAAGGCCATACGTGCTGGAGGTCAACGCGTTCGGAGATTTCTTCCCGAACTGGACCGATGCTGCAGGACGATCAGTCCATCATCGGGAGCTGCTGCACTTGTTTTCCGGGCAGTACGGCTGAGGTAGTGTAGAGCGATTGTCCTCAATCGCTTCTGAACCTTCATTCTGTGCTCAAAAACGGCTGAGGACAGCCGTTCTACATTGTTTACTCTCCGGCAAACGGCGTCCACTCAATCACCGACACCATCTGCGGCGGAACGTCTTCTTCTTTCTCACCATCACCCTGGCCGACGAATTGAGACAGCAGGTGGATCTGCCCCTTTGAGTTCCAGACGTCCGGATCGATCAGAGGATCCGCCTGCCCGACAGAACCGCTGGTCAGATTTGTGAAGCTCCACGCCGGCTGATCAAGATTCTCACAGGTTGCCGCTGTGATGCCTCCACCACGCTCCTGATCTCGAAACAGCATCACGGCCAGTGATCGTTCTCCATCGTTCTGAACCACCAGCACCGGGCGAGAAATCGGAGGACGCTTGGTACCTCCGCCACGTCGATAAAAATTCAGCGTTCGCTCACCGACCTGATGCTTGACCCATTCGGTGCCCGTCCACGAAACGACAAAATACTGAGGCACAGCGTCCGGGGCAGGGCGGTGGAAAAGTGCAATATGAGGATTCCCGTTCGCGCCCACAGCCATGGAGGTCTGGTTGGAAAGCTCACTGTCCTGAGGAATGTCAGCCGCATACTCGGCCGTTGATGCTGTGACGGGAATCGTCAGCGTCTTCCCAGTCATTGTCTTCCACGTGTTGCCGCCATCTGGCGAAACCGCATGGCACAGGTCATGGTTTGTCGTGACGTCACCGGTTTCCCTCCAGACCCACGACAGATGAATCGTGTCACTCGGCCCGACAGCCACCTGCCAGTAGGCGTTCCGCTGACCTTCACCATCAATCAGATTGTCGTGCAAACGTCGCCACTTCTGAGTTTGCATGTCGAATCGATTCAGCACCAGGTTGCCGTTCCCGGACGATCCATCGCGGTAGAAGAACAACAAGTCGCCGTTGCTCAGACGATAGAACTCCGGGTATGTGACACGGTCTTCGAGAGTCGTCGTCATGGCTTCAGACGGAAGCAGGTTCAGGGAAGTCACGTCAGCCGTTCGGCAGTACTTGAGCGGATGTCCATGATGATCCCACGAGACGTGCAGGATTCCCTTGCCATCGAAGGCCATGCTGATGGAATTATGAGCATCCCTGACTCGACCTGTATGTTCCGTGCGATGGATCTTCCAGTCCGTGTGACCATGCTGCCGTTCGGCAAGGACCATGCGTCCGTCGGCATCATAGAAAGAAGCCACCTGCCGATCCTGAAAGGTACAAAGGGCATTGTGACGAAAGATCGTCATGTTGACCTTTGTGCGAGCATACGCGTCAGCGATCGGAATGATCGTCTGAGCAACACTGTGTGACAAACAGCACGTCAGGCCGTGAACGACCGCAGCTGTCAGAACAAGCCATCTCATTCTGGCACTGCAAAGCTCAGGTGCATTTCACTGTGGCGGAGATGCAGCTGCATCCATTCATCATGAGTCATTCGGCCAAAGGCAGGATGAGGTGCTTCCATGTATTCCATCATGGTCCGCTGGACGGCTTTTCTAAAATCCTGCAACGATTGCTGCAGAGACGTCGATGGAGGAAACGCTGCTGATTCCGCAGACTTTGGCAGTTTGATTCCTGGTGTAATCTTCTTCAGCGCCGCGTTTTTGAAGAAGGGGGCAATCAGTCGAATAATGAACGGAGCCTTCACCTGAAATCCGTCGATCGAATTGTTCATCGTCATCGTCAGATGATTCAGCAGCTCACCCAGCGACCAGTTCCCCAGAGTCCTCGTCGAAGGCGACGAGACAAGACGTTCAACATCGTTCAGAACATCCTGAAGAGACTGAAACGAAAGCTCTCGACGCCCCTGAACGGTCTTTGGATTGACTGTCATGACTCGGGTTCCCAAATCAAAGCTGTTCGGCAAACGGCACTGGCTGAAAGCCGAGAGGATACGTGATCCTCGTCCCAATTGCACTCGAAGAGCAGGGTAGGGCAATCCCAGTGTAGAACGACTGTCCTCAGTCGTTCGCGATTCCTCAGCAAATTTGTGCCGGCAAGCAATGTGTGTTGGAGCAGTTGAGGACAACTGCTCTACACTAATGACCAGTCTGCAAAGTTAGGATACTTGCGTCATGAGAAATTTACATCTCGACACCCTTCGCCTGTTTGATTCGGCCAGACGTCCTCTGAGCGAGGGAAAACTGAAAGGCGCAAGTGCAGAAGAACTTGATTCGTTGGAACTGCGGTTGGGCTGGCGGCTGCCGATTGGACTTCGATCCTGGTTGTCTGCTGTCAACGGGTCACTCGCAGGGCCGGGCGGGTTTTACGGAGTGAAGCAGTCGAGGAAGGTTCTGGAGATTGAAGACATACTCGCAAGGTATAGCGACTGGAAGGCGATGCGTTGGCTGCCAATTGGTGGAGATGGGTGCGGAAATCACTACGTTGTTTCATGTTCGGGTGCATACGGGCTCACTGAAGCTGTCATGTACATCGATACGATTGTAAGCACTTTGAAACCGGCATACTTTTGTGCAAGCGATGCCTGGCGATTTGCCGACGGCATTCTTTCCATCGAAGTCCTGGGAAAGCGATGGCCTTGGGATCATGAATTCCTCGCCGAACTTGACCCCATGTTGTTGAGTTCTCCCGTGGCCCCGACGTGACTCAAGGAAGAAGGGCACACCGTTGCCCGAGGTTATCATGTGTAGAACGACTGTCCTCAGTCGTTAGCGATTCCTCTGCGATGTTCTGCCGGCAAGCGATGTGGCGGAGCAGAGCAGGGCACATCGTTGCTTTACCTCACGCCTCCCCGCTGCGACTATTTTCTGTCGCCCATTTTTTGTCGGACCAAACAGCAAACCGAAGTATTCCTCTGATCAGAATTCCTGACGCCATCAACAACGCCGCTCGTATCGCGAGGCTGCCCTCAGTTGCTCACGATTCCTTTTCGATGTTCTATGGGCAAGCGATGTGTGTTGGAGCAGTTGAGGACAACTGCTCTACACTGTCATTGGCCCGTTGTCTTTAACGGCACGGAGATGATCAGTCCGGCGGTTCGGTTCTTTGTGGACTTGCGGTCGGGCACATGACACTTGAGGCAGTGGTTTGTCAGAGTGATCGGCCCCGCGCGGCGGTACATTCCTTCTTCCGTCGTTTCCAAAAACGGCTGGCCCTCTTTCAGAGCTTTCACGGCATCCTTTTCGAAGTCGGTCTTTGCCGAATGATCGACGTTCATTGCCTGGCCTTCGACCACCAGCCATCGAAACTGAACTCGGTGTTCGTTCTGCACGTCCTGGAAGACTTCTTCGAGTGCCGCGGCGGGAATCGCCAGTCCTTCATCTTCCTTATAATAGCGATCATGAACGACTCGCAGTGCCGAGTGCATGGCGGAATGCAGAACCTCCGCCTGGCGTCGAGGAACTGCCAGGGCGGAGGCTGCCGAGTCTCTGGCGGTTCCGGATTCCTGCCCCGCCAGATTCGTCTGTGTCACTGACGCGGATGGTTGCTTCGACATGGCCACGACAATCGAACTGGCGGCGATCATCGGGACAAGCAGGTTTTTGATCATGGCAGATCTCCAGATGCGACTGACTTCGTGGCTCGTGTCTCCGACGCGAGTTTTCCCGCCACGGAGTGACGGGCCACTTTGGGCAACCATAGCAACCGACGCACTCTCAGACGAAACGACGCGGCACGTTTCTCAACGGAACCGCAACCTTTTGTTTTCGGAGAAATGTGAGACGATCCCGCACGCTCACACCGTCGCAAGGACTTTTCTCATGACCCTCCCAATGACACTTGGACTCGATCGCTTTCCTTCCGTTGTTGCTGCAATTCAGGACGGAATTCAGCGAAGCCTTCACACGGGCGTTCAGATCTACGTGTCGATCAATTCACGACCTGTGCTGAACGCAGCCGTCGGCGAAGCGGCGCCAGGAATGCCGATGACTGTTGCGACGGTCATGCCCTGGCGAAGTGCGGCCAAACCGATCACGGCAGCACTCGTCCTGCGTGCCATCGAGCAGAACCATCTTTCGCTGGACTCACGGCTGTGCGAACTCTTGCCGGCCAGCCAGCAAACCGACAAAGCCAACCTGACGCTTCTTCAGCTGTTGACTCATCAATCAGGATTCCCGTCCACAGACACGGGATGGCCCCATGTTTCCTGGGACGAAAGTGTGCAGCGATCGCTCAACACACCCTGTTCGCTCGAACCAGGTTCAGCCGCCTATCATCCTCAAAGCAGCTGGTTTGTTCTGGGGGAGATTCTTCGGGAGCTGGAGCAACGGAAAACGGGAGTTCGACCACCGTTCGATGCTCTCCTGCAACGAGATCTTCTGACACCACTTGGCATGGACGAGACGTGGTGCGGAATTCCGGAGTCGCAGCAGAGTTTGCTTCAGAACAGACTCCCGCAGCTCTACGATCGTGATCGCGGACAATTGCAGCCTTCGCCCTACTCTGCCGGGCCGTGGCTGACCGCCGCGTCGGCTGGTGGCAATATTCGAGGCCCAGTGAGCCAGCTCGGTCTGTTTCTGGAAATGCTGCTGCGACAGGGCCGGCTGAGCAACGGATCAAACTACCTGAGTCCGACAAGCGTGAATCGCATGTTGATGAGGCATCGAACGGGACTCTTCGACCAGACTCTGCAGCACATCATCGACTTTGGCCTTGGCGTCATCCGCGATTCGAAACATTACGGGCCGGAGACGGTTCCGTATGGATTCGGCAAAGCCTGCAGCGGTGAGTCCTTCGGGCATGGCGGCTCACAATGTTCCATCGGCTTCTGCGATCCCGCACATGGACTTGTCGTCGCCTGGTCCGCCAACGGCTTCTGCGGCGAAGGCCAGCATCAGCGACGTAATCGGATGATCAATGATGCGATCTACAATGATCTTGTGTAGTGGATCTCGCCAGAGATCCCACGACGTTCGTTGATGATCGGGAACTCTCGCAAGTTCCGCGGCATCCTTGAACATTGGTCAATCCTCTTCCAGCCCTTTATGATTCAAACGTAGTGGACAGAGCAGGGCACCGACGAACCTGGTTTGAGGTGCTGAAAGATCGTCAGCTCCCGTTCGCTGCAGACTTTTGAAAGGTCCTGGGATCGTGTTACTCCGCGCTTCAGCAATGCTCGCCTGTTTCTTTGTGGTCTCAGTGTGTTCCGGACAGACAACACGGACAACGTTGACCGAACAGGACGTGATCGCGAACCAGCAGCCCGTCATCGTCAAGCTGTTCGGAGCCGGCGTTGGGAGTCTCGATTCTTATGGAACCGGCCTGCTCGTTTCCAAAGACGGTCATGTGCTGACCGTGTGGAACCATCTGGTCAGCACGGGCTATCTGACGGCGGTGACTCTGGATGGCAGGAAGTTCCCCGCGGAGACTCTGGGGACGAGTTCCGAATACGATGTCGCGCTGCTCAAGCTGAAGACACAACCAGGAGAATCGTTTCCGTTTGTGGATCTCGCCCAGGCAGTCGATCCGGCTCCTGGTTCCTCCATTCTGGCCTTCAGCAATATGTTTAAGGTTGCTGCAGGAAATGAACCCGTGACGGTCGTTCATGGAGTGATCGCCGCAAAGATACCTCTGGAAGCAACTCAGGGACGCTGGAAGTTTCCAGTTCGCAGTCCGGTCTGGCTGATCGACGCCATCACGAACAATTCCGGTTCCGCTGGCGGACTTCTCACGGATCTCGAAGGTCGTCCGGTTGGGCTGATCGGACGCGAGATTCGCCATGCCGCCAGTCGCCAATGGGTGAACTATGCCGTGCCGCTGACCACACTGAAGCCCGTGGTCGAAACTCTGCTCGCCGGCAAGAAGGTCGATACGAAGCCAAAAGACGGCGATTCCACGGCGATGCTGAGTGATCAGGATTTGACGGTTCGCTACGGCCTGACTCTGCTTCCAAACGTCGTCGAACGAACGCCGGCGTACGTGGATGCCGTCGAGCCCGGATCGCAGGCCGAAAGTGGTGGGTTCCGGCGAGGCGACCTGATCGTGCTGCTGGGCGAAACGGTGGTCACGGGAGTCAGCGATGTGCAGCGCCGGATGGCCGAGTTTCGTCAGGGCGAAAAAATGGTCTTTACGGTCAACCGGGATCAGGAACTGGTGACGGTCGAACTGCGAGCTGTAACGCCCAAAACCGGGGGCCCGGCCGGGGCGAAATAGACGGTCAGCTTGGGGTGTTCCGCGCAGCCGTTGTCGCCAGCTGAAATCGCCGGCCGGGGTCATGAGCAGGATCGACGAAGCCTGGGGAACGATTGAGGACAATCGTTCTACAAAGGACGTCAGTGCAGGGCAGAACGGACGCTCATCGGTCACTGCGAGTTTCCGTTGCGAAGCCGTGGATGGGATCGATCAGCGTGGCGGGAACGCTTGAGACAATCGTTTTACAGAGGTTTGAGGCTGCCATTTTCGACCGCCCCCAACGTCCGATAATGTCCGTTATGTTAGGTTACTGGCAAAAAACGGGCTTTTTTCGAGGGGCAAAAGTGCCCCTGTGTAGAACGATTGTCCTCAATCGTTTTGGGTTCACCCGCAAAACGCCTGGGACAGGCGTTCTACAAAAACACGCTACCGCTGGCTTAGCCGAGTCCGCAGCTCGCGATCCAGATCCTCCAGCGACACGCCGGCTCGGTTGAGTTGTCGCAGGATTCGATCGTCCAGTCGAGTGTCCACGTCGGTGCCCGGATCCGGGTCTCGGTTCAGGCCCATCGCATCGGCGTGCCAGTCCTCCAGAACTCGCCGAGCCACGGCGCCCGGAACGCCCGACAGGTACTGTTTCGTACGAGCCGAAAGCCGGGCCATTTCGGAGGGGTCCTGGCTGTAGATTCCTGCGATCTCCGAAAGGAGGGCAGAGTCCGCGGAAGTCAGCCGGCTGGCACCCGGATTCGAAGTCGATCCTCCGGAAGAATTCGTGCTCGAATTTCCCGGCGAACTGCCCTGCCCGGAACGGCCCGATCCGCTGCCTGATGACGTTCCTCCCGTACCAGCCAGCCCGTTGTCGATGGAGTCCGGTGAACGGAAGAAATCCTGCAGAATACCCTTAGCGCTGTTCGGTGCCGATTCGTTCAGCCGGTCCATCAGCTTCTGCTTCTGCTCCGCACTGGTTTGGTCCAGATAATCAAGTGCCCGTTGAGTCAGCTCGTTCTTCACCTGAGCCGGCAAAGATTGAAGCAGTTCCTCCAGAGTCGGCTCCGCACCCGGCTGACGACCATTGAACTGACTACCGCCAGAGGCTGGCTTGTCGGTCTTGCGAGGCTCCACAAATGACTTCAGATCAATCCCGTCACCAAAAAACTGACCGCCTTCGCCCGACCCAAACGCATCCGGACTGGAAGGCGTTGCCCCGGAAAGCTCATTGTCCGGCGGCTGAAGATGCTGATTGAACTGATCAATCACGTGCTGAACCGTGGGAATCGCGTGCTCCGGCACCAGCTTCAGAATGAACTGCGAATTGTTCAGAATCACAGCAGCCGCGTAACCAGAATACGTCTTGCTGACGATGGCTCGCAGCGACGGCGACATCGTGATCAGGAAGTACATCGCGGTCATGCAGATCACGACACCTTTGACGAACCCGAGGATTCCGCCAAGGTGCTTGTCGAAGTCAATGATCCGGGCTTTCTCCATCCAGCTGCTCAGCATCCCGGAGGCGACAAACGTGACGCCGCAAAGACCCACATAAATCACCAGCATCGCGATCCACTGCTTCAACGGCGGTTCGACAGCAATCATGGGCTCAATCGCAGGAGCCAGCGAACCCGAAAACTTGAAGCACAACAACAGAGCCACAACCCAGGCAAGCTGCGACATCAGCCCGCGAGACGCTCCCTTGACGGCGCAATACAGCAGGACAGCCAGAACGACCAAATCGACGATTTGATAAGGGTTCATTGTCCGCCTTCCATTGCCACCACGCTCCGTCCATGAAGCTTCAGAAGTGTAGGAGAGATACGCCTTTCAGGAAAAGACCGATTCCATTCACCCCATGATTCCCATCAATCCCATTACTCCTCTAATTCCCATCTGCTCCTGCCGCACACAAACTTTACCGCTCCCGCGGACTGTCCAAAATAAGCGTGACCGGACCGTCGTTCAGCAATCGCACCTTCATATCTGCCTGGAAAACTCCGGTTTCGACTTGCAAACCCAGTCCTCGCAGTTCCGCCACGACACTCTGATAAAGAGCATTCGCCTGTTCCGGACGAGCCGCCTCCACAAAGCTGGGCCGACGACCTTTGCGACAGTCACCATAGAGCGTGAACTGGCTAACAAGCAGCACTGAACCGCCAACGTCGCCCAGTGCCAAATTCATCTTGCCGTCGGCATCTTCAAAGACTCGAAGCCCCGCGATCTTGCCCGCTGTCCAGACGACGTCGTCCTGAGTATCCGTGGTGGACACTCCCAGAAGAACCAGGAAGCCTTTCTGGATCTGTCCGACGATCTGACCATCAACAGTGACGGACGCTTCGGAAACTCGTTGGATCACAGCACGCATTGTGGCAAGGTCCATGCATGGTCAAAGAAAACGATCCGCGCGAAGTCCGTCGAGCGAAATCGAGGGTGGCACGTCGGTCAGCAGGTCAGCCAGAATAGTCCCGGTCGCGGGCGACATCTGAAGCCCGGCTCGAAAGTGTCCGGTGCCAATCAACAGGTTCTCAAACTCCCCGATCTGTCCAAGCAATGGCAGCTCGTCCGGAGAATACGGTCGCAGACCAGACCACATTCTGGCGACGCTGGCTCCTCGAAGTTCCGGCACCAGCGAACAGGCAAAGTCCAGCAACGATGAAACTCCGTCCGCCGTGTTCGCCTTCTGATAGCCAACGTCTTCTTCGGTTGAACCAATCAGGATCAGACCATCAGGCCGAGGAACCAGGTAGCGTCGCCCAACCTCCAGTACACAGCGAAAGGGCAGACGCTCCATCTGCAGCTGAACAATCTGTCCGCGCACTGGTTTCACGGGAATCGTGATACCAAGCTCTGCCAGCACAACGGATGACCACGATCCGGCAGAGACACAGATTCGATCAAAGCGAAACACATCCGTCGTCGATCGAGCCGAAACGATTCGATGTCCCTCGTATGCAAACTTCAAGGAAGCCTGATGCTCCGCAATCGTGACGCCCAGTCGAACGCATGCCGCATGAAGAGCCTGCAGGTGTCGAGGATTTCGAACCTGAGCGAACTGAGGCAACCAGATCCCTGACTGCCATTCATCACCCAGCCCCGGAACATGCTCAGTCAACTGCGGCCGGCCACCTCGAACAGCATCGACGCCATCCCCTTCCGCACTGGCGAGCATGCTGTCACAGGAATGCAGCGAGTCCGGAAACTCGATGGCCCCGCAGACCAAATAGCCATTGTCGATGTCGCTCAGTTCACGAAGCCGTTGAACAAACTCGGGCCACAGCGAATGGCTGTAGGATCGAAGGCGCAGCTCGGGCGATACTGCCTGACAGTCAAAGCCAGGCGGCAGCATTCCCGCACCGGCCCATGACGCTTCCTGTCCGGTCGACGAAACATCGGCCACCGTCACCGAAACACCGCGCTGTGCCAGAACGAAGGCCGTTGTCAGCCCGACAACACCACCGCCACACACCAGAATCTCTGAGCGATATTCCGCCATTCGCGTTTGCTGTTCTTCCTGCACCCGTCCTACTTCGAACCGACGCAATAGAGCGTTTCGCTGTAGGCATTGTCCGTCACCTTCGCCGTTCGGATAAACAGCTGCCCGTCGAGCGCGATGAGCGATGAGAAGCCCGCATCTCCCAGCTGATTGCGGGAGACCAGTTCATACTTCTCCGGACTGGCTTTGAAGACCCACGTCGTACCATCTTCATTGGTCGCATAAATCAGGTCACCAACCAGCAGCGGTGAAGCAGACACAGGGCCTCGAAGACGCTGCTTCCACATTTCCTTGCCAGTCTTTGCATCCCAGCAGTAGGCAATGCCTTCATCACTGAATGCGTAGACGTAGCCCTTATGAACCAGCATGGACTGTTCATAACTCTTCACGCCGTTCTTCCAGAGAACTCCGGAGCCGTCCGCCTTCACGGCGACTGTTTCTTTCCCGGGGTAACCGCCACTTGCAAAGACAATGCCGTCTTCCCAGATGCATGTTCCGCAGGTCGCCATCGTCAGGCACGGTGTATTCCAGAGAGGCTGTCCACTGGCAGGATCATATGAAGCGATCATGTTGGTCCCGCTGAGAAACAGCTGATCGCGACCACCAATGTTCGCAACGATCGGCGATCCCCAGTTCAGCATCAACGGCCGCTCCTGCTCCCAGGCCACTTCACCGTCACTCAGACGAAACGCTTTCAGCCACGCGATTGTGTCGCAGTCGGCAGAGACAATCACGGTCCCTTTGTAGATCGTCGGCGATGATGCATAGCCATACTCGTAGACCTTGGGACGGAAGGCCCCTGCATCACGACGCCAGATGATCTTTCCTTCAAGGTCCAGTGCAACGAGTTCAATCTTTTCATGATGGCAGAAGCATGCATAGATGAACTTGCCGTCCGTTGCAGGAGTGGATGACGCAAAGGTGTTCTTCGCATGAATCGGAGCAAAGCCTCCCTGACTGATCGGCGTCATCCAAAGCTGTTTGCCGGTGGCGCGATCAAAGGCCACAACGCCCTGCGTCTGAGCAGTGTTGTCCGCAGTCAGCAGAACGATCACGTTGCCAGTGACAATCGGCGTCGAATGTCCTCGCCCCGGAACGTCCGCCTTCCAGACGATGTTCTTTGAGCTGCTCCATTCGGTTGGGACAGGCTGAGCATCCACGGCGTTGCTGCCGTTGGGACCTCGCCATTGAGTCCAGTCGTCTGCCGACAGGACTGAACTCATGAATGTGATCACCACGATGCAAACGAAACGACGAGCGAACTGCATAGGAATGCCTCAGACAACGAACAACACTGGCCTTCGAAACGTCTGACCGAAGTGTCGTGTGCCTGAAACGGGCGTCAAGCGATTCCGCTGCCGCTTCAAAATGCGAAAGCCCGGTTCCTGGAACCGGGCTCACGAATCATTCAAGAGCTGCTCAGCGGCTTTTCCGCCCCTGTTAATAGGTAAACTGAAGGCCGACGTTGGCACCGTGGGCGATGATCTGTCCGTGAGTATCCACGTCGTAAACCTGGCCGGGCAGCGCGCCTTTCAGTGCAGCAAACTGCTCAGGTCCCAGGGCCACGCCATGAATCAGCAGCATTTCGTAGCCGCCGATCAGGCTCCAGTTTTCGCTCAGAGGGAAGTCGGACTGAATTCCGAGTGCTCCCGCAAAGGCCAGTGAATCCTTGGAGTCTGAGAACGTTCGACCGTAGATCGACGTATCGCCACCGACGCCAGGATCCGTCCCGACGTAACGTTCGGTCACGCTGCCGCTGACGGAGTTGTGGTAGATACCGGCCTTGATCACGCCGTTCACGACCCAGCCTCGCCAGTACATGATCTCCGGCTGCGCCATAAGCTGCACACCGTTCAGGTCGTTGGTGGTTCGAGCTTCCTGGATCATCTGCAGATTGTCCGGCAGACCAGAAGCATTGCCATTCTCATCTTCGAAGCCGTTGGCCGTGCCGCCCAGAAACGTCAGACCGCCCGCACCGATCAGTGAGGCATGCGAAAGACCATTGTTTGGAGCAGCCACGTCAGCAGCTCGGAAAACACCATTGATCTCAGTTCCCGCCACTTCATCCAGCGAGAGGTAACGATAGCCGGCACCGAACTGCACGAACGAATCCGGATCTTCCGTCCACAGATTCAACTCAAAGCTGTGCAGAGTACTCTTGTAATAGACTTCGTAAGTGGGAAACGCGTCAGCAGGGAACGGAACGTTTGGCCCCAGTCCCTCGAACTCGTCTGCATCGCCGCCGAGTCCGCCGCTGGCCGCGCCATGCAAACCCTGAAAACCTGTTGTCAGGTTGATGAAGTTACTTCCGGCCCATGGATTACCGGCGTTAATGCCTTCATCGAAAGACAGCCCGGAGGTCAGGCTGCCAACGGAGTTGTAGTTCCATGTCCCAAAGTTCGCGAACACGCCTTCGACGCGAGCTCCGTTGCTGCTGTAACCCAGCATGACTCGGAAGCCGGACTGATAGTCAAAGTTGGTATCGCCAAATGTCAGCAGTCCGGTGTTCGGTCCGCCGATCACAGGACCCGGATTTGTAATGTCCGCATCTCGCGTGAACAGCAGATACTCAACGCTGCCCGTGAAGAATGAATCCGGCTCACAGGGGGCATACACGCTGTCCTGCGCGAGACAGTGAGAAGCGGACAGCGCGAAGAGCGACGCGAGTGCAAGTTTGAACCAACGCTTCCGTGGCATGCCTAACATCCTGTTAAGAGCAACTTCCTGAGACTGCGGTGACGGACCATCATGTCCGCCGGGTCATTGCCGCTCTGGAAAGCCGGTTTGAGCATTCGTCTGCCCTGGACCAGCGATACCAGGGGCGCAACCCTTCAGCATCTTCAGTGTTTTCGAAAATGCAGCCCCGCAGACTCCATGGGATTTTCATGACACCGGCTGCTTTTGCCACTGACTCGATGCACCGACGTTTTTTTCGGCACAAAGGTCAGCCCACCCAACAGGGCAGGCAACGACCTGCCTGCGATCGCGAAGCCTCAGGAAACACCGGCAGTTTTTGCTGGTCCAGTCATCAGTGTTCAGTCTGAAAAATAGAACCCTGAACCCTGAAAACTGAAAACTGAAAACTGCCACGTTGCCAAAACGCAACACACCGCGCCGAGTGTTGCGTTTTGACAACAAAACCCTGAGTTTTTCGGCAACATGAGTGTTGCCGCGCTGCCAACACTTGTGCTCTTCGATGTTCAAAGCGCTCCTTCGTGCAGCAGATTGGTGCACTTGCTACTTTTTGCCACAGATTTTTGCCACACCGCACACTTGCCTGGGCCAGGCTTCCGGACGTTCCGTCGTTCCGTTTGTCCTGAGACCAGAATCCATGTCTTCGGTACTCCCTGCAACACGATTTCGCGAACTCACTCGTCACTCAGGCCGGGCAGGTCTGTCTGTCAACGCTGTGAAGGATTCTGTAGTGGATCTCGCCAGAGATCCCGCGATTGTCGTTGATGACAGGAACTCTGGTGAGTTCCACGACAGCTCAGAGCCCCGGAAATTCGTTGCAGAAACTACTTCACAGCGTTGCGTGCCTGTCCGCGCGGTGTGGACGGCGATTCTGGCCAGCCTGATGGTGGCATGCGCCGCTGTTCCCGTGTTTGCAGGCGGCGGCAATCGTCCCCGAGTCATTGAAGTGTCCAATGGGGATGATTCATTCAGCGGAAAGCTGATTGCAAAGACTTCTGATTCCGTTTGTCTGATGGACGAGTTTGGCAGTCTGAAGCATCTGCATCTGTCATCACTGAAGTCGTTCCGAGTCGTCGCGTCTGAATACAATGGTGCTTCGACCGCGGCGTTCCGTCAGAAGTTGCTGAAGGAAATCCCAACGGGCTACGAAGTCGCAACATCGGCTCACTATGTTGTCGCCGGAACAAAAGGCCGCGCTGACGCGTATGCGGAATTGTTCGAAGAGATCTATCGGCAGGTCGACACCTTTTACAGTGTCCGAGGATTTGACACGACTCGTCCCGAAGTCCCGCTCATCGCCATCGTCTTCGCGACTCAGGAAGAATTTCAAAAGTACTGCGAGAAAGACGCGATGCCCTGGTCCAAGGACCTGCGAGGCTATTACTCACTGAATACGAATCGAGTTGCACTCTATGATGACGCTTCGTTGCTGAAGCGACCTCGCACGGCGTCGATGGAAGAGACGATCGTTGCTGCGGACCGTGTTGCCGGGAACCGCTCTGCCCTGTCAAAGGCTCTGGCATCTGTCTCCGGACAGACAGCCGACACCATCATTCACGAAACGACGCATCAGGTCGGTTTCAACATCGGCATCCATCGCCGCATCGGGCAGACTCCGACCTGGGTTCTGGAAGGACTTGCCACAGTCCTTGAACCACCCGGACTTCGCACTCGGGGAAAAGCAGGAAGCAAATCCGGCAACAGCACAATCAATGCCGAACGCATGAACTGGTTCAACACGGAATACGAAGGTCGTCGTCAGCCAGGTGACCTCGCAAAGCTGATTGCAACGGACGACATGTTCAAGAATCAGACGCTGGATGCGTACAGTCTCTCCTGGGCCTTCACCTGGTTCATGACAGAGAATCCCGCGCGAGCGCGCAAGTTCGTGGACTACCTTCAGACGCTTGCCGAGCGTGATCCGCTCCAGGAATACACTCCCGAACAGCGCCTGAAGGATTTTCAGAAGGCCTTCGGAGACATCGCAAAGCTGGAAGTGGAATTCATCCGCTCTCTCGACCGCGTCGACACGAACACGAAATAGTTCGGCAAGTGGCTTGATGACAAGCGGAAAGCCGAAAGCGGAAAGCCGGTCCCCTGCTCTGTCGTGTTGTGTCGTGGCGTAGCATGGACGCCCTCGTCCGTGTGCGATTCGCCCCTCGAAGTTCTCGCGTCGGAGACACGAGGCACGATTCCGGCACCATTCACCTCCGTATTGCGTCGGATCGACGATTTGAGGTACAACGCAGGGTTCTCAGGGAAGAACACGGAATTTTTACGGCCACAGGAGGGCTCGATGAGTGTCGTAACAGCGCCAAAATCACTGACGGCACGCGAAATCTCCGAAATGCTCGACGGAGAACTGGTCGGGAATGGCCATCGCTGCATTGATGATGTTCAGATTGTGGAGCGTGCGGAAGCGTGCCATTTGACGTTCGTCGGAGACCAGAAGAACGTCGCCCGGCTGCGAAACTCCCGCGCTCAGGTTGTTATCGCCCCGATCAGTGCTCGAAGCGAAATCGCCGCATTTCCCGATTGCACATTCATCCTGGTGCCGGAACCGGAACCCGCATTTCTGTCTGTTGCCGGAATCCTGATGCCGCCTCGGCCACGCCCCCACATTGGGCTGTCCAGTCGAGCTGTCATCCATGAATCCGCGAAGATTGGTCCAAACACCAACGTTCATCCCATGGCAGTCATCGGGCAGGACGTTTCGATCGGACACAGCTGTGACATTGGTCCGGGAGTCGTCATCGGAGACGGCTGCCAGCTGGGCGACAACGTCGTTCTGCATGCCAACACGGTTCTGTATCACGATGTGAAGATCGGAAGTCACGTCATCATTCATGCGTCATGCGTGATCGGAGCCGACGGGTTCGGATATCGGCTGGTGAATGGCGGACACGAGCGACTTCCTCACTTTGGAACCGTCGTGATCTGTGACGATGTGGAAATTGGTGCCGGCACCACGATCGATCGCGCGAAAGTCGGAGAGACTGTGATCGGCACGGGCACACGAATCGACAACCAGGTCATGATCGGACACAACTGCCGCATCGGCCGCCATAACCTGCTCGTTTCTCAGGTGGGCTTTGCGGGCTCCGTGACCACCGGAGACTACGTCGTGTGCGCCGGCCAGGTGGGAATCGCTGACCATGTGCATCTCGGCGACGGTGCCATCATCGGTGCCAAAGCCGGGGTTCATCGAGATATGCCGGGCGGACAGACATACCTCGGCGCACCCGCTGGACCCGCTGCGGAAACAACGCGCCAATTGATGGCTCTGCGTCGTCTTCCCGAGATTCGTGATACCGTGAAGAAGCTCGAGAAAGAGCTCGAGAACCTGCGAGCACGTTTGAAGGATCCGGCGGACGATGATTGTGCTTCCGAATCGTCGGCGGCCTGACGGGCAAAGCTGCCCCGCCCTGCCCTGCCCCTGATTCCCCGTCATTGAGTCTCTCAGCAAACTGCCATGTCTTCCCCGTCATCAGAATCCAGTGAGCCTTTTCCACCAACGGTGCCGTTCGTGCGACCGGCGGATCACACCATGTTCCGCATCCACGACGGTGGACCGATGCGCTTAGGGCTGCTGGCCGGGGCCGGGGAATTCCCAATCCGTTTTGCAAAAGCAGCCCGGCAGGCCGGTCATTATGTGTACGCACTTGGCGTTGCCGGCATGGCCTCAGAACAACTCGCGGAAGTGTGCGACGATTTTCGCTTCGCGCCACTGGCGAGGATTGGCAAAGCCATTCGACTGTTCCGCAAGGCTCGCATTCAGCGAGTCGTCATGGCGGGCAAGATTGAAAAGACAGTACTCTTTCATCCCTTTCGCTGGCTGCGTCTCATGCCAGACTGGCGCACGATCCACATGTGGCTGCGCTATGCGAAAGAGAATAAAAAAGATGACACGATTCTGCTGGCCGTCATTCGGGAGTTTGAACGAGACGGTCTGATTTTCGACTCGGCACTGAAATACGCACCGGAGCTGCTCGTGAAACACGGATTTCTGACAACGCGTCGTCCCACCGCTGCCCAGTGGAAAGATATCCGCTTCGGCTGGGACCTGGCTCGAGAAATGGGACGGCTGGATATTGGACAGACGGTCGTCGTGAATGACACTGCTGTCATCGCCGTCGAAGCAATTGAAGGAACCGACCGCTGCATCCGTCGCGCGGGGGAACTGTGCCGACGAGGCGGGTTCACGGTCGTCAAAGTTGCAAAGCCAAAACAGGACATGCGTTTCGACGTACCGACCATCGGCATGGAAACCATCAAGACGATGCACGAAGCCGGCGGAAAAGTTCTGGCGATCGAGGCGGGAATGACAATCATCATCAACCCCGACGAAGTCTCCGCTCTGGCCGATAAGTTCGGAATCGCCATCGTCGCCGTGAATGCAGAAGAACTCGCCCTGCTCGCCGCCGCGTGATTTGAGATTTCAGATTTGAAATTTGAAATCTGAGATCTGAAACCTAAGGCAACACGCCGACACCAACTCCGAAAACCGAAAACCGAAAACTGAAAACCGTCCCCGGGGCTCTTCCAGCTGTACCGATTACACGCGTTTTTCAGGGTTTCGTTGCCGCCGATGGAGTGATCGCCGGCAAAATCAGCAATTTCCCGACCGGTGTCTGGTCGAGGATTCTCTTTGCGAGCGCCTGGATGGTGACGGTATTCTCCTGCGCTGAGGATTCCGGGATCCCGGGTAAAAACGGGGCTGCGAAAGAGCAAAACGATGCGACGTCTGATTCTGGTACTGATCTTTGGTCTGACAGCGGTTCCTGCATTCGGACAGGCGGACGTTGACCGAGACCGTGTTCGCAACGGCGGCGGCATCATTTGGTTCGTCGGAACAGTGGGCGTGCTTGACGGCCGACGTCCTCAGATCGATCTGGGCGACGTCCACGGAATCCTCGAGGGCGACAAGGTTGCCGTGTTCCGCCCTGTGGAACTTCACTACCGGCCGGTAGGTACGGTGGAAATTGAAGAATCGAACGTGACCTGGTCCGTTCCCAAAGCGTCCAGTGTGGTCCCGATCCAGGCGGGTGATCGAGTTGTTGTGCTGCGAACGCTGCGGCAGCTGGGGACTGGCACAGAACACCGCGAGAACTTTCAGCGACGACAGCTTGTCCGTCATGCCAACCGCAACAGCTATTCTACTCTGCTGGATGATGAAGCCATCAATGTGCTGACCGACATCGAAGAGAAGCAGGCTCGCTGGGTGAAGGAACTGAAGCCGATCGCCGGACGTATCCGCGCCACCTCCGTTTCACCCAACGACTTCGAACACCTGCAGCCTTTGCTCAATCAGGTACTTCGCTTTCAGCAGTTTCGCGCCATTGGAGTTCCGGTTGACAAATGCATGGGACCGGAATGGGACAGCGTGCTGACCACACTGACTCCGGATCCCGCCGAACCATTCTCGAAGTCTCGCACGAAGAAGCCCGAGACGGCCGCAGGAGAAGAACCCAAGCCAGCCGCAACAGATGACGCGTCGCCGGCATCCAAGGAGAATGATGCAAAGATTGAAACGATCCAGCGAATCGTTGCCTCGGTCATGTTCGATCATGAACCGGAAGAACGAAAAGTCGCCGTCATGCTCTGTGCGGCCATCGACATTGAGAATCCGAAGAACGAGCCAGCCTGGATCATGGCACAACTCAGCCGGTCCCAGTTCCCCGACCTCGCGGACGACGAGGAGATGCTGGAAGAGATGGATGAAATCCTGAAGCAACTCCGCGCAAGCCAGGGTCAATAAGGCAAGCCATCTGAGCCACGCGGTGTGTCCATTTGCGGTCACTGGTTTGGCAGAGTGGACGTCATATCTGTAGTGAAACTCGCCAGAGTTCCTTTGCACGCGATCCGTCAAACGGCGTTGCTTTGCCAGGCACTCCCCCGAAGAACGCCCCCCAACAGCCGAGCGGCTGGGCGTCAGCCCTCCGTGCCCACGGCATTTCCCAGAATCTCTCTATCCTAATCTTCATCTTAAACTTAATCCCAACCCAACGGCGTTGACCTCCAACAACCCACCGCCACCCGGTGAAGTTGTTTCGCACATCGATCTTGCCAGTGACGGCAAAGGAGATGAAGGTGGCGCCGCGTTCCTGAAGACGTTCGATGGCTCGTGCGGCGTTGGCTTGAGGCAGCACGGCGTCAGGTCACCGCAGTGGAGCATGCTTCTCACCCGATGTTGAAGAGAAATGGGAAGAGAATCAATGGGATCAGCCAGCACACAGCGGCAATGCCGAAGCCGATGAAGATGGTGTCACCCGCCGTTCTGACACGGCAAGCAGACAAATACGTCGACCCAGCCGAGAACTCATCACGGATTGATCGGAGGCAAATCCGACGAAGACAAAAAACAGCGAGCAGCTGACAGCCGCTGCCATCACCAGAGAGAGGATGCCAGCTGTGGGAATTGGAATGTGCGGTCTCAGGTGCTGCTTGCTAAAGGTAAAAGAACAGGAGCAGTCCAGCGAATACAAGGCAGCCAAATACGAAAACCTGGGTGAGCAGTCCCGCGACTCTGTGTAATACCCGGCACAATGGGCTCCAGAGCTTTGACGAATGTCTCCATGAACTCATTGAGGATCCTGTCCATTCCCGCCTGCACCGACTGTCTGGCCTGCAACGTCTGAGCTCGGGCGGAAGAAACACCATATCGCTGATCCACAGCGGCGTTCCCGGTAAGAAACTCGTCGACTCGATGTCCGTTGACGTGACCATAAACTTTGATCGAAAGCTCGGACGTGATGTCCTGTTCGGTCAGCGAGGCATAGGATTGGAGCACCTCGACAGTCAAAGCTGCAGAATGAATCTTACTGCGGCAGCCCGTGAGAAGGCCCGATGCTCTTCGAAAACATCTTGCCGGCATTGATTACGGTCATGCTTTCCACACCTGCGTTCGGTGGAGAAACAAAACTAACACTGACCCCTGAGTGGGAAGGCGGAGTTGCGGCTTCCCGTGACCTCGTGGCAGCCTTCTGTCGATTCGAACTTTTCGGAGGCAGTGAAGCCGCAGCCTCGCCACCGTAGGATCATGTTCGCTGTCTGCGAAGCCGTCGAAGTCGGATCCCCAGGCATCCTCTGCTTCGGATTCCGACTCAGCTTCCAGTTTCCCAAGATCAGCGGACAGCCATTCATCCTCTTGTTCCACACTTTCTGGTCGCCGCTGGGACGGAGACCGCTTGTCCGCACACCGGACACTTGATCTTCTTCCCGCAGTACTTGTCGGAGATTGACAGGAGCTTCATGCAGGATTCGCACCGGATTTGCAGTTTCACGGGACAGCCTGTTCTGCAGAATTTCACGAGGATTCGAATGATGAATTAAGCACTCACGACATTCCGACGTTCAACCGAACACGGTTGCCACGAGAATATCGCATAGCTGGACGCATACCTGCGATGAGATCTTCTGCTTAGCGTCGCACGCCCACTTTGACGGAGCAATGATATCAACAGGATCAAGGAAACCCGTGAATCGGGCAAGGCCCGATTCGTACTTGATTTCATGCTGCCGAATTCGATCATAGAGGAGGCGAGGACGACACCAGAAATCCTGCCCCCAACAAATGAGCATATTGGTAACATTGTCATCCACTGAATCCAACAGCGACATTGCAGCCTCGCAGCCAGGCGAGATCAGAGTGGCTCCGCCGGGTTCATTTGATTGAATAGCTTATACGGTATGTCTTGACGATCAAACAGGTCGTTGCATGCGTACCGAGTTTCAAGCACAGTCTGGCCTACAGCATGAAGGTATGTTTGGATGGTAGTCGCGTCAGCCAAATGAGGATCCGGCACGAACAAGGAGATACTTCCCGTGAGGCGATCGACAACGAACGGATAGGAGTGCGCTGCGTGAGCGCGAGCCGCATGAAGAACGCGGCGCGCAACATGCGCATGTATCGGTGAACGATCCAACGCTCGGGAAGGGTAACGACTGACATGATTGCCTTCCCGCATAACGAATTGCGATCTATGCGTCTGGCGATTAGCCGACATAGAGATCGTGCGTTGAACTTTGCCGCTTTGTGAGTGGTGCGGGCTCACGAACGGCCCCGCGGGATCCATCACGGTGAAGAATCCTCGCTGATCAGAGTTAACGGCTGGCGACGCGGGTTGTCACCCTGGAAACGGCTTTGGTGAGTGAACCGCGGATGGCGCGGATGTTCGCGGATAAGGCAGGAGACCGGATTGTGCTGAATTGGTTTGCTGGCCTGCTCGAAGCCGAGGCCGTGGTAGTGCACATTGGCAGACGATTCTACGCGGCAGTGTCACAACAGGCTACAATCTGAGGCTATCGTCACGAACGTGACTCGAATTCTGTCATGGCCTGTATTGAACTCTCAGGGAATACTCATTCTGCGCCCAGATCGCGGCAAATCCAGGCGTCCGCAGTGACTTCAGACTCCTCTACCGAAAGACACTCGGCGACTTGTTTTCGCACAACGCAAAACACATCACCGTCATACGCAACTTTCTGGATGCGCATTTGCGACTCGACCCATGCCACGAATTCCTTCACGCGAAGATCTGTCCAGTAGCCTTTCGGGGGATCAGACGTATTGCCAGATTGCAGCAACTCGATCATCGCTGATCGATCCAGTCTTACGCCCAGAGCCTTTTCACAGCGAAAGCAGATGTCGAGTGCATCCGTACCCATGGGATAGAAGCCTGCCTAAAGCGAACGACTTGCGTGAACCAGGTGTGGCTGAAATCCGGAATCCATTTCAGCCCCGGCAGTTAGCCACACTCCGGTTGAACGCTTTGTCCGCCTTCATTTGAAGTGACCACGTTACAGGAACAGTATCGAAACGAGAATCAGCATAGCGATCCCGATCGGTCCCCAAACCAACAACAGGGAAACGTTGCCGCAGCAGAAGGCAAGCCGGAATGGCCATGAGACAGACCGCCCGGCAGCAAGTCTCGCATCGATAATTCTTTCATCGCGAGTGATCCACCGAGGACTGCACCTACCAAAGCTCCCGTAGCAAGAAGCCCGGCGGTTGCAGCCGGCCCGGAAAGAAAACGCGAAGCCCTGCCGCCATCAGTGCTCACCACGCGGAAGATTAGTACGATCGGCGTCGCAATTGCGCCAACAATGATTTTGATCCAAACCGGCTTTCCACCCGCGAAAAAGTCGCCAAAACAATATCGATGAAAACATGGATCAGCGGTCTCGCGATCGATCAATGATAAATCAACTTCGCCGGGTTCGTCAGCAGGTCTGGTCATTCAGTATCAGCCTTGGAATGCGAAAAAGGAAATGGCGTCATACTGAAGAACGATGGGCGGAATCAGAGGCTTCAGCAGTTTCGTCCATTGAAACCATGCGTAGAATACGAACGCCACTAGCGGGACACCACTGAAGATGCCGAAGGTGTCAACGAAGCGAAGCAGTAAAACTCATGTTGACTCGCTTTGGACGCTGTAGCACCCTGCTCCATTTGACTCCGTCAATTGCCAGTCTTCAGCAGCGAAGCTGCGGCAGCAAATAGCCTCGGGTGACAACCCGAGGTTCGTGCAACAACAAACCGTCCCAAAGCCGCGAAGCGGCGACAGACATCGTCCCGCGTCGCCACTTCAGGCCCAGCGGGCCGCCACAACCCTTGCCGGTGTGCGTAAGCCACCGGAAACGGTGCCCAAAGTCCTCAAGGCCCAGCGGGCTGACACATCAACCGAACAGCTTCTGCACGGCCCATCGCCGGCGGCAGGTAAAAGGCGGACGAACATGGATGATCGAAAAGCAAAAAGTCCGGCCGCAATTTCTGTTGGCGGCCCCACTGAACTTATTGCCCGCCCTGTGATTCACCGAAAACTGAACACTGCCAATTGAAAACTGCTGACTGCCGCTTTCCCCGGCCATGCTTTCCCAAAAGGCGAGCGACGCTCCTTCAGCCACCGGGCTTCTTGAACAAAGGCATTTCGAAATGCCTTGGCCCGGGCTCGACGAACGCACCGCATCACGGGATGCGGTGAGAAGATTTACAATGTCAAAACCCGTCGCTACCACATTCCCGCGCATGCGGTTGTTCGCTTGGTTTAATTTTAGCTGACGCGAATAAAATGTTTGAGCCCACCGAGTAGTGGATAGTATTGATCCAGAAAGTCGAGATTTGAATACCGTGTGATCCCCATAGTCAGAGCCGCACGGCGCGTGGTCGTAGATTTGAAAGTTCGGTTCATAATCCAGTGAAATCGTGAAACGCTGCTTCGTCCAGAGATCGATCGAAAAATCCGAGCCATCCAATGGAGTGAACGTGTAGATCGCCGGCATGTCAACAGTAGGCGCGTTGTCCATCCACGGACGAGCGATTGGCTGGCCATCAATCAGCAACGTAGCGAGGTAGTGCCGGTCTCTGACTTTGCGGATGCTCAAATGCTGCTGGGGGTCGTCGGCCCACTGACCGACGTAATTGTCTTCCCATGGAATGTCGAAGTTGACCATATCAGCAACGATTTCGATTCGTATGGATTTACAGCCGACGTCTCTCCGCCTTCACTTGAGGCGAATTGAATTCCTTGCCTCTTCGGCAGTCGGGCCGCTCGAATCCCGCCAACATTTCCGGGGCCCGCCCGAACTCGTGGCCGGAATTGCCCCGCCCCGTACCCACCTTACTTGTTCAACCGAGACATGCGCCGCCTTGGCTTTCTGGGTGGGCGGTGCGGCCGGGTGCCCATCAGCCAGTTGCTTCAGCACCGCCTTCGCCTCGTCCGACTTCATGTGCTCCAACGCGGTGATCGCCATCCTCGCCCGTCGCCAGTGGGTCGATTCATTGTGCACCCACATGGTGTTGACGCACTGGCTCGGCACCCCTTTCGAAGTGGGGAACGACAACGTCAACTCCAGAACGTCGTCGAACTGTTCGAGGGTGAGCGTGCAATCCGGGTCCACATCGAGCTCGGCCGGGGCTTGCCTCGTGGTGTGCTCCCACACCAGCAGCAAGGAGGTGCGGCCGTGGGCGGTGGACACGGCAGCGATTTGCTCCTTCCAATCGAGGGCAATCGTGGGGCGGAAGTAAAGCAGGTTCTCGAACGCCGGCTTCCACACCTTCGGATCGTCGCTGTCGATCCCCTTGAGCCGCCTCCTTCATTTGCTCTTTGCTCGCCTTGATGGCCGGCAGCTTGGCCCGGAGGAATTCGGCGGCCTTCGGCGCGTGGGCCAGTTGGAACATGGTGTCGAAGTCGTCAGCGGACTCGAAGTCGTACGTGGTCAGCAACTTTGCCCACAGGTCGTCGAGGGTGGGATTCGCGGGCGGAGGGATTTCGCCTTCAACAACTCGGCGGCGGTGCGGGTGAGCGGCGTCCTTGTGTCCGGTGGCGAGGCGTTCGAGCACCGGCTCGGCTAGCCGCGGTGTCGATGCGGCGGAGGACCTTCGCTGCCAACTCAGCTCGGGACCACGCGTGCGGATTCGCTTCGGCCAGCGGTATCATCTGGGCGTTCGGCCGATAAACGTGTTCCTGTCCGTCACTCCGGATGAGGAACGTCGCTTCCAACCGCGGACCGTCGGTAGCCTCGTCGTCAGCCGTGAAGTGCGCGGTACGTCGCACACGGGGCGAATTCGGGGAGGTAGCCGCTCCACACGCCGTAAAGCAGCCGCTTGCCGTTGTCCGTGGTGACGGCGACGATTTGCTCGTCCGGCGTCAGGGCGAGTTGGGGGATCAAGTACCCGAGTCGTTCGTAGGCGGCCTGCCACACGTGTTCGTCGCCGCTGTCGAGTTCCTTGAGCCACGCCTTCATCTGGTCCTTGGTCGCCTCAAGGGGCGGCAGCTTTTCGGCCAGGAACGCGACGGCATTGGGTTCGTCGAACAGGGCGAAGGCCGCCCGCACCCGTCCTTCCGGCTCGTCGTATTCCTGCAACTGCTTCCACAAAGTTTCGAGCCGCTTCTTCTGGGTGGCGTCGTCCATCGGCTCCGGCGGCCGTGGCGAGAGACCAGAGCAGTTGGTAACAAAAGTGCAAGCCACCTGATACTTCTCCACGAATGGGGCCACACTGATTGTATCAGGTGGCCGGCCGCCCGGATCGCTTGATCCATCGCCAGACCATTAGCTCCTGTCACACGCAATACCACATTCATCCAGGCGCCTTCCGGTGGGCGAACGAATTGCGATCGATGCGTCTGGCGATCAGCCGACGCAGAGATCGTAAGTTGAACTTTGCCGCTTTGTGCGCGGTGCGGGCTCAGGAATGGCCCTTGCGGGATTCATCATTGTGAGGAATCCTCGCCGGCCAGAGTTTACGGCTGGCGATGCAGCTTGTCACCCTGGAATTGGCTTGGTGAGTAACCGCGGATGGCGCGGATGTACGCGGATAAGGCAGGAGACCGGACTGTGCTGAATTGGTTTGGTGGCCCTGTCTGGAAGCCGAGGCCGTGGTAGTGCAAAAACCTGACTCCACTGGGATAGAACCCAATGGCGGTGATGGCCTGACTCACAAAACATCCGCCACCGAGTACACCTCGGTGGGACCCGGTTTTTGCACTACCCGACATAGCACGAAGCAAAAGATTGCAAAACTCATCAAATCACCGCGCCGAGTAACGCTACCCAACATGCAAGCGGCTGGGCGTCAGCCCTACGTGCCCACGCTCCTTCCAAAAATCTTCTTACCTAATCTTAATCTTCATCTTAATCATCATCCCAACACGACTGGAAACGAAGCAAGAAGAGTCCTGCTCAACTCGCTCTTTCGATCCTCCGTGCGTGGACTAACAATGGCATCCCGTGCATCGGAGCCACTCACGCGAGTTTGCGACTTATCCGCGTACATCCGCGCAATCCGCGGTTAATGACTGCCAATCCTCTTCCCAGCGGAGGCTCGGAGCAGCAACGCCATTCACCATCAGCATCCAACGCGATCTGGGTTGCGATTGAATCCGAGTGGCTCGGACAGTTGACCATCTCAATCTGCCGTCGCTGAACTCACTGCGCCTTCATCCATCAAAGACAAAATCAACTCCTCATTCGGGACCCGACAACATGTGAATAACTTGTTGATAACTTCTAATTCAATTCCAATTCATCACTTGACTCAGTCACTCAGATGTCTCCGGGTTGACCGCCTTGTTCGGCCCCTTTATCGCGATGACTTCGGAAGCTTCGCAACCGCCTGCTGAAGCCAGTCATCATACCACTCAAGAAACGTCATACGGCCACTGTGTTTAGTATTCGTAGGGCGAAGACCTTTTTGATCCGTTCTGAGATCGTCCCAGACATTTCCCGCCTCGGCACCCGTGACAACAAGCCAATTGCGATACGCACAGCCTTGATGGCAAATCGGAATGGCGCCATTTACCTGCTTGGAGTTCCAGTAGATTTCGTCGAACGCGTTGAGTTCTGCTTCGTAGGCATCTTCGTCATCCTGTTCTTCTGGGTACGGCGGGAGATCGTTCCAGGATTCTTTGTGCGGAAACGGCTCGGACAAGATCCCAACGAATCCATCGTTTTCCTTCCACGGCTTGTGGTCGAAACTGTCGTCCATTTCGCCAAGTTTGAAGACGCCGTAATAAGGTCCCGCGCCACCGTTACCAATCTCAGTGATGAATCGCTTGTAGCCGTCCGGCAACTTAATCTTATGGCGTTCCTCAAAACGTGAAACCGCCGACGCATTGAGCGGCGGAAATAGATTGAAACTGTGCGAGTCCGAACCAAAGACCGTAGGTTGTCGCTTTGCATTGCGACACCGGGCGAGATCGTTACGAATTGACTCGATGGTGGCAGCCATAGGGTTTGGGGCAGAACGACGAAGATCAGCCGGTTGCGGCGAGCGAGCTTCCATCTTGAAAAACCGTGATCGGCAACTCGGGTTCAGCGTTTTGTCCTTTGCCCCACTTCGAACCATTTTGCGACTTTAGTTGATAACGAGTGAGATGAAACCACCGCAGACAATAACGGATGGGAGGGCCGCAAGAATAGTCCCGATGCCCCGAATATTTGGGTTGCAAGATCGAAGCAGAAGGAAGGCACCGCCAACAGAGATGACAAGGTAGAGGAACCAGAGTCCCACGAGTGCGACGACTTCCAGATCTCGCTCCCAAGAAAGCGAGTTTGGATTCGGATACATCTGAGTGTAGGCCGTGCCAACAATCATTGCACACGCACTGGAAAGAAGCACTCCCCGCTGAAGCACGGTTAGCGACAGCTGCGGCCGCTTGGATCGCTGCTTACATGATGCTGGTGGTTCGTACGGATTCGCTTGCACAGACGTTGGCGATCTTGGAGATAAGGACAGTTGCAAAGAACGACCAAGATCAGCCGGTTGGCGCGATTGACTTGCCATGTGTGAAACCGCCGACGCCAACTCGGCTGGATCTTTTAGTTCGCTTTGCGATTCTCTGTGATTCGCGACTCTGCAGCTGAAGTGCTCGATCGCGGCTGAATGAAACGCGAAGCCGTGGCAGAGTACGAAGCCAACTTTGCGATGACAAGTTCAACTTACGCACGATCGCTCAGGAATCAATATGATCAGCACCGCCGCTGCGAATCCTCACACACCGATTGCGACTGATTCGCGTTCATTCGCGTCAATTCCCGGTTCCAGACTGCGGCTCCAATCTTGAGTCGCGATGGTCACCACACGCGACCCCGAATGCGATTCTTTCCGACGCGCTGGATGTCCGCTCCTGCTGTCTTAGCGAACGACTTTTAGACAGAAAAACGGAATTAGACAGAAGATTGAATCTGTCTAATATGGTAATGAGTCTGTATAAACACCCAGGGTGTGGCAAGCTGCTCTGACGAGAGTGTATCAGAAAGTTCGTGTTTTTGTCCATCCAGGAGTCTGCAGCATGAATTCAGGAAGCCCCTTGCACCCGGAAAGACAGAATCAATCCCAGCCTGTCTGGAATGCGCAACAGTCCCCGAGAAGTACCGGCCGGTTGACACCGGGGCCGCTCGCCTTTGGGGGTTTGTTGTGGGGCTATTTTTTGTCGCACATTTTTTGTCGGAGAACGGTGCGCTGGGGGTGGGGATTAAGATTAGGATTGAGAGATGGGATGCGGCGTGGGGCACGGAGGGCTGATGCCCTGCCGCTCGCCTTTTTGGGGCGGGGGTTTGGTTGCGGCTTTAGTTGTCAAACCTGGGCTCAACCGGCGTGAAGCCGGGTTGGGGCCGAGGGTGGATTTTCTGGTTGCCTGGTAGTCGTCAAACCTGCGTTCCGCCGGCGTGAAGCCGGGCGGGGACGGGTGGGGCGGCGCGGTTCTTGGCTCTTGGTTCTTGGTTGGTGAACGCGATTTGGCGAGCGGGATGCGTTAGCTTCCCGGTATGCGATTTCATGTGTAGCCGATGTAAAGTACCGGCCGGTTGACACCGGGGCCGCTCGCTTTGGGGGTTTGTTGTGGGGTTATTTTTTGTCGCACATTTTCTGTCGGAGAACGGTGCGCTGGGGGTGGGGATTAAGGTTAAGATTAAGATTAGGATTAAGAGATGGGATGGTGTGGGGCACGGAGGGCTGACGCCCAGCCGCTCGCCTTTGGGTGGGGGTGATGGGGATTAAGATTACGATTACGATTAAGAGATGGGGCCTTGGGGGCTTTCTCGGCGGTGGCCGCCGAGGAAGGTTGGGGTTTCGGCGAGGTGGCGGCGGAACTGGCTTGTTCGAACCATCAGCTCGTCCAGCGTGCGTTCTTCTTCAAACACAGACTCACAGGCCTGGTCCAGCTGAGGAAACAGGCCCGCTGGCAGGCGGCTGTCGACCATTGTCTGTGCCAGCCGCTCAATGTGCTC
This sequence comes from Planctomycetaceae bacterium, assembly GCA_046349695.1. Taxonomy (GTDB): domain Bacteria; phylum Planctomycetota; class Planctomycetia; order Planctomycetales; family Planctomycetaceae; genus SXXK01. Next base: position 303,552 of record JAXMBV010000003.1, on the reverse strand, counting down.
GGTCAAGCCGCTTCTTAATCGCCAGGTGAAGACCAGGACCAGCAGAGCGGACCAGAGCACCAGAAAGATCGTTGCGGGAATGTAGAAGTCCACGGTCAGTAACGGTTCCGCTTCCGCTCGACTCCCAAACGCCGGAGCAAGGAATGAACTCCAGAAGAAGTTGTAGCCGATTCGCCCGGTCAGAAAGACAAGGTACAGCAGAAACAATCCCTCAAAGACCCAGCGTCGCAGACTGGATCCATTCCGCTGAGCAAGCTCTTCAATCAGACGATCCACGGAACGACGGGCGTCGACCAGGAATTGTCCTTCGATCTGTGCTGCCTGTCGTCGCAGATCCTGCAGGTCGCGATGGCTGATCTGCTCATCGACTTCCAGCTTTGCCGTTCGCACATACCCGGCCATCAGAAGGCGAGACTCCTGAAGCTGCTGATCGCTCAGACCAAAATCGGAAAGGCGTTCCAGTGACGAATCCGCGCCGTGCTCTTCCACCCGCGACTTGATCCAGCGTGCTCCCTGAATGGCACCGATCAATGCCATCTGCGCCGATGTCCGGGCTCGAAAGAAACTCAGCGAGGCAATGAACGCTCCCAGACCGTTGTAAAGCCGCAGCACAGACGAAAACGGACTGAACCCCCACAGATCCGTCACGGCACTCAGCAGCCTTCGTTCCCACAGGTGCCGATTGACCATCAGTTCATCACGAAGCTGGTCTGTCAGCCTCTGTCGCAGGGACGACCGCTGGTCTTCCAGAGCATCCTGGAGCTTTCGCACCTCAGGCAGCACGGCCTGATAATTCCGGTGACTCACCTGAAACGCTTCCTCCAGCAGATCAATCAGGTTCGCACGTCGAATGGCGATACGGCGCGATGTTCCCAGCTGGTTTGTCAGCAGTTCCACAAGTCGTCCAAAATCCCCGGAGAGTCTCTGGCCGGACGTCTGTTCCTGCATGGCACGCCGCGAATCGACAAAGAACATATCCGGCACCTGATACCGCGGTGCCAGATTGGCTCGCCAGTCATCACGGATGTCAGAATCCTGTTCGGCATGAGTCTGAACGAACACAAGTCTGCAGCCGGAAGCGGCGTCGGCCAGTTCTTCTGCAATGCGGGCACTGCGATATTTCTGCTGCGTCGAAACATACAACAGAACATCACAGAGCGGCAGAATGGATCTCAATCGCAAAAGGTTACTGCCCTGCTCTGCGGCTTCGCTCGTATCCGGGTCGGGACAGTCGATCAACACCAGATCCCGAAGGACGGGCGCATCGACTCGCTTCACCAGAAACTGGCTCAGATCAAGCCCCAGCGCGTTGAGTTCAAAATCGGGATGTGCGAGCAGGACCGGCATGAGTGTCGTCGGACGCTGCCGTCCGGACTGCGTCACTTCCTGACCGATCAGAGCATTCACCAGTGTGCTCTTGCCCGTTCCCGTTCCGCCAAAGGTCGCCACGACCAGAGGAGCTTCCAGGCGGATGCGGAGGGACTGCACACGTTCCAGGATCCTTGCGGTCAGCGCGCGAGCGGACTTTGCCGGAGTCCATGCGGGGCCTTCTGAAAGCCACCTGCGAACTCGCTGAATGAGGTCATCTACCTCGGTCAGCAGAGAAAGTTGTTGAAGTTCTGTTGAAAGTGACATCGTGATTGTCCCCGGAACGGCTTACGTAAGACTGCCGAGTTCGCTGACGAGATTCGAAACCGTTCTGAATGACTCTGCCTCCGGAAGCCCGGAAGCCGCTGACAGTTCTTCAGGAAGTCCCTGAAGAAGCTGATCGTGAATGCGAGTTGTCAACCATGCGACTCGGCGCTCCGTGAACGAGGAATGCAGTCGGTGGAACCACGCCTGCAGCATTCCTGCACCGGTTCCGGCCGCAGTGGAAACCGCCGCTTCGCCAGCAACCGCTGCGGTGGCTCCACCAGCGACATCGGCCACGACGTGAATCACCGCTGAAGCCGCCGCATGTCCCAGCATGGGTGCAACCATTTCTCCGGCCGGGCCGAAGCCCATGGAAAACAGCACGACGCTGGTCACAGGACGAACGGCGGCCGACACGTTGTTCAGCTGCCGATACAGGGAAAACAAATCAGGCCGGTCTTTCTCGAACGCCGTCATTTCCTTTTCGACAACGCTCACCAGCTCGTCATCAAAGACGACCTGATCGTGCTGTTCTCGAAGACTTCGAAGCAGTTCAGTCCTGACATCGCCCCGCAGCAGTTTTTCGACTCGAGGCTTGATAATGTCGTTGCCGGATTCCGCCATCCAGTGCAGCTTGTCGAACAGCTCTTCAACGACGTTCAGGATCGCCGCCCATTCACGCTGGCGATAGTCTTCCATCGGCGGGGTCTGTTCGCCCTGAATGGCCTTTCTTGCTGCTCGAATGGGCCACAGAATTCCGTTCCCGATCACGTTGTACGCCGAGTTGATCTTTCGAGCCCAGCCGACCTGTCGCTCCGACCACCACTTCCGCAGCTCCGTGACCAGAACTGCATTTGGAGGTGATGGCCACTGTCGAACCTGAATCACGCTGTCCGCCGCCAGACGCGACGATGTCTGACGAAGATCCTGACTGGCCGTTCGCAGTTCACGAAGCCATCCGGGAATTCCTCGCTGAGGATGAGCGAGTTCCTTGAGCGAACCATGCAGCGTCTTCAGTCGGATATCGCGAAATTTGAGCCGCGCGAGATCGGCAGACAGACTGCGGGAAACGGCCGGATCCACTGCTGCGTCAGGATTCAGGCACGTCGCATGACTGCGTTCAAAGAATGGCAGTCGAAGTTCTTCGGCCGCGCGGCGATCAGACGGAGCCAGATAAACACACTCGGGACGGATGTGAGTTTCGCGGCAGAATGTTTCCAGCCAGGCCGGCCAGTACGGTTCATCTTCCGGCAGAAGAACCTGATTGAAGATCACAATGACGGACTTCTGTTCATCGCCGGCTTTGCGGAAAAATTCCTTCACGGCGGCATCGTTGTATTTCTGCTGAGTCAGCACGGCGATCAGCACATCGGCCGAACGTCGCACCGCGTCCGCTCGCACCCAGTTGACTCGCGCGTCACTGTCGATATCCGGAGTATCCAGGATGAGCAGTGATTCCGGCAGCTCAGGAGCGGTTCGCCAGAAGATCCGATGAGCCTCGCTGTCCTGAAGCGCCAGTGACGCATCGCTCCATTCCTGAAGCTCAAAGTCCGGGAAGACTTTTCGCAGATCATGCTCACCGGAAAAGCCCGCGGGCACCAGGCACGTGACATGTTTGGTTCCGGAAGCCAGAGGACTCGACGCGCTCGCACGGCATCCGGCCAGATGATTGAAGATCACGCTCTTGCCGATGTTGGTCCCGCCCACGACGGCGACGACCAGGTACGCTTTGTCGCCAAGCTGAGGCACCAGTTTCTGACGCAGCAGCTCAAACCACTCACGCCCCGCCAGAGGCTCCAGGCCGAAAATCTGAGCGCGTTCCTGAAGATCCAGCAACGCGGGAACAAGAGCCTGCACGACTCCTGAACATCGCTGAAAGGTTTGATCGGTAAAGGCAGTGGGATTCATCCGGCTCAATCCGGGTATGTTTCGAACGTTCTCGTCCATCATCGGCAGCGGGCAGTTCGTTTCTGAAGGCCGCAGATTACGACCAGAATCCAGTCAGACAAGCAGAATGCGGCATCCGCCCCGCAGAACCTCGACTTTTCACATTCTGGCCTGTGTGGCGCTCGACTTGATTATTCCCGCTTCCAATGCCACAACAGTGGCGAACTGGAGTGTCCTCGGTGCACGAGAAAGCAAATGCCTCGAAAACCAAAAATAGCTGTTCAATGCCCTATTCCGTCAGAATTCGCTGATTACATGCATCAGGTCGCTGCTCAAATCGCACAGGGAGAACGGGCTGCGGTTTCAATTTGTTCCGATGACTTGTTGCAGTCAAAAACAATTTCCTGTTACGGCGGCCTGTTTGATGTCGCTAACAAGCTCTATGGCTTTTGTTTCACGAATACTGAGAACTCGACATGGTATCTTCAGCTGCACCGAAGTGAGATTGAGTCAATTGGTGCCCGAAAGTTGACCCACCTTTCGTTATGGCGTTGTGATAACGATAACTGCACCTCATTGTTTCCCGTTGAGTCCAACTACTGTTCCAGGTGCGATTCTCTTCTGCACTTCGACCATTTTGCCCAGCGGTTGAGAGCACGGCATCCAGACCTTTCGGAGGCAGAATTTACTCAACGAGTCTCTCTTCGAGCCATCGGGATCGCCTTGGTGGACTTTCACCACCATCATGGGCACTTTCCGCCCTTTCAAACACTTGCTGATGATGGGACGCCGCTGCATAGCTGGCGTTCCTTAATCCTTCCGTTTCTGGATGAACAGGATCTTTTCAGCAGGATTCGCTTCGATGAGCCATGGGACTCAGATCATAACGCTCAACTCTGGAAGTTTGCACCCGCGGCTTACACTGCGGGGTCGGTGATACCTTATTCCACTCAGATGGTCGCTGTCGTAGATGAAACAACTATCTGGCCGACATCCGGCGTTTCAACATTTGAACAGATTACCTCGGGAAGTTCATTTACGATTGCCGTAATGTTGACTCAGGAGTCCCGGCGAAACTGGATGCAACCAGCAGACATTTCAAAATTGGAGGCCATTGCCGAATACCGAGAGCGACGGAGCGTCACTTCCGTCTTTGCCGACGGACATGTCGACTGCACGATCGATGTCACGGCAGAGAAGTTTGACGAGTTGCTTTGCAAGGGCATTGTCACGGACGACTAACCGGCAGCTTCCAGAGGATCACTTTGCCGTCTTCGCCTGCGCTGGCCAGTTGTGTGGAAGAGACATCAAGTGACGTGACAGGAGCGGCATGGGCGGCGGGCTGAGTTTCCGAAAAGAACCGATAGGCTTCATAAGCCACCGGCACAGAACCAGGCAGTGGGTTCTGCCAGTTCCAGATGATGATGGCTCCGTCGTGGCCGCCGGAGATCAGATACGGCGATGACGGTACAAAATGAATGGCCGTAATGCCTCCGGCGCTGTGTCCTGAAAACTGGCAGACGACCTTTGCCGACTGCTCAGCAACCACCTCACCAGGATCCGTTTTCTGCTGACCCAGTTCGCTGATCAAATCGCTCAGGATCCAGCCGATCGATTCCGACGTGGAAACTCGTTCGCCCGCCAGAGCAAGAAGCTGTCCGGTGCTGTCGATGTCGGCACTGGTGACGCGGCAGGACTGACTGTCTGGAAGACGGGTTCGAACGGTGGCGATTCCGTCGGTGTTTACCAGCACGATTTCTCCAAGGACCGAAACGACGGCCAGCAGATCATGCTTTGGTGTCCATCGAAGAGCCGCCACTGGCGATTCCACAGCTTTGAGACTCCAGCGAATCATCAGCGTGTTTGTCGCCGCGTCCCAGTCACCCAGACGCACGACTCCTGAGGAATCCGCGAAGGCCAGTCGTGGCGATGTCTGTTCATCCGGTGCGATGCAGGTGACTTCGACTCCCTGTTCTTCCGGAATTCGGAACAAAGGCTTACCGCCCTGCCCTTCTGAAACTCGTCCATCAAAAACACGCAGCGTAAGTCCTGCGCTGACGGCAAGTGGCGAATCGCCGCTGGTCAGCGCGACGTCTCGGATTGGAAACGGGCCTCGAAACGAAGCGATCTGATCGCGACTCTCGTTGCTCCACAGCCTGGCCGTGTTGCCATCAAAGGTCAGAATGCACGAGTCCTGTTTCTGCGGCGTGGCTGGTCCTGCCTGTGCGGCGCGAGAGACAAACTGCGCATCGGAGACTCCTGTTCCCGCGCTGAAGACTCGTTTCACTTTCCATTCCGGCGCGCGGACTTCCTGAATCCCGGTGTTCGTCGCCAGAAGGACCTGCTGTCCATTCGACGACCATTGTGCTGATGAGATTTGAGTTGGCGTTTGGCCCCCGACGATGGCAAGCGTCAGTTGTTTCCGCACACTGCTGTCGCTCGTACTTCGCAATTCCACGGTCGACTTTGTCCGCCGGCTTTTTCGGTCTGTGTCCACGGAGATCACCAGCATCTGACTTCGATCCGGCGAAACAGAAAGTCGTTCGATCGGCGTTTGATCGCGTTCGAAGGTCACGTTCCGTGTTAGCGCCGCTGCGGGATTGTTTTCAGCCGCAACGCTCAGCGACCACGTCAGCAGCTGCCCGTCCATCCCGGCCGACACGATGTGCTGATCGCCGATCCAGTTGAGAGAACTCACGATGGTGTTTCTGCGATGCGCGCGGGTTTGAGTCAGCACGGTTCCCTGCGTCAGATCCCAGATGGCCAGAACCCCGTCACGGCCTCCCGTGGCGAGGTACTGACCATTGGGGGAAAATGACAGCGAGGTCAGTTCCGACTTGTGAACACCCGTCAGTCCCATTCGAGGCTGCGGACGAGGCTGCTTCAAGAGTTCTGCAATGTTCCAGACCTGGCAGCCAAACTGTTCAGAGATCGAAGCACTGCTGGATGCAGATCCGGCACTTTGTGTTGCAGACGCCGATGTTGTCGCCAGCCACTGACCATCGGACGACGCTGCGAATGCGTTGACGAGGCCGATGCCACTGAGCACCTGCTTCTGGATGCCCGTCCCTCCTGATGTTCCCAGGTCCCAGAGTCGCAGGGTTCCGTCATATCCGGCCGTGATCAGAATGCTGCGATCAGCTCCGGCAACGGCCATCTGAGCGATATGGAATTCGTGGCCTTCGCGCAGAGTTTCCTGGCCAGAGGCCGCTACGAGTCGTTCACCGGTCACGGTATTCCACAGGACCAGAGTGCCATCCGATGTCCCGCCCAGCAACCGATCGCCGCTGGCATCAAATCGAACGGCACGGACCGGGCCCGCGGTCGAGATGGTCTCCAGGGATCGTGATTCATCGGCCGTCACAGAGGCTGGAATCCGAGCCGAAGTCGCGGCGTCAACTCGGTCCTTGTCCTGCGCCGACTCTGCCTGTGCATCCTCACGGTTCAACGTCAGTGCCACTGGAAGGTAGCCTGAGTACACGCGACGTTTCGTCGGACGATGCTCCGCCGGTTCAAGCATCGACAGACGGAATGCCTGGCGAAGCTGTTTAGTATCGGAATCGAGCGTTGTCAGATCCCACAGTCGACTTTGCAGGTCCGCACTGCTGGAAGCAAAACGCGTGGCTTCCGGATTCAGAAACAGACACTGCAGAACTCGAGCCCCATGGCCTCGCACGTCCTTGCGAAACTTCAGACCGGCTCCATCGGAGCTTCGATCCCAGACACCAATGGATCGATCGTCGGAGGCTGTAAGAAGATGCTGACTGTCGGACGACCATCGAAGGTCGTTAATCGGTCTCGCATGCTTTGACAGCTTCCATTGAGTCCTTCCCGCCTGCTCAAGATCCACGGGGTGAAGAAATGGAAAACTGTCGGCACCATCTTTCTGTGTTCGGGGCAGGATCAGCAAGTCTCCGTTCGTCTGGTTGCTGATCGCGAGGAATGCCCCGTCAGGTGACACCGACAGCGCGGCCGGAGGCTCGTTCTGTCCTCGAGTCATTCGCAGTTGCCCGAGCCGACGCGGACGACGTTCAGACCCAGCATCTGGTCCTGCTGCCTGGTCGGAGGCTTCTGCTTCGTCGCCGGGAATTCGGTAGGCAAGAATGTCGGCTGACTGTCCGCCTCGAGAACCCGCGTACAGAAAATCAGATGTGCCTGGAACAATCGCCACGTCCTGCAACTGAGTCAGTGCTGCCAGGCGAGTCACCGGCTTCATTGTCTGCGCATCGTGAATCAGAATGACCCCGGAAGTATCGCCGGAAATCAGATAACGTGCGTCAACATCAAGGCCTCGAATCGGGTTCTGATGAGAGACCACCTTTTGCGGAGTGTCATTTTTCATGTCCCACACGAAGATGTCCTGACCGACCGCAACGAACAGACGGTTCTGGCCGAATCGCAGCCGATAGATCTCGCTCGCAAACTGGTGCTGGCGCATTGGCTTCGAACCCCACTCCAGTGTTCGTGCCGGGTTGTCAAAGATCTCGACAAGCCCATTGCGATCGCCGGTGACCAGCAGCGAACCATCAGGGCTGATGACCTGCGACTGGATTGGAGCCTCCGACTGACGCGTTCGTCGAAGCAGCTGTTCTCGCTGAGCTTCCAGTTCTGACCGCCGCTGGTTCTGAACATTCTCCGGAAGTTGATGCAGCAAATCTCCCTTCAGCAGCTGATCAACTTCGCGAAGGGCATCCGCATAGTTCTGACTGAGCGTATGACCTCGAATCAGCTGCGACTGGATTTCCACCTGAGCCACTCGCGCTGCTGTTTCTGCTTTCTCCTGCTGAGTCAGCGCTTCCTGAGTTTTCTGCTCGGCCTCGGCAAGTTGAGTTTTGGCCAACTGCACCTGCTTGTTTGCGGCTTCCGCTTCTGACTTGGCTGTTGCCGCTTCCTTCTGGGCGGTCATCGCCTGAGCGGTCGCCTGTGCTGCCATTGCCTGAGCTTTCTCCGCATTCTGCTTTTCTGTCGCTGCCAGCATCGCTGACGCCGCCGCTTCCAGTTTGGCTGCGTCGGCTGTCTTCTTCGCCGATTCGGCTTCCGTGATGGCCAGCTGAGCCTGTTCCTTTGCTGTCTGAGCGGCGAGCGTTGCGGTGCTGGCTTCTTTTTCTGCAACAGAGGCCGCTTCGCGAGCTTCTTCAGCTTTGGCGATCAGTGAAGCGGCTTCTTTCTGGCGAGACTCTACTTCGGCGTTCAGGTTCGTGATGATCCCGTTGTCATAGATCGCCTTAACACCCAGCAGGATCACGCACACCATGGCAGCAACGGCGGCCCACTTGACGCTGGCACGCAGACGTCTGGCTGTCACCAGTCGCCGCTGCAGTGCGAGAAACTCCGAATCGGTTTCCTGTGAAGCGATCTGAAGACCAAGGTCGAAGTCGCCTTTGTCGCTCGCAAGTTTTGCATAGCGAAGCCGCGTCGTTCGAAGACCATTCCTGGCCGGTCCGTTGTTCTTCCACGTTCGCAGCGACTCTTCAAACAGAGCAGCGGCCGTCTGATACGTGTGATATTCCCGGGAAGCATCTTTGCTCTCCAGCAGTTCACCCGCACGATTGCTGAGTCTTCGGCTTTCTTCATGACGCTGGAAGTTACGAACAGCAAACTGAAACTCCAGCACGCTGCCAAATCGCCTGTCCGGATCTGTCCTCATCGCTTTCATCGCGATGTCCATCAGTTCTCCGGATTCTGTCGTGGGCCGAATCCTGTTGTCGCGAAGAACTCCATCGATCACCTTCATCATGTCCATGTTGGTACCGCGCGCCGGCATGGCCGGAAACTCATGCGGCGGAAGGTGCGTGATGATCTCGAACAGAATCGCGCCCAGCAGATAGATGTCCGATGTTTCGCCGATCGCTGTTTCCGGACCGGTCCACAATTCCGGTGCCATGTACGCCGGTGTTCCCGCGCCGAACGATGCGGCTGGCGAGCGAAAGTTCTTATCGACGGCATGAGGCGCAGGGACGGCAAGACCCCAGTCGAGGACCAGGACTTCGCCGAACTCCCCGAGCATGATATTTTCAGGCTTCAGGTCCCGATTGATGACGCCATGATGATGCGCATAAGCCATGGCGTCACACACTTTGTGCAGAACTTCCAGGTTCTGCGCGAGCGACATTTCGCGGATGCGCTTGTTCCAGGGAATCCCGTGAACTCGCTTCATGACATAATAAGGTACGCCATCATTCGTTTCAGCAAGTTCATGAATCGGAATGATGTTCGGATGTACGAGATTCGCCGTGACAAGAGCTTCCGAAAGGAACATCTCCCGCTTCTGACGTTCCGCCTTTGTCAGCTGAGTCGGTCCGCTCTGCGCGCGAGTTCCCTGGCCCGAACGTCCCTGGACTTTGAGCGTCTTGATGGCCAGCTCACGATTCAGCGACTTCTGCCTTGCGACATACACGACCCCCATGCCGCCTTCAGCCAGCTTCTGGACGACTTCAAAATCCGCATCCTCAGAAGTTGTGAAGGGCCCTGCCCCGCTGCCGGAAACAGGTCGTTTTCTCAGAGAAATGACACTGTCCAGTCCGCCCTTGCCCGCCACATTCCAGATCTGGGAGCTGCGACCCGGCCCCTTTGGTCCGATGGTCCGACCTTCCAGGTTCGCGCGCGTCTTCGGTGCCTGAGTTCCTCGCTCAAGAGTTTCCTGTTCGTGTGGATCATCCTCCGGTGGACGATTGCCAATTGAGCGTGAGAACACGGCGGTCGCATCGGCATTCAGTTCCTCCGATGAACCGCCTGGTGGTGATGCAACAGGATTACGCGGACGCACCTGAGTCACTTCAGGATCATCGGAATCATCCGGAGACCCAGAAGGCAGAGCTGCCCTGGGCATCACGAATGTCGAATCAGCCTGCAGTTCGTCCTGATCGTCCCCGGAGACCGGCGCTGGCGGAATGATGGTGGATTCAATGTCAGACTGAGGTGCATCGCCTGACGGAACGAAGGTTGATCCGAGCTGATCGTCATCACGATCCTGTGCGGGGACGAAGGTAGCGTCCGCCGAATCGCCAGCGTCCTGTTCCGCTTTGCCTCCATGCTGATCGGGCACAAAGGTCTGGTCAGCCGCTGAGTTTGCAGAGTCACTTGCGGCGGATTGATTTCCTGACGAGCCACCATTCATCGGACCGACAAACGTCTGATCCGGATCGGGTGAAGAATTCTGGTCAGGAGATCGAGGGTTCGTGTTGGTCATCGTACGGACTCCTCGCCAACAGCACTGGCCAGCAATTGAAGTTGTTCAATGCCGGTCATCAGCGATTCCATCAAATGTTCAGGTTGAAAAGATGCCTGCGGCGTTTCAGCAGGGGCATTGGCATCTTTGTCCGGTTCCGGCATTGTATTTTCGTCAGGCAGTTCAAAGGGAAGATCAAGCAGCTGCATTTGCCCCTCCGAATCTGACGACTGATCCCGAGCTGGTCCGGGGTGACCGCCGGTGATTTCGAATTCGACGATCGGACGCTCCACTTTTCGTCCGCCAGTTTCTGAGATCAGCCAGATCTCATACCCCGCACCGTCCTGCAGCCTTGGGTCCTGCGCGATGTACTTTTCCAGCGCCTCACGTGACGAAATCAGGCGACTGTCTGTCAGTCGCTTTATCACGAGCTCGGCCGGCTGGTCGGCCTCAAACTGCCTTCGAATCTGGAAGAAGACGTCGGTGGAAAAGGCCGATCCCGATACCGCTCCGTCACCCAGTTCTGCCTGAACCGGCGGGTCCAGTGCGATCTGAACTTCCGGAGGCGCCGGGACAATCAGCCGTTCGGTCTGAGCTGCGACCGCCCCGGTAAACAGGGCTGGCGGAGCAGGTGTCACGGTCGGAATACGGAACTGTGCTCGTCCGTTCTCAAAGGTATTTGGTCCCGTCAAAACATTGTCCGACGAGGCAACATCTCTTCCTGGAACGGACTGAGTCGTGCCGGTCTGTTCAATCCACGAACCCGTCAGCGTCAGGGATGGGTGCTGCGAAACACTCATCTCAACATTGATCGTTGTTTGTCGAAGCTGCGTCTGGAACAGTGTCATGTCGAGCGTCGTGTAGAGGTGCCCAATCATGTTCCTCAACCCACCCTGCTCCACCAGGTACTGCTGAATGCGGTCGGAAGAAACCGGGCTGGTGACTCCCAGGTTCTGAGCGATCTGCTGAGTCAGCGCATCCGTGACCACTCGATGTTCACTGACGGGATCCTGCCAGTCGAGCGACACCAGCAGATTCTCCTCACCCGCTGCGCCAATCACGGCATAGAACGCGTCGATGTAGGCATTGGCATTGTTCCACGCCGCATTGCTGTTATCGAGTGCCAGTGGCAGAGGATCCGTGATGAACTCGAAGAAAGCCGTGTTCAGCTGTCCGACGAATGGGCGCGGGCCAAATCGATGAGCAACGCCGCCATCACTGCGAAGAGTCACGTCGCCAGTCAGAGTGATTCGTCCTTCCGTCGCACCGTCTGCTGTGCCATCGAGACTGTTTGGAATTGTGTCGCCGTCCATATCGGGATCGAGTTCATCCGGGATGGTGTCGCCATCCAGATCCCCGTTATAGGAGCTGTTCGAATCAGCGATCAGCTCGACTCGATCTCCGGTCTGAGCATTCGAACGCAGCAGGTTTTCATCCGTCGAAATCAGGATGGCCCCGGCTGTGGCGTCCACGATCAGGTTCCCATCTACCGACGACAGACGAATTGTCTCACCGGTTGCGGCCGTCGAATCTTCCACCCCGTCTCCGGAGATCACGGACTTCAAAACAGTCAGGTCGCCGGTCGCTTCCACGATGATGTCGCCGCCGGCCGAAGTCAGCCCGGTGACGCCGCCAAACAGCACTGTTCCGTGAGACTGGCGTGAGACGCTGTCGATGATCAGATCGTCACGGTCCCGGAATTGAATGTCGCCTGCAGAGTCATTCTGAGCAGCGAAGATGTTGACGTCATTCGCCGAATTCAAAACCACATGGCTCGTGGAAGTGCTCTGCTGATGAATGCCCAGGTGATTTCCAATGATGGTGCCGCCGGTCTGCTGAATCGTGCCGGTTGTCAGCAGCCGGATATCAGAATCCGCCGCATCAATCCCCTTCTGTAACGTCAGTGCGCCGCTCGTTTGAAGCAGCACATCGTGATCGTCGGATGTAAGTCCCGATGTCGTACGAACAGTCCCAATTGTCAGGTCATCCACATCCACAAGAGTCAGGCGACCCGTATGTTGTGACGCCAGAGTATTAATGTCGTTTGTCGGGTTGGACAGAAGATGATCGGCCTGACCGGTCAGCAGCAGACCGTTTGCCACGATGCGGGAATTTTGCTGCGCGGTAATCGGCAGCACCTGAGTGATCAGTGATGGTGTCGCTGCAACACTGCGAAGTTCCGTGAATCCGCCGGGTGTCAACAGAGCGACAAGGTCACAGTCCAGGTCCTGTAGTTCCAGCGAAGTGCGACGATTCAGAAGTGTCAGATTCTGATCGGACGAAGCATCCAGTTGACGAACATTAATCTGGACCGTTGCGGAATGCTGGACTTTCAGCAGCAGCTGATCCGCCACAAGCGTCGACGCACCGTTTGTTGGCAGAAGGTCTCGAGCATCGATTCGCATTTGCTGAGCCGACTGCAGCGTGGCAGGAAGAGTCACAGCACCGCTGGTGCCAAGAATTCCCAGTGTCGTCGCGGTGACATTGGCCGACGACATGTTGATATTGGAATCTCCCGTCAGCCAGACTGAACGCCCGGTGATCGTCCCCAAGCTCACATTCTGCATCGCGCGGATGGCGACATCGCCGAGTGTCTGGAAGCTCAGTTGCTGGCTTCGAGTCTCAATCACGTCCAGCGGTCCGGGCTTGAAGAAGTCGGCCGGTACCTGTCCCGCATTCCCGGAAAGCTGCAGCTGGATGGCCCCGCTGGCCGCATCAAGGTTGACACTTGCGCCATTTCCGTCGACCAGATCTGTTCCCAGAATGTCGATCGAACCGGAATCTGACTTCAGCAGATTCAGTGTCGTTGTGCCGGTGAGTTTGAGGAACTGCGAATTGCCGCTCTGAGTCTGAAGCTGGTCTGTGTCCATGACGACACGAACAGTCGACGATCCGATGCCATTTGTCGCTGTCAGATCAATTGTGCTGGCCGTGAGAGTTGTGGCGGCGTCTGAGACCGCGGTGATGGCATCTCGTGATTGAAGCTGAATGGACGATGCCTGATTGCCGGATTCAAGCACGATGCTGTTACCAGTGAAGTCCACCGAGCCAGGTGATTGAAAATGCAGAGTCCCCGTCGAAATGGAATCCGTTGGATTGTTTCCCAGGGCGATCGATGCAGCGTTCAGGTCGAGCAGGTTCGTGACGTTGACCGCCAGCCCGGCGGAATTGGTCAGGTTTCCCGTTGAGCGAATGAGTGCACTTCCCGCCTGAAGCTGATTCGCCAGCAGCGTATCGCCGTCTTCGAAGAGCTCCGTCGCGCCGGTGGTGTTTGATGAGAAAGATCCCAGCTGAACGTTGTCGCCGTTTGCGAAACCAAGATTTAGACTGACTCCGGTGAACGAAGCGTTGTTGGTGACATTGATGGTGGAATTCGCCGCATTCGTCATCGCTCCGGTGCTGACGATTCGCAGCGAGTTGGCCTGAAGCGTGTTGGCGATCAGCGTGCCGCCGTCTTCAGAGAGCTCCGCCGCGCCGGTTGTGCTGGCAGAGAATGAGCCGAGCTGGACATTGTCACCGCTGGCGAATCCCAGGTTCAGACTGGTGCCTGTGAAGGCAGCGTTGTTCGTGACACTGACAGTGGAATTCGCAGCATTCGTGATGGAACCTGAGCTGACGATTCGCAGCGAGTTCGACTGCACGGTATTGGCGATCAGCGTGCTATTGTCTTCCGAAAGTTCAGCCGCCCCGGTGGTGTTTGCAGAGAAGGATCCCAGCTGAACGCTGTCGCCAGTTGCGAACCCAAGATTCAGGCTGGAACCTGTGAACGATGCGTTGTTTGTCACACTGACCGTGGAGTTTGCGGCATTCGTGATGGAACCTGTGCTGATCATTCGCAGTGAGTTCGCCTGCACAGCGTTCTCGATCAGCGTACTGCCGTCTTCAGAAAGTTCGGTCGCGCCGGTCGTGCTGGAAGAGAAGGAACCCAGCTGAACGTTGTCACCGTTTGCGAAGCCGAGATTCAGGCTCGTGCCCGTGAATGAACCGTTGTTCGTGACGCTGATGTTCGAACCCGCGGAGTTGGTAATCGTTCCCGTACTGACAATTCTAAGAGAACTCGCCTGGGCCGTGTTCTCAATCAGCGTGCTGCTGTCTTCCGAGAGTTCGGCCGCGCCCGTTGTGTTCGCGGAGAATGATCCCAGCTGAACGTTATCCGCATTTGCAAAACCCAGGTTCAGACTGGTTCCGTCAAACGATGCGTTGTTCGTCACATGAACCGTGGAATTGACAGCGTTTGAAACAGCGCCCGTGCTGATGACTCGAAGTGAGTCCGCGTGAATTGTGTTTGCGAGAACCGTGTCGCCATCTTCCGAAAGTTCGGCTGCTCCCGTCGTATTCGCAGAGAAAGAACCAAGCTGAACCGTATCGCTGTTTGCAAACCCCAGGTTCAGGCTGGTGCCGGAGAAAGAAGCGTTTCCGACAACGTTCACGGTTGAGTTTGCGGCGTTCGTAATTGTCCCTGTGCTGACCATTCGAAGTGAACCGGCCTGCACGGTGTTCTGAATCAGGCTGTCATTATCCTCGGAAAGCTCCGCCGCACCGGTCGTGCTGGAAGTGAATGATCCAAGCTGGACATTGTCATTGTTCGCGAAGCCCAGGTTCAGCGATGCTCCGTCAAATGATGCATTGCCGGTGATGCTGACAACCGAACTGGCCGCATTCGAAATTCCACCGGAACTCACAACGCGAAGTGAGTCGGCCTGTACGGTGTTTTCAAAGAGTGTGCCGTCATCTTCAGACAGTTCCGTAGCGCCGGTTGTGTTTGAAGAGAACGATCCAAGCTGCACGCTGTCGCTGTTCGCAAAACCCAGGTTCACACTGGTGCCATCGAACGACGCATTACCAGTGACGCTTACTGAGGAGCTGGCGGCATTGGTGATCGTCGCTGAACTGACAATCCTTAATGACCCCGCCTGGACAGTGTTCTGGAGCAACGTGCTGCTGTCTTCTGACAGCTCAGCAGCGCCCGTTGTGTTCGCGGAAAATGACCCCAGCAGGACCGAGTCGCCGCTGGCAAAGCCAAGGTTAAGACTGGTTCCGGTGAATGATGCGTTTCCGGCGATGTTCACCGTTGAATTTGTGGCATTCGAAATCGCCGCGGAACTCACAATGCGGAGAGAGTCTGCCTGAACGGAGTTCTCGATCAGTGTGCTGCTGTCTTCCGAAAGCTCTGATGCTCCGGTCGTATTCGCGGACAGCGAACCCAGCTGAACGTTGTCATTGTTTGCAAAGCCCAGATTGAGGCTTGTTCCATTGAACGACGCATTGCCTGCGATGTTCACCGTCGAGGTTGCTGCATTTGTGATCGCGCCCGTGCTCAGGATGAGCAGGGACGCCGCCTGCACGGTATTCGCCAGCACAGTATCATCGTCTTCAGAAAGCTCGGCCGCGCCGGTTGTGTTCGAGGAGAACGAACCCAAACGGACGCTGTCACCAAGCATAAAGCCGAGGTTCACATCGCTGCCTTCGAATTCGGCGTTCCCCACCACGTTGACAGAGGTGTTCGCGGAATTGGTAATTCCGCCGGTGCTGACAATGCGCAGTGAGTTCGCCTGAACGGTGTTTACCAGAAGCGTGCTGTCGTCTTCCGAAAGCTCCGCGGCTCCCGTGGTGCTGGCAGAGAATGAATCAAGCTGAACGTTGTCACCTGCCGCAAAACCCAGGTTCAGACTGCTTCCGCTGAACGATCCATTGCCGGACACGTTAATGGTGGCACCAGCTGCATTCGTGATTGAACCGGAGCTGACGATCTTCAGCGACGATGCCTGCACGGTGTTTTCCAGAAGCGTGCTGCTGTCTTCAGAAAGGTTACTTGCACCCGTTGTGTTCGCAGAAAGGGAACCGAGCTGGACGTTGTCACCTGCGGCAAAACCAAGGTTCAGACTGCTGCCGCTGAACGATGCATTGCCGGACACGTTGATCGTGGCACCGGCCGTATTCGTGATCGAGCCTGTGCTGACGATCTTCAGCGATGCTGCCTGCACGGTGTTTTCAAGAAGGGTGCTGCTGTCTTCAGAAAGGTCAGTCGCGCCCGTTGTGTTCGCGGAAAATGAGCCGAGCTGAACGTTGTCTCCGATTGCAAAGCCGAGGTTTACACTGCTGCCGCTGAGCGACGCATTTCCTGAAACGTCAACCGTGGAGTTATCTGCATTGGTGATGGAACTTGTGCTCACCAGTCGAAGTGAAGCGGCCTGGACGGTGCCTGTCAGAAGCGTGCTGCTGTCTTCAGAGACCTCCGTTGCACCGGTGGTGACGGCTGACAACGACCCGAGATGCACGGAGTCCCCGGCTTCAAAGCCCACCTTCACGCTCGTGCCGTTGAATGACGCATTGTTCGTAATCTTCAGCTCAGCGTTTGCCAGATTCGTAATCGATCCGGTGCTGGTCAGTTTGAGTGAATCGGCCTGCACGGTTCCATCGATGACCAATGCGCTGTCTTCAGAAATCTCCGTGGCCAGCGTTGTGGTCGCCGCGACCGTTCCGAAGCTGACTGAATCACCGAGGGCCGCTCCCAGAGTCAGTGACGTCGCTTCAAAGGCCGCATGACTGGTGATCTGCAGACTGGCTGCCGCGGCATTGCTGATGCTGCCAGCACTGATCGACTTCAGTGAATCAGCCTGCACCGTACCTGCGAACAAAGTACTGTCGTCTTCAGAAACTTCAGCGGCTCCGATGGAGACGATGGACAGTGATCCAAACTGGACATCATCTCCCGCTTCAAAGCCGAGAGTCAGCGATGTTGCATCCAGTGAAGCGTTGTTGCCGATGTGAATGCTGCTGCCGGCAGAATTTGTCAAAGTGCCGGAACTGATCAAGTGGGCGGAATCGGCGTGAATCTGAGTTCCGATCAGCGTGCTGTCGTCTTCCCAGAGTTCCGTCGCACCCGTCGTCGTCGAAGAAACTCGTCCCAGTCTAATGTCATCACCAGCTTCAAATCCCAGTCGCAGTGACGTGGCTGAAAATGATGCCTGCTGCGTCACATGCAGGGATGCTCCGGCTTCGTCGTTGATGTCCCCCGTCGACGACAGATCCAGTGAATCCGCCGAACTTGACTGAGACAGCATCACTGCGGCGTCGGAGTGAATTTCCACAGAGCCCGCGGACTGGAACGACAGCGTTGCGGAATGGACCGAATCGCCCGCATGATTGCCAAGTACAATCTGACTGCTGTGGAAACTGGCATGACCACCGACGTCAATGGTCGCGCCGGGAGCGTTGTCGAGTGCTCCTGTTGTCTGCAGTGTCGCATCGCCCGTCGTCTGCAGGTGGGACACTGTCAGGTCGTCGACGTCGCCAAGATCCACGGAGTCCGATGTGATCGCAATCTGATCGAAGTCATTGGAGGCATTGTTCAGTTGCACCTGACCACCGCTCAGGATGGTCAGGTTTCCGGCCGCGAACGCTGTTCCCTGAGTCACCGTCGCGAGGGCATTCGATGACGCATCGACCGTCAGATCGGTCAGTGAAGCAGCGCCGACGGTGAGAGTGTGCAGGTCCGGCGACAGTGAAAACGGCCCGCCGCCGACATCAGCCACATCCCAGATGCCCGTCGTCAGCTGAAGGTTGTACGTTTCTGTTCCCGGTCCGACTCCGGGATCGTAAGAGATCTGCAGCGAGTCTCCCGCGTCAAAGCCATCAACGGTCAGAGCCGCTCCGGTCAAAGCAAAGCTGGCGTCCGGAAGCCGACGGTCCTCAAGACGCACCGGTTGAAATCGACGGTCTCGTCGCTGCTGCCGCTCCAGCCAGGAAACAAACGAACGACGGAGGCGGTGGATGAATGCGCGTATCGTCATGAGTTCTGCCGCACCTTCGTTCAGTGGACGCGACCGGTTGCCTTCCCGTACTTCCATGGCGGGATTGCGTCTGCAACCAGCGTTCCGCTACTGGAAATTCGGTATTTTCCCTCAGTTCCGTCGACCTTCGTCCTGAGAGTATGTCTTCTTCTTTGCTGAACAGATTCATCGCAACAATCTGTCCGGATTGTGACAGACGATCCAGGACTGCCAAAAGTAACGATTGCACCGTCGAAATGACAGAGTTTCATCTCACCAGTCGTGCGCCGACGATATCGGACAATTGATCAGGGTCATTCCGTCCTGGCATGGGTCGATCGCAGCCTCCCTGCCTGACAGAAGGCCACAGGGCACAGCAACGAACAATCGAAGGACTCGATTGGCGACGGCTTCCGGAAATCGCTGAACAGGATTGCAACATGGATGTTCGCTTTGGCTCCATCCGGGCCTTCATCGTCGCCCTGGTCGTTGGCATCGCTGGCAGCGCAAGTGAAGCGGCCGCATCCTTCGCTTCGCCCTCCGAACCACCGGAGTTCATCCACCTGAATTACTCCCGGATGACGGCTGACGAGGCATTCGAAGGGGAAACGCTGCTCGTTGCGATGACTGTTCCTGTGAGCGAGGTTCAGGTGACTCAGGAACTTCAGCCCCAGCCCATTCACCCGACCGGGTCGTCGGCAAAGAGTGAACCAGCCGGCGAGTCTTCCGGCAACGATTCGGGCAGGATCCCTCAGCACACGGATGCGTCGTTGCAGCAGCCAGCGTCCGACGTGACGAAGCCTCGATCTTCTCAGGTCACGATCCGGTCACTTCAGGCGGTCAATCTTTTCGACGCAACATCGCCGGAGACGGAAGACGGCAAGCCCCTGGAAACTCCCCGCTCAAATGTCGCGACGGAAAAGCATCGAGTGGAAGAACAGTTTGTGCCGCTTCCCTGGCACCGTTCACATCCTCCTCGAAACACCTTCGGATTTCGGCATCAGCCATTGTACTTCGAGGACCCAAATCTTGAGCGATGCGGAGACTCATATGGTTGCCTGACTGAAGCAGTCAGCATCGCTCACTTCGCCGGGCGCATTCCGTTGCTGCCCTACATGATGGCGTCCGACAATCCGCACGAAACAGTACGAGGTCTCAAGGACTGTCCCGCTGGTTGTTCGTTTGGGCCGGATGCCTACCTGCCTCGCCCAACGGTCAAGGCGATCGCGGTTGAAGCAGCCGCTGTGACGGGATTCATTTTCGTGATCCCGTGACTACTTCAACAGCGGACCCAGCTTTGCCGCCTGCAGCACAGCCGCCTTCGCATCCGCGCCATGGCGCGACACCTTGTTGGCAATGCGCTGAAACTCCCGGCAAACGGCTTCTTCAGGAGTTGAAGCAAACTGACGGAGCGTTTCCTTGCCCATCAGAATCTGCTCCTTGCCTGACGCATCATGCACAACAACGGAAGATGTTGCGGCCGTCTGAACGGTGTACTCAGCAATCCAGGGGTTATCCTTTTTCCATTCAACGCGGAAAATCCTGGAGCCACGACTGGTGCGAGGAAACGTGTAAGTTCGTGCCATGAAAGATGCCTCAACCCTTTGAAAATACCTGACGTCACGCTGGCAAACGCAAATGTTACGCTCACAGAAGGAGGGCTGAGATGCGGGGGACTTGTGTGAGCTCACCGAATTCTGCTCTATTCACACCAGTTGACAAGTGGACGCGTGCTCTTTTCGAGGACATAGGAAGAAACCAGGACCAACGTACGTTCTGGTTCAAAAAATCATACAAGCAGGATAGTGAATCTCCTCCCAGGGCGGGGAGAGTTTGCCGCATGAGCAAACACTCTCCCGGGGAACATTCCCTGGAGGGATCTGTGCACGTGATTGCCAGCAGCAAGACGAAAAAAAAGGCGATGACCAACAACACGGTCATCGCCTGAATGACTCGATTCGCATTTATCCTGCCGCAGCGACCAGAATCCTGACCGCAATGCGGATGGATTAGCCTTTTGCTGCCTTGAACCGGCGAGTGACTTCTTCCCAGTTCACCAGATTCCAGAACGCACCGATGTAGTCCGGACGTCGGTTCTGGTAGTTCAGGTAGTATGCGTGTTCCCAAACGTCAAGGCCCAGGATTGGAGTACGGCCTTCCGACAGCGGAGTGTCCTGGTTGGCTGTGCTTTCAACGACCAGAGTTCCGTCAGCGCGAACGCTCAACCACGCCCAGCCGCTTCCAAAGCGAGTTGTTGCAGCCTTGTTGAACTGCTCCTTGAAGTGATCGAAGGTTCCAAAAGCGGCGTTGATGGCAGCCGCAATTTCGCCCGTTGGAGCACCGCCGGCGTTTGGTGCAAGGATCGTCCAGAACAGCGAGTGGTTGTAGTGGCCGCCACCGTTATTGCGAACGACAGTCCGAATCGCTTCCGGAACGGCATTCAGATCTTTCACGAGATCTTCAATGGACTTTTCTGCCAGCGGTGAACCTTCCAGCGCTGCGTTGACGTTGTTGATATACGCCTGGTGATGCTTCGTATGGTGAATTTCCATTGTGCGAGCATCAATGTGTGGCTGAAGAGCGTCGTAGGCGTAAGGAAGCTTGGGCAGTGTGTAGGGCATCGAAAACTCCTGTGATGAGATCATGCGGGCGAAAACGCTCGCCAACGCTGTGTACCTCGAACCATTTGAACCACGAACTCTGGGTTCCACTGTTCCGCATTCTACGGTGCTGCCCCGTCGGCTCAACCGAGTCTGGAACGACAATTTTGCCGACTTTTTCAGAATTGGTCGAAACACTCAAAAACGGACCGGCCGATCGGGTATTGTGTGCACCAGCGACGGAAAGCCGCCAATTGACTTTCCACGTGTGCCTCCTAGGATGGCTCGTATGAATGCCCGACTTTTGACAGCTTTGCCGGTGTACAACGAAGTCACTCATGTGGCGTCGGTTCTCACAGAACTGCTCCAGCATGTAGATGATGTTCTCGTTGTTGATGATGGCTCAACCGATGGCACGGCCGACGTGCTGCAACGATTTCCTCAGGTCCATGTCGAGCGACACAGTCCCAACCAGGGGTATGGAGCAGCTTTGCGGACCGCCTTCGATTACGCTCAGAAGTTCGGTTACGACATTCTCGTGACCATGGATTGTGATGGTCAGCATCAGCCTCGGTTCGTGCGGGATATCGCCGAACTGATTGATGATGAATATGCTCCCGCCGACATGGTGTCCGGTTCGCGTTACCTGAAGGAGTTCTCCGGAGACAGTTCGGCCCCGGCCGATCGTCGTCAGATCAACTCTCGCATCACTGCCTGCATCAATGAGAAGCTTGGACTGAACATCACGGATGCATTCTGTGGCTTCAAGGCATATCGCGTTTCAGCCCTCAGTGATCTCGACATCACCGTAACAGGTTACGCCATGCCGCTGCAGCTTTGGGTGCAGGCCGCCAACCTGAACTGGCGAATTCGTGAATTCGCTGTGCCTCGAATTTACACCGACGAAAAGCGTTCCTTCGGCGGCACACTCGACGACGCCAACATCCGACTCGCTCATTACCACAGCGTTCTGAATGCCGAACTGGAACGCCGCGGCATGCCCCATCGGTTCACCGCCGATTGTGGCTCCGGTAAATAGCACTCTGAACATCCGACTGACTTCGCGCTGCTCAATCCTTCGCGGAAAATCGAATCTGAAACGAGTTGTTTCAATGCTCATTCGGATAATCCAACGCACGGAAACCATCGCGGAGGATCGAATCGAGTACGAGTTCCGCTATGCTGAGTATGAGTACGAAGAAACGCAAACCGTAAGAACCCGACGAACAAGGCGTTTGCCACGGAGCACTCGAAAGTTGGCTTCCGCGATGGTTTCCCAACTTCGTGTCCCGTCAACCCACCTGATCGCCGCTCCTCATTCGCCCAGGTTGCGAAGCAAGTCTGCGCGAGCTTTCAGGGCTGCCGCTGACTGGTGGTTCTTCTCCACCAGACGATCCGCAAGCCCTCGCATTCCCTCGCGGAATTTCGAATCATTGCACGCTCGGAGTGACTCGGCAGGAATAGCGGTGAGTACGGTGAGTCCATTTCCAACGTGGGGGGACGCAATCTCAGACCATGCTGTTAGATCTTCAACGACCTTTTCGTAATCACCGAGCCGGAAACTTGCCAGAGCGCGGCGATAGTGAATCACAGTTCGCTCATGATTTCCTGGCGAAAGTTGCTCGGCACGATTCAGGTCGGCAATCGCAAGATCATCACTTCCGTTGTCGTAATGTAGAGTTCCTCGATAGGTGTACGTCCAGACTGTCGGTTCGAGTTCGATGACGCGGTTCATATCGGCCAGAGCGTGTGTCAGATCCCTGCGGAACGCATGAATGCGACTTCGATTGATGAGTCCCGCAGAATCATCGGGATGTCGCTGCAGAATCTGAGTGACAATCATCTCTGCCTTTGCATCGTCACGAAGCCTGGTCACGTAGAGCTCTGCCAGAAGATTCAATGCGCGAAGGTTCGTCGGTTCTCGCTCGGCCGCTGTCTTCAGCGCTTCCAATGCCTGTTCATCGTGATCAGAAGAAGCCGGCATGTGATACATGAGATGGGCCCCGAGTTCTATCAGGGCTTCGGCACTGCTGGGGTCACTTTCCACAGCCTTTTCGAAAGACTGCAACGCCTCCACCGGTCCGTACAGTTCCTGCTGTAGTCTCGCCAGGGCCCGCAGCGAGGCTGCATTGCCCGAATCCGAGACCTTCAGTTCCTCCGATGTCGATTTGAGGATCTCCCGGGCCTCTGCTCCACGGGACTTGGAGCGAAGGAAGTAACCCAGTTCCATCGCACGGTCAACCAGCGACTGCCGCACACGTGCATCACTGCTGTATTCGCGATGCAGTTCCCTTGCACGGTCAAACGCCAGCCGCATGGTCGCTTCAGCTTCTGTTTCCTGTTTCAGTTCAATGTAGACTTCTGCCAGTCGAGCTGTGCAGACTGTCGACAGCCATCGATCAACATGGCGATGTCGGCTACTCATATCAGAGCCCAGCTTTTCAAAGAGCTCAATCCCCCTCAAGTGCCATTTGACAGCAGCGAACAGGTCGTGCCTCTCTCTCGCTCTCTCAGCCAGCCAATACTGAGTACCCGGCACTGGATCCAGTCCGCGTGATTCGCAGATTGCAATAGTCTTCTCCACCAATTCCCGAGCACGTCGCGAATCGACTGGAAGTGATTCTGCGACTTTGTAGTAGAGCAGCGCAAGCTGCTCGGGATCATCAACGACACCAGCACTTGTGCAGCGTTCTGTGATCTCCAGACAACGCTCTGCATCCACAAGACGCTTAGCAGACGTGCGTTGCCAGTGCATGCGTGTGAAGAGAGGCAAGGTGAGACTATGCTGAAACAACAGTTCGTCCGGATATTCAGCAATCAGTGTCTCCAGCACCTGGATCGACTGGTCTGCTGACTTCAGAACGGCCTCAGCATCCAGCCGTCCCTCATGAATTTGGGCGATATGGTGATGTGCCAGGGCCTGCTTCATCCGTGCATAAGGATCGTTGTCATGTTCTGAAATGATTTCCTCATAGAAGCTCATGGCTTTATTCAGAATGTCATCGCGGACACGACTTACACCGGGTAACTGAGCAAACTCCGGCGACGAGACCTCCTGAACAATGGTGTCCAGCGACTTGAGGGCACGATCGAAATCGACTCGCGACTGCTTGAGTCGTCGATCACTTTGTTCCCGTGCCGCGATAGCGTCCTTTCGTTGCTGGTCAGCGTCGTTCTTTGCGGCCTGAGCCTGAATCGCGTAGGCGACGCTGATGCCACTGGCCACAATCAGCATTATCAGGCAGATGGCTGTGGTTGTGAGCAGAACGCGGTTCTTTCGCGAGAACTTTCTCAACTGGTACCACACTGTCGGGGGACACGCCTGGACCTGTTCGTTGTTGAGAAATCGCTGCACATCGGCGGCCAGTGCGCTGGCGGATTCGTAGCGGCGGTTGCGGTCTTTCTCCAGCGATTTCATCACGATCCAGTCGAGTTCGCCGCGAAGCTGTTCGCTGATTCGACGCTCATCAATTCGCCTTCGATCAGCCATCGTGGATCGAAGCATTGCTTCCATCGTGGTGATCCGGGCGCTGGGACGAGGCGGATCCTGTTCCCGAATCATCTTCCGAAGATCATCAATGCTGATCTTTGCCAGCGATGATTTATCGAACGGTGTTGTCCCGGTGAGCAGTTCGTAAAGGAGCACGCCCAGAGAATACACGTCGCTGCGAGTATCAATATCAATGCCGCTCATCTGAGCCTGCTCGGGGCTCATGTAAGCTGGTGTGCCCAGCATCTGTTGATAACCGGTGAACAGAGTACGGTCGGTCAATTGCTGACTGAGCGCTTTGGCGATGCCGAAGTCGATGACTTTGGGAACCGGCTTGTCATCATGCATCGTCACCAGAATATTCGAGGGTTTCAGGTCGCGATGGATAATGCCCTTCTGATGAGCATGCTGGACGGCCCGACAGATGTCGACGAACAAGGCCATTCGTTCTTCCGTGGTTGCTCGGACTTCATCGCAGTATTCCGTGACCGGAACACCGCGAACGAGCTCCATGACAAAGTAGGGTCGTCCCTGTTCGGTTGTGCCGCCGTTCAGGACGCGAGCGATGTTGGGATGATCCATCATCGCCAGAGCCTGCCGTTCGGCTTCAAAGCGGGCAATGACTTCGTTGGAATCCATCCCCGGCTTCAGTACCTTCAACGCCACCTTGCGTTTGACCGGCGACGTCTGTTCGGCCATGTAGACCGTTCCAAATCCGCCCTGCCCGATCTGTTCCAGCAGCTTGTACGGACCGATCTGCTGACGATCGAACTTCGCGGGCAACGGTTTTGTGGTAGCATCAGGAGACGGTTCCAGATCCGACGTG
This sequence comes from Planctomycetaceae bacterium, assembly GCA_046349695.1. GTDB lineage: Bacteria > Planctomycetota > Planctomycetia > Planctomycetales > Planctomycetaceae > SXXK01. The sequence goes on along the minus strand of JAXMBV010000003.1, from coordinate 278,177 downwards.
AGTACGGTCTTTTCAACGCCCATCGCATCAGCCATGGCGTCAAGAGGGCTGGCCATAGACTTCACCCCAGCGGCCGCCAGCAGCCCTTCCACTTTCCGAAGCAGCTCGGCATTGCCGCCACACTGTTCCTGTAACGACTGTTGACGCTGATTTTCATCCGAAAGCTCTATGACTTTCAGAAAAATGGCCTTCGCCGACAGGGGCATTGACTTCTGGTTGTGCATGATGACGGACACTCATGAGTAGAGTACAACAATCAGCGAGCGGTCCGTATCCAAGAGGCCGCTCCCTAAGGCCACATCGTCGCAAGTAGGTGATTCCTATTCCGCTTGCCACGACACGACCAATCGAAAAATTGCTCAGCTTAGCGACGAGCTGGGGCGATTGGAGTCAGCAGGTACGGTTGGTAGTACAATGTCCCATCCGCATTACGAATCGAGAGCGTTCCCATGATTTGTCCGTAATTGGAAGTAACATCCCGATCCGTGATCCTGCCGACGCCTTTGATGACAGCATTAGTCCATATCGCTCGATCGGCTGTCGTTCCCGAGAGGTAGCTGGAAAGATTCACCAGCCCGACATCGTCACGGTAGAGATAGCCACTGCTGATGGTGACGTCGTTTGAATTGTTGATTCCAGAGGCCCAATTCGTGAGTTGAGTACCGACGTTGAAGGTCTTCGGCGGTGGCGTAATCAACCGCATCGGCAGATTGTTGTAGCTCCCCACCATGTGGCCGGCATCGTTTACGTCGAGGCATGTTACATTGCTGCCAACCCCGAGATTTACAAGCACGTTTGATGCGGGAATCCATCGGGCGAGCGTGCCATCGGCCAAACGGACCCCGACAGTGGCTCCATTTGATGCCGTCGCGTTCCCCATGCGGTTGCTGTACGTCCCCCAAACAGGCTGATCCAGATACCACGGTCCCGTCTGCAGGAACGGATTGAAGACAACATTCCACAAGGCGCCATCGGCGCTGTAGTAACAGAGAATGTCGCCGTTGTTGTTGATGTCTACTGGCCGCAGTCGGGAGTATTCGTCAACGCCCGGAATGTCGGGCAGCGGGATGACAGTAGGTTCCGGAGAAAGCGCATCCAGCACGAACCCCCAGCGAACAGGTTCCCCAGTCTCCGGATCGGTACCAGCCATCTCGCCCAGGATCATCCCACCGTCGTTAATGCTGCGAGCGTGAGTCAGACGCCAGCCTGTTGGGACGCCGGCTCCGAGGACCATCTCTTCCAGGTCCATCGCTGTTGTGAGGCTGATCGCCGGGTCATAGAAAAAGCCTCGCAATTGTCCAACCGCGTCCTCGTAGTAACCGACCACCTGGCCGAGATTATTAATGTCCGCGGCGGACATCAGTGCGCCACGACCAGGGACGTTAAAGTATTGGAGCTGGAACTTAGGTGGCGCAGGCTTGCGACTTTTTTGTGCCAGGGCGACGTCGGACAGCCCGACCAGCACGATCGCGGCACAGAGGCCCAACAAGAATCTTCGGGACAGAGACATGGGGGACTCCTTAGAGTTGGGAGCGATTGATTTCGAGCCGGAGCAACGCAACCTGTTCAACTGGTAGGGTGTACCGACGACTCGGTTGCACACCATTTGGCTGAAGTGGCGGCTGATTGCTTCACCAGGAATTAATGCAGGAAACTGAAACAAACCGTCCGAGAAACTTCGGAAATTGCCTGCTCGCTGACGAAATGATCGCTTCTGGCGAGGTGTCCATCGGCAATGGCACGCACCGGCCCGTTGGCACAGGCCGCTCGCCGAATACGTCTTCTCTTACCTGAGTGCCGCTCATCTCAGCAATTGACAACCGAACTATGGCATTGCCGTTGCACGGGCCGCGAACCAGGCTCTGGCGAATTTCCAGTTCTCGTAGGCTTCCGTGCGAGACTGTTTCAGGGCTTCCCCCGCTTCGGTCACGGACAGTCCCGCGAACAATCGCAGCTTCACCAGCTCCGCAGAATCCGGATCTTCGGCTGCCAACTCCGTCAGAGCCTGATCCAGGTCAAGGAGCATGTCGGGGTCGGTGGTGTAAGACGGAGCCAGCTCTTCCATATCGACGCGTTTGCCGCTGCCGCCTCGCTTGTCGGCTTTTTTTGCCAGAGCCCAGTTGATCAGAATCTGCCGCATCGAATTGGCCGCCGCGGCAAAGAAATGAGCCTTCCCCTGCCACGGCTGATCCGATCCGACAAGCCTCATGTACGCCTCATGCACCAGAGCCGTCGCCTGCAGCGTGTGATCCGGCCTTTCCGCCGCCAGCTTCGCCGCCGCGAGCTTTCGAAGCTCATCATACACCAGCGGCATCAACCGCTCCGCCGCCTCGGCTTCACCGGACTCAATCTGCTGCAGGATCAGTGTGACATCTGACATTCACGGCACCAAACGCGAGGCAATTCGTGATTCGAAAACTCGGACGATCCGCCAAGCAAATTATGCCACAAGATGGTGCTTTCGTGTAGTGTCGAACGCTTTCAAAACCTGCATCGCTCCTGCCGCCCTTTGTAACCTTGAAGGCAGTTTCCGTTTGGGTTGGGATTGCGTTACTTCTTAATTGAGTCTCCCGCTCCTGCAAATATGTCGTCATCCTTGTCACGGAATAAGCTGTCCTTCCGGTTGTCGTCGATGATCGGGCCGAGATAGCTGAGCGTATTGGCAAGATTCCCGCTAGCCCATTCGATCATGGCTGAGTCAATGTCATCAAGGATCGAGGAATCCTCGAAGCTGTTGTCGATGAGTCCGCCGATGAGCAGATCGCGTCCCTTGCCACCATCGATTTTGTCTTTCCCGCCGCCACCAACCAGAATATCAGCGCCGTCGCCACCGAAGATGTCATCGTCGCCCTCGCCGCCAAACAGTGCATCATTCCAGCGGCCTCCACGGAGATCATCGTTTCCATTCCCGCCAAAGACGAGCTGGCTGATATTGATGCCTCGGTCAACGCCGCCGTCCGAACCTCCGTCGGATCCGCCATCACTGCCGCCATGGAATTTGTCGTCGCCATCTCGCAGGAAGGAGACAACTCGGTCGATTTTCGAAGCCGTGACTGTTATGCGGAAACGATCTGAGCCACCGTCGCAGCCCGTCCCGGAATTGCCTCCGCTGCGTCCATGGGCGAGCTTCACATCGACACTGAGCTCATCCTTCTTCTCGTTAACTTTCAGCTTCACATCGTCGCGGCCATTCGTCCCAATGATGTACAACGTGCCGTCGACGATTCCGACGCCTTCTACAAATGCATCCGCTGCATACCACGACGATTCGCCGCCAAGGTTATCCGTCACTTTCACCCGCACGCGATAGAGACCACCTGTGGCATAGGTATGCAGACCGGAAAACGTGTTTGCCAACTGATCGACGGTGACCGTTTCGACCGTGCCATCTCCCCAGTCGACAGTGACAACATGCGTGTCAGGCCCGAGATCCAGAATTGAACCAGTGACCGACACCGCGCCATTCACAGAGGCAACATCCACAGTTGCCGCGGATGTCGACACACCGCCCAGGTCTGGAACAACATTGAGGATTACAATTGGAACGCTGCCGCTCTGGTCGTTGTAGTTTGTGCCACCGGAGAACGTCCAGGACGCAATGCCGCCCGGCACATTCGTAAACTGCTGGCCGAGATCGAGTGAACTGCCGACGGCACCGGGATCCCCCGCCACGCCCACGACAGATCCCGCTGCTCCGTGCGCGGAGCCGTCGTAGAACCCAGTGTACCCGGTGACCGTAACAACAGCGTCTGCTTTGGCGATCACGATCTCAACGGAGCCACTCTGGTCGTTGTAGTTCTGGCCGCCGGTGAACGTCCAGTTGGCGATCCCACCAGGTGCATTCGTAAAGCTGGCCCCAAGATCCAGCGAGGCTCCTGCCGCCGCGAGGTCACCCGCCACGCCTTCAAACGCCCCCGTCGCTCCATGAGTCGCAGCGTCGTAGGTTCCCGTGTAACCATTGACAGTGACAATCGCGTTGGCTTTGTTGATGACGATGTCCACCGAGCCACTCTGGTCGTTGTAGTTCTGACCACCAGAGAACGACCAGCTGGCCGTGCCACCCGGTGCATTGACGAAGCTGGCACCAAGATCCAGAGAGGCTCCCGCCGCCGCCAGATCACCCGCCACACCTTCGAATGAGCCTGTCGCGCCATGCGCGGCCGCGTCGTAGGTTCCCGTGTAACCATTGACAGTCACAATCGCATTGGCTTTGTTGATGACGATGTCCACTGAACCACTCTGGTCGTTGTAGTTCTGACCACCGGTGAACGTCCAGTTGGCCACTCCGCCCGGTGCGTTCGTGAACAGCAGACCCAGATCCAGCGAACTCCCCGCCGCCGTCAGATCACCTGCCACGCCCGTCACCGAACCTGTCGCGCCATGCGCGGCCGCGTCATAGATTCCCGTGTAGCCGTTGACGGTCACAACCGCGTTGGCTTTGTTGATGACGATGTCCACCGAACCACTCTGGTCGTTGTAGTTCTGACCGCCGGAGAACGTCCAGTTGGCCGTGCCGCCGGGTGCGTTCGTAAAGCTGGCCCCAAGATCCAGCGAGGCACCGTTGGCACCCGGATCACCGGCAACACCTTCGAATGAGCCAGTCGCTCCATGCGAGGCCGCGTCATAGATTCCCGTGTAGCCGTTGACGTTCACAACCGCGTTGGCTTTGTTGATGACGATGTCCACCGAACCACTCTGGTCGTTGTAGTTCTGACCACCGGTGAACGTCCAGTTGGCCACTCCGCCCGGTGCGTTCGTGAACAGCAGACCCAGATCCAGCGAACTGCCCGCCGCCGTCAGATCACCTGCCACGCCCGTCACCGAACCTGTCGCTCCATGCGCGGCCGCATCGTAGGTTCCCGTGTAACCATTGACGGTCACAACCGCGTTGGCCTTCTCGATCACATTATCGACTGTTCCCGACGCATCGTGATAATTGTTCCCGCCAGCGAAATTCCAGGTATCTCCGATGTAAACGCCAGCATTCGTGTGAGTCGTGGCGGTGAGATTCAGGAACCCGCTCAGGTCTACACCATCGACTCCGCTTGCAGTCGCGGATGACGTGTGTGAAGTTGCGTCATACGTCACGCTGTAAGGAGACACGACAATCGTGGCTGTCGCTTTCTGGACCACGGCGGTAGTTGAGTACTCGCTGTAGCCGTTATCTTTGTCGATGATGCGAGCATAAAACGTCCAGGTCCCGGCATCGAGCAGTGAATAATCCAACGATGGATTCGTGCTACTGCCGCTGGAGTACGACACACCAGTGAAATCCCCGGTCAGCGAATACGCGTACCGAAACCCTGCAGCCGTGTCCGCGCTGGAAACATCGGACTGACTGGCGAACGAAACCGTCTGAACTTCACCGTAAGTAATCGTTCCAATATTGCTGAATATCGCCGTGGGGTTGACATTCCCAACAGATACTGTGTGCGATCGACTTGTAATGCCGCCATCGCCGTCAGAGACAGTGACTGTCGCGACATAGGATCCACTATCCGGAGCGGAAAACGAAATCGTGCTTCCCGAAGTCTGCAGGAACGGTGCCCCGTTGCGGGTGATGCTCCATGTGTATGTCAGCGGATCCGCCGCGCCAGCGGGGTCCGTGGCCGACGCCGTTAGTGATACCGAATCACCTTCAGAGGCCGTCGTTGGACTGGTGATCGTCAGATTCTGTGGCGCGACATTGTAGACGGTAACTGCGAGGCCACCTGTGATGTATCGCGAAAGCCAGAAGTCAACGCCAGACTCACCACTCGAACTGGTTGAGCCTGCAACCAGAATTCGACCCGCCGAATCCGGCAGAATCTGATTGATGCTGCGGTTGGCAACGGACAAAGCACCGCCGGATGCGAACGTCGTATCAACACTTCCGTTTGCATTGTATCGAGCCAGCGTATTGCTGCCGCCTGTGACGATGCGATCATTCTGGTCGATGAAAATTGAATTCGCGTAATAGCCGCTGACTCGGCCGTCCGTGTCAAAATCGGTGTCAAGCATTCCACTGGGAGTCAACCGCGCCAGCCTGTTGGATCCTGCCATGACAACTCGCCCCAGAGAATCGATGGCAAGGGTCTGAGCGTCCTCCCAGTTTCCAAAATCCACGAGCGTGATGCCGTCAACGGTCTCAAGTACCTGATTCCCGGCGGCATTGGATGATGCACCTGTGCCGAACGTGGTATCAAGCTGGCCACCAGCCGTTAGACGCAGAACCGCAAAATCGCTTTGGCGAACGTATTGCTGAGTCGACTGATTGTAGGCGTAGGACGTTCCGACCGCCGTGATGCGGCCATCGGGCTGAATCGCCAGATCGTACAGGGAGTCGTAGTTGATGACCGGATCGGGGTTGGCCGCAGGGCTAGCATCGTCATCCAGTCCGATGACTGTTCGGCCCGCTGTACCAAACGATACGTCCACGTCGCCAGCAGTGATTCCGAGACCGACATTCGTTTCGGAGTGAAAACGAGCGATCGCGAAATGCGCCGAACTGTATTGTTCACCGGAATCCTGCTGGTAGCGGTAGCCTGCCGCAACGATTTTTCCCGCGGCATCAATTTCCAGTGCCGAGATGGTCACGTGACTGCCGGCGTACACCACATTCGTGGTCGGTGACATTCCAAACGAATTATCAGGTGCTCCGCTGGGAAGATATCGCGCCATCTGATTATTCAGGCCGACAACGATTCGCCCCTGCAGATCGAGGGCCAGGGCCGAAGGGCTGCTGTATCGTCCATCAATCACAAATCCATCTCGACCATCACCGTCGCCGACGCCAAAGGTCGTATCCAGTGTCCCGTCTGCGTTATAGCGGCCGAGCACCAGTTCAGTCACGCCCCCCGATTTGTAACCCGCCACGATAATTTTACCATCGGGCTGGGTGAGTGTCATTTCCTGAATATAATCCGCCGTGGAACCCTGGAAGTCGGTATTGACCACACCGCTGATTCCGTCACTTCCGCCTGGACCAAAGGTAACGTCCCTTGTGCCATTCGCCAAATATCGGGCCACGGCAAAGTTCGGCCCCTGACCACCTCCCACATAGCGATATCCGGCCACCAAAATGTGTCCACTGGCATCTTCGGTGATGCCGTATGGAGTGCTAACGTCGCTGACAACGCGATTCGCATACGGAGCGCTGCCGAGCGATGAATCCAGCACGCCCGACGAAGACAGTCGAATCCAGGACGACGTGTAGAAGTTTCCGCCGATCAAAATATCTTGAGCGCTGGTTGTCGAGATGCTGTAAGCCTGATCCCATGTCTGGTATGTCGTAGCGCCGCTTGTGTATGGCAACAGTAGCCAGTTCACTCCGTCACCTCCGATACCACCCGGGGAGAAAGAAGTATCGAGCGTGCCATCGGAATTGAATTGGGCAACAAACACGTCACCATCCGTGCGGCCATTTCCGCTGGGATCGTTGTACGCAGAAGTTGAACTGTTGTAGACAGGTTCTGTGGTGCCTGCGATCACAACCTTTCCGTTGTTAATCGCAATCAACTGGCCGAAGTCTCGTCGATTTCCAATATTCAGCGTGGCGACACCTGGCACACCATCATTATCGGTCACTCCGAATGCACTGACATCCAGTGCACCGGCTGTGGTCACTCGCGCAACTCGAACGTCGTAGTCATTCGTGGAAGAATTATTGAAATACCCAACAACCACAGGTCGGTCCTGAGCGTCAAGAACCATGCGGTCGAAGTACAAGCTACTGTAAAGCGCCAAAGCGTTTCCGTTATTGAAACTCAGGTCGACGCTACCGTCTTCATTGAATCTCTGCAGCCGACTGCCGCCGCCGACGACAATTCTGCCCTGACTGTCGATGGCGATATCGCGAACACCGCTGAAAATGCTGACTTTACCACCGATTCCGAAACCTGTATCCAGACTGCCATCGCTCAGGTAGCGAGCAATGCCAAAGTTACCGCCAATCAGGATGCGACCGAGTGAATCCACGACGAGTGAATAAGCATACTCATCATTCCCGAATTCTGTCACGACACCGCCGTTGGATCCAAATCCCGTGTCTGGTGATCCGTCGGCGTTATAGCGAGCGAGTCCGATATTGGCATTTCCGCCCTGAGTGTAGCCAGCGACCAGCACTTTTCCGTCCGGTTGCGTGACCATCACGCCCTGAGCATAATCAGCGGTCGATCCAAAAAAGTCATTTCGAGTTTCGCCCCCACTGCCGAAACTCGGATCCTGCGACACGACCGCGTTACCGCCGCTGGCGCGGGCCTCCCACGTGCCGTCTTCATCCGTTGCGGTCGCGAGGATTGTGTAGACTCGCGTGCCGTCGGCATAGACGTGAGTCACCGATGGAGGATTACCGACCACGGTCTGCGGCCCGCTACCGTCGCCCCAGTTGATCGACCATGAAGTGATCGTATCCGCCCCCGGATCGCTCGATGCCAGATTCAATGTGAACACTGAACCCTCGTTTAGACTCGACGCCCCAGACATCGTTAACGTGGGAGCCACGTTAACGATGCTCAAAGACGATACGGCTATGTCGCTCGCCCCGGACGGATCCGTCACGCGGACCGCGATCGTTCTCGGGGCAAAGTCGTCCGCAAAACTGACAGCCGGTTGCTCACCAGTTGCGTCAACATCAAACGTCAGACCGTCGTAGTCCAGGTCCCATTCGAACGTCAGCTGAGCATTCGTGGATTCCGCATCACTGGAAGCAGTTGCGTTGAATGAAATAGATCCACCTTCGAGCGCTGTGAAGGGTCCGCCGGCGTCAGCCACAGGAGCGGTGTTAAACTGAAAATTGGCAAGAGAATCCAGTTCAGTGGTGGTCAGGAAAACCGCCGCCTGACCGCCGAACCCATTGGAAGTGACTAACGCATCTGCCGCCGCGATCGCTTCGGTACGAGTCGTTCCGAGCACCGTAAATGTGGCCAGTCGCTTCGTTTCACCGGCCGGCACAGTCAGATCGTAGGCCCATTCGACGTTATCGCCGCTGACGTTCACACTTGACGGCTGCAAACCAAACGGCCCATGCAACAGGTGAATGACCGCTGGAGTGCCAGTGCCGTCACCATCGTCGGTGCCAAACCAAAGATCCGTTGGCTCGACAATGAGATCCCCATCAGAGGTTGCGAAAACAGTTGTAGCTGCGTCGGAGCCCAGGTTTCCAACCATGCGAACTGGAACCGTAATGCTGCTGGCCGTCGGGTTGCCCAAAACCTCCACGGTTCTCGCAAAATCTTCTGTGCCCACGTTCGGGATCGTGACTTCACGCGACACTGATAGGCCAGACATAATCTGGGGCGAAGTTGAAATCGTCTTGCCATCATCGCTCAATACGACCCCGGTGGAGATCGTGGCCGCGGGAGCGTAGAACGTGCCGTTGATCTCCAGGCGATTCAATCCGTCAAATGTTCCGCCTGTCCCGTGGACCAGTTGTCCGGAACCGAGGCCTGTGTGATCGACGTCGAACGTCACCCCGTTTGCTGAATCGCGATTGTACGTCCCCGTTGCGGCGTACCGGGCCAATGCAAAATCGTGATCAGTTCCATTGCTGGAGTAACCTGCAGCAATAATCCGACCATCGCTTTGGATCGCTAATCCGGTCGCGCCGTCCGTTGAACTCCCAACAGCCTGAGTCAGCTTGCCATCACCGTCAAAGCTACTGTCAAGAGATCCATCTGAGTTGTATCGTGAGATCGCAAAGTCATCGTTGTTGCCATTAAATGATCGCCCCGCCACGACAATTCGCCCGTCGCTCTGGATGACCACTGCGTTGGCAGTCTCATTCGACGAGCCGAAGCTTGTGCTGAGTGTTCCACCCGTGCCGAATGTCGTGTCCACGTTACCATTGACAAGGTATCTCGCAACGGCGAAGTCCAGATTGGCGCCATTGTGAGTGTTCCCCACGACGACGATTCTGCCATCGTTCTGGACGGCCAAGCTATACCCAATGTCATCTCCGGGCCCGAGATTCGTGGTCCGTTTGCCTCCACTGCCAAATGTGGTGTCCAGATTTCCATTGGACAGATATCTGGCTAACGCAAAGTCGTAGTTACTGCCGTTGTGGGCATAACCGCCAACGAGGATTCGGCCGTCGCTCTGGACGACCATACTGTGAATTCCATCGTGGCCCGCTCCAATGGCGGTCGTGACCTTTCCACCAATTCCGAAGCTGGTGTCCAGCGATCCGTTTGAAAGGTATCTCACGATCGCAAAGTCGTCTGTGCTCCCGACGCGAGTGTAGCCAGCGACAAGAATCCGGCCATCATTCTGCACCGCCACGCTGAATGCTCGCTCGTCCGATGCTCCGACTGCGGTCGTCAATTTGCCGCCACCGCCAAACGTCAGGTCAAGTTGCCCGTTTGGAAGATAGCGTGCGACCGCAAAGTCATCGTTGGTGCCATTCGAGGCGCGGCCGACAACGACGATTTTTCCGTCGCTTTGAAGGGCTAAGGCGTTCGCATAATCATTCAGAGAACCAATCGCGGTCGTCACTTTGCCGCCGCTGCCAAATGTCGAATCAAGAGACCCATCGGCGTTGTACCGAGCCAGAGCGAAATTGTCATTCCCGCTGCCACTCGTCGAATTTCCCGCAACGACGATTTTCCCGTCACTTTGCAGTACCACTCCTCGGACGACATCGTTTGAAGGGCCAACCGATGAGTTCACCAGGCCATCGTTGCCGAACGATCGATCCAAACCGACCTGCTGCGCAACGACAACAAAATCGCGGACCCAATTTCCGCCAGCCGTTCCATTCGCATCGCCATCGAGGGCGATGCCGTTGGGATCGGTGATGCTGTCTCGTACAGAAAGGCGGTAGATTCCTTCCGGCAGTGGATTGAAATTCAATTGCCCGAAGCCGGTGCCATTCGTCACCGTGAGTGGAACTACAACATCATCGGCCGTTCCCAGAAGACCGTCAGTGCCTTCGCTTCGCAGATCAAAGTTGTTGCCATCCGCCCCGACATCAGCGACCGGCCGATCGAACGTCACGACAAGCGATGATATTCCTGCAGGAAGAGTGCCGCTCGTCGCAAATGACGGTGTGGTGCCAACGACCGTCGGTGGTGTTTGCCCAGAAATCGTCAGTGTGTGCGTTGATTGGGAAGCAGACGATACATCGGCATCGCCAATACGTAATCCTGGAGTCGGATGAACCAGGGCAAAAGTCACCGTTTCATCGCCTTCCAAAACACTATCTGCAAGGAGAGTGATCGGAATGTCAATCGCCGTGGCAGTGCTTCCATCATAGGTGCCTGCCGGAACAGTAATCGTCGCGAGCTGAAAATCCAGAGAATCAGCCGTTCCACCAGTCTGAATCAGGTTGATTGTCTGCGGAGAAGTAACCGTGCCATTCACCAGCAGCTTAACGCTTGCCGTTGAACCTTCGCTGCCAGAGGAAGCGACGGTCGCAAATTCAACATCGACTGCCTGAGACGTGGGCCCTCGAAGAACCACGGCCGTGTAGGCACCTGATGACAGAGCCTTCACAGAGTTTAGTCCGGAAACAACTGATTGATTAGTGCTGCTTCCAGTTCGATATACTGAGCCATTTGCGAGTAATTCTGTCGAATTCTGGTATCCTGCTCCGACAGTCCGAACACCACTGGTCGAAAGAACGGTCACTGGTGTGAAGAAATTTCCCGTCGACATCGGGCTGGGCCCAAACTGCCTAAGGTTATTTGCGCCCCAGCCATAAAACGTTCCATCTGAGCGAACAGCCAGTGAATGAAACGCTCCGGCGGCAATTGACGTGATGCCGGCCAACCCATTGATAGAGGTTGGATTTGTTGCAACGGTCACACCAGTTCCAAGCCCCAACTCACCCTGGGGGCTGTAGCCAAAGGCAAGCACTGAGCCATCTGACCGAAGTGCAAGTGAATGATGATCGCCAGCCGCGACGGAAATAATTTCTGATAAACCTGGAATTGTTGTGGGGGCTGCAATTGCGCCGGTTAGAGTTCCGAGTTTTCCGAGTTGAGTGTTGCCCCACCCCTTAACTGTGCCGTCGCCGAGCAACACGAGTACATGGTTATCGGCTGCGGAAACATCCGTCGGCAAGCTCGAAATTTGCTTCACATTGGAAAGCCCTGTGATGACCGTTGGACTGAGCCAGTTTGATACCACTCCGCTTCCATTATTCAGCCCCTTGATGTTGCGTCCCCAGATTCTTGCAGTACCGTCGTTCATGACAGCAAACGATTCATCCGAGCCAGCGGCGATGGCGGCAACGTTCGAAAGGCCTGGAACCTGTATTGGTGTCGAGCTTGAGGAGGTCGTTCCATTCCCCAGTTGCCCAAAGGAATTGGTCCCCCACGCCCAAACCGTCCCGTCGCTCCTGAGAGCAAGATAGTGCCCGACGCCAGCCGCCACGCTGACCACATTCGATAGCCCCGGCACTTCTGTTGTTGTGGAAGTGGAAACCGTCTTTACGGAATTGCCAACAATGAATTCGCCAACGTAGTTTCCGCCCTGGACACCATCATTATCGCCATCGAGGAATTGGCCCATAGTGTCAGAGATGTAGTCCCGAATGGTGAGCCGATAGGCATTGTCAGTCAGCGAGAGATTTCGAAGCGTCGTTGTTCTCAATCCGGGGGTGTACTCGACGCTAAATGGCATTTGCACATCGTCAGCAGTTCCGATGACTCCGTCGTTGCCAGCGGACTTAAGCTCGTAGAACTGGGGAATATCCGCCTGATGCACCTCAGCAGTGAATGTGACGGTGATCGAACTGGTCCCTGAAGCAATCGAACCTGTCGGCTGAAACGACGTTGCTGAGACAGTGGCTGAAAGCAGTGCGCGATTCTCGAAAGTTTCAATTCGCTGAAAACGCCCGGGCCGCCGCGATTTCCTTTTATGGCCCGGCCTACTACGCCAGATGAGTGAGCGAAGCATGTCCTTGATTGATTGTGTCATTGGTTTTGTGGCCCTATTGTAAACACCGCACTGCAATAGTCGGTAAAATCGCGTTACTCGAATGCCCCGGGCTCAAGGCGGGTGGCATTCGGCGGTGACGCGGAAAATCCTGGCAACTTTGAAAAGTTTTCCAGATTCGGCTCAAGAAGCGGCTTCGCGATCTCGAATCGCCGGTACGCTCGTTTCCAAGACCCCATAAATCCCCGTCAGCATTGCAAACCCCGTTGCAACAAGCGTGAACGCCACGTTTCGGGCGAAGGGGTTTTGGGCGTAGGCGGGGGACGGGGCGGCGGGGGCGATGTTGAAGAGGACGCTCAGGGCGTAGCAGAGTGTCAGAGCAGACAACACGAACGCGATCGCACTATTGCGGCGGATGTTTTGGAGACGCCGGATTTGCAGTGACAGCCAGATCAGCACCGAGTGCATCGGGACGATAAATCCAAACAGCGGGCCGAGGATCGGTGTTACCGTGTCCATTGAAATCGATCCTGGCGGAATCTCACCGAAGGCCGCAGGAATCGACGCGATGCTCCAGAGCATGATCACGAAGTTGATCACGATGGCGGTCAGTGCCAGCTGCTGCTGGCCTCGACGCAGCGAACACCACGTCACCATCCGTTGCAATCTGCCGATCGGGCGAGCGGTGACGGGCTGTTCGCTGAGATAACGTTTCAGGTCGGCGGCCAGCTCTTTTCCCGAGGCGTACCGATCACGAGTTTGATGGGCCAGACATTTCTGGCAGATCGCGTCGAGATCCACCGAAACATCAGTACGAAACTCACGCACTGAGGCGGCGGTTTCGCTTTGCAGTCTTTCAATCACCGCTGGCAGCGTCGACGCATTGAACGGCGGGGTTCCGGTGAGCAGCTCGTACAGAATGGCTCCGATGGCGAAAATGTCGCTGGCGACCCCGATCTCCTCAGTGCGACACTCCGCCTGTTCGGGCGACATATAAACCGGAGTGCCTGCAATCAGGCTTCCTCGAGTATCCCGCAGCGACACATCGACAGGAATTGCGAGCCCGAAGTCCATTATGCGTACGGCCAAACTCGTACTTTGATCCGTTCGTAACGAACTGCTGATCATCACATTGCCCGGCTTCAGATCTCGATGCAGCACTCCATTATTATGTCCATAGTCCGCCGCATCGGCCAGCTGCATGGCAATCTCGGCGGCGACTTGCGGCGAAACAGGTTTGGAATGAGCCGCGAACCACTGATCCAGCGTCTGCCCTTCACAGATCGGCATGACGAGATACGGCATGCCATCGACTGTGCCGGCTTCGTACATCGGAACCACGGCGGGATGATCGAGCCGAGCCGCCAGGGAACATTCGCGGAGAAATCGACGCCTGTGAGTCGCATCGAACATCTGCGATTGATGAATCACTTTCAATGCGACTTCTCGATCGCCCGCAGGATCAAAGGCACGCCAGACAACGCCGAATCGACCGGCTCCCAGCATTGCCAGGATCTCGAACCGCCCAATCTTCTCCGGCTGAGTAGTCTCTGGCGCTGCCGGCCTGGCAAAGACGCGGTTCAGCAGTGTCGAGGCGCGAACGGTATCAGAATCGAGTCCCTCCGGTGGCGGCGAATGTCCTTCAGGCAGCGCTGTGCCCAGTTCCCACAATTCCAGCTGAAGCGCTTTGCGCAGTTCGTGATCCATTTCGGGCGATTGGCCGGAGGGGGATCCGGCTTCCGGCAAAGCGCCCGGCGGAGAATTCTCGAACACATCAGATCCGTTCATTCGCCGGACTCCGTTCCCAGTTGCCGGCCGAGGGACTGCATGGCCTTCAGCCAAAGCCGCCGAACGGCATCATGCGAAAGGTCGAGCTGCTTTCCGATACTTTCGAAGGAGAGCGATTCGATGTATCTCAGGCGGACGATCGCTTGCTGCTGTTCGTCGAGGTGTTCGATTGCTCTCAGCAGAGACTCGATCGTCTCCTGTGCAACAAGGTCGGAAAGCACTGTCGGCTGGTCGAACGGTTGTCGCGTCGAGGAAGCCTCATTGAGAGTTCGCGTTGCGTGCATTCTTCGCATTTCGATCCGTCTGGCTTCGTCAATGATTCGATGCTTGAGAATCTGAATCAGCCACTGCGTGAGTTCCTGATGCGTTGAGCCTCGGAATGAGTCTTGGTCGCGAATCGCCGAAAGCAGTGTCTGCTGGACGACGTCAGATGCTGTCGATTGCGTGCGAAGCGCATCGCTCATCAGACGTTCGGCAATGCACAGCAGCAGGCGTCGGGATTGAACAATCTGCTCCGAGCGATGAACAACGGCTGAGTCGGTCATGGCGATGGTGATTTCAGATTCATTCAGCACGCGATTGCTTTCAGAAAAGAAGATCCTGGGGCATAGTTCACGTGGCCGTCACTCTCCGAGTGACGAAAAGCGATTTGCTGCGATTCTGTGCCGCCGACAATACTGGAGAATCGCAGTCCATCACTCGGAGAGTGATGGCTACTTTTCGCTTCAACAAGCTTCTCAGCATTGCCTGAAGAGGAAACAGGGACATCGAAGGACAATGCAGGAGAATCAGATGATTCGTCCGGACTTTTTTGCAGTTTTGAGGCGATGTGGAGCTTCGGCTGTATCCTCCATCAATTGATTTGGTGATCCGTCACGGACCATTGATCACAAAGAAACCGATGGCCAAAGAAGCCGTTGCCGGCATCCATGAAGGAACTGGAAGTCTCTGCCAGCTCTTCGCGGAAATGCCGATGCAGTGAAGGATAAAAGTTGCCGCATTTTCAACAACAATCCCTCGCTGACGCAGCGGGTTGGGATTGAATCAACACGCCGTGAAGCCTGGGGCTACATGCTGCCGCCTCTCCGAGTCGAAAAGGTAAGGAACAGCCAGTTGGAATCACACCAGTCTGACTCGGAACCCGCCCTCATTTATTTCTTCAAAGTCAGCGTCTCCATCGCTTTCATGAACAGCTTCTGATTGCTTTCGAAGGTCCCGGCGGGGCTTGTCATCAGCGCGACCAGAACATCTTTTTCGCGAGGAATCGCGATCCAGTGTTGAGACGTCTTGACGGGGCCATTGCCAGTGATCGCAGTGCCGGTGCCCTGGCCTTCGACGATCAGCCACATCACGTCGCGCCCCACCATCTGGCGAACTTCTTTCTCCAGTACGGTGGCTGAGAGTTTCTCTTCCTGAGCCTTCGCGCTTTCGTTCACCAGCCATGAAGGATCAACATAAGCGCCGGTCTCCTGAATGAACAGATTCAGAGACACACCACCCGGGCGTGAAAAGGCAGCTCGAGCGATGCCAGGTACCTTGGATGCATCCGACGATGCTGTCTTCCAGTCATCACCGAGAGTCATTGCGAACCGGTAGTCGCTGTCGAAAAATCGGCCGGGTACGGGAAGAATTTCTTCTCCTGTCAGCATTTCAAACTCTGTCGGCGACAGCATTCGAACACTGCCCTTGTCGTCGGAGGCGTAGAAGACAAATTCATGTTCCAGTGTTGCCCGATCACCGTCGAGGACAGAGCCACCGACATCGAAAGTGACTGACTTCTGATTCGGAAGAATCACGGCCGCCCACTGAACATGCAGGTCTTCGGCATTGCGAGCGACGAGCAGACCTGGATCATAGCCAATATAGACGCTCTTGCCCGAAGGACTCCATGCTCCGTTCATCGATACTGTCGATGCACTTGTCGTTCGAGACAACAACGGGGTGCCGTCTGGTCGAAGCAACGCCGTGAATGGCCCCATTGGAAACAGGCACTTCGAACCATCCGGAGCCCAGGCGACTAACGGTGATGCACGGCGAATGCGTTCCGTGACACCATCGGCAACATTCACATGGATGTCGAATCCAATGAAAACTTCCTGGCCGTCGGGTCGCCACACGGCGGGAGAATCTGTCGGTCCGGAAGGAGCATCCGTCAGCAACGAGAATTTTGTATCGCTCGCCGCAGGGTCAACTCGCAGAATTTTCTGTCCGGCATGAGCCACGAGAGTTCCCAGTTTCGACCACGCGACGTTCACGCCTCCCATTTCGCCGGTATTCAGATCATGCAACACATTTCCGGCAGTGTCAGTGATCAAAATGTGCCCGTTGGTGAGTCCCGCAGCCAGTTGCGTTCCGTCAGCGTTCCACGCGAGCGTGACGCCGTTTCCAGAGATAGCGACAAAGTCCTCGCCAGGTTTTCCAATCCGAAAGTGATTGCTCTGCGGCCACGCAACCGCCACGTGCTGCCCATCCGGACTCCACGCGACTCGTGTTCCCGCGAGCAATGGTTCATCCAGCGGCATTGCCTTTTGAGCCACACCGTCCGGCGACCAAAGTCGGACGGAATCATCGCTGATATGACAGACCGAAGCGATCTGGCTTCCGTCCGGCTTCAGACTGAGCGATGAAACGGGCATCATTGTTGTGCCGGCATCGTATTCAATCTGAGTGATTCCATTCTTGCAGACGACGAGCCGTCCGCCAGCCAGCACGATGCGCTTTCCGTCAGGAGACCACTCCAGGGCTGTGGGAACGGTGCCTATTCCGGCCCCGATGATAATTCTCTGATCGGCCGGCGTTGATTCGCCGGATGTCGTGTTCAAGTTGTACGGATCCCAGCGCCAGATCGTCAGGTTCTCGCCATCCGGGTGCCAGGCTGCGGCACACAGAGACTCGGTTGGGAATTCCTTCAGCACCGTTCCATCGGCGTTACAGATGGTCAGTTGCTCGAACGTCGAAAGCGAAATGCGATCCTTTGAACTCCAGCGTACTCTATGTCCGCCGGTGCCGTTTGAGCAGGGAACTGGAATGGTGGCTTCGAGCTCAAAAGATTCTGCGTTCCAAATGCGAGCTCCATCATACTGCCAGACAATAAATCGCTGGCGATCCGGTGAGACAGCAATACTGCCGAAATTGCAATGAGGACCGTCCTGACCACTGACAAGAGCCTTGATCAGTGTCCCGTCGGTGTCGCGAACATCCAGACGATTCGCCCCACCGCAGATCAGGCGACTCCCGTCAAAGGTCCACGCCACAGAGTTGATGGTGCTGTGCGTCTCGCCCCCCGCGAGTTCTTCTCGCAGCAGTTGGCCATCGATGCTCCAGATTCGCAACTGCTTTTCATTGTCCGCGGCGACGGCGATCTTCTGACTGTCTGGGTGCCACGACAGGTCGATCGCTCCGTGGCCGCCGAGGCCCGGAAGCAACTGATGAAGTTTCATCGTCTCGACACTATAAACGCGAACATGACCATCACTGCTGCCCGTCGCCAGCCACTTTCCGTCCGGACTGAATCTCGCCACATTGATCGCACCCCGCGACTGCACGGTGTCGACGTTCCAGCGGCCAGTCTCTTTGAATACCGAGGGACGCTCGACAACTCCCGGAATCGTGAAACTTTCCCTCATGATCGACCAGCGAGGTTCCTGCGAGGCCCAGGCTGGAAACGGACCCGCGGGCCAGAGTTCTGGTGATTTGCGAACAGCAGCAATTGGCGGAGCGTCGTTCTTGATTTCTGTCGTGGTATTCGACTTCATTTCAGTGGATACGACTGGCTTCGTCGCTGAAGGCGATTCCGCTGCCACAGGGCGATCGCTCTTTGATTCACCGGCTGCGGCGTTCTCAAGCCACGCACGAATCTTTGTTGTTTCACTCACAGATACTTCGACGGGTTTGGCCCCGAGTTCGGTCTTCAGTGAGATTCCATCGGACGTTTTGATCGCCAGGTCATGAGTTCCTTCTGGCACGGAAACCGTCAGCAGCTTTCCAGATTCATCCGGTGTGAACTTCACTTGCTGGCCATCGATCTCAACCTGAGTTACCGGAGCCGCGGAATCCAGCTCAATGACAATCGTGCCGTCTTTCGTCCTCAGGCGAACGATGAGAACAGCGAGGAGAATCAAGGCGGCAAATCCTCCAGCGTACAGAACCACAGACCGGCCGATCGGAGGTTTTGCACTCCGGTCAGCCGATTGAGTCTCAACGACGGGATGCTGTTCTGCTGACGCTGGTCGAGTTGCCGAAACTGTTGAATCGTCGGCAACGATTTTTTTTGAAGTTGCAGACTGCCACAGACCCAATCGCAGTTGATCCAGCTCCATTGCCACGTCACGAGCCAATTCAGGTCGATCGGCTGGATTCTTCGCCAGCAGGCGATCAATCACAGCGGCAACCCGGGGGCTCACATCCGAAACAATGCTCGACAACTGCTGCGGAGCTTCATATGCGACAGCGATCAGCGTGGCGGTGAGGTTGCTGCCCTCAAATGGACTTTTTCCTGCCAGCATGCGATACATCACACTGCCAAGACTAAACAGGTCGCAGCGATGATCCACATCGTGCCCTCGAGCCTGTTCCGGGGCCATATATTTTGGCGTGCCAAGAACTACGCCGGATTGAGTCAACCCCGCGTCTTCCGCGTTGTTACGAACGAGGCCGAAGTCGACAATCTTAACGCGGCCATTTCCTTCCTGCAGCCAGATGTTGTCCGGCTTGATATCGCGGTGAATCAGGCCGCGTGTATGAGCCGCCTGAAGACCGTTTGCCACTTCAAGACCAATTCGCAGAGTCTCCTGTTCCGACAGTTTGCCGACTCGATCCAGTCGGGCCTGCAGAGACTCTCCTTTCAGAAACTGCATGGCAATGAACGGGATACCGTGATCTTCACCCACCTGATAGATCGTCACGATATTGTCATGTTCAATCGCTGCAGTGGCTTCGGCTTCTCTGATGAAGCGAGCTTTCGCTTCCGGGTTCACCGCGACAGATGGTTTCATAACCTTGAGCGCGATCAGTCGCTTCAGAGACGGATCTTCCGCACGATACACCACTCCCATTCCGCCCGCGCCAAGCACTGCAAGGATTCGGTAACCGGCAAGTCGTCCGATTTCATCTGAACGTTGAGCTGGTCGAAGAAACGATGTTGCAGAGAGATCTTGTGCGGTAATCGTCTGGTCTGAAAATTGTGTGTCATACACACCATCCGGACTGCAGGCACCGACAATGGTCTGATCAGGTGGGGCAGATGAATCTTCTGATGAGACGATCTGCGACTTGAATGAACCGGCCTGTCGAATCAAACGCTCGACGGTCTCGGCTTCGGGATTCCGAAATGCTCCGGTTTCCGCCTGAGACAAAATCGCCGTGATCTTGGTGGACGACACAATCTGGTCTGCCATTTTGGCACAGCTGTCGCATTCCAGCATATGTCGCTCGAACTCCTGCACATTGGCAGTGGGCATTTGTCCGTGTATCAGCTGTTCAATAACAGAACCGTCTGGGCATGTTGTGGAGGAGTGCATTAGCCTGCCATTTCCGGATATGAGTCGCGTCGAAACAAGAAACACGGCTGGTCAGCAGGTGCTACGTAACCGCTTCAGAATCATTTCAGAAAATGTGGCGGGGACTTAGTCCAGCAACCCCTCCAGTTCTTCGCGCAAACGCTTCAGAACGCGGCATTTAGCGACTCGGACAGCGTTCGGGGTCATGCCAAGTTCCGCAGCCACTTCCTCAGCCGAGAGATTCGTTGTCACATACATCCAGCATGCATTCCACGTCCTGGGTTCAAACTCAACTGTGACCAGACGTCGTGCCCGTTCCACCAGATAGGATCGATATTCGACTTCATCAAACAAGTCACGTGGACTTGACTCGGGAAGCCTTTCGATGAACGACGAATGCCCCGTATTCGGACGGTTCCGATTTCGTCGCTGCCAGTCCGTGGCTCGATTGAGTGTGACTGTGTGCAGCCAGCCACGGAATCGCTTCTGTGCATCGTATTCGAATTTCGGCAGTTTGATCACAAGCGTCCCAATGACATCCTGTACAAGATCCGAAGCATCATCAGAACTCAGCCCGTGCTGACGACCCCAATAGTAGATCAGGGGCACATAGAGTTCTGTGAAACGTGTCCATGCGGCCTGGTCGTCAGGGGACTTCAGTCTTCGCAGCAGGTTGACGGATGTCGTCTCCACTGTAGTCTCTCGCAAGGTTCGATGTGTTTCCTGTGAGTTGTTCCGATCACCGGGACTCTGTGAAACTGACGCCACACCGCGTAGATCAGACAGGAGAATCGTGCCTGGGCGCTCCTGTACTGTCAATCATCTCTCAGCCAGCCACTCGTTCTTTGCGGATAGTACACTTCGAAGGGACAACGTCTCACAATTGCAGGTGTCTCTTTTTCGAGTTCTGTCTCAAGGATGCCAGAAGGGACGTTGAAGGAATTTTGGGCATGTCATTGATGTGGTTCATTGCACAACAACTTCCTCCCATCGCGATTGCCTTCGGAGCGATGGTGTTTATCGCGGTCGCTGTTGGAGTCTTGTTTTTCTATCGTTGGTACGAATCGACCGCTCAGAAGGCACTGGTTCGCGTCTACGAGGGACTCAGGGTTCATCAGGTGCCACAGGATGGTGATGTCTTTGTGTGCTTCCATACCTATCACGGGTTTGTGGCGTGGTTCACACAAACCACACATCATGTGTCACTGCCTGCCGATGATGCGAGACTCCTTTTGAGACGACTGGTGCGGTTCAATCTCAGTTGGGGGTCATTGACGTGGGGCATGTTGTTTATTCCGTTCCTGAGTTGGATGAATTTTCGCCAGCAAAATCGTTCCATCAGAGACCAGGAATCCAGGGGTGGCTATGCCGTTCCTTCAAAGGCGTCGGATGTCCCATTGGCCGAGTCGCGGGTTGAGCAGTTTCGCGTGGAATCGGCGGAGTACAGCAGCTCGCCGACTCGCCTGCAGCGGACCCTTGGTTGGATCTTGACGGGGCTCTCCGTTGTCTTTGCCATCTCGGCGATTTTCAGCTTTGCGAACGGTGAATCTGATGCTGCCATCGGACTCGTCGTGATCAGTGCGCTCTTCGGCTGGTTTGCAAAAGACTGGACGAATCGCTCTGGACGATGAGGTTGAGGAATTTTCCGCAGGAAGATTCCTGCTAAGCTTCCGCCATGGAGCGACAGCGATACAAGTTTTCCCGTGAGCAGCGATTGCGGAAGTCGATCGACTTTCAGCATGTCTACGATCACGGCGCGCGTGCGGGGGATGGGCACTTGCTGGTGTTTGTCAGTGCCAACGGCACCAACACGACTCGACTGGGCGTCAGCGTGTCCCGAAAACATGGCGGTGCGGTCATTCGTAATCGCAAACGGCGACGACTGAAGGAAGCCTATCGCCTGCTGCAGAATGAACTGCCGGCCGGGCTGGATGTGGTCATCGTTCCTCGGCAGCGTCTGGATTCACGTCAGTCGGATTACTCAAAGTCACTCGTGCGGCTGCTTCGAAAACTGGTTCCACAACTGGCAGGCCAGTCCGGTGAATCAGCTCATTCACCTGACGCTGCTGTGAATGACGGTGACCGCTGAGTAGAAAAATCGCCTCGCGAAGGACATGCTTCGTCCTTCCCCCTTCCTTCCCGCCCCCGAGATCTTCACGTTCGGAGCCCGCTGATGAAATCCGATCGCCGAGCCTTTCTATCGTGTGTCGTACTTTCTGTTCTGGCGCTGCTGCCGTCGGTGACCACTGCGCAGGATCGCACGCTGAGGGAAAATCCAGAGCTTGCAGACTTCTTCGAAGCCGAAGTGACGAAGCTCGAACAGCAGAACGAACTCACGCAGTTTGAAACACTCGACGACTGGGAGAAAGTCCGCGGGCAGTACCGAGCGGAACTCTTCGACATGCTGGGCCTGAATCCTGTTCCGGCAAGGACTGAACTGAATGCAGTCGTTACGGGAACGGTCGAACATCCCGAGTTCATCGTGGAAAAGGTTCAGTTCCAGTCAATGCCCGGACTCTACGTGACCGGCAACTTCTATCGTCCGAAAGTTGTTCAGGAGAAACTGCCGACGATCCTGTATGTTTGCGGCCATGGCCAGGTCAAGAAGGACGGAGTCAGCTTCGGCAACAAGACTCACTACCACTATCACGGCAGCTGGTTCGCTCGAAACGGCTACACATGTCTGACCATTGATACTCTGCAGCTTGGCGAAATCGAGGGCATCCATCACGGAACCTACCGTGAAAATCGCTGGTGGTGGAATTCACGAGGCTACACGCCGGCCGGAGTGGAAGCGTGGAACTGCATCCGCGCGCTGGATTATCTGGAAACGCGGCCCGAAGTCGATGCGACTCGCATGGGTGTGACCGGACGCTCCGGCGGCGGCGCTTACAGCTGGTGGATCTCCGCGCTGGACGATCGGATTCAGTGTTCGGTGCCGGTTGCTGGCATCACGTCACTGCGAGACCATGTGGTCAATGGTTGCGTGGAAGGACACTGCGACTGCATGTTCATGGTCAACACGTACCGATGGGACTATGCGAAAGTCGCGGCTCTCGTGGCTCCTCGTCCGCTGCTGATTTCCAACACGGACAAAGATACCATCTTTCCGCTGGAAGGCGTCGTCGACATTCATCGACAGGTTCGTCACATCTATCGACTCTACAAAGCTGACGACAAACTTGGCCTGCAGATTACCGAAGGCCCGCATGAGGATACTCAGGAACTGCACATCCACGCGTTCCGATGGTTCAACCGCTTCTTCCGCAACGATAAGTCGATGATCACAAAGACTGCGGAGAAGTTCTTCCAGCCGGAACAGCTGCGAGTCTTCGCGCTGAATCCTGCGGATGAAGTGAATACTCGGATTGATGAATCGTTCGTGCCGGCCGCCGCGGGACTATCCAAAGATCAGGTGCTCTCACAGCAGGATGCTCTGTCAGGACGCACGCCTGAGTCTCTTCTGGAGCGATGCTTCCGAGGGTGGCCGGCTGCGGAAGAACTTTCGTTTGACACGCGAATCGAAGCCGTCAAGGAGACAGCGAATGTGACTCGAATCACGTTCGAGAGTCAGCCTCATGTGATGCTGCGAATTGACATCCGCCATCCGGACTCAAAAAGCCTGAAGGAAATCAGAACGCTGGAACTGCTGGTGGAAACAACCGGTCCGGGGTCCGATGTTCAAACTCTGGATGGCACTGACGCAGTCGCTGTCGTGGCAACTCGCCCCGGAGCGTTTGGTCCATGGATTGGTGATGAAAAGAAGCAGATCCAGATTGCCCGGCGTTTTCAGCTTTTGGGGATGACGATCGACGGCATGCGAGTTTGGGATATTCGGCGCACGATTCAGACAATTCGACAGGAATGTCCGCAGCTTGAATCACTGAAGATCAGAGCCCAGTCCGGTGCGGAAGGTGTTGTCATGCTGGCAAGCCTTTTCGAAGAACCCGTTCAGGAGCTGACTTTGCCTGTCGTTGTGATGGACCGTGATCATCCCACCATCCTGAATCTTAGCCGCACGATTCCTCTGGAACTAATTCCCATTCTGGCCGCGCAGAGGACCTCCATTATTACTGGCAGCAGTCGGACCGAGGCGGAGTTTCTGAGTTCGATTGTCAACGATGCATCATGGGCAGGACAACGCGTCACGTTTGCGGAAAAGTAGTTTTGCCGACTTGCATTTTCGACGGGGTCCCTAAAGATCTGGTGGTTCCGGTTTCGTCGTGCTCCCGGTTCTTCCAGGGTGTCAGAAGTTTGTCTCGGAGTTTCTTCCATGGCGTTTGTTTCCCCAGTTCCTGCTGACCAGGCGACCGACAAAGCGGCTCAGGCGTACGAGCGAATCCGCGAGGTTCTGCAGGTCACGGAGATTCCGGAGATCTTCCAGTACTTTGCGAGTGTTCCTGCATTCCTGCACGACTTCTTCATGAACTTCCGAAAGTTTGTGCTGTCCGCAGGCAAGCTGGATGACAAACGCAAGCTGCTGATCGCCACCGCTGTTGCCGGTCAGGCAGGAAGTCAGAAGTGGCTGGATTACCTTGCGACCTTCGCTGCAGCTCGCAATGTGACTCCCGCCGAGATGGCCGATGCGCTGGCCGTCGGGGCGACGAACTCCATGTACAACGTCCTCTTCAAATTCCGCGATATCAGCGGCACCGATGTGTTCAACGGAATGGGTGTCGGCCTGCGAGCCCACACGTTTCAGGGAACCTCGCTGGATGACACGACCGTAGAACTCATCAACATTTCACTGAGCGACATCAACGGCTGCAAACCCTGTACGGCGGCTCATGTCGAGAAAGCGCGTCAGGTCGGCGTGTCCGACGAAGCCATTTACGAAGCCGTTCAATGCGCTGCGACAATGATCGCGGGCACGCAGTTTCTGAGATCGATCGGGATTTGCTGATCACCTGTGTTGTGACGCAAACACTCCGGACGGACGCGGGTCGCACTTTTCCGTGCCCGTGGTGATAGTGCACGGCGCGTTGCGCCTTTCTGGTGACCTCGCCGCTCCCTGCAGAATCCATCCGGGAGTGGGAAGCAAGTCCTGTAACGGTACCCGGGGCTCAAGGATAAACTCGTCCCAGTGAAGTCGACACCAGAAACGAAGGAGCTCACAGACAGACGAGATTCCAAGCTTCTTCATCAGCTTCGACCGATGTTTCTCGACGGTCTTGATGCTTCGACCAATCAGCCGGGCGATGGCTTTGTTGGGATGCCCGTCTGCGATCAGCCCAAGAACCTCCTGCTCACACGGTGTCAAACGCGAATGCAGCTGCTTCGCCTCCTGCTGACGTTCGCGCAGCTGCTGAAGTAATTGAAGATCGCCGCTGGAAATCGGGTTGTGCATAGATGCCTCGCATTGTCAGGTTGTCACTGACTGAGACGGGCACCATACGTTCCACCAACAGCACTCACATGGCGGGTTTCCGACACGCGGCAAGGATTCTTCCGATCGCCACACTGCCCTGCCCTGCGTCACGGACCATCTTCGCCATGCCATCGGCTGAGTCTTGGCATATCAGCGTGGCTGATTTCCAGTCCCGCCAGCTGAACCAGCCGGGCGATCTCCGCGATAGAATTGACTCCGAGCTTGCGAGAAATATCCGACCGATACCGCTCGACCGTCCGCTGTGCCACATCCAGCTCGGCAGCAATCGCTTTCAGCGGAACGCCGTGACCGACCAGGCACAGTACCTCCAGCTCTCGTGGTGTCAGCACATCAAGAGGACCAAGGTCGACAAGGCTGGAGTCCACAACCCGGTACGCCACACCTGGCTCACTCGTCTCCAGCCCCTGACGAGTCACAGAGATGATGCGGGACTTGCGTTCCGGAACCGGCTCCATCGGCCAGATCATTGCTTCCGTCCACTTCCCGCCACGGATGTGACGAATCAGAACGGGCTTGCGAGTGGCAATCACCTGCCGGATCACGGGCATTCGCTCGGCGGCGAACTCCTTCCCTTCGATCTCCTCGATGGTCTTCCCCACCGGATTGAAATCGTTTCCGTAGTAGATCTGCTGAGCCTGGGGGTTGCAGTACAGAACCAGCCCATCTTCATCAATAATCAAAATGCCAACACCAGGCTGACTCTTGAGCAGGTTCCAGAATTCGTTTGTCATCGGTCAGAATCATGGGGTGGCGTGGAGCGGGCGAACAGGGGGATGACCAGTGTCAGTTCGAACACGTCTGTTTGCAAGCCTGGCTCGTTCAAATGCCCATGTTCAACAGCATGCAGAACAACCGGCGCTGCAGAGATTATTGGAAGCCGTGCAGCCTCTCTTGCAGCAGCTTTTCCAGAAGCTCGCCCGTTGTCATGCCCTTCGCGCTGATGGACATTGGAACCAGACTGTGCGAAGTCATCCCTGGAATCGTATTGATCTCCAGGAGATAGAACCTTCCCTCGGGATCCACTCGCAGGTCTGTTCGACTGATGGCTGTGACTCCGCAGACTTCGCAGGCCCTTTTGACCGCGTCGCATAAACCGACAGGGAGTGAATCCGGATTGATCAGATACTGAGTCGCATCGTCGGAGTACTTTGCGGTGTAGTCATACCAGCTTCGATCCGGCACGATTTCGATGGAAGGAAACAACTCGCCGTCGATCACAGGAACTGTGACTTCACGGCCCGGGATATACTGTTCGGCGAGCCCCGACGTTCCCCAGCGAAAGACGTTCTCGACTGCCGGTACAAGTTCTGTGTCGTTCCGCACAATGCTGACACCGACACTGGAACCCTGGCAGGCGGGTTTCAGCACGATCGGATAATCCACGGTCCACACGAAATCACGGAGCCGTTCCTGAAAGTTTGACGAGTCGAACGAAACGCCTTCCGGGACTGGAATACCGCAGGACTGCAGGCGTTCCCGAGTCGCCACCTTGTCAAACGTCAGCCGCGACGCTTCCGGCGAACTGCCAAGCCAGGGAAGGCCCAGCGAATTCAGATCGTCCTGCAAAGTCCCGTCTTCCGCTCCCGTCCCGTGAAGCATTGGGACGATCACATCGCAGGAAAGAGCCAGGCTTCGAACGGGCTGGTCGAGCGGGTCAACAAGTTCCACAGAATGACCACGCTCGCGAAGCGCCCGTGCGACATTCGCGCCGCTTTCGAGGCTGACGTCGCGTTCGGCAGAAGCCCCGCCGGCAAGCACAATAATCTTCATGGCTGATCGATCCCTGTTCGACCGATCCTGAGTTTCATCCGAATCACCAGACTCGGATTTCCAGTTCCAGTTCGACCGCAAACTTCTCTGCCACAGATTTCTGAATGCGTGAGATCAGGTGCTCCACATCTTTGCTCGTTGCACCTTCCTCCGTGACGATGAAGTTTGCATGACGCTCGCTGATGCGAGCTTTTCCGACCGACATGCCTTTCAAACCGCACTGTTCAATCAGAGCACCAGCGCTAAGACCACGCGGGTTTCGGAAGATGCAGCCGGCGGACTGGTCGGCCAGGGGCTGAGTCGACCTCTTCAGGATCCAGTTCTTTCGCATCCGCCGAGTCAGCTCTTCTGTGTCATCCTTGTGGAGTTCCAGAACGGCCGAAAGCACCACGAGGTCCTGAATGCTGCTTCGACGATACGCGAAGGAAAGTTCATCGCCGCGGCGGATTGCGATGTCGCCGTCCTGAGTCAGGACTCGAACAGAACTGACCAGCTGACCAATATCGCCCGTGCGTCCGCCACTGTTTCCAACAACCGCGCCGCCAATCGTGCCGGGGATGCCGACAAGGTGTTCCATTCCGCCGAGACCAGCTCGAACGGCTTCCGTGATCACATGGGAAAGCAGAGTCCCGCCGCCAGCCGTTACCAGATTGCCCTGCACTTCCACTCCGGACAGAAGCGGCTCGAGGATGCGAATCACCGCACCTCGGACACCTTCTTCACGAACAAGCAGGTTTGAGCCGGCACCGAGGATATGAATGGGCAGCTTCTGATGTCGGCATGCCTGCACAACATCCAGAAGTTCCTGTTCTGTCCGAGGCGTCAAAAGGTATTGCGCAGGCCCGCCCAGTCGCAACCAGGTGAGTGGCGCCATTGGCTGCTCACGCTGCAAAATCTCGCTGAAGTCTTCGATGGATTTCGTCATGTATCTGGTGTGTCCTGCCTGCGCCCATGGTGATGACCACATCGCCGGGTCGGGCTGAATGGTCTAATCTTCCCTGAACCTGGTCAAGGTTCGTCATCAGGAATGCCCGAATGCGGTCATGATTGATCTGACGCACAAGCTGGCCCGATGTTTTCAGGCAAATTGCCGTTGTTGCGATCTCCCTGGCGGGAAGCACCGGAAGAACGAGTGACTCGTCCGCCAGACTCAGAGCGTCGCAGAATTCGCGGAACAAAGCCGTCGTGCGACTCAACTGATGCGGCTCAAAGACCGCAATCAGCCGATGGCCGCTGAAGACCTGCCGAGCCGTTTCCAGTGTGGCCCGAATCGCGCCAGGATGGTGTGCGTAATCGTCGATCCAGTGAATTCCCCGCCAATTCCCCCGATACTCGAATCGCCGCCTGATTCCGGGAAAACTCGCCAAATACTCGGCCGACTGCTGCGGACTGATGCCAACGGCTCTGCACGCCAGAATTGCGGCAGCCGCGTTCTCGCAGTTATGAGCTCCGGGTTGTCCCAGAGTCACCGAATACGTTTCCCGTTCGTGACGCAGCTGAAACGTCTGTCGAAACCGGGCGTCTGTCGCCCCCGAGGCTTCCGGCGCGAGCAACTCGGGATCCTGAATCTTCGTGACGGACCACAACGACCTGCCCGCAGTGCCAGCGATCGCGCCTGAGTTGTCGTCGACAGGACTGCTGGTGAATTCCACAACATCGCAACAGGCAGAAGAAAGAACTTCCGCCGCTGACTGACTTTTTCGGTGAATGATCAGGCGCCCATCCTTCGGGACGCTGCGAACAAACTTCTGAAAGGCGGCAGTCTGCTCTGCTTCAGACGTAAACCAGTCGAAATGATCCGTCTCGATACTGGTCACGACCGCCACATTTGGCGAATACGTCAGAAAAGTATTTCGATACTCACAACTCTCAATGACCGCCAGTTTCGAATCGCATGCTGTGTCATCGCTGGCCACTTCAGCCACATCGCGAAGACTTTGCCACTCGGCCCCAAGGAACGTCGGTGCGGGTCTGCCCGCTTGCCGAAGTATCCATGAGATCATCGCTGTTGTTGTGGACTTACCATGCGTACCTGCCACGCAGATTTGCTCTCGCGAACCAAGAAGCATTCGAAGTGCATCGGGAAGAGATCGACTCGTAATGCCTCTGTCAGAAAGCACCTTCAGGGGAGGTGACGACGGGCTCACGGCCAGGGAATGGACAGCCATTTGAATGCTGGGAATTGCCCCCATCTGTGTCGCAGTGCCCCATGGAAGGGCGACAAATCGTTCACCGAATTTGGCCTGCAGGCGATGGAGTGCGTCACCGTCTGAATCCGTTCCAACAACACGAATGTTTGGATTCGACAAAAGCAAACTGCACAGACTGTGCATTCCCGATCCACAAACGCCGACCAACATCCATGTCACAGTCGACGGTGGTTGAGTCATCGGTGCGTTCGTCGCAACGACGGACTTTGGATTGTCGAAAGACATTTGGCCATCCATGGCTACAGGGAACAAGTGCGGGGCGGAACTTTACCTCATTCAGGTTGATTGAGAACAGTCCGTCCCGGACCAATCCTCGATGCAATTCCGGATTGCATCTGTGTTGCCAAAGCCCAATGGCGTTGTCGGTCGACATCGTTCGCTCCCTACCAGCACCAGTCGGATTCGGGTGTGGTGGGAATCGGCGACAATGCTTGTGATGAAACACCCCAGCTTCGATCGCCTGTGTGGCGATTTGGAGAATCGACATGTGGTGCGGAATTTTGGGCGATTTGCATGATTCCTCTGGGGTAGGAATTCCCTCGTGAGGTTTTGAGAACTTTGGAAAAGATCCACCCAAGTGTGTTCATAAATACATTTTGAGTGGGGTTTCCCCTCGTTCTCCGTTTTACCAGTCGACCTGCGATTGTGTTTATTGCCGAAATGAATGCTATTTCACGCTTTGTGGTGAAATTCATCCAGTTTTGGCCAGTCACGAGCATCTCTGCACTGGGGGAACTCCCGATTTCCGTGGCGTTGATGATTTCCTGTCCACAACATCATTCATTTGCGGCGTTTGGCTATGGCTTTCAACACTGACACAACGAGAGCATTCGCGGGTAGCGAGTCGCATGACGCGTTTGCTGGTGGTGTGGCCGGACGCCGGGTGTATGCGATCGATGACGACGCGGCAGTCCTTGAGGTAGTTCAGATGATGCTGAGGGCGGCCGGCTACGACGTCCGCGCCTATCAGTCGTCCGCACAATTCGTCGCAGAAGCCAGCCAGTTGCCACCCGGAGTGGTTGTTACCGATCAGGTGATGAACCAGGTCGAAGGGATTGAGATTCAGCGTCGACTCTCAGCCCGACCAAATGATTTTCGAGTCATTCTGGTCACCGCGTTTCCTCGAACCAGTCTGGCGGTTGCGGCGATGAAGTCCGGGGCTGTCACGGTTCTTGACAAGCCGTTTGACAGACGTGAGCTGCTGGAGGCGGTCGAAGAAGGCTTTCGCCAGCTTCAAAACGCGGAAAGCTCTGAACAGGCATTACCCCCACTGCTGGCGGACGGTGAAAGCTACCTGTCTCGCCTTTCCGAGCGTGAGCGGGAAGTCATCCAGCTGGTTTACGAAGGCGCGACGAACAAAGGGATCGCGATTCAGCTTGGGATCAGCATCAAGACGGTGGAAAAGCACCGTGGCAAAGCGATGAAAAAGATGCAGGTTTCTTCTCTCGCCAGCCTTGTAAGGCTGATGGACCGCGAGCTCGGACGCAGCTGATCCGGGAACGCAATTCTGCCTATTTTCGCAACTGCCTGCGGATCGAATCCAGAGCGTCCAGTGCTCCGAAATTACGGAATTCGGAGTTCCTGCAGCTGTAGCCGCTGCTTGCTTGTTTTCGAGTTCTGACGCTGCCACAATTCTGCAGATCTCTGAGTGACGTAAGGCTGCCCACAGGCCATCTTCAGAGAATGTCCGGAGTCGCCTGCTCGTCAGGTTTGGAATTCCATCGATGCAGATTCTGTCTCACATTGTGATTCCCGCAATGTCACCAGCGGCCATCAGCCCGGCGATCGCAAACGCCGGTGTGAATGTCGCCGGTGCGCAGGCAGTGGTATGTCTTGCTAATGTGGGAACGAAACGTGCGGCCGCGTCCAAACGGGCCATCCTGCCACCTCGCTGACTTCTACCGTGTTCCTGAAACCGTGTGTCAGCGAATTCTGGTGGCGAACTCGATGCGCACGCCGAACCGACCGGCTTTGTCGGAATGTCAACAAACGGCACAGTCCGTTGAAAATGCTCTCTTCGTGAACAGCCGGCTGAGTGTCCGGGGATTTCGAAGGAAGCCCAGTCACAGAGGATAGATCCATGGAAGACGTTCGCGGTCAACAGTATCCGGCTCCCTATCGTCCGCCTTATGGGGCGCCTGAAGCCGTTGGTCTCTACGATCCTCGTTTTGAACATGAGAACTGCGGCGTCGGCTTCGTTGCTCATATCAAAGGCGTTCGAAGCCATCAGATTATCGTCGATGCAGATCGAATCCTGCGTCACATGGACCACCGAGGTGCCTGTGGCTGCGAATCCAATACCGGCGACGGCGCTGGAATGCTGACCGCCCTGCCCTACAAGTTTCTGGCTCGCGTCGCTCAGGCCGAACTGAACGTGACTCTTCCTGCCCCAGGAAAGTACGCCGCCGGCATCGTGTTCCTTCCTCAGGATGAACAGCAACGAGCGGTCTGCAAGAAGACCGTCGAGGAGTTCATTGCTCAGCAGGGCCAGAAGCTGCTTGGCTGGAGAGCGCTGCCGGTGGACTTCGACGCGGCAGACATCGGTCGAACCGCGCGAGCCTGTGCTCCCTACATGGAAATGCTGATCGTCGGCGCGGCGGAGGGACTTGATGAGCATGCGTTTGAGCGGCAGCTGTTCATCATCCGAAAACTGTCGAGCCATAAGCTTCGAAACAGTGATCTGTCCCAGGCGCTGTTATTCTACATCTGCTCACTGTCTACGAAGCTGATCATCTACAAGGGAATGCTGACGTCGTTCCAGGTTCTGCCGTTCTTCAAGGACCTGCAGGAACCGGACTACGAAACTCATCTGGCGATGATTCACTCGCGCTTTGCAACGAACACGTTCCCCAGCTGGGACCGTGCTCAGCCTCTGCGGTTTATGGCTCACAACGGCGAAATCAACACCGTGAAGGGCAATTCGAACTGGATGTTTGCTCGCCAGGGCATGATGAAGAGCGATCTCTTTGGCGACGACATCAAGAAGCTGTTCCCGATCATCGAACCTCATACGTCGGACTCGGGCTGCTTCGACAACGCTCTCGAAATGCTCTACCACTCAGGGCGGACTCTGCAGGAAGTCGTCATGATGATGGTGCCGGAAGCATGGCAGAATCATCAGACGATGCCGGAACATAAGCGAGCCTTCTACGAATACTATTCGGCTCTTCAGGAACCATGGGACGGCCCTGCATCGATCTCCTTCACGGACGGGCGCTACATCGGTGCAACGCTGGACCGAAACGGCCTGCGTCCAAGTCGCTACTATGTGACGAAAGACGATCGAGTCATCATGGCCAGCGAAGTCGGTGTACTGGAACTTGAACCGGAAAATGTGGCGATGAAGGGACGTCTGCAGCCAGGCAGAATGTTCCTCGTCGATTTCGAGCAGGGTCGCATCATCGACGACGAAGAACTCAAGGCAGACGTCGCTTCACGGCGATCGTATCAGCAGTGGGTTGCCGAGCAGCGAATTCGCCTGGAGGAACTTCCTCGTAAGACTCCCGCAGAACGCATCACCGGTCAGGACCTGCTGAACCGCATGCAGGCGTTTGGCTACACGTCAGAGACGATGCAGTTCATGCTGCTGCCGCTGATCAAGGCGGACAAGGACCCAATCGGCTCGATGGGGAACGATGCTGCATTGGCGTGCCTCAGCGATCAGCCTCGAATGCTCTACGATTATTTCCACCAGCTGTTCGCCCAGGTGACGAATCCTCCGATCGACTCGATCCGTGAGGAAGTCATTATGTCACTGGAATGCTACATCGGTCCGGAAGGCAATCTGCTGGACACGAAGTCGGAAAGCTGCCATCGACTCGCGGTTCCTCATCCGATTCTGACCAACCATCAGATGGCCAATCTGAAGGGGATCAATTATCGGAACTGGAAGTGTCGAGTCATCGACATCACGTATCCTCGCGCGGAAGGCATCGCTGGTCTTCGAACGGCGCTGGATCGCATCTGCCGTGAAGCACGCCAGGCGATCCGCGAAGGATACAGCCTTGTGGTCCTGTCCGACCGTGGCATCAGCGCAGAACGAGTTCCTG
Source organism: Planctomycetaceae bacterium (assembly GCA_046349695.1). Classification (GTDB taxonomy): domain Bacteria; phylum Planctomycetota; class Planctomycetia; order Planctomycetales; family Planctomycetaceae; genus SXXK01. The sequence goes on along the minus strand of JAXMBV010000003.1, from coordinate 244,618 downwards.
TCAGTTCTCTGCTGGCGACTGGTGCGGTTCATCATCACCTCGTGCGTCACGAAGAGCGAACTCAGATCGGACTGCTGGTCGAATCCGGCGAAGCACGCGAAGTGCATCACTTCTGCCTGCTGATCGGATACGGTGCTGATGCAGTGAATCCGTACCTGGCCCTGTATGCTCTGCGTCAGGCTCGCCTGGACGGAAAGCTGTCCGACGACTGGGACGATGATCGTATCATCGCGGCTTATCGCTCCGGCGTTGCCAACGGCATGCTGAAGGTCATGGCCAAGATGGGCATTTCGACTCTGCAGAGCTACAAGGGTGCTCAGATCTTTGAAGCACTTGGACTGTCGCAGGAAGTCGTTGATCTGTGCTTTGCCGGAACACCAAGCCGCATCAAGGGTGTTGGCTTCGACGTGCTGGCTCAGGAAGCTCTGATCCGTCATCACATTGGCTTCCCCGAAAACCCGGACAGTATTTCACACGAGCTGCCGAACCAGGGGCTTTATGCGTGGCGTCGTCACGGCGAAAAGCACGCATGGAATCCTCACACGATCGGCCGTCTGCAGCAGGCTGCTCGCCAGGGTGACAAGTCGGCGTACAAGGACTTCTCCAAGCTGGTGAATTCCGAGACGACTCGCAACTGTCATCTGCGAGGCCTGTTGAAGTTCCGCAAGGGATCGCCAGTGCCTCTGAATGAAGTCGAAACGGCAGCCGAAATCGTGAAGCGATTCTGCACCGGGGCGATGAGCTATGGTTCGATCTCCGCGGAGTCTCACGAGACGCTGGCGATTGCAATGAACCGCATCGGCGGCAAGAGCAACACTGGCGAAGGTGGTGAGCGATACGATCGCTTCACACCAGCGGACAACGGCGATTCTCGTCGTTCGGCCATCAAGCAGGTCGCTTCCGGTCGCTTCGGTGTGACATCGTGGTATCTGACAAACGCTGACGAACTGCAGATCAAGATTGCCCAAGGAGCTAAGCCTGGTGAAGGCGGTGAGCTGCCTGGTCATAAGGTCGACAAGGTTATCGCTTCGACTCGAATGTCAACACCGGGCGTCGGACTGATCAGTCCTCCGCCGCACCATGACATCTATTCGATCGAAGACCTGGCTCAGCTGATCTTCGACCTGAAGAATGCCAATCGTCGTGCACGAGTCAGCGTGAAGCTGGTTTCCGAAGTCGGTGTCGGCACGATTGCCTCGGGTGTGGCCAAGGGGCATGCTGACAACATTCTGATTTCCGGCTTCGAAGGCGGCACGGGAGCATCTCCGCTGACCAGCATCAAGCATGCAGGTTTGCCATGGGAACTGGGGATCGCGGAAACTCATCAGACCCTCGTGATGAACGACCTGCGAAGCCGAGTTCGCCTGCAAACCGACGGACAGCTCAAGACGGGCCGCGACGTTGTCGTGGCGGCCATGCTGGGGGCTGAAGAGTTCGGTTTCGCGACCGCTCCTCTGATTACTCTGGGCTGTATCATGATGCGAAAGTGTCATCTGAATACGTGCCCGGTCGGAATCGCAACTCAGGATCCGGTCCTGCGAAAGAAGTTCCAGGGCAAGCCGGATCACGTTGTGAACTACCTGTTCATGGTCGCCGAGGAGACTCGGGAGATCATGGCGGAACTTGGCTTCCGAACGATCAACGAAATGGTTGGGCGAGTCGACATGCTGGAACTCGATGAGTCGGTGACTCACTGGAAGGCGAAGAGCCTCGACCTGTCACCGATTCTGACGATGGCGAAGAAGCCGCATCCGGACGTTCAGACCTTCTGCACCATCGACCAGAACCATGCTCTCGATTCTGTTCGCGACATGGAGCTGCTCGAAAAGTGTGCTCCCGCGCTGACGGAACGAAAGCCGGTGCGGATCGATACGACGATCCAGAACATCGATCGTGCGTTCGGTACGATTCTCAGCAACGAAGTGAGTCGAGCGGCCGGAGCAGACGGACTGCCGGACAACACGATTCATATCCGTGCGAAGGGTTCAGCCGGACAGAGCGTTGGTGCCTGGCTTGCTCACGGCGTGACGATTGAAGTGGAAGGCGATGCGAATGACTACGCGGGCAAAGGTCTGTCTGGCGGTCGTTTGATCATCTACCCACCGAAGGAGTCGACCTTCGTTCCGGAAAAGAACATTCTGATTGGCAACGTCGCTCTGTACGGGGCGACATCCGGCGAAGCGTACTTCCGTGGTGTTGCGGCCGAACGATTCTGCGTGCGAAACTCCGGAGCAACGGCCGTCATTGAAGGTGTCGGCGACCACGGCCTGGAGTACATGACTGGTGGTCGAGCCGTCGTGCTTGGTCCGACAGGACGTAACTTCGCCGCCGGTATGTCGGGCGGAATCGCGTATGTCTATGACCCGGATGAGAAGTTCCTGGTGAACTGCAATCTGGAAATGGTGGAGCTGGAGAAGGTCGTCGAAGATGCCGATGTGAAGGAACTTCGAGCGATGATCGAGAGCCACCAGAAGTACACCGGATCAACAGTCGCAAAGGCCATTCTGGACCAGTGGGAAACGGCTCTGCCGAAGTTCCACAAAGTCATGCCAACCGACTACAAGCGTGCTCTGAAGGAACTGACTGGCGACAAGCAGGTCGTCAAGAAGTAATCCTGCTTCGGCAACTGAATCATGGCCCTGGCATCTGCCAGGGCCTTTTCTTTGCGCCAAAAGTAGATCCTCTCTGCCGGAGAGGATTTTCGCCGCCAGGCGAACCTGTTCTTGCACGCACGTGATGCCGAGGCCACTCGCCTCCAACGCACAGACCAAGCGATGCTTTCCATCCACGGCGACCGGCAATCCCTGTAGCACGTCGTCAGGTCGCTAGTCGCGGCGAGGCCGCGAGGTGCCGCTCGGCAAGCGTCACCTACAGTAGGTGCTTTCTGCCGGAAAGCACCTTCGCCGCCAGGCGAACCTGTTCTTGCACGCACGTGATGCCGAGGCCACTCGCCTCCAACGCACAGACCAAGCGATGCTTTCCATCCCCGGCGACGGGCAATCCCTGTAGCACGTCGTCAGGTCGCTGGTCGCGGCGAGGCCGCGAGGTGCCGCTCGGCAAGCGTCACCTACGGTAGGTGCTTTCTGCCGGAAAGCACCTTCGCCGCCAGGCGAACCTGTTCTTGCACGCACGTGATGCCGAGGCCACTCGCCTCCAACGCAAAGACCAAGCGATGCTTTCAATCCCCGGCGACCGGCAATCCCTGTAGCACGTCGTCAGGTCGCTAGTCGCGGCGAGGCCGCGAGGTGCCGCTCGGCAAGCGTCACCTACAGTAGGTGCTTTCTGCCGGAAAGCACTTTCGCCGCCAGGCGAACCTGTTCTTGCACGCACGTGATACCAAGGCCACTCGCCTCAAACGCACAGACAGAGCGATGCTTTCCATCCCCGGCGACCGGCAATCCAGTAGCACGTAGTTAGGTCGCTGGTCGCGGCGAGGCCGCGAAATGCCGCTCGGCAAGCGGCACCTACGGTAGGTGCTTTCTGCCGGAAAGCACCTTCGCCGCCAGGCGAACCTCGGTTCTTGCACGCACGTGATGCCAAGGCCACTCGCCTCCAAGCGCACAGACCAAGCGATGCTTTCCATCCCCGGCGACCGGCAATCCAGTGGCACGTCGTCAGGTCGCTGGTCGCGGCGAGGCCGCGAGGTGCCGCTCGGCAAGCGTCACCTACAGTAGGTGCTTTCTGCCGGAAAGCACCTTCGCCACTGAGCGAACCTGTTCTTGCACGCACGTGATGCCGAGGCCACTCGCCTCCAACGCAAAGACCAGAGCGATGCTTTCCATCCCCGGCGACCGGCAATCCATGTAGCACGTCGTCAGGTCGCTAGTCGCGGCGAGGCCGCGAGGTGCCGCTCGGCAAGCGTCACCTACAGTAGGTGCTTTCTGCCGGAAAGCACTTTCGCCGCCAGGCGAACCTGTTCTTGCACGCACGTGATGCCGAGGCCACTCGCCTCCAACGCAAAGACCAGGCGATGCTTTCCATCCCCGGCGACGGGCAATCCCTGTAGCACGTCGTCAGGTCGCTGGTCGCGGCGAGGTCGCGAGGTGCCGCTCGGCAAGCGTCACCTACAGTAGGTGCTTTCTGCCGGAAAGCACTTTCGCCGCCAGGCGAACCTGTTCTTGCACGCACGTGATACCAAGGCCACTCGCCTCAAACGCACAGACAGAGCGATGCTTTCCAGTCCACGGCGACCGGCAATGATCCGGTGGCACGTCGTCAGGTCGCTGGTCGCGGCGAGGTCGCGAGGGTGCCGCTCGGCAAGCGGCACCTACTGTTTAAAAAAATCCGAGCATGTCGCGAGCGTCGTCGGTCATGCGTTCCGGAGTCCATGGCGGGGACAGAGTAATCGTGATGCTCGCTTCGTCAATGTCTTCCAGCCGTTCCAGTGCCATCTTGGCCTGCTGAACGATCTGAGGACCAGCGGGGCATGCGGGACTGGTCAGAGTCATCTCGACGGCCACTTTTCGTTCGGTCTGATTGACGGAATACACCAGTCCAAGATCGACGATGTTGACCATCAGTTCCGGGTCTACAACCTGTCGAAGTGCCTCAATGAGTTCTGCGTCAGTCGCCATAATCTCAAACCACCTGTCTTCCTGGTCTGGAACAACTCGTCTACTCAGCGATCAAAGGCCTGCCCACACCGCACCATCACGGACTTCCGTCTTGAAGACTCGAATGGCTTCCGTTGCCGGCATGCAAAGAGCCTTGCCGGTCTTCAGGTCAAACTTTGCGGAATGGCGAGGACACACGATCGCACAATCCTGAATGAGACCATCGGTCAATGGCTGACCATCATGGCTGCACACGTCTTCGATCACAAAGTACTGATCTGCGATGCGAATCGCCAGCGCGGGGATATCATCCACAAACACACTTCGCCGATCACCGGACTGAAGTTCATCAAGACCTATCACACGTTCCATGGAGTTCGCTCAGCGATTTCAATCAAGGATAACGAAAGACGATTGTGTCGGATGCAGTGACTAACATCCGCAGATGACAAGTGCACTCGACTGGACAGCGAAGGGGTTACTAAACAGCAGTCGTTTCAATGCCGAGTTTGCCCTGCACTGTTCGGCTCAGAGTTTCCCGCACGACTTCCACAGGGATTCTGTCATACACACGCTGGAAGAATCCTTCCACGATCATGTGCATGGCTTCTTTGCGGCTGATTCCGCGACTCATGCAGTAGAAGATCTGTTCGCGATCGACGCGTCCTGTCGTGGCACCATGGGTACACTTCACGTCATCTGCTTCGATCTCGAGGCCAGGGATGGAATCGCAGCGAGCATCATCGCTCAGCATCAGGGCGTCGCTTCGCTGGTAGCCGTCGGTTTGCTGTGCGGCCGGATCGACCTTGATCATGCCTCGCCAGATCACCCGCGATTCGTCTCGCAGAACTTCCTTGTACAGAAGGTCGCTGTGAGTCCCCTGAGCTCGATGGTGCTGCTGAGTATAGTAGCTGATCTTTTGACGATCGCTGGTAAACGTGACACCGTTGACTTCCGCAGTCGCGGCACGGCCATTCAAATTGATGTCCTGATGGATGTGAGCCAGCTTGCTGCCGAGTCCCACAACCGTCCACTGCAAAGAGGCATTGCTGGCCACACAACCCGCCTGATGGGCGAAGTGCCATGACTTTTGGTTCCAGTTCTGCAGCTGAACGTATCGCAGGTTCGCATCTTTACCGACAATCAGCTCAACGCATCCAACGTGAAGGCCGGCAAGCTCAGCATTTGCTGAAGACGTTTCTTCCAGCAGAGTGGCTCGAGCACCATCTTCCAGAATGATGAGTGTATGGCTGAACTCAGCCACACCGTCTCGACTGTGTGCAATCAGGCTGTGCAGGGGAAGAGCGACTTCGACGTTGCGAGGAACATACAAAACCGTACCGCCCGTCCAGAACGCCGCATGCCACGCGGAAAAACGATCCGCATCCGGCTTCACCGCCTGCTTCATGAAGTGTGGCTCCAGCAGTTCGCGGTGGCTTGTGAGCAGACTCTGCAGTTCTCCGAACAAAACGCCCTGAGCACGAATCTCGTCAGAAAGCTGGTGATGAGTCAGCTGCCCGTTCACATGAGCAATCGAACCACCGAACTCCGTCTTGTCGCTCAACAGAGTTTCGATCGCTGTCGAGTCGACCGCCGCAGCCGCAGGTCGGAACTTCGCAGCGTTGAACACTCGCAGGTCCACGCGCTTAAACTCTTCCGGATCCAGATCATTCTGGAGCAGCGTCTGATACTGCTCAAACGCCGCACGTCGGCTCGCCGTGATCCATGCCGGCTCATTGCGAGTTGCGAGGAACTGCTCAAAGACTTCCGAAGAGAAGCCGATGCGGGAAATATCGATGGTGGCTGATGACATGATTCTTAAAACTCTCTGGCAATACGATTGCTCGGTGACTTTTCTCTTCCCAAGCCACTCGCTCAACACACAACATCTCAAACAACGAGATTTCTGACTTTACGTTCGCGGCCGTTCCGGGAAACCAAGTTCACGACGAATCCGGTCCATTGCCTCGTCAAGCGGCTACAGTCGAAGACATCGAGCCAAACACGGAGGGCTGACGCCCTGCCGCTCGCCTGAATGTGTTACCCAACCGATCCTTCCATCTGCAGTTCAATCAGTCGATTGAGTTCGACGGCGTATTCCATCGGGAGCTCTTTCACGAGCGGTTCAATGAACCCCGTCACGATCATTGCAGAGGCTTCTGCTTCTGACAGACCACGACTCATCAGATAGAACAGCTGTTCTTCGGCGATCTTTGAAACACTGGCTTCATGTTCGATCGCAACGTTTTCCTCTTCCACTTCAATATACGGATACGTATCACTGCGGCTGGCAGGATCCAGAATCAACGCGTCGCAAACCACATTGGAGCGGCAGTTGACGGCGCCCTTCTGAACTTTCACCAGGCCTCGATAGCTTGAACGGCCGCCGTTCTTGGAAATGCTCTTGCTGATGATGCGGCTGGAGGTGTTCGGAGCACAGTGAACCATCTTGGCTCCTGCGTCCTGATGCTGGCCTTCACCGGCAAATGCGATCGAAAGCGTTTCACCGCGAGCACCTGGTTCCATCAGCCAGATTGCGGGATACTTCATGGTCAGCTTGGATCCCAGGTTTCCGTCGATCCACTCCATCAGCGAATCGCCATACGCCATGGCTCGCTTCGTGACCAGGTTGTAAACGTTGTTCGACCAGTTCTGAATCGTCGTGTAGCGACAGCGAGCACCACGCTTCACAATGATTTCGACAACGGCCGAATGCAGACTGTCACTGCTGTAGGTCGGAGCCGTACAGCCTTCCACATAATGCACCGACGCGCCTTCATCGACGATGATCAGCGTTCGTTCGAACTGGCCCATGTTCTGGCTATTGATGCGGAAGTAGGCCTGCAGAGGAAATTCGATCTTCACGCCCTTCGGAACGTAGATGAACGAACCTCCGGACCACACCGCTGAGTTCAAAGCAGCGAACTTGTTGTCACCGGGAGGAATCACTGTCCCGAAGTATTCACGGAACAGTTCTGGATGTTCCTGCAGAGCAGAATCCGTATCGGTGAAGATCACTCCCTGCTTCGCCAGATCTTCCTGCAGACTTCCATACACCACTTCGGATTCATACTGTGCCTTGACGCCGGCCAGATACTTCTTTTCTGCTTCCGGAATCCCAAGGCGATCGTAAGTACGGCGAATGTCTTCGGGAACATCATCCCATGACTTTCCCTGCTCCTGAGACGCCTTCATGTAGTAGAAGATGTCCTGGAAGTTCAGGTCGCTCATATCGCCGCCCCAGTTTGGCATCGGGCGCGATTCGAAAATCGCCAGAGACTCCAGACGAAACTCGGTCATCCATGCCGGCTCCTTCTTCATCTCGGAGATCTGACGAACGATCTGAGCGTCCAGGCCTTTGCGGCTCTTGAACGCATAGTTATCCGTCGAATCATGGAAGCCGTACTTGTAGGCTCCGATTTCCACTTCCGACTTTTCAGACTTCACCGGGGCATCTGTGCTCATGGTATTCAGTTTTCGGTGTTCAGTGTTCAGAGGATATCACCAAACGCACTCTAGGCGCACGTGGTTCTAGACGGCCGCAGCTTCTGCTTTCGCATTCTCGGCCGCAGCTTCAGGATGACGCGCACGAATTTCAGCGTACCCGTTGGCATGCAGATCGTGAGCCAGTGACGCGTCACCAGTCTCGACAATTCGTCCACCCAGCATGACGTGGGTGTACTGGGGCGGATTGGCTTCCAGCAGTCGCTCGTGGTGAGTAATGATCAGGACGCCCATCTGAGGACCAGACAGCTTCGAAATTCCTTCGCTGACCACTCGCACTGCGTCGCTGTCGAGACCACTGTCTGTTTCGTCCAGAATCGCAAACTTCGGCTGAAGCATCGCCAGCTGAAGAATCTCCATGCGCTTCTTTTCGCCGCCGGAAAATCCGTCGTTCAGATACCGGCGAGCAAACTCCTGGTCCATTCCCAGCTCATTCATGCGTTCGCGAATTTCCTTGCGGAACTCACGCATGCCGATCAGGCCTTCACCTTCTTTTCGGTCCGGATTACGAATGTTGGAAACCGCATGGCGAAGGAAGTCAGCCACCTTCACGCCCGGAATCACAACCGGATACTGGAACGCAAGGAACATGCCCAGGCGAGCACGAGCGTCGGCTTCCATCTCCGTAATGTTCACTCCATCAATTTCGATGGAACCATCGGTCACGGTGTAGTTCGGATGGCCGGCCAGAGCATACGCAAGAGTGCTCTTGCCAGAACCGTTTGGCCCCATCAGAGCATGGATTTCGCCCTGACGAATCTCCATGTTCACGCCACGCAGAATCGGCGTTTCACCTACGGACACATGGAGGTTTGAGATCTTCAGCACAGAACTCATCGCACACACTTCCTTATTGCCTACGAAACCTCGTCCCCGTCATCGCGGAACGAGATGTGACAAACTTCGACAGGATTCAGAAATCAACAGGATTCAGTCAGTACTCTGGAACATGCACGGCATGGCAGCGCCGGGGAGCAGACAGCTCCGATCGCTTATTCAGCAGATCATTGAATCAACAAACAATGAACCGTCAGACGTTCAGGGCGGAAAACCCTGAATGGTGAGGAACCGGCAATGCGGATTCACCACGAGTAATCTTGCGGGCCTTGATCTTGTCCTGAATTCGCATCAAACCTTCCAGCAGTGCCTCCGGTCGAGGAGGACAGCCTGGAACGTAGACGTCCACAGGAACCACCAGGTCCACGCCTTTGACGACGTGATAACCATGCTTGAAGTAAGGGCCACCACCGACCGTACATGCGCCCATGGCGATCACGTACTTCGGATCCGGCATCTGCTCGTACAACCGACGAACTCGGCTGGCCATCTTGAATGTCACCGTTCCGGCAACGATCATCAGGTCTGCCTGTCGCGGAGTCGCACGAAACGCACCGGCTCCGAAACGGTCGATGTCATACTTGCTGGCACCTGTCGCCATCATCTCGATCGCACAGCATGCCAATCCGAACGTCATCGGCCAGATACTTGATTGCTGGCCCCAGTTGAGGGCCTGTTCAATCGTGGTCGTAATGACGTTTTCTTCAAATCGTCCTTCAATCCAGGTCATCTGCTCAAACCTCGTGTTGAACCTCTGTCCAAAGCACTGACTGAACCCTGTAACCTGCCAGTCACAGGAAGTGCAGACAGCACTCTACCAGTCCATGACACTCTTTCAATCCGCCGACAAACTTTCCGACGGCTGGACAGCATTCGCAGATTCGACAGACGAGCTGCAATCTGAGGCTGCTGGTAAACTCATTACCTGAAACTCACAGCATCCATGCCCGTCACGACATCGGGAACGAACCTGCACCGGAGCCCCTAAAACCTGCTCCAGAACTTCACGTTCCACCTGACAAATCGCGTCATCCACATCGGCCAGCATTGGAAACGGACAGGATGTCTCCCGCAGAATCCGCAAACCGCCGGCATGATCTGACTCAATATTGAAACCGCTCGATTTCATCTCCTCCGCCAACTGATCCAGACGCTCGTCAATGGACTCACACCCGGCCAGTTGCCGTCGAAATCGTTCGGCCAGTACGTTCTTCACGCGAGTGATCAGCAACTCTCGAACGGACGTATCTTCAAAGCCGGTAATGGTTTCCCACAAAACGATTGCTAGCTCACGGTAGTTTTCACCCAGAGCATGCAAGCCTTCTGCGGTCACTCGATACACGTTTCGAGGACGCCCGCGAGTCTGCCCCTGAAGATCGACGGCAATCAACCCCGCCGTCTCCAGCCTCGCAATTCGCTGCCGAACAGCAGTGCGGGTCACTCCGAGCACATCGCAAAGAGACTGTACATCCGCACCAGCTGCCTGATGCAGGTGTTCCAGTATCTCTCGGTCTCGCGTGTCGATTGCACCCATGTCCGGCCTCGTCTCACTGCTCTCTCCACCGAAACGGCGGAAATCCACAGTGTTTTCGACCGATCTTAATCATGGCGGACATTTTGGCAATTAATCATGCCAAAAATGGCGGAAACTGAGATCCTGTCTCAGAAAGCCTGACGCGTCACAGCACCGGAATCACCAAAAAGCCTCAATTTGAGCCCGCTTCCTCCGGCTCAACACTCTCAACAATGGCATTCACAATCCCGGAATGCAGTCGAGTCACCAGCAGGTCGCCGACATGAACCTCATCAGACGAACGAACCACGTCGCCATTCGGTTTCTGCGTCAGCGAATAACCGCGGGAAAGCACCTGAAGTGGACTGAGGGCCTGCAGTGAGGCGGCGATCGAGCTCATGCCCTGCCGCCGTCGCTCGATCATCAGGCGGATGGCCCGAACGGCTCGATCGTAAAGGACATCGCAATCCTGCCGTCGTTGCTCGACCAGGCTGGCGGGACGCTGAAACACACTGCGAGATTCAATGGCGGACAGTCGCAGACGGATTCGTTCCGCCCGGTTCTGCAACGCTCCTTTCAGCCGATCAGAGGTATGTCGCAATGTGTCCCGAAGATCGCTGGCGGAAGGAACAACGAACTCCCCGGCTTCGCTTGGCGTTAATGCTCGACGGTCGGCGACCAGATCTGCAATCGAAACATCAATTTCATGCCCGACAGCACTGATGACCGGAATCTTGCAGGCAGCAATCGCGCGAGCCACGATCTCCGTGTTGAAGCACCAGAGATCTTCGAGGCTCCCGCCACCTCGACCTGTGATGACAACGTCAACATCAGGAATCCGATGTACACTTTTCAGCGCGCGAGCAATCTCTTCGGCAGCGCCGTCGCCCTGGACTCGAACAGGCACGATGATGATGTTGGCGGGTGGCCAGCGGCGAGTAATCACCTGGATCATGTCGCGTACGGCGGCTCCGGACGGACTTGTCACCAGCGCAATGCGGCGAGGAATTTTCGGAATCGGCCGCTTGCGAGATTCATCGAACAGTCCCTCCGCGGCCAGCTTGTCTCGAAGCTGCCGGAAGGCCATCTCCAGTTCACCAACGCCCTGCAGCATCAGCTTCGCGATATTGAACTGACACGTTCCTTTGGTCGCATAAACCTGCAAGGACCCCGTGGCCAGAACCTTCATTCCGTCCTTCGGTTCAAAGCGAAGCCTCTGCGCCGCGCTGCGCCAGATCGTGGCGGAAATCTCTGACTGGTCATCTTTCAGAGTCAGATACCAGTGGCCGGAAGGACTTCGTCGGCAGTTGGAAACTTCACCTTCCACAATGCACGGAGGCAGCGCTGTCTCAACGACTTCCTTAAACGCGGTGACCAATTCTGTCACGCTGATCACGGGCAGATCATTCATGAGTCTGTTGCCTCCTGCATTCGTACATCAGGATGCCGGCCGCAACAGCAGCGTTCAGCGAACTGACTCCGCCCAGCATCGGTATGGCCACCTGAGTCGTGCATTGTTCCAGAAGCTCCGGAGCAATCCCCGTTGCTTCTGATCCAATCACCAGCGTCACGGCTCCCTTGAGTTCCGTGTCCCAGTGGCGAGTCTTCGATTTTTCGGAAGCCGCGACAATGGCAACTCCCGCCTGCTTCATCTTCTCAAGCACGTCCAAAAGCGACGCGACTCGAAAGAGGCTCAGATGATTCACCGCTCCGGAAGACGCTCGAGCCACATGCGGCGTGATCGCCACCTGCGAACGCTCCCCCACGATGACTCCGTCCGCTTTGACGCCATCACAGCACCGAAGAATGGCTCCAAAGTTGTGGGCATCCTGAAGGCGATCGCAGACGATGAACAGCCTCGGAAGACTCCCGCCGCCCTGCGATTTGCTCACACGTTTTCCGGCCGGTTCATTGATCAGCGCTTCGAGTTCCCGAAGTCCGCCGCAGGGAAATTCGCCCATGCGTGCCAGAAGTCCCTGATGGTCAGACTGGTGAGAAAGCTGCTCCAGCCGACTCGCATCAACCAGCTCCAGCCGGATCTCCTGCTGAGCCGCCAGGGTGCTCACCTGCTTCAGAACATCCTTGTTCAACGCACGATCAGCAAACAGCTCCATTACCGGCCACCGCCCTGCCCTGACGGTTTCCAGCACGGCGTGATGTCCCCACAACCAGCTTCGCTGATGGCTTGCGGCAAACTTTCTTGCTGGTCGCGAGGAACTCATTGGTCTTTCGTCCGTCAAAAGTGGCCCGTCAAACGTGGCCCGTCACTCCGTGGCCCGTCACTCCGTGGCGGGTAGCGTACCCTATCGCTACCACTTCGTGGCAGAATTCTCGCGTCGGAGACACGAGCCACTTTGGTACTCTAAACTTCCGCCAGCCATGCGGTCAGCAGGCGGTGGTACGATTCGAGATCCTCCTTATGAGACATCTCGGTCACGGTATGAATGTACTTGATTGGACAGGCCAGACAGATCGTGCGAACGCCCGAGCGGCTTCGCTGAACTGCGGCACCATCCTGGCCTCCTCGCATCAGGATCGCTCGCTGACATTTCACGTTCGCTGACTTTGCAACACGTTCAAAGTCTTCCACGAGGCCAATGTCCGAAATCATCGAGCCATCCATCACGTGCAGACAGACGCCATCACCCGCAATGGAAACGCGATCTTCATCCGGAACGCCAGGCGTCTTGCAGCACAGAGTCGTATCGCAGGCAACGCCGATATCAGGATCGATCCCAAACGCCGCCGGCTGTGCGCCTCGCATCCCAATTTCTTCCTGCACTGACCAGACCGCGTGAATCTCGCAGTTGTGATGAGTCAGGTTCTCGATGGCTCGAATCTGAGCCCAGCAACCGACTCGATTGTCGAGACACTGAGAGACCACGGAGTTTCCGATTTCGGCAAACGGACCATCCAGAACGACCATGTCGCCAATCTGAATTTTCTCGCGAGCTTCCTCGGCCGTCATTCCGCAGTCGATGAAGAACTCCGTCACTTCCGGCACCTTCTTCTTGTCCGCTTCGCTGGCGATATGCACTGGCTTGCCGGAAGCATTCATGATGCCGATGTAATCACCGTTATTCGTGCAAACTCGAACTCGGCGAGCAAACAGGTTGCGCGCATCAAATCCACCGACCGGATTGACTCGCAGATAACCGCCGTCATCAATGTGCCGCACCAGAAAACCAATCTGGTCCATGTGAGCCACCAGCATCACCTTCTTTGCAGGAGACGCCGGTGCACCCGTCTGAGGCCGCGGCTTGCGAACGGCGATCAGCGAACCCATCGCGTCAGTGCGAATCTCATCAAATAGCTGCTTCTCAGAAATGTAATCCAGCAGGACCTTCCGAATACGGTCCTCACGCCCCGGCACCGATGGAGTTTGCGTCAGCAGTTCCAGAAGTTTCATGATATTCGTGCAGCCAAAGAATCCAGACAGTGTCAAAAGCGAATCGACTCAACCCAAGTCGAACCACCACTTTGACTGTAGGCATTTCAAGCCCGCTTTGATACTCACCGCATTCCCAAATCCGATTGGGAAGAAGCGTTCAGCCGCCGCCAGCCCCTCCATCAAATAGCGGAACGGCGCAAGCCGTCCGGTGCCGCCAATATCGTTTGTGTTTCCGTGCCGACTAATACGGGTAGCACGCCTAAAGGGCGTGTGCCGCAGGCGCCGGAAGCCGATGAGTGCATGCCGTATTGCCGAGACACTGTGCACTGGAATGACCGCGCTGTCCCTTCAGCTTCCAACCGCTTCGCGTCACAGGCTTCACCTGTGCTACCCGAAATGATTGCTGATTGAGTTTGCGTGGGCCGAAAGAAACGGAAAGAATCGGAAAGAGGAACAACACTCGACATGGCTGATTGCGATTATTTTCCGTCACCCATTTTTTGTCGGGAGTCGAATCCCACGGCGAGCGGCGCGGTGTTAACGGCGTCAACCCACCTGTCCCTTCCCTTTTCGATCTCTTTCGTTTCTTTCGGCCAACACCGCAGCATCACGCATAGGGTAGCACGCCTGAAGGGCGTGTGCCGCAGGCGCCGGAAGCCAATGAGTGCATGCCGTATTGCCGAGACACTGTGCACTGGAATAACCACGCCGTCTCTTCGGCTTCCGACCGCTTCGCGTCACAGGCTGCACCTGTGCTACCCGAAATAATTGCTGATTGAGTTTGAGTGGGCCGAAAGAAACGGAAAGAGACGGAAAGAGGAACAACACTCGACACGGCTGATTGCGATTATTTTTGTCGCCCATTTTTTGTCGAACCACACAACAGACGACCCCTCCCATGGCTTCGCATGGATGGGGAATTTACGGACATCAAGTCGTAGGATGGCCGCCCTCGGCCGTCTTGTGACTTTTGCATTCTTCTGACCATCTTCGATCGCTCGCCTCGTGACTTTGATAATCCAGCCCAAGCTGGAAATGATGCGCAGTGAAATGCAGACGGACGGGGGCGTCCATCCTACTTTGCTTTACACTTCCTGGATACGCCATTCCGTCGATTGGCAGGTTCGCATACAGGTGAACGTTGACGTTTGGTGAAGGCAGTTGCCAAAATGGGGCTTCCCCCTGTGTTGTCTCTCCTTCGTCTTCTTCATCGTGTTGCCGGACACTGCTCAACGACTGCCGATCTGTGTTGATTTCAGACACGACCTTCGGCGCGGCACCTGTCCGGAACCACGCACGAGTTTCCATCATGCGATTGCTGCTCTCACTTCGCCCGCCGGTTAGGATGATTCTGCTTTGCGGCATGGCCGTCGGAGCATCGCTGCTCGGAACCTCCGTTGCATTCTCGCAGGAGTCTTCAAGGTCACCAGGCAATCCAGCATCCAGCAAGATCGACTTTGAAACTCAGATTCTGCCTCTGCTGAAGACCAGGTGCTTCGACTGTCATGGCCCGGAAACTCAGGAAAGTCGCTTCCGCCTGGATCGACGGTCGGCGCTGCTGCGAGGCGGAGATTCCGGGGAGCCGGGGATCATTCCGGGCAAGGCTCAGGAGAGTCATCTGATTCAACTGGTGAAAGGCGAAGGTTCCGGAAAGTTCATGCCGCCGGAAGAAGCGGATCGCCTGACTGCCGATCAGATTCAACTGCTGACCGACTGGATCAATCAGGGCGCACCGTGGTCGGCGAGTAGTATTGAAGAAGATGAAGGCCACAAGGCATCAGATCACTGGTCGTTTCGCCCGGTCGTCAGTCCGGCGATTCCTGAAACGAAGTCCGGCGATCAGGCAGCGTGGGTCCAGAATCCGGTGGATGCTTTCATTCTTCAGGGGCTTCATCAACATCAGCTTTCACCCAATCCGCGAGCTTCGAAGACGGACCTGATTCGTCGTCTGTACATGGACATGCTGGGTTTGCCGCCCACGCCGGAAGAAGTACGAGCATTCGTCAACGACAACGCAGACGATGCATGGCCGCGACTCGTCGAAAAAGTTCTTGCGAGTCCTCATTATGGCGAACGATGGGCTCGATACTGGCTGGACCTTGTTCGATTCGCAGAAACCAATGGCTTCGAGACGAATCGCGAACGACCGAATGCATGGCCTTATCGAGACTACGTGATTCGTTCGCTCAATGACGACAAGCCTTACGATCAGTTCCTGCGTGAACAAATTGCCGGCGACGCGATCGGAGTGCCCGAAGCGACAGCTTACCTGGTGGCCGGGCCTTATGACCTGGTCAAGAGCCCCGACGTGAATCTGACTCTGATGCAGCGTCAGAACGAGCTGGATGACATCGTCAACACGACGGGCACGGCATTCCTTGGCCTGACGCTCGGGTGTGCTCGATGCCACAACCACAAGTTTGACCCGGTTCACCAGTCGGACTACTACGCTCTACAGGGCATCTTCGCCGGAGTGCAGCACGGCGACCGC
This sequence comes from Planctomycetaceae bacterium, assembly GCA_046349695.1. Taxonomy (GTDB): domain Bacteria; phylum Planctomycetota; class Planctomycetia; order Planctomycetales; family Planctomycetaceae; genus SXXK01. The sequence goes on along the minus strand of JAXMBV010000003.1, from coordinate 228,329 downwards.
GCGATGCCGAGAAGTGAAGCGGCAGAAAAAGAACTGGCGGCGCTCGATGCGAAGCTGGGCGTTCTGCGTGACCAGCTGCGTCCGTTCATCAAGACCGGCAGCCCTGCTCGACCGGCCGTGAATGTTCGAGGCAACGAAGAGGTCTTTGCGGCGACGGACGCACGTTACGTTCGCTTCACGATTGAAGAATCGTCGGGCGGAGAACCGTGCCTCGATGAGCTGGAGATTTATTCCAGCGGTCGCAATGTGGCACTGTCATCCGACGGAGCGAAGGCCACATGTTCCAGTACCCTGCCCGGCTATGCCATTCACAAGCTGGAACACATCAACGACGGCCTCAGTGGGAATGCTCACAGCTGGATTTCGAACGAACCCGGTAAAGGCTGGGTTCAGATTGAGCTGACTCAGACGTTTTCGATCAGTCGAATCTTCTGGGGCCGAGATCGTGACGGTCAGTTTGCCGATCGCCTCGCGACGAAGTATCGCATCGAAGTGTCTCTGGACGGTCAGGCCTGGGCTGTGGTCGCGTCATCGGAAGATCGAGCCCCGTTCTCGGCGGCGGCTCGCGAACCGGAATACGTTTTTGACGGGCTGACCGAAGAGAAGGCCAGCCAGGGGAAAGCATGGCTTGCGGAACTACGGTCTCTGGAAGGTCAGCGATCAACTCTTGTGGCCTCCGCCAGTGTTTATGCGGGAACGTTTCAGCAGCCGGGGCCCGTGTATCGTTTGTTCCGCGGCGAACCATCCGCGCCACGTGAGCAGGTGAAGCCGAATACTGTCGCGGCCCTGGGAACTCTGCCGATCGACGATTCCACACCCGAACAGCAGCGTCGCCTGGCGCTGGCCGACTGGATCGCATCTAAAGACAACCCGCTGACCGCTCGAGTGATCGTGAATCGACTGTGGCAGTTTCACTTCGGCCGCGGTTTCGTTTCGACACCCAGCGACTTTGGCGCTGCCGGAGTCAAGCCGACTCATCCGGAGCTTCTGGACTGGCTCAGCGATCAGTTAATGAGCCACGGCTGGTCACTGAAACGCGTTCATCGTCTGATTCTGTTGTCGGCAACGTATCAGCAAAGCGGTGAACCCAATGAAGCAGCGATGAAGATCGATGCAGGCACGGAATGGTGGTGGCGTTTTCCAGCGCGCAGGCTGGAAGCGGAACCGATGCGCGACAGTATCCTGGCCGTCACGGGTGTCCTGGACAGTCGCATGTATGGCCCTGGCTTCAGTGCGTTTGAAGTGGAACTGGAGAATGTTCGACACTACTTCCCGAAGAAGAGTTACGGTCCGGAAGATTTTCGTCGCATGATTTATCAGACCAAAGTGCGGCTGGAAAAAGAGAGTGTCTTCGGAGCCTTCGACTGTCCCGATGCCGCCACCTCGGTTCCTCGCCGCAGTCGTTCGACAACGCCGCTCCAGGCGCTCAATCTGTTGAACAGCCCGTTCATGCTTCAGCAGTCGGAGCTGTTCGCCGCAAGACTTCGCAAAGAAGCGGAAACTCCCGAAGCACAAGTGACGCAGGCATGGTGGCTGTGCTTCGGTCGGCCGCCAGAATCTGGAGAACTCAGCGAGAGCCTTGTTTTCATCACCGAAGAAGGTCTCGAAGCCTTCTGCCGCGCGGTGTTGAATTCGAATGAGTTCGTGTTTATTCCGTAGCTTGCTTATGAGGGGAAGAGACCAGAGGGGCTGCGAGGAAATGCCTTCGCCAAGTATCGATTTTGCGATCAACGATGGTACCAGAATCCTTGCGAACGAGCCGTGTGAGCGAAAGCAACGACGGTAATGCTGTCGTGTGTGTCACGGAAAATGATCACGAACGGAAACCTCCGCATCTGCATATATCTATGGCGTTCATCAAATGAAGGAAACGCTTCAGGGGATTCAGCAATTCGATTGAGTGCGGCATCAAATTCACATTCAAACTGACATGCAAGCTCTGAATCTCGTTTTGCATACCAGCACAGCGATTCGGTGAAATCACCCTCCGCTGCTGAACAAAGGAGAATGCGTTTCATTCTGAAAGACCAGCAGTTCGCCGGGCGCGTTCTCGAACAACATTCCAGTCTTCAGCCACCATACCCCCTTCGTCGATAAGGTCGCTTCGACGATTAGCTTCGGCGATGCATTCAGAGGAAGGATTTGGCCAGTCTTCAGGCGGCACCTGATCCCAGATTAGTGGAATCAGACGCCCTCGATCTTCTGTCGGAAGCGTTCGAATGGCGGCCAGGATTTGTTCAATCGTTGTCATATCGAAAGTCTAGCCAAACAAGGCGGGATATCAACAGGAAGTCAGGGTTACGGCGGTAAAGCTATTGGTCAATGTCTAACCGTCACCAGAGAATGTCTCAGTTAGTGCTGATCAGAGTTCTTTTTCCACATTTTGAAGGCGGAGGAGAACGGCGGAAGGGAACGATTGAGGACAATTGTTCTGCACTGTTTGACGGCAGGGCGTGGAAACGACAGAGGACAATCGTTTTACACTGCGGGGCGGAACCCGGAGTCCAAAACGGGGTAAGGGCAGAAACGCAGGGTTTCGGTGACGTTGGAAACACATTACCATGCCGCCCCTCCTGAAGCTGGCACTGGGCGGCGGACGGGTGTTTTGAAACATTCAGAAATAGAACATCGGCGGTCGTACTGACTCCCGATGACCTGCTGCGGACATGAAGACCGACGAACTGCGTGAAAAGTACCTGGCGTTCTTCGAAACCAAAGGATGCGTGCGACGTTCAAGCGACGTACTGATTCCAAAAGACGATCCAACTGTTCTGTTCACTCCGGCCGGAATGAACCAGTTCAAGAATCAGTTCCTGGGGATCGGCCCGCTGGAGTTCACCAAGGCCACAACCAGTCAGAAGTGTCTTCGAACGGGCGACATCGGCAACGTCGGCGTGACAGCCTACCACCATACGTTTTTCGAGATGCTTGGAAACTTCTCCTTCGGTGATTACTTCAAGCGTGAAGCGATCCACTGGGCCTGGGAATTTCTGACTTCAAAGCAGTGGCTGGGCCTTGATGCGGATCGGCTGACTGTCACCGTCTATCTGGATGACGATGAAGCATTCGGCATCTGGAATAACGAGATCAAACTTCCGGCGGAACGGATCAGCCGCTGTGACGAATCCGAAAACTTCTGGCCAGCATCATCCCCGTCGCAGGGACCGGATGGCGTCTGTGGTCCATGCTCGGAAATCTACTACCTGGCTCCTGGTGCGACCAAGCCGGTCGAAATCTGGAACCTCGTGTTCACTCAGTTCAATCGACTGGGTGATCCGCCAAACAATCTTCATCCGCTTCCAAAGAAGAACATCGATACCGGCATGGGCCTGGAACGATGTGCGTCGTGCCTTCAGGGAGTACTCAGCAACTTCGAGATTGATATTCTGAAGCCGATGTGTCTCGCCGCCGGCGATGCGCTGGGGCTGAAGTACAGTTACGACGCGGCGTGGGGACGAGCCTGCCGTCGAATTGCCGACCATGTTCGCGCTTGTACGTTTGCGATTCACGAAGGTGCCGTGCCGGGACCTGAGAAAGCAGACTACATCGTTCGACTGCTGCTGCGTCGCGCTGCTATGGAAGGCTATCTGCTCGGCCGGAAGCAGCCGTTCCTGTACACGCTGGTTCCGGCGATCGTTGCCGGCATGAAACATCCGTATCCGGAAATCGCAGAAACGGTTCAGAGCGTTTCCAATGTGATCAAGCTGGAAGAAGAACAGTTCCTGGATGTTGTCGACCGAGGAATGCCGCGATTCGAAAAACTGGCGAACAAGGCGAAGTCCACCGGCATCATTTCCGGCGAAGATGCGTTCGATCTGCAGTCGACGTACGGCTTCCTGATCGAGCTGACAGAAACGCTGGCGACGGAAAAGGGTCTCAAGGTTGATCATGAAGGTTACACACGTGCTCGCAAGCGTCATGAGCTGACCAGCGGCAGTGGGGCCTTTGCGGATTCCGTGATGAGTGCTGGCCCGATCGATTCGCTGAAGAAGCAGGGAGGCACAAAGTTCCTGGGCTACGAATCTCTGTCCGCGGATGCTCGTATCGTTGGCATAATTTCCAATAAGGATCTGGTTACAGACTTCACCGCAGCCGGCCATGAACAGCCGATCGGTGTGGCCCTGAATCAAACTCCGTTCTACGCAGAATCCGGTGGTCAGGTGGGCGATGTCGGGATGCTTCTGGGTGACGGCGTGGAATTCTCCGTCGCGGATACTCAGAAGGACGGCGACCTCTGGATTCACGTTGGACATCTGACGAAGGGCAAGCTTTACGTCGGTCAGGCGGTCACGGCAACGGTCGATGATGATCGTCGGTCGGGCATTCGTCGAGCCCACTCGGCGACTCACATTCTGCACCATGCCCTGCACTGCACTGTCGGCAAGAATGCAACGCAGCGAGGATCCAAGGTGCAGAAGGATGAGCTGCGTTTCGACTTTGCTCATAACCAGGCGCTGACGCAGGACGAAATTCGCCAGGTCGAAGACATCATCAACGAGTGTGTGGCGAAGGGAGCACCCGTCACAACGGAACTGCTTCCGATCGAAGAAGCTCGCAAGAAAGGTGCGATGGCCCTATTCGGCGAAAAGTACCCGGATGAAGTGCGAGTCGTCAGCATGGGCGACTTCAGCGTCGAATTGTGTGGCGGGACTCATCTGTCCAACACCGGACAGGTTGGGCTGTGTCGCATCACGTCCGAAGAGCCCGTCGCCAAGGGCGTTCGCCGAATTACGGCCATCACCGGTCCAAAGGCTGTTCAGAAGGGACGCGATACGGATGAGCTTGTCGCGCAGCTTCAGCGAATGCTCAAGACGCCTCAGCCTGCCGAGCTGGTTTCGCGTGTTGAAGCGCTGCAGAACGAGGTCAAGGCACTGACAAAGCAGATCGCGGACATGACTTCGGCTTCCGTGGCCGATGCGATCGGCGGCCTCGTGGCTCAGGCGGAAGTGGTTGGCGGAGTGAAGGTGGTTGCGAAGAAGCTCGAAGGAGTCACCAAAGAGGCTCTGCGAGATTTCGCGGACCAGCTGCGTGACAAGCACAGCCCGGTTGCCCTGATTCTGGGAGCTGAGATTGAAGGGAAAGTCGCTTTGATCGCTGCTGTCAGCAAGCCCCTTGTGAAGGACAAGAATCTTCATGCGGGCAACGTCGTCAAGGCTGCCGCAACGGTGGCCGGCGGCGGTGGTGGCGGACGTCCGGACATGGCGGAAGCCGGAGCTCGGCTGGTCGAAAAGCTGGATGAAGCAATTGCCGCAGGTGCTGTTGAACTGAAGAAGCAGCTGGGCTGACGTTGTCGCACAGCTGACCGTTGTCGCAGAAGTGGTTTGAGTCAACGTTAGATTGGGGTTCCTGCCGTGGAGCTGAAAGAAGAAGTCGATCGAATGCTGATGGAAATTCAGCGTTCGAAGTTTACAGAGCGACGAACAGAAACGCGGCAGGCCTTTGTCCGTCCGGTCAAGGTCCATCTGCCGAATGGGCCGACGATTCAATCCTTCTCCAAGGATCTGTCGAGCCAGGGAATTGGGCTCATTTGTGATGTGTCTTTTCAGCCTGGTTCGATTGCCATCCTGGAGATTCACAGCACGATGAGTTACCCCGTTTGTGTCCGCAGCGAAGTTCGCTGGTGCGATGCGTATGGCAAAGGTTGGTACCTGATCGGCTGGAAGTTTATCACGACGGAAGCGCGGCCGATGACTCGGACGTAGCCTGCCGACCGTTTTGCTCCATGTTCCTGCTCTTGCTTACAGGCGATGAAGATGCTGAATCGATGCAATTTTTTCCTGAAAACGGCTCTTCCCCTGTTTGCGGCGCTGTTGTGCCTTCAGGGCAGAACAGCGGCGGTGGCTCAACAGGTGCCGGACACGGTCATCCGAGAAGATGGCATTGAGTACTCGAATCCTGACGGTGCTCACCTGCAGCTGAATCTGGTTCGCCCCAAAACGGGCGATGGTCCATTCCCGGCAGTGCTCTGTATTCATGGCGGTGGTTTTCGAGCCGGCAAGCGAGAAAGCTACGATGCTCTGTGCAACAAACTTGCTGAGCGAGGTTATGTCGCGGCCACGATCACGTATCGACTGGCTCCAGCGCACAAGTTTCCCGCAGCTGTTCACGACACAAAAGCTGCCGTCCGATGGCTGAGAGCCAATGCGGCGAAGTACAAAATCAGTCCTGATCGAATCGGTGTGACAGGAGGATCTGCCGGAGGACATCTGGCTCAGTTTCTGGGAGTCACCGCGAACGTTCCTCAGTTTGAAGGCGATGGCGGCAACGCTGATCAGTCGAGCACTGTCACGTGCGTTGTGAACGTTTATGGTCCAAGTGACTTCACAAAGTCTTACGGCAAAAGCGTGGATGCTCATGAGGTTCTGCCGCTTTGGTTTGGCGGTGACCTGACGACTCATCGAGCCCTTCATATCCAGGGCAGTCCGTTGTACTGGGTGACACCCAATTCCGCACCGACGCTGTGTATTCATGGTACGGAAGACAAGTATGTCGCCCATGAACAGGCTGTGTGGCTGATCGACAAACTTCAGGCGGCCACGGTTGAAGCCGAACTTCTGACGCTGGAAGGTGCCGGACATGGCTTCAAAGGAGCCGACGCAGAAAAGGCAGAGGCCGCGCTGTTTGATTACTTTGAGAAGCACTTGAAGAAGTGAGTCTGGATCAGACTCACGCGATCACGGCTTGTGGTACTGGCTGAGAATCCTGCGATTATGGGCTGATTTCAGGGCCATGGAATAGAGCAGTGGAATGTTCACATGTATGGTAGGATCAGTCCATTCCTGACTTTTCCAATTCAATGTGAACCTGAGACACATGACAAGCTCGGACGTTGTTGACCGGCCATTCAGTTTTTCCATCCCACTCCCAGGCGGACAAACTTTCTACGGGCTTCATCAGCACCAACTGGTATCCGCCAGGTTTCTGATGAAGGAGATCTTTGTCAAAGGCTATTACGGTCGGCCGGGGTTCGAATGTACTCCGGGAGATCGAGTCATCGACATCGGTGCGAACATGGGACTGTTCGCCCTCTGGGTGTCCCCCAAAGTCGGCCATGGCGAAGTCGTTTGCGTGGAACCGTCGTCCGCGATGGACACGCTGCAGTTCAACCTCCGGAAGAATGCGATCCACAACGTTCGAACGGTTCGCTGTGCTGTCGGCGCCAAAGCAGGCCCATTCGTTCTTCTCGAATACCCCGAGTTCAACGGAGTCAATCACTGCGCCGAGTTTACACCGTCGGCGTGGGGACAGTTCTTCATTCGGGTTCTGCACCGCCGCAAGGTCCTTCCTCCTATGCGAGTCGAGTGTGAGTGTCGCACTTTGGAGTCAGTTCTTCAGGAGACTCAGTTCGATCGAGTCAACCTGCTTAAGATCGACTGTGAAGGCGGTGAGTATGATATTCTGGCCGGGGCATCGAATGACGTCCTTCGACACTTTGACAGAATCTGCATGGAGTTTCATGAGCTGCATAAATCTCATGATCACCGAATTCTCGTCCGGCGGCTTGAAGAAGCAGGATTTCAGGTCACCGTTGAGCGTCCGTGGTTTGATCGGCTGTTTCTGAAAACCGGCGCGATCTGGGCTGTCCGCAAAGAACGTCGCTGATCGTCGTCAGGCAATGATCTCCTGAGCCACGTTGCCGTAGACGTCGGTGAGGCGGAAGTCGCGGCCGGAATAACGGTACGTCAGCTGTTCGTGGTTGATGCCCATCAGGTGCAGGATGGTCGCGTGAAGGTCATGCACGCTCATTCGCTTGTCGATCGCCTTGATGCCAAGATCATCCGTCGCACCATAGGTCATGCCGCCTCGAACTCCGCCGCCAGCCAGCCACATGCTGAAGCCAGTCGCATGATGATTGCGTCCTTTGTCGCCCTGTGCGGTTGGTGTGCGACCAAACTCGCCGCCCCAGATGATCAGAGTTTCATCGAACAGGCCTCGTGACTTCAGGTCCTGAATCAATGCCGCAATCGGCTGATCACTCTTCAGCGCATCGCGACGGTGATCCATGATGTCACCGTGAGCATCCCAGGGCTGGCCGCTTCCGTAGAACACCTGCACCATGCGAACACCTCGTTCCACCAGACGCCGGGCGATCAGACAGCCGTCGGCAAATTCACCGGTGCCGTAGGCCTTGCGAGTCGTTTCCGTTTCGCGGCCGATGTCGAACGCTTCCTGAGCATCCGCCTGCATGCGAAAGGCAATTTCGAGCGACAGAATGCGCGCTTCCAGTTGTGAATCCTGCTCACGCTGTGCCAGGTGTTTTTGATTCATCTGCTGCATCAGATCCAGCAGCCGACGCTGAGAATCGGGAGACACTGCCTGGTTCTTCAGATGTCCGATGACTTTGGCGGGATCGATGCTGGAGTTGTTGACGTGAGTTCCCTGGAAGATCCCCGGCAGAAAACTGTTCGACCAAAGCGCTGGACCGACGACGGGCTTTCCGGGACACAGGACAACGAAGCCGGGCAGGTTCTGGTTTTCCGTGCCGAGCCCATAGGTCAGCCATGATCCGAGAGACGGACGAACGGGCTGCTGATTTCCCGAATTCATCATGAACAGGCCAGGTTCATGATTGGGCGTGCTTGTGTACATCGATCTCAGGACGCAGATGTCGTCGATGCAGTTGCCGACATGAGGATACAGCTCACTGACTTCGATTCCGCTTTCGCCCATCCGCTTGAAGGCAAACGGTGACGGCATGAAGTTCCCGCCCGGACCGGGCTTGCCCGCCTGCGTCTTCAGTTCCGGCTTTGGATCGAACGTATCGACGTGCGACGGTCCGCCGTTCATGAACAGGAAGATCACATGCTTTGCCCGTGCTGGAAAGTGGGACGACTTTGGTGACAGCGGATTCGGGACCGGCTGCTCTCCGGCACAAACGCCAGCCAGTCCCAGCATGCCAAATCCGCCGGCCGTTCGAGCCAGCATTTCGCGACGGGAAACAATGGCGTTCAGAGGATTCAAGGAGGTTTGGTTCATGAGTTCAGCATTCAGTCGACGTAGGCAAATTCATTCGTGCCGAGCATGGCCAGGCAGAACTGTTCAAGGCGGGAGAGACCATCGGAGGGATTGGAGGCGGATGGCTGAAGGAATTCCATCGCAGCCACCTTTTCATCATCGGTCGGTCGGCGACCAAACAACAGGGCAAACAGGCGATCAACTCGATCGGCATCAGAACTGGCTTCTCGATTCAGCCGACCCGCCAGGGATCGGGCCTGATTGACCATAAAGTCACTGTTCAGGACAAACAGCTGCTGCAACGGGACCGTCGTCACAGATCGTTCGCCGGAAGTGATATTGGGATCCGGGAAGTCAAACAGTCGCAGAAGATCATTCAATCGATGTCGACTGATTGAGCCGTAAACCGTGCGTCGTCGATTGCCACCATCCAGTTCCGATGAAGGACCGCCGATCTCGCGAACCAGCTGACCGGAAACCGCCAGCACTGCATCGCGCCAGGGTTCCACTTCCAGTCGCCGCCGATTCATCTTCCAGAGATATCGATTGTCCGGATCAATCTCGGCGTTTGATGCGGCTCCATCACTGCTCTGCTGATACGTCGCCGACAGCAGGATTGTTCGATGCAGCGACTTGATCGACCATCCGTTGTTCATCAGCTCCATCGCCAGGTAATCCAGAAGTTCCGGATGACTCGGGCGTTCGCCAAGCTGACCAAAGTTGCTGAGCGTTCCCACGAGTCCTCGTCCAAAATGTCCGGCCCAGATTCGATTCACGATGACTCGCGCGGTCAGCGGGTTGTCTTTTGAAGCAATCGCGTTCGCAAGTTCCAGCCGACCGCTGCCCTTGGTCGCAAACGCCTGACGCTGGCCCGAGGTCAGAACGGCAGGAAACGATCGCGCAGCCATCTGGCCTTTCTTGTGGGGATCCCCGGCCATGTAGATCGGAACATCTCTCGCGGTGCCTTCCGCCAGCGAATGGGCCACAGGAATGCGAATGGCTTCCGCGGCTTTCTTAAGCTCCGCAAGCGAGTCCTTGTACTGCGCCAGCTGGTCGGCCGTTTCGCCTTCCAGAAGTGAATCAATCTGATCGACAGGCAACCCGAGGACTCCGCGGTCATCCAGAAGCTCCGACAGCAAAGTCGCATCTTCTTCCAGCCGCTGGCGTTCTGCTTCCGGAAGCTGATCAAGTGACGGCAGAAGAAGAGTCTCCGCAGTCTGAACCGAAGCCGCCGGAAACTCGATGCGTACGTTCGACAACACAGCGTGGTCGCTGCTGATCGTGTTCTCCGTGGCTGAGATCTGAGCACCGGTCACGGCGATTGTCAGCGAATGAGCTTCGGGCGGAATGGCCACATCAAACGACACGAAGCGACCATCAGAGCCAATCGCAGGAGGCATCTCGCCGCTGAAGGAATACACCGCATCGTTCTCTTCAATCAGCGCCGGCTTTCCGTCGAGATACGAAGCGATGATCGAATCAAACTCGCTGGACTTCGACTGTGGCTTCGACACGATGGCCGCGATGTGAACTGTGGAACCAACACCAAAAGAATCATCATTGATGCCTGCTCGATCGACCCTGAACGTCAGAGTTTCCGACGCAGGAATCAGACCGGCTCGCCGGATTTCATTCAGATCAAACGTAATCAAGGCATTCGCGTGCATCCCAATACCCTGCTCCGTCCGACCGATCGACGCAGCACACGACATGCCGAGCGTTCGAATGCCGCCTTCATCCGACCAGCCATCATTGGTCACCGCGCCATGACGTCGTGAATCACTGCCGATCGAAGAAAAATCGAACTGGACGCCCGGAGCAATCTCCGTCGTGCCGCCCCAGCCGTACGCAACTCGATCAACACCCAGACTGCCGGCGCTGGCCTGCGAACGAAACGGGTCGGTCATCAGAGCAGAGGAAAGGGACGTGCCCTTTCGATCATCGAACAGGTTGCCCAGCGGAATGATCCCAGGCACAACGACCGAACGATCTTCTGCAGAGACAAAGGCAAACTGTTCGCCGAACTGCTGTCGCAGAACATCGCGCTGAGGCAGAGCGTTTTCAGCTCGGGACTGAAGCTGCTTTGCCAATTCGAGAATGATCTTGTCCTGGCTCGCCGCATCACCATTCGCTTTGATCAGCATTTCGCGAGCGGATCGCCAGTCGTTCAGATAGCTGCGAGAAAGATGGAGGGCTCCTGAGCCTTTTTCTTCCGTCAACCACGCCGCCCAGCGCTGGATCAGGTCCGCGTTGAGATTCTTGGGTTTTGCCAGTTCTGCCGCTCGCTTCTTTCTGTCGCCACCGGGTTCTCGCAGCAGCTGCACGGCCGCGTTCATGTAATCCGGAATGGAAGGCAATAACTTCTGGCGGGCCGTCGGAGCCTGAGCAATTCTCAGTCGATCAATCTCAAGCTGCTTCTCCTGAACGGCTCGATCAGCCTTCGCACGAGCAGCCACGACTTCATCCGACACTGAGGGAACTTCGCGATAGTCGGAACTCGCGAACACTCCTGCCAGTCCGTAATAGTCCGACATCGAAATCGGATCATACTTGTGATCGTGACAACGAGCACACGCTGCCGTCAGAGCCTGCGTTCCTCGCATCAATGTATCAATGCGATCATCCCACTCATCCGCCTGAGCCTTCTCCTGTTCTCCGTTGTCCTGATAGTACACAGGACCCAGAGCAAACAGACCCAGCGCCGGACGATGCTGCCATGCGTCAGGCACATCCAGCAGGTCGCCGGCAATCTGCAGTCGCAGGAACTGATCGTACGGCATGTCATCGTTGAAGGCTTTGATCACCCAGTCTCGATAGAGATAGCCCTGAGGATACATGCGAGCCTGAAACGTGTGAGCCTGGTCTTCGGCAAAGCGAGCAAGGTCCAGCCAGTAGCGTCCCCAGCGTTCGCCGTAATGCGGAGATGCAAGCAATTGATCAATAAGCTTTGCATAAGCATCCGGACTTGTGTCGTTCACGAAGGCATCAACAGCCTCAGGCTCCGGGGGTAGGCCCATGAGATCAAAGTACACTCGGCGAATCAACGTCCGGCGATCCGCCAGCGTTGCCGGCGTGAGCCCCTGCTTCTTCAGTTCATCCAGAACAAATCGATCGACTTCTGCGTAAACGCGCGCGTCTCCGGCAACACCAGGTAACGTCGCACGGACGGGAGGCTTGAACGCCCAGAATTCGAGTCCCTTCTGGTAATCGACGCCCGTCGACTTTCGCGCGGCATGTTCGGTTCTTGGATCTGCGGCCCCGTTCTGAATCCACTGTTCGAAGTCCGCGACAATGCTGGCCGGGAGCTTGCCCTTCGGCGGCATTTCCAGCCCTTCGTATCGAATGGCCTGCAGCAGCAGACTCTCAGCCGGCTTCCCCGCAATCAGAGCAGCGCCGGAATCGCCTCCTTCAAGAATCGACGCCTTCAGGTCTAGCCGCAATCCTCCTTTGGGAGTCGACTGATCGCCGGAATGACATTCATAGCAGTGCTCAATCAGGACGGGCCGGATCTTTGCCTCAAAGAACTCCAGTTGTTCCGCCGTCGGCTGTTCATCGCACAAACCCGAACGAACCGTGATACACGAGAACGCCACAAAGGAGTACAGCAATCGATACCATGAATGTTTCATCTTGCGGACGGCCTGCAAGAGGAAGGAGCAGGAAGGCGGGACTGGGTGGCGAGGAGCCAAAATCAGGTGGGAGGCAGAAGTGTAACGGCGCCGACTCAGATTGAGCAATCAAGATCCACGGCAGAACGGCTGTCTTCAGCCGTTTACGATTCCGAGTCCTGCTCTGTTTCCGGCGTGCTCAGTGCGTCTGGATGCGGCAAACGAAGAACGTGAGCGGCGGCATGGAAAGGAGTTGGCTGGCGCCATTGAAACAGGGGGCTTTCGCCCTTTGGCAGGGATGCAAGGAAGCGATTGGGGACAATCGCTCTACTCTTATCAGCCGGACTTCAGAGTTCGGGCGACGTCAATTTCGGAGAACGGATACGCATTGCCAGACTCCATTTTGCATCCGGCCACTGACATATGGGCGATCGGAGTCACCCAGCGAACAGTGGCTTTCACAACCTGCTGTGCGATCGAACTGGCCGATTGGCGGGAAGGAGTCCAGCGGACTTCCACCTCATTGCCGATGACCAGCGGTTGAGGAGTCTGAAGACACATGCCTCCGCGGGAATAATTCAGCACCGTGAAAGGCGTTACTTTGCCGCTGCCACTGACCTGCATCATTGCTGCGATCTTCGTCTGAAATCGAAGCTGACGACGAAATGACCCAGTGCTGGCAATCAGAGTTTCCGGCGGAGCAGGGGTGGACAGCGCCAGTCCCAATTCCGACTGACTGCCTCGGTGAGTCGCCCAGTGGACGACTCCTTTCCATTGTCGTTCTTCTGGAGGGAATCCGGTCATCTGGACAATCTGAAAGCAGGTTCCGACAGCCATGGACCTGGTCGTTCGCACCTGCAAATCACAACCAGCAGCTTCAACGAGACTTGTTGGAACAGGAGCGCCGATGCGAGGGTGAAGAATAATCTCCACATTCTTCGCGGGAGGAAGCGGACTTTCTATGGAGGTGCGAAAGCGGAGCGTTGACGAGAGTGCCATCCGGTACCTCAGGTTGCTGTTGTCGTCGGGTTTCGCAGCCATGCTGAGGAATCATCGTAAACCCTCACTGCTGACTTGCCAGGAAACCCGCCAGCGCAGGGGAATCACCCGCCGCGCTGTACGAAAACAGACTAAGGATTTTCCCCACGTGATGAACCGGACACTTCCGGCACCGGGAACGTCAAGGTGAGAGTCCCCTGCCCTCCATCTGTGTTTTGTGTCACAGGAATTCGAAAGGTGGTGGACGCCAGACGACACACTGCGTTCTCACCTGTCGAGCAGTATCCATAGGAGACTCGCAGCAGCAGGACGGCGGTTCCGGGCTGCCCCGTGAGCGGTATCGTCAATGACGCGACATTCTGATCGTTCACTGTCGCCTCGTCGCGAACTCCGATCGCATCCGCGGCAATCAGCGGCTGCTCACCTTCAGCAAACAGCTCCCACGTTACCGGTGCGATGTCGTTCCGTTTATGACCATCTGGAATTGTCAGCTGGATGTTAACAGCCAGCGATGTTCCGGAAGCGATTTGCTGTGGATCCACCGCGACGGCCGTTTTGCCATCCGGTGTGTCAGCTTTCTTAGGAGGCTTTGGAGGATTCAGTCCGGCGATTTCGATGACTTTCACTTCCTTTGAACCGATTGCCGCGGAGAGAATCCGATGGTTATTCGTATCAGCAATGAACAGCGTTTCACCGACGATGGCCAGTCCGCCTGGTTCGCTCAGCTGATCGAGACCATTGCCGGGTTTGCCATTTCCAAGCCATGTTGTCACAGCCCCGGAGCTCAGGTTGACCTGACGAATCTTGTGGTTGTACGAGTCAGCGACGAAGAGCGTCGAACCGACAACGGCGATTCCCAGTGGATGCTGGAATCGTGCGTCTGATCCCGTGGCATCGATGTCACCGAAGGCGAACAGCGATTGTCCCTGAGGAAGTTCGGAGGTGCCGGCCACGGTTGTCACAAGACCGGCAGGATCCGTCGCGATTTTGCGAATGGCAGATCCCTCACTGTCGACGAGGTACAGAAACTTGCCGTCGACATCTGCAACGATTTCCGAAGGCTGAGCGAACGCTGAGGCAAGAAGCGGTCCATTGATCACATCCTCCCGACCGGTGCCGGCAAAGACAGCAATCGTCGGGCTGCCGATCACGTGAGACCACACCTGATGCGGTCCGGCCATTGCAATGTAAAGAGTTCCGCTGACATGGCAGATTGACCAGGGACTGTTGAGTGATGTTTCAAGAAGTCCGCCGCTGTCCCGAACGCCGGGCGAACCCTGCTCGCCTGTGCCCGCCAGCGTGGAAACTGTCTTCGCATCCAAATTCACGGTTCGGATCAGGTGATTCTCTGTGTCGGCCACGTAGAGAGTATTGCCTGCCAGCGCGGTTCCCTGCGGATGATTGAATTCCGCTTCTTCAAACGAACCATCCTTCCGTCCGCTGTTGCCGGTTCCGATCACGTGCTGCAGTTCGCCATTGAAACTGGTGACGATGATGCGGTTATGATTGCTGTCTGTGATGAACAATCGCTTTCCTGCTTCGTCCGCCAGAACTTTGCCCGGATAACGCAGAGGAGTCGGCTGCACTTTGCTGGATTCCGTCTGAAAGACCAGCGGAGTTTCATCAAGCGTGCCTTTGAATCGATGATATTCGATTAGCTTGCCGATCACGTTATCAAACAGCTCACGGTTCCCTTCGCCACTCTGTGAACCACAGTAGCGTCCTTCAGGATCAATGAGTGCCAGCGTCGGCCATGCGCGTGTGCCGAACTTGCGCCAGATGATCATGTCGCTGTCGTTGACAACGGGATGCTGAATGTCGTAACGCATGATGGCGTCACGGATGTTCTTCGAGTCCTTTTCGTTGTCGAACTTTGCGGAGTGAACGCCGATGACGACCAGCTGCTTTCCGTATTTCTCTTCCAGAAACTTCAGGTCCGGCAGAACGTGCATGCAGTTGATGCAGCAATACGTCCAGAAGTCCAGAACGACGATCTTTCCTTTGAGGTCTTTCAGATCGATCGGATGCGACGTATTGAGCCATTCCGTGCCGCCTTCGAGGATTCCTTCCGGAACCTTGACTGCTCGGGGAAACGGATCTTCAGGAGGATCGTTTGCAGGCGCCTGGCCAGCCGGAGTCGCCGCAGGAGCTGCTGGAGTTGCTGGAGTTGCTGGAGTCGCGTCCTGCCACGGTGCGGCGGCCGCAAATCCGGCAGACTTGCAGAACGCAAACAACATGGCGACAAAGACGGTTAGCGTAGAGCAATGAAGTGGCTTCATGGCAGGACTCAGTGAGGTGGGAGCAGACAAAACGCAGGGCCTACACGGCCAATGATGGGGCCTGAGTGTAGCGAATCAAGATGTGGAATGGCGAGATTGGAACGAGCAGACTGCCTTGCCGGCCGCGTTTCATGACATCATCAGAAGCAAACGCACCGTACCGCTTCTTCGAAATGTTGCCGGACGGTCACCCTTCAACGCGTCATTCCGCGCACTCAGATCGGCATTTTTGCATCAAAAACCAAGCGGCTTGCGTCGGGTTCCGGCGCCGCCTGAAGGTGACACGCTGCGCAGGTGGCGGCACAATCGGAAGCATCGGAAAAGTCGGCAAAGTCCCCGGGGCCGGTGTCACAGAAATGAGTCGAATTGCTCCTGAGGGCCGGCAAAACGACCGGCATGACCAATGCTTTCCATACCTTCCGGATGCTGGCGGATTCCCTCGTGTTTCCTGGGAACCAGTTCTCCGGCAGTCCCCGTCCGTTATCTGGACCTCCTCCCATGTTACTCAGTGTCATGTCCGATTTTTCGCGGTGGATCTTTCAGGTTCAGCATATCGTCTCGAACCGTTTGAACCACATGACACCCAACGACTACACCATCATGCTGGTCCTGACGATCTGCATTGGATACGTGTTGTTGAAGGGCCGCAGCTAAACAGGCGGCACATCGCCGTTCCCTCCGACCCCATGCGCTGGCGATCGGTCGCGATGTACACGTCCCACCCGTCGCAAACATGCGATGGACAACCTTGAACCGTGGATGAACAAGTCGGAGTTTGGATTGCGCCTGTGGCGGAGCGATGAGCGGGAACTCTGGCGAGTGCCACTACGTTGACGAGTTGGATGGATCAGGAACTCTGGCGTGTTCCACCACATGACAGGGCCGGGCGATCACGTTTGACTGACGTTGTCGAAGCTGGTCAGGTCTTTCTTCATCGCGGCCTTCTTCTTTTCCAGCAAAGCGTTGGACATCGCGCGGCGAACTGTTGAAAGGACCCATGCGGAACTCAGCAGCGGCAGGCCGATCATGAGCCCCATCACGATCACGATGGCCAGCGTGGAGCTTCGGGCACCTCCCATCATCGACCAGTGATCAAGTGCGTCTCCAAGTGCGATCGAGCCGAAACAGGTCGCGAAGAACGTGCAGACAACTGCGACCAATGTCGTGACAAAGACTGCGATCTGTTCAAGAAATGACAGTCTTGGCTCAGTCGACAGATCGGCAACTGCCGGGGCAGCAAACGGATTTTCGTCAGTCATGGAACACTCGGGCAGCCTTGCCACTGAGGGGATGACTTACGATCGGCCGCGAAAACTATTCGTCATCCCTTCGGCCATTCAGCAGGCCGGACCGAATCAGATAATACAGTAATGTCAGCAAACTGGTAACGAAGGCCGCGACGTAGGTGAGTGCAGCGGCGTTCAGCACCTTGTTGACACCTTCCTGTTCGTCGGGTGTGACAATGCCGTATTCCACGCAAAGTCGCTTCGCCCTCGCACTCGCGTCGAATTCCACCGGCAGCGTCACCAGTTGAAACACGACGACAGACCCAAACGCCAGAATCCCCAGCAGCAGGAGTGGCTTCGCACTCATCGCGATTCCAAGGAACAGCAGTATCTCCGAAAATTGAGCACCGATGCCGACGAGCGGAACCAGAGCAGACCTGGCCCAAAGCGGTGCATAGCTCTTTGCATGCTGAATCGCATGGCCAGCCTCATGACAAGCGACACCAACCGCAGCGACCGATGGACTGCCGTAGACGTCAGGTGACAGTGCGAGCGTTCTTGTTGCAGGGTTGTAATGGTCGCTCAAAAAACCATGCGACTGCTCAATGCGCACATCGTGGAGTCCGTAATTGTCCAGCAGAATTCGAGCCGCCTGGGCTCCCGTGTATCCGCGTCGAGTCCTGACCTGGGAGTACTTTGCAAACGCCGACTTCACCATCAGACTTGCCAGTCCGGACAGAATCAGGCCTGGCAGAGTGACGAAGAGGATAAATCGGATATCGAAGAAAAAGCCCATCGCTCAAGTCTCCTGGAGAGAACTTCCGGTCCTCTGATTCCGTCTGCTCGGCCCATACTGCCAGCAGAAAAACGGAGGGAAAGTTCTCAATGGTGCCTCGGAACGGACCTTCGCCGACCTGGATTCATCCGGGTCATCATGGCAACGTCGTTTCTTTCGTTCCGGAAACTCCGGCTGCTGCAGTTCTGGCAGCAATCGGCCTTGGCTGCTGGATTTGCAACTGTTGTTCCGAACACGCAGAATCCGAAAGCGTCACACTTCGCAATGTGGTCACCATAGAAAAGTGCTGTGTCATGATTCGAAAAATCCTGTTGGTCCGAATGTACCTGACTGCGGCCTGTTTCGTCCTCGCAGGGACAATCCCGTGCGAACTTCGGGCACAGCAGCCCGTGACGACTCAGGACGTGGCTCCGGTCCCTGTCGCAAAGCAGCCCCCTGCTCCGGCACCGGCGGTGAATCCGCTGATTTCGAAGATCGCATTTGGCTCCTGCTCCACCCAGGATGATCCTCAGCCCATCCTTCATACTGTCCTCGAATGGGAGCCGGATCTGTTTATCTATCTGGGCGACAACATCTACGGCGACACTCGCGATATGCAGCTGCTGGAAGCCAAGTATCAGAAGCTTGGAAGAAAGAAGGAGTTCCAGGCGTTGCGTGCTGCAATGCCCGTCATTGCAACATGGGACGATCATGACTTCGGTGAGAACGATGCTGGGAAGGACTTTCCGTTTCGCAGTGAATCGAAGGAGATCTTCCTTCGATTCTGGAACGAACCAGCCGACAGTCCTCGTCGTGCTCATGAAGGCATCTACACCAGCTATCGTTTTACTGATCCGGGATCCGGCAAGACGCTGCAGATCATTCTTTTGGATACTCGCTGGTTTCGTGACCCGCCGCTTCGATCACCGTTCGGATCATGGAAGAACGATTATCTGCCGGACACCGATCCTGCAAAGACGCTGCTTGGGGAAACTCAATGGACGTGGCTGAAGGAACGACTTCAGGAACCGGCCGATCTTCGCATTATCGGCAGCAGCATTCAGTTTGGCCATGAGCACAATGGCTGGGAATCCTGGACGAACTTTCCTCGCGAACTGATGAAGATGGTCAAGCTCATCGAGGAAACTCAGGCGAACGGAGTCGTCTTTATCTCCGGCGACGTTCACTGGGGCGAACTGTCGATCCTGAAAACGCCGACCTGTTATCCGCTGTACGATCTGACAGCCAGCGGACTGAATCGGGACTGGGAGAATGTGGAACCGAACGGAAATCGATTCGGAGACGCCTGCATGGATTTTCATTTCGGCATGCTGGAGATCAACTGGTCCGGTAACCCAAGCGTGCAGTTTCGAATTCACGACATGACGGGAAGAGCCCGAGTCCGCAAGACCGTGCGACTGAGCGAGCTTCGCTTTCCGGGCAAGCCATAGGACGCTCACGACGGATACGGAACGATTGAGGACAATCGTCCTGCTTTGGACAGACGTGGGGAGGAACGATTGAGGACAATCGTTCTACACTGGACCGACGTGGGGAACGATTGGGGACAATCGTTCTGCATTGGACAAAGATCATGGCACTTCAAATTCGCTGGAAACCTCTCATGAAGAAAATGGCAATTGCCGCTGGCGTCATCCTGACAATTGTCCTGGCGATTGTTGGCAGTCTTTACTGGTACTGGTTCAAAGCTCCGTTTCAGCAGACGGCCAACATTCAATATGGCGAGCGAGATGGGAAGCCGCTGATGATGGATGTCTTCCGGCCTCCGCAGCAAAATGGCGCGGCGGTTGTGATGATGGTCAGTGGCGGATGGAAATCCGGTCCTGGATCCATTCGCCCGTTCCTGTTTGCCCCGTTTCTTCGGCGAGGCTACACGGTGTTTGCCGTGCAGCATATTTCGCAGCCGGAATGCACGATCAGCCACATTGTGGAGGATGTGCAGCGTTCCATCCGCTACATTCGCCTTCATGCCAAAGACTACGGCGTGGATAGCAAAAAGCTGGGTGTGATCGGAGGAAGTTCCGGAGGTCATCTGTCGCTGATGCTTGGCACGACGGGGAAGCCGGGTGATGCGAGTGCATCGGATCCGCTCGATCAACAGTCGAGCGAAGTGCAGGTGGTCGCATGTTTCTATCCGCCCACCGATCTGCTGAATCTTGGTGAGTCAACGGAAAATCCAGGTGATGGCGGACCACCAGTCAGCTTTCGCAAAGGCTTTGGTCCTCGTGCTGAAACGATGGATGAATGGAAGAAGCTGGGACGCGAACTATCGCCGATCTATCACATCACGCCTCAGATGCCGCCAACGTTCATTGTTCACGGAGATGCCGATACTCTCGTGCCTCTCGATCAGTCAGAACGCTTCATCGCCGAATGCCGCAAACAGAAGCTTGACGTTCGCCTCGATGTCCGCCCCGGCAAAGGCCACGGCTGGCCCACCATGGTGCTGGACATCCTGGAGTTCGCAAAGTGGTTTGACGAAAAGCTGGGGAAGTGAGGGCTTGGTTCTTGGTTCTTAGTTCTTGGTTGTTGGTTCCAAAACAATCCACCGCCACCGGGTTCTACCCCGGTGGTTTAGCGGTTTTTGCACTACCACGCCCGCCACTGCCAATCGATCCCTCATCCAGCCATCGCACTTCGCTTCAAACTCAAACTCAAACTCAAAACTCAAACCTACGCCCCACTTCGTTATGAATGCCGGCTGCACTTGTCCTGCAACACGGAGTAGTGCAAAAACCGGAGTCCACCTGGATAAACCAGATGGCGGAAGGAGTATTCGCTTGTCACTGCGAAACGATGCACTTCGAATCTGGCGTGCGGGAGTTGATGCGGTCAATTCTTCCCATGCGGTGTCTCGCGCGGTGACTGTGCAGGAGGACTCGCTGAGCATTGCGGGGCAGCGGTTCGAATTGTCCGATGTGGATCACATCGAAGTTGTTGGCGCGGGGAAGGCAGGAGCCGGCATGGCCGCGGGCTTCGAAAAGGCTCTGCAGGACTCACCGTGGTTTGATCGTCTGTCTGGCTGGGTCAATGTGCCATCGGACTGCGTGCGTCCATTACAAAAGATTCACCTGCATCCCGGGCGACCGCCGGGAATCAATGAACCGACAAAAGAGGTCATCGCCGGAACGAACGAAATCCTGCGGCGAGTCGAATCTCTGGGATCGCGGGACCTGTGCATCGTCCTTCTTTCCGGCGGAGCCAGTGCCCTGCTCTGCAGCCCGGTTGATGGCATCACGCTGGAAGAGAAACTCCAGCTGACTCGACTGCTCTCTTCCAGCGGCGCACCGATTCAGGAACTGAACCTCGTCAGGACTCAGCTTTCCAACGTGAAAGGCGGCCGACTGGCTCAGCGCTGTTCTGCCGGCCACATGATCACTCTGGTGATTTCTGACGTCATCGGCGATCCTCTGGATGTGATCGGTTCAGGCCCGACGTTTGCCGCGAATGCTCGTCCCAAAGATGCGATGGAGGTTCTTCAGCGGCGATCATTGGTCGGACGCACTCCGGATTCTGTGCTGACCATGTTGCAGGCGATGGCAGAACGCGAATCGCATGCGTCGGAGTTCGCCGCATCCCTTTCGCGAGCTGTTCCGCATGTGATCGTGGCGAGTAACCGCATTGCGATTCAACGTGCCGGCGAGGAAGCCGCACGTCTGGGATATGACGTCGTGGAAGTTCTGCATGATGTGAAAGGCGACGCGGCGACTCAGGGGCGTGCCGTTTTCCGAAGACTGCAACAACTGCGCGAGGAGCAGCGATCTTCTTCGGGTCGTAATCGACGAGGACTTTGCGTGATTGGGGGAGGCGAAACAACGGTCAACGTCGCTTCCGCATCGGGCCCGGCCGGCAAAGGTGGTCGCAACCAGGAGTTCATCCTCGCGGCATTGGCGGCAGAACCAACGCCGGAGTCATGGAAAGCCATCGCGCTGGTCTCGGGCGGAACGGATGGCGAAGACGGCCCAACCGATGCTGCCGGAGCCTTCTGCGATGAAGCCATTGCCGTGTCAGCCGCCACCAGCCTGACACCATCCGCCACGGAGTCCCTCGAACGTCATGATTCCTGGACCTACTGGAATCAACTCAACGCCCTGATCCGCACCGGCCCGACACATACGAATGTGATGGATGTGTTTGTGGGGGTTGTGGCGAATGAACCTGCCTGAATCATTGCCAGTCTGGTGAACAGACGAGCTCAACCGTGCGTTTGGAATAGTCAACGACAAGGCAGTGTGGGTTCAAGAGAGCTGTCCCAATCAGGCATTCCTTTCCCGGTCCGACCAGAACATCCGTCAGTAGATCTTCACCAAACCATGTGATGCATATGGCGAATCGAGGATACGAAAATGTCTGGTGCGACGCGAGTTCCGCAACGATGGTTCCAAGCGGAATAAGGCTTGATGTATCGATAAGTTCTTCACCGATAATCAGAGTACCGTCAAATCCCGTGTCGATCAGAAAATCGAGTGGTCCCTGATCCAATTCAATGGTGATCATCGCCTGGTGATTCGGTTCAAGAAACCCCTGCATACCGCGCTCCGATCTTGATCGCTGCGCCTCCGCCCACCCGAAATACATGGACTGGCTTCTGTCCGAATGTTGCCTTCACGGCTGCGTCTAGTTCTGTAAGGCTTTCGGCCAAAACATATGTGCCGGAGGCGGGTTCGATGGCAATCAGCTTGCCGTCCTGCAACGGTTCCAATTGACTCTTGAGCGTCTGCTCATACACCTTGAATGCTCGCGCGGCAAAATCCTGCCATTCGGTGTTCATTGAGATGCCTGCCTTTCAGTCTCTGAAACATGACACCGTCAGATCATATCATATGATGGCCGCCAGTTGGGAAGGTCAAAAGACGGCAACTGATGCTTCACCTGTGCTCTCCAGTGTAGAGCGATTGTCCTCAATCGCTCCAATTCACTGGAGCTGTGAGGACAAACGACTGAGGACGAACGACTGAGGACAGTCGTTTTACACTGAGCCTTTCTTTGGTGCGAATCCGCGGCGCATGGTGTTTTCGGAGATGTTGACGGGGATGACAAACTGCTGCAGGTAATCCGGGCCGCCGGCTTTGCTGCCGATGCCGGACATGCGGAAGCCGCCAAACGGATGCCGCTGCACGAGGGCTCCTGTGATCTCGCGATTCAGGTACAGGTTGCCCACTTCAAACTCATTGCGAACTCGACGCAGCGTTGCCGGACTGCGGCTGTAAACACCGCCGGTCAGTGCATAGCGAGTCCCATTGGCGACGTTCAGAGCATCGTCAATCGTGCGAACTCGAATCACCGCCAGCACCGGACCGAAGACTTCGTTCTGAGCCAGGGGTGACGACGGATCGACATTGGTAAAGATGTGCGGTCCGATATACGTGCCCTGCTTTCCCGCAGCTCCGGGATCCACGCCCAGCACCAGAGTTCCGTGCACTTCCGGGTCGACCTTGCGAATCACTTCCATGATGCGTTCGCGCGCTTCTTCATCGATGACCGGGCCGATCTTTGTGGCCGGATCTTCCGCCGGGCCAATCGTCAGGCTCTTTGTCGCTTCGACCAGTCGAGTCAGGAACTGCTCGTGAATTGAATCCAGCACCACGACTCGCGAACATGCCGAGCACTTCTGGCCGGAATATCCAAACGCGCTTCGGATGATGCCGGAAACTGCTTCATCCAGATCGGCATCCTCATCCACGATGATGGCATTCTTGCCACCCATCTCCGCGATGACTCGACGCACGTTCTTCTGACGCTTGTCCGTGTCCGCAGCAGCTCGATTGATTTCAAGACCGACCGTTTGAGAACCCGTGAACGCGACGAGATCGACATCCGGATGAGACACCAGCGCCGGTCCGATATCTTCGCCGACGCCCGGCACGTAATTGACGACGCCGTCGGGAACACTGGCGTTGCGAATGATCTCCATAAGTTTCGCGGCAACGACAGACGACTGTTCCGCCGGCTTCATCACGACGGTGTTGCCCGTCACCATCGCGGCGACCGTCATGCCGGTCAGAATGGCCAGAGGGAAATTCCACGGAGCAATCACGACGCAGACACCGCGTGGACGATAGACGTAGGAATTTTCTTCGCCCGGGAAGTCCGTCTGCTGAGGATTCGCCATTCCTCGCATTTCGTTGGCGTAATACATGCAGAAGTCGATCGCTTCAGCCACGTCGGAGTCGGCTTCCAGCCAGGTCTTGCCTGTTTCCAGAATGATCCACGCGGCAAGTTCAAACCGGCGTTCACGCATTTCTGCGGCCATCAGTTCGACGTACTCAATTCGAGTCTCGGCAGGAGTTCGCCCCCAGGTTTCAAACGCCCGGCGAGCGGCTTCCACTGCATCGGTCGCCTGGTCCACATTCGCCGATGCGACTCGACCAATGATCTCGGATGTCTTTGACGGATTACGCGAAATCAGCGTTGTGCGGCTGTCACATGACTTGCCATCGATGACCAGCGGATAGGTGTCTCCCAACTGCTCACGCACGAAGGCGAGAGCCTGCTGCATGCTTTCGCGGGCTTCAGCGTTCGAGAAGTCTGTCAGCGGCTCATTGTGGAATCCTGGTCCTGGTTCTTCCGACACAGGTGGCTCAGCAGCAGCATGCTTGGACGGCTTCATGAGAAGTTTCTCGATCGCAGTATGTTCAGTAAGTGACTGACGTAGGAAAGAATCGTTGGACGTGTTTTCCAGAAGGCGTCGAACAAGATACGCCATGCCGGGAATCAACTGACCAAACGGCGTGTAAATGCGAACTCTTCGTCCGCGTTCAAGGAACAGCTGAGCCTGCTCATCGCTCATTCCGTAGAGCATCTGGATCTCAAGAGCCTGATCCGGAACCTTCAGCTCTTCCGCCCATGCCAGCGCGCTGGCCAGACTGCGAAGGTTGTGACTGGCCAGTGCCGGACGAAGCAACTCATGATTCTCCAGCAGAAGCCTGCTGAGTCGTTCGAAGCTGTCGTCGGACTGCCACTTTCTCTGATAGACCGGAACAGGCCAGTTGCGGTACTGAGCCATGATGGTCTCATAGTCCCAGTAGGCTCCCTTCACCAGACGAATCGTGATGGGTGTTTCACGCTTCTTTGTCCAGTCGAGCATCTTCTGCAGATCCTGCTCGGCGGATTTCAGATACGCCTGAATGACGATGCCGCAGTCGGCGTAGTCGCGAAACTCTTTTTCCATCATGACGCGACGAAAGATCTCGAAGGTCAGTTCACGATGGTCATTCTGTTCCATGTCGACATGGACATACGCCTGATGCTCACGAGCCGCTCGAAGGATCGGCCGAAGTCTCGCGGCAACTCGCCGAATCGTTCCTTCTGCATCCACGCTTGCGAACCGGCTGTCCAGAGCAGTCAGCTTCAGACTGACGTTCAGTCGCGGGATATGTCCAAGATGGTTCTGGTCCAGCAGTGAATCTTCCGGCCACTGATTGACCTGAGGTCCAAGGCCCTGGATGAGATCCAGATAGGATTGCTGATAGCGATCGGCTTCCGGTTCACTGATGACGGCTTCACCAAGCAGATCCAGAGTAAACGCGTAACCGTTGCGTCGCACTTTGCGGACGGACTGCAGAACTTCATCGACATTACTGCCCGCGATGAAACGTCTGGCCATCCGAGCCGCGTTGGTGCGGGCGTTGTATGCGAGTGCCCGGCTGAGAATGCTGTTGCCGGTTGTCAGATCCAGCCCGATTCGAGCGGCCCACGGGAGCCGGTCTCGCACTTCTTCGAAATATTCTTCCAGGTGCCGGGCGATCGAAACGTGGTCGCGCAGCATCGGGAGAACATCGACGAAGCGAAACATCTGAACCTTGATCGCCTCGTCATTCATGGCCCATGCCATCAGGCGATCTTCCCACCAGCGGCTGTGGAAGATCGACGGCGACCGTTGAGCGATGCGGGAAAACAGCTCCTGGCCAATCGCCTGGGTGCGCTGTTCAACCCGATCTTCAGTCGAATTTGCAGAGGAACTCTTTGCTGCCTTTTTGGCCATAATCCGAGGTCGTTGTGTCTCTTGTCGTTTTGTGGGGAACCCGACTTCCGGTCTGTCAGCCCGCGTCACGCTGTCGATCGACGGAACTCCCGGAACCCCGGTAACTTACGCTCCCACAGCACTTCCGGGACGAGACACTCAAATCTCAGACAAGATTCAGGACTGCGGCGAGAGGCGGGATTCTAAGGGGAGTCTGTCCCGGGGAAAGCAGAGTCTGTCAGATTCTCAGCACGGGATGACAACTCCGCTACAGTTTCTGTGACAGGAAGGTTACCATTACGGGCATTCGCGGCAGTCCGGTGACGATTCTGCGCCCATTCTCGCAGCCTGTTTCCGCCGTCCGCGCTGTTGATCGACTGTGTGGGGATTTGCCCCAGGACAGACTGATTCTTTGAAGGGAGAGCACTATGCCGTTCCGACAGTGGATGCGTCTTCGGGTAACTCTGGCTGTTCTGGGACTGATGCTGATTGCTGGTCCGGCTGTCTCCACCGCGAATGCGGGCGACGCGGAAAAGGAATTCGCAACGACTCACAAACAGGTTCGCATCATCAAGCCGATGCATGATGGAAAAGCGATTCAGCTGAATACGTTCTGCCTGGATCGTGAAGGTAACATCGTGGCCTGTGTTGGCGGCACTGCTCCGGAATATGTCATGAATCCGGATGGCAGTCAGCAGGTTCGAGTCGTCGAAATGCCAAATCTGGTGCAGGTGTATTCGCCCGAAGGTGAATTGCTTCGATCGACTGAAACAGCATTTCGTCCAACCGCGGTGAATGTTTCACCGGACGGAACCGTTTTTGTCGCTGGCGATGGAAAGATTGCAAAGATCGCTGCTGACGGCAAGATCCTGCAGTCCGCCGATTCGCCTCACATCGGAGACATCGAGACCTTCAAACAGCGAATCATCGAATCGGCAAAGAAACAGGCCGAAGAGAATGTTGCTCGCTATCGCCAGCAGATTACAACGATCGAAGAACGCATCAAGGCTCTGAAAGACAAGCCGGAAGCGGATCGAACAGAAGTCGAAACAAAGCGACTCGCCACCTATGAGCAGCAAAAGGGGCTGTACGAAAATCAGCTCAAGATCATGGAGAAAACAAACGTTTCAGCAACCGCCTCTGATGCTGCAGTCGCCCGCAAACTCGGCATTACGGCTCTTGCAGTGACCAGCAAGGACGTGTTCGTCTGTGCCGTCTCCGTTGAAGGTGCCGGCTATGAAGTCTGGCGATCGACTCATGAGTTTTCAGAACCAGTCCGTGTCGTCAGGAACATGGGGGGCTGCTGCGGCCAGTGTGATATTCAGGCGACCGAAGAGCATCTGGTGCTCGCGGAAAACACCAAGTTCAAAGTGGCTCTGCTGGATCGCGACGGCAAGCGAGTCTTCGACTTTGGCAAGGGCGACCGCAAGGCCGTTGACGGTTTCGGAAGCTGCTGCAATCCGATGAACGTTCGCTGCTGCGACAACGGCGACATTCTGACGGCAGAATCCAGCATTGGTACGATCAAGCGATTCAATGACAAAGGCGAACTGGTTGGTGTCGTTGGCAAAGCTCGAATCGGCGGCGGCTGCAAGCACGTGGCTCTGGGATATGACAGCAAGCGCGATCGCTACTACATGATGAATGTAGACCGCGATCATATCTGCGTGATGCTTCCAAACGCCGAAGCGCCGGAACTGACTTCCGAAGAACAGATGGCAAAGACGGCTCGAGAAGGACTCGGCCAGAAACTTGTGGGTGTGTGGACCTTGACCGGCAGTCAGCCGGAAGCGACTCAGACAAAGAGCGTGCCTGCGGTCCGCATCATCGCCCGTCCAGCCGTGATCGCTCCCGCAGCACCGTCTGATAAAGCGGAACCAAAAGCCGCGAGTGATGAGAAGGAAGCTAAGGCGGAACAGAAGGCTGAGGCCAAAGTCAGTCCCAAAGTTGTGAAGCCGGCCGCTCCGCTGGTTCGGATCGCAACGACGAACACCTATTCCGCCACAAAGCTGGCGTTTGCAGCTGACGGTTCAATGGCCGTTGACGGCGGAATCAGCTCGACAGGCGATCTTGCCTGGGAGCCGATTCGTCAGGACGGCAATACTCTGTACGTCTCCAAAATTCAGGGCGACATTCAGTACTACGAATTCAAAGTCGAGTTCATCAGCGACGATGAAGCCAACATCTCGCTGCTGCTGAATGAACGAGTCCTGAGCAGCAATCGATACCAGCGAGCGAAAGATCAGCCGGAAGAACCAAAGGCTGAGGAAACGAAGAACGAGTAGTTTCCGTCTTTGCGTTCCTGTCGGGCTCACGACTACTCTACGTCGACTCATGCGAGCTGAAATGCCTCCGGGTATTTCAGCTCGTTTCTTTTCCAGCCGGCCACAGGACCCGGTCACAGGACTATGAAAAAGAAACGTTCCAGCAGATTTGACGACGAGTTTTTTGATGATGATCTTGATGGTGAATTCGGCGACGACTTCGACCATGACGATCAATTCACCTCGGATCACGATGATGCTGACGATGATCACCCTCAGCCGCGTCGACTGAAATCCTGGACAGATCGCCTGATCGCCGATTGTGCCCGCGAGCTGCGTGGCCCGAAGGTGCTGGTTATCCTGACGCATGGCACAACCCTCGCCTCAGCCTTGCGCGAGGTTCGGCCGGATCTGTCGTTTACGTTCTTCACGCCGGAACATTTCTTCTTTCGAACTCTGCAGCAGTTCCATGGAGAGGATGCGAACAGCGGAGTAAAGGCTGAAGGACTTCTGCAGCCACAACTTGTTTGTGCGGCGGATCTGCCGGAGGGTGAGTTTGATGATGTGATGTTTGCAACGTCGTCCGGTGATTCATCCGATGTTGCGCAGGAGATGTTTCAGGCGGTTCACCAAAGACTGCGGTCAGGCGGCAAGTTTTTTGTTTCGACGAACAATCCCAAAGATCGCTGGGTGCAGAGTCAGCTGAAGACGCTGTTTGCGAAAGTGGACGTGCGAAAGTTCAAGCACGGTGTCGTCTGTGTGGCGGATCGAACCGCACCGCTGAAGAAGGTCCGCGGCTTCCGGGCTCGATTTGATTATCGCCTGGGTGACCGCATCGTGACCTGTGAGACTCGGCCAGGAGTCTTCAGCCATCGCCGCCTCGACGGCGGCGCGCGAGCGCTGATCAAGTCACTGAGCCTGATCACGGAGGCTGGCGAATCACCAAAGAAGATTATTGAGATGGGTTGCGGATGTGGTTCGGTTTCTGCGGCCGCGGCCATTTCCTTCCCGGAATCACAGGTACTCTCCATCGACAGTGACGCCAGGGCTCTCGACTGTACTCAGCAGGCAGCCCGGTTGAATTCTGTGACGTCGATCGAGACGTTGCTGTTGTCGGACGGTGTCGTCCCGAGCCCCGGGACCTGGGACCTCGTCCTTGGAAATCCTCCTTATTATTCTGACTTCCGGATCGCCGAACTGTTCCTCCAGGCGGGGCGGCGAGGCCTGAAACCCGGCGGTCGCATTCACATCGTGACGAAGCCGACCGAATGGCAGGGGGCTCGAATGAATCAGCTGTTTGTCGGCCTGGAAACGCACAAATTCGGCGATTACGTGGTCTTTGTGGCCCGCCAGAGGTAATGCTCAGCGATACCAGGTAGCCGATTCCAGTGGAAGTGCGCACCCGATTCCGTCATCCGGACTCTTTGTAATTGGTCTTCTGCCAAATCCGTCAGGTTTGCTATCCTGCCAAAATCGTCTTCGGGCGTTTGATTTACTGCTTTTCTCTGAGCCCCTGATCGGCTCTTCGAATCCGTCGTTTGCCGGGAGAAATTTTCATGGTGTCTCGTGGATTTCGCTCACTGTTGATGTTGGCTGCAGCCGTTGTGGCGTCGGCACCGCTGATGGCGCAGGATGCTCTGGCCTGGAAATTCACGGCAGGTGAAAAGTTGTTGTACGTTGTTCAGCAGAAGACCGACACGGAGCTGGACTTCGGAGGCAAGAAGCAGGGCGTGTCGATGCAGCAAACGATGCACATGGGCTGGAACATCGCGGACGTGGCCAGCACCGGCGACGCGCAGATGACTCAGGTCGTGGAACGAGTCACGATGAAATCTGAAGGTGGCCCGGTTGGCAGCTTCGAATACGATTCAACGGCTTCAACGCCCCCCGAATCTCCTCTGGCTCGAACCATGGCTGACGTTTTTGCGAAGATCATCGGCCAGGACTTTCCGATCACAATGAAGCCAAGCGGAAAGATCACCAAGGTCACCGTTCCGGAAGGACTTCTCAAGACACTGGCTCAGGCAGGTGCCGCCGGCAATGCCATCAATGAAGATACTCTGAAGCAGATGATGACTCAGTCCGCCATCACTCTTCCGGAAACACCGGTCAAGAAGGGTGACTCCTGGGAAACAAGTCAGAAAGTGGAACTGCCCTTCGGCACAATGACTGTCTCTTCCAAACTGACGTATCAGGGAGTTGACGCATCGTCCGGAATGGCTCGGATCGACATGAAGCCTTCCATTTCCATGAAGGCAAAAGAAGGTGCCCCGCTGTCGCTGAACGTGACGAAGTCTGAAGGCAAAGGCACCGTGATGTTTGATACGGCCAAGGGACGAATTGTTCGATCAGACCTGAACGTCACAATGGAAATGAGCGTCAAGCAGTTTGGCCAGACCGTCAATCAGACGCTGAAGCAGGAAACCTCAATGGTCCTGTCCCCATAATCCCTCGGGAAGCGTCGAACGCACAGAGTCATCGGCCGAATACCGGCAGGATGATTCACCAGCCAACTCAAAAAGCCCCGCTCGGCAATCGCTGAACGGGGCTTTCTGATTTCATGAATCGCAGCTGGACTGCAATCGTCGCTACACGACTTCTTCAACGACCGGGTTTGTCAGTTTGCCGATCCCGTCGATTTCGATCGTGATGCTGTCACCGGCTTTCAGGAACAGCGGTGGTGTTTGAGCAAAGCCGACTCCGTGAGGCGTGCCGGTCAGAATGACGGTTCCAGGAGCCAGGATGTTGCTGGAGCTGAGAAATTCGATGAGTGTCGGGACGTCGAAGATCATGTCGTTCGTATTCCAGTCCTGCATCGTCCTGCCGTTCAGAACCGTTCTGATTCCCAGCTGATTGGGATTCGGAATTTCATCCGGTGTCACCAGCACGGGGCCCAGAGGACAGAAGGTGGCAAACGTCTTGCCTCGGCACCACTGCCCTCCCCCGCCGTTTCGCTGCCAGTCCCGAGCACTCACGTCGTTGGCACACGTGTAACCAAGAACATACTTCAATGCGTCGGCTCGGGAAACGTTGTAGCACTGTTTGCCAATGACAACAGCCAGCTCACATTCGTAGTCGACCATGTCGCTGCGAAGCTTGCGAGGCAGGATGATCGGGTCGCCGGGGTTCTGAACGGTGGACGGTGTCTTCATGAAGAGCACCGGATGCTCCGGAATCGCCTGCTTTCCTTCTTCGGCATGCTTGCGATAGTTCAAGCCGATGCACATCACCGCGGCCGGCGTCAGTGGTGCCAGAGTCTTGCTGGCAGTCACTGTTTGGCCCGTTGACTGAAGACCGGTGTAGAGTTCCCCGCTGAGTCGTTCCAGAGTTCCATCGCTGCGAACGGACGCATAACACACTTCGCCGCTGGACAGCTGAATACGACTGATCTTCATCTCAAAACTCCTGAGCCTGTTACAAAAAACTGGTGGGTCAAAAAACGTGGAGGCATCATCGTAGCGAAGCGAAGCTTCGCATCCCAGTAACCCCAGTAGGTGCCGCTTGCCGAGCGGCACCCCGCGGCTTGCCGCGACCAGCGACCTGAGGATGTGCCATGGGATTGCAGGTGGGCGTGGAAACGCAGTCTCGGCCGTGCGTGTTCGTATGGCCTGGTGGCTTTGGCATAGCGTACATGCGAGATCGAGGTTCGCCTTGCGGCGAAAGTCTCGCCCGGCAGTCGAGACCTACAGTAGGTGCCGCTTGCCGAGCGGCACATCGCGGCCTGCCGCGACCAGCGCCCTGAGGATGTGCCATGTGATTGCAGGCGGACGTGGAAACGCAGCGACGGCCGTGCTTGTTGGTCCAGCATTGTGGCTTTGGCATCACGTACGTGCGAGAAAAGGTTCGCCTGGCGGCGAAAGTCTCGCCCCGGCAGGCGAGACCTACTTCGAAAAACTCGTGCGACCTCTCTGCTGCGAGTTTGCCAAGCGGGCAAGCATTGTGCACAACTCTGCTCATGGATTCTGGTGCTGCCGGGATCGTGAATGTTCCCAGTGCTTTGGAAATGGTCACAACGCGATGCTTCGAACGTGTTTCTTTCTGACGACCTGTTTCATCGTTCCCGCGATGCACACCGCGACAGTTTGTGCTCAGCCGCAGGTGTATCGAGATCAGGTGGAGCCTCATTGGGACAAAGCAGGCACACGATTCTGGTACCGAACAAACTTGTCTCAGGGCCGGCGTGAATTCACGATCGTCGACGCCGAAAAAGGTACGAAGGCTCCGGCCTTTGATGCCGCGAAAGTCGCCTCGCAGCTGAAGGAGTTGCTTGGTCGCGATGTAGCACCGGACATCCTGCCGGTCGATGAACTTCAGTTTCTCGAGGATGCAGCTCAGAGGAAGCTGATTGGCCCCGATGGTGCGTTTATCTGGAATGATCAGACCGGCACGCTCACCAAAGACGCAGCTGCAACTTCCAGCGGTGCTCTAAAACTGGAGCTTCCTCCTCGGCCTTCCGGAAGTTCTTCCGACGATACCGAACTTGTCATCGTCAATAGCCTGCCGTTCGACGTTGAACTGTTCTGGGTTCCGGACGATGGTGATGTTCGCAGTTATGGACGCATCGCCCCCGGAGAAACTCATCGCCAGCACACGTTCGCAACACATTCGTGGCTGTTTCGAAAATCCGACGGAACAAATCTTGGTGCCGCTGTCGCCGCGCGAGGATCCAACCAGTGGAATCTGACTCAGGAATCGATCGACACCGTTCAACGCTCGGAAGGACGACGTCGAGGACGAAGACGCCAGGCTCCGGAAGCCCCGGAGAACGCCGCATCGCCCGATGGCAAATGGCGTCCGTTTGCGAAGGACAATAATCTCTGGGTACGCTCCCTGGAGGATCAGGCCGAGACGGCGCTGACGAAAGATGCAACGCCGTCCAACACGTTCCGCAGAGATGCTCAGCGCAGTCGCGCTTTGGGGATGGAATATGACCGGTCGGACTTTCCAGATCAGATTGTCGAAGTGCAATGGTCGCCCGATTCGCAGTATCTGCTGGCGTTTCAGACAACGCCGGTTGAGGAGCGACGCGTTCATCTGATTGAGAGTTCGCCGTCAGATCAGCTCCAGCCGAAACTGCAGTCGTATCCCTATCAGAAGCCGGGAGACCCGATTCCTCAGAATACGGTGCGACTGTTTCGCATGACGGACAAGACCGAAATTCCGGTTTCGATGGATCTGATGAAGAACCAGTGGTCGCTCGACTTCCAGCGATGGAGCAATGATGGCCGGAAGTGTTATCTGATGTTCAATCAGCGAGGACATCAGGCGCTGCGGCTTCTGGAAGTGACTCTGGAAACAGGAGCCGTCCGAGCCATCATTGATGAAACCAGCAAGACGTTTATTCACTATTCGTCAGAAGGCAAGTTCGAACTGCGCTGGCTGCCGGAGCAGCAGGTTCTGTGGGCCAGTGAGCGTTCCGGATGGAATCACCTGTATCGATACAGTCTGGATTCCGGCGAAGTACTGAATGCGGTGACAGCGGGAGACTGGAACGTCCGTCGCATCGAGAACATCGATGAAGCAAAGGGGCAAATCTGGTTCTATGCCGTCGGAGCTGTGCCCGGACAGGATCCGTATCACGAGCACTTTTGCCGCGTGAATCTGGATGGCAGTGGCTTAGTCGTTTTGACGGAGGGCGACGGGACGCATGGAATCACCTGGTCACCGGATCGTCGCTGGTTCCTCGACCGATATTCACGAGTCGACCTGCCGCCAGTCACCGAATTGCGTGATGCTGAAGGAAAGCTCGTGTGTGCTCTGGAGACTGCGGATGCCAGTGAGCTGATTCAGGAACGAGGATCGCTGCCGGAAAGATTCGTGGCCAAAGGACGTGATGGCCTCACCGACATCTGGGGCATCATTCATCGTCCGAAGGGCTTTGATCCGAATCGAAAGTACGCCGTCATCGAGAATATTTATGCGGGGCCGCATGATCATCATGTCCCGAAGGAATTCCGAACTGGCTGGGGACATCAGCATCGGATTGCGGATGAAGGCTTCATCGTGGTTCAGATCGACGGCATGGGAACAGCATGGCGTTCGAAGGCGTTTCACGATGTCTGCTGGCGAAATCTCCGGGACGCAGGATTTCCGGATCGAGTCGCCTGGATCAGGGCCGCATCGCAGAAGTATTCACAACTGGACACAGAGCGAGTCGGCATCTACGGCGGTTCCGCCGGCGGGCAGAACGCGATGGCGGCCGTGTTGTGGCACGGAGACTTCTACAAAGTGGCCGTTGCCGACTGCGGATGTCATGACAACCGCATGGACAAAATCTGGTGGAATGAGCAATGGATGGGCGTCGTCGAAGGAGATCACTACGTTCAAAACTCAAACATGGAGAATGCTCATCT
The DNA here is from genome assembly GCA_046349695.1 of Planctomycetaceae bacterium. GTDB lineage: Bacteria > Planctomycetota > Planctomycetia > Planctomycetales > Planctomycetaceae > SXXK01. Next base: position 193,886 of record JAXMBV010000003.1, on the reverse strand, counting down.
TCTGCAGGGAAAACTGATGCTGGTCGTTGGCGAGCTGGATCGCAACGTCGATCCCGCGACGACAATGCAGGTCGCAAAGAAGCTGGTTGCTGCGGACAAAGACTTTGATCTGCTGATCGTCCCAGGCGCCGGCCACGGAGCCTGCGAAACGCCCTGGGCCTCCAAACGCCGCACAAAGTTCTTTGTCGAGTCACTCGGCGGCCCAAATTAGTGTAGAGCGGCTGTCCTCAGCCGCTTCTTTCTTCACTACATGTTCCTCTCCTGATTCGTTCATGCCAGATTCTGTCAGTTCGTAATCAACCAAACGCAAAGTCGTCATTTCCGCGTTTCAGGGACGATGCAAGATGCTCATGTCTGGAAGCCCGAAACAACCTCTGCCGGGGCCGTGAGGCCTTTGAATCACATGAGTATCCGCACCGGCGGCTCACACCGCCGGCAAGGGTTGTGTCGGCCTGTCAGGCCTGAGTCGCAGCTTTGGTGGGACGACTCGGGGTGTAGTTGCCAAACCTGCGGTCCACCGGCATGAAGCCGACGGGGTCGGTACGGTCTTGGGTGAGAATCCTGGGCCGCTGCAGCCCATTCGCCATTCCGGGCCAAAGGCCCAATCGTTTGCCCGGTCCAGGCCATCGGCCCACGTTGGCTTTCAATAAATCCTGGTGAAATGTCTTCTCGCAGCGCTTGTCAATCTTGTGTGCGACTGGCAGTTTCCTGATGTGGACAGTGTTGATTGCGGGATGGCAAGTGGAAGGGGATTGTGATGAGCGGACGTGATGATTTCCTGAGTCGTCATCAGCAGTTGACTCGACGCTTCTTTCTGGGAGCTGGTGCGGTGGGTGTGTCGGCGGTTGCTGCCGGCGCGGGGCGGGTTCATGCGGACGAAATCGCGCCGGAGCTGGCGGAGGCGATCAGTCAGCTTGAGTCGTTCATGACGCCGCCGGATAAGTTCCGCGATGTCTCGCGAGGCAAGCCGCTGCCTCATAAGTTGCCGCCGGAGAAGATGGCTGAAGTCGGGCTGACTCGAGAGACCTGGAAGCTGGAAGTGATCTCGGACACCGGCACCAATGCGACTCGACTGAAGTCACCGATGAAAAAGGACGATGGCACGGCACTTGATTTCAACGGCCTGCTGAAGCTTGGGGAAACTCATTCGGTTCGCTTTGCGAAAGTGATGACCTGCCTGAACATCGGATGTCCTCTGGGAACCGGCATTTGGGAAGGTGTGCCCTTGCGAGAAATCCTCTGGAAGACTCAGCCTGTTGAAAACCTGCGGCGAGTCATCTACTACGGTTACCATAACGATGATGAAGCTCAGATGTTTCGAAGTTCGCTGCCGATTGGTCGAGTGCTCGAGGATCCCTATGACCTTCCTCCGGTGATCCTGTGCTACAAGCTGAATGGTCAGTGGTTGTCGCCGGAGCGTGGTGGTCCGGTGCGCATGGTGGTGCCCGAGGCTTATGGATTTAAGTCCATCAAGTGGCTCAGCCATGTGATACTGAGCAACATGGCGGCGGCGAATGACACGTACATCGAGGGCAATAACGACATCGACAGTCCTCTGAAAACCTGGGCGGCGACACTGTCAGTTCCAAAGGCCGTGCGTGCCAATCAACCCATTCCCGTGACCGGCTATGCTCAGGTGGGAATTTCCGGACTTGCCAAAGTTCAGACCTACATTTGTCCAAAGGGAACGGAGCCGGCAGACGACCCTAATTTCCTTGCCGCTCCGTGGGTCGATGCAAAAATTCTGAATCCGCCTTCGCCTGGAGCATGGGGTGGTGAATTGCCGGAGGGCCAGATTCCTGCAAACACCGGGGGATTCAACGCGGACGGAACTCCTTCACGCTGGCCCATGCGGCTGTGCAAAGTTCACTGGGCGACATTGCTGCCAGGCCTTCCGCCTGGGGAATACTCACTTCGTTCGCGAACCATCGATAAAAAGGGCCAGGCACAGCCAATGCCGCGTCCGTTCCGCAAATCAGGACATGCGGCAATCGAACAAGTGACGGTTGTGGTGGAGTGAGGGGGGCGAGGTTGTTGGTTCTTAGTTCTTAGTTCTTAGTTCTTGGTTCTTGGTTCTTGGTTCTTGGTTGTTGGTTGTTGGTTGTTGGGGGAGTTATTGCCAGGTGACGGCTGTGATGATGTTGTTGGAAGAGCTGAGTTGGCGGAGGTTTGTTTGCCCCTGGCTTTCGTGAAGGATGGATTGCAGTTCGTCGTCGAGTACCAGTCGGGCGGGGATGAGGAGTTCGCGCTGGCTGGCGGAATCGAGAAGGCGTCTGGTGCGGGCGACGGTGGCTCCAAAGTAATCCAGGCGATCGTTCAGCGTTGTGACCATTGCCGGGCCGTGGTCAATGACGGTTCGCAGCGGCAGGCTGGTGGAGTCACTGTTCTTCATCAGAGACACTGCCGTTCGAATGGCGGCAGGTGTGGACTGGAAGACGGCGAGCACGCCTTCACCCACAATCTTGACGACTGCTCCACCGTTGCTGCGAATACACTCATCCAACTGCATCAGCTGTGTTCGAATCTTTCCAAACGCCGGGCCGTCGCCGATCGTGTCATAGAGTGATTCTGCGGTACAAAGTTCGGCCATCAAAAGTGTCACACTCGTAATGGACACTATCTGGCCCGGGGCAAGGACGTCGTCCGGAAACAGATCGCGAAACAGGGGCATTGCAGATGCCGCGGCAGCGGTCAAAGCCTGACTGCGTCCTGCCGTGCGTTCCAGTCGGACCTGGAGATCCTGGCCTGTGGTATTGTGAAGGACCAGAACCTGCTGGCCGGAACGAAACACTGGGACCGTACCGGGGACTGGCGGTCGCAGCATCGAAAACTCCGCGCGAGATGCTCCTCGCCCTGCGGAGACGACCAGATCAATCACAAACGGAAGCTGTGGTCCCCGCAATCGGTACGTTCCTTCCGTCAGCGCGACCGGCAAATCGAATCGTTCGCCGGGAGCCAGTCGAATCTGCGCGACGACATGCGCTGAGAACGCCGGGCCTCCTATGCAGTAGGTTCGCGTTTCGGCAGGTCGGACATCCGGGTGAGCTCGAAAAATCAGTTCAACGGAAGAGGCAAAATCGACCGTGTATCTGAGGTCGCAGGCGGGACAGTAAGCATGATCCTTCAGCGACGCGAGAGTTTCCTGAACATCGGCCGGAATGCGGCATGACGGACACAGAATGTCCCACAGGTGCAGAAGCAGGCCTTCCTTTGCTCCCAGCAGGCAGGCACGGATGACTTCATCGGTCGATAACTGAAACCGTTCGGCAAACACCAGTGGGCGAATGCGAGCCACTTCAAGATCCGAAGCATTCTCCAGAAACTGACGCAGAGTTTCGGTGACGGAGGGATCGGTTCCGGCAGCAGCCACCGACTGGATTCTCTGCTCCAGCCTGCGTCGCCCGCCATTTGTCATCGCCACCTTTGCTCCAAAGGCATCGACGGTCGGCGAAGCCCCGCGCTGCAGGAACTCATCAACCTGCTGATAGACTTTCTGAAATGCTCGCGGCGTCCTTCGTGCAAGTTCCAGCCGGCATAACATCCGCCCTGCAAAGTTCCGGGGAACTGCCTTGAGCGTTTGAGTCAGGCGTGTTCCGCCGCCGGAGATCGGCTGAAGTTCGACAATATTCATGAACCAGAGGAAAGGCCCCGTTGAAAATTCCCGCAGGACACTCAGCCGCTTTCCTTCGATCCACTCATACGGATGTTCCTGCCATGCCAGCTTCTGACCTGCCACGCGCGCTTCCGCGAATCTCTCAACGCCCTTTTCCGGATGCCGCCGAGTCGTGTAGGTGACGGAGGAAAGACCCAGCGCGTGGTTGACTCGATCGGTATGCGACACATAGGGCCACAGTTGTTCGGGCGAGGATTTCAGGTCGCAGTGAAAACTGTGTTCAAAGAGTGTGAGTCCCTGAGTCGATGGCGGAGCGGGATGAATGGCAATGGATGTCGGTTCGCCATGAAGCAATCGTTCCAGATCGCCAGCGAGGGCTTCCCCGTTGACGTAACGAGCATCCGCGTTTTTCTCGAGGCACTTCTCAACGACCACGCAGCACGCATCGCTCAGCTCAGGGCACAGCTGACGCAGTGATGGAACAGGTTCATTGCAGTGAGCATTCATCACGGCGACCTGTGTTTCACCGGGGAACGGCGGTCGTCCGGCCAGCAGATGAAACAGTGTCGCTCCGAGCGAATAAATGTCAGAGCGAGCGTCGGCCACGAGCCCCCTGCACTGCTCCGGCGACATGTAAAGCGGCGTCCCAAGGATCGCCCCGTCCTGAGTCATCGCCATCGACTCCGACTGGTCCATCGATCGAGCAAGGCCAAAGTCAGACAGCTTCGCCAGCGGCTCGCCATCAGAGATCATCCAGCGCAGATCAGAGGCGGATTGTTCGACACTCGCAGCCGCCTGGAGCCCATCCACAACCTGAGCACCGCGGGTCGTCAGCAGAATGTTGTCGGGCTTGATATCCCGATGAAAGACAGACTCCTGGTGAGCCACCGCAAGTCCTCGAGCGACATCAAGGATCAGTCGCAGTGCCAGCTTTTCGGGAATGCGCTTTCGCTGACGAAGTTGAGTGGAGAGGGTACCGCCGGGAAGGTATTCGAGCGCCAGGAAGTGCATTCCCTGATCGTGATTACTGTCGATCAGTCGTGCCACGAACGGGCTGTCGGCCTTCGACAGCATTCTCGCTTCCTTGCTGAAGCGACGGATCATCGACGGGTTTCTGGCCGTACGATCATTCAGAATCTTGATGGCAACCGTCGCGCCGCTGGCAGAATCCGTGCCTCGGTAAACCGCCCCGACTGCACCTTCTCCCAGACGTTCGTGAATTTGAAAGCGGCCCAGAGTTTCCGGAATACGGAGGCCGGACGAAGACGGCAGAATGTCCGCCACAAACGTCTGGTCCGTCTCTTCCTTCGGTGTAAGCACGGCAGTGCTGGTGATTTGATCCGACAGTACGTCAGCCGCATTCGTCAGCTCACCCGCATGGAACGACTGTTCGGTCGGCAAACGATCAGCGATCAGCGACGCGGTGAGAATTCGATTGAGCATGGTCGCCGGATCAGGGATCAGCAGTGCACGAAGTTCACTCGAGGCGGCTCCGGTGAGAGAACTGTAAAGCTGCAGGCAGCATTCACTCAGTTGTCGCACATCGTCTTCCGGATCATCATGCTGAGCCCGTTCCGTCCAGCATGCCATCACGTCCAGCGACCATGTGCCGTCCCCACGGCGCGAAATGTCGTCCGGCGAGATCCTTCCTGCCACGAGTCCCTTGCGATGAAGCTCGGACAATCCTGAGAAGACCTCCCGCATCTTTGCAAAGAGCTGAACGGTCGTCAGTGAAGAAGATTCCGAGGGAGTGAATTTTGAAACGCGATCAAGAACAACGAAGGATGCCGTGGGCCTTTGTTGCCATTCCCGCGGCGCAAGGATTCCCGGCGATTGCAGAGAACGCAGAATGTTCAGGCGTCGTTCCAGCAGAGCATTCGTCGGCTCCTCGGAATGCAGCACGCGCACTTCCACGGGGATCCCGTCGGACGAGATTGCGGCAAATGAAGTCCACGATCGAGTCTCACGCAGCGGACGTTCGGTCAGATAGGTTCCGGTCCCTCGAAATTCCACTCAAGACTCCTGACTGGAACTGGTCAACATGTCATGCCCCCTGCGACGACTGCTCATCGTATAAAGATTGTAGAAGGTCCGAAAACCATGGCTCAAAAAATGAGGACACTCGGGCATTCGCAGTTATGATGTCGGACACATTTTCCGACAGCATGATACTGAGTTCCCATGGCACGGCTGTTTCTGATTATCGACGGTTACAACCTCATGCATGCCGCCGGGTATGGCCGACAGAAATATGCTCCCGGAGGCCTGGAGCGTGCCCGCAATCGTCTGCTGACCGAACTTGCTCGACAGATTCCCTCTGAACTGACGTCTGACCTGGTGATTGTTTTTGATGCTGCAGAAGCTGAGGTGCGGGAAGATCAGGATCCGAAAATTGCGGCATCAAAGTTCAAGGTTCGGTTTTCAGAGCCAGGCACCGATGCGGATTCAACGATTGAAGCGATGCTGGCATCACACAGCAGCCCGAAACAGATTCTGGTTGTTTCCAGCGACCATCGACTGCACAAGGCTGCGGCTCGGCGTCAGGCTCGCTGCATCGACAGCGAAGAATTTCTGAAGGTTCTCGAAACCCCGGAGACCGCGTTACGACAACTCAATCCAGTCACAAAGATTGCCAAAGGTTCTAAGACCAGCGCCAAAGGCACTTCCTCGAAGGATCGAAAGCCTGCGGTGGACAGTGAGAAGTTGTCTGACGTCCTGGATGAGTTTCTGCAGATCGATGTGAGTGAGATCAAGAAGTCTGTGCGCAAAGAAGGACGATAGTGTGGCCCGGCGAGTGATTCTTCAACCCCGCGTCTATGTGTTTGATCTCGACAACACCCTCTTTGATACTCGCACGATTCCTCGGTCTGTCACTGATCCGCTGTTCGATGCACTCAGGGCCGAAAACTCTGGTGAGGACGCCGTTCCGCACGATGTTCTGGAATGGGCGTTTGAAGATTCCTGGAGCATCCCGTTTCCTCAGGTTGCAGCAAAACATGGCCTGCCCGATCGGCTGCTGAAACGCTGGTCGGATCTGCATCAGGAGCTTCAGTTCACGTTTCCACTTCAGCCGTTTGATGATGTCATGGACGTTCTCAGTAGTCTCACCGCGTACAAAGTTCTGCTGACCTCCGGTTATCCGCGTGTGCAGCATGGCAAGATCGATGCTCTGGGACTTCGATCGTACTTTGACGAGATCCTGATCGATGCGGCCGATGATCCTGACCGAAAAGGCAAGCAGGCCATGATTCAGAAACTCATGGCAGACCGAGCCTGGCAATCCGACGAACTGCTGATCATTGGTGACAGCCCCACGAGTGAAATTGCTGCCGGTCGAAATCTGGGGATCACAACCGTGCAGATTCTCCGGCCCGGAGTGACTCCGACAGACATTGCCGACTTTCAGATCCAGACACTGCATGAGTTGATCGGGATTTGAAAGCCAAAGTGAAGAGTCAGTGCTTGAGCCGAATCCTGACAAGCAGATCATTCAGGGCCGGCGTGGGAGAACGAACAATGGTTCCAACGGCGCCTTTGGGGTGAGCAATCCGTCCGTTCTGAGACAGCACGTCAGAAAGTACCACGACCTGAGCACCGACAGGAAGAATCCATTCCGGAGGTTGGTTCGACATGTGGCGCCTCGACAGGTTCTTGTCCAACGGTGCGAATCGGTTCGAGTCCGTGCTGTAAAAGCTCTGTAGTGGATCTCGCCAGAGATCCCCCATCAACCAGAGTCGCAGGATCTGTGGCGGAATCTCTAACGGGATCTCTGGCGAGATCCACTACAACTCTGGAGCCCCTTTCACAAAGCTGGAGTATTGGCTGGCTGTGCTGCGGCCTTGAGCATCTTCAGTGTTTCTTCAACAAGCAGCTCACCGGCTCCATGTTCTACCGTGCTGTTGGTCGTTTCATATCCGCCACCGGCGAAGGCTGCTCGTGTTGGTACGTAGAACGTTTCAACGCAGTTGCTCAGTTCGATCACCATGGTGTTCCGGAACGGTGAGCCTCGCTTGATGGCCAGTCCGAGGTCGACAAAGACCTCTCCAGGCAGGCTTACGATCGCCATGTCCTGACCTATGCAAATCGCGTTAATCTCCACCGGAATTGAAGGGCCGACACCGGAAAGCGTGTGAGTCACACGTCGAGCCAGCATGGCGTCTTCATCCTTTGCAAAGCGCGGATTATTGCGCATCTGGTCGATCATCAGTGTTTTGTGGGCAGTGACATGGTCGTAAAAATCAACAGTTTCGCCGGCGTTCACAGCCTTCATGGTCGCGATGGATTTTGCGACCGCTTCCTGAGAAGCCTCCTGCAGAGGCACCTGCACGACGACCGACCGCACTTCCAGACGAGGAGAATCGATGGGGCTCAAACTGGCCACTCCGCTGACGATCGTGTCCCCCAGAGACTTTCCGATGAAATCCGTCTTGTTGCGTTCCTTCCCTCGCGGATTCACATGATTGATGTCACCGCAGCAGCCGGTGCCAAAGATTGAGATCATTTCCGGTCCCAGCTTTTCCCTGACAACATCACTGATGAATGAGGGATAGTCGGCACTCCATTTCATTCCGCCGACGGTATCAAGATGAAGTGCGAAGTTGCTGACGAGTCCCTTCATGTGCCCCTGTTCGTCACGGATCAGAAGCAGCGGAATCTCCGGATCAATGGGGCCAGCCGACCGGACAGTGCCTTCATGCTCCAGTCCCACCCATGTTTTGACGCTTCCGTCCTTTTGAACAAAGCGGCGATTAAAGGCGACGGGGGTTTGCTGCTCGGTCCACCCGGAATCCAGTTTTGCCGGTGTCGCTGACTGACTGGCTTTGACGACGGCATCCACCGTATTCGTGATCAGCTTGTCGATGTACGCCAGTCGCTCCGGATCCTTTTCAAGAGATGGTGCGTTTGCGGCATCAGGAGATGTCTTTCGAATCATCCACGCGTACAGCGACTTGGAATAGTCCGGAGCCGTGTGAGAATGCGTTGCGGAAACGATAATGTGACTGGCCGGAATTCCAGTCTGCTCCGACGCACGAGTCTTCACTTCCTTCGCAAAGTCGGCGGCAATTCCAATCAGATCGCAGACAACCATCGCTGCCTGCTGTGAGTCACTGCGAAAGACAATCGCTTTGGCTTTCAACGGATCGATCGTGCCTTCATTCAGCCGTTCATGAAAGTAACCCGCCATGGGGAACTTCAGAGGCGGCGTAATATCCGTCTCGGCGAGGCCAATCCGAATTGGCGACTGAGCCCTGGCGGAAGTGATGTCAATGCAGGTGACTGTGAAAACCAAGAGAAGCGTTCGCACGACGATGCGGAGCACCATGGCTGTCTCCAGGGAAGATCAGGAAGGAATGGGAAAGGCGGGAGGATGTCGACAACGCCGCTTCAGCGTAACTCAATGCCATCCAAAGTGCGAACCTGTTGCGCCTGCTGAAACCTGCTGAGACCGGCACGGCGAGGCTCCAGCCGGGCCGTTCGAAGGAGGCAATGAGGCACAGGTGCAGTTTGCAACGGAAGGGGCAGCCGAGCCACAAGAACACACTGCTGTTGTTCCCGGCGCTTCCCGGATCCGCCTGTGAACAGCGACTTCGCTAATCGCGGCCTGGATGCTTCACGTCTTCCCAGTACTTCTCGAAGTTGTAGTCAGGACTGTTGTCAACGTCGTGACACTTCACGCAGGTGACATCTTTCGCCTGCTCCAGCGTGACGCGAACTTCCTTCGCTGCGGCTTCTGTCTGGCCAGCTTCGATCAGTTCGATATGACGACTGCCTGGGCCGTGGCAGTTTTCGCACTGGTTGCCGGCGAGCATTGCTTCCAGCTTTTTCTCATCTTCATTTTCAGCGTACTCAGCATTCAGGAAGCCGCTGCGGAACCGAGTGTACTCTTTGGGATCCCAGCCTGTGACGTGGCACGCGAGACATTCCGGATCGAACTTTCGGACGATTCCATGAAGCCGTTCATGGCCATCCCGTTTGTTTGCCGGGTCAAGGCTTTCCAGTGCATGAGCATGGGGCGTCTTCTCCCAGACCGCCATCGCTTTCGTATGACATTCACCGCACTTGGACGCGCCGACAAACGTGGCTCCGGACGGATAACCAACCGGGTTGTCAGCTGTCACGATGCGTTCGTTTTGAAGACGTTCCTGGTACGACTTCATCTTTTCGATCATGACCGGATCGTCACCGAACTGCTCACCATTCAGCGTGATCAGTTCGAATCGCACCGGGTTTTCTTTGTCGTCAGGATAGAGGGCCATGACTCCGGCGACTTTGCCTTTTTCGCCAACCTGCAGCATTCGAACCGGGCCGACCATTTCAGGAGCCGGCTCGCCTTCTCCGAAGCCGTTGGCTGCAACGATCACATCAAATGATGGAAAGTCTTTCGCAAACTGCCTTGATTCTTCGAGCGTTGACTGGGACAGCAGGATTCGGAACTTCACACCTTCCTCTTCAAACTGTTTCATCACCTCAGTGAGAGCTTCTTTGGGATCGGACCAGGTGATGTCGGTCTCCGAAGAGGCATCAGCGATCACTTCCTTTCGAATCGTGTCGCTCATCACACTGGTAATGCCGACCTTCAGTCCATTCATCTCCACGACGCGTTTTGCGACCGGGGTTCCCAGATCTTTCACTCCAAAAAACACCAGGTTGGCGCTCAGGAAGGCCATCGGGTCTTCGCCATCCGTGATGTGCAGCGGCACCAGAGCACCAGCGCCCAGACGAAGGTCTTCCACACCCATTCCCAGTGCCACGTACTTCAGTTCGCGCAGAGCGTCGAGTGTGGTTTCAAATTTGATCTGAGCCTGAGGACCGGTACGCTTTGAGATGCCGCCGACATCGATGCCTCGCACATCCCATCCCAGGTCTCGGACCCTGGCAAACAGTCCCGCGCGGCGAGTCATTCCGCCCAGTTGGTTCGCCGTGCATCCGCAAGGTTCGAAGTATCCATGCTGTTCGCCGGTGAGCACAAATGCGACGGACGGCTTCGGCCATTTCGTAAACTGAAGTTCTCGCGGAGCTGGCTTCACGCCTTCCTTGGATTTCTCCGCCGTCTGCTTTTCGCCATTCTGGTTCTCGCCGGCTTTTGTCAGCGCCTCAGACTTCGATGAGTCGACATCGGTCGGTTCGGCCATCGCTGACTTGCTGTCGGCTGTCGGTGCTGAAGACGATGATGATGAACCCTCAGCCGACGGACTGTCTGATGCCCCTGTCGACGATGCTCCGTCCGCGTTGGCAGGTACCGGTGCTGGTTTGGGGAACCAGATCAGTGACGCTGCCAGAAAGATCAGGCCAAGAAAACTGCAGACAACAAAGGTTGAATTGCGCATGAGGCCGGCTGCCAGACAGACAAAAAGTCAAAGGAAGCGTCGGCAGCATACGGCTGGCTGAACAAGACCATCCGTGAGCCGCCTGGCACTGTTCCAAATCCGTGGAGAAAAGACACAGGTTCCAGCCAGGAACGATACCGGGAACTCACGTTTTCGAAAACCCCGCTCTCAGTTGGAATACAGCTTTAGCCCCAATGAAATTGCGTCTCCGGACGAGTGATTCGTGGAGATTTTGATTCGGCCAGGGTTTGTATCCGTGCGTTGTGCGTGAGGACGACCCGGCGGTACCTTGATCGTCAGAAAGTACCGGTGAACCGTGCCGCTCGGCGGTCCGGCTGATTCCAGCGATGCCGTGACGAATGCCGGATCCGCCTCAATCTTTGTGATCGCAAACGGTTCCTTCATGTCCTTTTCATCAACGATGACAAGCAGTTTTGCTTCACGACCGGTATTGGCCGCAAACGATCCGAGCTGCAGCGCCAGTGTCTTGGGATCGAGCGATGCACCGGCCAGCTGCTGCAGACGGATCGCGCCGTGCTTCCGGGCGACCAGAGTGACTCGCAGCGGTTCCTTCTCCGTGGTCGTCGCAATTTTCAGAACCTCTTCAAAGTAGCCGCTGGGAATACCCGTCGAAACTTCAAGCTCAATCGAGTAGCCGCAAAGCATCTGCTCGGTCCCCAGCTCTGCTTCCGTCATTGGCTGAATCTTTGCCGTCACCATGCCTGACGGACTTTCGACGGACGTGATCTCGAATGATGAGTGGACCTTGGAACCAATTCCCACTTTCATTCGGCCTGGCTGATCATAGATGTTCCCGGCGTCCCAGCGACTCATGGGAAGAATCTCAAACTTCTGCTCAATCGCCCCCTGAACAGCGATCTTCAGCAAGGGGTTCTTCGGGTCATTGGTATGCACATCACCGCCGTGGCGAAATGCGCGGTCAGGAGCCTCGCCGGATTTCCAGTTCATCAGCAGTGCGACTTCTTCACCGGGCTTCACAGTGGCGGTCGGTGTCGCAGCCTCCTTTGAGGCTCCGAAACCAAATGTCGTGCACTTGCAGGTGGTGAGTCCCGCCTTCAGCTTCAGGTCTGCTTCACCTTCGTTTCGAATGATGAAGCTGTGCGAATTTTCCGTCGCCACGGCCATTCGTCCGAAGACGAAGGTCGGTTCGGGAACAACCGCTTTTGGCCACGGGCCCGACTCGCTGGGCACCGGCAGGTCAGAAGGAACTTCTGCCGTCTTTTTGGGACTGACTTCCTTTTTTGTTTCCGTCGCTGACTTCAGGCGATCAGCAAAAGTCTCTTCCTTCTTTGGGCGAGTTAGAAAGTACAATGACACCGAGATGCCAAGGATAATCCCAAGAAAGATCACGATCCTGTTCATTGCGTTATCCGCTGCTCGTTGTGCTCGTTAAATGCGTTGGTGTGTGTCTGCCAAGTCGCGATTAGTTGGTGTTCGTCAGCGATTTCAGCATGATGACTTCGCTGTCGGAAAGATACTGATCCTGATGTCCCCACGCATGATTGATTTGGTCAATTTCCAGTGATCGCAAGGCTGCCTCCCTGGCGGCGACGGAATTGCCGGACACTCGGTAGAGATCCGCAAGCCTCAACCAGACGTCGGACGCTGTCGGATTCCGCTGCGTCACCACAATCTGATCCTCAATCGCTTTTTCCAGAAGCGCCTTCTCTCCAAGGATTGCCGAAGCTGCTTTCAGGCAGTCCGAGCGAATCTGGTACCCAATCAGACTCCGCCGGTCGGCAGAAATCAAGTCGCTGCAGGCACTTACGGCTGTCTCCTGAAGTTGGCTGGCCCGAGTCCGGATCTTCGTCTGAAGGTCCGTTTCGCCAGCCTGTTCCCAAAGCGACTGCAACTCTCGCAGTTTATACGCCAAATACTCCGCGAATCGTTGGCGCGGCAAAACGGCCCATTTGTCGGCCGCAGTTGATTCCCGGAACGTCTTAAAGACCTGATCCGAATTGGGATATCGCTCAACATCCGCCTGAGCGTTCAGCATCAGGCGTTCCGCCTGAGTCACCGGCTGGAGGCCTGCCAAACATCCAATCACCAGTCCGGCAACGCCAACTGAAGCAACAACCAGTCCTCCTCGGACCTGCGGTGGATCTTCGGAAGGACTGATTCGCCCAACAGGCTCAGCCATCGCTTCCGTTTCCCTGGGTACTGAGAGCCCGATCAGGCTCAACAGCACCAGCATCACGACAGGCATTTCAAAACCGCCCGCGGCCAAAAGGTGGATCAACAGTGTGGCTGCGGCGGGCAGGAAGCAGTTTCGGTCTCCAGCCAAAGCCCCCGAACCTCGGACAAACACCAGAGCTCCTCCACACAACAACAGCAGGCGTGCCGATTCAAAGTCTGATGTTCGGCCGGAAATCCATTCCCATGCCATGTGCAGAAGAAAGCCGCACAGGATTGCCCAGCCCGCCTGTCGGCCAACTCGAGCCCGACCACGCGTCGGGGAATCGTTCTCTTCGTCGGACCGCAGGGACTTCGCCAGTGACACGCAGAGCAGCACGACGCCCGCCAGCCCCAGGAGACCCGCGGAAGACCATGCATCCAGAAAGATGTTGTGAGGGTCGCGAATCTCTTCACTGGATTCAACCGCCTTGTGGGGCAGGTACATCTGCCGAAAATTCCCCGGACCTGCTCCGACGACGGGATGCTCTGCGAGCATTTCCAGTGAACCCGTCCAGTAGAACAAACGAAACTGCAGAGAACGCGGCGACTCCAGAATGACCTGCCGATCGATTCCCCCGAACAGTCCGACACAGACCACGAGCAATCCGGCAACAAGTCCCCCCAGCATCATCCATCGCAAGGTGGTTCGCAGAATTGTCGTGCGGCTCCGCAGGATCAGAACTATGGCGATGCCACAAAAGGCACCGCACCAGGCAGATCGACTTTTCGTGAGTATCAAACAGTACAGGAGCACAATCGCCTGAAGACATGCGACCAAGATCGTCCACCTCGAAGGACTCGCCACCGCCGCGCTTCCGCTCTTCGGACCTTGCGCTTCGGAAGGTACTCCGAATGCCCGGCGAATCAGACCCGCCTGCAGGACAAAGGCCGCGGCGAGAATACCGGCCAGGGTATTGGTCAGAGCAAAGGTTCCCAAAGGCTCGGTACTGTGAAGCAGTCGGTTCTCCCATAACTGACGCGCGGGGCCATCCAGCGGAATTCCCTGACGCTGAAACGCAGCCACCAGGCGGCTCACTGTCGCCAGACTTCCAGGCGAACCAGATTTCAGAGCATCATCCAGTTCCTGCCTGGCGGCAAGATATTCACTCGACCCCTGAGCGTAGAAAAAGTGATGCTGCCAAATGCCGAAACACGCCAACCCCACAGCAATAGCAAGGATTGTTTCTGTTGTTGCGAGCACGGTTCGGCGTTCCTGGCTGAGCACTCGCAGCAGGCACCATGCGGCTGCAATTCCGCCCCATTCCAGTGTCAGGTTGACGGCCGATCGACGGTCACCACCTGATGAGAACACGAACAGCGTGGAGACGACATGGCCAGCAAACACCAGCGCAATGGCGCCATCGGAAAGTGACAGCCGGGGAAGAACAGAAAAGTCTCCCTGCCAGATCCGAAGACCGCCCAGCACAAGCAGGCCAAACCACAGCACCACAAGGTGCAGCCCCTGACCATTGATTGCCTCTTCAGCAACCCACAAACTTGATGCGGCCAGCAGCGAAAGAAAGACCAGCGGCAGCGATAATCTCATGGATGTCTCACTGACCTCAGGGGCTTTCAGATCGTGCCGAGGATGCTCCGGATTTTCGCGGCAGGTCGTCTGCGTCGCGTGCCAGTCGGACTTCTGCAAGCTCCTCCTGAATGTCGGAGACTGAACGTCGGCCGACAGTTTCCAGAATCGCGATGATGGACAGAATCATGAAGATCAGCGCGATCACCAGAGCTGCTCCGTTCCAATCCGGAACCTGGTACAGCAGCAGCGCGCCGAGTCCTGTCATCGCCGTTGTCAGATGAATGGTGAGCACTGCATGCGCGGGCTTCAGGCCCAATTCCACAAGCCGATGAGAGAAGTGGCTTTTATCACCATGAAACGGACTTCGCCCCTGCTTCAGCCGGATGAAAATCACGGTGCAAAAGTCATACAGCGGCACGGCCATGACACAGAGCGGGGCAAGCATCACATGTCGGCTTCCGGTTCGTTCATAGAACGTTCCTGTGACGGTCAGAGTTGCCAGAAGGAACCCAATCAGGTTGCTGCCGCAGTCTCCCATGAAGATGCTGGCAGGCGGGCGGTTCCAGAAGAGAAACCCCAGCAATGATCCCGACAGCATTACCAAAGGCATCGCGACTGGCAGGATGGGTTCCCTCACCATCAGCAGCAGAATGGATGCGAAGATCAATGAAGAAATCAGTCCGATTCCGGCTGACAGAGCGTCCATGTTATCGAGGAAGTTCAGGGCGTTGGTGAGCACCAGAATCCACAGCACCGTGGCAGCAAAGCCAACCCATGGCTGACTGACGAAAACGGTCGCGCGGACTCCTGCGGCCGCAACTCCCACTGCAACAGCAAGCTGAAGCCCCAGTCGAAACTTCCAGGACAGATTCCAGCGGTCGTCGGCAAGCCCGGTGAGGAAGAGAATGATGGCTCCGATGGAGATTGCGATCAGCTGCTGACCGCGATGATCATCAAACCCACCCGAATCAAACAGCAGCGATAACCCTTCCCACTCACGTCCTGCACCGCTGATCCCCAGGACCAGCAGTCCCAGCGCTGGGAGAAGCACTCCCAGAAAGATCCCGATTCCTCCTCCACGTGGCGTTGGCGTGACGTGGACCTTGCGATGCCCGGGCAGATCGATCAGGCCAAGCGCTGGAGCCAGTCGCCTCACGATGGGCGTGACACCCAGCGACACGACAGCCGCCGAACAGAAGATGATGATCAGAAGTGACAGCATTCCACGTGTCCAGAAATTCAGAGGATCCAGTTCGGGTTTGTACGTCGAAGCCTGCCTTTCGGTCCAAGTGATTTCGGAAAACATGGGGCGGTTGTTCAAAGAAGAGTGAACCACTGCCGAACCAAAAACATCCTCCAGATGTAAAAAGTGCAATGAGTGATCGATCCTGCCTGGCAGTTTGTGAGCTTTTTGCGCATTGCAACGTCTGAAGTTGTAGTTTTGGCAGCCAGTTCACTGACCGCCCGTTCGAATTGATTTTTCGTAACATGTTGCTGCTGAAGAATTTATGAGTAGTTTTTGAAACCGAATCAGAAATGGCGCGGCAGTTGCATTCACAGGAAATCAGTTCGACAACATGAAGTAACAAACGGTGTCTCAGTTCTGATCAGCGAAGCGATTGAGGACAGTCGCTCACAAAAGGATGAAATCAAAACGGGCACTTCGGTGCCTGAAGCCAGGGCGAAAGCCTTCATAAGGGAGCAAGTGCGATGCGAATCCAAATGACCCCAAAGACCGTCCGACGATTGCTTTCTGCCGACGGTTATCTGGATCTCGGAATGCCGAATCGGGCTGTTGAAGAGCTGGAAAAAATCGAAGACGCCGGTCCGCTGGAAGGTCCTCGTCAGCTTCTTCTTGGAATTGCTCTGAAGCAGCAGGAAAGCCATCGTGACGCCATCAATCACCTGGAAAAGGCGGCACGCCTGATGCCATCTCCGATCCGTGCGTTTGCATGGCGAGAACTGGTGGATTCATACAAAGCAGTCGGCAGTGAAGAAATGGCTGCCTTGGCAAAGAAGCTGGGCGGTGATGGTGAATTTCAGCTGAAAATCAGCCTTACTTTTGCCAACCTGACTCTCAGTATTCCCGTGACGCCGAAAGCCGCGTAGGCGCTGTGCAGGACTTTGTAGTGGATCTCGCCAGAGATCCCAGAACTTTCGTTGATGAAAGGAACTCTGGCGAGTTCCACTACGGCCTAAAGCCCCGGAAATTCTCCACTAAAATTCTTCGCAGCGTAGCCGCGTAGGCCGTCACAAAGCTGCCAAAAAACACATGTACAGTCTCCGAAAGGGCTTCGCCGAATGGATCGGCGGAGCCCTTTTTTTGTGATGCCGGCCTCGTGACGCAAATCCTGCCATTTTGCCGGTCTTGCTGACGAACTTCGCCAGAGTCTGGGTCCTGCAGTCTGATTCGAGACCCGCAACAGGGGACTTCCGCGGTACCGCTCTAGCCGCGAATCCGACATTCAGGCTATTGTTCTCCCCGTGTCATGCTGCGCGCGAATGGCAACTTTGGTTGGCTCAGCCGCAGTATCAGCACGGACGCTGATTGACAGTTTGCACTCTGGAATGGAGTCCGGCGGGCTATGGCGGGAAATCGATTCGCCATTGGATGTGTCACGTTTTCATTGCTTTTGACAGCCGCCGTCGGTTGTCGAGGCCGCCAGTACGCACACGTACTGGACAAAGAAGACGAAGACATGGTTGGCAGTCATACGGCCGGCGCGGAAACATGGAAGCCGCTGATCGATGAGTCTGTCGGTCGACTGCTTGCTCAATCGTGCGCAAAGATCCAGTTGGCGTCGCACACAAAAGCAGATGCGATGGGCAACATTCGTCGCTCCGTGTGCTTTGTGGGCGTTGAAAACAAAAGCGGCGAAGCGATCGGCGACTTCAAAGAACAAATCTACGAACAGATCGACAGCCTGGTTTCTCAGAGCGATCAGTTCCAGATGATCAGCCGCCGATACGTGGAAGCGGCGATGTCTGAGCTGCACTGCAGCCCGGAGAACATTGTTCTTCCTCAGAAGCAGCGAGAACTTCAGGCCGCCCTGGAACGCGCGGATCAGCCGTTTGATTATCTGCTGTTTGCTCGAATCACATCCGGAACAACGACCAGCAACAGTTCCTATCAGCGAAACTACCTGCTCACTCTTGAACTTTTGGACATTCACACGGGCGAAAGTATCAAAGAGCAGGCCGAACTGCGCAAGGGTTATCACAAGTCGTTCCTCGGCAAGCTCAAACATTACGACGACTGATGATGCAAGGCGACTCTGGAAATGCCATGCGCTCATTCCCACGATGCTTCTCTTTTCGACGCATCGCAGGGACCTCTGCATTTCCATCGCTGACCGCCATTCTTGTCATCTTGTCCGGAATCCTCACGGTACTCCCCGGCTGCTCCGGATGGCAAAAGAACCACGAAGCTGCGCTGACAGCATGGAGCGCCGGAGATCTGAAGACTTCGACCAGCAAGCTGGATGCTTCGCAAAGCTCCATGCGTGCTGAAAAGGAAATGCTGGAACTGGATCAGGCTGTTCTGCAGCTTGCGGCCGGCGAACCAGCTCAGGCAGAAACTCGTTTTCGTCGGGTTCGTGACGAGCTGGAACATCTCGCCCAAAAAGATGTGACTGAGACAGCAAATTCGATGATGACCGATTCCAGGGCCGTCGCGTATTCCGGCCGGGATTTCGAACGTCAGATGCTGTTGAACATGCTGATGATCTCCAGCGTGCTGAACGACGGACAGGACTCCTTTGCCTACTCGCTGCAGGCGTCAGAAAAAACGTTGGCTCGCCGCGACGCCATTGCCAGTGCGGCAAAAAAGTCGAAAACAGAAACCGTCGCCAACACGAACACGGCGGACAGCACGAGTGGCATCGCGCGAGTGAGCTTCCCGGGAACTCCTGAACTTTCAGACGCCGCAGACACTCGAGCCGTTGAGATCCCTGCAGCTCCGCTTGATCAGCCGCTCGCTCTCAGCGCGTATCTGACGGCGATGGTGCAGTCGGAGAGTTCTTCACGCTCCAGCGAGGTGGAAGCTGCTTTGCAGGAAGTTAAATACTGGAATCCGAAATTTGAACAGCTCGTCAACGGTGCTCGCGGGGAGATGGGAGTTCGCTGTCAGCGCGGAAACGGCACTCTTCACGTGATCGCACTCGTCGGCCAGGCGCCGCAGTGGGTTTCGGAATCAGCGGAACCCACTTCCGCTGCTCTGCTGATAGCAGACCGCATCATCAGCGCGACAGGAAAACACACGCTCCCTCCAACTCTTGCCTCGGTCAAAATCGCAAGGCCGGAACGTGTCTTTCAGGGCGTTCCCGTGACTGCTCTTCGGTGCAGTGTGGCCGCACCTGACCAGCCCGGCACTGCCGTGACACAAACCAATTTCTCGACACTCGTTGATCTGAACGAAGTTGCTGAAGCTTCCTACAGGGAACATCGCGATGAAGAAATTGCTCAGGCGATTACTCGCCGAGTCATGAAAAAGGGAACGGTGTATGTCCTCAAGGAAACTCAGCGAATCCACAACAACACCTGGGTGGATCTGGGCGTGAATGCGGCCGGAGTCGTCTGGGAAGCCATGGAGAAGGCCGATACCCGCTCATGGCGCACACTGCCGGCTCGAATCGATGTCAGCCGGTGCGAACTTCCCAAAGGCCAGTGGAATGTTCAGCTGAGCCTCGCTCACTATGGTTCCCCGCAGACCGTGACGATTCCCGCTTACGTCGAAGACGGCCGCAACACCTGCGTGGTCTGCCTGATTCCGGATCGCTCATTTGCAGGACACATTCTGGTTGGCGGGGCGGATCGCGGGAAGATTCCGGTGAAGCCTTGATGTGAGGGGCAGGACTGGGATGATGACGAGGTCGGGAGTTGGGAGATTAAGATCAGGATGAAGTTTAGGATTCAGATTTTTGGGTGGGATTGAGTGATGAAACGCGATTTGCTTCGTGCGCTGCAGGCTCCGGTGAAATCTCTGTATCAGGCGGAACCTGAGAAGGGGTGGATGGAACTGACGGCCACTGGCTTCGTCGATTTCGAACGCATTGGATGCAGTGTTCCGCTCCTGGCCAATGATGGCCGGTCGATTCAGGCGGGACTGCATCCCGGAGCTGCCGGAAATGGATTGATGGCTTGTTCCGGTGAGCTGCTACTGCAGGCTTTGGTGACGTGTGCAGGTACAACTCTTGCCGCGGTCGCAACGTCCATGGGGATCGTGATTGAATCAGCCAGTGTCACAGCAAAGGGCCGAATGAACTTTGCCGGTACGATGGGCGTCGATCGCAACGCTCCCGTTGGTCTTCAATCCATCAGCCTTCAGGTCTCATTGAAATCCGATGCTTCGGCCAGCGACCTGACGAAACTGCTCGAACTGACAGAACGTTACTGCGTCGTCTACCAGACTCTGAAGAACGCCGTTCCGATCGAATCATCGCACGACAAGTAGCAGAAGGGCGCAAGCCGTCCGGTGAGGATGTCGCGTTGCGTTACCAGACGGCTTGCGCCGTTCCGCTCACTGGACATACCGATTTCGTGCGGTGGCTTAGCCGTTGCGAGAACGTGCGTAGAGTTCTTTCATCAGCAGGTCAATCGCTTTCGCTCGCGCCTTGATGGCTCGATCTGACTTCTGCGACTGCTGTGCAGAGACTGCCTGACGATTCAGATTGGTCAGCTCGTCAAAATCCACTTTCCATCCGCTGTCCCGCGCGGCCTGGACCAGTTCACTTTGCACTTCCGCCAGATGCGAAAGCAGCCCTTCAGACAACCTGGCCTCAATCACTCGATAAGGCGATCGCTGACGGAAGGAGGAACGTGAGCTGGAATGATCGGCTTCGTCAATCATGGGTGACGTTGGTGGAGGATCAGCAAGATCAGCAAGCGTCAGTTCGTCGCCCTGACCACCCTTGTTCATTCGCCGGCCGAAGAACCATGCAACAAGAGAGGCAACAATGAAGGCTGCTGCACCAAGCTTGCGATTGCTGAGAGCCAGGCCGATGCCGGCCAGCAGACACACAACGGCGAGCCCCGATACAATCACCTTTGCGATTCCGCTGGTGCGAGGTGGTCCGGCGGTCAGAGCCTTGACCGGTCCCTCCAGCTGAAAGCCTCCGGATTGTGTCATCGGATAACTGTCCACTGCGACGACAACGACTGTGCAGTTGTCCGATCCTCCGCGACAGTTGGCGAGATTGATCAGCAGACGTGACGATTCGGCAGGCGGCAGCGATGCGACGATCTGCCCAATTTCAGAATCGCTGACGTGATTGGTGAGACCGTCTGAGCACAGAAGGAAGTAATCGCCGGCTTCGACGGAAAACGGTCCTTCGATGTCGATCTGAACCATCGGGTCCGGACCAAGGCATCGAGTAATCACGTTGCGAGGATGGAACAGCTCCACATTCTCTGCGGTGGCTTTTCCGAGCCGGATCATTTCCCACTGCAGGCTGTGATCAAACGTCAGCTGCTCAATCAGCCCGTTGCGAACGCGATACACCCGACTGTCGCCCACATGTCCGACAATCGCGCCGCGGTCGGAAAGAGTCAGCACGCTGCAGGTCGTGCCCATGCCTTCAAACTCACGGTTCTCTCGGGCGCGATCGTTGATCGCCTTGTTGGCTGACTGAATGGCCTGCCGGAGCCGATGCTCAACGGATGTGGCTTCTTTTTTGAAATAGGCGGGAGGCAGCGCCTCAATCGTAATGCGGCTGGCGAGATCCCCGACAGCGTGGCCTCCCATACCGTCGGCTACGACAAAGAGATGACCACACTGACTCCATTCTTCGTAATCCGAACACAATCGCACAGTGTTCGAATCCTGATTCGCGGCGCGGCGCATCCCCACATCTGTGCGTGAGGCAAATTGCACGACCGGTGCCGAAGTCATGGATGGGTTATCCAGTTGTCAAGTTTTCGCAATCGGCCAACTTCCAGCCGTTCGCAGAGTGTACCGACGGTACTCGCAATAACCAGCGATTCCCTCATTTTCCAAGGTTTGGCGGATGATCGATTGTCCTGAAAAGGAACTTTCCCCAGGATTCGCGAGCCTGACTTCCCTCACATTATTCGGAACTTCGCCATGCACCGTCGCCAATTTCTGAAGACCGGTTCCGCTGGAATTACCACCGCGGCTGCGTTGAGCCAGCTTGCTCTGAGTCACGGAGCCTGGGCGGCTCCGGTTTCAAAGATTCCTCGAGTCGGCATTATTGGTCCCGGCTGGTATGGCAAAGTGGACCTGCTCCGCCTGATTCAGGTTGCACCCGTGGAGGTCGTTGGCCTGTGCGATGTCGACCGCACAATGGCCGAAGGGGCGGCTGACATTGTTTCGCAGCGACAGTCTTCACACGCTCGCCCGAAGATCTGGGGCGATTACCGGAAAATGCTGGCTGAGCAGGAATTTGACATCATGCTCGTGGACACTCCGGACCACTGGCATGCTCTGCAGACGATTGCCTGCCTGGAAAAAGGAATCGATGTGTGGGTTCAGAAACCCATCAGCGTCGATGTCATGGAAGGCCATGCGATGCTCACCGCCGCCAGAAAACACAATCGAGTCGTGCAGGTGGGACTCCAGCGCCGAAGCACTCCTCATCTGATCGATGCAAAGCAGAAGGTCGTCGATGCCGGGTTGCTGGGCAAGATCGGCATGGTGGAGTGCTACTGCTATTACCACATGCGCGCTCAGAAGAATCCTCAGCCATCGCCTGTACCGGATGGATTCGATTACGACCTTTGGACCGGTCCGGCGCCACTGCGGCCGTTCACCGAACTGACTCACCCCCGCAGCTGGCGAGCTTTCATGGAGTATGGCAACGGAATCCTCGGCGACATGTGCGTTCACATGTACGACATGGTTCGCTGGATGCTGAAACTGGGATGGCCATCCGAAATCTCATCTACTGGTGGCATCCTCGTTCAAAAGGACTCCGCCGCAAACATCACGGATACTCAGCTTGCGACATTCGTGCATCCGGAGTTTCCTGTTCAGTGGCAGCATCGTTCATGGGGCTCCTCGCCCGACACGGAATTTCCCTGGGGCGCGACAATTTATGGGGACCGCGGAACTCTGAAGCTGAGTGTCAACAAGTATGAATTCACTCCACTGCGAGGCGGAGAGAAACTGACCGGGTCGGCACTGTTTGAATACGACAAGTTCCCGGAAGACGAAACAGAGAAGGATCTGGAACGCCATGTGGCTTCCGCCGTTCGCGGGCACATGCGCAACTTCCTCGAGTGCATTGAATCACGCGAAAAGCCAGTGGCAGACATTGAACAGGGGCACATTTCAACGGCCAGCTGCATTCTTGCGAATATTGCTCTGAAGCTTGGACGGACTCTGCGATTTGATCCGGAGACCCATACCGTTCCCGGCGATGCGGAAGCCACTGCCCTGCTCCGCCGCGACTATCGGGCCCCGTGGGTCCATCCGTAATTGCGAGTGTGGAATCACGACCGGAGGACTTGCGCACTTCCGGAACTTGTCTCATCGATCTCCAGCGCGCGAATCCGCGCGCTGCGTGCAGAGGTTGCGCGGTGGGGCTTTCTGAAACGCCGTTTTCCACGGTGTTTCGCCAGTGGCGCAGTGTTTGCGACAGTAGTTCTGAGTTCCACAAATGAGCCGAGTTGATTCGATCGGCTCTCACGCAGACTCGGGAGTATTGTCATGACACGTCGTATGGGTAGCACAAAGTGGATTGTCCTTTTCGCGATTCTGTCCGCATTCCTGCTGGTCATGGCGTTCCGCGAAAACCTGGGTCTGAACCGTTCTGCGAATGCTCAGGATGGCGCGACAGCACCAGCAGCGAAGAAGGGCCAGGAAGGAAATCCTGAGAAGGACGAGAAGGGCGACAAAGACGCCGCGCTCTCAAAGTTCATGCGACAGAAACTGCATGCGTCCAATCAGATCCTTGAAGGTCTGTGTACCGAAGACCTGACGATGATTCAGGATGGCGCGAAAGTGCTGACTCGTATGAGCCATGAAGAACGCTGGCGTGTCTCCAGCGACATGATGTACCGACGTTACAGCAATGAGTTTGTTTCGGCGGTCGAAGAACTTGAGAAGGATGCTGAAGCGAGCGATCTGAACAAGGCTTCTCTGGCGTGGGTGAATGTGACGATGAAATGCCTGAAGTGTCATGAGTGGGTTCGGAACACCGTGATTGCTGAGAAATAGTCAGCGTCTTCCCTGTGCCCTGCGATGGTCTGTTGTCGTCTGTGCTGACAGGACAAGGAGTCAACGATGTTGTGTCTCTCGCCAATCACCGCGCTGCAGTGCGGAGTTGCGACGTTAATGGCGGTCTCTGCAGTGATCAGCCTCGCAGAACCTCAGCAGGCCCCGGCAAAGCGCCGGTCCGGTCAGGATGAAATTGCAGCGCCCGCTGACGATGAGGCGATGCAGAAGTTCATGGCCCGAAAGCTGGTTGCAGCTCAGAAGACCCTGGAAGCTGTTGCTAAGGATGACTTCGATCAGGTCAGAAAGTCCACATCGGAAATGATCGAACTCAGTCGTCACGAAGCCTGGGAACGAATGGCCAGTCCTCGATTTGTGCAGGACACAGTGGACTTCGTCTCTGCAGCCGAATTCCTGTCTCGCATGGCCGAGGCAAAGGATGCCGAAGGAACATCGCTGGGCTTTGTGCGGCTGACGATGACATGCACAAACTGTCATCAGCACATGCGAACGTCGAGCGTCGCACAGGCGGATCAAAACGTGCCTCCGGAAAGTCGCACTTGGATCGCCGCCCAATAGTCATCGATCGCCCACAGTAGTCATCACTTTCCAAGTGATGCATTGCGATTTATTCCCGTCGCTAAGCCGTGATGACTACCGAAACAATCGGTCGCGCGCAGCTTCTGCAATCGCCCGAACGGCAGGATGAGTCACTCGGCGTTCCACGCTGATCGCAAAGAACTGCATCTGGACGCCTCGCAGCGGGCCGACAGGGTGAAGATCATACTGCTGCTCGACATCCTTCAGCACAGCATCGGCAACAGGCGCCAGTCCCAGTCCCTGCGTCGCCAGAATCTTCAGCAGCGCGGAATCTTCGATCTCCGCAACCACATTGGCATCGAAGGTTTGTTCTTCCAGCCATTGTTCCACGGACCGGCGCAGAACGGTATTCTGAGTCGGCAGAAGCAGTGACTGATCTCGCAGGGAATCCGGGAATCCCTTTCGCAGTCGAGTCGCGATTTCCTTCGTTGCCACCCAGCTCACGCCGCTCTCGCCCAGCGCGTGATTGTAGGCTCGGACGCTGACCTGCGATCCGGCGGCACTGTCAGAAAGAACCAGGTCCGCGCGATGCATCGCCAGGTCGGCCAGCAATTCCGAGAGCTTGCCTTCGTGACAAACGAGATGCACCTTCTGCGGCATTTTGAAGATGGGTTCAATCAGTCGAAAGGCGATCACTTTGGGAAGAAAGTCGGGGATGCCGACCGTCACGGTGATCTGCCCTGGAGCACGCGAGTTCTTCAGACGCTCCATCAGCTCCTGGCCGGCCGAGAAAATCTGTTCGGCGTAGTCGTAAACGAGCTGACCGGTTTCCGTCAGACGCAGTTCGCGCCCCTGCCGGTCGTAGAGCTTTGTGCCAATGGATTTTTCAAGCTGACGAAGCTGACCACTGATGGTTGGCTGAGACAGGTGCAGGCGATTCGCCGCTTTGCTGATGCTTCCTTCGCGAACCATCGTCCAGAAGTACAGCAGATGATGATAATTCAGCCAGTTCACGTTTGCTCACCCGTCTTGTGGTGGAGTTCGTGGTTTCCATGGACATCAATCGGAAAGCTACTGTCTTTGAACTGCCATTTCCAGACTACTGGATCATGGTTCGTCACGATAGAATCCGACTGGTCCATACAATGCTGAGTCTGCTCGACAGGTGCTCAGGTATTGAGCCGACAAACTATGCTCATCGTTGCAGCCTTGGAATCAGAGCTTGTGACATGACGCTGCGAGGGAGTGTTTCATGCCGCTGAAGACGGACACACTGGAAGAACCAACGCTCAATCTGACTCCTATGATTGACGTCGTTTTTCTGCTGATCATTTTCTTCATGGTTGGCGCTCGATTCACCGAGGAAGCACACGATCAGCAGTTTGATGTGGAGCTGCCGACCGCGGCGCCGGTCCAGATCATGAGTCGTGCACCGGACCCGCTGATTGTGGCGGTCGATCGAAGCGGCAACATCTCCTTCAAGGATCAGCAGCTGACTCAGGCACAATTGCTGACGCAGCTGGTGGCGGCAAAAAATGCGTACGCGGATCAGGCTGTGCTGATTCGAGGCGATGGAGATGGAAGCTACCAGGCGGTGATTGATGTGATGAGTCTCTGTCACCAGGCTCAGATCAAAAAATTCTCACTCGCGTTTCAGCCGCTGGAGAATGGAAAGTCATCGTCTCCATGAATGCTCTTCGACAACTGATCGAAAAGCTGAACCGAGGCGACACGCTGTCGGGTGACGACGTCATTGCGCTGTTGCTGGTTGTGACCATGCTGCTGTCGCTTGTGCATCTGATGACGATGCTGGTGACTCGCTGGGGTGATCGCAACACGGCGATGAAGTCACTGATGGCATCGATTCTGATTCACGGTGTCTGCATCCTGGGCCTGGAAGTGTTTGATCCGTTTCCGCGACAGCCTGCGGAACAGGCCAGGCCGGTTCTGCCGGAGCCTGAAGTGACGACGGAGGTCCTTGTCGAAAGCGATATGGACATCCCACTGCCGGAGTCGGGCAATGTTCCGATCGCGGATCGACCGAATGCTCCGTCCATTGAACTGGAACGGTTCGAACTGGCGACCCCGGAAGTGACCCCCACGGAAACTCCTGAACGGCAGCCGGATGAACTGGAGTCGCTCTCCACGGATGCGCGCGATGTCACGCAGTTCGAGCCGAGTGAGATTCCTGAACTGGCGATGCCGTCGGATTCCGGTGAAGCAGGTCGGCGGCAACCGGGCGTCGAGGATCCGGCGGCGGATTTGACGACCGTTTACGAATCCAGCACCGCGGATGTCTTTGCTCCGGAGATGGCGCGTTCAAAGCCTCTGCCTGGCGAGAAATCGAACTCCCGGCCTCTGGACCCGTCAGCTCCAATGACGGCTCGGGATCTGAAGTTTGAGGTGACGCCGAAGGACCTTTCGATTGCGGCCAACACGACGCCGAGTGAATCGGCGATTCCTTTGCCGCCTGATTCGGAGGAATCGGATCGCATGGAACATCGTGCGGCACCAGTTGTTTCGCCGGAGATGCTTGAAGGGATTGCGGCGAACAGTCGAAATCGTAACACGGCGTCGTCTTCCGGTTCCACGTTTCAGTCACGCCTTCCGCGTCCTGCTCGAAATGCTGCGGATGCTACGCCGGCAGAACGGGAGTCTCGTCCGATACCTGACATGGCTCGCACGCCGACGCCGCTGAGCAACGCTTACGATGACGTTCGCATCGGTGACATGGCTCCTTCGTTCAGCGAAGCGGTCATCTCCGGCGCACCAAATGTGGAGAATGAACTTCCAACGATTCGGCGCCGTGAAAATCCTCCGGCGGCGTATCAGCTTCGCAATCTGAATGCACGCCGTGATGCCGCAGCCCGCTTTGGCGGAACTCGCGAATCAGAAACAGCCGTCGAGCGCAGTCTCAGATGGCTTGCCAGTGTTCAGTCTCCGGACGGTCACTGGGATGCTTCAGAACATGGATCGGGCCAGGTCACGATCGACGAAAATGGAGTGGACCGGCAAAACGCAGGGCGGGAAGCGGACACAGGAGTCACAGCTCTAGCGGTTCTGTGCTTTCTGGGCGCAGGATACACACATGAAAACGGACGCTACGCGCTGCAGCTGGATCAGGCGCTCAACTGGCTGATCGAGCAACAGGGAGAAGACGGTCGGCTGTGTGGCAACGCGGAGTACTTTGCTCGTATGTATTGCCATGCGATGGCCACCTATGCTCTGGCAGAAGCCTATGGGATGCAAAAGGAAACGGTGCTCGGTCCGATCGTCGACCCGGAGTTGCTGAAGACGCCTGGCAACACGCAGGAGTTTGTTGGGCGGTGGCTGACAGCTTCCCATCTTGGTCAGCCTCTGTTCCAGTTCGGAATGCCCGACAAGGCTCTTCAGGACACGATGGTCACGCAGTATGTCTACGGTCTTCGTCAGGTCGATGATCTGCGTCTCAGAGCCGCACTGGCGAGAGCCGTGTCGTTCACAATCTCTCAGCAGAATCCTCGCACGGGCGGCTGGAGATATCGGTTCCTGCAGGAAAAGGATGGTCTGCAGGAAGGCGACGTCAGCATGTTCGGGTGGCAGATGATGTCGCTGAAAAGTGCTGAGATTGCCGGCGTGCGAATTCCAGAGCGTGTGAAGACTCGCATGAATGATTTCCTGAACGCTGCCAAACAGGGAAACGCGGGTGGCCTCTACGGCTATCGTGCGAAGACCAGCAGCGCTGATGAACCTATTACTCCGACGATGACAGCGGAAGCACTTTTCTGCCAGCAAATGCTCGGTGCCCCTGCTGACTCAGCCGCCAGTCGCGAGGCCGTGACCTATCTGATGCGCAATCAGCCGCGGATGTCCGATACGAATTATTACTACTGGTACTACGGCACTCTGGCGATGTACCAGCATGGCGGGCGAGCATGGCAGGACTGGAATTCGATCGTTCGCGATGTGCTGATTTCGGAACAGGTTCGAACGGGTGAATTTGCCGGAAGCTGGGCTCCGAACGATCCGTGGGGACGCTACGGCGGCCGATTGTATTCAACGACCCTGGCAACTCTGACGTTGGAAGTGTACTACCGCTTCCTTCCTCTCTATCGCATGAATGAGCAGACAGCGGAACCGAAGTAACTGAGCAGACATCATTGCGTGATCCGCAAAACACTGTCTCCCGAATCACCAGGTGTCGCCGTTGATTCCAGCGTCGTTCCATCGAACGAGGTGCGCTGCCTTGGGCAATTGTCAGGCAGTGGATAGACTCACGAAGTCTGAGTTTCGCTTTATTCGTTTCAGGAGACTGGTTGCTGTGAAATCCATCTTGCTTCCCGTATTTGCACTGTCCGCCTGCCTGCTGTTTTCCGGCGCATTCACCGGGAATGATCCAACGCCCGAGGAGTTGATTCGAAAGACTCTGCACGATCAGGAAGTTGCCTGGAACAAAGGCGACATTCCGGGATTCATGAAGGGCTATGTGCGTGATGAATCCCTGCGGTTCTCCAGCGGCGGCAACACGGAACGAGGCTGGGACAGCGCTTTGAAGCGATACATGACGACGTACTCAACGCCGGAAAAGATGGGCAAGCTCAAGCTGAGCGACTTTGAGATTCTTGTGCTGAGCGATACGTATGCTGAGGTCTTTGGCAAGTTTTATCTGACGCGCGACAAATCTGTGGGCGACGCGTCAGGCCTGTACACTCTGCTGATGAAGAAGCAGGGTAACGAATGGCTGGTCTGGCATGATCATTCATCGTCTGCGGATGAATAATTGAAGTGATGCGGGACGACGTCATGTCATCCGATCACAACAGGAAAAGAAAGATCTGAATCGCAAATGAACGATTGAGGACAATCGTTTTACAAAGAAAAAAGCCCGGCCTAATCAGGCCGGGCTGGTGACTCATCCGACCACCGAAAGACAACCTCGCTGACTGGGGCAACCCAACAAAGCGCGATGGCGATACTCGGCTCGCAGCATCTCCTTGACCAGTTCGACGGACACTGTTCGGAGATCAACGTTTGCCTGGACCAGTGCATCATAAACGGCCTGGCCCGCATCGGTTTCCAGGAGCTGTCGTTCCAAATTGAGGTTGCTGATCGTCATGTTCAATTCCTTTCGAGGCGTATTCAGCAGGGAGGAGACAGTGAAGGGATCATGGGTTCGCAGAATTCTCAGAATCTGCGGCACTCTCCGTTCAAAGTCTTCTGTGTGGGGCCTCATCCGGACTGAAATCACTCCGGAATGATCAAAGCCTTGTGTCACTGAAACGTCTTTGACTGGCGAGTGTGTTTCCGCTTAGGGCATCCTCCGTGCCGAAAGATGGGCGTTTCACGCCGGAATCTTCGAACTTGACGTAAGTCCTTGCCCGAACGGATTTCTGCGCCTTTCCGGTACCGGCAACCCCTGCCGTACTCTCAGCCACACTTCATCGATCGGCGCCCAAATGAGGACACACATTGGCATCGATCTGATGACACCGGACAAAAGACAGACAGGTTTTGCCGCTTCCAGTTGCCTGGCGATACGTGAACTTCGTTTCACGCGTTTGAAAAAGCTGCAAACGGATTCTGTCATTCCTGCATGAAGAAACTGCCAGGAACGTGTTCAATCGAGATGAAGCCGGGGGAAGTCGTACGATCTACTTCACGCGCTTCATGATTCCCTTCTGGACTTCCTCGACGACTTTGGCCAGCACGGCCGGGTCTTTCGTCTGCATGACATGCTCGATGCGCGTGGGAGGAATCTTCATGCGAATCATCAGTTCCTCCGCCTGTTCCCACATCTTGGCCTGCTTCTTCGGGGGCGCGAGGTACAAGTTGGTCACCAGTTCAGCGAGTCTCTGTTCATCAATCTGTTCACGATTGTCGTAATAACGCTGAATGACCTTCTGCTGGTACGCTGAAAACTCACGATTGGCCATAGCTCGTCACCCTTTAGTACGCTCGAACTCTTTTGCACGTTCGAATCCGGAACGCACGAATTCCTGGACGGATGTCTCCAAAGTTACAGCATTCTGCCAGGGAAGATCGACCAGAAGTCCCCTTCGAAAACACTCACTTCTGACGAAATTCTAAGCAACATCCGCCCTGCTCTGCCATCCATCGTGCGAGGGTTCCTGGCGAGCGCGGACGACTGGCCGACGTGCGCTCCGACAGGCATCGCCCCGCACACTGACGTCACGAGTTCTCGAAGCCTATACTGGACGCTGTCTTGTGTGTCAGTCTTTGACTTTTCCAGGGTTCTGGAGTCAGATGCTGAACAGACTTCCGGAAATTTCTTCACTCTCGTTTTCAAAGATGACGCTATGAACTCCATTGAACTTCTGAAAGGTTCACTGAACCTCTCCAAAAACATGATCGGGATGATTGTTGCGGACCTGTCCGATGCCGATCTGCTCGTTCGCCCTGTGCCGGAAGCCAATCACTTCGCCTGGCAGCTTGGGCACCTGATTCTGGCAGAACGCAACATCCTGCTGGAACAGCTCCCTTCGGCTTCGATGCCCGAGCTGCCAGCCGGCTTCGCGGAGGCTCATGGAAAGGAAGCGGCCACCAGCAACGATCCTTCAAAGTTCTGCACCAAAGATCAGTACCTTGCACTGCTGAATCAGATGCGCGATGCCTCGATTGCGGCTCTTTCAAAGCTGAACGAATCCGATCTGGACAAGCCGACGATCGGCGGACTTGCCGGATTCTTCCCGACGCTCGGCTCGATCTTCGGAATGCTCAGCGATCACATCATGATGCATCTGGGCCAGGCAACCGTCGTTCGTCGAAAGCTCGGCAAGCCGGTTCTGTTTTAGCAAGGGCTGAACGCTGCGGCACGCTTCTGATCCAGAGGAGCTTGCCGGCTCGTTGCCAGCCTCTTGATGATCTCCACTTCCACCGGGAGAGTTGTAATGCCTTCTGCAATGTCCTTCGCAAGGATTCTGTTCGCTGCTGCCGTGGTCGCGAGTTTCGGCACGCGCACGATGCATCCTTGTCGTGCGGCAGAGATTGATTTTCAGAAACAGGTGCGACCGATCCTTGCGGAGCATTGCTGGCATTGTCACGGCGTGGATGAGAAAGAACGCAAAGGCGGTCTTCGGCTGGATGATCAGACAGCGGCGTTCAAAGGTGGCGAATCCGGCTCGGCGGCGATCACTCCTGGCAAGCCTGACAGCAGCGAACTGGTCAAACGCATGATCAGCCATGATGCAGACGTCGTCATGCCGCCACCGTCTCAGCAGAAGCGTCCCACGGAAGCGGAGATCGCGACGCTGCGACAGTGGATCACCGAAGGGGCAAAGTTCGAATCTCACTGGGCGTTCACTCCGCCGGTCAAAGTGCCCCTGCCAGCGGTGAAGGCAACAAATCCGATTGATGCGTTTGTGGGTGATCGACTGCAGCGCGAAGGTCTGAAGTTCTCGCCACAGGCATCTCCGGAAATCCTGTGTCGTCGACTGTATCTGGACATCATCGGTGTTCCGCCAACACCGCAGCAGCTTCAGGAGTTTCGCCAGGATGGTGTCGATGCGACGATCGAAAAGCTTCTGAAGGATGAACGCTACGGCGAAAAATGGGCGCGTCTCTGGCTCGATCTGGCCCGCTATTCAGACACCAACGGTTACGAAAAAGACCTTCAGCGCGAACAATGGATCTGGCGCGACTGGGTGATTGAGGCTTATAACCAGGACATGCCGTATAACCAGTTTTTGGTTGAACAGATTGCCGGTGACCTGCTGCCAAATGCGACTCAGAAACAGATCATCGCCACGGGCTTTCTTCGCAACAGCATGATCAATGAAGAAGGTGCGATTGTCCCCGAGCAGTTTCGGATGGTCGAAATGTTCGATCGCATGGACTGCCTTGGCAAAGCCGTGATGGGGCTGACGACTCAGTGTGCTCAATGCCACTCACACAAGTTCGATCCGCTGACTCACGATGAATATTACGGCATGTTCGCCTTCCTGAACGACACGTATGAAGCTCAGTCCTGGGTTTACACGCCGGAACAGGAACAGCAGATTCGTGAGATTCGCCAGAAGGTGTCGGCACTCGAAGATCGCATCCGCGCGGAACGATCTTCATGGTCGACAGACCTCGAGGCGTTTTCGAGAGACACACTCTCGAAGACCGCCAGCTGGACTGCTCTGGAAGCCATCGAAATGGGAAGCATCAGCGGCCTGAACCATCCGACTCAGGAAGCTGACAAATCGCTGCTGATGAAGGGACATTCCAGCGGCGATGTGTTCCTGATCGCCGCTCCAAAGCTGGATGGTGTGACGGGGCTGCAGTTCGAGATCCTGAATCATCGTGACCTGCCTCAGAGCGGACCAGGTCGAAGTCGCAGTGGAACATGGATCGTGCACGAGCTGGAAGTCTTCGTGAAGAAACCAGACGGAAAAGACTGGGAGAAGATCAAGCTCGTGAATGCCACTGCAGATTTCTCCGAGCCTGAAGCGAAGTCCGGCGATGGCAAGACGGTCACAGGACCGGTGTCGCTGCTGATCGACGACAACGATTCCACATCATGGAAAGCGGATCGAGGCAACGGATTGCGTAACCAGCCGTCAGTGGCGGTCATGCAGTTTGAGGCACCGCTGAATTACCCGGAAGGCACTCAGGTCAAGATTGCATGGCGCATGGGTGACATGCCGGGTTGTGCACGATTCAGCGTGACTCGCGATGCAGCTCCTTCGGCCCCGGCGGTCGATCATGGAGCCGTACTGGCCATGAAGGTTGCTGGTGCAGATCGTTCTCCTGAACAGAATGCTGCTCTATTTTCGGCATGGCGAAAATCTGTGACGGAATTGAAGTCGGTCAGCGACGAAATCGATGGGCTCTGGCGATCGATGCCACAGGCTCCGACCACAGTGCTTCATATGGCCGCGCGAGAACCGTCGAACCTTCGAACCACTTACGTGCTGGATCGAGGTAACTGGGATCAGCCGGTTCGACCTGTGGAGCCACACGTTCCCGCGGCCTTCAATTCTCTTCCGGAAAATGCTCCAAAGAATCGACTGGGCTTTGCGATGTGGCTGACGGATCCGAAGGCTCCGCTGACTGCGCGAGTCGCGGTGAATCAGACATGGCAGGCCGTGTTTGGGACGGGGCTTGTCGAAACGCCTGAAGACTTCGGGACTCGCAGCGCGGTGCCGGAATATCGCGAGATTCTGGACTGGCTGGCTGTGGAGTTTATGGAGCGAGGCTGGAGTCGAAAGGAACTGCTGCGCACGATTCTGACAAGTCGAACGTATCAGCAGTCTTCTGCCGTAACACCGGAACTGCTGGAGCGTGATCCTCGTAATGTTCTGCTGGCGCGAGGTCCTCGATTCCGGGCGGACGGGGAAGTGGTTCGAGACATCGCTCTGTCGGCCGCCGGAATGCTCAGCAGCAAGCGAGGCGGCCCAAGCGTGATTCCGCCAGTGCCACAGAATGTTCTCGATTACAACTACGTGTATCCCGGCTACTGGACTCCGGCGACCGGTGAAGATCGGTATCGTCGAGCGGTCTATGTTTTTCGAAAACGCTCGATGCCGGATCCGGTGCTCACAACACTCGACGCGCCGAATGGTGACGCCGCGTGTCCTCGCCGAGTCCGCTCGAATACGCCACTCGCAGCGCTGACCGGCTTGAATGAAACGATCTTCGTCGAGGCGGCTCGAGGACTTGGCATGCGAATCCTGAAGGAAGGCGGATCGGATGATGCGTCGCGGGCGGCCTATGGATTTCTGCTCTGCACGTCCCGTCAGCCAACTGAGATGGAACTGCAGGAAGTTCTCGCGGCTCTTAAATCAAGACGTCAGCGCATTGCCGACGGCTGGCTGAATGCACGCGAAGTGACGACGGGTGATCCGGCAAAGCTGCCCGAGCTTCCGCCGGACACAACTCCGCAGGACGCCGCAGCATGGACGCTGCTGGCTCGTGTTCTGCTGAACCTGGATGAGACCGTGACAAAGAATTAGCCCCACGTTCTCATGCTGTCGTGGAAGTCGCCAGACTTCCTGTCGCTGAAAAACGTAGTGGAAGTCGCCAGACTTCCTCGCTCAGGTGAATTTCGGGAACTCTGGCGAGTTCCACTACGGCTGTTGATTTCGGGAACTCTGGCGAGTTCCACTACTTTCAATGAGTGATGTAATATGAGTCTGCAGTGGCGAGCTATCTTTGTTGTCGTCCCGTTCCTGTTCAGCCTGTGCTCACGTACCGCGACGGCGACGGAACCGAACGAAGTGGATCACCCCAACGTGTTGTTCATTCTGACGGACGACCAGCGCTGGGATGCACTTGGGCTGGCCGGGCATCCGCATCTGAAGACGCCGAATATCGACAGGCTCGGAAAGGAAGGCGTGTACTTCCGAAACTCTTTCTGCACGACGGCTCTGTGTTCGCCCAGTCGAGCCAGCATCTTGAGCGGCCTTTACGCTCATGCTCATGGTGTTGTGAACAACTTCACCGAGTACCCGGCGGGGCTGAAGAGTTTTCCTCTGGTCCTTCAGGCTTCGGGTTACGAAACCGCCTACATCGGCAAATGGCATATGGGCGAGAACAACGATGAGCCTCGTCCGGGCTTTGACTGGTTCGTGACTCACAAAGGTCAGGGCAAGTACTTCGACACCGAGTTCAATTTTCACGGCAAGGAACGGAAAGTCGTCCCCGGCTATTACACGCATGTGGTGACCGACATGGCAGAAGACTGGCTGAAGAAGGATCACGGCGGAAAACCCTGGTGCCTGATGATCGGCCACAAAGCGCCTCACAGTTTTTACTTCCCCGAAGAGAAATACGCGAAGGCGTTCGAGAGCGTTCGAGTCCCCTACCCTGAGTCGGCCTTCATGCTGGATGACAAGCCTGACTGGATCAGGCAGCGTCTGTCGACCTGGCACGGGATTTATGGTCCGCTGTTCGAATGGCGAAAGAAGTTCCCGGACGATTCACCGGAAGCCGTCAAAGACTTCGAAGCGATGACTCGCGCGTACTGGGGAACGCTGCTGTCCGTCGACGACAGCGTCGGTCGCCTGTACGAACTGTTGAAGCAGCGCGGAGAACTCGACAACACCATCATCGTCTTCATGAGCGACAACGGGCTGCTGAACGGTGAACATGGTATGGTCGACAAACGCACGGCGCATGAACCGAGCATGCGAATTGTCCAGGTCGTTCGATTTCCGAAACTCGCGCCGGTCGATTCTCCGAAAGTAATCGATCAGCAGGTGCTGACGGTCGACGTCGCTCCAAGTTTGCTGGAGCTTTGCAGCGCACCGGCCCTTGAGAAGATCCATGGGCGATCGTGGGTCCGCCTAGTGCAGGAAGGTGATCCCGACTGGCGCAAGTCGTTTCTGTATTACTACAACTACGAGAAACAGTTTCCCTACACGCCCAACGTTCGCTGTGTGCGTGGCGAAACGTGGAAGTACAGTCATTCGCCCCATGGAGATGGTAGTCCGGACCGGCATAAAGCGGAGCTTTACAATATTGAATTCGATCCGGAGGAACGACATAACCTGATCGACAATCCGAAGTACGCGACCGTGGTCAGCACGATGCAGAAAGAGCTTTCAAAAGTCATGGCGGATGTCGGTCTCACTGCCGCCACCGACAAGATGCCGCTGGACGAAGGCGTCAAATCAGAACTTCCTGACGCCAAAGTCCGCTGATCGTGAACGATGTGACACTTCGGGACCGATGGACGCTGAAGATCGTCAGCCCTGTGTTTCCTCGTGGCCCATGACAATTCACCGGAGCATACCGTGGATCTTGGCTTGAAGAATCGAACGGCGGTTGTCACCGGTGGTGGCAGCGGCATTGGATTCGCGACAGTGCGTCTGCTGCAGGAGGAAGGCGCCACGGTCATCATCTGGGACCTGAAGCCGCCTCGGGAATCGGCAACCGGTGAGCTGCCATTCGTGGACGTTGATGTTGCAGACTCCGGTTCGGTTGAACGAGCCTGGAAGGAAACGGAAAACAGGTTTGGCCCGGTCGATATTGTGGTCCATTGTGCAGCTGTGGGTTCCGGGTACTTTGGGTTTCCCTACACCAATGTTCCGCTGGCCGCCTGGAGCAAAGTGCTGGAAGTGAATATCGGCGGAATGGCCAACGTTGCTCACGTCGCCGGGCCGGCGATGAGTCAGCGTCGACAGGGCGCGATGGTGTTCCTTGCGAGTGTTGCGGGACAGATTGGTTCACCGACCGATCCACCTTACAGCGCCAGCAAAGCAGCGAATATCAACTTTGCTCAGTGCATTGCGAAGGATCTTGCTCCGTTCAATGTGCGAGTCAACAGTGTGTGTCCGGGAATGGTCAAGACGCCGCTGAATGAATCTGTCTGGCACGCATGGAATGAACAGCAGCCAGCCGATCAGAAGAAGTCCTACGACGACTGGGCCGACGAGAAGATTCGCAAGGTCGTTCCTCTGGGGAGCTGGCAAACGCCTGACGACATTGCCGCCATGATCGTCTTCCTGTGCAGCTCAAGAGCCGGTGAGATCACAGGTCAGACAATTAACGTCGACGGCGGATGCGTGATGCACTGGTGACGTGACCATTCGCCCCGAATATCAGATGGGAGGACGAGGAAGAATAGGAGGTGCCAGGCCGGACGGCGTTGAGAACACCATGAGTCACGCTCGACGCCTTAAGGTTCACTTGTCACACTTCCCGCTCATCGGGTCTGCACAATGACGACGCATGGGAGGCGAACATGGCAACGCGGATACTTAGCATTTCCGGACTTCGTGGGATCATTGGCGATGGGCTGGATCCGACGTATGCCTCCCGATTCGCTGCGGCTCTGGGAACGATTTTCTGCGGCGGCAAGGTCGTGGTGGCTCGGGATGGTCGAGGCACCGGACCGATGCTGCATCATGCCGTGGTGTCCGGTTTGCTCGCGACCGGCTGCGAAGTCCTGGATGCCGACGTTTGCACGACGCCAACCTGCGGGGTGCTTGTGCGTCATCATCACGCAGCGGGCGGTTTGCAGATTACAGCCAGCCACAACCCGATCGAATGGAACGGCCTGAAACCTTTCGCGCCGGATGGTTCCGTCTTCAACAAGGAACTTGGTCAGCAGCTGATTCAGATTCTGGAGACGGACTCAATTGCCTGGAAGGACTGGTCCGGTATCGGCAAAGTCACAAAGCTGGATGATCCTTCAAAGCCGCATATTGACAAGGTCCTGTCGCTGGTCGACGTGGAAGCCATCCGCAAGAAGAAATTCCGAGTGGTGCTGGACTGCAATCACGGCTCGGGCGCGGTCGCAGGGCCTCGTTTGCTGGAAGCGCTGGGTTGTGAAGTTGTTGTGCTGGGCGGTACACCGGATGGACGGTTCGAGCATATTCCGGAACCCATCGAAAAGAATCTCGGCGATCTCTGCCGCGCGGTGACTCAGCATTCGGCACATGCCGGGTTTGCTCAGGACCCCGATGCTGACCGACTGGCGATTGTCGACAACGCCGGACGATACATCGGCGAAGAACTGACTCTGGCCCTGGCGGCCGACTATGTTCTGGAACGCCGCAAGGGGCCGTTTGTTGTGAACGGTTCCACCAGTCGAGTCACCGCGGACATCGCGGCAAAGCATGGCTGTCAGTTCCATCGCAGCTTTGTCGGCGAAGCTCATGTGTGTGCCAAGATGCGAGCTGTGCATGCGGTTCTTGGCGGTGAAGGCAACGGAGGTGTTATTGAACCTCAGGTTGGCTACGTGCGTGACAGCCTTGTGTCGATGGCGTACGTTCTTGCGGGGCTGACGGAGAAGAAGCGAACGCTGGCAAAGTGGGCCGACGCTCTGCCCTTTTACACGATCGTCAAAGACAAGATTACGTGTCCCGCCACTGCCGTTCCGACGGCCTGTGAAGCCCTTCGTAAAGCGTTTCCCGATGCAGAGGCACGTGATGGGGATGGACTGCGACTGGACTGGTCCGACCGATGGGTTCAGGTACGAGGCAGCAACACGGAGCCCATTATTCGCATCATTGCCGAAGCTCCCGAAACGAAAGACGCGGTCGCCCTGATCGACCAGGCGATGAAAGTCGTCGAGACGGCGGTTGCATCGTACCTCTGACGGCTTTTTGAACGGCGCTCATTGGTAAGTGCGAAGGTTTTTCCGGACGTTGCCGATGCGAACGATTGCGACACTGCAACGGCTCGGCAGGAGCCTCGCCCTGCCGTTTCTCATGTCGTGAGAATCTCCTCCACGACGCGACAGGGTTCCACTCCTGTAATGCGCTGGTCGAGGCCCTGGAAGGGGAACGACAGCAGCTTATGGTTGAAGCCAAGCAGGTGAAGAATCGTGGCGTGAAGGTCTCGCACGTGAACTCGGTCTTCAGTAGCGTTGAAACCAAAATCATCACTGGTACCCAGAGTCACGCCGCCTTTGATACCGCCACCGGCGAGCCACATGGTGAAGGCATTTGGGTGATGATCACGACCATCGCTTCCGCCCTGAACCATCGGCGTTCGACCAAACTCGCCTCCCCAAATGATCAATGTCTCATCCAGAAGTCCCTGTTGCTTCAGGTCCTGAATCAATGCAGCACATGCCTGATCGGTGTCCCTGCAGTTCTTTCGAAGATCATTCACAAGGTTCCCGTGCTGATCCCACGCCTCATGGAAGATCTCCACAAAACGGACACCCTGCTGAACCAGACGGCGAGCCAGCAGGCAGGTCGCTGCAAAAGAGGGTTCGCCCGGTTTTGCTCCGTACATGTCCAGCACATGCTTTGGTTCGCGACTCAGGTCCATCACATTCGGTGCTGAGGCCTGCATGCGATAAGCCATCTCGAACGCACTGATGCGAGTCGAAATTTCCGGGTCACCAGACACGTGCAGGTGATCGCGATTGAGGGAATTGATCAGGTCGAGCGATTCTCGCTGCAGCCGGTCGTCGACACCTTTCGGATTCGAAAGATAGAGAACCGGATCGCCAGTGGTCCGAAATTCCACGCCCTGATGAACGGTGGGCAGAAATCCGCTGCCCCAGTTTGCACTTCCGCCGCTTGGCCCTTTCTTTCCGGTGCTGAACACGACAAAGCCGGGCAGGTTCTGAGATTCGCTGCCAAGTCCATACAGCGTCCATGCACCAAGACTCGGCTTGCCGAACTGCAGACTACCGGTACTCATCTGAATCTGAGCCGGCGCGTGATTGAACCCATCAGTCACCATTGATTTGACGATCGCAATATCGTCGACGACGTTCGCAAGATGCGGCAGAATTTCTGACAGTTCTGCTCCGCACTGACCATGGCGGGCAAACTTGAATTTTGGGCCGAGCAGCTTCGAGTTGGGATTGATGAATGCCGCTCGATATCCCTTCAGAAGCTCCGCGGGAGGCAATGTGCCGTCGAACCGGGCGAGCTGAGGCTTGTTGTCGAACAGCTCAAGGTGGCTGGGGGCACCAGCCATGAAGAGGAAGATGACATTCTTCGCCTTCGCCGGAAAATGCGGTCGAGGCAAAGTGATGCTTCGAGCATCCGGCTCCCCTGCCGCAGCAGTCTCGGACAGCAGGGATGTGAGGGCGACCGAGCCCAGTCCGACGCCGCATTGTTGCATGAACCAGCGTCGAGCGGTCAGTCGCTGTTGTTGAAAAACATGGTGGGCTGAAGTGGCAGGAAACATCGCACACAACCTTTCGTGAAGGCCCGTGAGGCGAGCAATTTCCCGCGACTATGACCAAACGAACGTTCAAAGGAAAGTGGCAACGCAGCCTGCAGCTGTGTTTCCCAACTGCAGGCGAGTGTTTCCGGGAGTCACTATGTTTGTGGTGCGACAGGCATCGGGACCAGTCCCGGATCGTTCGCGCCTGGCTGAGCATTCGCGGGGCCGGCAGACTCCGTGGCTGGCTTCTGGACCGGATCCAGAACAGGAGCAGACTGCTCGATCAGTTCGCCAGTCATATGACTTCCCTGATGAAACTCCGCCGGCAAACCGGCTGAAGTTCCACCGCCACATCCGCAGCCCGACTCACCCATCACCGGGGCTGCCATCATTGGATCCATCATCATTTGAGGATCCATCATGGCTCCCATCGGAGCTTCCATCATCGGAGACGACATCCCGCATCCGCAGTCGCCGGAGTCGGCCGTCATCATTCCCATCATGGCCGGATCCATCATTCCCATATCCATCATGGCAACGTCGGTCGCGGGGAAGTACGTCGGCTGAGCCATCACAGCAGGGTTGCCCCAGCCGTTCATCATCGGATTGTAGACTCCGGGCCCCATGATCGGCTGATAAGCCTGCTGGTGCGCCATCTGCTTTTCCCACTCGCGAGCCTGACGGCGCATCTGCCGTTCCGCCCGCTTGTCGGTGAACCAGTTCCCCATCGACCATTCTCGCGTCGCTCGCTTCATCGAAACTCGATGATTGCGGGGACGAAGAGAGCTATGAGGATTCGAGAGACATCCGGACGTCAGTAACGAAACAACGATCAGCAGTGACAGCGAAAGTGTCCTGACCATGAAGAGTCCTCCATGCAGACTGGAAGTGTGAGGATTTGAGAGAGGAGATTCTGAGGGGATGTGAACCAGGTGAGGGATCCGCGAAGACTCAATGCTTCAATCCACCAGCCATTTGCAAACAGCCATCCGAATCTGACGATGCAGACAGGAAGGTCAGTTCACTGACGAAGTGTTGCGTTGAGTTCGGACGGGATATCGCGAATTGGAAAGGCTTCTTCCAGAGCATTTTGAAAGCGGGATTTCAGCGTCATCGTGAGCCGCGTTTGCGATCGACCTGTCACAAAAGTCGCCTAAATCACTGGCTTTTCTTCAGAATTCGCGCACACATCGCTTCTCCAGTCGAAGTGGAATCGGCAAAAAAGAAATTGAGGACTGGAATGCGAGGGGTGTCTGATTTTTGCATTCTGCACCGAACAAAGAATGAGACTGCAGAAAAGTGCCGAAGCAGTTCCCGAATGATCGCGCAGAGTTCGCTGACCGCGGGAATGAAGAACGGTAGATTCTGCCGACGGAGCGATCGGCGACACCGGGTAGCACAGGTGCAGCCTGTGCCGCGAAGCGGTTGGAAGCCGAAAGGGCAGCATGGTCATCCCAATGCACCCTGCCCCAACTCTCATCCACTGAAAACTGAACACTGAAAACTGAAAACTTGTGCCCACCATCTTTTTGCCCGACAACAATTCAATTTGTGTTTGTCTGACAAAAATGTGCGACAGAAAATAATCGCAGTGCAGAACGACTGTCCTCAGTCGTTGACCGCCTGGATACGCCACCGCGGAGCACTTCGCCAGGTTCGACGGAGTGATCGACGACACCGGTTACCACAAGTGCAGCCTGTGCCGCAAAGCGGTTGGAAGCCGAAGACACAGCGTGCCCCAACACTCATCCACTGAAAACTGAAAACTCCGAGAAGCGATCGGGACACGTCAGCTTCCCGGTATGCGATTCGGTGCCGCCGCATGCGTAGTGGACTTCGCCAGAAGTCCTGCCACCACTTTGCACGGCCCTTTCCAAATCAACAGGCGTGAACACGGAGAGCTGACGCTCAGCCGCTCGCCTTGTTGATTTTGCTGATCATCTTTTTGGTTTTTGAAACAGCGGCAGATGCGATACAACCACGCATGTTCCATGGAAGTACTTTGTCTCCTCACCTCTTTCAATTCACCACATCGATGTCTCAAACTCCTTCCATCTGGCCTATTCACTCGATTCGACATCAGTTTCTTGGGCTTCGTCGCCTGCAGGATCATCAGCCGGTGGCGTTCTTTGATGGTCCGGCGGGAAGTCAGGTGCCGGAATGTGTCGTCAAGTCCGTGGCGTCCTATCTTCGCTACACCAACTGCAATCGAGGAGCTGCGTTTGAAACGGCGAAGTGGTCTGATTCGATCCTCGATGGAGCTCATCAGGCACTCGCGGATTTCGTCGGGGCGGATGACCCGAGTTGCAT
This sequence comes from Planctomycetaceae bacterium, assembly GCA_046349695.1. Lineage (GTDB taxonomy): Bacteria > Planctomycetota > Planctomycetia > Planctomycetales > Planctomycetaceae > SXXK01. Next base: position 151,641 of record JAXMBV010000003.1, on the reverse strand, counting down.
CTCCTTCGGCGCGAATATGACCAGTCTGACGCTGGCACTCAGCCGGGCATTGGGAAAACTCTGGAAGCCGGGCGATGAGATTATCGTGACCAGGCTCGACCATGATGCCAACGTGACACCGTGGGTCCTGGCAGCTCAGGATGCCGGTGTGACCGTTCATCATGTCGAACTGAATCCCGATCAGGCGACGCTTGATCTGGACGACTTCCGAAAGAAGCTCTCAGACCGGACAAAGCTGGTTGCCATCGGTATGGCGTCGAATGCGACGGGGACGGTCAATCCGGTTCGCGAAATGACCAGACAGGCTCATGACGCAGGAGCACTCGTTTTTGTCGACGCGGTTCATTACGCGCCGCACGGGCGAATCAGCGTCAAAGAACTGGGCTGTGATTTCCTTGCGTGTTCAGCGTACAAGTTTTTTGGTCCGCATGTTGGAGTCCTCTGGGGGCGTCGGGAGCTGCTGGAATCGATCCGGCCGTACAAGCTTCGTCCGTCGCCCGATTATCTTCCGGGCAAATGGATGACGGGAACTCAGTGCCACGAAGGCATTGCTGGTGCCGCGGCCGCAGTGAATTATCTGGCTTCGATCGATGCACTGCTTGACGACAATAGCGGTCATGAGGACCGGTCGCGATCTGCCAAACTTGATCGAGTCTTCAGCCGAATCATGGAGTACGAACGGACGCTGACACTGGCGTTCCTTTCGGGCCTGCGCGATGTGCCGGGAATTCGGATCTGGGGGATTACATCGGTCGATCAGATCGATCAGCGAGTTCCCACGTTCTCGATGACCTTTCCCAACAGGACACCTCGACAGGCGGCGGAGTGGCTTGCTCGTCAGGGACTGTATGTCTGGAACGGGAACCACTACGCTCTGCCCTATACCGAATCCGTGGGACTGGAACCCGGGGGAACTCTGCGAGCCGGCGCGCTTCACTACAACACGATCGAAGAGATTCAGCGTTTGTGTGAGGCTCTGAAGGAAATGCAGACCAATCCGGTGGTTTCGTGACACAAAGTCAGTCATCAATGAGCGCCGACAAACCAAAGATTATTGCGGTCATGCCGGCGTACAATGCCGAAGCGACTCTGGAACGCACCCTGCGTGACATTCCGCCAGACACGGTCGATGAGATCATTCTGGTCGACGACTGCAGCCGTGACCGAACGGTGGAAGTTGCGAAAGCTCTTGGCTTGACCGTCATCCAGCACCAGAAGAACACAGGTTACGGCGGCAACCAGAAGACCTGCTACACGCATGCTCTGGAACGCGGTGCAGACATCGTTGTGATGATTCACCCGGACTATCAGTATGACAGTCGAGTCATCCCGATTGCTGCCGAGCTGATTCGTCTGGGCAATGTGGACGTGATCCTGGGTTCTCGCATTCGCACGCGCGCGGAAGCGCTGGAGGGCGGAATGCCGGCGTGGAAGTACATCGCGAATCGCTGCCTCACCATTTTTGAAAACGTGATGCTGGGACAAAACCTGGGCGATTTTCACAGCGGCTTTCGAGCCTACCATCGCAAAGTGCTGGAAGCCGTGCCGTGGAAAGAGAACTCGAACGACTTCGTCTTTGACACTCAGTTCCTGGCTCAGGCCGTGTTCTTCGGCTTTCGACTGGGCGACATTCCGGTGCCCGTGCGTTACTTCAAAGAAGCCAGCAGCATCAACTTTCGCCGTAGTCTGCGCTATGGTCTGCTGACTGTCTGGATCATGCTGCTCTTCTGGTTCAATCGCCTGGGAATCTGCCGGTCGACAATTTTTCGCCGCAGCCCGTGATCGGCCGATCATCGCGGTGGCTGAACAGATCGTGAATCGCGCTAGTCCTAAACCAAGCGTACCCGGAAAGGTAGAAAGTAGTAGAAAGACGAAAACCTCCGGCTTTTTCCGGTGTTTGTTGAGTAACGACAAACAAAAAACATCGGCAAACAAGAGGTTTTCGAGTGAAGCTCAATCTACTTAAGAAGTTATCTCGACGCGAGCGTCGTGCGACACAAAGAATCGACAAAGCGAACTGGAGCGGGCAGACGCCGATGATCGCTCCGCCAGCCATTCAATATGAACTGGCCGATCGAGTTCAGGCGACGAATGCTGGTGGACTGGGTGTCATTCAGCAGATGGTCAGACAACTCGGGCTGACAGAAAGCATCAATCGCATTTGTCCGATCTTCAAGATGCATCTGCCGTACAGTGAAGCCGATCATGTGCTCAACATTGCCTACAACCTGCTTGCTGGCGGCACGTGTCTTGAACATCTCGAACTGCGACGAAAGGACGAAGCCTATCTGAACGCACTGGGGGCCGAACGCATTCCTGATCCAACGACCGCCGGAGACTTCTGTCGGCGATTCGGCACATGGGACATCTTTGCTCTGCAGGAATCGTTTCATGAAGCGAGACTGAAAATCTGGAAGCAGCAGCCAGAGTCCTTCTTTGATGAGGCCGTCATTGAAGGTGATGGAAGTCAGGTCGAAACATGGGGCGAACACAAGGAAGGAATGAGAATCAATCACAAAGGCCAATGGGGCTATCATCCACTGGTTGTCACGCTGGCCAACACTCGCGAGCTGCTTTATCTGTGGAACCGACCGGGCAACCGTCCGTCTCACGAACGTGCCTACATCTTCTTCGATCGCAGCATTGATCTGTGTCGTCGCGCGGGTTTTCGCAAGATCCTGCTGAAAGGCGACACAGACTTTTCGCAGTCGCGGCATCTTGATCGCTGGCATCACGATCAGGTGCAGTTTGTGTTCGGCTTCGATGCGATCCCGAAACTGGTCGAGATTGCCGAAAACCTCGATAAAACCGCATGGAAGCAGCTTCACCGCAAACAGAGAACATCGGAGAAACCGCGAGCTCGTCGCCCCAATACCAAAGAACAAGTGGTTATTGAAAAAGAGTACAAGAACAAGCGGCTGGAAAAGGAATTCGTCGCCGAGTTTGCTTACTCACCAGGCGAATGTGAACAGACCTATCGCATGATCGTGCTGCACAAACAGGTCTCGGTGACGAAAGGTCAGCGGAAGCTGATCGACGATTCTCCCTTCTTCTTTTACATCACCAACGTCAGCAGTACCGAGAAGTCTGCGGAGGAAATTGTGCTGGCAGCCAACAAACGCTGCGACCAGGAAAACATCATCAGCCAGGGCAAACAGATGGGAGCGTTTGCTGCACCATTGCACTCCACGATCAGTAACGGAGCCTACATGGTAATGGCGTCACTGGCATGGAACCTGAAGTGCTGGCTGGCACTGTCTCTGAAGGAGTCCGGACGACCAAAGCAGAAGGAAAAACTCAAAACGGAAAAGCATCGCCTGCTGCGAATGGACTTCAGCACCTTCCGACAAACGATGATTCTGATTCCCACTCAAATCATCCGCAGCGCTCGACGCCTGATCTTCCGCTTGCTCGCGTGGTCGAGCTCTTTGGAAACGCTCTTCCGCCTTCAGGATTGTCTGAACCTGCCGCTGCGAACCTGAGACCTATGATCTTTGAGCCGCGGCGCTCATGAAGCCGAAGCTCGGATGCTTTGGTCCCGCCGATCACCGACTTACTGAAACTCTAATGCCTATGCCTGACGATAATAACAAAATTTCTCGCGGCACTCAGCGCCGCCCGTGGACCGCTGCGCGGCGAGATTTGCGATTTCAAACAAAACGAGTACGCTTGTTTAAGGGCTAGTTCTCCACTTCCCAATGGAACTTGTGAAGGACTCGATGGATCACCGGCGTGAACACAATGGCCGCTGACAGAACAAAGAGAAGGCCTGCATACAGAGCGAAGAAACCAGCGAAGAGCTTACCGCCGGTTGATTTGAAGGTACCGACTGGCCCCATTCCGCCCAGTAACATGGCCGCGTTCAAAAAGGCGTCAACGGCTTCATTGTCTTCAAAGTACATGAAGCCGCTCATGCCAAGTCCAAGCGATGCGGCCAGAAGGCAACCGGCAACCGCCACATGATTCAGGATTCGAGTGGCAAAGGCAGTGCGGTGAATAGGCGGCGTTCGGCGCTTTTCGTACATGGATCTTTTCCGACAGTTGAACTTGATGATCGTGTTTCCACAGGCAGCTCGACAGCGGCACTGCCGAGTACGATATCAGCTCCCCAGAAGATACTCACGCTCGACGTGATAGCGCGAGCCTTGAACATTTTCGCGTGCGACCGAATACAGAAGGAAGCGATCGACGGGCTGGACGACATGGAATCCGGAATTGTCGCGTTCAAACTGTTCGGCTGCCTGCGATGCAGTGATCTGGCCGCTGTCGGGCTTGATGCGTGCGATTGTCAGATGAGGATGATAGGCGCGCTCTTCCGTTTTGAATCCCGCCGACTGGAGCGTCTGTTCAAGCTTTGAGTGCAGAATCATCAGAGCCTCTGATGGCTGAACGGCAATCCAAAGAACTCGCGGGGAGTTGTCTGGCTCATTGCTCTTCCCGGACCTCGCTTGACCTGACTGTGACACTGCGGTTGCAGAAGGCGGGAAGTGACCGGCACCCGAAAATGTCACCTGGAAGGCCGAGTGACGGACCGACGCAAGTTCGCACTTCACACGCTCAAACTCGACGTCAGTTGTTTCTCCCAGGAAATGAAGCGTCACATGCAATTCTGCCAGTGGTGTTTTCCGGATGGAGTTGTCCTGGGGCAGCAGCAAATTCCCCGCTGCGTTCCGAACGTCCTCGGATACGGGCAGAGCGATAAAGAGGCGAGGCATGATGAAACTCCTGATTCCGGCGGCGATGTTGACGTTCGATGATTGACACATCCATCGTCCCGCTTCGTACACTATCGTCGCGAAACAGCTCATGAGAAAACTCCTCACCGGAATCACAGAACATACGCTATGACGGACGATCCGACCATCAGGTCTCTGCGTGAGGCCGTGCGAATCTCTCCCGAGAATATTCCACTGCGGCGGCACCTGGCGGAATCGCTGATGAAGCTGGGGCAGGCGGCGGAAGCTGAGATCGAATGGCAGCAACTGCTTCGACAGCAGCCAGGTAACGCCGAACTGATGCTCTGCATGGCTCAGTGTTATTTTCAGTCGGGTAAGTATTCGGCGGCGATTGTGATTGTTGAAGAACTTGTCGCACGAAGAGAAACGTCGGCAGCGACCTATCTTCTGCATGCTCGACTGCTGTTGCAGCGAGGCGATGTCGAGTTTGCCGTCACGGAATACAAGGCGGCCATTAGTGAAGATCCGTCTGTGGCCGACGAGGACCTGGCGCGGCGTCTTGGAGTGGACTCGAAGGCGACCGCGGATATTGTCGATGGAAAGATGCGAACGGCATGGGATCGCACGTCGGACACCGGCGAATCTCCCTCGCCGCCGGAAGACACGATCGAACGTCCAAAGATCACCTTTGCCGATGTGGGTGGAATGTCGTCCGTCAAGGAAGACATTCGGATGAAGATCATTTATCCGCTGCAGCACGCGGAGATGTTCAAGGCCTATGGAAAGTCGATTGGCGGCGGAATTCTGATGTACGGTCCGCCGGGCTGCGGCAAGACTCACATGGCCCGGGCCACAGCGGGAGAAATCGGCGCGGGATTCATGAGCATCGGCATTCACGATGTCCTCGACATGTGGATTGGAAGCAGTGAAAAGCAGCTGCACCAGCTCTTCGAGACGGCTCGCCGCAACCGTCCCAGCGTGCTGTTCTTTGACGAAGTCGACGCGCTTGGAGCATCGCGAACGGACATGCGACACAGTTCGGGCAGACACCTGATCAACCAGTTTCTGGCGGAACTGGATGGGACTCAGTCCTCGAACGACGGAGTACTCATTCTTGCGGCGACGAATGCTCCGTGGAGTCTTGATTCAGCATTCCGGCGACCGGGGCGATTTGATCGCATCGTTTTTGTGCCTCCGCCGGATCGAGAAGGACGCGCTGAGATTCTTCGGCTGCTTCTGAAAGGCAAGCCGACGGGTAATGTGGATCATTGCGCTGTGGCAGCGAAGACCGAACAGTTTTCCGGCGCAGACATGAAGGCGATCGTCGACACGTGTGTGGAAGCGAAACTGCAGCACGCGATGAAGACCGGCAAGCTGGAGCTGATAGAAACGCGAGATCTTCAGGCGGCCGCAAAGACGGTCAAGCCATCCACTCACGACTGGTTTGCCTCGGCTAGAAACTACGCGCTGTATTCCAACCAAAGCGGACTGTACGACGATATTCTGAAGTACCTGAAGATTACCAAATGAACGTTCACCTTCAGCGCGCTTATCTTTTGCTCGAACAGGAACGTTACGCGCTTGCGGAGAACGAGCTCCGGATGGCTCTTGCGGAGGAATCCGGCAATGCGTATGCACATACTCTTCTGGCCCGATGTCTCCGCCACCAGGAACGGTTCGACGATGCTGTCGCGGAAGCGCAGCTGGCGATCACGACGGATCCGCTCTGTGCTGACGGATATCACGAACTGGCGATGATCATGAGAGATCGGAATCGCCTTCCCGAAGCGCGTGCGGCGATTTTTGAATCGATCCGACTGGAGCCGTGGGAAGCTTCTCACTTTGCGGTGCAGGCCGCGATTGAAGCAAAGGCGGGGCAATGGAAGGCGTGTCTTGAAGCGGCGGAAAAGGGACTGGAGCAGGATCCCGACAGCGTGATGTGCAGCAACCTCCGCTCGATGGCGCTGGTGACTCTGGGGCGCAGAAGTGAAGCATCGGAAGCGGCGGCTTCAGCGCTGCATCGCACTCCGGACAACCCGGTTGCGCATGCAAATGAAGGCTGGCGGCTGCTTCATCTTCGTCAGCCCGAGCAGGCGATGAAGCATTTTCAGGAAGCGCTGCGACTCGATCCAACCATGCGGTTTGCGCAGGATGGAATCATCGAGGCGATGAAGACGCGCCATGTCGTTTATCGCTGGCTCTTTGCGTTTCTGATGTGGATCAACCGGTTTTCGCCCCGAGTTCAGATGATGCTGGCGATTGGATTACTGTTTGGGCAGCGTGCGCTGGTGACGCTCCTTCAGATGGTTCCGTCACTCAGCCCTTTGGCGCCGGTGATTGCGGTTGGGTACGTGCTGTTTGTCTGGGCGACATGGTCCGGGTCGGCGTTATTTGATCTGGTACTTCTGATCAGCCCGTTCGGCCGACTCGCGCTTCCACCGGATCGGAAGTTCCAGGCAAGCCTGATCGGTGGCTGCGTCGGGCTCGCGATCATCACATCGGTGGTGTACGCGTTTCAGACCGGGGCGGATCTGTTTGAGTTTCGGTATTTCATGGCCATGATGTTTCTTGGGATGACGTTTCCGCTCATCACGCTGTTTAAGCAGAAGCGTGGCATTCGGAAGAGGGTTGCGATCCTCTGGTGTGTGGGGTTGTTTTTGCTGATCACCGCAACGAACGTTCGATGGTTCATGCAGCCCTATCAAATCCGTGCGATGTTTCCTGAGTTCCTGAATCAGCAAATGCTGGCCGAACTGGAGAAGGCGGAACCAGATCGCACCAAATGGGTGGAATACGATCTGCGGAAGATCCCCGCGCGAAAAGACGACATCGTGATGGTGCACGCGAAAATCTCGGACAGCATCGACCGCCTGCTTTCCACCAACAGCTCACTCGCGATCTACTGTGCCTACGGCATTGTTCTCTCCACATGGGGCGGAGCCATTCTGGCCCTGATCCCACAAAGGCGTTAAGTCAAACCCGCCGCCATCCCACGACCGGCCCCATCCGGCTTCACGCCGGTGGACCGCGGTTTGACGACTACACACCCGCCGCCATCCCACAACCGGCCCCATCCGGCTTCATGCCGGTGGACCGCGGTTTGACGACTACACACCCGCCGCCATCCCACAACCGGCCCCATCCGGCTTCACGCCGGTGGACCGCGGTTTGACGACTACAAGACGGCGTTGCGATCGTATTCCCCGATCGTGCCTGCGAAATAACCAAACTTGAAGCAGGGGGACATCCCGACCGAAAAGGCAAGGTTGTTGAGAAACCTGAGAGCAACCTCCTCCGGTGACTCCGTGACCTGACAACCCAATGTCAGATGAATATGGTCTGCCAGCATCCCCACGCGTGAAAGTCGATGAGCATACTTCATGGAGACTCGAACAATCATCGAACTCATGCTTTGCAGAACCGACGGACGAATCTCCATCCAGCGTTCTGCATTCACCAGAACCAGGTGAAGATTGTACCAGTAGCGACCATGCGCACTGGAGATTGCCTGACTGAGGTCAACATCAGGAAAGGCGCGCTGATACTTCACAAGCTCCGCCTGGACACGTTCATCAGCCATGGGATGATGGCTCAGTTGTCTGGCGACATAATCCTCCACAACTTTTCGCGTCGCACTTCCGATGCTTCGAATCGAATAATTTCGCTGAAGTGCTCCTGGCTGTTGGGGCCGAATCAGACACTGAAGTTTTGCTTTCACGATCCGGATCATCGCTGATGGCGATACCTGTGGTCTGGTGCTGAGAAAGAACTGGCTGGCTTGGTCGGGAAGCAGTCGATGTCGAAGAATGCGGACGCCATCCTGCTCTGTCTGATTCATCAGAGACGACAGCCACAGTTCTTCGGGGACAGCTTTGTGCCTCCAGAAGATTGTGAGTCCCCAGTTGAGCTGGTATGCCGGTGTCACGTTGGTTGTCGTATAGATGGGCTGCATGATGCTCTTTCATCAGGTGGGAGGTCTAATGCCCTAAGTGCATAATGTTATACGTCCAGTGTCCAGTGGCAAGGTGTAGTTGCCAAACCGCGGTCCACCGGCGTGAAGCCGGCGGGGCCGTTTGTGGTTGGGGCGTGTTTGGGCGTGTGTAGTTGTCAAACCTGCGGTCCACCGGCGTGAAGCCGGATGGGGCCGGGGTGAGGGTGTTTCGTGCGTTGGGGCTTTGGGCAGGCGGGCTTTTCAGTGCTTGAGGCATTACCATGCAGCACGATCGTGAATTTGCGGGGTGAAGGTGTGCGAGGCTGCTGATCATGGTCGTCGTTGCTTGTTCATGGTCTTGATTCATTTGCTGTGGGACCTTTCGATGAATCTGTTGCATCCTCTTCGCAATTTTTTCGTGGCTGTGTTGTGTGTCATCCTGGCAGCGTCGGTGGCTCAGGGGCAGGTCATTGTGGCTCATCGAGGAGCTTCGTATGACGCGCCGGAGAATACGATTGCGGCGTTCAAGGAGGCGTGGGCGCAAGGGGCTGATGGCGTCGAGGGGGACTTCTATGTGACGAAGGATCAGCAGATTGTCTGCATCCACGACAAAGACACGAAACGTACGGCAGGCACGAATCTGGTCGTTGCAAATTCGACACTCGACGAACTTCGCACGCTGGAATACGGAAGCTGGAAGGATGCTCGATTCAAGGGCGAACCGATTCCGACGTTTGCGGACGTCATGGCCGTCATCCCGGAAGGGAAGCTGTTCGTCATCGAACTCAAGACCGGCCCCGAGATTGTGCCGTTGCTCAAGGCAGAACTGGATCGGCTCAAACCTGCCACTGCCAACCTTCTGATCATCGCGTTCAATCGCGACACCGTTGTTGCCGTGAAGAAACAGTTGCCAGCGATCAGAACTCACTGGCTGACAGGTTTCAAACAGGACAAAGCCACCGGTGCATGGGCTCCGACGGCCGACGACGTTGCGAAGACTCTTCAGGACACTGGAGCCGATGGCATCGGATTTCAAGGTCGGCGGGAAATGGTCACAGCCGAATTCCTGAACACACTCAAACAACGCGGACTGCGAGAATTCCATGTCTGGACGCTGGATGAACCTCAGGATGCACTGTTCTATAAAGATCTCGGCGCTGTTGGCATCACGACCAATCGGCCCGCGTTCATTCGAGACTCTTTGAAGAAATAGGCACGCGATGACCAGGATCGGTTACGTCAGCGATGAACGTTACGTGGCGCTTGCTGACGTCACGCTGGAGTTCATCAACGACCACGGACAATCGTGGGAAGCGCGATCGCGGGCCAGCGGTGCTGTGTTTGTCGAACTGCCGCCAGGGGACTACCGAGTCATCCTGCAGAAAGCTGGCTACGGTTCGAAGGTGACTCGTATTCGCGTGCCGTCTTCAGTGCCGCATCAGTTTCGCCTGTTGAGTGATGGGCTGCTGGGTTATGCGTGGCCGAAGTGGGTTCAGGCGGGTGAGGAGTCTGAGTTTCGAGTTCACTCGGTGGAGCAGTATCGACTGGAACTGTGGCGTTACGGCTGGGAACCGGAACTGATCCGTCCGCTTGGCTGGCACGATGAACATGGACCGCGAGCTACGATGCAGGTGACTCCGGATGGCGACTATACTCAGACCGGTTGTGAATGGAACAAGGTTGGCTACGTGTCGCCCACGCATCGGCAGTTCGTGAAAGCTCCGGATCGAAGTGGTCTGTATTATTTTCGAGCCGACACGCGTTCGGGGCGACAGTTTTCTTTTCCCTGGATCGTCGCACCGCGGCAACCGGATTCGCGCATTGCGGTTCTGGCGTCGAACATCACATGGAATGCTTATAACGCGTTCGGAGGACGCAGTAACTATATTCATGCGGACCAGCTGCCTCCGACACCGACCGTGAATTCGCGTCAGGAGCTGCGTCGATACATTGACGCGGAGCATGGCACATGGGGTTACGCGGAGTATGCTCCTCTGTCGTTCGAACGGCCCGAACCATTCTGCCACATCGACTTTGAAGAACGCATTACCGATCCGATCGAAGGTCGTCAGGCATGTCATCTGACTCCTGCCGAATGGCGACTGCTCGGCTGGATGGAACGAGAGAACTTCGCCTGTGACTACTACGCGGAAACTCAGCTGGACGACGGCACGCTGGATCTGGCAGCCTACGATATTCTGATCATCTGCGTTCATCCCGAATACTGGACTCGGCGGATGTACGATCGACTCAAGACCTGGGTCTTCGAACAGGGTGGCCGCCTGATGTATCTCGGCGGCAACGGCCTGAACTGCGAAGTGGAGCTAAATGAGAATGGCTCGATGACCGTTCACAACGGCAGCATAACGTCGCTCTGGAGCAGCGGCATGGGAGGATGCGACAGCCGGTTTGCCGTGCGTCATGAATCAGAAGCCAGCCTGCTGGGAGTCGTCTTCACGCCATCGGGAGCCATGACCGGCGCGCCGTATCAAACGGTCGATGCGGATCACTGGGTCTTTGAAGGAACAGGCCTGAAGAACGGTGAACTTTTCGGCGAAGCAAGTTTGCACAAACGCTGCCCCGGCGGAGCCTCCGGACATGAAACCGACAAGCGGTCTGCAAGTTCCCCCGCGAATACTCACGTGCTGGCCCGCGGACTGAACCCGGACGATGGCGGCGCGGAAATGGTGATCTTCGACACACCGTCCGGCGGCCAGGTATTTTCCGTCGGCTCAATCAACTATGTTGCTTCGCTGCCGGTTGATGATGCAATCTCACGCATTACCGCGAATGTGGTGAGAAGGTTTCTGGGGCGGTGAAGGGCGAAGCGGAGAGCCGAAAGCCGAAAGCGGAAAGCCGGAAGCGCAAAGCGGAGAGCCGATTTTTGGGGGATGGGGGGACAGTGGTTCCAGGACGTTATCACAAGCAGATGCTGGTTGCCGGGATTGGTGTGGAGGGGCAGCGGCGGCTGGGGGAATCGAAGGTTCTGCTGGTGGGCTGCGGTGCTTTGGGTTGCGTGCTGGCCGATGCAATGGTGCGCGCGGGTGTGGGGCATGTTCGAATCGTCGATCGTGACTTCGTGGAACTCAGCAATCTCCAGCGACAGGTTCTGTTCACTGAGCAGGATGTGGCCGAACATCTGCCGAAGGCCGTGGCAGCTCAGCGTCGTCTGAGTCTCGTGAATTCCGAGGTGACGATTGAGAGCATCGTGGCCGATGTGGACTTCGGAAATATCACCGAGTTTGCTCGTGATTGCGATTTGATTCTGGACGGAACAGACAACTTTGAAATTCGATACTTGATCAACGATGTGTCTCTGGAGTTGGGGATTCCGTGGATCTTCACCGGCTGCACGGGAGCCAGTGGTCAAGTCATGCCAGTGATCCCTGGGAAGACGGCCTGTCTTCGATGTCTGATGGCCACGCCTCCCCCGCCGGGAACAACCGAAACGTGTGACACGGCAGGAGTGCTGGGGCCGGCCATTGGAGTTGTCGCCTCAGTCCAGGCCGCTCTGGCGTTGAAGATTTTGACGGGACATGCCGACAGCGTGAATCGTCAACTGCTGATTGTGGATGTCTGGAATGGATCGTTTCGGACGATTGATCTCAGCACGCTTCGGGATTCCACCGATTGCCCAGCGTGTCGTCGAGGCGAACGGCTCTGGCTGCATGGGACTCAGCGAGCCGCATCGACGATCCTCTGCGGGCGAAATGCCGTTCAGGTCACTCCTGCGGAACGCCCGTCCCTGAGTCTGCCGGAGCTGGCGGAAAAGCTGCGATCCTCGGGGAAAGTCGTCGCGAACGGATTTCTGATCCGCCTGACCGTTCCCAAACCGGAGACGGATTCGGAGGGTGCCGAGCCCTATGAAATGACCGTTTTTCCTGACGGTCGAGCCATCATACGGGGAACCAGTGACCCCGCAGTTGCCAGAAGCCTTTACGCCCGTTACATCGGCTCGTGAATTGCGGACTGGTTGAAAGCGGAAAGCCGAAAGCGGAAAGCTGGGGCCAATCCAAATAGCGGAAGGGCGCGAGCCCTCCGGTTACGCGGCACCGGACGGCTTGCGCCGTGCCGCTAATTGTCATTTGAAGCGATAGAACGAATTGGGAGCGATTGAGGACAATCGCTCTACACTGAAAACTGAACGGAGCGATTGAAGACAATCGCTCTACTCTGAAAACCGAAAACCGAAAACCCCCATGTCCTCCGTTCGTCATTTTCTTGAGCTGATTCGATTCAGCCACACGATCTTCGCCCTGCCTTTTGCGTTGCTGGCGGCGGTGATTGCGTGGAGTCAGCCGGACAGTGTGTTTCGATGGCGGGACCTGGCGGGGATTCTTGTCTGCATGGTGACCGCTCGATCGGCGGCGATGGCCTTCAATCGGCTGGTCGACCGGAAGATCGATGCCGGGAATCCTCGAACGGCAAAGCGTCATATTCCGGCCGGGCTGTTGTCGGTTCGAGCCGTCTGGATCTTCACGATCGTGATGATCCTCTTGTTCGTGGCCGCGACCACGTTGTTCTTTCCCAAGCAGTGGCCTTTGCGGCTTTCGGTTCCCGTTCTGTTGTTTCTCCTGGGATATTCGCTCGCGAAACGGTTCACCAGTCTATGCCACTACTGGTTGTCTGCCGCTTTGATGCTGTCACCGATTGCCGCATGGATCGCGGTGCGAGATGAATTCTCGATCGTGCCGACAGCCCTGGCCGGCGTGATCTTCTTCTGGGTCGGCGGCTTTGACATTCTGTACGCCTGTCAGGACGCGGACTTTGATCGAAGCCAGAAGCTGAACAGTATTCCAGCCCGATTCGGAATTCCCTCAGCTCTGCGAATCGCGTTTGTCAGCCATCTGCTGACGATTGCGATGCTGCTTGTGCTGTGGAAAATAGCAGCGCTGGGCTGGATCTTTCTGGCTGGCATCGTCGTCATCAGCCTGTTGCTTCTGTATGAACATTCGCTGGTGCGGCCTGACGATCTGACTCGAGTCAACATTGCCTTCTTCAACGTCAACGCCATCATCAGCTTTGGTATTCTGGTGCTTGGCTGCATTGACCTCTGGATCGATAAACTATGACACTCACAATGGATCACCCGTCGATTCGAGCCATCGCGGACAAAGTGCACGCGGGCGAACGACTGACGTTCGACGATGGCGTGCTGCTGGATGAGCAGGCTGAACTGCATACTCTGGGACGGCTCGCGAACCTTGTTCGTGAACAGAAGAACGGCAACATCGCGTACTACAACACGAACATCCATCTGAACCCGACCAACGTCTGCGTCTATCGCTGCCGGTTCTGTGCGTTTCGAGCTGACTTGAAGGACGAAAAGGCGTACACGTTCACCGACGATATGATTCGCGAACGCGTGCTGGAAGGTCGAGCAGCCGGGGCGACGGAAATTCATGTCGTCGGCGGTTTGCATCACAAGAAGAGTTTCGACTGGTACCTGAATGTCGTTCGAGTGATCCACGAAACCTGTCCGGAGATTCATATCAAGGCGTGGACTCCTGTGGAGATTTTCTGGTTCAGCTTCATCACGAAGAAGCCTCTTCAGTGGGTGCTTGAGCAGATGGTCGAAGCGGGACTGGGAAGCATGCCTGGCGGCGGCGCGGAGATCTTCGACGAAGAAGTCCGTCGGCAGATCTGTGAGCACAAGGCCGACAGCGATGTCTGGTTCGACGTGCACCGAACGGCTCATTCACTCGGACTGCGTTCCAATGCCACGATGCTGTATGGTCATGTCGAAAAAGCAAAGCACCGAATCGATCATCTGATTCGGTTGCGAGATCTTCAGGACGAAACGGGTGGCTTCCAGACCTTCATTCCTCTGGCATTCCATCCCGACAACACGGAACTGTCGAACATCCGAAAGCCGGATGCTCAGATGGACCTTCGCACCATGGCGCTGGCTCGGTTGATGCTGGACAATTTCGACCACATCAAGGCCTACTGGATTATGCTCGGTGAGCAGACTGCTCAGCTGGCATTGAGCTACGGTGCTGACGACATCGACGGCACGGTCGTTCATGAACTGATCTACCACGATGCCGGCGCGAAGACTCCGGAAGGCATGACGGTCGAACAGCTTCACCGCCTGATCCGCGAAGCTGGCCGAGTCCCCATGGAACGCGATACTCTCTACCGCAGAGTCATTCGCAACGGCCGTAACTGGAGCGTCGGTGAATCTGTGCTCGCCGCTGCGAAGTCCTAGTCGTACGAAGAATGGTTGCAGCGCGAATCGAAACCTCCCCACCCAAACGAAGTTTGGGAGGGGTCGAGCGAGCGCCAGCAAGCTCAGGGGCGGGCAACTCTCGGCTGCTGCAAATGCCGAGCGCTGACTACAATGAGGATCCACGACGGATATTCCATTCCAACAGGTGCGATTGATTTCTATGCGAACGAATTTCTCCTTCGGTGCGATCATCGCGACTGCCCTGCTCTGTCTGATGAGCCCTGTGCGTGCTCAGGACAGTCCGCTGGCGTTTGAACTTCCAGATGCCTCTGGAACTCCGCACAAGGTGGATGCCTCGGCGAAAGTCACCGTCGTCTGTTTCCTTGGCAGCGAATGTCCTGTCGTGCAGCTCTACACGGCGCGGCTGTCTGAATTGGCGGACGAATATGGCAGCAAGGGCGTTCGGTTCATCGGAGTGAACGGCAATCGCCAGGACTCCATGGACGACGTGAAGAAGTTCTGCGACCAGCTGAAGCCGACGTTCCCGGTCGTGCGAGATGAATCCGGAGCCATCGTCGAAGCGTACAACGCTCAGCGAACTCCGGAAGTGTTTGTGCTGAACGAACGGCTGGAAGTGTGTTATCAGGGGCGAGTTGACGACCAGTACCTTCCCGGAATTGCGCGTCCCGCTGCGTCTCGTGCGGATCTGAAGATCGCGATCGACGAAGTCCTTGCTGGAAAGCCGGTCTCAATTGCGAAGACAGAAGCCGCTGGCTGTATTATCGGTCGACGCCGAAAGCCAGCGACGCCATCAGCGACCGAACAGAGCGTTACGTGGGCCGGTCAGGTGTCCGACGTTCTGAAACGTAATTGCCTGGAATGTCACCGATCCGGCGATATCGGACCATTCTCGATGGAGACCTTTGCTGACGTCGAAGGCTGGGCCGACACGATGCTCGAGACCATTGACAACGGGCGAATGCCGCCATGGCATGGTTCCGGCGGACGTCCCGTGGCCAACGAGCGACGCATGTCGGACGAAGACCGAAAGATCTTCCGCACGTGGGTCGAACAGGGAATGCCGGTGGGTGCCGCGGCTGCCTCGAAGATTGAGTATCCGGAAGCGAAGGAGTGGCATCTTCAGCATGCTCCGGATGTCATCGTGGAGATGCGAAATCGTCCGTTCACTGTGCCCGCCGAAGGAACGGTGGACTATCAGTACTTCGTCGTGGATCCTGGATTCACGGAAGACAAATGGGTCAGCGAAGCTCAGATCATTCCCGGCAATCGCAGCGTCGTTCATCATGCGATCGCGTTCATTCGCCCGCCGGACGGTTCGGAATTTCGAGGCGTCGGTTGGCTAACGGCGTATGTCCCCGGACAACGCATCATTCCGCTGCCCACGGGATATGCTCGCAAGGTTCCCGCCGGTTCGAAAATCGTTTTCCAGATGCACTACACGCCGAACGGTCGTGAACAGTCTGACCTGACAAAGATCGGGCTCAACTTCTGCGACGCTTCGACGGTGACTCATGAAGTGCTGACCGCGATTGGGATTGATCAGGAGTTTGAGATCCCACCGAACTCGGCGGCTCATGAAGTGTCCGGCAAGGTTCGCTGGCTGCCGAACGAAGGCGTGCTGATGTCCGCGGCTCCTCATATGCATCTGCGAGGAAAATCGTTTCAGCTGACGGCCGAGACGAGCACCGGCGAAGAGCTGCTGCTGAATGTTCCTCACTACGACTTCAACTGGCAGCATTCGTACGTCTGGGCCGACCAGATTCCGCTGGAGACTCTTCGAAACGTCAACTTCAAAGTGACGTTTGATAATTCGACCGCGAACCCGGCGAATCCGGACCCGAACGAATGGGTCACGTGGGGCGATCAGACCTGGGAAGAAATGGCCGTCGTTTTTCTGGAAGTCGCGGAGCCGGTCAATGCGAAGAAGAAATCGTCCGGACGAGCAAGCCGAGGAACCGCTTCGTCGGTCAACCCAACTTCGCTGCCGGAGGTTGAACGGGAAACACGAATCCAGGCGTTCGTGGACAAGTTCTTTGAGGATCTCGATGTGAACAAGGATGGTCAGGTGTTGAAGACGGAAGTTCCTTTGGCCGTTCGTCGCAACTTTGATCGATTCGACGCGAATGGTGACAACAATGCCAGCCGTGAGGAAGTTCGCAAAGTGGGCGAGCGGAAGTTCAAGGGCCCGATCGGGCCTTGAAGCGGCTGTGAGGGATTTTGTAGCGGAACGGCGCGAGCCGTCCGGTGAATGTGTGACGCAGGCTCACCCGAGGGTTCGCGCCGTTCCGCTACACCACGTTGCTCGGAAGCCAGGCCGGATATGACGGTGGGACCAGAATCTTGTGCGTGGATGAGGCAACGGGGAGCAGTTGAGGACAACTGTTCTACAATGAGCGGGGAAGCAGTTGAGGACAACTGTTCTACAATGAGCGGGGAAGCAGTTGAGGACAACTGCTCTACAATGAGCGAGCGGCAATTGGGGACGATTGCTTTACAATGGACTCAAACGACAAAGCAGTGAGTGAATGAAAGCAGCATTTGATCGGGCGATGGTCTGGATGGTTGACCATCGGCGTTTCACCTTTGGCATGATTGTGCTGACCACTGTTCTGTCGATCATTGGCCACGTGCGTCCTCACTGGGTTCGAGGTCTGTTCGTTTCCACGGAAGAGACAACCGCAGAGGCCTCGAACGACAAGTCGGAACCAGAGCGGAAGGCTCCGAACGTTGGCGGTGTCTTCCAGATCGCCGGCGAATCGATCATCGTGGCGGAGTCCAAACAGTTCTTCACTCCCGAAGGCGCGAAGATGATGCGTCATGTGGTGGAGACTCTGGAACAACAGGATTACGTGTCCGGTGTGCTTTGGATGGACCGTGTTCCGATGCTGAACATTTTCGGTCTGCCGGAACCGCTCTTTCCCCGTTCAGAAGCATCCGCCGAACGATTCGCGGCGGCTCGGGAGAAGGCACTCAAGCATCCACTGGTCGGCGGGCAACTGTTGTCGGAAGACGGCGAGACTCTGCTGCTGATGGTTGGCATGGATCGCGACTTTATTCGCAGCGATGATCAGTACATGAGCGGTCTGCGGCAGCTGTGTGAGAAAGCCGCTTTGGATTTTCCGAATGTTCAGGTTCGCTTCCGAGTCACTGGGCCAATTCCCGCGTGGCTGACGGCCCTGCAGGCTCACGAAGCCAATCAGGTGAAGTATCAGGTGATCGGCTATGGTGTGATCGCCGTGATGGCAGTTGTGCTGTTTCGTGGCTTTAGAGCTGTCCTGATTGTGTCGCTGGCCCCGATCACAGGAGTCTTCTGGACGCTGGGCTTTTTGAAGTTCTTTAACCTGCAGGACAATCCGTTCAACGATGTCATCCTGCCGGTGCTTGTGAGCCTTGTGGGACTGACCGACGGCGTGCATTTGATGGTGCTGCTTCGAAAACTGCGAGCCTCCGGAATGTCCGAACGCGAAGCCGCGCGCGAATCTTTGCAGCAGGTCGGATTTGCCTGCATGCTGACATCGCTGACAACGGCGATCGGACTTGGTTCGCTGGTTCTGGCTCATAACCAGTGGGTGAAAGAGTTCGGATGGTGCAGTGTGATTGGCGTAACGCTCACGTTCTTCGCTGTGACGTGGGTCATTCCGTTGATCTGTTCCACGTGGGTTGGACGCAACATTCACAAAGGGATTGAGAAGAGCCTCATCGACCGCAATCTGTCGAAGATCAATGGCCTGATTGAACGGGTCCTTCGCTATCCCAAATACATCAGCGCTGCCGGCATCGTGGCGACTCTTTTGATGACTGGCGTGTCGTTGACTCTGCGTCCCGATGAACGACGTTCGAATTCACTGCCCGAGCACAGTGAAGCGTATCAGGCGCTGAATCACCTGGATCAGGTTCTGGGAGGACTTGAATCGTCCGACGTTGAGCTGACATGGAACAGCAAGGTCCCGGACGATTCGCCCGAGATTCTGGAGACGGTGATTGAAGTCGATGATCTTCTGCGGAAGGAAAAAGAGATCGGCTATCCTCTTTCGATTCGCACACTTGTGGATGCACTGCCTGGCACTGGTCCCGCGTCCGAACGCATGGGCATGCTGGAACTGCTGCCGCCTCAGCTAAAGCGATCGTATTATCGTCCGGAACCTCGAACAGCCAATGTGAGATTCCGCGTTCAGGACCTCGGAATTGCACATTATGGTCCCGTCTTTGAGCGGATCGAAAAGGGGCTTACCGAGATCCACAAGCGACATCCCAACTTTACGCTGGAACTGGAAGGCGATGCAGTCTGGCGGTGGAAAAACTTGTATCAAATTGTCGTGGACCTGGCAGCCAGTCTGGGTAGCGCCACAGTGATTATCTTCATCGTCCTGGGGTTCGCGTATCAATCCGTTCGACTGGGGCTGATCTCGATCGTTCCAAACGTCTTCCCACTTGCCGTCGCCGGCGTCTGGATGGTCTGTTCGGGATATCCACTGGAACTGGTCAGCGTGTGTGCCTTCACGGTCTGCCTGGGAATTGCTGTTGACGACACGATTCACTTTCTGACTCGGTTCGTGGAAGAGCGCGAACTCACGGACGACATGGATCTGGCCATTCGCCGAGCCTTCGGGAATGCCGGAGTGGCGATGGTGATGACCACGGTAGTACTCGTCGCCGGCTTTGGCACGGTCGCGTTCAGCGATTCACGAGACCATCACATCTTCGCCACCATGGGAGTCCTCACCATCGCCGCCGCCCTCTTCGGCGACCTCGTCCTTCTCCCCGCCATGCTATCCCGCTACGCACCACGAGATGATTCAAAGTAGTCATCACTCTCTGAGTGATGCTCTGCGATTCCGCGGGCAAGCTCCGGCCGGACGAAGGTCGTGTGGTTGTTGAAAGCCTGTGGAGAATCGCAGGTTCGTCACTCAGAGAGTGACGTCTACAATCGTGCGGCAACTGGAAACTGCGAAGATGCAATTCATGTCGAGTGTGGGATGCACCAAGTAGTCATCACTCTCCGAGTGATGTTCTGCGATTCCACGGGCAAACTCCGGCCGGACGAACATCGTGTGGTTGTTGAAAGCCTTGTGAAGAATCGCAGGTTCGTCACTCAGAGAGTGACGTCTACTTTGCTCTGCGATTCCGCGGGTAAACTCCGGTCAGACGAAGGTCGTGTGATTGTTGAAAGCCGGTGAAGAATTGCAGGTTCGTCACTCGGAGAGTGACGGCTACTTTGTTCTGCGATTCCACGGGCAAACTCCGGCCGGACGAAGGTCGTGTAGTTGTTGAAAGCCGGCGCGGAATCGCAGGTTCGTCACTCAGAGAGTGATGGCTACTTAGGGCCCGAACACGTTCTCCCTCTCAAGCGGCAGCTGGAAGCCGTCGGAAATGCGAGTCATGTAGAGGCCTCGGCAGAGCCACCAGAAGGTGGACATCGCCACTTCGGGACCGAGGTCCTTTTCCAGTCTTGCATAGTCCTCCTTAGTCAGAGCCCACGGTTCCTTGCTGAGCTTTCTGGCATATGCGTAGGCTCGCTGTTCTTCCGGCGGAAACGCGGACCAGTCGGTGCCGGCCAGACGGCGAGTACGATCGGCGATGGCCGGTTTGTCCAGTCCCGCGACTTCCAAGAGCATCTCACAGTGACCCATGCAGTAGTTGCACTCGATGGCTCGCGTCTGAATCCAGAAGAGACTTTCTTCGAAGACTCGATTACCAGGACGTTCGGCCCACATCGTGCGAGTCGCAGTGCTCCATGGAACCTGCAGCTCCGCCGCGTATCCATAGGTCATCAGGCTCCAGACAATCCTGGTTGGCCGGACGGTCATGTTCGGCGGCAACTTGGCCTGCACCTGTTCCCACGTGGGGATCGGCAGTCGCGGTTTGCGATCACGCTGCTTCTCCAGCCGTTCCTGCAGTTCGTCGTACGTGACGGAAGCCCAGTCGGCATCGTCAGCAACCACATCGGTTCCGTTGGCATTCAGCACGGGCAATGGACCATTGGGCGGAATCAGCGGAGCCATCTGCAACGCTCCTTCGACGAATTCCACATCCAGCGGTGCCAGGGGCCCGCTATGCTCCACCGGCAGTTGCAGACCCAGCACAATGCGATCCTGGAAATTTCCATACGCTGCCAGCAGCACCATCGATGCTGCCTGGTTCTCACCGTACTCCTTGCGAAGATCTTCAAACAGCTGATCCGGAATGGTCGGGGCGGCGACGGTCAGCAGTCGAGCAAACTCCAGCGGCTTGCGATCGGCTTCCGGCCACTTGTCTGCAGGACCAGTCAGCACCGAAATCATGCGATTATTGGCACCAGCCCGTTTCAGGTCGGCGATCGCGTACGCCTTCGAATATGCACAAAGGTTTGCATTGGCGACAACCCATCGCATCTTGGCTCGCAGGACAGGGTTCACCGGGCTGGCGGTGCGCTGAGCATAATCCAGTTCCAGCATTGCTGCGGCCGTTCGAGGCAAATGCACGGCGACCGCGCGAGCCCAGATGGGAAGAGGCTGGCCGCCTCCGGAAATCGTCTTCGGCAGTCGTTCCCAGGCTTCAGCATCGGAGAGAATCTTGATCGCCGGATCGACGTTGGTCTCGTGAGTTTCCATCGTACAGTTGAGTCCTTCATCGGCCGTGATGCTGTGACCACCAAACGTACAAATGATGGCGGCCAGCACGACCGCGCGAAACCGTGAGGAATCCGGAAAACGGGTACAGCGTGAAGCAGGATGCCACAGGCTCATTGCGCGGCTCCTTCTTCCAGTTGCAGCATCAGCAGAGCCTGTTCCATTTCTTCCGGCTTGAATCCGAATGGGCCCCGACCGCTCTTGTAAGCCACCTTGCCCGCCGAATCGATCACATACAATCTCGCCGGCATCGCACTGTAGGCATTGCCAACCGTGTCGGTGACATCATCCACATGGAGTGGGATATTCGGTTTCAGCATGGCCGCACACTGACTCGCCACCTTTTGTCGTTCTTCAAATGTCTTTGGCTGAGCAACAACGACTCCGACTTTTTCGTTGGACTTCATGACCCAGCCGTCGGTCGGATGGGCTTCGCGGACATAGACAAACAGGAAGTCTGCATGATCCTTCTGACGGTTCCACACGGCTTCGACTGTCGGATACATGGATCGGAATGGACCGCAGGTGAAGTTGCCAAAGACCAGAACGACGGGCCGCTTGCCAAGCTTGTCTGACAGCTTCACCGTTTCGGTTCCGGAGAGAGACTTCACGGTGAAGTCCGGAGCTGGTTCATCGAGTGCCGGGCCTTCCTTCAGCGAACCGAGTTCACCTTCGAGGAACCCTTTGATCAGCATTTCCTTCGAGGGCGCATCACCGGAAGCAAATCCGCTGCCTGGCGGAACCAGAGCATCGCGAAGCTGTTCAAATCGAATGGGCTGACCTTCCTTGCTGAGTCGTCCGTAGTACGCTTCCCACTCTTCCGGTGTCAGCAGACCATCTCCGTTCGGGTCGATGCGACGAAAGATTCGGTTGATCATGTACGACTGGCGAACCCAGGGATTGGAATCGGTCCAGTCGAGATCAAAGCCGGTGAGCATGCCGTCGTGATCGCGATCGAGCTGTTCAAAGATGCGTTCCTTGCCCGCAAACTTCTCACGAGTCAGCGGCTGTTCAGGATCACCGCCAACTTTTGTCACCAGGCGTTCCCAGGAGAAACGATTAGACGCCGGATGAAACCACCCGCCATCGCCATCCAGCTGCCCGCCTCTTGCAATCACCAGGTACATCTCAACAGCCTCGGGCATCTTTTTTCCGGCATACGCTGCTTCAATTTGTTCCGGAGTGAGTTTCAATAACTCAGGACCCGGTTCCGGGAGCTTGTCTGTGGGTGTCGGGGCGACCTGTTTTTCTGGTGGTTCATCCGTGACGCACAGGGAAAGAAGTCCAAAGATGGATCCAAGCAGAATCTGTAGCATCGAATACTCCTATAGTGATTTGCGGACATTCGGGTCGCGAGTCGGCAAGGCGCATCGGTCGCTGTACTGATCTCGACGTTCGAGCTTTCGTCCACGAAGTCAAAGAGAGCCTCGTTGACAGTACGAAACGAACTTCTGATTTGCGAGACCAATGCCAGAAATAATTCGATCAGCTGGCAGTGCAGAACGACTGTCAGTCGTTACCCGCCTGGCCAGGCCACGATGGAGCACTTCGCCTGGTTCGCGGAGCGAACCGCGACAATGGGTAGCACAGGTGCAGCCTGTGCCGCGCAGCGGTCGGAAGCTGAAGGGATCGCGTGGTACTTCAGTGCACTGTGTCCAACGTCAATTCACTGAAAACTGAACACTGAAAACTGAACACTCCCTTTTGGCGAGCGGGATGCGTCAGCTTCCCGGTATGTGTTCCGTCAGTGGGAACGCATTGGCAACCGCGAATGAACGCGAATCGACGCGAATCAAGCACAGGACAGCCCACGATTTTTTTGCCCCACCATCTTCTTGCCCGACAACAGCAACTCAACGCTGACCATCGTCGCAGTGGATTTCGGACAAGAACGTGTGACATAGAATAATCGTAGTCAGTGGCGCCGAGGAACGGCCCTCTTTCGTCTCCTTCCGTTGCTTTCGGCCCGAGACCGCTGATTCGGTCACTTGCCGCTCGACACAGGGCTTTCTACGCTCTCCTAACTTGGCGCTTGCCGATCTTGAAATGTCGGCATCCAGCGCTGCTCATCTCACAGAGCGGGAGTTTGCACCGTGTCGATTCAGGTTCGTTGTCCATCCTGTTCCGCAGCATTTGCAGTGAAAGACGAACTGGCTGGGAAGAAGATCCGGTGTGTCAAATGCAAAGAGATCATGACGGTCGTTGCTGCCAGTTCCGGAGGGCCGAGTGCAGCGCCGACTGGCTCTGTGCAGGTTCCGCCGAAGACAAATGTGAGCCCTCCGAATGCAGCAGCTTCTTCACCGAAGCCTGCTGCACCACCGAAGCCTGCTCCGCCTCCAATGCCCGTGGCTCCGCAGGAACAAGGGCTCAAGCAGTCTAAACCCGCGCCAAAAGAGAACATCGTGGAAGTGCTGCCCGAGAATGCTGCAGCACCTGTTGTTCGCAAGGCGCGGCGAGTTGCTGAGCCGGTTTCGGGGGAAGACATCGTCACGGCCGAACCGGTGACTCCGCCTGCGCCAGCCAGTAGAGCTGTCGTCCGGGCTCGTACCGTTTCCGGCCCTCGTGATGTGCAGCAGGATGCGATTCGACACACAGCCGCCACTCTGTCGGCGCCGCCGGAAGACTTCACGGTGCTGCGCAAAAAAGTACTTGCGTCGTTTCAGGCGGAAGCGATTGAGCCCGTTCCGGTGACTGGAACGTATCGCCTGAGCATCGCGCTGGTTTCACTGTTCATGATCGTGCTGCCCTTTGTCTACCTGATGATCATCGGATTGGTGGGCTGGGGCGTCTGGTACCATACAGTCAATCATACGGGAATCATCTCGGCTGCGTCGGGCGTTGGTACCGGGCGAAACGCGGGTCGCGCCGTCGTGTTTGCGTTTATGATTTACGTCACGCCAATCGTGGCCGGTGCAACTCTCGTGATCTTCATGTTCAAGCCGCTGTTCTCCCGACCTGCGCAGGACTCAGGACGACGGTCGCTGAAACGATCAGATGAACCTCTGCTGTTTGAGTTTGTCGACCGAATTTGCGATACCGTCAAAGCGCCTCGCCCCAGTCGAATTGACATCGACTGCAACATCAATGCAAGTGCCAGCTTCGGCAAGGGCCTGTTGAGTTTTGTTGGAAATGATCTCGTACTGACGCTCGGGATGCCGCTGGTTGCCGGTCTGACAATGCGACAGTTCGGCGGTGTTCTGGCGCACGAATTCGGGCACTTTGCTCAGGGTGCCGGAATGCGGCTGTCGTACGTGATTCGATCGATCAGCTATTGGTTCACGCGAGTCGTCTATGAGCGGGATTCGTGGGATGAGAAGCTGGAAGAACTGTCACACAGCCTGGACATTCGAATCGGCTGGATTGTCTATCTGGTGCGACTGGGCGTCTGGCTGACTCGCCGAATTCTCTGGTGCCTTATGATGCTGGGACATCTGATCTCAGGATATCTCATGCGACAAATGGAGTTTGATGCGGACCGCTATGAGGCTCGATTTGCGGGAAGCAAAACCTTCGCAACCACCGCCCGTCAACTGTCCGTTCTTGGTGTGGCCTATCGAGGCGCGATGTCGGACATCGGCACGTTCTACTCGGAGGGACGTCTGGGAGACAATCTTCCAAAACTGATCCTTCTGAATGTGGACCAGCTTCCCGAAAAGGTCCATGCGAAGATCGATGAGATGATCATGAACGCGAAAACGGGGCTCTTCGATACCCATCCGTCCGATCCCGAACGAATGGCCAGTGCCGCCCGCGAGAATACCGAAGGCGTCTTTACGCTTCGACTGCCGGCTGCGCATCTGTTCCAGAAGTTTGATTTTCTTTCACGAGCAGTCACGTGGGACTTTTACAAGGAAGTGATTGGAGATCAGCTTAAGAAGTCAGATATCCACCCTGTCGATGAACTGATGGAGCGACTTAAGATTCAGCAGGCAGCGTGGAAAGCACTGCGTCGATTCTTCCAGGGACATCTTTCCTGGTATCGCCCGTTCCAGAGCCCAGCGGCGGCTCGCAATCCCGTCAAACGACCTGATGAAGTGATCCGCCATCTGAAGTACAGCCGCGAATCCATGCTGATTCAGGCGCAGAAATATGCAGAGGCATGGAAGACGTTCGACGAATGCGACACTGTGCTGATTGAGATTGGACTGGCCGAGATTCTCATTAAGGCCGGGCTGAGAGTCCGGAAAAGTGATTTCTCGATTCCTCTGACAAACCGTGACGAAATCCGCGCGGCCCGTGAGGCGACCGAGATCAGGCAGGGGCGAGTTGCTCCGAAGCTGGCGCCGTTCGAAGATGCGGCCGCCGATCGTCTGTATTCCGGACTGCAGCTGGCACGCCTTCCCGAATATCAGGCGACTCTCCAGGAACAGGGCGCGACACTCGCGGAGCTCGACATGCTGATCGACCTGTTTGATCAGATGAACGAACGAATCGGGCAGCTGCTTGTGATCCGAGACTGTCAGCTGGCTCTGGGAAAACTGCTGACCATGCTGTCGGACAACAGTGAGAATCCAAAACTGATTGAACAGATCAAGCAACGAATGAGTGAACTTCATGATCACATCACCAACCTGCGAGAATCGTTCTGGGCGGTGCCCTACCCGTTCGATCATGCCAAAGCCGACATGACTGTGGGTGAGTACTTCCTGAAGGAGTTGCCAGACAAAGAAAATCCAGTGGCCCTCTATGAAGCCGCCGCTTCCATTGGTCAGTCGATGCCACCTCTTCAGGGGCGAGTTTTCGGACGTCTGTGCCAGATCGCCGAAATGGTCGAAACACAAATCGGCCTCGTCCCGCTGGAAGATCCTCCTGAGGAAGAGCCGGACCTGGAAGAGAACGAAGACGACGAATGATGAACGCGGTGGCTGTACATCCGGCAAGCGAGATGCGATCACAGTGTAAAACGACTGTCCTCAGTCGTTGCCTGTCTCGCCGGGCCACCATGGAGCACCTCGCCTGCTTCGCGAAGCGAACCGCAACAATGGGTCGCACAGGTGCAGCCTGTGCCGCGAAGCGGTCGGAAGCCGAAGGGTCAGCGCGGTTATTCCAGTGCACCGTGTCCCAACGGCAATTCACTGAAAACTGAAAACTGAAAACTCTTTATTGAGGTGGCAGACAGCTTCGCAGGATGGCAATCGCGTCATTCTGCGCCAGACCCTGGATTGCGATGTCCTTTTGTCGGCTGGTGTCGCCTCGAACTAGAGACACACGTGACGGCGCGACTTTGAAGGTCTCTGCGATCAGATCAATGACGGCGGCGTTGGCCTTGCCCTTGTCCGGAGGTTCGGTCACCGCCAGCTTCAGGCGATCGGCATGCAGTCCGATGATCTGAGCACGTCGCGCTTTGGGCTGCACGTAGACTCGCAGAATCACACCAGACGATGAGGCCTGAAAGAGATGATCCAGCGATTCCATCAGGCCACTTCCGCTGTTTGCATCACCCAAAAATAGCGGCACGGCGCAAGCCGTCCGGTGACGCCGGCATGATCCACAAATAGCGGCACGGCGCCAGACGTCCGGTGACGTTGAAACCGGAGGGCTTGCGCCCTTCCGCTACTTTTGTGTTGGACCGGTTTAACGTCCTAGCCGACTTTGCGAAGCTTCTCCATGATGCGTTCGAAGTCATCGTTGCTGCCAAAGTGAATGACGATTTGTCCGGCGTCATTCTTCTTCAGCTTGATGTCAATCTTGGCGCCCAGAGTATCTCGAAGAGCTGTCTGCAGCGACAGAACATGATTCGACAGCTGAGGCTTTTCGGAAGCGGCTGCATCTCCTGCCACGCCGGGCATTGCGATCGTTCCAGCCTTCAGCATCTCACGAACGATGTCTTCGGTCCGACGAACGGACAACTGTTCCTGTTCGATCTGGCGAGCCAACTCGCACTGCTGAGCTTCTGACAGCGGCAGGATGGCGCGTGCATGGCCAGCGGAAATCTTGTCATCGCGAAGCATCTGCTGGACGGCTTCGGGCAGTTCCAGCAGGCGCATCATATTGCTGACGTTCGCTCGGCTCATGCTGAGTTGCCGTGCGAGTTCTTCAATCGTGCCGCCGAAGCGATCGAGATAATCCTTGAACGCCCGAGCCTTCTCGAGCACGTTCAGGTCTTCACGCTTCAGGTTTTCTTCGAGTGCCGCTTCACTGGCCTGGCGGTCGGCAAATTCGATGACTCGGCAAGGCACGGTTTCAAGTCCCACCGCCTGAGCAGCTCGCCATCGGCGTTCGCCGGCGATCAGCTGATACCCGGTTTCGCCATCGGGGCGAGCACGTACGAGCAACGGCTGAAGAATGCCGTGCTTGCGAATACTGTCGGCCAGCTCATCGATCGACGCCTGATCAAATTCACGACGTGGCTGATGAGGATTGCGCTCAATCAGCTCCAGCGAAATCTCATCGGAACCCGGAGCTGGAGGAGCGGACGTCGGATGCATGGGAATTGTCGCCGGTGCCGAAGCACCCTCTTCATCCCCGCCACCCAGCAGAGCATTCAAGCCGCGTCCAAGTCGTCGCTTGAACATCGCCTGGCCACCATTCTGATCAAATGCCTGAGCTTCCATCTCTGTGCCTCGATGACTATGCGGGAACTCGTCCTGAGTCCTGCTGTGTTTTCGAAATCACCAGCTCTCGCGAACCCCAACGAACCAGGAACCAGCGCGCAGAAGCTGTCTGATAGTTCTTCGGCACAATCGTTACAGCCGGTCCAGTCCGATTCAAACTTCCTGGTCTGCCCGACCGGACTCCGGCAGAAAGGGCCGGTTTTCAGTTTTCAGTTTTCAGTGTTCAGTTTTCAGTGTTCAGTTTTCAGTGTTCAGTGTTCAGTTTTCAGTTTTCAGTTTTCAGTGTTGGGTGTTGGGTGTTGGGCTAGTGCTTGGTCGCGGACGTGGGTAGCACGCCTGAAGGGCGTGTGCCGCAGGCGCCGGAAGCCGATGAGTGCATGTGGTATTGCCAGGACACGGTGCACTGGGATGATCACGCTTCCCCGTCGGCTTCCGACCGTTTCGCGGCACAGGCTTCAACTGTGCTACCTGACGTTCATTCGAACCGACACCGGACGGCTCGCGCCGTTCCGCTACCTGAGCGACAACAATGTCGACACCGGACGGCTTGCGCCGTTCCGCTGCTTGAATGGCAGGGGCTCTCAGGTACGATCAGTATTCTTCGAACTCACCTGACCTACCTCGGAGTTTTCTGATGCGAACGCTGCTGATCGGCTTTGGATTGTCGTTGCTAGCAAATGGTGTGCTGGCCGAGGACTGGAGGACAATTACGCCGGATGTGATCTATGGCCACAAGGCTGGTATGGCTTTGACGTATGACGTGATCAAGCCAACGAAAAATGCCAACGGAGCTGGTGTGCTGTTCATGGTCAGTGGAGGATGGGTCTCCATGTGGGCTCCGCCGGAAGGAATTGTTCGCCCCGAGCCTCCTGGCAAGAACCTGTTCGAGAAGATCGTTGACCGAGGATACACGCTGATTCTTGTGCGACACGGAAGCAGTCCGTACTTCAAAGTGCCTGATGCCGTCAGCGATGTGAAGCTGGCCATCCGACATATTCGAGCTCACGCGAAGGACTATGGCATCGACCCTGATCGAATCGGAGTCTGCGGCGGAAGTGCCGGCGGTCATTTGTCGCTGGTACTGGGAACGATGGGCGACGACGGTGACTCCGCGGGAAAGACAGCGGAAGAGAAAACGTCCAGCCGAGTTCAGGCGGTTGCATGTTACTTTCCGCCAACCGACATTCGCGAATACGTGAATCATGCAACATTGAGCACACAGTTCCCGGCGATCGTGTTTCCGGACGATCAGGCCGATGATGTGTCTCCTTTGCTCGCCGTAACGAAGGATGATGCTCCGACACTTTTGATTCACGGTGACAAAGACGAACTGGTTCCAATTTCGCACAGTGAGCGGTTTCTGGAGGCGATGAAGAAGGCTGATGCTACGTGCGAACTGATGGTCATGCCGGGAGCAGCGCATGGTTTTCCGGGAGAACAGGGGCAGAAGGCGGAAGCGGCTCTGCTTGACTGGTTCGATAAGCACCTTGAAAGGAAGTGATCAGTTTTCAGTTTTCGGTGTTCAGTAAGTCGGGTAGCACGCCTGAAGGGCGTGTGCCGCAGGCGCCGGAAGCTGTTGAGTGCATGCGAGATTTCCGGGACACGGTG
This sequence comes from Planctomycetaceae bacterium, assembly GCA_046349695.1. GTDB lineage: Bacteria > Planctomycetota > Planctomycetia > Planctomycetales > Planctomycetaceae > SXXK01. Next base: position 122,071 of record JAXMBV010000003.1, on the reverse strand, counting down.
CACTGGGATATCCACGCTGACCCTTCGGCTTCCGACCGCTGCGCGGCACAGGCTGCACCTGTGCTACCCGGTTTGCATTCGAAGCGACACCGGACGGCTTGCGCCGTTCCGCTGCTTGAGCGACAACAATGTCGACACCGGACGGCTTGCGCCGTTCCGCTACTTGAATGGCAGGGGCCCGACCAGGCGGGCAACGACTGAGGACAGTCGTTCTACACTCCGATGATTTTCCGTCACGCATCCCGCTCTCCAGGGCAGGTGGAGTTGAAAACGCAATCCACAGTGTTTTTCCCTGTCAAAATCTTGAGTGCGTGTCAGGTGGACAATTGGCTGGACCGTCCTCAAAATGCCTGCTTCTGGTCGTCCAAAGCGGCTCAGAACTTTCCTCAACCATCCCCGCAAAGATCTTCGCGCTGACTTCATCACGCAGGAGCAGTTAACCCCATGAGCCAGTCTGGCAGCCAGAGTATTCAGAGTGTTCTGAAGGAAACTCGAACCTTCGCACCTCCCGCCACATTTTCCGCCAACGCCCATATCAGCAGTCAGCAGCAGTATGAGGCGATGTGGAAACGAGCGAAGGATGATCCGGCCGGATTCTGGGGCGAGATGGCAGAAAACCTGGACTGGTTCCGACGCTGGGACACGGTCATGCAGGGACACATGCCGGACACGAAGTGGTTCGTCGGCGGGAAGATCAACGTCAGCTACAACTGCGTCGACCGTCATCTCAAGGGCGCGCACAAGAACAAAGCGGCGATCATCTGGGAAGGCGAACCCGGGGATACTCGGGTTCTTCGCTACCAGGACCTTCATCGCGAAGTCTGCAAGTTTGCGAATGTGCTGAAGAAGCTGGGCGTGCAGACCGGTGACCGAGTCACTCTGTATATGCCGATGATTCCGGAACTCACGATCGCGATGCTGGCCTGTTCCCGCATCGGCGCGGTTCATTCGATCATCTTTGGTGGCTTCAGCTCCGATGCCGTCGCTGATCGCAACAATGATGCTCAGGCCAAGCTGGTCGTCACCGCTGACGGTGGCTGGCGTCGAGGCAAAGAAGTGCCGCTCAAGGCGGCGGTTGATGCGAGTCTCGACAAGTGCCCGTCCGTTGAGAAGGTCGTCGTCGTGCGCCGTACGGGTGGCGACGTCGATATGGTTCCTGACCGCGACTTCTGGTGGCACGAACTGATGGAAGGTGCGTCGGCAGATTGCGATCCAGTGCAGCTCGACAGTGAGCATCCGTTGTTCATTCTTTATACGTCTGGCAGCACAGGCAAGCCAAAGGGTGTTCTTCACACAACTGCTGGCTATCTGCTTGGCACGACGATGACATCTCGCTGGGTCTTTGACCTGAAGGAAGATGACACGTACTGGTGCACGGCGGACATTGGCTGGATCACGGGACACAGCTACATCTGCTACGGGCCGCTTTCGAACGGCACGACAGTTGTCATGTACGAAGGTGCTCCGAACTGGCCGGATGAAGGCCGCTTCTGGGAGATCATCGAAAAGTACCGAGTCAGCATTTTCTACACCGCGCCGACGGCGATCCGTGCGTTCATCAAATGGGGCAATCACTGGCCGGAGAAGTATGATCTGTCCAGCCTGCGACTTCTGGGGTCTGTCGGTGAGCCGATCAATCCGGAAGCGTGGATGTGGTATCATCGAATCATTGGGCAGGAACGCTGTCCGATTGTCGACACATGGTGGCAGACAGAAACTGGCGGCATCATGATCAGTCCATTGCCGGGTGTGACTGCAACGAAGCCAGGAAGCTGCTGCCGTCCTCTGCCGGGCATCGTGCCGGACATCGTGACTCGTGATGGCCAGAGTCTTGGGCCGAACGAAGGCGGTCTGCTGGTTATGCGCCAGCCGTGGCCATCGATGCTGCGAACTCTGTACGGCGACCATGAGCGATTCAAGAAGACGTACTTTTCGGAAGTACCCGGTTGTTACTTCGCCGGCGACGGTGCGCGGCATGACGAAGATGGTTACATCTGGGTCATGGGACGCGTCGACGACGTGTTGAATGTGTCGGGCCATCGCCTGAGTACCATGGAAGTGGAAAGTACGCTCGTGTCGCATCCCAAGGTGGCGGAAGCAGCGGTCGTCGGATTTCCGCACGAGATCAAGGGTGAAGGCATTTGCTGCTTCGTCACGCTCAAGACGGGCGAAGGCGACGATGCTCTGAAAAAGGAACTGATCAACCACGTGCGAAGTTCGATCGGAGCGCTGGCAACGCCGGATCAGATTCGATTCGCGACAGCACTTCCGAAGACTCGCAGCGGCAAGATCATGCGTCGTCTTCTGCGAGACATCGCGGCGGGTCGCGAGTCGACTCAGGATACCACTACACTGGAAGACCTGAGCATTCTGGCCAAGCTTCGATCGGACGAGGAATAGCAGTGCGGAAACAGGAACGATGTGGTCTCGAAGGCGAAACTTCAGGGCCACATCGTCAGGACTCTTCGGCAAACGAGATCTGGTATGTTGGATGCTGAGCGAGGCGCGAGTGGTCACTGGCTGACAAGGCTGAAGCTTTGGTTCGCCGTGTTGTTCTGTCTCGCCATCGTTCCTTCCGTCGTTCAGGCGCAGAAGCTGGAGCGCTGGGTTTATGCACCGGTGAATTTGCTGGTGCCTCAGGAAGTTGAACGTCTAGAGCTCTTGATGAAGGAAGCGGCGGGACTGGGTTATACGCATGTCCTGATCACGGATTCGAAGTTCTGCCGACTTCCTGACATGGATCAGAAGTACTTTGGTCATGTCACGCGGATTCGTGAGCATGCGAAGGGGCTTCAGCTGCAGCTGGTTCCTGCCGTTTTTCCGGTGGGATATTCGAACAGTCTCCTTTCGCAGGATGTGAATCTTGCGGAAGGGTTACCTGTTCGACAGGCACTTTTTGAAGTGCGGAACGGAGTTGCCACGCTGGTCCCGGATCCGGAAGTCGCCCTGCCCGCTTTTTCAGATCGGAAAGCCTGGAACTTCATTGATGAAACTCTGAAGGCCGACGGAGAAGCGTTGACCGTGACCAACCCGAAAGGGGAAAACTGTCGGGCGGTGAAGACCGTGAATGTCAGTCCGTTTCGGCACTATCACGTTTCGGTGAAAGTTCGTACGAAGGACTTTCGTGGGCAGCCGCAGATTGCGGTTCTGGAACCAAAGACTGGACGACGGCTGTCGCACACCAATTTGACGGTGGAGCGTTCGCAGGACTGGACCGTTCAGCACATCACCTTCAATTCGCTCGATAATCCCAGCGTCAGTGTTTACATCGGAGCCTGGGGACCGACGGGCGGCCAGATGTCACTGGCTGAAGCGAAGATTGAGGAATGCGGACTGCTGAATGTCCTGAGACGCCCAGGGGCGCCGCTGGTGATTACCACCGATGGAGCGACACCGCGAACGCTGGAAGAGGGTGTCGACTTTGAACCCGTGCGCGATCCAAAGCTGGGCTCGGTTCCGTACGCCGGTGAGTATGAAGTCTTTCATGAGTCGCCGGCTGTCATGATGAAAGGCAGCTGGGCGGATGGGACTCGACTTCGGATTTCCTGGTATCACCCTCATGTTGTGTACGACGGTCAGGTGTGTGCCTGTGTGACTGAGCCTGGTCTTCAGGAGCTTCTGAAACGTCAGGCGAATGACATTGAGAAGATCTTTCCGTCGACTGATCGGATGATGAGTCATGACGAGTGGCGAGTTCTGGGCTGGGATGAAACTTTCCGGCAGCTGGGGCGAACTCCGGGACAGGTGGTTGCAGACAATGTTCGGTTCTGCACAAAGCAGCTGAAGACACTGGACAGCAATCGGCGAATCTTTGTGTGGAGCGACATGTTTGATCCTCATCACAACGCCGTGGACAACTATTACCTTGTGAATGGTGATTTGACCGGTTCATGGGAAGGACTGTCGCGCGACACGATCATCATGAACTGGAACTTCGGAGTGCGTGCGGAGAGTTTGAAGTTCTTCGCGGACCGGGGCCACAAGCAGATTCTGGCCGGGTATTATGACGCCGATGCCAATCAGATCCGACGCTGGCTGGAGACCGCCCACAAGCAGAAAGTGGACGGTGTGATCGGTGTCATGTACACGACTTGGAAACAGGATTACTCACAGCTACGGGAATTTCGCGACGTCATCGATCGCTTCGAACAAGCCCCCGGCGACGGCAACGACCAATGAACCGCAGCTCATAAACCACAAGCCACCAACCAAGAACCAAGAACCAAGAACCAAGAACCCTCCTCCTCTACCCTTTGAAGAGTGGCAGGATGGGTGAGCCGGCGTAGAGGAAGTGTGGTCGGCCGGTGGCATCGTTGATCGTCATGCCCTGCGGAACTCCGAGCGCATGCAGCATGGTGGCGCAGAGGTCTTTGGGGGAAACGGGAGATTCGGCCGGGAAGCGAGCAATGTCATCGCTGGCACCGTAGATCGATCCGCCTCGAATTCCTCCGCCTGCAACGAGACCGCTGTAGCAGAACGGATGATGTTCGCGACCGGCATTGGCCGCGGTGATCTGAGGACGTCGCCCGAATTCGCCAACCCAGACGACCAGAGTGTCTTCCAGCATTCCGCGATCGCGAAGGTCGGTCAGTACAGCGGCCAGGGCCTGGTCTGCGGGCGGAATCAGGTCGCGTTTGAGGCGAACGAAGTTGTTGCCGTGAGTATCCCAGAAGTTGTGGCCATCGTTGTGCCAGTTCACGGTAACAAACGGAACACCATGTTCCAGCAGACGTCGAGCCAGAAGAACACATTGCCCATGGATGTTGCGGCCGTAGCGAGTTCGCACTTCTTCCGGTTCGGCAGAAAGATCGAATGCCGTTCTGACCGCCGGAGAACTCAGCAGACGGAATGCTTCTTCCTGCTGGAGTCCCATCACCGATGTAAGTTGTTGTTCGAGAGAAGACTGCTGTCCCTGAATCGTTGCCAGCAGCGAACGACGATCCATCAGTCGTCGAGTATCGATGCCATCCAGCAGCTGCAGAGCTGGAACGGTCCAGTCCGGAGACGAAGGATCGCCGGTCACCAGCATCGGATCTGCGCTGGCACCGAGCCATCCTGCTGTCTGTCCCGGCGCTGTGCCGCCCGGGGCAGCCGGATGCAGAGTCTTCCATGGCATTGTGACGGCAGCAGGCAGGCCGGAAGGAATGGTGCGGAACCTGGAAACGAGGGACCCGAGACAGGGTGAATCATTCCGGCTGGGCGGCTCATCATCGCTCTTGTTGACCGGAGGAATCTGTCCTGTCAGCGTTGTATGAGCACTGCTCAGATGAGCCGGATCGTCGTGTGTGAGAGATCGGATGACAGAAAACAGTTCCGACAGTGGAGCCAGCTTCCGAAAATGTTCGCAGATCTGAAGACCCGGTGTTGCCGTCGAGACTGGCTGAAACTCGCCGCGCACTTCGGCCGGAGCTTTCGGCTTCATGTCGAACGTATCAAGCTGACTGGGGCCACCCCACATGAACAGCATCAGGCAGCGTTTGGCTTTGCCGAAGCCATTCACCTGACTGACAGTGTCATCCGCACGGGCAGCTGATCGTCCGGCAAACCAGGACGACAGCGGAACGGCGGATGCCGCCAGAACGCTTCGTCGGCGCAGCAGAGAACCAGTTCGAAATGGGTCGACAAGAGACATGCGGTGAGTACTGATGTGGCGGGAAGGAACCGGAGGGAGATGCTGGCAGCTTTGGAAACTATCGGCATCGGGAGGACGCTGGATCTTCGAAAGAGTATGCTTCCATGTAAGAAAAAGTCCAGCTTTTCCAATACCCCGGTCTACGGGTCCCGGTTTTAGTGATTGTTACTTGGTTTGTCGCATGCGACACCTGGGTGATTACATGGCATTTGAAAATGAAAACCCATACGTGGTGGACCAGACCGTCGTCCAGCAACTGGTACCGCCGCAGGAAGAAGGGGTGGATGAGCCACCGGGGCACCTGAGTGCCGGACAGCATTTCGGGATTATCGTTGCCTGTTGTCTGGTGGCCCTCTTCGTGTTCCTGGCGACTCTGTTTGTTGTTGCGACTGTTTGGCATGGGGTGGTGATTCCCAATCTCGGATCGACAATTCGCGGAGATCACTCCCTGGAACATGGAGTGGAAATCTCGATTTCACTGTTCACCTCAGTCGTTGCCTGTATCGAAATGCGAAGACGCCTCGTGAGAACCGTCAAACGTGAAGGTTGACGGTCTGCTGTTCGTCTGCCACCCTGCCCTGAGCACAGCTGTGGCAGTTTGCCATGGCGATGAAAACGCAGGACGAGTTTCAGTCAGGAGCACACAGAGATGCGAAGTTTGGGAACCATGATGATGGCAGCGCTGGCGATGATGTCAGGCACGGCAATGGCAGGATTGAAAGATGGCGAGACCATCGTATTCCTTGGCGATTCGATTACTCAGGCCGGTGCCGGTGAAACGGGCTACGTGACTTTGTTCCGACAGGCCATCGAAAAGAGCCGTCCGAATTCCGGCATCAAGGTGATCGGAGCCGGGATCAGCGGCAATCGAGTTCCGAATCTGGCAGAGCGTCTGGACCGCGATGTGCTGGCTCACAAGCCAAGTGTGGTTGTGATTTACATTGGCATCAACGACGTGTGGCATTCGAAGAATGGCCGCGGCACACCGAAGGAACAGTTTGAGACGGGTCTGAAGAGTCTGATTAAGCGGTGCAACGACGCGGGAGCACGCGTGATTCTTTCGACAGCAAGTGTCATTGGCGAAAAGTCTGACGGCACCAATGAACTGGACAAGATGCTGGATGAATACTGCGACGTCAGCCGCAGCGTGGCAAAGGAATGCGGAGCGACTCTGCTGGACCTGCGAGCATCCTTCATCAACTACGAAAAAGAATACAACGTCGCTGGCCAGTCTCAGGGAGTTCTCACGACCGACGGTGTTCATCTGAATGATGCCGGCAATCGTTTCGTTGCAGTGCGGATGCTGGAAGCCGCTGGTGAAGTTCCGTCGAAGACACGCGTGCTGCGCCATGTGGTTCTGTTCAAGTACAAGCCTGACATTACGCCGGCTCAGCTGGATGAGATCAATCGGGCCTTTCAGGATCTGAAGCGACAGATTCCCGGGATTCAGGACTTCGAGCGCGGCACCAACAACAGCCCGGAAGGACTGGCCAAAGGATTTACTCACGGCTACCTCGTGACCTTTGCCACCGAAGCTGATCGGGACGCCTATCTGCCACATCCAGCGCACAAGGCGTTTGTGGAGCTGCTTGGAGGAAAACTGGAAGAGCCGTTCGTGTTTGACTACTGGACGGTCGAATAACCTGGGAATAACCGGTGAACCTTGACGAGTTTGGTGGGCAACGCGTGGCCTTTTGGCAACGTATGTTCAGACATGGAGAAAGCCCCGAAGGTGGGCAACTTCCTCTGAAAAGGCTCGGCTTCAGGAGAGTTTGAAGCGTAAAGTTGCCTGAGCCTGAACAAGCGAAGTCGCAGGCTGCGGAGACTGGATCGCGAAGAGATGGCGTCAGGCAAGGCCGTGTTACGGAGCCAGTTGCTGTCGAAACGAGATCCCGTCCCGTTGCTGACTCGGGCTGAAATGGTAATTCGGGCAGGACTTTCGGGGCGATCAGGTCCGCTTTGGGCCAAACGACGCCACAATTGTCTTGTCAGGATTGAACTTCGGGCAAAGAACCCTCAACCGGCGCTTTTCATGATTTGCGGCTCCAACTAGAATTTTGAGCCAGCGATGCAGGAAGACGTCACGATTTGAAGACGTTCTTCCTGACGCAAGAAATAACGGCGACCCCAATCGGCGTCGCCAAAACCGTTTGAAGAAGCGCACTGACTGGAAGGAAACTAGGATGCAGGTGGCGATTACCTGTCGACATGGCAGCATTCGGCAAGATCTTCGTGACTATATTACTCAGAAGGCCGAAAAGCTCCTTCGGTATCTGGATACCGTCAGTGAAATCGATGTGACCCTGGAATTTGAAGGTCCGCGAGTGGACGTGGAAATGCTTGTCGAGATCGACGGCTACCACACCATCGTGGCTCATGTGGAAGGCGAAGACACCAAAGTGACCTTCGACAAGGCGCTCCACAAGATGGAGCACCAGGTTCACAAGTATAAGGAAAAGCACCGGGATCGACGCCACAAGACCTCTGTTTCTGACGCGTCACTGGAAGCAGGCGGCAAGGATAATCCACAGGCCTGATTGCCGGCTTTTCTTTCGGATGGCAACTTCACCTTCCTGGCTTTGAATTCGCGGGTCTTCGCGATTGCGAATTTTGTCTGAGAAGGCTGTGATACACATCCTTTGTAACCGTCTTCGCAGATTCTCTGCATTCACTGGCCATTCTGGCCATTTTCATTCTGATATTTTGGCGCTGGCCGTGTTTTGCCAGGAGCGAATTCCCCATGAAGCTGACTGAGTTTGTCGTCAAGGAAGCCATCCTTCCCTCTTTGAAAGCCACAAAGAAGGAAGACGTTATTCGAGAGATGGTGGCCAGCCTGAAAGAAGCCGGTGCATTTCGAGCGAGTGATGAAGAAGCAGTAGTTGCTGCGATTCTGAAGCGCGAAGAACTGGGCTCAACCGGTATTGGAAATGGCGTCGCTGTTCCTCATACCAAGCATGCCTCCGTGGAAAAGCTGTCAGCGACAGTTGCAATTTCACGCGGCGGTGTTGATTTCGCCAGCCTTGATGGCGAAGACGTCTTCATCCTGTTCCTCGTGGTTTCACCTCCGGATCGTCCGGGTGATCACCTGCGTGGACTCGAGAACATTTCGCGGCACCTCCGCAGCCCTGACTTCTGTAACTTCCTGAAGCAGTCCACAACGTCGGTTGACATTTGGGACCTGCTTGTCGAACGAGACGAAGGCGATCGAGACGCCTGATAAGGAATGACCAGGACCGGCTCATTCTGGAGCCGGCCCTGCAGTCGGGAGCAGATTTATGGGAGATGCCACACAGATCAGGAGACAGGTCACTGTCACTCCGGAGAACGGGCTGCATTTGAATCCGATCACGCAGCTGGTTCGGAAAGCCCTGATGTTTTCGTCGTCCATCTCCCTTTCATTTGATGGTCGAAAGGCTGACGTGAAGTCGGCTTTCGATCTCATGCTTTTGGCCGCGCCCTCCGGAGCAATTCTGGAACTGGAAACCAGCGGCGATGACGCGTCTGCCGCCGCTGACGCGATTGCTCATCTGTTCGACTCAGGATTTCCACTGCCCGGCGAAGCGACCCACTAGTCCGTCGAACATCTCCCGTCCAGGCGTAGTGGAACTCGCCAGAGTTCCAGTCCCCAATCCGTAGTGGAACTCGCCAGAGTTCCTGCGCCCAATCTGTAGTGGAACTCGCCAGAGTTCCGTTCTTCCACATCGCGGCAGGCTTCCAGCAGCCTTCTTCATTTCGCTGAATGTTCCGGCCCTCTAAATCGAAGTGCAGTTCCACCGTCGAAGTTGATCGGAACAGATCGCCTGGGCGGTCGTCAAATCACGCAAATCACCGCCGGTGGTTTCTCAACGGCATATGCTCTGTTATCATCCCGGCCCCACGATTCCCATTGAAACTCGGATGCTGCACAGCCAGGTTGCTGCGTTCCGGGCTGGAACACGGTTCTGACAACAAAGACCGAGAGAATACATGACGGACAATACCGAGAATGGCCTGTCAGGACAGGCGGTAGATCTTCTGCATCAGGCCTTCGGAAAACTGCAGGAACAGATTCGAAAGGTGATTGTTGGGCAGGATGATGTGATTGAGCAGCTGCTGATTGCACTGTTCAGCCAGGGTCATGTGTTGCTGGAAGGCGTTCCGGGTCTCGCGAAGACTCTCATGGTCAGCACGGTTGCTCGCAGCCTGTCGATGACCTTTTCACGCATTCAGTTTACGCCTGACCTGATGCCTGCGGACATTACCGGCACTGATATTCTTCAGGAGAACCGGACGACAGGTCAGCGTGAGTTTCGATTCATTCAGGGACCGCTGTTTCACAACGTCGTACTGGCTGATGAAATCAACCGAACTCCTCCCAAGACACAGGCTGCTCTGCTGGAAGCCATGCAGGAACGCCAGGTGACTGTGGGTCAGGTGATCCACAAGCTGAGCGCTCCGTTCTTCGTGCTGGCGACACAGAACCCGATCGAGCAGGAAGGGACGTATTCGCTTCCGGAAGCTCAGCAGGACCGGTTCATGTTCAAGGTGTTTGTGCGCTACCCGACGTTTGAAGAAGAGCGTCAGATCGCACGGCAGACGACATCGAATTTCCGTCCGGAAGTCCAGCCGGTTCTGTCCGGCGAACAGGTACTGCAGATTCAGACAACAGTCCGTCAGGTTCCGGTGTCTGACCACGTCATTAACTACACGCTGGCGATTGTTCGGCAGACTCGCGTTCGCGAACCGGGAACACCGCAGTGGGTCAACGACTGGCTGGGCTGGGGCGCAGGACCGCGAGCCGTGCAGAACCTGCTGCTGGGCGCGAAGACTCGGGCGCTGCTGAATGGCCGCACGACGGTTTCGATCGAAGACATTCAGAAACTGGCGGCCCCTGTGCTGCGTCACCGAATCGTTCCGAACTTCACTGCAGAGAGCGAAGGCATCACTTCGGACAAGGTTGTGGAACGTCTGATTCAGGAAACTCCTACTCGGGAAAGCGAACTGACGAGTGACCCAGGACTTGGAAAGATCTTTGCGGCCTGAAGAACTGGCCCGCATTGCACGTCTGGAACTGCGAGCCCGACAGGTCGTTGAAGGCTTTGTGTCGGGGCTGCATCGCAGTCCGTACTTTGGTCAGTCGCTGGAGTTTGTCCAGCACCGAGAATATGTCGCCGGAGACGACCTGCGACGTATCGACTGGAAGCTCTGGTCACGGTCTGACCGGTACTATCTGAAGCAGTTTGAAGAGGATACGAACGTTCGAGTCATGCTGGTGCTGGATGGAAGTGAATCCATGCAGTTCGGCACGGGCGCGATGTCCAAGTTTGTTTATGCTCAGACGGTCGCCGCAGCGCTCAGCATGCTTGTTCTGAAGCAGCATGATTCTGTGGGAGTCAGCCTGTTCGATTCCGCCATTCGAAGTCAGATCCCCGCCAGCAGCCGAAATAATCATCTTCAGACCATTTTGAATGGCCTTCAGGTGCAGACCGCCGGCGGAAAGACAGACATCCTTGGCGTCCTTCGACGCGTCAGTGAATCGCTCAGCCGACGCAGCATCGTCATTCTTCTGTCTGACCTGTTTTGTCCGCGTGAAGACCTGTTCAAGGGGCTTCAAATGATGCGCCAGCGGGGGCATGAAGTGATTGCTCTGCATGTGCTGGACGATGAAGAGCTGGAATTTCGCTACTCGGGCACCATGCGATTCGAAGGGCTTGAAGATGCCGGTAAGCTGACCTGCGATCCCGCCGCGCTGAGGTCTGGTTATCTGGCCGCCATGGAAAAGTTTCTGGAGGCAGTTCGACGCAGATGTGCCGGAAGCGGCGTCGACTACAAGCTGATTCGGACTTCCGATAACCTCGACGCCGCGCTGGCTCAGGTCCTGATGCGACGGATGAAATAATCCACCGAACAGTGAGCAGCCTGTTTGAAACGGGGGGTGAGGCTCCTGCCGAGTCGCTGAGCGGAGACCCCGTGCTTGATCCATTTTTTCCGACGAGCTGTTTCGGCAGCAACTGCCGGTTCTGAACTCCGGGCCGCAGCTGACTCTGCGGGTCAGTCTGTTTGAACCGCCTGTGTCAGATATCTGTGTCTTTCCATGTGAAACAGTTGCACTGCGATCCGGAAACGACATGGCGGGTTTTCCGTAAGTGTATCCACACAGCGCGATCGTTGCGTCCCGCATGATCCGATTTCAGAGAGCAGGCGGATGTCAACGGATTGACGTCTGCGCGGACGCAGAGACAGAGAACACGGATGTTCCCGAGTCTTCAGACATTCTGGTCTGAACGCTCCCGGCGGAATTTTCGCCTGAGCGTGACGATCGCACTGCTTTTCAGCACGGCCCTGCCGACGCTGGTGGGCTGTCGTTCACAGAATTCACTGCGTCAGACCGTCGCGAATGACCTTTCGCAGGTGGAGCCGATTTCCCGGGCCGTTGACGAGCCTCAGGTGGAAATCATGCAGGCGGCTTTGTCTTCAGCACCGATCACCGTTCGAGATCGCTCACGTCTGGAAGAAATTGAGTATCACGATGTGACGGTGACTGAGATTCTTCAGATCGCAATGCAGAACTCAGAAGTGCTGAGAGACCTCGGAGGAGTGAGTCTCAGGAACCCGGACACGATTGCGACTCGATTCAATTCGGGACTGCGGGAGACGGATCCGCGGTACAGCATGGAAGCGGCTCTGAGTGCATTCGACGCACAGCTGGCTGCTTCGGCATTCTTCAATAATAAAGATCAGACGTTCAACAATCCGTTCTTCTCCGGAGGCACGAACACCTTTCGCCAGGACCTGAACGACTACAACGTTGAACTGAGCAAGCGAACGGTGACGGGTTCACGCCTTGCCCTGCGAGGCTACAGCAACTACGACACGAACAATGCTCCCAGTAACACTTTCCGAAGTGCGTGGGACAGCTACGTCGAAGGCGAGATTCGTCAGCCACTGCTTCAGGGCGGAGGAATGGAATTCAATCGGATCGCCGGGCCCGGAGCAACTCCGGGGGTCTACAACGGTCTGCTGATCGCGCGAGTCAACAACGACATTACTCAGACGGACTTTGAAATGTCCGTGCGAGACTATGTCAGCAATGTGGTCAACGCGTACTGGGACCTCTACTTCGCATGGCGAGACCTGGATGCTCGCAGCCATGCCATGAAGCGGGCTCTGGAAGCATGGAACCAGCTGAAGGCTCGTGCGGACAGCGATATCGAGAATGACGCACGTGTGGCCCTGGCCCGCGAACAGTACTATCGATTCAAAGCGGATGTGGATGATGCGTTAACCGGCCGAGTCGTCCAGGGGACTCAGAACCGAAATGGAAGCACTGGAGGCACGCCGCGAGGAACCAGCGGCGTTCAGGTCTGTGAACGTCGCCTTCGACTGCTGATTGGGATGCCGATCAACGATGATCACATGCTGCGTCCGAAAGAAGATCCAACCGAAGCGGAAGTACTCTTCCACTGGGATTCCATCATGCAGGAAGCACTGGTGCGTCGTCCGGAACTGCGTCGGCAGCAGTTGAATATTCACAAGCGTCAGATGGAAGTACTGGCAGCGAAGAACTTCCTGAACCCGCGGCTCGACACTGTCGGACGTTATCGCTTCCGCGGCTTCGGTGACGACCTGATTCGTGATGACGACCATTCTTCATCGATCGGCGACCTGACCACCGGAGATCTCCAGGAATGGTATCTGGGAGTGGAATACACCGTGCCGCTTGGATACCGCAAGGGTTACCTGGCCGTGTCGAACGCCGAAATGATGCTGGCGCGTGAGCGAGTGATCCTGCGGGAACAGGAACGCGAAGTTGTTCACGACCTCAGTAATGCCATTGCAGAAGCTGCACGAGCCTTCGAAGCGTGTCAGACGGCCATGAATCGACTCGAAGCTGCCAACAGCGTACTGATGTCTTATGAAGCTCAGGAAGAGAACGATCTGGATGTGGATGTGGACCGGCTGCTCGATGCACAGCGCCGGGTTGTCGAGGCGGAGATTCGCTACTTCCAGGCGCGAGCCGAATATGCAGTGGCTCTGAAAAACGTGCATCTCGAAAAGGGAAGCCTGATGGCCTACAACAACCTGCAGATCTTCGACGGGATCTCGCCGGTGATCAGCCAGGAAGTAGCCGAAGAAAAATCCGCCACACCGGCACCTGCGACAACTCCGGCCGAAACAGGAGAAGAGCCGCAAGGCGCTCAGTGAAATGCGAGCTGCGGAGCTGTTCGACTATCAAAGCGATAGCCTGCGTAACGGAATCGTTACTGGAACGTTGTGCCTTCGATGCTGTCTGCTCGCAGTGCACTGCGGATCTCGGTGAACTCGAGAGGCTTCGCCTTGAAGCGGTCTCGGTTCGCCGCGGTGGTGAACAGATAGAGGCGATTATCAAAGAAGGCACCAAAGCGAATACTGCCTGTTACGGCCTTCTGATCTTTGGTCAGGATGACAGGGTCACAGCCAAGATCCTGTGGCGCGTAGCGTGATGGATCCTTCATGAAGGCGGCACGGTCGGCTTCTGAAGCAAACAGATATCGAACGCCGCGATGATCCGCCGTAATGTTCTCCTGGCCCGGTTTCCATTCGCGCTTGTCGTGGAGTCGGACAGGGCAGAAACCGTCGAGCCCGATCAGTGGCGGATCGATCGTTGCTTCGCTGGAATCTGATTTCGTTGTGTCAGGCTGGTTTTCGGTTTTCGGATGGTCGAGGCCCTTCTGCTTTTCCTTCGTGTCGACGGGAGTAGGAACGGGCATTCGGCGAGCCCGGTCGGCTGTCTCACGCAGCAGGTTCAGGTACGAGTTCCTGCTCATGTAGCCAATGTTCAGAGTCTCGACGGTTCCGTCGGGAAAGATCGCCACGTCGCGAGGAACGGTGTCAGCTCCGTACTTTGCCGCCAGCTCCGGATCGTGCGTCGTATCAACCTTGATGGAAGCGAGTCCGTTGCGAAGAGCCCGCTGGACCTCGGCATCAGAGAATACGTTCGCATCCATCTGCTTGCATGGACCGCAGTACCACGCGTGGAAGTGGATCAGGATTGCACCGCCGTCGTTTTCGACAGCGTCCTTTGCGGCTGTGTATGATTCCAGCCATGCATCTTCTGCGACAACGCTGGTTGCTGAAGCAGCGATCACGAAAGCGAAAAGGAAGGCTCGCATGAAAACCCTCAGGGAAGACAGCAAAAGAGTCGGATGGAAAGACAAAGACTCGCGCAGGAAGATCCGATGCTGTGTCTGGTCGTATCGGCAGAAGTCGCCAGCGGACACGGAATCCGGGTTCTCGACATCGAACATTCGAGATGCTTGCCGCCGAAAAGACTCAACGGACCGGTTGTCGCTGACTCGAAGAGTTTTCCGTGAACGCGGGTTGTAGCGGAGACCAGGCCAAGACTGAGTGCCGGCGATTGGAGGTCAGCAGAGCACCCGTCAGCGCCACAACCTGTACTGATTCAGCGCGTTGATGTTGGAAGCGCACAGATACCCCATGAAGATCATTTCAAACTTGGGGCTGGGCTGCAGCGTGTAAAGAAGGATGGCATCCCGCTCCGGAAGCCAGGCAAACAACCATCGGGGAAAGAACAACTGTTCCTGGTTCAGGCAGACCGCAGCCCATACCGCAACCGCCCCTGATACGGCGATGGAAATCTTGTAAATGAGTTCCTGATTCACTCGTCCCGGAGGGCCATACTGCTTCACAAGAGCGCCCATGATCTGACCTCCATCCAGAGGCAGGCAGGGTATCAGGTTCAGAATGTTCACGATGATCCCCGCGAACATCATCATGTAGAGAAAGTAGCGGATGTGAGAGTAGCCCAGAATGATGTTCGGCGGCAGAAATCGAAACAGCAGGTAACAGAAGATACCCAGTATCAGGCCGACAGCGGGACCGGCAGCCGAGACAATGATTCGCCGCCAGAATGGAAAGTGGCTGGACGTTGCGTAACCACAGAAGAAGAACAGCACAATCTCAGAAGGATACCCAAACTTGCGGATGAACCACGCGTGGCCAAGCTCATGGACCAGAACCGACAGGAAGATGCACAGGATTCCGATGGCTGTGAGGTCAAAGTTCTCGCCGGCCCAAACCATCCACGCGGAGGAAAGCCAGAACATCGGATGGACGCGTACCGGGATCCCGAACAGATAGAATCGCAGGTCAAATTCGGTTTCCCCGGCTAATCCGAACATCTCAATTCTCCGTTCAGTCACGCTTCTGCGAGTTGTCTTCTCTGGCTGGTCAGGGGCGAACGATATCCATTTTCGTCACGTTTTGTACTCCCTCATCACGCCCGATGACGTTTGTCCCGGTCCAGATATCCCCATAAATCGCCATTTTTGGCCCAGTCTTTCCACGGGGCACAAACAGACACTGCGTCAATGGGCGTTTTAAGCTATCTTCCAGCAGTGATTTTGGTCTCGAACTTCGAATTCCTGGTCGGGGAATGAACCTTGGGCAGTCTCTTTCGAATCCTGATGGACCTGCCCATATTGCGATCGGCGCTCAAGCCGATCTCACGACTGATTGTTGGCCTTATTGCCATACCGGTGTTTCGCTTCTTCATTCGTCGGATCTTTCGCCTTCAGGATCTGGATGAAGAACTGGAAAAGGACCTCGAAGAATGGTTTCGGGGAGCGCTTCTGCTGCTGGCCGCAACGGCCAATATGGAACACCTGCTCTTTGGATGGCTACAAAAGGTTGACTGGCTGGATCGTGCCGACTGGCTGACAATGGGACTTCGACTGCTGCTGGCGATCGGCGTGATTGAAGCCATGCCCGATCAGGACTTGTTCGCTGTTCTACATCCTGGTCCGCCGAAGATGGAGAAGGGTAAGAACTTCTTCAAGCAGATGTGGCAGAAGAAGTGGGCCGTGATGAAAGGTCATCTGTGCCGACACATCAACCGATCGTCGCCGGTGCTTGCAATGATGTGTGCCATTGTCGGTTCGCCATTGCCCCATTCGGTCAACTTCGAAGAGGACGCTGCGAGACATCAGATCGTCGCGTGCTGGGCATGTTCCAATCATCTGAGTTCCCAGTGTCCGGTTCTTTCGGTGGTCTCTGAAGAAGCGGTGCGAGTCATCACGCCGGAAGCGGCGCGCGAACACGAGAGATACAACGAATATCGACGACATCGAGAACGCTGGCTGGTGGGCTGGGTCTGTTATCTGATGGCGATTACTCAGTACCTGATCATCGGGCTCGTCACATCTCGCGATCGCGCCATGGATGTGCTCAGCGAATTCGACCGCGCTGTGGCTGCACGCCGCGAACAGTTGATTCAGGAATTCCAACTGACTGGAACATTGCCCGAAGAGGCTCAGAAGCAACCCGAATCAACACGGTGACAGCACCTCAGTGTAGAACGACTGTCCTCAGTCGTTGATCGCATGTCTCAGTCCAGCGTCAGCGGAAATCAACGCAACAGGGAGAAAAAGGGAGGAACCGGTGGGTTAACACCACACCTCTCTCCGTGTTGTTTGGGTCCCGTTCACTGCAAGTGTTTTGGTGAGCGGGATGCGTCAGCTTCCCGGTATGCGTTTTACCAAAACAGCGTTGGTGACCATTCCTGATGAACATGGTGATTTGCACCGCGCGAGAGGTTTGTGGTGTTCTTTTGTGCGCTTGTGTTGTTGAAGGTCATGGAATGGCAAGAACTTGAGACGAAGTTCAAGCTGGCAGGTGTGAAACGCCGAATTTGATGGCTCAGCATCCTGGTGACGGTTTCGTCCTGCTGGAACGAACTTCCGGCTGAGACCAGGGATTGGTGGTTTTTGCGGCATGGAACACCTGGGAAACGTGTTCCGGAGCCTTGATTTGCGGCGGGAATGTTGTCATTCTGCCCCGCTTCAAATTTCGACCGACCTGATTTTGGGCGGTGCGAAGACGGAAAAACAGTGAATTTGAGTGTTGGAGTGGATCATGCACATTCGCAAAGGTGACGTCGTTGAAGTCGTGGCAGGAGACGAAGCGGGTTCTCGCGGCACCGTGCTGTCCGTCGATCGCAAGAACGGCAAAGTGGTAGTTGAAGGGGTTAACAAGGTCTACAAGCACGTGAAGCGAGGACACCCAAAGAGTCCTCAGGGTGGCCGACTTCATACGGAACTGGCACTGGACGCTTCAAACGTCATGCTGATTGACCCTCAGACCAACAAGCCGACTCGCGTAGGCGTCAAAATCAACGCTGACGGCAGCAAAGAACTGGTTGCCAAGAAGAGCGGCACGACTCTGCGTCGCCTGTCGCCAGCAAAGAAGTAACTGGTCGTTTGACGATCATTGACTCAAGGGGCTGAGGAGACTCAGCCCTTTTTGCTGCGCGGACAGTGGGGGCGAATCGCAAACGACTGGGGACAGTCGTTTTACCATGAAACACTAACGACTGGGGACAGTCGTTTTACAAAGAAGCACGGACGACTGGGGGACAGTCGTTTTACAATGGTGTTGTTGAAAATCGCTGAAACTGCTAGGTTTCCAATGCCCTCGGAGGGCTTTTTTACTTCTCTTTGCCTGTTTGTCACGGAAGACGATCTGCGATGGCGGAGCCAAATCACATCGGTGATATCCGTGTGAAGATGCTGGCCAAGGGCGGCGCGAACTTTCCCATGGACCGAGTCCTCGGACGGTTTCCGAACAAGGACGGCGTCTGGGGGCGCTGTCGGTTTTTGTACGATCTGAATGAACGCGATTACGACTGGCTGGTGGTCTACGACGATCTCACCTGCCTCCCCTCCGAACGCACTTCGACTCGCATTGAAGAACTGGCATGTTCCGCAAAGCACACTTTGTTGGTGACATCGGAGCCGTCGAGCGTCAAGATCTACGCTCCGTCGTTTACGTCGCAGTTTGAGACCGTTCTGACCAGTCAGGAACCCTGGGCGCTGCAGCATCGCAATGCCGTGTACTCCCAGTGCGGCCTTGTTTGGTTTTACAGCTGTGACTACGCCAGTGTGCGAGACAATCTGCCGCTTCAGAAAACGGGAGACCTGGCAACGGTCTGCAGCAGCAAGCAGCAGCGACATACGCTTCACCATCTTCGTTACTCGTTCACTCAGCGCCTTCGAGAGGCGTTGCCGGAGATGGATGTGTTTGGGCGTGGTGTTCGTCCAATCGACGACAAGCGCGAGGCACTGGATCCGTATCGATACCACCTGGCGATTGAGAACCACGTGTGTCCGCATCACTGGACAGAGAAGCTGGCCGATTCGTTTCTTGGGCTGACCGTGCCATTCTACTACGGCTGTCCCAACGTGTTCGATTACTTTCCGGAAGGGGCGGTTGTGCCGATCGACATCCGTGATTTTGACGGCTCGGTCGAAACAATTCGAAAAGCGATCAAGGACAAACACTGGGAGAAGAACTTTGCGGCCGTGCAGGAAGCGAGGCGGCGGGTTCTTGAGGACTATCACCTGTTTGCGGTCGTCGAACGCATGATCCTGGAACGGCACGACCCAGCCCGAACCGATCGAGGTGCTTTGGTCAGAAGTCGCAAGGCTGCTCGAAATCAGAATGTGTTTACGTTTGTTTCTCACGGACTGCAGTTTGTGCGCACTCGGTTATGGCACACTTTTCACTGAACAATGGACTTGTGACAGGCAACTGATCTATGTCGTTCTCACCGGAAGCCCATACCCTGCCCTACTCGGGGATCCGCATCGTTCACGCGGCCAGTTTTCAGGCCGACAAAGACGGAGCGGCCTTCTTCAACTGCGATTTGAAATTCCATCAGGGCATGGTTCAGTCAGGATGCCACGTTTATCCCTTCAGCATCAACGATCGTGCTCGTCAGCTGACATGGACGAATTCGAAGTACTGGGGGATGGGGCGAGCCAACACAGCGCTGATCAAGACCTGCCAGAACATTCAGCCGGACGCACTGATCCTGGGCCACGGTCAGCACATCACTGTTGAAACCCTGGAAGCAATTCGCGACAAGGTCCCCGGCATTCGTATGGGCTACTGGTACATCGATCCGCTCTGGGATCCGAAGCCAATTGAGCATTTGAATCGACGTGCTCATTTGTTCGATGCGGTCTGCTGCACGACCGGAGGAGAACTGGTCCGGCAGTTTGTACGGCAAAACACGGCGGCTGCGTTTATTCCAAACCCGGTTGATGCGGGCGTCGAACGCATGCGGGCCTTTGAGATTCAGAACACGCCCCATGACCTTGTGTACTTTGGTCGGGATAAACACGCCTCACACCGCGGTCAGTTTCTCGCAAGGCTTCGAGAGGCACTGCCGGAAGTGAAGTGTGATTTCTTTGGTTGTCTGGGGGAGCGTCTGGTGTTCGGCGCTGAGAAGGATTCGATTCTTGCGCGAAGTCGCATGGGGTTGAATCTGAGTCGTCGAACGGACGTCTTCCTGTATTCCTCGGACCGATTTTCTCAGCTGATCGGCAACGGCATCCTGGCGCTGGTGCAGCGCGGTGCGGGGTTTGAGGAGCTGTTCACCGACGAGGAGCTTGGCTTTTATTCAGACTTCGATGATCTCGTGAATGTGATTCGTACATTCCGAAAGGATGATGATCTGCGCTGCCATGTCGCACGGAACGGATGGAAGAAGGCACACGCCGTCTTTTCGTCCCGGCAGTGTGCTGAGTTCCTGCTGAATCTGACGTTCCGCCGTCCTGAGGCCATGGCGACGCCGTGGTCAAAACATATCTACTGGCACGAGGCCGATGCGACCCGGCTTTTTCTGCCTGAATCCGCATTGGCCGGCCGAGCGCTGACAGCAAAAAAGGCCGCCTGACGGATGCCAGGGCGGCTCGAAAGGTTGAGTCTGGATGTTTGATCGACTGGGATTGCCCGGAAATCACTTTCTGTGCTAAAACCAGAGCGTAAATGGAGACAATTCACTGGGGAACGGCGGTCAGAAGGCCGACGGAAGCAGTGACAGAAATCCGAATGATACTCGCAAGCATGGGCAAAGGATTGCCATGAGCCTTCTTTCTCTGGCCGCTGATCAGTTTCGACGTTCGCCTCTTTATCGCATGTTGCGAGCCAGTCGCCATCGCGCGGAGTATCGTAAGTGGGATCGCAGCGGCCGCACGAGTCCTCCGCCGCATCTGGTCAAGCAGAAGCTCATTCGTCGCTATGCGGCAAGGTTTCAGTGTTCCACTCTGGTGGAAACCGGAACGTATCGCGGCGATATGATGCTGGCGATGCTGAATGACTTTCGCACGCTGTATTCGATTGAACTGCATCCCAGGCTGCATGCGCGGGCTCGACGTCTGTTCCAGAATGAACCTCGAGTGCACCTGCTTCAGGGCGACAGTGGTCAGAGGATTGCTGATGTACTGAAGGAACTGGATGAACCAGCAGTCTTCTGGCTCGACGGTCATTATTCCGCAGGAGAAACCGCCAAGGCTGATCTCGAAACGCCCATCATCGCCGAACTGGATCAGGTGCTGAAGCACAAGGTGCGTGATCACGTGATCCTGATTGATGACGCCCGTCTGTTCGTTGGACAAAACGACTATCCAACCATCGATTTCGTCAAAGCACGACTCGAGAAGTACGGCCAGTTTCAGGTCGATGTGGAAGATGACGTGATTGCAATCGTCCGCAAGGCTGCATAGCGGGCGACGCGATAAAGGATCTTGTAGTGGATCTCGCCAGAGATCCCACAACTCGCGTTGATGACAGGAACTCTGGCGAGTCATTGATGACAGGAACTCTGGCGAGTTCCACTACAACTTGGAACCGAGGAAATTCGCTGCAGACAATCCTTCGCTGTGCTGCTTACCGGACGGGAGTGGGGCTGAGCCACTGAGGGTTGGTTCCCGGTTCTTCGTTGATGGTTCGTGGTTATCTGGGCACAGTGGTCATGCGGATATCGTCCATGTCCAGTTGTCCGGTGGCGCCGTTGAGTCCGATGCGAATGATGACTTCTCGGGCGTTCGGAGGCACTTCGACGGTTGACCGGACATCCTGCCATCCCAGACTTCCACGCCATTTACCAAGCATTGTCGTGCCAATCTCGCGGCGGATGCTGTCGTAGAAGTGCAGGACGACTCCTGCCTGGTCATTGGCATCTTTTCCAGGAGTGATCGCCTGGCTGCGGAACCAGTAACGAAGCTGGATGGCCGCGATCGACTTTCCATCGATCGCCATTCCCTGAAGTGCCTGCGAAGACGTGCCTGAGGACTTGTTTTCGAATCTCAGGCAGATATTCCCTTCCATAGGCTCTTCGTCACACAGCGAGGTTTGACGCTGATAATGCCAGCCGTCTGCCTTGCCATCCTCATTTTCATTTTCCTCGAAGGAACCGTTTACCAGCTGAGGTTGTTTTGGGTTGGGCTGAATTCGCCGCTGCTCTTCGGACGTTCCCGTCATGGGGACGAACAGTGTCGGAATCAGCCGTTCATCTTCGAGCTTCCCGTCCACTTTTCGAAGCAGGTGGAAGGACTGCTGGTATCGTTCCCCGACAGGGATCACCATGCGTCCGCCTTCTTTTAGTTGTTCGATCAGCGGAGTCGGAACGTTCTCCGGCGAACATGTGACGATAATCTTGTCGAACGGGGCGTGTTCCGGCCACCCTTTGTAGCCGTCTCCTTCCATCACATGGACGTTGTTGTACTTCAGGTCCTTCAGTCGGCGAGTCGCTGACTTGGCCAGGGCGGGAACAATCTCGATCGAATAGACCTCTTTGACGATTTCCGCGAGCACAGCAGCCTGGTAACCGCTTCCCGTACCGATTTCAAGGACTTTGTCTTCCGGCTGCGGATCAAGAGATTCGGTCATGTAGGCCACGATGTACGGCGGCGAAATGGTTTGCTGGTTCCCAATCGCAAGGCCCACATCTTCATACGCCTTTGCTCGCTCTGCCCCCGGAACAAACTCATGCCGCGGGACTCGACGCATGGCGTTCAGAACTTTGGAATTCGAGACACCCTCAGATTCCAGACAGTTGCGAACCATTGCCTCACGCAGCGCTTCCCACTTCTGCTGCTGTCCAAACACGGCTCCGTTGATTGAAGTCCATACAGCCGCAGCGACACATAACTGGGCGATGCGAAGCAATGACGAACGATGAAGCATGGGAGACCCTGAGTCAGAGTTGATGTCAGAACAGCGGTTTGCTGTTATGGCCAATTCCGGGAAAAACTGGAAGCCCGTTCGGATTCTGGACGAGTCTTTGTGGATCGAAGTATCCCTTTTCCTTACCGTCCCACAAGGGCTGGACGCCCATTGCTGATTGCTGACTTGATGGTGTTCGAATCATTCCATTGAGTCAGGATGGATCAGCGAGTATACCCCGCCTTGAAATCGTTGAGTGATACTGGCAAATCCACCTGGCCAGACTGTCACTGACCGATCCCCCCATACCAACCTGTCCAGATCTTCCTTCCTGATAACGTGACTGTGTTCGATTCTTCTGTCACCATCGGCTGAGTTTTTCAGGTATTTTCCAACTGAGGCAACTCTGTTGTGGTCCCGATGGTGCAGTCGGACGGGCTGCGGTTCACACAGGTCATGAGGACTCCGGCAGGGTCCTGGAGATAACGCGGAATGAGCGAACGAATATCGATCTTTCGTGATACTCGCCACCTGCAGATTCTTGCTGTGCTGATCGCGGCTGCAGGAGCAGGTGCGTTTTGGGTTCGAGGGCAGCTGGTGCCGCCGGACTGGGGCAAATCCGGACCGTACCGGGAGTCCGCTCTTGCTCAGATTGCTTCGGATCCTCACATCCTGACCGCAGACAACAAGTGCCTGAAGTGTCACGAAAGCGTGCATGAAGAACGCAAGGATTCTCCTCACGTTGCCGTGCGCTGTATGCACTGCCATGGCAACGGGCACGAGCATATGAAGGTTGCCGAAAAGGGTGACTACAAGAAACCGGAAACTCCTGCCGCCTGGGACAACAAGTTCCCAAGCAAAGTGGATTTGTTTGTGACGAAGGACCGGGCCATCTGTCTTTCCTGTCACATGAAGGTTCTGGGAATGCCGGAATCATTCAAGAGCATTGATGTTGCAAAGCACCTTGAAGAACAGGGGGCGGAGAACGTCGCCAGTCCGGAAGTCTGTTTTGAATGTCATACCGGGCACAGTCCAGGAATCGAATAGAGCGTTTTTGAAACATCGCTGAAGTTCAGTCGAGCTGCCAGAATCGTCGAGCAGAAATCAATCGGAGTCATCACGATGAATTCTCTTTTGAGTATCCTTGGACAGTCAGCATCCGGCGGCTGTGGTTCCTGCGGGAGCGAAGGTGGCTGCTGTCAGTCTTCCGGAAATGCGCATGGTCATCATTCTCATGGCCACCATTCCCACAGTCATCAGGGAGGCTGCTGTTCGCAGTCGCCTGCAAGCGCCCGGTCGGATGAAACTCGACGCGGCTTCATCGAGCGAGCGACCACACTGGTGCTCGGTTCGTTTACCCTGACCCTGCTTCCGCTGGTGAGTGGCGATGAGAAAAAGGAAGAGTCGTCACAGGCTCCTGCAGCACCGCCGGAAAATGCCGCCGCTCCTCCGGACCCTGCGGCAGCAGCAAAGGGTGTGCTGTATGGATTCCTGATTGATACAGATAAATGCACGGGCGCGGGCAAGTGTCTGACCGCGTGCCGTGAAGAGAATCGAGTCCCCGAAGGACACTCAAGGACCTGGGTCGAACGTTACACACATTTTCGCGACGGCCGAGTTCAGGTGGACCTGGTTCCGGAGACCGGGTTTTACGGCTCGACAGTTCCTCAGTACGACCCGGCCGAAGTTGCAAAAAGCTACTTTGTTCCGAAGCTTTGCAATCAGTGTGTCGATGCGCCGTGCAATCAGGTCTGTCCGGTTCATGCGTCGATCACTTCACCTGAAGGCGTTGAACTGGTGGACCCGGATCGATGTATCGGGTGCGGATACTGCGTGCAGGCATGTCCGTACGGCATGCGATTCATGAATCCGGAAACGAACAACGCGGACAAGTGCACCTGGTGCTACCACCGAATCACGAAGAACGAACAACCTGCCTGTGTCGAGGCCTGTCCAACGGGAGCCCGAGTTTTCGGGCGGCTTGATGATCCCGAGAGCGAGCTCAGCAAGCGACTGGCCTCCATTCGAACTCAGGTCCTGAAAGAGCACCTGGGAACCGACCCCAAGCTCTTCTACACCAGCCTGTCTGATGAGGTGATCTGATGGAATCACAATTCGTCTTCCCCAATGACTGGCATGTGGCGTGGAGCATCATGATTGTGCTCTACCCGTACATCACCGGGCTTGTCGCCGGAGCCTTTGTGGTTTCGGCGCTCTATCACGTGTTTCATGACAATAGTCTGAAGCCTGTGTCCCGACTGGCAATGGTCACTGCCCTGTGTTTCTGTTCGTGTGCGACGCTGCCGCTGCTGCTGCATCTGCATCAGCCGACAAGAGCATTCAACATCATGATTACTCCCAGCAGCACATCCGCTATGGCAGGCTTCGGTTTCATCTACAACCTCTACATGCTGCTGCTGGTTGTTGAAGTGTGGCTGATCTTCCGTCCCGAAATTGTCGCTGCGGCTCAGACTTCGACGGGGATCAAAGGTCTCGTCACCAAAGTTCTTTCTCTGGGCATCAAAGAGATTACACCGGGAGCCCGCGCGGTTGATAACTGGGTGATCCGGGTGCTGGCGATCATTGGTATTCCGGCAGCCTGTATTCTGCACGGCTATGTTGGATTTCTGTTTGGCGGGATCAAGGCAAATCCGTGGTGGTCCACTGCCATGATGCCTGTCATCTTTCTCGTTTCCGCCGTCGTTTCCGGAATCGCAGCGCTGTTGCTGTTTTACATGATCACCGGACGAGGACACTCGAAGGAAGAACGTTCCGAGTGCATCTACTCGCTGACTCGTTACTTATGGATCGCGCTGATTGCTGCGTTTGCACTGGAAATGCTGGAACTCCTTCACATGGCCTACGAAGGCAGCTCTGACTGGCATGTGATCTGGCACCTGCTGACGCATCCTTTGCGGATGTCGTATGGAGTTCTGCAGGTGGTTGCCGGTTCGCTGGTTCCACTGCTCCTGTTGCCGCTCGCCCTGCTGATGAAGCGATGGCCTCGACTGATGATGACGGTGAGTGCGCTGGCCAGTCTGCTTGTGCTGGTTCAGGTCTTTGCGATGCGATGGAATGTTGTGATCGGCGGACAGCTGTTTTCCAAGAGCCATCGAGGATTCGTCACGTATCCTCTGGAGCCCATGGGGCGTGAAGGCCTGATCGCTGCGATCGTCGTCCTGATCCTGCCCGTCGTTCTGCTTCTTGTGGCCTCAAAGGTATTGCCGGTCTACGAAGAGAAGACCGCTCACTAGTCGACATACCGTTTATCAAATGAAGCGGGAGTTTCGCTGTTTCCGGCGAAACTCCCATGCCCATTTCTTGCGGCATCAATCCGCGTCTGGGTTGGTCGTACTTGCGACTACTTGGCATCCTTGTCCGGTTCGGATTGCGCCTTCTCCGGATCTGCTTTGCCGGATGTGGCTTCTGCTGGTGTCGTGGATTGTGTTCCGTCCGCTGGCTTGCTCGGGTTTGCAGCCTTGATGGGTTCTACAGATCCGCTGCCAGCAATGGACTTCTTGATTTCCGGCTGACCTGCGTATTGAACGTCACCACTGCCGGCAATGTTGAGTGACAGCATGCTGCTGGCATTCACTTTTGAGGATCCTGAACCGGCAATTCGCACTTCAACATCTTCTGCCGGCACTGCGACGGAATCCCAGTCGCCGCTGCCGCTCGTGACCAGCACAAGCTTTTTGCAGCTTCCGGTCAAAACGACCGTACCCGCTCCGGCGACGGACCCACTGAAAGATTCAGAGGCCAGACCGACAGTCAGTTCTCCGGAACCGGCAATGGCGAGATTCGTTTCAGGGCCAGTCAGTTCTTCAATCGATCCTTCGACGGATCCCGCCGTTTGGACTGACGAAAGTGCTGGCGTCACAATGGTCAGTGTCGTTTCGGAATGCGGTGCAATGTTCTTTTCGGATCGGACCACAAGTACGCCGTCCTTAATCTCGGTCGTCACCAGACTCTGCAGGTTGTCATCAATCGCCAGTTCAATCGAAGGCTCCGCGCCTTTCTTCACCACCAGGCGAGTCGGTATCGCCACTTCCAGTTTTGTGAACTCGCCTGCTTTGCGATTTTCCGTGACGAGCTTTCCGGACCCGGGAATGGCGGGTTCCATTGCCACGCAGCCGGTCAGAATCAACGAAAACATCAGAAGTGCACAGGAACGAAACATCGAATACCTCACACAGCTTAAGAAGGCGGCAAAGACCGCGAAAGCACGATAGGAGCGTGCTTCGCTGCCGAACTCACAATCCTGGCCGAAACCTCCAGGATTTCAACCGCCTTCGCTATTGTGGCGTTGGCTTGTCGGCCCTGTGAGTCAGCTGAGTCGCACGCAGCCGGCTGAGCGGCTGATACTCGCGGGAAAGTTCGCCCGGTGGCTGGTCGCATCGAAGCAGTACATAGCTTCCGTACCGAAACACGGGTGTCTGATTCCAGGGGAACGGCAAAGTGGCGGCACTTGCTGAAATCTCATCTGGCAACAGACGTCCATCTGAAGGAGTCTCTTCCCAGCCATCCTCCTGAAGGTCAGCCAGCACGTAGTCAACAGCGGCAGTCTCCACGGCCTTCAGCATTTCCTGACGTCTTGCCGGAAAACACCGCGCCAGCGCGTCGAGGTACACAAACCGAGTGGGCGGCATCTGATGGAGCCCCGGATAAACGTGAATCAGATTGCCACTGTAGGCCATCAGACGCTGAGGCTTCAGGCGAGAATGCTGCACGTGCTCCATCATCCGGGACAGTTCCGTCCAGCGTGGAAATGGTGTTTGCGAAATCGCGTCACGAGTCTCATCATCAATGCGGCCCAATGACAGTGCGGCAACACACGACCTCCATGCCTGAATTCGCTCGCTTTGCATCAGCGATGATCCCGGGACCGCAATGACCAGCCAGCACAGCACAGCACTGCTGACCAGACAGGCGGGGCGAGCACAGATTTTACCTGCCGAAAATCGGATTCCTGCGGCGACAGGAATCAACGCCTGAAGGCAGACACTGATCGCCAGGATCATCGCAGGCACATAGATGTAGTCGAACAGCTGTTGAAACAAGAGGCACTGGACCATCCAGCCGGCATACATCGAACGCAGAACGATGACCTGCGGAGATGTTGACGGCACAAGACCGGCGGCATTTCCTGACCGCTTCAGCAGCTGAGTTCCCCCGCGAATGAACGTTGCGATACACAGCGATGCGGCTGGCAGATGCAGCACAATCCACGGAGAAAACCTTTGAACATGTGCCAGCAATCGATCCATTGTCCAGCGACTGCGGCCGGACTGGTAGTAATCTCCATTCCATTCGAACATCATCGTTGTGAAGGCACTCCAGCAACCATTCTGCATCATCCAGAGGATTCCTGCTGCTCCCGTGGCAACGCCGCCCAGCAGCACAATCACGGACTCAAGCAGCCACAGCCGAACGCCGCCGGTATTCTTCGGCGCAGCAAGAATGACGAAGAGTGCAGGAACCGCAACAAAGGGCTTAAGCCAGAATGCGCTTGCCCAGAAAACACCCTCGCCAAAAGCGTTCGTGATTCTTGCGGTCAGCGACATGCCTTTCGCTTCCGTTCTTGCCAGTCGCAGCAACACTGCGGCAAGACAGGGGAGCAGCATCCAGGTGTCTCGCTGGCAATGGCACCATTCGGAAGTGCTGAGATAAAACGTTCCGATCAACAGCACCAGGGAATACCGGAGAACTCGGCGGCCGGAACCTTCTTCAAGTTCCGCCAGCCATGACGAAGAACAGGGAACAATCATGTGGCTCAGGATCAGCGAGATCCCTGCGACAACGCCGAGATCAAAGATTCGAAGAACCAGCGGCGACCAGCCAAACAGGAAGCGAAGCCCTGCTTGAATCCAAACGACTCCGGGAAGATTGGGTTCAACGATATCGCGATACAGGATCCCGTCTTCCAGCATCAGCCGAGCCTGCAGGTCGTACAGCACCGTATCCGGCGTCAGTGTTTGCTGAAGAAACAGCGGCACCTGACTCAATGTGAGCAGGAGCAGGCAAATCTGGATGAGACGAATTCGCAGCATGATCAGCCTGGTCGGTCGAACAGTGTTTCGTGTAACCCGTTCGAGGCAAAGGGAATGTCAGACCTTGCCGGAAGCCTAGTTCACAGAATCCTGGCGAACTTTGTCGGCCGTGGCGGATCGATGATTTGTGGACAAATCCTGCCTGGCTTTTTGAAATCCTGGCGAGGTTGATGACCCTGCAAGCGTCAGAATCGTTACAATCCAGTCGGAAGAGTCTTGATGATGGGGCGAGTGTGCGACACACTTTTTGCTGATGTCTCAGGAGTCTTTTCCACCCCCTGCACTTCCTTCGACAATTCCGGATTCAATGCCATGCTTCGAATTCGATCAGTGATGTTTGTTGCGGTTCTTTTCGCCGTGTCCACTGTCTGCACCAGCGATGCTCTGGCACAGCAAAAAGCAGCTCAGAAGCAGGACGCTAAGAAAACAGGAGACAAGGACACAAAAACGTCTGATCCGAAGAACGCAGCGAAAACGAACTCTTCGAAAGACGGTATTCATGAATTGACGCTGACCGCAAGTGACGGCTGGCAGCTGGCTGCCACGTATTTTGAGTCGACAAGCGGGAAGGAGTCACCGTGTGTGATTCTTCTGACGAGCACCGAGGGATCGGAGAAAAAGGATGCAAGAAACCGACGAGTCTGGCAACCCACTGCAACGGTTCTGCAGAAGGCAGGATTTGCGGTGATGGCTGTGGACCTCCGGAAGCATGGCGACAGCATTCCGACTCTGGCGAGTGGCGAAGCAGCGGCTCTGAAGATGGGCAACGCTGATTATCCGATGATGGCAACGTCTGACCTGGAAGCTGCGAAGGCCTTTTTGATGGATCAGCATCGGGCCGAGAAGTTGAACATTCGAAAACTGGCGATCGTGTCGATGGGAGCCAGCTCAATGGTCGCTGCGACCTACGCCATTGCGGACTGGGCAAAGGAACCTTATCCGGATGCCCCGGTTCTGGATGCTCGCACGCCACGAGGACAGGACGTCCAGTCTCTGGTGATGTACTCACCAACGACCAATGTTCGAGGGATTGTTTCGACGAACATTCTGAAGACTCTGAAGGCGCTTCCAATTTCGATCTACATCGTTGCCGCCAAAGACGAAAAAGAAGATGCTCGCCAGGCAGAGAAACTCTTTAAGGCGATTGAACTGAAGGGCGACCAGTACAAAGATTCTCGCAAGATGACGCTCAGTTCAGGAACGACTCATGCCGAGGCTTATCTGGATGGTCGACTGGCAGACGTTACCAACAAAGACCTTCTCGACTTTCTCACAAAGAACGTGAAGGAACTGGATGCCCCATGGCGTGATCGAACGGACCGTCGAACAAAGTAGATCGCTGCAGCTGAAACAGATTTCCGCAGGAGCTTGCCATGAGCAGGACAGTTTTCTTTACGACGACTGCCCTGCTCTTTCTTTGCGCTGCCACGACACGATGCACGTCGGGTGCGACGATCTTTGATGAGACCGGCCAATCCTCAAAGGGAAGTAATCGGCCACTGCTCAACGAAGCGAACTTCGTCGAACAAACTCTTCGGCCAGCATTTCTTAAGCAGTGTTCCAAATGCCACGGCCCAAGCGTTCAGAAGGCGGGACTGCGCCTGGATGTGCGTTCCGGCGTGTTCAAAGGCGGTGATTCAGGCCCCGTGATTGTGCCTGGGCAGGCGGAACAAAGTGAGTTGCTGCGCCGACTCAACAGCCATGAGACGGGCGAGCAGATGCCGCCCGAGGGACCGCGAGTTCCCGAAGAACTGGTCCAACAAATCCGGGAGTGGATTAACGCTGGAGCCGAGTGGAAAGAAACGGAATACGACCGTCAGAATTCCAGAGACCGTCGACTGGAACACTGGGCATGGCAGCCATTGGCCAGCGTTGAAGTTCCCGAAGTTCCTGACGTCCTGCAAGACACTTCCGACGGCGAAGCCAGCACACCGACAGCCATTGATCGGTTCATCGGTGAACAACTGCAGGCGAACTCGCTGCGATTTTCCCCGCGTGCGGATCGCCGGACGCTGATTCGTCGGCTCAGCTTTGATCTTCTGGGACTACCACCGACTTCGAACGACGTCGCTCAGTTTGAAGCGGACGATTCGCCGGATGCATGGGCTCGGCTGATCGATCGCATGCTGGCTTCTCCCGCCTATGGAGAACGCTGGGCCAGGCATTGGCTGGATATTGCTCATTACGCGGATACCCACGGATTTGAACGTGACCAGCGGCGAGATAACGCGTGGCATTATCGCGACTGGGTCATTCGATCGCTGAATCAGGATCTTCCGTACGATGAATTCCTGCGGCGACAGATCGCGGGTGATGTGATGTCGCCTGATGATCCTGAGTTTGTCATCGCGACAGGGTTTCTTGCGGCCGGTCCGTGGGACTTCGTCGGTCAGGCGGAAACTCCCAGCCCCGTTCTAAAGCGACTCGCGCGAGCTGACGATCTGGACGACATGGTGACTCAGGTGATGACCGCAGCGTGCGGAGTCACCGTCAACTGTGCGCGGTGTCATGATCACAAACTCGATCCAATCTCGCAGCAGGAATATTACTCGCTGTGGTCAGTGTTCTCCGGCGTTCGACGTGGAGATCGCGTGGTGTCACCCGCTGAAGAACAGCGAGTTGCCGAAAGGCGGGGAACACTGAAAGGCGAAATTGAGTCGCTTCGAAAGTATCGCCGCGAACTGTCCGGGGCCGGATGGAGTCTTGCGGACCTTATCGGCAAAGGTGATGGAAGCGGAAGTGGTCAGAAGGGACTCGCCATTGATCTGCTCACGGGCAAGTCGACGGATGCACGACGCGGGTTTCTTGAGAACGCCGCGGTCAATCGATTCACGAAGTCAGACGTGCGATTTATCGATGGCGTCTTTATACCCGATGGCGGCTCAGGGCCGGTCACGATCAGTTCGACGGGGCTGACCGTGAATGATCTTCCGGATTCCGGAGGTCAGGCGTGGGATTCCATCCGCAACGGCCCGGTGAACTCGCAGTTCTCCACGGAGCTGGGTGGAACCGACTTCGGAACTGGTGATCATTCGCTGCTGTCACTTCACGCAAATTGCGGCATCACGTTTGACCTCGCGGCCCTGCGCGAAGCGGGCCTGCCTCCTGATGCCACGCTGAACGCGCAAGCCGGTTACTTTGGCCAGACGCCTCGAAACGGAGCAAGCCTGTTTGTCTGCGTTGATGGAAAGAACGTCTGGCACAAGGAAGGACTGGGACGAGATGGCGGATTGCAGACGATCTCGATGCCCATTCCAGCCGATGCCCGCTTCCTCACATTCATTACGCTCGATCATGGAAACGGAATTGGCCACGACCAGATCTGCCTGGCCGATGCGAATCTGACGACGGGCCGTTCGCTGAGCGACGCAGATAAGGCCGAAATTTCGCGGCTTGATGAGCAGTTGCGGACTCTGGAGCAGGAACTGGCGTCGCTGAAAGAACCCGACAAAGTCTACGCGGCAGTTCCGGGGACACCGGAGGAAGTTCGCGTGCAGCGTCGAGGCAATCCGGAAGATCCTGCTGAGCTTGTTGGTCCGGGGGCACTGGCATGTCTCACGGCGCTCGAAGCCCGATTTGGTGATACAACGATGCCTGAAGATGAACGCCGCAAAGCGCTGGCGGAGTGGATTACATCGCCAAAGAATCCGCTCACGACTCGAGTCATCGTGAATCGGCTCTGGCAGCACCACTTCGGTGCAGGCATCGTCGAAACACCTGGAGATTTTGGCATTGGCGGGAGCCTGCCGTCGCATCCAAAACTGCTTGACTGGCTGGCCTCGCGACTCATTCATCACAACTGGTCACTGAAAGCGATGCATCGGGAAATCTGCCTGAGCCATGCGTATCAACAGCAGTCTGCCCCTGAGGACACAGAGACCGTTCGAAGGGCCAGAACCATTGATTCCGGCAACCGCCTGCTCTGGCGCCAGAATGCTCGACGAATCGACGCGGAGACGCTTCGGGATTCTGTTCTGGCGGTCAGTGGAAAACTGAACCCGGAAATGTACGGTCCTGGTTTCCGGGACTTCGACTACCGCGAGGAGTACGCTCCCGTTTATCGATACATCACCGCGGATTCAAAGGAACTCTGGCGGCGAACGATCTATCGTTTTGTTGTTCGCACGACACCGGATCCCTTCATGTCGACTCTGGACTGTCCCAACCCGGCCAACCTGACACCAAAGCGAAATGTAACGACCACCGCACTGCAGGCACTCGCCCTGATGAACAACGACTTCATGCGAAAGCAGGCTGGATACTTTGCCGAACGCTGTCGAGAAGATTGCGAGCAGGCTGACGATCAAATTCGCCGAGCCTTTCAGTTGGCTCTTTGCCGTGCTCCAACGGAAGACGAGTTCGCTGCTGCGAAAGAGCTGGTCAGCAGAAAAGATCTCACCGCACTCTGCCTCGCCCTGATTAACCTCAACGAATTTGTCTACGTCGATTAATAACAAGGCGAGCGGCTGGACGTCAGCCCTCCGTGTCCCCTCGACGAACGTACCACGAAAACCTGCGATTTCGCCCCAACGGGGCACTGACAAATCAGCCTGTGGCAATGCGCCAACGCCCCAGTAAACAGTCCACATCGGCATCAGAGCCCCAACGGGGCGAAACAAGCATGCAACGTGTGATCATATCCCACGTTGTGTCGCCCATTCAGGGCTCCAGCACCGATTGGAATCCCAAACCCGGGGCGTTGCCCCGGGCTGACATGTGAATGGCCCCTTGGGCCAAAAAATCAATCGTCGGCCGAAAAACACGAGACTCAAGGTGCCATGCACCTGTGCTGACTTTCAAACCTGCGATTTCGCCCCAACCGCGAGACCCAAGGTGCCATGCACCTGTGCCGACTTTATCAGTGAAAAGACTGGTTTTTTGAAACGAGCTGCGCCGGCGCGGGGTCAGGTTCCGGTGGCGGGAAGCATTGGCTTCAGGCGGCGGATGGCCATAGCGACGTCGGAGGCTCGCTGGTCGCCTCCCGTTCGTTCTGCGCACAGCCATGATGTCGTTTCGGATTCGACGATGATCGGCAGGATGTCCAGCCAGTCGACCGCTCCTTCGCCGAAGGCCGTTTCGATGCCTCCGCCGTCGATGTCCTTCTGAGCATCGCGAAGGCGGAAGTAGCCGACGCTGCGGTAAATGTCGCGGAAGATTTTGCTGGCGGATTGTCCCGCCATCAGGCAGGTCGCGGGATCAAAGACCAGGGCAACGGGGCCCGTGGTGACTCGGGATAACAGCACAGTCAGCCGCGAGACATCATAGGACGACACGATCAGCTGCAGCGTTGCTCCGTGCCGATTGGCATGGCCTGCCAGTTCGTTGAGCACATCACACAGAAGCGAAAATTGTTCTGCTTCACTTCGCTCCCGAGTCTTCAGTAGTGGCGACGAGGATGCGAAAGAGAATGGATTCAGAAGCGAATCCACGTCCGAGTCCGTTGGAGCTGCCGTGGACTTCACTTCTGTGACTGCCGGATCGGGAACTCGTCCCACGCGAATCAGCAGCTCTGTCGTCCCCAGTCGCCGCACCAGTGACATCGCGGAACGGATTCCATCCAGCCGCTGATCCAGTTTCTCCTCGTCGCAAAGTGAATGACGAGTCGAATACATCAGCCCGGCCACTCGCAGCTGATGCTCTTCCACATAATGACGAAGCTGACGCAGGGCCGTATCACCAAACTCCTCCGCCCGCACTTCCGTTCGCGCGTTCAATCGCAAACCCTGAACCGGGTTCTGAGCGGCGAGCTGAATGGCCTGTCGAAGAGGCTGTCCAAAATCTTCCGTGGCAACCGCCAGACGAAGTCCCATGAAGCGATCGATCCTTGTGACTGTCCCAAAACACAAAACCACCGTGTCAGGTGGCTGCAAAGCCCTGCAGAGAATAGCTCATTTTCGCCCTTCTTGCACTGTCAGGAAACGGGCGCCTGCGGGCGTCATCACCAGAACCGAGCGTCAACGCCGGCCCGCCGTGCCGGCTGCTCGAAGGCGGTTCTTCAGTAGTCACGCCATTCTACAGCAGCTAACCATGCTGTGATCGTGCGAACAGGCCTCATGGCCGTTCCTGAGAAACCACGGGGAAGCTTGGAGCCCGTGGAAGAAATTCCCAGATTGCTCTGTGGCCAGATTACCCGAATTAGTTACTATCAAACAACTAATCGCTCAGATCGAAGCGATGTGAAGTGTTGAACGCTGGAAAGGATATTCTGTGGCAAGGCCGCAGACGGTTTCGGATGCTCAAATTCTGAACACAGCTCTGGAGTGCTTTCTGCAGCATGGTCCGGAGGTGTCGACGGAGACTATTGCTCGCCAGCTCAATGTCTCCCCGCAGGCCTTACTGAAGCGTTTTGGCACCAAGCAGAAGCTGATGATGAGCGCACTCAAGCAGGTGATGCTCAGTTCTTCCGTGCCGGAACTGCTGGCGGAGCCGGACGATCGCCCGGTGGAACAGCAACTCACCGAACTGATGCATCAGGTTTCTGTGTTCTATATCGAGATGGCTCGACGCATGTCGGTCGTTCGCTGGAAGGCCGAGGACTTTCAGGAGCTGATGAAGCAATATGACGAACCTCCTCCCCTTCAGAATATGAAGCTGGTCGCTGCCTGGCTGGAACGTGCCTCAGGGAAGGGGCTTATCCGCAACTGCGACTTTCGAGGGATTGCACTGATGTTGCTGACTTCTCTCCATGGAGCAGCCATGCTGACGGACATGCTCGGACAGCATCCTTCCGGACAAAGCAGTTCGGCCTATGTGAAGATGCTCGTCAAAACATTGCTACACGGAATCGGACCCGGTCCGGCCCGCCCATCCAAACCAAAGCAGAAGACTGTCCGAGTTCGTGCGCGACAACCGGCGAATGATTCCTGATTCGGCATCAGGCCGTATGCGGCCGTAACGTACCACGCGCAGGGTCAACACATCCATCCTCAAACCGCCTCTACATTACGTGGAACTCAGAATGAACTCTTCGCCCGGGACTGACACTGGAAAACACAGCCAGTTGCTGAACCTGATTGCCAACATTGTCGGATCGATCGGTATCCTTGGCCTTGGTGTCTTCGGACTCCTTTTCTTTGGACATCGACCGGAAGTTCCCAAAACGACAGGAGACAGTGACGCCTCAAAGCTCGCGCCGCTCGTTGATACAGTGCCGGCTGTTCTCTGGGACAAACCGTTTCATCTGGACATCGATGGGGAAGCTTCGACATGGCGAGTCATCACAGTGGGAGCGGAGGTGACCGGCAAAATCCAGAAGAAGTCGGAAGAGTCTCGCAGTGGTGGATTCGTCAACAAGGGGGATGTGCTCTTTGAGATTGACTCGGAGAGCTATCGTCTTGACGAGCAGCGACTGCTGGCGCGAGTGGAGCAGGCCCGCGAAGATCTCAACTCCGTCGACGTCGAAATCGGCAACACGAACTCGCTGCTGAAGCTTGCGACCGAGGACAATCGACTCCAGCAGGATCATCTGGCTCGGATCAGATCTCTGTATGATCGAAAAGCAACCTCTGAAACAGAAATTGACAATGCTGAGAAGCAGGAGCTGACCTCAAGGAATGCTCTTCAGATGCAGCAGAATCAACTGAATGCCCTTCTGCAGTCCAAGAAGACGAAGCAGGCAGCGCTCCAGCTGGCTCAGGCAGAATTGGATCGAGTGCGTCTGGATCTACAACGATGCCGGATCGTCGCTCCTGTCACCGGGCGAATCGTCGACGACATGCGGGAAGAAGGCGATTATGTGAAGCCCGGTGATATCCTCGTTCACATCAGTGACTCCAGCCGCATGGAAGTCAAATGCAGCCTGAAGGGCGAAGAGCTTGCGTGGATCTGGCAGCAGGGGCAGCAGTCCAGTCCCGCTGCGATTGAGACGTCTGAATCTCAGGTCGCAGACGGCAACGATCGAAAAGAAGATCCTTTCCGAATGCCTCAGGTTCCCTGTGAGATCAGCTTTGAATTCGAAGGAGCGGAGACCGTCTGGGAAGGCCAGTTGTCACGCTACGAAGGGACCGGGATGGACCGGAATACTCGCATGTTTCCCTGCCGCGTGATGGTGCAGGAGCCAGAGAAGACGAGGGTCAATAATCCAACTGGCAGCCGAACCGTGTCTCCGCCAACGCTGCTGAGCGGGATGTTTGTGAACATTCGAGTGCCCATCGATTCTCCGGTACCGTTGCTGAAAATTCCTGCCGAAGCCATTCGCCCTGGCGACCGGATCTGGATCGTTCGCAACGGAGCACTCAGGACACTGCCGGTGCGACTGGTTCAGGTCGATCAGGAAACGGCATTGGTGCGTCAGGATGCATTGGAACTGAAGCCCGGTGATCCTGTGATTGTGTCGCCTCTGGTGTCGATCCGGGAAGGAATGTCCGTAACGATTCATGAGTCCGCAAAGGACGCGAACGTTGACAGCGGAGCAAAGGCTGAAGCTGGCAAGCTGAATGAGGAGACTGCGCGATGACCGGAAATACCGTGCGATGGGCCATTCGAAACACGCCCGCGATGAACATGATTGTGATCGGGGTCCTGGTCGTTGGAAGCCTCTGCGCGTACCTGCTGCGACGCGAAGTGTTTCCTCAGTTCGAACTGGAGATCATTCTGGTCGCAGTGCCCTACCCTGGCGCAAGTCCCGATGAAGTGGAAAGCGGCATCTGCCAGAAGGTCGAAGAAGCAGTGCGTTCGGTGGATGGCATCAAGAAAGTCACGTCCGTCGCAGCCGAAGGGATGGGCAATGTCGTCATTGAAGTACGAAGCGATGTTCCGGATGTGCAGCGAGTCCTGAATGAAGTGAAGTCGCAGATCGACCGCATCCCAAGTTTTCCGGACCTCGCGGAAGAACCCGAAGTGCAGCAGGTGACCTTCCGCAACAAGGCGATCACGGTCGGCATTATTCAGGAAAACAGTGATGCCCCAGACGCAGAGCTTCAACTGCGCGAGATTACCGAACAGGTTCGAGATGACCTGTTGCTGATTCCGCAGATTTCTCAGGCGGAGATTACCGGCGAGAGAAAGTACCAGATTGATGTGGAGATCGGCGAAAAAACGCTGCGTGAATACGGACTGACTCTGACCGATGTCTCTCGTCGGATTCGGCAGCGAAATCTGGAATTGCCCGGAGGAACGATTCGGGACCAGGGGGAAACGTATCTACTTCGCGGAAAAGACAAACGCGTCCTTGGTGAAGAAATCGCTGCCATTCCGTTGATTACTCGCGCCGATGGCGTGGTACTGACGGTTGGTGAGCTGGGCAAGGTTCGAGATGAATTCGTTGATACCACGTCAATCAGCCGAATCAACGGAAAGCCGGGCCTTGCGATCGATGTGAATGCGGCGTCTCGCGAAGACCTGCTGGCCATGACGAAGGCTGTGAAGGATTACATCAAAGACCATAAATTGCCGGCCGGATATTCATTCACCGTCTGGGGTGATTCGTCGATCGAAGTCAGTGACCGACTTGACCTGCTTGTCCGTAACGGAATGCAGGGGCTGATTCTGGTCTTTGTGATTCTGTCGCTGTTTCTGGATCTGAAGCTGGCGTTCTGGGTCGCGATGGGAATTCCAATTTCGCTCCTGGGAGCCTGTGCGGTTCTGTACCAGTTCGATCAGACGCTCAACATGCTGTCGCTGTTTTCGTTCCTGATCGCTTTGGGCATTGTGGTCGATGACGCGATTGTGATTGGCGAAAATGTCTACTCCCACCGAATCATGGGCAAGACGCCCATGCAGGCGGCAATTGACGGAACGATTGAAGTCGTTCCGTCTGTGTTTTCATCAGTTGCCACAACGATCTTTGCATTCGTTCCGATGTTTTTCGTGACGGGAGTAATGGGTAAGTTCTTCGCCGTAATGCCGCTGGCGGTGATCGCGATTCTGGCCATTTCCGTACTGGAAGCGTGCTTCGCGCTGCCCTGCCATCTGGCACACGATTCCGGTAAGCCTTCACCATTTTCAAAGTGGCTGAACCACGGTACGAACCTGGTTCTCAGCTGGTTCATTCGCACGGTTTACCAGCCTGTCATTAATTTTTGCATTCGCTTTCCTGCAGTCACAATCAGTGCGGCTGTCAGTTTCCTGCTGCTTGCAGCGACCCTGGTCACAAGCGGGGCCGTGCCAAGTATCTTTTTCCCCAAACTGGATGCTCCCGAAGTCATTGCCAAAGTGATCTTCCCGGATGGCACTCCAAGTCGAGTGACCGAACAGGCGACGGAGAAGGTCGAGAAAGCTATTCTGGAAATCAACCGGAAGTACTCCACGCCGGAGCGTCCGCTGATTCTGGCCACGCACCGTATGGTCGGTCTGGTTCGGGATCAGAACCCCGGAGGTGCTCAGACAACGGAAGGCAGCCATGCCGGTTTTGTTTATGCACAACTGGTCGACAGTGGTCTTCGCGACCGGACGAGTGAGCAGGTCGTTCAGGAATGGCGCGATGCGGTTGGGGCGATCGCCGGAGTGGAGACACTGACGTTTGGTTCTCAGTCACGCGGCCCAGGCGGCAAGCCGATTGAGTTCAAGCTGCTTGCGGCTGCAACGGAGATGGCAGACCTCGAAGCGGCCGTTGAAGAGACCAAAGCAAAGCTGGCAACCTATCAGGGAGTCTTTGACGTATCGGATGATTCACGGCCCGGCAAGTGGGAACTGCAGCTCCGTGAAAAGGAGAAGGCTGTGGCTATGGGCGTCCCGCTCGAGAACATCGCTCGGACCGTTCGTGCCTCCTATTACGGTGAAGAAGTCATGCGTCTTCAGCGAGGCCGCCATGAAGTCAAACTGATGGTGCGATATCCGGAAGAGGATCGTCAGACGATTGCCCGCTTTGATGATATTCGAGTCGACAGCGGTGATGGCGTCCAGCGGCCAATCACGGAACTCGCTGATGTGACGGTCAGTCGAGGATACTCTGAGATCAACCGCATCGATCAGAAACGTTCGATCACGATTTCAAGTGACATTAATGAAAGCGAAGGTAATGCCAAGCAGATCGTCGAAGATCTGAAGACGACTTTCATTCCGGAGCTGCTGAAGAAGTACCCTGCTCTGCGAGTCCGCTGGGAAGGTCAGCAGGAACAGGATACAGAATCCGTTCAAAGCCTTGGTATCGGCCTTGGGGTTGCTCTTCTGGCCACGTACGTTCTGCTGACCATGGAGTTCACTTCGTACGGCCAGCCGATGGTTGTGATGCTCATTATTCCGTTCGGCATCGTCGGCGCGGTGCTGGGGCACTGGGTCATGGGATTGCCTCTGACACTGTTCAGCATGCTGGGACTGGTCGCCTTGACGGGGATTGTTGTGAACGATTCCATCGTGCTTGTCGACTTCATCAACAGTGCGGTTCGAGGCGGAATGCCTCTGAAGGAAGCTGTGCTGCAGGCCGGTGCTCGACGATTCCGTCCCGTGATGCTGACGTCCCTGACAACAATTGCAGGACTCGCTCCGATTCTGACAGAGACATCGTTCCAGGCTCAGCTTGTGATTCCGATGGCAGCAAGCCTGTGCTTCGGACTGATGACGTCAACCGTGCTCGTGCTGGTTTTGGTGCCAACGTTCTATCTGGTCTATGCAAAACTCTTCGGCGTAACGGTTGATTCCGTCACGGCCGCAGAGAACGCAAACGGTGAAATTGCGACGGCGGTTCCACAGACTGCGGTGTAGTTCCTGTTGCACGCCGCCTGGGCAATTAGTGCGCGGATTCACCGGAGGGCTCGCGCCCTTCCGCTACGTTAATAAACAGACTCACCGGAGGGCTCGCGCCCTTCCGCTACGTTTTCGTTAGCAGTTTGGAGCCGACCAGCACAGTACCGGCTTGCGGGCTGCGTTGACTTCATCCGGACGACACACGGCCGTTGAATGGGGAGCACCTTTGACGAGATCCGCTGGTTCGTTGCAGATGGTTCGCAGAGTTGCAGCGAAGGCGTCCAGAGTCTGCTGAGATTCCGTTTCTGTCGGCTCCATCATCAGGGCTTCTTCCACAACGAGTGGGAAGTAGACCGTTGGTGCATGGAATCCATAATCCAGCAGTCGCTTGGCGACGTCCATCGTTGTGACGCCCGTCTCTTCTTTCAGTTTGCGGCCGCTGGCGACAAACTCGTGCATGCAGCGATCGCCGTGAGGAACTTCCAGGAAGTCCTTGACCTGGCTGAGCAGGTAATTCGCATTCAGAACTGCCAGCTCGGATGCTTCACGCAGACCCTTGCCGCCGAGTGTTCGGATATAGAAGTATCCTCGGAGAAGAATTCCGACGTTCCCGAAGAACGAACGGACCTGGCCGATCGACTTCGCCGGCTTCGACAGTGAATACCAGTTCTTCGCGGCATCGTACGTTACGATTGGCGCGGGAAGGAACGGGGCCAGGAAGTCACGCACAGCAATTGGCCCGGCGCCTGGACCACCGGCACCGTGAGGTCCCGTGAATGTCTTGTGCACGTTGTAGTGCATCATGTCGCCGCCGAAATCACCGGGGCGAGTCTTGCCGAGAATCGCGTTCATGTTGGCCCCGTCGATGTAGACAAGTCCGCCAACATCGTGAAGCAGCTGAGCAACCTTCGCGATATCTCGTTCGAACAATCCCAGCGTGTTCGGGTTCGTGACCATGAACACGGCCGTTCGTTCGTCCAGCTGAGCTTTCAGTTCGTCCAGGTCGACGAAGCCGTTCTTTCCGCCAGCCAGCTGAACACATTCAAATCCCGCCAGAGCCGCGCTGGCCGGGTTCGTGCCATGAGCGCTGGCCGGGAACAGAACTCGCGTACGATTTTCGCCCTTGTCACGGAAGTACGCGGCAGCGGTCAGCAGAGCCGTGAATTCACCCTGAGCACCAGCGGCCGGGTGAAGCGACACGCCTGGCAGTCCGGAGATTTCCGCCAGCATCGACTGCATCTCAAACAGGATGCTGAGCAAACCCTGCAGCTGAGATTCCGGCTGATAGGGATGACTGGTGGCCGCCTGAGGAAGCCGTGCCAGTCGTTCATGCCGCTTTGGATTGTACTTCATCGTACAGCTGCCGAGCGGATAGAAGTGAGAGTCAACGCTCATGTTCAGCGTCGAAAGATTCACAAAGTGCCGTACCACATCCGGCTCGGCAATCTCCGGCAGAGGCAGTGGCTCTGTGCTTCGAAACTGTGAAGGAAGTTCCGGCACGCCGCTGACCTCCGGCACATCACTCGGCGGAAACACGATTGTTCCGCGACCGGGGCTGGACATCTGAAACAGGAGCTGAGTCGCCGTTTGATTTCGCATGATCAAGAGTTTCCAATTTCAACGCTGGTCAATGATTCGAAGAACGCACGCGAGGCAATACCTGGAGGTTGCCAACTAGCTCAGGACCGCCTTCATCGCTTCTGCGAGACGGTCGATTTCTTCGCGCGTTCGTTTCTCAGTCAGTGCCACAATGAAGCAGTTCTCCATTCCTGAAACGCCCTTGAGCTCAAAGCGACTCAGGTGAGGACCAACGTTCATGCCCTTCGCTGTCAAAGCGGACAGGACCTGCTCGGCCGGCTTTGATGTCTGCAGGACAAACTCACGGAAGAACGGCTGCTGAAACTTC
Organism: Planctomycetaceae bacterium; assembly: GCA_046349695.1. GTDB lineage: Bacteria > Planctomycetota > Planctomycetia > Planctomycetales > Planctomycetaceae > SXXK01. The sequence continues at coordinate 79,875 of JAXMBV010000003.1, read as the reverse complement.
AGTGAGACGCCTGGGATCTTTGTCAGCACGCTGGCAGCATAGCGAGCTTTCTCGTGGCTGAGCGTTGCCATCTGCCGCATGCCGTTTGGTCCAACGGTCGATAGAAATACGGTGGTTCGCAGAGCCAGAAGACCCTGATTCGTGCAGATGTTGCTTGTCGCCTTGTCACGACGAATGTGCTGTTCACGAGCCTGCAGGTTCAGAACGAAACACTCTTTGCCTTTGCGATCGGTTGTCTTACCGATTAGTCGCCCCGGCATCTTTCGAACATACTCATTGCGGCACGTGAAGATGCCCAGCAATGGTCCGCCGAACTGCAGCGGAGTTCCCAGCGGCTGTCCTTCGGCCACGGCGATGTCGACACCGTAATCGCCAGGTCGCTTCATCAGTCCCGGGCTGACGGCATCAAACGCGAGGATTGCCAGAGCACCGGCGGCGTGAGCAATCTCAGTCAGTGCCGCGATGTCTTCGACGCAGCCAAAGAAGTTCGGCTGCCGCATCACAAGTGCACGGCTTGATCATCGACGGTCGCGTGGCAGGTCGTCGCGATCACGCTTTCGTTCTCATGCGGAATCTCCACCAGCGTTGTGCCGAGCCGAGAGAAGTAGGTCTCAAGCACCTGGCGATATTCGCGCAGAGTCCCGGCGAACACGACCTTGTTATGGTTATTGCTGACTGCATCGCCATGAAGACGGCTTCACCAATCATGCGGTGCCGCCTTCGTACAGGCTTGGCATTCCCGGAAACATCCTTTATCCCCGTGAGCTGACAGATCAGCGTCTGGTATTCGTAAACGCCCGCAGAGTTCCCCGGACTGGCTTCTGCCTGGTATGGCGTAGGCCGCAGAATTCCCCGCGAGGTGATTTCATCCACGACGGCCGGGATGAAATGATCATAAACGCTGCTGCCGAGAAAGCAGGTTCCGGGCGGAAGTGCCGCCCCTGCCCCATTCGACGAACCATGTCCTGCTCGAGCGCGAGTTCCGACATTAGCTCAGGCAGCTGCAGTTCCTGTTTCAGCTGCAATTCAGGGGATCTGGGTAAACAAATCATCAATACAGGAATGCTAATCGCTCTCCCAGCAGGATTTGCCGCTGTTCGGGAGTACAAGAGATAATGCCACAGTAAGCTCTTGAAACAGTTTCAGAATGTAAAAACCCGGCGAGAAGAGCCGGGTTCAGGTGGTTGATCTTCGGAGGTTAAAGTGATGATCTTTTTCGCAATGCTTCAGATAGTCTGCCCGATTCATCAGCTTTGAGCAGCTGACTGGGGTCTGGCGATCTCTGTCAGCTTTGCAATCCACGCCTTGTCGAACGGATCCGTCAGAGAGAAGGGCCAGGTTGGTTTGTGGAGTGACTGATTGACCGCAATGATCTCGCCGCGAACCGGGGCGTAGATATCGCCGACCGCCTGACGCTTTCGATTTCGCCCATTGACTCACCAGGGCAAACTTCTTTGCCAACGGCCGGTGAAGACAAGTACACGATATCGGTCAGCAGCTGCACAGCAAAATCGGTGATTCCGATGATTGCGGTGTCTCCATCGACCGCGACCCACTCGTGGGTTTTGGCGTACTTCAGATCTTCAGGTTTCATCGATCTTCTTTCATCGAGTTGCATTAATCAGGGAGCAGAATCCAGTTGAATGTTTATCGTCCGACTGTCAGGTATTGCACAACTACTGACAACTGCCTTTTGTTTCCGAATTGCAAAGCTGCTGAGCGATTTCTCGCTCCAGCTCCGAAATTTTCTGTAATCGGCGGGCATGGCGGCCTTCTTCGAACGGCGTCTTCAGCCAGATTCGGATGACCTGATCCGCAAGCTGATCGCTGAGCTGATCGGCTGACAGGCAAATGACGTTTGCGTCGTTGTGCATACGGCTGTATTCCGCTGTCACACTATCGTGACATGGGGCAGCTCGCACGCCAGTGAATTTGTTTGCAGTAATGCACATCCCGATGCCAGTACCGCAAATCAGGATCCCGCGATCGATCTTTCCGCCGGACACTTCGCGCGCGACTTGAGCAGCGTAGTCCGGATAGTCCACGCTTTGAACTTCAAACGGCCCAAAGTCCTTGACCTCACATTCAAGGCTTTGAAGCAGTTGTGTGAGCCTGGCTTTCAGCTGCACACCGCGATGATCACTGGCAATGCCAATCTTCATGGGATCTATGAGTCTTTCTTCAACAAGTCTTCGACCCAGAAACGCAGGTTCTCACTGATCTGTGCGGCACATTCCTGATAATCTGCCATCGTCCCGCCAATGGGATCCTGGATATCTTCCCCTGCGCGACTTAACAGCACAATTCGTTCCGAAAGGTCAGGCCGGGCTTCAACAAGTGCTCTTCTGTGACGTTCCGTCAGTGCCAACACCAGACTCGACTGTTCCAGCATGTTCGATGTCACCTGCTGGCTCAGATGTTCGGACATGTCGATGCCACATTCCTTCATCACCTGAACTGCTTCAGGAGACGCCGGACAGCTGTCGTAGGCAGCAATGCCGGCGGAAAACACATCGATTCCTCGCTCACGTAGCTCCCAGTCACGGCAGCCCAGTTTCTCCGCCGCCAGTCTGCGAAACAGCATTTCAGCCATCGGGCTTCGACACGTATTGCCCGTGCAAACGAACAACACACGCAGAACCGACTTTTGATCTCGATCACTAACGCTCACGAGATCTGTCCTCGACCAATAATCGAATGTTCTGCGGTTTCACGCGGCTGACCAAACCTGAAGTTCAAGGATCAGACAAAACAATGACGCTGTATCTGGACAGGTGAACAAGTGACAGCGAGCTTTGAGACAGGACATGTCCGTTCGACATGAGGCTTTACATGATGGCGGAGTTTTGTCCAAATCTCAAGTTTCGCCCCTGTTTACTGCCCGAAGTCGGTAAGGAATCCACCATCCATGGGAATTTCCTTCGTCAGGCTGGCGAACCTGGAAGCCTGGAAAAGTTCGAAGGCAGCGTCGAATGGTCGAATTTACAGAAAAGTCTCGCGCAGCAGTCGAAGTCCCCGAGACAGCAGTGAACTCGACGGTGTGCGAATCCTGACCAGCCCGGTTTGATAGTAGCCACGGGCTCTGCCCTCATCCGGCAGCTTCACCTCGGCAATTGCCTGGTAGCGTGACAATGCGTCGGTTCCATTTTCGTACGGCGGGATCAGACCCTCAGCAATGAGTTCCGCATGAGGTTCCCGCGACGGCATCGCCGACAGGTTCAGAAGTTTTCCCGGCAGCGGATCTTCTTCCGAACCGTAGAGCCAGAATTCGAGGGGCTCCCCTTCTTTCAGGTCCTGCAGCTGGCGTTCCGCAACCGCAAGTCTAAGACGAGCAGTGGGGCTGTCAGCCACAATTCCCACCGCCGTACCTTCTTCCATCATTGCGCCAGTGTTGACCTGGGAAATCGGAACCCTGCTCCAGCCCGGCAGAGATTCCTCATCGGAGTTCGTGACCTTTGGGCGAGGAGGAATCACGGTCCCGCCGACCGTTGTTGTCACCGTGAGCCGAGCGAGTTCCCGGTTCAGATCTTCAAGTCTCGCCAGGGAATTCTGCAGGGATTCTCGTGTCGCCGGCAGAGCCAGTAACGTTCGGTCATCGGATTGCAGTTCCATCGCACGAAGAATGGCAGTCAGTTCGCGGACTTCCCCTTCCAGACGGATTCTCTGCCGCAACAGTTCAGGGCTGGCAAACCTGGCAACAACAGTGCTCGGAGCCGCCTGAGTCCCATACGGTATTCCTGATTTGAACTGGCCGGCCACGGTCAGATACAGGGGAGCCCCATCGGGTTCTATGGTTGCCGGAACCACGACGCTTGATGGAAGCGGCAGGCACAAGGCGATCAGCAGCATTATGGTGACCACGAGTGCTCGAATTCCTGAACTGCGTCGATCGCGCACTGTGATCGCTACAATACTCAGCGCTGTGTTGATCACTGGTATTGAGATTGGGACGACCAGCATCAGCGCCAGGATCGAGCCTGCAGATCGAAACCCCCACGATTCAAACAGCGCAGGCAACCATTGCAACAGCGCCAGGGCCATCAGGATTCGCCAGAGAATCGAGCTGAATCCCCAGGCTGTCACCAGTCCCTTTTGCAGGGGGCTCAGCCGTCGAAATCGCTGTTCGGTTGACGCGACTCCAGTGAAGCACCATTCCAGAATCTGTCGAACGCGCGTTCCTGCAAGCTCCCCAAGATTCGAGATGCTTGTCAGGTCCGACAGGACGAAGTAACCATCATAACGCAGCAGTGGATTTCCGTTGAAAAGCACTGTTCCGACGGTGCAGATGCAAACCACGTTGGCCATAAGCGAGCGGATGATCCCCGGGGCTGCGAACATCCAGATGAGGAACGCCAGTGAGGCGATCATCAGTTCCACAACGATTCCGGCCGCGGCCACTGCGGCGCGCTGGCGTGACGGGAGTCTCGAGGCATCTGAGACATCGGTGTACATCACTGGTGTGAACAGCAGAAACATGAATCCTGCTTCATGGCATTCGACTCGATAGTAACTGGCCATCAGCATGTGGCCGGCTTCATGCAGCAGCTTGACGGACACAAATGCCGCAAGCAGAAGCAGTGCATTCGATGGGCCGAAGAATTCCGTCGGAGACGGCAATGAGCTCACGAAGCTGCCCAGACGGGACACCAGCACGAGAAGAACTCCGAATGAGACCATCATGCAGATGGACGCTGTCATTCGAACGGCGGGGTGCTGGAGTTTCGGTGCAATTCGATTGAGCCACGGCGATGGATCCAGCAGTGGCATCTGGAATCGAACCAGCTTCGCCGCTGCCCGGGAAAACCGTCGGAACGGTCCCGGCAGCACCATCGCGACGCTGCTCTGAGTCATCCCGGCAAACGCAGGCTGCACAAGTTGCTGCAGTCGAAACTGCATTACCAGGTCGTCAATATCCTGTTCTGTGATCGATGCATCGCCGGATCTTTGACGCACTCGCCGCAGGAGTTCGCCAGACGTCAATCGCCCGCTCAGCTGGCTGAGGGCGAAGCATTCCACATCGGACAACAGAGTACTTGCCAGGGCAACGGGATCTCTGGCCACCCATTCATGCCCACCACGCTGGATCAGTTCGAGATCGGCTCGAACTTTCCACGGAATGAGCATGTTTTGAGATCGGGCCGTCATGGGTTCCATTGAGCATGTTCCTGGGAAGAAAGCAGAGTGTAGATTCTTCCGCACCAAAACAGCCAGACCACAAACTGCCCATCGTGGCCCATGTCTCCGACGCGAGAGTACCTCCCATCGTGGCTCGTGTCTCCGACGCGAGTAACTCCACCCCCCGCAGCCAGGCCGTTAAGCAGTATGATCTTCACCAAACCGCAATGCCTCCAACCAACCGCAAGTTTCCCGACGCTTGCACACCCTTTCACTCACCTCGTTTGCGAGAGAAGCGGATACTGGCAAGAAGGAACTCTGGCGAGTTCCACTACGGAGCTCCCCGCGATCAGGGAGTTGGCTGCATGCCTGGCTGACCACCGATCTTGCTGGCGATGGTTCTGCAGTCGATGGATGCAAGCCTCCAGCCTTCTTCAGGATCGGGGTCTGAATTGTCTCCATGAACCTCAAGCCGCAGTCGGATCACTTCGCCATTGACGGGCCACCAGGCATAAGCAACGTAGTAACGTGATCTGGTCTGCGTGGCCTGGCGAAAGGAAGCGGGGCGAATCAGCGGGATCAGATCATCGTCAAGGCGGCCGACAAACGTACGTCCCTGAAGCCGAGGATTATGGTTGGGGATATCGTCCGCAGAATTCAGCAGCCGAGCATTCGGATAAAGCAGTTCCAGCGTCAGTGGAATCAGTTCATCACGGATAAGGTCAGATCGTACTGTGGAATATCGATCGCTCAGCAAACGCACAAGCTTCTGTTGTGTCACCGGTCCCGTCTCTTCCAGTGAGGCATAGAAGTAGCGTTTGTGCGAATGAACCTGGTCGATGCACGGCAACAGCCAGGTGTTAGCAGACAACTCGGTCGTTTCCTGCGGGAGCAGCATCGGATCGAACGACTGCTTCGCCACATGTCCTTCGTTCGACACAAGCCAGGCCCGGAAGGCTGAGTTGGCGGCCTCCGGACTTTCGATGTCGACAGGCCTCGAAAACGGTTCCGCGGCCGTTGGTCGAGACATCCACCAGAACCCCAGCGATGAAACCAGTACGCCCACAATGAAGGCAAGCAGCCATCCCTTCATCGCTGTCGGGACTGACAGGACAAATGGCTCATCTGATTCAATGTCGCTGTGCGATTCTTCCATCGGAAACGTGGTCCAGTTCGAACGACTCCGCGCGATCCAGCGCGAGAAAGAGGTTCCTCCAGGTGTGCTTTTATTCCAGGGGTATTTCCAGCGAGACAACCATTCCCGGACGCATGCGAACTTTGCTGTTATCAAATTCGACCCAGATTCGAACCTGCTGGTTGACAGGTTCAATTTCGTCGCCGACCCATGCGAGAGTTCCCGAGACTGGTTCCGACTGAGAATCCTTGCGGATGATGCGGACAGGCATCCCAACCTTAAGTCGATTCAAGTGCTTTGCTTCGACCATGCATTCTGCCCGCAGGCGATCGAGTGCGATCAGTCGAAAAACGGCGGTGCCTGGTTCGACCCACTCCCCTGGCTGGCGATGCACGGCCACGATTGAACCCGCAAAGGGTGCTATCAGCTGCCGGCGCTGCAGCATCAGCTGAGCAGTCTCGAGTTCATTAGCTGCGATTTCGCTGTTGACTCGAGCCACTTCGACGAGTCGCTGCTTTTCACGAGCCAGCAGCTTTGTTCGTTCGACCGTTTGAGTCTGTTCCGCTACCGCAGCGTTATCAACTTCCGGACGCAGAGCGGCGATGCCTTTTTCTTCCGTGGCCTTCTGAAGTTCAAGGGTTCTCTGATCAAGAATCGACTGCAGTCGCGTCAGTTCCGCATTCGAAACACTCGCGGCGAATGATTCTTTTGCCTTCTGAGCACGCGACAACTCCAGCCTCGCGACTTCCACTGTCTTCTCCGCCAGGCGAATCGCAACTTCACTCTCAGCCGTTTTGCCCGAAATGCTCGCGGCGGCTTCGAGTCGTTTCTTTTCGAGCTCGGCTTCCCGCACCGCCACTTCAGCAGCAGCCACGGCGTCGGTATCACTGGCTTCAATCACGGCAATGCGATGATTGAGTTCCGCTGTTTTGACGGCAAGCTTCTGACGCTCATCATCCAGTGATCCAACCACGTCTCCTTCAGCGACTCGCGCGCCGGGAACAATCTTGAGTTCCTTCAGAGCGCCGGTCTCTTTCGCGGAAACGTCGGCCTCGCGGATCAGCGTCAGTGTCGCGGACGGAACCCTGAGCACGTCAGTCGTTTCATCCGCGGACAGCGCTGAACCGGATAATGGAATGAGTGTCTGCAGCAGTATTGCCGTTGCGATGAATGTCACGTCCATATGAACCACATCCTTCGAAGATACTGTATGGCATCGCGAAACAGTACGAATCCAAGCGAGCGTCTGCCGCACGATATTCTTGCGGTCACGGCCTGGCCTGGCCGAAGTGAAACGCGGCTGTTGTTCTGGTCCGGCAGGATGTCGGCCGTTGCAATACAGACCAGCCGCCCTTCGGAAATCTCGGCCCCCATGGAAATCATCCTGAGCTCCGCAAGGCCCTGTTCTTTGTCCGCGTCTCCCGTCCGAAATCGCACAGGAATGGTCTTACCACTTTCAGGCACCGTCGAGTTTAGTGGGATCGGAACGTAGCCAGCACTGGTGGCGGGAATCTGCAGTTCCAGTTCCCATGAACCATCGGTCTCCCCAACCTCCAGCAGTCTTTGCCCTCGCTGAACGGGGCGTTGGTCGAGCCGTTCGTGCAGGCTTCGCTGAAACACCATCCCGGAAATCGGTGCCCTCAAGGTTAATGAATCAATCTGTTCCTGCAGCAAACTGGTTTCTGCTTCGAGCGTCTTAAACTTCTGCTCCAGCTGCAGCTCTTCACGAATCAGTTCCTGCGCCAATTCGGAACCAGCCGGTGCCGAGGTCTTCGCTATCCCCAGTGCTCGCAGTCGAACCGCCGTTGTGTCTTTCTCGCCCTGAAGCTGTCGCAGCTGCATGGTGAGCTGGGAGTTTTTCAGAGTCAGCAGGGTCTGTCCCGCCTGAATCTCCGATCCCTCTGTCACACTGATCTGATCGACAATTCCATTTTCCGGCGCGAACACACTTCGTCGTTCTTTGGGAAAGGCAAACGCACGAACCTCAAGCTCAAACTCCCATGGGATCAGAATCAGTCCTGCAACGATCAGTGTTGTGGCGACCAGGAGTTTCTTCCACGCTGACGACTTCGATCGAGGCGAGTTCTGGCACCGCTGAATGGCGATGGAGCATTCTCTCACCGCTTCTTCATAGCGTCTGATTCCACCCATGGTCGCAGCGGAGGTCTCGGCAAGCAGATAGGTGATCACTTCGCCATTGGCTGTTTCGCGTGAGGTCGACGTTGAGCCCGTGGCTGGAGGCGTCAATCTGTCGAGCCGAACCGTTCTTGCCGAATTGCTCGCGCTGGGCACACCAGGTGAATCGCTCGTGGCGTCGTTGTGCTCTGTGATCCATTTCCCAAAGGAGGACGTTCCGGTCAACCTGTGGCACAACTCCAGAAGGCTCTGCACCTGATCGGCTCGAGCGTTCACGGACCGAGTTCCCGTGATGGCCAAAACGTTCAGTGAACCTTCCGCATTGTCCAGCAGGATAAGCCGATCAGCACCCGTCACCGCGGCGCCGGAGTCTGCGATCACTCTCAGGATCGTCTGGCGATCAGCGCTGGAATGGAGTTCGGCTCGAAACACTTCCCAGTGCCGATCGTCGGTTGAATTCGAGGCGTTCTCCGACATGCTCTGGCGATACTGACAAGGGGATTGGACCGGACACGTTCCGCGGGCTTCGGACGGCAAGCAAAACGATTCCCTGACGAAGTGTCAAGAGTTGCCGAAAGAATCAGCGAAAACGCGATGTGCGTGGATCGTTTTCTTTCGCAGACTCTCCTGCAATACTTCGTCCGCAACTATTCGAACCCTTTCCCCCATCCCTCCATGGAAAACTCCTGCCTATGTTCCGTTTCCTGATCGCGACAGGTTTGTTTCTTAGTACGTCGACCGCAATGGCTCAGAAAGTCTGGACTCAAAAGACCGAGTCGCAGCCTTCGCAGCAATATGGGGCGGCTGAGACGCCTGAGGTGAAGAAGCCTGGTATTCCGGATGGAGCGTTCTCCGGAGGAACGGTGCCGAAATGGATCTGGGGCAACAACAACGACGCCAAGTATGTTCTGATCAAGTCGGTCGAACTTCCCAAAGTGATAGCCGCGCGGCTGAAGGCGTCAACGGATAACTCCGGAACGGTCTTCATCAATGGCAAGCGAGCGGGAAGCAGCAGCGAATGGCAGGAACCGATGGACGTCGATGTCACGTCGTCTCTCGTCGCAGGCAAAAACAGAATTGAAGCGGTCGTCGAAAATGGTGGCGGTGTTGCAGCCTTCGTGTTGAAGCTCGTCGTTCAAACCGAAGACGGGAAGACGATCGAAGTGGTGTCCGATGAATCGTGGACCTGGGACCTTGAGAAAGGAAAAGACTCCACGGACAAAGTCGAGCTGCGAGAAACGTACGGCGATGGTCCATGGGGACTGGTCTTTGATAACACAGGGACTTCCGGTCGAGTCCCTCCTGGAGTTTTCGAAGTTCTTCCTGGCTTCCAGGTCGAAAAGGTCTTCACGGTTCCCAAGGACGAGCTTGGCTCATGGGTCTGTATCACGTTCGATAATAAAGGACGATTGCTTGCCAGCGATCAGGGTGACCTGGGAATTTGCCGAGTGACCTTGCCAGCTGATGCGGAAGGATCGGAAGCGAAAGTCGAACGTGTTGACTTTTCAAAGTGCGAGATCAAACCGACTGCGGCTCAGGGAATGCTGTGGGCGTTTGACTCACTGTACTTCAGCATTAACGGTGGTCCCGGCAGCGGACTTTATCGTGCAAGAGACAAAGACGGCGACGACACATTTGATGAATGTGTGAAGCTGAAGGAATTTCGCGGCGGCGGTGAACATGGTCCTCACGCACTGCGATTGTCTCCGGATGGAAAGCGGCTGTTCGTCATCTGCGGCAACCATACTCTGCCGCCATTCAATGCGGGCGAAGAACTGACAAACAGCAACTACACCAGCCGCATTCCGACGAACTGGTCCGAAGACCATATTCTTCCTCGCATGTGGGACGCCAACGGACATGCTCGTGGCATCATGGCTCCCGGTGGCTGGATTGCCAGCACGGATCCGGATGGCAAGACCTGGGACATCTGGTCTGTCGGCTATCGCAATCCCTATGACATGGCATTCAATGCTGACGGGGAACTCTTTGCCTATGACGCCGACATGGAATGGGATGTCGGCATGCCCTGGTATCGCCCGACGCGAGTGGTTCACGCGACCAGCGGAAGTGAGTTTGGCTGGCGAAGCGGCAGCGGCAAGTGGCCCAATCATTACATCGACAGCCTTCCGCCTCTTGTGAACATTGGCCCTGGATGCCCGGTCGGAGTGGAATTCGGTTATGGCACGAAGTTCCCCGCGAAATACCAGAAGGCCCTTTTCATCTGTGACTGGACGTTCGGGACCATGTATGCCATCCACATGGATCCGACGAACAGCACGTACACCGGCGTGAAGGAAGAATTCCTGTCGCGAACTCCGCTGCCGCTGACGGACGTCGCTGTCGGCCCGGACGGTATGCTGTACTTCTCCATCGGTGGACGAGGCACTCAGTCGGAACTGTTCCGAGTTCGCTACACGGGAACGGAATCGACCGCTCCGGCAAATCTGCATGATGAAAAAGGTGCCGGCCCACGCTCACGTCGACACGTCGTGGAATCGTGGCATGCGGGCCGAACAGGCGACGCGGTTCAGCCACGAGTTTCGACGGACGTCTTTATTGCTGGTCTGGAAAGTGATGTTCGATCGGGCGACCGGTTCCTGAAGTCGGCGGATCGTGAAGCCTTCTACAATTCACAGCTGTTCCTGGACCTGCTGTCCGCTCCGGAATTGGAATCGGCCGACATGTCTCAGGGACCGGCCGAAGATCGAATGTCGATTGTCGTGACTCTGGCCAAGGCTCCGCTGAAGGTGCTGGTGAAAGAAAAAGGTCTGTCAGAAGCTCAGGTGACGGAACAGGAAGAAAAACTCCATCGTCTGACGACAAAGATGATGTCTCAGATCAAGTTTGCGTCGCTCACCGAGGATCAGCAGTTGATCTATCTGCGAGCACTCAGCCTCGTCTTTCTGCGATTGGGTCCTCCGTCGGCCGAGCAGCGTGAATTGTTCGTCGCAGAAATCGACGGCACGTTCCCGTCAAAGAGCATGACGCTGAATCGAGAACTGTGTCAGGTTCTGATCTATCTGAAGTCTCCAACGGTGATTGGCAAGACCGTTGCCCTGCTGGAAGCTCCGTCAGTACCAACAGTCACCGATGATATGAAGGACCTGCTGGCTCGTAATCGCGGATACGGCGGAGCTATCGCAGCGTCGATCGAGAAGGCTCCGGACCAGCAGCAGATCTGGTATGCGTTCTGTCTGAGGAATGCGAAAGAAGGCTGGACGATGGATCAGCGCAAGGCCTACTTCAGCTGGTTCGAACGTGCTCATCAGTGGGCCGGTGGCGCCAGCTATCATGGCTTCCTTCGCAACATCGAACAGGAGTGCTTTGAGAATGCGTCGGAAAAAGAACGACTGCTCATCGAAGCCAGTGGTGCCCGAAAACCCTACACGCTGCCGGAGATTCCGAAGCCTGCAGGACCAGGCAAAGACTGGACTCTGGAAGAAGTTCGAGCACTCGCGGAGAACGGTCTGAAGAACCGCAACTTCGAAAACGGACAGAAGATGTTCGCGGCAACTCGCTGCGTGATCTGTCACCGCTTTGCTGGTGATGGTGGAGCAACGGGCCCCGATCTGACTCAGCTGGCAGGTCGATTCAACGTCAAAGATCTGACGGAAGCGATCATGGAACCCAGCAAAGTCATCAGCGATCAGTACAAAGGAAGCACAGTCGTCACCACGTCCGGAAAGTCTTACAGCGGTCGAATCGTTGCGGAGAACGAAAAGAGCGTGACAGTTCTGACAAACCCGGAAGATCCGACTAAGATCACTGAAATCCCGAAGTCTGAGGTTGATGAAATCCTGCCGGCAAAAGTTTCCATTATGCCGGCAGATCTTCTGAAACCTTTGAATCAGGACGAAGTTCTGGACCTGCTGGCCTATCTTTTGTCGCGAGGCGACAAGGGCAGTGGAATGTTCAGACGATAGTCCCTGTGCACTGAGTCGTGCTCACATCAGGCATCTCGTTCGAGACGCTTCGTGGATGTGAGCAGCAATCCTGCAGTCTCGTCCGCCGGACATGGTCGACCATCGTCCGGCGGATGGGTTTATTGAGTTTCATCCGGAGTCCATCATGCGGTTTCGATCCCTTAAGACCCTCGTATTCAGCCTTCTTGTCGGTTCATCATTGATGTCGCCAGCGGCTCTGGCGGACGATGACAAGGTGAACGAGTTGTCTCAGTTCTATGGCTTCAGCGGAATTGAGATCTATAAGACGGACAACCGCGTGTTCAATCTTCAGTCAGGAGATTTCAACAGCGATGGCCTGACTGACATCATGATGGTTGACAACTTTCAGAGCTGCCTGCGACTGCTGGTCCAGCGCAGTGAGGCAGACCCGGCTCGCAAGACCGCACAGAAAGTGAATGACCTTGCTTCAGACTGGCGGATGGACGAACGCAAGATTCCCATGGATAAGGCAATCGCGGGAATGGCGGCAGGGGATTTCAATGGCGATGGACGTCTTGACGTTGCAACGATTGGAAACCCGGACCAACTGGCTGTGCGCTATCAGCCGAAGGCCGGTGAAAAGGAATGGACGGAGAAGTGGGCAACCCGACTTCCCGGACTGGAGCCCGTCTCATGGATGATAGCAGCTGGCGACCTGAACTCAGACAAGCGAGACGATATCGTTGTTCTTGGTAAAGACGTGACCTGGCTGATTCTGCAGTCAGACAAAGGAGAAATGCAGACTCCTGTTTCGCTGATCAATACATCCCAGAAGCTGTCGATGGTTCAGGTTGCGGATTTGAACGGCGATGGTCGAAACGATCTGTGCTATCTGGCCAACGAAGGAACCACCCGGGGACTGTGCGCAAGAATTCAGACGAATGACGGCCGACTGGGACCGGAAATCTCCTTTGATCTCGAACAGCCTCGTTCTGTAACGCTCGCAAACATCGATCAGAAGCCCGGCCACGAAGTCCTGACGATCGCCTCTCGAAAAGGACGACTCGTCGTTTCTCACCTGCAGCCTTCAGAAGCCCGTCAGAATTCAATTCCGTCCCGAATGCTGCAGTACGGAATTGGCCCGGCAGGAGCAAGTCGTGAACGATCCGTGGTCTCCGGCGACTTCGATGGTGACAAGCTGATCGATGTTCTGGTCAATGATCCCGAACAGGCGCAGGTGCTTTTGTATCGGCAGAACGGGATCGACGGACTGGGCGTTGCCGAGACATTTCCTGGGCTGCTGGGAATTACAGAACTTGCATCTGCTGACCTCAACAAGGACGGCAAACTGGAAGCTGTGATGCTGACTAATAAAGAAGGAGTGATCGCGGTCAGCCATTATCAGGATGGTCGCATGACATTTCCTGAAACCATTATCAAGCGTCCTGATGGCGTGGAATTTGCCACCATCGCCGTTGTGAATACCGAAACAAAGCCGCAGTTGATTGTCGGAGTCACTCAGGGGACCGGCAACTCGATGAAGCTGGAGTATCAGCGGTTCGTCCGGAACGATGGCGGAGAGTGGGTGCGAGCAGAGAAAGACAGCAAACTGGAACTGACGGGAGCTGTCGGAGCACGCGGCGTCAAACTCGTACAGATGGATGCTAACAGCGATGGTCGCATGGACCTGCTGTCAGTTCCTTCCGGCACGGCAAAGTCCGGTGTTCAGGTTTTGCTGCAGAACGAAGATGGAAGCTTCGAACTGGCAAAACAGAAGAGCCAGCTGGACCTTGGCGTGTCAGCCGCCGGACGAACGTTCGTCGCAGGATCACGCCTGCTGGTTGCTCGCGACTCCTTCGCTCGAGCATTGTCGTTTGGCGACAGCGGATGGAAAGTGGAAGATCAGTTTAACGCTGGCGAGACATCGGCCAGCCTCGAGGGCGTTGCCATGCTGAATCTGGATGGTGAAGAAGGCCAGGAGATCGTTCTGGTTGACACCGGCGTCAGAAAACTCCGCGTCATGAATCGACAGGATGGCGTGTACCGTCCCTGGAAGGAAGTGGATCTGGGACCAATCCAGTTCAGCTCGACTCTGGTGGCTGATCTCAACGGCGACAGTCGTGACGACCTGCTCCTGGTCGGAGGCCAGCAGTTTTCTGTTCTGTACGCCGGACGTTCCGACTTCGAAATGAAGGAAGTGGCTGTCTTCGAATCTGAACGCGACGATGCGTATCCCGCTGATGTGATTGCCGGAGACTTGAACGGCGACGGTCAGGTCGATCTGACATTGATCGACACAAGTATTGATGGAGTCGCCATTTTGAAATACGACGGTGAGGATGGCATCAAAGAAGCGACCAGCTTCCGAGTGTTTGAAGAGAAGCGACTGGTTTCAGCAGACAAAGACCGTGGAACGGAACCACGCGAGGGAATGGTGGTCGATCTGACCGGTGACGGACGAGCAGACCTGATCCTCCTGTGCCACGACCGAATGCTGTTGTACCCACAGGACTCGGGCGAACCAGCGACCGCGAAGAAGTAACGGGCGCTGGTCGTAGTGGAACTCGCCAGAGTTCCCATCGACATTGAAAGCTGTGGGATCTCTGGCGAGATCCACTACAGGTTTCTGCACTGCGTTGCTCGCCCGGCCGGGAAGCCAGGTGAGTGATCAGTATTTCGCCTGCGTTGACGACGGGAACTGGCGATTCATCTGCTGCAGAGTGTTGTTGTACTGCTGGTCCAGTTGCTGACGCTGACGGTCGTAGGCGTCCAGGCCGGTCGGCGCTGCAGGTCTGGCCGCAGGCCATGGTGCTGAAACTCCTGGAGCATTGTTTCCTGCACCGCTCCCCTGCACTGCAGCGGCTGCCTTCGCAGCATTCATCTGGTTCATCCATTCCTGCGCGGGAAGCACACTGGCAGGTGTGGCATACATCGAGCCATTCAGCATCGAGCTGCTTCCGGGGGACGTTACGTTCCCCATGTTAACTCCCATGCCGTTTTGAGCGGCTCCAGGAGCCATCATTCCCTGGCTCTGGTTTGGCGCATTGCCATAGTTGGCGGGAGCACCAGACATCGGCGGGCCGGAGGGGGCATTTGGTCCGGGCTGACTTCCCGTTCCAACCGGGAACAGAGACCCAGGTCCAACGTTCAGCCCTTCAAGCCGCAGGCCGCCAGAGTGACCGTTCGGCATCGAGCCTCCCATATTCGGAGCTGCCTGGAAGCCCTGGCCACCGTAACTCACAGGAGCCGCCGGCTGAGAGTATGCGCCGGTGGAGTGAATTGGAATGAGAGCGCTTGGCTGATTGGCCGGTGCCGGACCGGCTCCCGGGATCATTGCACTGTTTTGAGCTGTGGCAGGAGCCGTGTTCCATCCTGCGGGCATTCCGGCATTGTTCATCGCTGCAGCGTTCACTCCAGGAACATTCATGCCTGGATTTGGATTCATGGCCGTACTGACCGCACCTGGTGCGTTCGATGCAGTAGCGCCTTGCGCGGTAGCGCCGGGGATATTTGAAGCGGGCCATTGTGCTGGTGCGGACGTGGATCCCGCGGAACCATCAGCAGAAGCATTCTGTGTCGTTGGCATCGAGAATGAACCGGGCCATGATGATGCAGCTGACGGTGCTGGCTGCCCCGGTACCATGCCGACATTAGATGGAACCTGTGCGGAGTTTGTCATGCCGGGGACTCCGGCTGCGGGCATTCCGGCAGCCGAACCTGCCCCGGGCACACCAAAGAACCCTGGCTGAATGCTGATAGCCGACTGTGTATTGATGTTATTGTTCAGAACTGGCATTCCGCTGGCCGCAACGCCTGACGGTCCAGGTCCCTGTTGCTGAGCAGAAGGCCATTGCTGTCCAGGTGCGACTTGAATTGGCGCCGAGATTTCTCCTGGCGTTTGCGGGTAACCGGCGGGAATCACTGGCTGTTGCTGCGATAGTGGCTGTGCATTTGCCATCGTATTGGGCATCCCGTTTGGAATTCCCTGGAGCTGGCGGGATCGTTCGGCTTCCTCACGCCGCAGTTTTGCCAGTTCCTGAATCTGCTCCAGGCTCGCATTTGGTGGCACGTCCGCATTGCCTGCGACCACTGGTCCCGCGGACAAAGCCGGATCGACCGGCAATCCCGCCTGCTCCTGAAGCTGAGCCAGTGTCTGGATTACCTGACCTCCCTGACCATACAGCTGAACAAGTCGCTGTTCTGCAGCGCCCTTTTTGCCCTGTTTCAGGTCGAGCAGTGCAAGATTCAGATGAGCATATTCATGCTGCGGATTGACCTCAATTGCCTGATTCAGGTACCGCGCTGCTTCGGCGAATCGATTCTGTAGAATATAGGAGTAGCCGATGTCGCTCAGCAGGTTGGCATCACGCGGACGAACGTGCAGCGCCTTTTTGTAGTGCAATTCTGCATCGGCATATCGTTCTTCAAGATCTGCGGTCATCGCGAGACCATGATGCGCTGTGGCATTGTCCGGTTCGTATTCCAGGACTTTTTCATACGACGTCTTTGCCTGCTCAAGTTCGCGCTGCTGCAGTGCGGTCTGACCTTCCTGGAGCAGACGATCCAGCTGTTCCGTGGCAATCAGCGGCTTCTCACGGTCCAGTGTCTTAAGATCATCCGCCTTGCGTCGCTTAAACTCCGGGAGCTTCATTCCCGAATCACGAGTATCCGCCGTCTCGCGCGAAGTCCTAGAAAACGGATTCTTGAAACTTCCGTCAGCCTGACAGCCAACAGCAAAGCTCAGAAGACAGTACGCGATGATGCGCTGATGTCCTGACATAATCAGGGTCCCGGGCGGAATTCGGTGAGAGAGGAGTTGATGAAGCGTTTGATGGCTTCATCCAGGAGAGGATCGTCTTCAGACAGGTCCCTGACTCCACACCGGCTGAGAAGACCAGTGAGAATCCGGGCAGCATGAGGAGAGAGAAACAACGGAGTTCTAATCGAATCCTCAAAATCGTGTCGAGACGAATCCGATACGGCAGAAAACACACAAAAACGCGAGTGTTTTCCTCCGTTCGATGGCAGAGCGAAAGTCCTCGATCGCCTGCCCAAATCGCCCCCGTCTTCACTCCGGGAGGTATGGGTAAAACAGGAGGCTAAGTGTAGAACGGCTGTCCTCAGCCGTTTCCCCACAGCCTCTCAACACCCTGGCGGCGACACTGGCTCGAAGCCCCCAAACTCGTTACCAAGCAGGAAACTCTGAGTCTGCCGCCAACACAGAAACGCGCTGAAAGATCTTCGCAATTGCTTCAGGCAGATGCCGTCTCAGGGCTTTCGGACGTATCACCAGCGTCCTCGGATGCACTCTCCGAAAACTCGCGGTGAAGCAGTGTCAGGATCGTCTGCAGAAATGCCACGACAATTGGTCCGACGAAGACTCCGGACGGACCCAGTGCCTGAATGCCTCCAAGTACTCCCAGCAATGCAGCCAGGGGATGCAGCGACGCCTTCTCCACGATGATCCACGGCCGCACCACATTATCAATCGTGGAGATTACGACTAGGCCGTAAACGCCAAGCCCGACCCCGGCTCCCATTCGTCCTTCCGCGAACATCAGCCACAGGCTCACGGGGCCCCAAATGAGTGATGCTCCCACGAACGGCACCATGGCGAAGACAGCTGTGGCGGCCATCATCAGGAAGATCGAACTGACTCCAACGACCCAGAACCCTATTCCCGCCAGAATCGCCTGGGCTGCAGCGGATGCAATGCTGCCCGCCACAACCGCTCGAACCAGCCTTTCGAATTCCGCGAGCAACTGCTGTTCATACTTATCCTCGAGCGGCGACAGAATCGTCAGTGCTCGAACAATTTCAGGCCCGTCTGCAAACCAGAAGAACAAGGCCATCACGAAGATCATCAGACTGAAGGAAAACCGAGCGGCCAGCACCATCAGCGCTCCGCTGATACTGGCAATTCGATCGGTCGTTATGGAGAACAGACTCTGCATCAATCCCTGGACCTGAGCACGATCCGGGTACGACAACTCCTTTGCTGCAAGCTTCCACGGCCCGCCAGCAAGGATCACCTTGTACGAATGAAAGGTACTCTCAACGGCTTCCAGATCACGAATGTACTGCAATGTACCAGGTTCGGCCTTCTCCGCGGCCTGAAACGCTGTCACCAGCTGCTCCACACTTGTCGCAAGGCGTGTCCGGTCAGCATCCGGCAATCTCCGGTGCATTCCGGCAAACTCCTCCGAGGCACGCTGCAGCGATGGTCGGTCTTGAGGCGTAGCCGTACCGGTCGTGGCACTGAGCAGAAGACGATCCAGCGAAGACTCAATGAAGCGACATTCTTCGACCATTGGAAACTGCAGATCCAGCGTCGAACGAAGTCGCTGGATCCGCGCGGCGACCGCTTCATCGTCCAGCGAACTGACCAGCTGCACTGCCTCCGTTCCCGCAAAGATCACGACAGTCAAAGCGGGAATCAGCACCGCCAGAAGGACTCCCAGCGTCATCAGCAAAGCTGCTAGGTATCGTCGATTACCGCACCAGGCTGTGGCCCGTATCTGCAGTGGACGCAGCAGCAAGACGGCCACGACAGCCAGAAACAGCGGCAACAGAAAGACCGACACTACCTTAAAGAACAGTGCCAGGAGAATGCTGGTGGCAAGAACCAGAACCGCGAATGAGACGAAGCGTGCCATTTCAGATTCCCAGCCCCGCCAGACCATCGGCAATTCGTTCCACAAGCCCGCTGATCTGAGGATGCTTTGATTCAAACTCCAGCAGAGCAACACGGACTCGTTCCGTCAGTGTTTCCGGTGCCGGCATGGACGTTTCACCTTCCTGCCGATTGAGTACTTCACTGATGTCCGCTGTTACGCGCTCGAGTAGCCGCCGAGTTTCTGAATCCGGCTGACACTCCTGCTGTAACAGCTGATGCAGTTCCTTCAATTGGTTCTGCAGTTGTTCTTTTGACACAATAAGTCTCCTGAAATGGTCATTCGAATGGAAATCACAAGTTACGACTCGCGACTATCCTGGTGCTGCTCGGCGCGTCTTCCCGGATGGGAAAGGACGCAGCTTCAGCAGTTCAACACAACTCACCGGGACCAGTGATGCAATGCCAATGATGAGCCACTCTGTTGTCAGGTTTCTCGACACTTCAAAGATCCTGCCCGTGATGGGAATCACCATGATGCTGGCCTGCAGCAAAGCTGAAACCACAACTGCAGCCGCCAGCCACGGGTTGGAAAAGAATCCCAGCTGCCACAGTGTTCGTTTCTGGCTGCGACAGGAAAACGCGTAAAGCAACTGTGAGAACGCCGCCACGCCAAACGCAACGGATCTTGCTGTCGCAATGCGTTCCGAATCACCGCGATAGACAAACCAGAACGCGGCCAGAGTCGCCAGGGCCATCAGTGTTCCATGAGCAATAATCAGAAGACCTCGTCGCCGAGTCAAAACGGATTCTTCCGCGGGCCTCGGAGCGCGGGACATGATGTCAGATTCCGGTGATTCCATCCCCAGTGCCAATGCGGGCAGACCATCCGTCACAAGGTTGATCCAAAGAATCTGGATCGCCAGCAGAGGCACCGGCCATCCGGCCAGAGCCCCAAAAAACATCAGCAGCACTTCACTGGTGTTGCATGATAAGAGGAAGAGCACAAACTTCTGAATGTTGTCAAAGATCCCTCGCCCTTCCTCAACAGCGTTCACGATCGATGTGAAGTTGTCATCCATCAGGATCATATCGGATGCTTCCTTCGTCACATCCGTGCCCGTCACTCCCATCGCAATCCCAATGTCCGCCGCGCGAACGGCGGGAGCGTCATTGACTCCGTCACCAGTCATGGCCACAACAGCCCCGCGAGACTTCAGGGCCCGAACGATCCTGAGTTTGTGTTCGGCGGAAACCCTGGCAAACACTGACACGGAATCGATTTCTCCCGCGAGCGCTTCCGGAGTCATTGTCTCGATCTGCTGCCCCGTCAGTACTCGACTGTGCTCGTCTGCAATCAGCAGTTCACGCCCAATCGCCATCGCGGTTTCAGGATGATCGCCCGTAATCATGATGGGCCGAATCCCTGCACTTCGACATGTCTCCACCGCACCGCGGACTTCTTCCCTTGGTGGATCAATCATGCCGATCAACCCGGCAAACACAAGACGCTCTTCCTGCCAGACATCCACCCCGGAACCATTCGGCATGCTGCGACAGGCCAGTGCCAGCACTCGATACGCCTTGCCAGCCAGATCTGATGCCGACTGCATGATGGCTGCTCGGCGAGCCTCCGTCAGTGGAATCTCCTTCTCGCCGCTTCGCTCTGACACGCAGCGCGACAGAATGACCTCGGGCGCTCCTTTGCTGTGCATGACAATCTGCTGATTCTCACTGCGAGTCACCACGGACATCATCTTGCGGTCGGAATCAAAAGGAATTTCGAAGACCGTCCCGACGGATTCCAGGTGCGTATCGATTCCCGCCTTCCTTGCCAGAACCAGCAACGCTCCTTCCGTAGGATCGCCCACGCACAGCCATGCACCGGAACCGTCCGACTTCGGATGAATCGCCGAGTTATTGCAGCGCGCGCCGGCAAGCAACAGTGGCTGGAGCTCCGGATGGTTTGATGGGTCGGCGATCGCAGCTTCCGAGGAACCTGGTTCGTCAGAACCGTCAGGCAGAAACTCTCCCTGAGGAACGTATCCCGCGCCGGTGACACGAAGCCGCAATTGCGCTGTCACAATTTCCCGAACTGTCATTTCATTTCGTGTGAGTGTGCCGGTCTTGTCGGAACAGACAACGTTGACAGAACCCAGCGTTTCGACGCTGGGCAGTCTGCGGACCAGAGCATTCCGTTTCACCATTCGCTGGAGACCAAGTGCCAGCGTCATTGTCACAACTGCCGGTAATCCCTCCGGCACCGCAGCAACCGCCAGACTCACGGAGACCAGCAGGGTCTCCAGAACCTTTCCGCCCCGAAGCATCTGGAGCGTGAAGATCACCAGCACGATCCCGAGGCAAACAAAGACCAAAACTCGTCCAAGTTCGGCGAGCCGTTTTTGCAGCGGCGTTTGTTCGCGCTCGGACCGATTCAGCAGCCCCGCAATTCTTCCAAGTTCGGTCTGCATGCCGATCCGGACAACCAGCGCCGTCGCCTTTCCGGTCGAAACCACGGTGCCCAGATACACCATGTTGCGACGATCTCCCAGGGACGCGGATTCAGCAACAGTCGCATCGGCGTCTTTTTCCACAGGAACGCTTTCACCGGTCAGTGCTGCCTCCTGCGTCTGAAAGCTGAACGACGTGACAAGTCGGCAGTCCGCAGGAACGTTGTCGCCGGCTTCCAGCTGAATGATGTCGCCAGGAACCAGCTCTTCCGCCCGAATCTGCCGCAATGCTCCCGAACGAAGAGCACGCGCCATCGGAGAAGACAATTTCTGAAGTGATGCCAGTGCTTTTTCCGCTCGCTCTTCCTGCGCAAAGCCAATCAGCCCGTTGAGCACCACGATTGCCAGAATGGCCAGTGTGTCGATCCACTCCCCCATCGCACCGGCAAGGATCGCTGCAAAAATCAGAATCCAGATCACAAGATCGCGGAACTGCGATGCCAGTCGTTTCCACCAGGGAACCGGCGCCGCTTCCACCAGTCGGTTCAGACCACATTCACTGCGTCGAATCAGCACGTGCTCGTCCGACAGACCGTGGGCCGGGTCGGTCGATAATTGCTGTGCCACCTCAGCAGCAGACAGTTGGTGCACTTCGCTCATGCGCTCTCCGAACCTGCAGGAGTTCTGTAGAGAAATGCGGCGGACAAAGTTCGAGTATCTCAGAAATGCTTGCCATTCGATACCAGTCGGACCCACAATGACCTGATCTGTCACATGCTCAGACGACCAACCTGTGCTCGTTCGCACGCTTGCCGCAACTTCCATGTGATCAATTTCGAACAACGGCAAACACAAATGTCGCGTCGCCTTCAAGCAAACGGCATTCCGACGGAGTTGTCAGCGCGCACTCCTGTCGCTAGCTCAGAAAGCCTCGTTGGACGATCATGGCCTTTGAAACCGTGCATACGATGACCGACTGGTACGACGGACCACGACGCGGAGTCGCGATCGTGAATGGTCGTCCTCACGTCTATGAATCCTGCTGGAGCGACATCGACTCGGATGACGCAGATCTGTTCGTGCTGTCACCGGTCTCAGACGAACTGCTCACAGCAGCACTTGAAGACTGGGAGATCTGGCTACGGTGGGAACGTGCCTGTCAGGCCGGACTGACCATCATCGAATCGCATCCCGCGCTACCTGAAGACCGAGCCCGTCACACGGTCCTGGAATCCATCTTGCGGAAGCAACTCGTGATCAACGAACAAACAAAAATCGCCGCTACCGCTGTGTTCCGCTATGACGCAGACAAAGAGCCCCGAATGGAAGCGGAATGGACGATCGTTGAGTATGTTGAGGCCAGGGACAAGCGAGAGCTGTTTCGGAAAGTCAGCTGCCGGGATTAAACTAACTCTACGAACCTTGCAAGATAGTCGACGGTCAATTTGTGCCCATCCAGCAACATGGTGCCCAACAAAGGGTATTCACCTTCATTGGCGACGACCTGTGTCTCATATGATTGGCCAAACCAGTCAATAACGCAGGCGAACGTCTCCAGTTCGACCAGACTTCCGTCCGCCAGAAATGCCTCTGCCGAAGATTCTTTCGTGAGTCTCAGAGATGCGATGGTTCGATTTGGGATGACGAGCCCGCCATTAAAGGCTGTGTCAATCCAGGCAACTAGGTCAGTTCGAGTGCCGTTGGCGGAGGCCGATACCGGGACTCGAATTAGTGCTCGCATATGCTCATCAACGAAGCCCTTCAAGTTGCGTTCCTCCGATTTGAAACACCGCGCGATGGCCAATCCGGATCGTGTGTGACAGTCGACTGGGGAACTTCGTCCTCGCGGCTTTCACAGCTTCGTCAAACGTATCAGCAAGGAAATACTCGCCGGATATCGGCTCGATCGCAACGAAACGATCTCGATGCTTCACTTCCAACTCCTGTTGCAGTTGGCTGGCGTAGATTTTTCGAGCTTGATTAATGACGGACTTTGTTTCAGCTGAAACCATGATCATTCTCCTTGCAACAACTCCTTAGGAATCATACGCGGATATGATCCAGAAGTCATCGCAACTTCGTGGCCCGCCCCCGAGCTTGCTGACGCTCGCTCGAACCCTCCCACACTTCGTGCGGGTGGGGAGCCCCGGCTTTCCGCTTTCCGCTTTCCGCTTTCCTCAGTCCCTCCGCTCCTCCGGAATCGGACTCCCATGCGGATCAAGCGCCGGCGCGGCAGACTCGGTTTGCAGCCGGTCGCGGAGTTCTCGGTCGGTGTAGTGTTCCAGTTTCTCGGCCTGGCGATGAATGACGTCCGGAGAAATGCCTTCGGTCACCAGATAGTGTTCCCACAGCCGATGCGAGCGAACAAGCTCCGCGGCGGCGCGGTGACCCAGTTCGGTCAGACGGTAGCCGCCCGTTGTCAGTTCCACCAGACCCTTATGAACTTTGCGAGTCACGGCCCACTGAGTCGCGATGCGGTTCGACAGCAGACGCGTGCAAATTTCCGTCAGCGGGACGCTTTGCCCGGGCTGACGTTCGTCCAGTCGATACAGAAGCGCGATGACGTCTTCGGCCAGAATCCTACGAGCCAGCTTCATGCGGCGATAAATGCGAACGACAACACCATTCAACGGAGAAAACAACGCGGCCAGAAGAAACAACAGGCCAGCACACAGAGCCATCATCCCCGCGATGCTTGTCGATCCAAATCCGAACCAGCCAGGAACCGCCTTCGCTGACCAGTGTCCGAGAATCGCCGAACCAGCGGCAATCACAAGGCTCAGCAGAATCATTCGGCTCAACCGAGTCGTCAGCAAGTACGCCGTCGAAGGCGGTACGACGAACATCGCAACGACCAGGATGTTCCCCGCCGTTTCAAAACTCGCCACGGCCGTCACGGCAACAATGACCATCAGAAGATAGTGCATCAGGCGAGCACTGTAGCCGGCGGTTGTGGCCATCCCCGGATCAAACGCACTGATCAACAGCTCTTTGAAGAACACAACCACGAACAGACCGTTCAGGATCGCAACCGATCCCAGCATCAGGATGGCTCGGGGAATTTCATAACCTCCGACGGCCACGGTTTCCAGCGGAGTGCTTTCGATCGAACCATACAGCACGCAGCCGGGGTCGAGGTCCACATGATCCGCGGCCTGAACGATCATGACCAGCCCCAGCGCAAAGAGTGTCGTGAAGACAACTCCCATCGACGCGCCTTCGTCGACACTGCCAAAGTCACGAATCCATTCGGTGAGCACCGCGGTCAGCAGCCCCACCAGGACAGCTCCGACGAACATCGGCACACTGGCTCGACTTTCCGTCAGGAAGAAGGCAATCGCGAGCCCCGGAAGAACAGCATGGCTGATCGCGTCCCCCAGCAGACTCATGCGTCGCAGCACGAGGAAGTTCCCTGGCAGCGCAGCCGCGACCGCACACAGAATTCCTGTGATCACGATCAGTCCGTCGTACGATCCCATCCATGCCATCAGAGCGGTCATGGCTGTGCCTCCGAGCTCGAAGGTGCATGATCCGCGGTGCTCTGCCCTGCTCCGGTGGCGATGCGATGAGGACTCTCGGGGATTCCCGATTCCGTGTGTTCCAGTTCCAGCAGTGCTTCCAGTTTGGCAATGAGTTCCGGTTCCAGCACATGCTCGATGGCGTCTGCTTCCCGGTCAACGCGCGCGGCGGCGACTTCCGCGTGAGTCATCAGGTACAGTTCCCACAGGCGATGATTGTGAACCAGCCGGCGTGCCTCCGCCCTACCCTCGGTCGACAGTCGCAGGCGACCATCAGGTGTGACCTGCACGAGATTCTGTGATTTGCATCGAGCCAGCTGCTGCTTCAGGCGGCGAGGTGTCCAGGTGCGAAGGTCTTCCAGTTCTGAATAACTGACGCTCACGCTGGAGTCGTGATCTTTGCCCGACAAAGCGTGGGATTCCAGAAGCTCAAAGAGTCCTCGAAGCAAATGCTCGCGATCAATCGCCTGGTTCAGCGATCGACGTCGCAAGGCTCGCACCAGAACACCTCGCGCTGTTCCAAAGATCATGCTGATAAAGAACAGTCCGGCACTCACCAGGACAATCATCGCCCCGGACGGAAGGTCCTTAAACAACGCACTCAGTGCCGAACCAATCAGCCCCGAGGCTCCTCCGCAGACGGCGGCAATTCCTGTCATCCTGGCAAGCCCGTCCGTCCAGAATCGGGCGGCCGCGGCGGGAATCACGAGCAGCGCGATCATCAGGATGAGACCGACCGCTCGCAGACCAATGATCGTCGTAACGACGACCAGCGCCATCAGAAGAATGTCCAGGGCCAGCACCGGGTAACCTCGAGACGCCGCGAAGCCTTCGTCAAAACACAACAGCGTCAGTTCCCGAAACAACGCCACGATCACAAGCGTCACGCCCGCTCCAATGATCGCAATCAGCTTTGCATCTCCAGCACTCAGCAGCGCGGCTTTTCCGTAGATGAAGGTCTCCAGCCCGGCCGCATTGCCGCCGGATTTCTGCACGACGGAGAACACCGCAATGCCGGCACCGAAGAAGACGCTCAGCACAATCCCCAGCGCTGCATCTTCACGCAGTCGAGTCATGTTGCGAACGAACATGATCGCGGCGACGCCCAGGAGTCCGCTCAGCGCCGCGCCCGTCAGAAGAACGGGCAGCGATTTTCCATCCAGTCCCAGATGAGGAGCCAGCAGAAACGCGAGCCCCACTCCTGGCAACGTCGCGTGACTCAGCGCATCTCCCATGAGTGCTCGTCGTCGCAGCAGCGTGAATGTTCCCACAACCCCCGCCGCCATTCCAAGAAGCGACGTACCAAGGATCACGACACGAGTATTATAGTCCTGCAGAAAAATCAAACGCCGCAAAGCCGACCCTGTTGACGCGACTCCCGCCTGCGCTTCAGTCCCTGAAGTTCCTGCTGTCCCTGGCGTCCCTTCAGCAGCCGGCACGCCCACCGTGACACTCGCCCAGATGCCAATCAGCAGCAGTCCCAGCAACGCAGCCCGCGGTCTCACAGCGTTCGCTCCCGCCGTCGCATGGCTTCCGTTGCTTCGTCCAGCAGAGTCAGTCGGCCGCCGTAGGTTCGTTCGAGATTCTCCCGAGTAAACACGGACGCGGTCGGCCCCTGCGCGACGACTCGCATGTTCAGCAGCACGACGGAATCAAAGTACGTCGGAACCGTGTGCAGGTCATGATGAATCACGATGGCCGTTTTGCCGGCCTGTCGCATCTCACGCAGGATTTCAATAATGGCCTGCTCGGTCGCCGCATCCACAGCCGCGAAAGGCTCATCCAGCAGATACAGGTCCGCATTCTGAACCAGCGCGCGAGCCAGAAACGTGCGCTGCTGCTGGCCGCCGGAGAGCTGACTGATTTGCCGATCCGCGAAGTCACCAATGCCGACTCGATCCAGGGCCTCGCGAGCAATCTGGCGGTGCTTTCGAGTGACCGGACGGCACCACCCAATCTGACCATACAGACCCATCGTCACAACGTCCAGAACGCTGACCGGGAAATCCCAGTCCACGCTCTCACGCTGAGGCACATAGCCGACTCGATTGCGATTCTGCTTCCAGGGTTTGCCGAAGATCGAGATCCGACCGGACGCTCGCGGAACCAGATCCATCACGGCCTTCAGCAGAGTACTCTTCCCGGCTCCGTTCGGCCCGACGATGCCAACAAGCTGGCCGGGCGCGACATCGAATTCCACGTCCCAGATCACCGGCTTTCGATGCCATGCCACCGTCAGGTCCTGTATGGACAACGGCAGCTCATTCTTTTCCGAGGCTACGCTAGTCACGCTGGATGTGGAACTGGAGGAAGTCATCACTTTGCCTTCGCTTCCGATTCCAGCAGTGTCTTCACACCGCCTTCAGGCACCGTACCGCCAAGAGCTTTTGTGACGGTCGTGATGTTGTGGTCGAGCATCCCGATGTACGTTCCTTCCCACGTGCCTTCCGATCCCATCGCATCGGAGAACAATTCACCGCCCACACGCACTTCATGGCCTCGCGCTTTGGCCCCGTCGATCAGAGCAAGAATGTTCTCACGGGGCACACTGCTTTCGACAAACACGGCTGACACCTTGCGCTGAACCAGAGTGTCGACGAGTTCATTAATTCTCTGCAGGCCTGCTTCTGATTCTGTCGAAATGCCCTGGACGCCAATCACATCGATTCCGTAGGCACGTCCGAAATAATGGAACGCATCGTGCGACGTCACAAGGACTCGTTGATCTTTCGGAATCGTCGCGATGGACGACATTCCATATTCATGAAGGACTCGCAGCTTCTTCTGAAGCGCGTCGGCTCGCTGCTGAAATTCCGCGGCGTGCTCAGGCCGCAGTTTTGAAAGAGTCTCGGTGATGCGAGGCACGCAGTTCGCCCATGCGGAAACGTCCATCCAAACGTGCGGATCCGGATGGCCAGCGGATTCTTCCGGCATGTGCAGCAGATCTTTGGGAAGCTGGTCCGTAATGAAAACAACAAGCTGCTTTTCCGACAGCTTTTTCAAAGTCGCTTCCAGACGGCCTTCCAGCATCAGGCCGGACACGAAGATTGCATCAGCTGCCATGAAACGCTGAATGTCATCGCTGGTGGCTTTGTACAGATGAGGATCCACGCCGCTGCCCATCAGCTGAGTCACGGTGATCTGATCACCGCCAACGGTGCGAACAAGGTCTGCCACCATTCCAACCGTGACGACAATGTCGAGGGGTTTGTCGGTGGACTGATCCTGAGACGCGGACGACTTGTTGTCCGAAGAGTCTGGCTTCGCGCATCCACCCAGCATCAGGAGCGATGATGCGACCCATCCAAGCACCCACCGGCGCGCCATGCTGGTTGTGAATTGATTGCGAAGAGTGACGTGACAGATGGAGTTCACAACAGAGGCCCTTCCCATAGGCTGCGTCACCTCGAACAGGATCAGTGTTTTGTAGCCAAGGCTACATTTGGCTCCCTGAAGTCTACAGCGGGGGCAAGGCAGGTCAAGGGCGTTCCGAATGCGCCACAAATTCCCTGATTTTGGCAGTAGGTTCTGCTTGCCGAGCAGCACTTCCAGGTCCTGACGTTGCGTCGGTTTTACCTGAAAGCTGGTTGTCATCGCTGGCCGGGATGTCGACAATCATGCTGCGGGTGAAGGCGACTTCGCTCTGAACCAGGAACTCCCATCAGGAGCAGCATGATGGCTCATTCACATTGCGGGCGTTTTCGTCGAACCGGACAGACTCGACGAGACCTGTTGCAGTCAGCGGCTTGTGGATTTGGAGCAGTCGCAGCTTCGGCCATGTTTCAGCAAATGGCAAACGCGGATGATACCGATGCGAAGCGTGCGGCCGGAGATCTCAGCGTCAAGCCGACTCATTTCAGCCCCAAAGCACTGAGCGTCATCTTTTTGTACATGGATGGCGGAGTGTCTCAGGTCGATTCGTTCGACCCGAAGCCAAAACTGGCCGAGCAGAATGGGAAGCCGTTTCCTGCCAAGATCGAACCGACTCAGTTCAACAACATCGGGAATACACTGGCCAGTCCATGGAAGTTTCAGCAGTATGGTCAGAGCGGCATTCCGGTGAGCGATCTGTTTCCGGAGATGGCAAAGCACGTTGACGACATGGCCGTCATTCGATCGATGACCTCCAACTTTCCGGAGCACACGAACGCCAATTATTTTCTTCACACCGGATCCGGCCTGCAGGGACGTCCTTCGATGGGCGCATGGTTTGGTTATGGGCTGGGAACGGAGTGTCAGGATCTTCCTCACTTTGTCGTTCTGAATGGAGGCCTGATTCCACCTGGCGGGCTCGACAATTTCGGCAGCGGTTTTCTTCCGGCCAGTTATCAGGGATCAGTCTTTGGTCTAGGCAATCCTCCTGTCGCTGACATCATTCCTCGCGAGACAACAGCGGACCTGCAGCGAAAGAAGCTGGATCTGATTCGACAGCTGGACCTGGCGACCAGCGAACGCTACGGCCACGATGATCAGGTGGAGTCTGCCATTCGGAACTACGAGCTTGCCGCGAAGATGCAGCTGGCCGTGCCGCATCTGATGGACCTGAGCGATGAGACTCGGGAGACTCAGGAGATGTATGGCATGTTCGATGAGTTCCCGAATACTCAGACGTTCGCCCGCGAATGCCTGCTGGCTCGGCGGCTGGTGGAACGCGGCGTTCGCTTTATTGAACTCACCTGTCCGGCCGGCAACGGAGACCGGTGGGACCAGCACAGCAATCTATACGATGGGCATACCAAGAACGCGAAGACCGTCGACAAACCAATCTCCGCGCTGCTGGCCGACCTGAAACAGCGGGGCCTTTTGCAAAAGACGCTCGTGGTCTGGACGGGTGAGTTTGGTCGAACTCCGTTTGCTCAGGGATCTGATGGCAGAGACCACAACCAGTTTGGCTTTTCGCTGTGGATGGCCGGCGGAGGCATCAAGGGCGGAACGATTTATGGTGCCACGGACGAATTTGGCTACAAGGCTGTAGTCGACAAAGCAGAGATGCATGACCTGCATGCAACAATGCTGCATTTGATGGGCATGGACCACGAACGTCTGACATACCGCTTTGGTGGTCGAGACATGCGTCTGACGGATGTTCATGGCATTGTGCTGAAAGAAGTCATCAGCTGATTGCCATGCGAACGTTATGGCAGAAGTTGAGATCCTTGTTTTCTCGAAGCGGCAGCTCCGGGCAGAATGCGGATCCCGCCAGGCATCGCTCTTTGGGTGAACTTGGAGAAGACGAAGCCGTTCGCTTCCTGAAGTCGCTGGGGTATCGCATTCTGGCTCGACAAATGCGAAACAGCTTTGGCGAGATCGACATCATTGCGGAAGACGGCAAAGTGATTGTCTTCGTCGAAGTGAAGACTCGTTCGGACGAATCCGGCGGCAAGCCGTGGGAAGCCGTGAACCAGAAGCGGCAGGAACGAATGACGCGGGCTGCCCTGGCCTGGCTGAAGAAAACTCGACGCCTGGATCGATCGGCGCGTTTCGATGTGATTTCCATTCTGTGGCCGGACGTCAGTCAACCCGCAAACATTACCCACTTTCCCCGAGCCTTCGATGCTCAGGGGCGAGGTCAGATGTTTCGATAGCGGGAAAACTGAGTGAATTCGTTCATCCCGGGACGGTGGTAATCCCATGCGTGGAAAAGACGGGGCGGCATGACCATCTTCAGGAAGACGCCGTTCGACTTTGAATGATGTGGGCTTAGAATTGTGGCATCAGGTCTGCCAGTGTTGATTGCGTCCGGGCAGAATTCTTTCTGGATGCGAACGAGAGACAGGGCAAATGATGGGTGCGTGGAAACCAATCGGGCCTGCCTGAGAACCTCTGAAAGAAAGTGCGAACCATGAAGAAAGTACTGCTGACGGCCATCGTGTCGCTGCTGTCATTTCAATCCGTTATGGCTGAAGACTGGGGAACTCTGACCGGCCAGGTCATCGTCAAGGGTGACATTCCTGCACCGGAACTGCTGCACGGCAAGGGTGCGGACGTGAAGGACAAGGAAGTCTGTGCGGCCGTCGATGTCTACAAGGATGACCTCGTCATCAACAAGGATAACAAAGGACTGGCAAACGTCTTTGTTTATCTGGCGAAGGCCCCCAAGAGCATTCATCCCGATCTGAAGGCAGTTGATCCGAAGGCCAAGATGCTGTTTGATCAGAAGGGATGTCTGTTCGTTCCACATGCGATGGTGGCTCGATCTGGCCAGACAGTTGAAGTGATTTCTGACGACTCAGTCGCTCACAATACGCATACGTATCCTCTGAAGAATCCTGCGATCAACGTTCTGATTACACCAATGGCTCGGGAAGGCAAAGGATACGTGGTCGACAACTACACAAGCTCTGAAAGTCTTCCATTCTCCGTGAAGTGTGACTTCCACCCGTGGATGCAGGCGTATTGGCTGGTCGTCGATCATCCTTACGCGGCCGTAACGGACAAGGACGGCAAGTTCACGATTCCAAATCTGCCAGCCGGTGACCATGAGTTCCGCGTGTGGCACGAAAAGGTGGGTTACATCAACCGCAAGTACGCCGTCAAAATCAAGGCGGGCGACAATGCGGAGAAGCCGATCGAAGTTGACGGAGCAGGTTTGAAGGCAGGCAAGCTGAAGTAATCTGTCCTCAGGTTTTGAGTGCGATTTCCGGAGCCCGGTTCGAAAGCGAACCGGGTTTCTTTTTTGCCGTTTGTTGAGCAGTAAGACTTCGATAGAGTTCGTTCATGGAACTATGGCAAGCCTGTTTGGTGGTGTGTCCCGCAGCGGCTCTCGGAGGCGCGATTAACTCTATTGCCGGTGGCGGAACGCTGGTGACGTTTCCCGCGCTCGTTTGGGTTCTGGAATCACTCACAGGACTTCCCGGCGCGGCCATCATTGCGAATGCCACAAACACAGTAGCGCTGGCACCGGGCTCGTTTTCCGGTTCGTGGGCCTATCGTCGCGAACTGAAAGAGCTGTGGCAGTGGGCCAGGCTGCTGGCTATTCCCAGTCTGGTGGGCGGGATGGCCGGATCGCTGCTTGTCGTGTACGCGCCCGAGTCTTCGTTTAAGGCGGCGGTGCCCTGGCTGATTGCTCTGGCGACCGCGCTGTTCATTCTTCAGCCAAAGCTGACACCGAAGAAGCCCGCTGGCACTGAGCAACTCAGCAGTGCGAACTATCGAATGCTCGTGTTCCTGCTGCAGTTGCTGATCGGGATTTACGGCGGCTATTTTGGAGCCGGCATCGGCATCCTGATGCTCAGTTCGCTCAGTCTTTTGAACATGGGCAACATCCATCAGGTGAATGGACTCAAGACCGTGCTGGCCGGCCTGATCAATGCCGTTTCCATGGTTGTGTTTATCGCCAAAGGCAAAGTCTTCTGGCCACTCGCCATTCCCATGGTGGCATCAGCCATGTTCGGCGGCTGGCTGGGAGCCGCATGGGCTCGAAAGCTGGACAAACAGCTTGTGCGCCGAATGGTGATCGCCATCGGCCTCGTGCTCACCACGTGGTACTTCGGCCGGCTGTTCCTTGCCGCCTAATGTAGAGCAGTTGTCCTCAACTGCTCCCGTTCAACAAGTACGAGCGGCGGCGCAGCGTCAGCAGATAGCCTTGGGTGTCAAACCGGGGTTCAGTGAAACCTGGACGCCCGGCTGCGATATTTTGCTCCGCCACCTGGTTTATCCAGGTGGGTCCACGGCTTTTGCACTACCAGGCGTCGCTGGACGAATGCAAACCGCGCTGGCTGCCGAGTGACGCCCGTTTTGCGTCGTGAACCGCAGCATTGCTGATTCGGCGTTTACTGGTTGGGACGTGGAGAGCTGGGTAGTGCAAAAACCTGTTTCCACCTGGGTAAACCAGGTGGCGGGTGATGATGTCGTCATCCCAAAAAACCTCGTCATCCCCGCGCAGGCGGGGACCCAGCAACTTGCTTTTCAGTTTTCCTGGGGATAACGAGATTCTTTGCCTACAGCGCGCCGTCGCCGGTGATGACGGTGCGGACTGTTCGGAACAGGATCTTGATGTCGTTCCACAGACAGCAGTTCTGAAGGTACAGAAGGTCGTAGGAGACTTTGCGGCGGAAGCCTTCCAGTTCGTTGTCGTAGCCGTTCACGACCTGAGCAATTCCGGTCATGCCGGGCTTCAGGCCCAGTCGGTCGATGAAGTTCGGGATATGTTCCTGCAGCTTCATCATGAATTCCGGACGTTCCGGGCGAGGACCGATGAGGGACATATCGCCTTTCAGAATGTTCCAAAGCTGTGGCAGCTCATCGATGCGTGTTCGGCGCAGGAATTTGCCGATCGGCGTGATGCGAGCATCGCCCTGCTTCGCAAATTGAGCACCATTCTTTTCGGCGTCAGTTCGCATCGTTCGAAACTTGTAGATCGTAAACAGACGACCATAGTTCATGACTTCGCGGCGATCGCGGCCAGACCTGCGACACTGGAACGCAGGATCGTCCGGAAGAAGTTCTTCCTGACGGCGATCGGGTTTCTTCTTGCTGCGGAGGTTCAGACCGACTCGAGTCTGTGAATAGATCAGCGGCCCTGGTGATGTCACCTTGATCAGGATCGCAGCCGTGATCATCAGTGGGGCGGTCAATACCATCAGAGTCAATGCAGCCGCGATATCAAACAGCCGCTTGCAGATTCTGAACGACAGCGGCAGACAGCGAATGTTCTCACGGTCCAGGCCGTTGGACAGTCGTGAGACCCAGTCAGTTCCTGGCAGCTCAATCGTATGAGCGGCGACGAGAGCCGAAAATGACTGCTCGCCGGTTGCGCGTGGATTGGTTTCGGACTGGACGGGTTCGAGTGTTGCGGTGTTTGTCATCGGAAGAGTTACAATCTGTGTCTGAAAGTGTCTTCGTGACAGCATTGCCTGCGGCTGTCTCCAGAAGATTAGGTCAAACCAGATTGCAAATTCCGGACGGGTCAACCGAAATTGAGTTTCTCCTGCACCTGAATCGGGAACGCACCGGTCTGCACAAATCGGTTGCAATCCGGCAACATCACCTGTTGCGTCGTGAGTTCTCGTCGGTACCGAAGACGGGCGGATTAATCGTTATGATCCGCAAAGGCCGCCTTTGCAGACTCCAGGGTTGCCGCAATGTCATCGTCAGAATGAACTGCGGAAACGAACATCGCTTCGAACTGACTGCACGGCAGGTACACACCCCGGTTCAGCATGCCATGAAACCATCGGCCGAATTTTGCCGTGTCGGACGTGGTTGCCGACGCCAGATCATGAACGGGCGTTGACGTCAAAAACGCGGTCAACATGCTGCCGACTCGATTAATCTGCACAGGGATGCCAGCCGCTGCGGCAGCCGAGCGAAATCCTTCTTCCAGACGTGCCCCCAGCGCGTCCAGTTGAGGATACGGATTCTGATCGCGGATCAGCCCCAGCATCGCGATGCCAGCCGCCATCGCGACAGGATTCCCCGAAAGCGTTCCGGCCTGGTACACCTTTCCAACCGGAGAAACGGTCTGCATGATGTCGGCTCGACCGCCGTAGGCACCGACCGGCATTCCTGCCCCAATGATCTTACCGAGCGTCGTCATGTCAGGACGAATTCCGAACAGCTCCTGAGCACCGCCCGCGGCAACTCGGAAGCCAGTCATCACTTCATCGAAAATCAAAACCGTGCCGTACTGATCACACAGCCGACGAAGCTCCGACAGAAATTCGGACGACGGAATCACGCAGCCCATGTTGCCAACGACCGGTTCCAGAATCACGGCCGCGAGCTTGTCGCCATTCTTTTCGAAGGCGGTTCGCAGGCTGTCGCAGTCGTTATAAGGCAGCACGACAGTATCGGCAGTACATCCCGCGGGAACGCCTGGGCTGGAAGGGCATCCCAGCGTCAGAGCACCGCTGCCGGCGGAAACGAGCAGGCTGTCGACATGGCCGTGATAACATCCCGCGAACTTCACAATCCCCGCGCGATTCGTGAATCCTCGCGCGACCCGGATGGCCGACATCGTGGCTTCAGTCCCGGAATTCACCATGCGCACCATCTCGATGGATGGCACCATTTCAATCACACACTGAGCCAGTTCGGCTTCGGCTTCAGTCGGCGCACCGAAGCTGGTTCCAATCTCCAGGGCTCCCTGAATGGCCTGAAGAATGGCCGGATGTCGATGACCAAACAGATGTGGTCCCCACGACCCGATGTAATCGATGAAGCGATTGCCATCGACGTCATAGAGATATGCACCGTCCCCGCGTTTCATGAATGGCGGAGTTCCTCCGACCGCACCAAACGCGCGAGCCGGGCTGTTGACTCCGCCCGGGATCAGTTTGGAAGCATGGCGGAAAAGTCGTTCACTGCGAGTTCTTGTGGACGTGTCAGAAATGGACGTCATGGGGTTCTTTCGTGAACGATAGTGCTTCAGTTGGCTTTGACTTCAAGACCTGGGCGAGCTTCCCTGAGCTTTGTGACGGTCTCGTCGGACACTTCGCAGTTCGTCAGGTCCAGCACCTTCAGGGCTGGCAACTGGCTGAGCTGAGCAAAACCTGCGTCATCCATCTGAGTCCCGCCGAGATGCAGGCTTTCCAGCTTCTGCATTTTTAGCAGCGTCGGAACAGATTCATTAGTGATCTTTGTCGATTCAAGAATCAGCTCAGTCAGGTTCGTCAGCGTGCCCAGTTCTGCAAAGCTGTCGTCACGTAGCTTTCGGATCTGACGGAGTTCGAGATACGTGAGGTTTGTGAGTTTGCCGAGCCTGGCAATTCCTTCACCTGTGACCAGTCGGCATTCACCGATGTCAAGGAACGTGAGCTTAGGGAACTTGCTGATGGCTTCAAGACCTTCGTCGTCGACCGAAGTTTCACGAAGTTCCAGGCGAGCCAGATCCGGCAAGGCTCCGAGATGAGCCACCCCGGCGCCGGTGATATCCGCAAGGCGGCAGCTGAGACGCTTCAGTTTCTTCAGCTTCGCTAGTTCCGGCATGCCAGCATCGGTCAGACGAGTCGCTTCGAGCTGCAGTTGTTCCAGAGTGGCGATGGATCCGATCGCCGCCATCGCGTCGTCGGAAATCTCAGTGTTGTAGTTCAGATTGAGTGACTTCAGAGGAAGCGACGTGAGTGACGCCAGACATCCGTTCGTGACTTTGGTCTTTTCCAGCTGGACGTCAACGAGCGACTTCAGTCCCGAAAGATGAGCGACTCCGGCATCCGAGACGTTCGTGTTTCGAAGATCGATTGCTCGCAGTTTTGACAGGCCCTTGATGTGTTCCAGGTCCGAATCCTTAACCGCAGAAAGCCGCAGGATCAGTGCTTCCAGGTTGGTCAGCTGCCCCACGATCTTGAGCGTTTCGTCACCGACAACGGTGGCCCCTGTCAGGTCCAGTCGCTTGACCTTCTTCAAATGCACGAGCGAGGCGAGCGCCTGGTTCGAGAGCCCCGGACCGCCAAATCGAGCGACCGTGACGTTGGGTATCCCCGCCAGGTTCTTCAGCAGATCCGTCACGTCACTGTCAGATGACATCGAGATTTCTGTGACCACATCACCCGTTTTTGTCAGCTTGCATCCACCCGCTTCCAGAGCTGCTACGGCTTTCGGATCATCCGGAGTCGCTGTAGCGGTTGCGTTTCCCGGACCGCCAGCAGGACTGCCGGATTCTTTGCATCCCACGGTGAACATGAAAACGCAGCAGAGTCCAGCCAGAGTCAACGATCGCATGTGATAGGCCCGATCTAAATTCCCAACAAATCATGCTCGCCCAGCCTTACGCATGATTCACGCACAAGGCACTCTGAGCACTGGTTCGGCCGACGGCTCGAACTGACACATGTGCATTCTGGAGACAGGTCAGTCGGTTCGCAACGGACGCACCAAAATGGGTTCCGTACGTCCAAAAAAGCAGAAACTTGTGCGTGGACTCGCGTCTCCGACGCGAGAATCTCCCTTAACTTGGCACCAATACAAAAAACTCGCCCGGCGTTCACCGAGCGAGTTTTCAGGAGAAGAGGGCGATCAGACAGCAGGAGAGAGTTGAGAGAGAGACTGCTGGCTGATCGATTGAGCACCGTCGACGCGAGATCAGATATTGTCTGACTTCTTACGCTTGCGAGGCTGTTCTTTGCTTTCTTCCGCGTCCTGCTTCTTCTTCTGTTCCTGAACCTGCTGCTTCAGACGTTCTGCCTGAGCCTTTTCTTCCTTCTCGGCTTTGCGGAACACTTCGCAGAGTTCCTGCAGAGATTTCTCGACTGGCTGCTGCTTGAAGGATGAGCCAGCGGTGCGAGCACCACAGCCTTCCTGAGCAGGAATTTCGTAACTCTGATCCAGGCTGCGAATCGCGAAGGACACGTCCTTCAGCTCTTCATTCACGGCAGTCGCCACAGCGCTGAGTCCTGCGGTCAGACCAACAACCGCAACGGTCCCCACAACGACGGCTTCCGCAGAAAGCAGAACACCTGATTCATCAGTCCACAACTTACAAAGAATACGCATCTCATTCTCTCCCATGAGTTTACGGCTAGAGGACCAGCAAATTCCCCTCAGAATTTCGCCGGTCCACCTGTATCGGTTGTGCCGATTGTGCGGATTCCTTGACACTCCTAGCAATGTTAAAATGGGTTAAATATACAAAATGAAGAGATTTCTTTACACCGCAGCCGTCACAAAGTAGCCGTCACACCGTAGCCGTCACTCTCTGAGTGACGAACCGCGATTCGTGCACCCAAACGCTGGATTTTCCAAAGCGCATTGCAGGCGCTCCTCGTAGTCGTGGAACTCGCCAGAGTTCCCTTCTAACACGAAAGCCCATGGGATGTCTGGCGAGATCCACGACGCGCGCGGTCGAACCCTGCTCGGATCATTTTCCAGGCTGGACGCATTACCGTTAGTGAATCGCAGTTCGTCACTCGGAGAGTGACGTCTACTTGCATCTACATCATTCGCTTTTCGGCGATCAGGTCTTTGACGAACCCAACGGTGTCGCCGATGGAGATGCGTCGGCTTTCGGTTTCGGTGCGCCACTTCACTTCGGTGATGCCTTCAGCGAGTCCTTTACCGCCAACGGTGATGCGCAGCGGGATACCGATGAGATCCGCGTCCTTAAACTTGAATCCAGGTCGCTGGTCACGGTCGTCAATCAGCACATCGATGCCAACGGCGTTGAGATCATCATAGATGCGGTTGGCCACTTTCATGACTTCCGGATCTGTGACGTTCAATGGAATCAGCTGCACGGTGTAAGGAGCCACGTTGATTGGCCAGATGATTCCGTTTTCGTCATGGCAGGTTTCGACAATCGATGCGACAACTCGAGTCACCCCGATACCGTAACAGCCCATGATGATCGGGTGTGACTGTTCCTGAGCATCGACGAATTTCGCATCCATGGAGACGCTGTATTTCGTTCCCAGCTTGAAGACGTGTCCGACTTCAATGCCATGGACAATTTCCAGTTTGGCTTTGCACTTTGGACAGGCGTCGCCGGATTCTGCATTTCGAAGATCAAACGTCTCTGTGATTTCGAAGTGCGTTCCCGGAATGACTCCCGTGATGTGAGCATCCTTTGCATTTGCACCGATGATCGCCGACTTGATCGCTGCGACATCGTGGTCCACAAGGTACGGACATTGAATGCCGATCGGTCCGGCAAATCCAACGGGTGCTCCTGTGACTTTGCGAATCGTATCTTCGTCCGCCAGTTCCACAGTTGTTGCCTTCGTGGCTCGTCGAATCTTGCCTTCGTTTGCCGTGTGGTCGCCTCGAAGAAGAATCGCAACAGCCTTCCCGTCTGCCTTGTAAATCAGTGTTTTTACGAAGGATGTGGTATCGGCCTTCAGCATCTTGCTGACCTGGTCAATGCTTCCGGCGTTTGGTGTTGCGACCTGCACTGGTGCCGCTGCGTTGTCGACCTTTGGAGGAATGACTGACGTGCGGCCCGTGTCTGCTCGTTCCTGATTGGCTCCATAACCGCAGGCCGGACAATGCACGACGAAGTCTTCTCCGTTGCTGGCGGGAACCATGAACTCATGCGATGCATCGCCGCCGATCGGGCCACTTTCGGCTTCAACCGGCAGATAGCGCAGACCGCAGCGTTCGAAGATCCGGCAGTAGGCCTTGTACATCGCATCGTACGCTTCATTCAGCTGTTGAAGAGATGTGCCAAAGCTGTAAGCATCCTTCATGATGAATTCGCTGGTGCGAAGAACGCCAAAACGAGGACGCTCTTCGTTACGGAACTTCGTCTGAATCTGATACAGCGTGATCGGCATCTGACGGTAGCTGCTGATATGACGAGCCATCAGGTCGGTGATGACTTCTTCATGAGTTGGGCCGAGGGCAAAGTGCAGCTTCCTGTCGCCTCGCTTCACTTCGAAGTTGAAGAGCACGTTTCCGAAGGCTTCCCGTCGCCCCGTACGTTCGAAAATCTCGATGGGCTGCAGAGCCGGCATGAACAGTTCGATCGCGCCCGCTCGGTCCATTTCTTCGCGGACGATTTCTGAGACCTTGCGAACCGAGCGATATCCGAGTGGCAGGTAGGTGTACGCTCCGGCCATGAGCTGTCGAATCAGACCTGCTCGCAGCATCAGCTGATGGCTGGGAACTTCTGCCTCAGCCGGAACTTCTTTCATGGTAGGGATGAATGTCTGAGACCAGCGCATAAAAAACCTGATTCGGGCGGCACGAGTTTGCGTCGGTTACGGAGACTCACGGCCGGATCGCCGGGGACTCGAAACCGACATTGAAAACGGAACGCGTGGATCAGCCGCAGTCGGCCGGAATTTCCCAACGTCCCAGGGCGGGATTCTAGCAGGCCTGAGAAAAACGCGTAGGCCAGCCTGAAACGTAGAAAAACACGAAACAACGTTCGTTCTTCGGGAGCGTTCGAAGCATAAATTTCGTGACAAATTTTCAGGATTCTGTCGGTGATCTGCCGTGACTTCTCGTTACCGACGGGAATGTGAACTTTTCTGTCCCGGAGAGCCGTCATGAAGAAGTTGCTTGGGGTTGTTGCCATCGTTTGCATGTGTTCCGTCGCGTTTGTCGCGAATGCTCAACAGGGAGGAAGCGGCGGGGCCGGTGGCGGTCCGGGCGGCGGAAAAGGCGGCGCAGGTGGCTTCGGTGGTGCAGGTGGCTCTGGCGGAGGTCCCGGCGGTGCAGGCGGCGCCGGAGGTGCAGATGGCGGCGCTGGTGGTGCTGGCGGACCCGGAGGCGCAGGCGGTTTTGGAGGTGGTGCCGGTGGACCTGGCGGCGGTGGCGGATTTGGTGGCGGCGCGGGCGGCCCCGGCGCTGGTGGCGGTTTTGGAGGTGGTGCCGGCGGTCCCGGCGGCATTGGTGGTTTTGGTGGAGGCAAGGGTGGACCTGGTGGGCAGGGACAGGATGGCGTCGCCGGGATGTTTCAGAAACTCATGTCGCTGGACGCTAACGGTGACAACGTTTTGACAGCCGCGGAGGTAACCGACCCGCAGACTCAGAATCTTCTGAAGGGCTGTGATACGAATGGCGACGGCAAAGTGTCCTCGACCGAACTTCAGCAGGCTCTGACCGCTGGCCCTGGTGCGGCCGGCCGACCCGGCATGGGACCGCCACCCGGCGGACCTCGACCACAGCCAGGAGAAATTCTGCCTGGGTTTGTTCAGGATCAGTTGCAGTTGACCGCTGATCAGCGTCAGCAGGTTGCAGCGCTTCAGCAGGAAGTGAACGCCCGCCTCGCACAAATCTTGACTGCTCAGCAACAGCAGATGCTTCTTCAGGGACCTCAGGGCAATGCTGGCGCTTCTGGTGCCGCAGATCAGGGCGCGAAAGGCCAGCGCGCCGCTCGCAAGGGCCGCAAGTAGTTTCGTCAACCACCATCATCGGCCACGTCCCGCCACAACGGCGAGCGGCTGGACGTCAGTCATCATCCGCCACCTGGCTTACCCAGGTGGAAACAGGTTTTTGCACTACCCAGCTCTTCACATCCAATCAAGCACGCGCTGAATCAGCAACGCTTCGTTTCAAGACGCAAAACCAGAGTCGCTCGGCAGCCAGTTCTGCCTGCATTCGTCCAGCGAAGCCTGGTAGTGCAAAAGCCGTGGACCCACCTGGATAAACCAGGTGGCGGAGCAGAATATCGCGACCTGCTATCAGCGTTGTCCCTTTCAAACCGTGGATAGACGCATAGGGATCTTAGGGCCACCCGTCTGTCGTCTGTCTTAGCCTGTCACTTCAGCATCAGCTGAATTCCCGCACCGCGATGCTCAGGACTGCGATTCTCGCTGCAAGGCGACACTCGCGTCGGGACATCTTCTGAAGTAGATTCAGAGGCCGTCGAAAATCTCCTGCTGGCCGATGGACTTTTCAGCCCTTGTCAGGCTTGATCGGGAATCTGCGGAGATCATTCAGCGACAGGGACGTCTCCTTCCTATGAAACGCATTCCAGCGAACCTGATTA
Source organism: Planctomycetaceae bacterium (assembly GCA_046349695.1). Classification (GTDB taxonomy): domain Bacteria; phylum Planctomycetota; class Planctomycetia; order Planctomycetales; family Planctomycetaceae; genus SXXK01. The sequence goes on along the minus strand of JAXMBV010000003.1, from coordinate 38,652 downwards.
CCGGCTTTCTTGGCACGGGCAAAACAACGGCCATCCGTGCTCTGCTTGATCAACGACCGCCAGGAGAGCGCTGGGCCATCTTCATTAACGAATATGGCATGGTGTCGATGGATGAGGCTCTCCTGGAGCAGGATGGTGTTGAAGACGTCTTCGTTCAGGAACTCGCTGGCGGTTGCTTCTGCTGCGAGACAGCGGCTCTGTTCAAGCCCATGCTTGTGCAGTTCCTGAAGCGTTCTCGCCCCGACCGACTGTTGATTGAGCCAAGCGGCGCGGGGCATCCGGCCAGTGTTCTGGATGGCCTCCGGGAATCTCGGTTCTTTCATGACCACCTGGATGTTCGTGCCACCATTTGCATCGTCGATCCGAAGGACTTTGATAATCCCAGGACGAAAGAGAATCCGGTCTTCCACGATCAGATTGAAATGGCGGACGTCGTCGTGCTGAATCATGTGGATCATCGAGATGCCGATTGTGTTGCTCGTTGTCGAGCCTGGATCGAGCAGTTTGAACCACCGAAGCTGCTGATCACTGAGACATCGTTCGGCAAGCTTGACCCTGCCTGGCTGGAGCTCGATGGCACCATCGTGCGTCCGCCGAAGTTTCCCCAGGCCCATCATGATCACGGCCCGAATCATGAGCACTCACAGAGCCATGGCCAGCAACAGGAGCCCGCTCCTGTGATGGTCTCGCTGGGAGCACCAGTGATCAGTGAGCCAGTCATCCAGGTCACTGAAACCGCCCTGCCCGGCCAGCCCATTCGTCTGGAGAACAGCGGCCAGGGACAATGGGCCTGCGGCTGGATCTTCCATCGTGACGAGTGCTTCGACCGTTATCAGTTGATGGACCTGCTGGGCAGCCTGCGTTCCGTGCAGAGACTCAAAGGCGTCTTCCATTGTCAGGACGACTGGTGGACCATCAACCGCTCCGGCAACGACACCACCTTCCGCCGTTCCGCCTGGCGCAGAGACAGTCGGCTGGAGATCATTCATAGTTCCCCGGACATTGACTGGGGAGTTGTTGAATCACAGGTGATGGGATGTCGCACGCCGAAGCTTGCTGTCGGTTCGTGATGCCGCATTGCAGAGGCTCGAACTATTCTGTCTTTGGCCCGATGTACTTTGTGGCGACCACGACATCGTCGTACCAGATTGTGCGAGTCGTGCCGCCGCCGTGGCGGTCGTAGCTGGTGGGTTCGAGCCAGAGGGAGAGCTGGACTTTGTTGACTTTCAAGTTGTTCGTTGAACGCCAGTTGATGTTTCGGAACTGACCGCAATTTCGGCCGTTGACCCAGCAATCGAGTTCACCATCATCCTCGCCAGCGTCGTTGGCTTTGACTCGCCATTCGACGCAGTTCCAGCTTTCGAGTTTCGGCACCTGATCCGGAGTTGGCTGAAACCAGTTGCCCCAGTAATTGCCACGTCCGTCGGCCTTCATTTTCCACCAGTATGCATAGAAGATCAGTGCGCCAGGAGGATCCCAGTTGCGAGGACCGATTGGCTCGAGCGTTGCCCAGAAGAATCGATCCCCGTCGGGCGCTTTGCCAGCTCCTTTGAAGCCGCCCTGCCCTGCGTCCGCCATAAAGCCGCTGCCGCCGTGACCGTGGTAGCCGTAATCGTTGCCATAGCGAACATAGTAACGCATATAGAGTTCGTCGTAGCCAGGTTTGAGCCACTTGACGAACGTCACATCTTCGTGCCCGTTCTTTCGCAGCTGAACCCGGGCCGATCGCTGACCGCGGCACACTTTCAGGTCGGTTTCTGCTTCCACCGGATTGCTCCTGTCGGTGGATCCTCGCCCCATGCGGCGGTTCACTTCATCCCATTTTGTTCCGACATCGTCGTCATCGAAATTGTCATGGAACAGGACGGCTGAGTCGCGGATGAGTTCTTTGTCACCAGGATACTTCTGAGCCAGCCCTTCCGATTCGATCCTGTCCGAAACCTGCGCTTGCGCATGAACGTTCGGAGCAAGCGAAAGGACGGCGGTCAGAAAACAGAGCAAGAGACTTCCGCGGTTCATCTCCCGTGCATCCCTGGGCTGTAACAAGGCAGCGGCTCAATTAGTCGATGAGTCGAACACTGTAGATGTAACGGTTGTTGGCGAACTGCGGTTGTGTGGATGTGATTGCTGTGGACGTGACAAACACACACGGCTGCAAAGTGACGCGCGTTGTTCCGGCGGTGGATTTCAGAGTCTGGATGATTCGAACGGCCACAGGACGTTTCAGCGTTACCTTATCCAGGCTGGTCGTGCTGTCGCTCTTAATCCCGGTCGTACACAACGACAGGATGCAGGGCTTTCCGGCCTTGCGGTGCAGCGAGTTGATGACCTGTGCGACCTGAGTTCCAGCGAGAGTGCAGGACGCGATTGCGGAAGGATAGCGAAGCTCCTGCATCCCGAGGCTCTCCAGGTCGCTCTGTCGAAGCCCTGTCTCGATCTGTTGAGCGACGCTGTAAGCCTGACCAACATTTCGGGCGTGAAGCTGCAGCGGGATGAATGTGTCGGGAGCAGGTGTGGTGCTGGTGGATGTCAGAGCCACACTGATCTCGGGGATGCCGTCTGGTCCCAGTTCGAACGTCTGTGAAGTTTCATTCCAGCTGAACTGGTCGGCCCCTTTTCCATTCTCAATCTGTTCCGTCCAGTAGCCGGTGCCGGACGTCGATCCACTGACAGGGTTTTCCTGAGCGGAATCGTCACAGATGGCGAATGGCAGAAATGGCAGTGCTGCGTTCTGAGGGATGCGGAAGCCGCACGGAGAATGTTCCATGCTGACCGTGGCCGCGACATTCAGTGAGGAATTGACAATGGGTCCCCAGAATGGAGTCGACGAATTCTTTGGATCAGAATGCCAGCCCGCGCGGATCCAGGAAGGAACATGGCCAGACTTCGACCCTGTGTTGCCTGATGTCTGGGTGTCGAACTGAACATGGCTGGATGTGAGTTCCGGGGCGACTGATGTTCGATGGTAGTGTCCCGCAATCTTGACGGCTGCATCAGTGCTTCGAATGCGGCGTGCTTCCGATTCAAATGACTGCTGACGCCATCGCAGCAGGTCGTCAGAAAGGTACGCATGGCCTGCAGCCAGTGCCGCGGACTCCGCACAGTGCCTCGCCTGCGACTGGACTCCCGACTGATAAATGATCTGAATCACGCCGGTGACAAGCAGACACAGGAAGAAGACCGCGATCGCAGTCCAGAGTGTCAGAACGCCGCGGCGATGACGTTGAGTTCGGGGATGACCGGCTGAACGACACGTACGCATGTGAGAAGTCCTTTGACGCATGCGGCTGTCATGGAAGAAGCCCGGCAGAGAGATCCACCGGGCTTTCGCAGGAAGATTCCGATTGAGACTCGATTACAGCCCCGGCACAGTTTCAACGGACTGTCGTTCAGCCACGTTGTTCTGCTTTTGAGCAGGCGAATTGTCAGCCGACCAGTCACCGCCAGCTCCGTTGCTCTGCAGGCGTGTTCCATCGTTCTGGTCGCTGCCATCGTATCCGCCAACTCGAGCACCATCTTCAAAGTAGGAGTTCGAGTAGCCGGTACCGCGGAAGTGTTCCGTCTTGAAAGGCTTCTTTTCGGGAGTCTGCTTCAAGCCCAGGATCTCCTGGAAGAAGATCCTGTCCTGTTCGCCGGCTTCGATTTCGATCCCGCCGTTGCCCGGACCTGACTGACTGAAGACGAGGTCGATCTCGCCTTTCTTCTGAGCGAGCAGCGCGATTCGAGCCTGTTCTTCGTCCAGCTCCAGCGTCACACTTTCTGACGATGTGTCGGTGCTCTGCAGGGATGCGGTTGTGTAGCCATGGTTGATGCCGATGACCTTCACGCCCTTGAACAGAGTTGCTGTCATTGCATTGTTCAGTCCTTGAGCTGCAGGTCCGCGGACACTGCCTCCGGTGGACTGAAGACGTGATGTACCGCCTCCGCCAGTGATGCCGTCAACGGTCAGCTGAACGTCCACGAACTGTCCCGTCTTCAGTTTTCGGTTCAGGACGGCTGTTGTTTCGCTGATGCGGACAACAACAGCTTTCTTCCCTTCGGAGACGGTGATTCCTGGATGGTCACCAGGAGCGTAGAACATGGAACCTCGAAGCGGCGTTGCTGCTGTGATCTTGTCTTTTGCGATACGACCGACAACCGAATCCAGTGACAGCATGGTGTCAGGAGCCAGTTCGAGAGATCGATCCCATGGGCCGTTTCCGACGTGGGCGCGGGTAATCTGAGTACCCGGTTCGATCTCCGTGATCGCCATCGGCAGAGTGCGTGACTCCTGTTTTGGCGCCTCCACGACTTCGCGGGCAAAGGCCTTCTTAATGAAGAAGCCGATTGCGAGTGCGGAAATAATCACGAATGCGGCAACAGTGAGCATCCAGGGAGTGAGCTTCACGACGATTCTCCAGGCAATTCAGTTCAACGCAGGGGTAATTTCGCTGAGTCTCAGCACCAGCCGTGTACTGAGATTTCATCAGTGCACTGCACCTTCCCTGCGCAGTGAATTCCGGAGCCGGCGTCAACCGGATGCTCCAGGCTATTTATTCGATCAGACGGACCGTTACTGTTCGAGGTGTTCTCAAACAGGTCTGCGGCACGTGATTCTTCAAACACAAACAGTTTCAATAAACCCTGGCAGAGTCCATTGCTGCAGAACGCTCCATCACCATGGCCGCGTCGGATTCAATGGATCGCTGCGAAAGACCAAAGCCGACCATCCAGAGCAGATCCGGACTGGCACATCGCATGGGCACTCGAACGTAGACGCGGCCAACGTCCCCGGGTTTGGAGGCGGGCTGAATCTCAATGGCACATTCACCGGCCAGTGCTGGTCCAAGCAGGTCTTTGACCCGGACCTGAACCTCTTCGCTGCTGGCTCCGCTGATACTCATCATTCGTGCACCTGACTGAGCAGCCGAAGCCACTCGTGTCTGTGCCGACATCAGCATGGAGAACTCAATGATGGAGAAAATCAAAAGCAGGAAGATGGGCAGCACCAGAACCAGTTCCATCGAGAGGATCGCACCACGGCGTCTCGAGGTTCTGATGTCTGGAGAAATCATGATTCCGCTTTCGATCAAACCAAACTGCGCCCGACAAGGGCTGGTTTTCCTTATCCGTCGTTTCGGCCGATCTGCATTGTGTTCGTGAAAGAAATGCGGATCTTCCTGGTTACCTTTGAGGGCCGAATAACTGAATTGCCAGCATACACCATGCAGCCAGCGCGACCGGAACTGCGAAGGCCATGACACGTCGCTTCTGACGCTGGTCAACATTCTCACGAGCAACGCCGGTTTTCAGATACTGCTGCTTCGTTTTGCGGAAGCCATTGGCGAACAGGCCGAAGAGGACAATGCCAAATGTTCCGAGCGTCACAAAGATCAGACTGACAAACAACACCTTCAGTGTCAGCCAGCCACCAAGCCATGGTCCCAGTGCGCCCATCAGCTTCACGTCACCACCGCCGGCCGATCCGATCATCCAGAGAATGAACAGGATTCCAAAACCAGCCAGAAATCCCATCAGTCCGGCACCAAGTCCTGACCACTGAAAGAAGATCACCTGGTAGATCAGACCTGCCACGCACATCGGAACGGTCATCCAGTTGGGAATCTTCCGAGTTCGAAGGTCAGACACGGCAGCGACCAGAGTAAATGCGGCCACTGATAGAAGCAGAACAAGCTGTGATGTTGCAAGAGAGTTCATTCGACATGCCTCATGGAAACAGGGTGTGTGCCTGCAAATTGTTGGCTGTACTCCCTGCCCAGTTGTTGTGTTTTCCCTTCATTCGCTCATCTCGAATGTTGACACAAAGACTGCACACGGCATTCTCCGGACAATCGGCAGAACCGGACCATGGCGACGGTGACCGAGTCACGATGGCCTGGCAGGAGCCTGTCGCTCCCGGAATACCGATCGATTTTCAACAACGGCTGAACCGGTTAAAAACCGGGTTCAAACGAACCAAACGCGCCGGACGGTAACCGCGGCTGATCAGGTATTGGATCGGCAACAGGACACTTGTCCACAGGACAACATGTGGAGAAATGGAAGTCATGAGTGAAGCTCAGGAGTGGCTGGCCGCTGCAATCGAAGCGGCTCACATTGGTGGAAAAATCCTTCTGGACTGGCAGGGAAGATTTTCTGTCCGAGAGAAGAGTCGAGCCAATCTGGTGACAGAAGCGGATGAGGCGTCTCAGGCGGCCATCGTGGAAAGTCTCCGGTCGCGTTTCCCCAGTCATGGTTTCTTAGGCGAAGAAAACCTGAACGACAGGACAGCACAGCAGGAAGCGTTCTGGGTGATCGATCCGTTGGATGGCACCTCGAATTATGTCCACGGTTTTCCCTACTTCGCTGTCTCGATTGGGCTGATGGTCAAAGGCGAGCTGGAAGTCGGAGTGATTCTGGATCCGACTCGCTGGGAGACCTACGCTGCGATCCGAGGCGGCGGTGCAACACTCAACGGGACTCCGCTTTCGACCAGTGGCGAAACCATTCCATCGAAGGCGTTCGGAATGGCAAGCCTGCCTGTGGCAGCGACGCCCGACAATCCCGCAGTAAAGCGGTTTTTGCACAGCCTGAACCATCTGCAAACTGTTCAGCGAACGGGTTCCGCAGCGCTGAACCTTGCTGCTGTTGCTGCTGGCCGAGTGGACGTTTTCTGGTCGAGCAGTTTACACCCGTGGGACATGGCGGCCGGTGTTCTGCTGGTCACGGAGGCCGGTGGATCCGTCTCAAACCTCACAGGTGGTACATTCGATTTATTCGTTCCAAGTCTGCTGGCTGCGAGTACTGCATCACTTCGCCAGGAACTCGTGCCCGTCCTGGCCTGAAGAGATTTGGCAACTTCTCCAAACCGCAAATTCCGCCTAAACTAAAGGGAGATCCTTTTCCCATCAGCAGCCGGTCAACGGTTGCAAGCCTGTCGTTCTCCGAGCCATCGGCTCTGTCTGTTTGATCTCGTACCTACTCGCGAAACCTCAAGACGAGGCCTTCGCAGGTAGCAGGCTGTTGGATTCGTTGGACTTTCCGTTTCCCCTTACTGCAGAGGACTGAGAAGACGATGCGACATCATCTTCGAATGGTATCGGTCCTCTGCGCGATCTGGCTTGGCGGTTTGCAGTGCCTGCCGGCTCAAACGGTTCCGGCTGGCCAGGAGTCTCCGCCCTCCCCTGTTCCCGGTGAGTCGGCGGACCGAACGTTGAACTCCGCCGCTGGCAATCGGCCGGAAGTTCTGTTTCGCACGGAGTCGGGTGAGTTGATTCCGCTGGAGCGGCTGCTGAATCCGGACGTCGTGACCGATCTTTTGACACGAACGGCCGAGCAGCGAAACGTGCCTCGCTTTTCGATTGCCGAGATGGAGATTCAGGGCAAGATCGAAAAGGACATGGTTCGACTGTCGGTCGAACTGGACGTTCAGGTTCGAGCGGAAAAGGAATGGGTTGCGGTCCCGATTGCTTTCGGGGACGTGTACCTCACCAGGTTCGAACACTCCTCGGAAAGTCCCGGTGCTGACGCCGTGCTGGCGACAGCGGAGCAGAATGCACGACGCTGGTATCTTTACGGGGCCGGTCTGCATGCTTTGAAGTTTGAACTGGTTGGCAAGACACGAGCCGTTTCTCCTGGGGTATCGCAGCTTATCCTGAGTCCGCCCGTTGCGACTGCTTCCCATGCGGTTCTGGAATTTGCAGGGCCGGTGGAAATCCAGAAGCTGCCCGCGGGCTCCGTTCCGACAATGACTCGGGATGACAAGGGAGTTCGAACGGTCGAATTCTGGGGGCTCGACAATGCGTTCTCACTGACCTGGGCGACGGTTGCTCCACAGGTTGCCCTTCGGCCCAACATTCGTGCGGAGAATCGGCTCAAGCTTGACCTGACAACGATCCCGGTCAACCTCACTGGAACACAGGCCCTCGAGATTTCCGGGAGTCCGGTGTCCGAAGTACGAGTCACTTATCCGGAAGGATTCAAGCTTCAGCGAGTGGATGCGAGAAACTCTGCCGGCATCTCTGTGCTGAACAACTACGAGCTCACATCGACAACCGGTCCGGCATCCGCCATTGTTCGGCTTACGTCAGCGGTGGAAGGTGTTTTGAATCTGACGTTCGAAATGGAGCTGGAGAATCGCGCGTTTCCGCAGGACATTCGAGTTGCGATCCCGTCGCTGCAGGATGCCAATGTGCAGACGGGTGACGTCGACATTTTGATTCCGACAGGTCTGGTTGTTCAGCAGACTCGAATTGAAGGGGCTCAGCGCCGACGAGTGACCGCGGAGACGGATCAGAGTGTGGCGGCAACGGCGTTTCGGCTGCGGTCTCCTGAGTCCAACATTGTTCTTCACGTGGAAGAGACGGAAGCCCAGTTTGCCCTGGAAAATGAGATCAGAGTCACTCCGTCGGCGGAGACTGTGGCTTTGGATGTTCGTTACCGAATCAGTGTCACGAAGGGAGCGCTGCAGGAACTGACCGTGGAATGGCCGGGACTGGTTTCCGGAGGCTGGCAGCTGCGATCCGGAAACTGCACGCTGATTTCCGGCAAGGAACGGACTCCAACGGCACTGGTGTTTTCGGAGACCGAGCCACATGTGCTGAACGTCAGTTTTCCGGAACGTCAGTCGGGTGAGTTTACCGTCGAGATTGGTGCGGTGGCTGGTCTGGAAGATGTCCGCAGTGGCAAAGTTGTGCTGCAGTGTCCTCAGATCCGAGGTGCTCAGCGCGCGCCATTCTTGATTCGAACGGTTGAGTCGGATGCGCATTCGGTTGTTCCGATGCGAGTGGGATCGGACGGAAAGCTGCAGGCGATTGGTCGATCCGCGATGGAGAAGTCGCTGGAGCCAAATGCGTCCGGCGCTGCGGTGTGGTTTCTTGATGATCCCTCATTCCCCATCAGGTTTGAACTGCCAACTCAGTCGGCTCGCATCGTCGCTTCGGTGTCGGCCGGGCTGACACCGACAAGCCAGGGGATTGAGGTTCGAGAAACGATCAACTTCAACGTGGAGCATCGTGACCTGAACGGCATTTCTCTGCGGATTCCTGATTCCGTCACGCCGATCGTTCGCCTGCGGGGTGTCGATGAACCACTGCGAGCCACTCTGGAAGGTCAGGGGATCTGGAACTTCCGCCTTTCGCCATCACGGCGAGGACTTTTGCTGGTGGATGTTAACTACCTGTATTCCGACGTGTCCGCATCTGGTTCAGGCAAAGAAACGACATTGAAAGTCCCGCTGGTAACTCCCGATAACGCTGCAGAGGTGCTCGGGATTCAGGTTGGCACAGCAGCGCTTAGTGGTCTGCAGGTCAACGACAAGGAGATCTGGAAGCCGGTTTTTTCCGAAGCCTTTGACCTCGCGTGGCAGACGACGCAGACAACACCAGCGGTCTCAGTGCTTTGGAAGGATCGACCCGCTGGTCGGACTCTTGTAAGTCCGGATCTGCTTCTTGCGAGGACTCAGATTATTGGTCGTCAGGCCATCACAACTTTGCGAGCCAGTTACGAGACGGTGCCCGAATTTATCACGATCGAAGTTCCACAGTCGCTTCAGCTGGAAGCGATCGTCTGGAACGGTCAGTCATTAACCTCCGGCAATGCCTCACGCGGCAAGATTCAGGCTCAGAACATCGCAGAACGAAACGTCGTCCTCTGGACAATCGCTGCTCGTCAGATCAACACCACACCTGGCCTCGTGTCTCTGGAAGTTCGAACTCGACAGAAGCTGTCATCGACGGGCACACCATGGAAGAAGCTGGCCTTTGAACGAGCAACGGTGGTCGGCGAATCCGCAGCTGTGCCGGTTCTGTGGTGCGTTGGATCGCAGGATGAGTATCGACTTGCGGGGGCTCGCGGAGCCTACATTTCACTGACTCAGCAAAGTGCGGTGGTGATACCCGGAGGAGAAACGGCACGCACGCTGGCCGACAGACAGGTGGCAGCCATTCTGTCACCGTTTCCCGAATCGCTGAAAGCAACTGCCGGGCGGCAGATGGAAGAATGGCTGTCGGTGGATGGTCGGCAGGACCTCTACTTCGCCTCCGCTGACAGCGGTCCTCTGGTGTTGTATCTGGTTCCCGGAGTTTCACTGCTGCTGGCCAGCGCGCTGATCTGTGTTGTGTTTTTCCTGCTGATGACTCTGGTCCGTCAGGTCAGTCTGATCGCGCCTGTTCTGCTGATGAGTTGTGTGGTCCTGGTGGCCTGGCTGCTGGAGCCGGAATGGACACTGATGCTGATTCCTTATGTCGTGGGCGGAATTCTGTGCGGAGTTGTTTCCGTGGCATTCCAGAGATTCGTCAGTGATCGTCGACTTCGGTTTCAGGGACTTCCGGCCGCGACCGGTGAGTTGCCCACGGTCTTTGGTTACGCAGAAATGCTTGAGGCTTCGGGGCAGGGACGCCGTGAACAGGGCTCAGCGAATGTCGGTGCGGGGTCGGCCGAATTTTCGCTGGGGACATCACGGTGACACTATGATGCCGTGCTGTCGATTCCTGCTGTGCCTTCTGATCTTCGCCACTTGTTCGTTGTCTGCGGATGAGACTCTTCCTGCGAAGACGCAGGCGGATCAGAGCTCTGAAGGCACGACTGCGAACGGCTCAGTGCCGGGCGAAGGACAGGACGAAGGGCAGGACGAAGGGCAGGAATTCTCCGCGGCGCGCATGCCGCTGAGTCGCATTGCTGAGTTTGTTACGTCGGGTGAATACCGAGCGATGCGTGCCGACTTGTTCCGGCAGCTTGCTGAGAAAGCAGCTGACCCACTTGTTGGTCTGCGTCCTCAGATTCGTGAAGTGCGGTACAAAGCAGTGCTGGAAAAATCCCGATTGATTGAAGGCACGATTGATCTGACGTTGTACGACGAAAACGATCGGCCTGCGGGGCAGCCTGTGTCTCTGGGGCCAACGAGTCTGCAGAACCTGAAGATTTCTGATGAGCAGGGACCGGTTGAGCTGGGAGCAGATTCTTCCCGTCGATTGTTTCTGCTGAAGTCAGGTGTTTCGCCAAAGCTGAGCGGCACGTGGGAGGCTGACGGTTTGATTTCCGGCCAAACGGTGACATTTCGCATGGAGCTGCCGGCCGCAACTTCGGCCACACTGGAACTGATCACTGCCCAGGACATTCAGGTGACCAGCCCCGGTGGCCTGGTCCTGAGTCCGAAGCCGGTTGGTGACAAGCTTCAGTGGAGCATCGTCCCGGGGCAGACATCTCGTCTGGTGCTCAACTGTCGCAATCGCCGGGGCTTGAGTTCACAGACACCAGTGACGCTGCCGGCGTTCAGTGCGAGTCACCAGCTGAGCGGTGATATTCTTTCTTCACGCTGGACGATTGGACTGCCTTCGGAACTTGAACCATCGTCACGACTAACGCTTAGACTGACCAGAGGCGTGCGAGTTTCATCGGTCACGATGGATGATCAGCGTCCGCTGGAATGGGACATTTCGCAGGATGTCGTTGGTCAGGATCTGACAGTGCGACTTCCCGACACCGTGATCTCCGGATCGTTCACAGTTTCCGGCGTGACTGTGTTCGTTCCCAGCGAGACATGGGAACTTCCGTGTCTTGGGGTTGAGCAATGGGAGATTTCATCGAAAGACGTTCGAGGTCCTCTGCTGATGTCGCCAAGTCCGGTCAGCGTGAAGCTTCCTGCAGCCATCAACGTCGATGAATGGACTCTGAAGGGAATGCAGGAACGTGACGTCGTCACAGCGCCTGATCAGACTCGAGAATATCAGCTCACTCAGTTTGGCCCTGACGCGACAGCTCTGCTCCGCACATCGTCGAGTCCGCCGGAGCTAAGTGATTCCGTGGTCACGATGCTGGAAGCCGGCACGCTGTTATCGTCGGCCCGCTGTCTTGTCGCCGTGGATTGTGCCACGTCTTCTGTGGTTGAGCTTCAGTGGCCGGTTGCCCCAGGATGGCAGGTTTTTGCGGCCCGAAATCTGACGACGGGAAATGCCCTCTTCTTCGAGACGGGCGTCCCAGACGCATCGGGCGTTTCCAATCTGACAGTGCATCTTGCTGAGAACCTGGAGCCTGGTCGACGGCAGTTGATCGAAGTTCAGTTGCAGCGACTGGTGTCCGCGGAGCTGCGAAGTTTGAATCCGCCGCTCATGACATCTCCGCAGATTCAGCGACGTTCTTCGTACCTGGTGCTGGCTTCCGGAGTCTCCACATCCTCAGAACCTCAGCGAACCTGGAGTGCGGGACGAGTCTTCATTACCGAAGAGTCATTCCGCAGTCGCTGCGACTGGTTCCCTGAGAACCGGTACTCGGCCGGAATGCAGATCTGCTCACTGACAGACCAGGAATCGGTCGTGCGCCCAGGCAGCGCAGATGCTCTGGTGACCAGAGTTGAGCATGCAGTTCGGCTGACGGAAGACGGAGTTCTGGAAGAATCTCGGATTGTGGTGCCTGCAGGCCTTGAGCAGCCGGAACTGCGAGTGCTAATTTCGAAGAGTGTTGATGCCGAACTGCGATGGACGGTTGCGGGGGCTCCTGCGACAGCCACGCCGGTCAGTGCCGAGTCATCCGACAGTGTGTGGCGGGAGTGGCTGATTCCGATGCCAGCGTCTACGGCCTCGCCAGAGATTATCGTCACCTGTACCGCGCGGCATCGGGGGGCTGATCAGTTTGTTGCGGCGATTCCGTTTCCGCAGTTGCCTGAGTTGTCGGCCGGAAGCCTGGAGCTGTTTTCACAGGACGAGGTTGTCCTTTCCACAAGCGACCTGACCGCCGCTCCTCCTCGTGCCGGCGCTTCGAAGCAGGTGAGTGTCTGGAATCTGCCCACAAATCCAACCGTCGTGAATCTTCGACGTCAGGCCAGTGCCATCATTCAGGCCGGGCAGACGATTGATATCCACATGCTGCATTTGCTGAGTGAAGCGTCGGGGGGACTGGTGCAGGACGTGATGGCCGTTGCGAATGTCAGCCGGCGCGCGGGAGTCACATCGTTGCCGCTGCGGCTGCCGAAGACATCGAACCCGCTTGTGCTGGTGAATGGTCATCGAGTGCAACTGGCGGAGAACAACGATCTGCTGCTGATCCCGCTTCCCGAGTCCGGCGAAGAATGCCAGGTTGTTGTGGCATGGCGAGAATCCTCCGGCAAGACCGAACAGATTCAGGGAGAACGGCAGCTCGCGAGACTGTTTGTCACCCAGTTGTCTGCGCCGCAGTGCATTCATCACCTGTTGATTGCTCCGGAACTGGATGTGCGCTCGCAGCAGGCCCAGTTCGCGGTTTCGGAACCGACCGATATTCTCCTGATTCTGAGCCGGCTGCTGAATCGGCGGCCGGCGGAAGGAAGTCTGCAGGGGCCATCCATTCCTCCGGAAATTCGACGCTATGTGACTCGCTGGCAGGTTGCCGAATCGCAGGGCTGGCAGCAGCGAACGATGATTGATTCCTCGATGTCCGAAGCGCCGCTGAGTATTCAGGTGACTCAGCTTCGTCGACAGTTTGCCATCACGACGGGAGTGGCACTTCTGGCTGTGGCCATCTGTCTTGCCGGCCGGCGGTGGATTCTTGTCTGGCTTCGGCAGACAGCCATCATCGGACTCGCGCTGCTGGGCGTCAGCTTCTTTGTGACAGCTCCCGCGGGTGATGCGGCTTTGAAGGGCGGATTCTGGGGCGTTTGTGCCGGGCTGATGCTTCTGATTGCTTCGCGATGGAACTGGCTGCGGCTTTTGGGAAGGCATTCAATCTTTCGTTCCGCACAGCTCACTCCCGGATTGCTGCTGCTTGTGACTCTTGCTCCGGACCTTATTGCACAGTCGGCTGTGGTAAGCCCGGCACTTGCAAGAGCGGCTCGTCGGCCGGAGGCGGATATTCTGATTCCGGACGAATCGGTCACGTCGGAGCCAATGGTCTATGTGCGTCGTGAGCTTCTGGATTCGTGGAAGGCTCTGACCGAGACGCAGTTGAAGCCGCCGGAGACGGTCGTTCGTTCCCTGAATGCCACCATCCTGGCGAAGGCGATTGATTCGATCGAAGTGCGGCTGGAGATGCAGGTCGCATCCGTCACCGGCATGAATGAAACCTGGCTCGAGATTCCGCTGCAGAACTCAAGGCTGGTGTCATGTTTTGTGGATGGTCGAAAGGTCCTGGCAGATCCATCCGGAGGCAATGCGATTCGAGTTCCGCTTCCTGCGTCCGTTCAGCTTCCGCCTCAGCCGTTGTCGAATGAAACGGAGACGCCAGCAGCCGCTTCAGCCGGTGACTCCGCGAGATACACGTATCATACAGTGGAATGTCGAGTCAGGCCGCAATGCGTTCAGCAGGCATCCGGCGTTCAGTTTCAAGTGCCAGTGATGCCTTGCCCCGATGTGACGCTGAAAGTGGAATCACCGTCCGAGCTGTTTTCGCGACTCAGAGTTCAAACCCGAGATGACGGGATTATCCAGGGGACACCGGCCGATGGGCCAATCCGCCTGAACGGATTTGGGCTGTCCGGTGTTGTGGATGTTCGTCTGCTTCAGACCGAACTGGAGAAAGGAAGCCGTGGACAGGCCAGTGTGAATACTCTGGTGATCAGTGAAAGTGTCAGCGGCCTTCAGACGATGACGTGTCTCTTTCGCTTTTCAGGCTGGAACGTGCTGACTCCGGAAATTCGGTACAACATTCCGCCGGGTTACGATTTGATGACTGTGTCGCTGGCGTCGGGATTGTCAGCACCGGCTTCCAGTGCGAGCACGGGAACGGACGTGTTGTGGTCCGTTCAGGATCAGGCTGCAACCATCACACTTCCGGCAGGCGTGAATCAGGATTTCGTCCTGTCGATGCAGCTGCAGCTTCGGAAGATCATGAACCGTGATGCCAAAAACGACACAGTAAGTCACGTGCCAGTGGCGGATCTGCAGCAATTCGCTGACTGCGTGCCAGGAGCCAGCGTGCTGGTGGCCGCTCGAACCAGCAACATTTATTCCGTGCTGCCGCCTGAAGGTGTGACGCCCGGAGCTGTGACTTACAGTGACGTCTCCGCCGTCTGGGGCACCTGGTTGCGGCGAACCGACAGCCTGTTTCGGGCCAATGCCACGACGGCCGAGGTTCGTTTGAACTTCTCACCTCGCAGCAG
This sequence comes from Planctomycetaceae bacterium, assembly GCA_046349695.1. Lineage (GTDB taxonomy): Bacteria > Planctomycetota > Planctomycetia > Planctomycetales > Planctomycetaceae > SXXK01. The sequence goes on along the minus strand of JAXMBV010000003.1, from coordinate 23,606 downwards.
TCTTCACGAACTGCAGATGCAGCAGCAGGTGACATTGCGAGATCGCAGCCTCGACTGGCAGTGTCGCATGGACGTTGAAACGTCGGTGCTGCCCGTCTTTCGACATCGAGTCACTCTCAGTCCGGCCATTTCGATTTCGGAAATTCAGGTCACCGCCGGCGAAGGGAACCGCCTGGCCTCCTGGTACCGCCGTGGTGATCAGGTCATTCTGCAGCTGAGGGAAGGAACAATTGGACTGCACTCGATCACGATCCGCGGACAGCGCGTTCTGCGACCTGATGACGAAACTGTGGAAGTGATGACTCCAATCCTCCAGGGAGCTCAGGTGCTGGAGTCTTCGATGACGATGACCGACCAGGATGGACTGGGGTTTACGGTTGATGATGTCGGACGGAACCACCAGTCGTCACCGCCGGAACGTCAGCCGCTGTTGAAGCCCGGGACAGACGTTCGGCTGGAGATGATCGCGGAAAACAGTCCGATACGACTGAAACGAGTCGCTTCCGTGGAGCCTCTTGGAGCGATTGCGGCGGTTCGGTCTGCAGATCAGGTGCTGTTTGTCATGCGGTTGTCGCAGTGGTCGGGAAGTCTCGGACCGCTGCACATGCGATTCTCTGATGATGCCGAATTCCTGACGGAACCGGTGGTGTTGACGGAACGGGAGCAGCTGCCACTCATTCGCGAAGCCAATGAATTCGTCGCCAGTCAGGAAGTGGTTCGAAAACTCTTCGGCGAACCGGAATTCACGGCAGTCTGGAGCATGCCTGTTCGATCGAAAGAGGCCGGTGTTTCGACGGTGGAATTTCCATGGCCGGAAGTGTCCGATCAGATTCGCTGGACTCAGTCACTACTGATCCCGCTGGATGAGCCAGTGCGCAATGACGATCGAAGTTCGGCCATTCCCGCGTGGCTGATCAGTGCGGTCATGCGGTCCGCCGGCAGGGACCTTCAGGCTCCGCGTGTTCGATCGGCGGAGCTGAATGTGGCTGAAACTCTGCGAGGTAATCGCCTGCTTCTGCCGCTGTCGGCCAGCCGCACTCAGGCTGTTCCAAAAACTTCGGATGATGTGTTTGTCGTGGCCAGTTCCACTGTCTTTGCACGCCCGTGGCAGTCGCCTTCCGGTCAGACCGAGTTGGTGATCTTCAGCTCGCGCATCCCGTCACGATGCACGCTGCAGATTCCCGCAGGCACAGTGGTGACTGAACTGGAATCCACAGCATCAACTCGATGGGAAGACGGACAGCGCCGTCAGATGCTGGTCGAAATCGACAGGCCGGTGGCGACATTAAGAGTTGAGTGGCTTGCTCAGAAGTCCGAAGGAAACTGGCGCACGTCCGAAGTGATCTTTGATCCCCCAGCCGTGCGAGACAGTCGATCGGTGAATCATGTGACCGTATTGCCGGCCCTTGGTGAAACACCCAGCGTGATCAGCAATACCTCGCTGTTGACGGCAGATGATCAGTTCCGACAACTGACTCAGGAGCTGCAGATTGGACTTGATCACGCACGATCGGGGGATGAAGAAGGACGAATCCCGGAGACCGATGCTTTTTCTGCGTCGTCGTTTCTGAGTGAACTGAAGACGTCTCAAAGCCAGTTCATCGCCGAACAGAAATCTCCCGCGGGCGCGCGGATTGTGAGAGCGGTTCATGAGCCTGGCGAAGCCATACGAATCGCCTACCGGCGGCGACTGGAACTGGAGACAGTTTTCCCGGCAGCCGTCGGACTGTTTGTGCTGATGGTCGCGTCCTTTGTCAGCGTCATGTCTGGAAAGCAGCCGGCGGAAGCTTCCACAGTCATGGCGGAACCGGGTGCGTCAGGCGGATTGTCGATGCACGATGTGATGAGTATCTCAAAAGATTCTCAATTGTCGGCTCAACCGGAAACGAGTGGTGCCAGGTCGACCCCGGCGAATAGAAATTCCGGCGCCTCTGTCATACCTTCTGCAAAGTCCAGTTCGACACTTAGAAGTTCAGAAGGCACGAGTCATGAAGCGACAGGCGAAAGTGGCCAAACAGGTCAGCAAACCGGCGAAAGCGAAGCCAGCCAAAGCCAGTCCGGCAGCGAAGAAGAAGGAAGCAGCAAAGCCGAAGAGCAAGCCGGTGAAAAGCATGACCACGAAAGCGGTACCGGCGAACACCGCGGCTAAAGCAGATGTTCGCAAAAAGTCTGCAGCGACTGCTGCTGGGAATGAGATTGATGCATACATCGCCCAGTTTCCTGCTGAGGTTCAGACGATTCTTGGTCGGATCCGGAAGATGATTGCCACTGCTGCACCGGAAGCTCAGGAGGCGATGAAGTATCAGATCCCGACATTCACTCTGAACGGGAACCTGGTCCACTTCGCGGCGTTTGATCACCATATCGGACTGTATCCGACACCGTCTCCCATCGTGCGGTTTCAGGCCGAACTGAAGCCTTACAAGACGGCCAAGGGATCCATTCAGTTTCCGCTCGACAAAGAGATTCCGTATGCCTTGATTCAGCGCATTGTGGAGTTTCGAGTGGAAGAGAATCGTTCAAAGTCAAAGCCAACGTTAAGGCCAAAATCAAAGTCTAAGGCCTGATGATCAATGCGGGCTGGAAGCTGCACCCTGGACTCGGACCTCTGAGGTCGTCAAAATGTTCCGGGTGCGATGTTCCTGCGTCGCATCCTGCCGGTTTCACACCAGTGGAACTCTACTTCCTGCCATCTGCAGTTCTTCGACAGGAGAGCTGCTTCAGTTTGTTGATCGCCGGGGTTTCCCATGCCAGTCCGGTTCCTGCCATTTGCTGTTGTCATTTTAGTGTGTTCGGCGGCCCTCGCTGATGAATCTGCAAACAAAGGGCTTCCGGAAACGATCGAATTCAATCGTGATATCCGACCGATTCTGTCTGACAAGTGTTTCTACTGTCATGGCCCGGATAAGAACAAACGCGAAGCGGATTTGAGGCTGGATACTCAGGCGGGCTTAACCGGCGCCGATGGTAAAGGGGTTGCGGTGATTCCTGGCAAGCCGGACGACAGCCCGCTTCTGCAGCGAGTACATTCGGAGGATCAGGAGAAGCGAATGCCGCCGCTCGCTTCCGGAAAAACTCTGACCGATCACGAAAAGGCACTGCTGCGAAGATGGATTGAACAGGGAGGCCGCTATGAAGGGCACTGGTCCTTCCTTCCGATTCGAACCGAACTCAATGCGGCCTCCGAGTCACCTGCTCAGGTTGCGGCAAAAATTGATCAGCTTGTTCGAAAGTCGCTGGATGAAAATCATCTGCAGCCAGCCAGTGAAGCAGATCGAGTCACCCTGCTCCGCCGACTTCATTTTGACCTGACAGGCCTCCCGCCTTCGCCCGAAGATGTACGGCAGTTTGTGGCAGACTCATCCCCGGATGCCTACGAGAAGAAGATTGATGAACTGCTGCAGTCTCCGCACTGTGGCGAGCGTCTGGCGATGTGGTGGCTGGATCTTGTTCGCTACGCGGATACCGTCGGGTACCACGGTGATCAGGATATGAGCGTGGCTCCGTATCGTGAGTATGTGATTCAGTCGTTCAACGCGAATAAGCCCTTCGATCAGTTTACGATCGAACAGCTGGCGGGCGATCTGCTTCCGAATCCGACACGCGAACAGAAGATCGCCTCAGGCTACAACCGTCTTGGCATGATGAGTGCCGAAGGCGGCGTGCAGGATAAGGAGTACCTGGCCAAGTACATCGCAGAACGTGTCCGCAATGCTTCCGGCACATGGCTGGGAATCACAATGGGCTGTTGTGAATGTCACGATCACAAGTTTGATCCTCTGACCACGAAAGACTTCTATCGCTTTGAAGCGCTCTTCGCCGACATCCGCGAACAGGGCCTCTATGCCGGTGCTCATGAAACCGGTAACTGGGGGCCGTTCATGAAGGTGCCGACCGATGAGCAGACTCAAAAGATGGCTGAGTTCGAGGCGGCGATTGCGGAAAAGAAGAAGATCCTTGAGACTTCAACCGACGCTCTGACCGCAGCCCAGCTGGAATGGGAAAAGTCTATCGTGCCGTGGACTCCGCTGACTCCCGATTCCATGACAGCTCTGTCCGGGACCACGCTGACAACGCGGGCAGATGGAGCAATTCTGGCGAAGGATGCCAATCCCGACACAGAAACGTACACACTGATGTTCTCCAGGTTGCCGGCTGGCATCACTGCTTTTCGAATCGATGTGCTTCCGGACGATTCGTTCCCGCAGAAGGGGCCGGGGCGAGCAGGCAACGGGAACTTCGTCCTGTCTGAGTTCATCGTGGAAACAAAGGCCGGCGAAACAAAGACAGCAGTTCCACTGCAGAACGCTTCTGCGAGCTACGAACAAACCGGTGCGGCAGGAGCCAATCCTTACAAGAAGTGGGCAGTCGAAGCGGCGATCGATGGTGATGCCAAAGGAAAGAACTGGGGCTGGGCCATCATGGAGAAGGTCGGCCAGCCGCATTTCGCCGTCTTTGAAACTCAGGCCGATCTGACTGTTGCTGAGGATCAGACGCTTGTCCTGACGCTCGCTCAGAATCTCGACAATCCTAAGCACAACATTGGCTGTTTTCGAATTTCCTTCACGACTGCTGCTCGACCACTGAAGGCTGGTGAACTGCCGCCGCCGAACATCGCCGGGATCCTTGCGGTTCCTGTGGATCAGCGTTCCGATGCACAGAAGAATGAACTTGCTGTGTACTATCGTTCGATCGCTCCGCTGCTGAATCCGGTGCGTGAAGAACTGGCCAAACTGGAAAAAGAACGTAACGACTTCGACAAGACGATTCCGACGACGCTTGTGACCGAAGCCGTCGCTCCACGCATGGTCCGAGTTCTGCCTCGAGGAAACTGGATGGATGAATCGGGCGAAGTCGTGACGCCCGCATTTCCATCGGCCCTGGCTCCTGAACCTCCTGCGGATCAGCGTCTGACACGGCTGGATCTGGCGAAGTGGATTGTGTCGCAGGAGAATCCGTTGACGGCTCGCGTGGTCGTCAATCGACTTTGGAAGATCTACTTTGGCGCTGGCCTTTCGAAAAAGCTGGATGACCTTGGGGCTCAGGGGGAATGGCCTTCGCATCCGCTGCTGCTTGACTACCTGGCTCAGGATCTGAAGACGAATGGCTGGGATCTGAAACGAACGATTCGAGCGATCCTGCTCAGTCAGACCTACCGCCAGTCTTCGCTCACTCCAAAGGAGCTGCGTGATGCCGATCCTTACAACAAATGGCTCGCGCGGCAGGGACGATTCCGCCTTGAGGCGGAACTCGTGCGAGACAACGCGCTGGAGATCAGCGGGCTGCTGGTGAAGTCAATCGGCGGGAAGAGCGTGAAGCCATATCAGCCGCCGGGATACTGGGCCTACCTGAACTTCCCGACGCGCGAGTGGCAGAATGGCAATGGCGAACAGTTGTATCGACGAGGCCTCTATACTCACTGGCAGCGACAGTATCTGCATCCGAGCCTCCTGGCCTTTGATGCCCCCAGCCGCGAAGAATGCACAGCGGATCGCAGTCGGTCGAACACGCCTCTGCAGTCACTGGCTCTGCTGAACGACCCGACCTATGTGGAAGCCGCGCGAGCATTCGCGGAACTGATCATGCGCGATGGTGGTGAGAGCTTCCAGAGCCGACTGGACTTTGCCTTTCAGCGAGCTATGTCGCGGACGGCGTCAGATGATGAAAGAACGATCCTTGAGGGGCTCTGGAAGACTCAGCGGGATGAATACCAGGCGAATGAAGCATCAGCCGATGAACTTCTGAAAGTCGGTGCGAAGCCGGTGGCTGATGGAATGTCAAAAGTGGAGCTGGCCGCCTGGACCAGCGTGGCTCGCACAATTCTGAACCTGCACGAAGTGATTACGCGCAACTAGGCCTGATCAAATAAAGAGTAGCGGAAGGGCGCCAGCCGCGCCAGCCCTCCGGTTTTGCGGCACCCGACGGCTGGCTGCGTTCCGCGCACTCGATGAAGACAATTTAAGGATGCTCGAATGTTCCAGTTCCCATCTCATGTGGCCCGACGATCCTTCCTGCAGACCGGTGGAATCAGTCTCGGCTCGATGGCTCTGTCATCGCTGATGGCATCTCCTGCCTTTGGTCAGGAAGCAACTAGCGATGGTGCCGCAGTGGATCGCTGGAAGGGCGTCCTGACGCCGCATTTTCCGCCGCGAGCCAAGCGAATTATCTGGCTGTATATGGCCGGCGGAATGACGCACATTGACACCTTCGACAATAAGCCGAAACTGGCGGAACTTCACGGGCAGCCGATGCCGGAGTCTTTCACAAAAGGCCAGCAGATTGCTCAGCTTCAGGGACAGAAGCTCAACTGCTTTGGTCCGCAGCATCCGTTCAAAATGTATGGGCAGTCAGGACAGTCCATCTCGGAAATCTGGCCGATGCTCGGCGAGAAATGTGCGGACGACATGTGCATCGTTCGGTCTCTGCATACCGATGCCATCAATCATGACCCGGCTCACACGTTCATGAACACAGGAACGATGATTGCCGGACGCCCGGCCATGGGATCGTGGCTGCTGTATGGTCTGGGAGCAGAGACGGACAACCTGCCAGGGTTTGTCGTGATGGTGTCGACTGGAAAGTTCGGTCAGAAACAGCCCATCGCTGCACGGCAATGGCATTCCGGATTTCTGCCCGGACAGTTTCAGGGCGTGGAATTTCGAGGCACCGGGGATCCAGTGCTCTATGTGAGTAATCCCAAAGGTGTGTCGCTGAAGCAGCAAAGAGAAGTCGTGGACGCTGTGCAGCAGCTGAACGGGATCGCGAATCGACGCCTCGATGATCCGGAAATTGCAACTCGCATCAGTCAGTATGAACTGGCATTCCGAATGCAGACAAGTGTGCCTGAGCTGATGGATGTCAGCAAAGAACCTCAGCACATCTTTGATCTGTATGGAACGAAGGGCGGAGACGGTTCCTTTGCTTCCAATTGTTTGCTGGCACGGCGTCTGGCGGAGCGAGGGGTTCGTTTCATTCAGCTGTACCATCGCGACTGGGACCATCACGGAGCTGTGAAAGCTCATTCCGCTGGAACGGCCAAAGAAGTGGACCAGGGAGTCGCCGCGCTGATCACGGACCTCAAGCAGCGAGACATGCTGAAAGATACGATCATCGTGTTTGGGTCTGAGTTTGGCCGAACCCCGATGGCTCAGGGCGACGGCCGAGATCATCACCTGGCAGGCTTCACGATGTGGTTCGCTGGTGGCGGCTTCAAACCAGGCTTCAGTTATGGAGCGACAGACGAGCTGGGATATCGGGCCGTCGAAAATGTTGTCTCCGTTCACGACGTCCATGCCACTCTGCTGCATCTGATGGGCATCGACCACACTCGATTCACCTACAAATTCCAGGGCCTCGACTCCCGATTGACGGGCGTGGAAGAATCACGAGTCGTCAACGAACTCCTCGTGTAGTGGATATCGCCAGAGATCCCAGGATTCCGTTCAGCTTTGGGGGGAAACACTATGGAGTGATTCGTAGTGGATCTCGCCAGAGATCCGGCTGTTGTGGAAGCAGAACTCCGGCGAGTTCCACGCCCGTGAAGAATCTGAGAAAGCTTCAGGAGCAGGATTGAATCCTGCTTTGATCTGGCTATCATCTTGAGACTGAGTCTCAGTAGCAGATGTGTGTGTCTGCAATTGTGAGTGTTTTTGCTTGTTGCGGCGAAGCCAGCAAGGGACATCCGTCCGGTAGCCAGCCACGCTCAGCGCAGGTTTGTTCACTTGTCTGCAACCAAGTGGGCCCATCTGATTGCTCTTCGTGGAGTTCAGGGACTATGACAACAGTTCAGCGTCGACGCGGATTTACTCTGATTGAACTTCTGGTCGTGATCGCCATCATCGCCATTCTGGTGGCACTGCTCCTGCCGGCGGTTCAGTCGGCTCGCGAGGCAGCTCGGCGGACTCAGTGCCGCAACAATCTCAAGCAGTTGGGGCTCGCGCTGCACAACTATCTCAGCACGTTCTCAGTCTTCCCGCCATCGACGGTCGTGGACGGTGCTCGAATCACTCAGCCATGGTCCGGACAGGCGATGCTGCTGCCTTATGTTGAGGGCGGCAATGAGTATTCGAAGATCAACTTTTCGCTGGGCTACCATGATGGAGTGAATAAGGCCGCGTTTCCTCCGAACGGCATTGCGACTCAGCGTATTCCCGTCCTGCTCTGCCCCAGCGATATCAATGACAAGGTTCGGGTGAGTGCTTCAACAGGATTGCCCGAGCATTATCCTTTGTGCTACGCATTTTCCGTCGGGCAGTATCAGATCTTCAATCCGCAGACTCGTCAGGACGGTGGCAGTTCGTTTGGTCCCAATGTCCGCATCAGCGATAGGGACCTGACTGATGGAACCAGCAACACGATCGGGATGTCGGAAGTGAAGGCATTCACCCCGCGTGTTCATGATGCCATTCTTCCGGCAAGTCAGCCAGGCTCGGCTTCTTCCGTGTCCGGAATGATCAGTGGCGGAGCGTTTGGGACAACGGGTCACACGGAATGGGTTTGTGGTCGGGCCATTCATACGGGGTTTACATCGGTGTTTGGTCCAAACACTGTCGTGCCCTATGTCAATGGTGGTGTCACTTACGACATTGATGTGTGCAGCAGTCGGGAAGGTGCGAGCGCAACTCTGGCAACCTTTGGTGTGATCACGTCGCGAAGCTATCACACCGGCGGAGTGAATTCTCTTCTAATGGATGGTTCCTGCCGGACGGTCAGCAACAACATCGATCTGACAACGTGGCAAAGCCTGTGTCAGCGAAGCGACGGCCGATCGATTGGGGAGTTCTAGTCCACCATGGTTCGAGTCGAGCGGGTTGAGAACGACCGTTTTTTATGTTTCCGGCGGAAGGCGGATGAACATCATGGCAAAGGCTGCTGATCAGTCCTCCAGCCAGTCGAACAGCGCCGGATCTTCTTCCGCCGCTTCGCAAGGAAAAGTGAGTTCCGAGAATCCTCCGGAATCCGGCTCCGGACTGCCCACGTACCACTTTGAGCAGCTTTCGGGTGAATCCGGAGCCGTGCATATTTTGCTGGGTGACGTGACCTATGTTCTGCGAAAGACGCAGGCTGGCAAACTGATTCTGAACAAGTAGGACATCCAGCCTCCAGATAGCGGCACGGCGCAAGCCGTCCGGTGACGTGGACAGCGGGAGGTCCCGCAGATACCGGAGGGCTCAGGCCGCTCAGGCCCTTCCGCTACTTTTGGCTGAATTGTAGCCTGGGCTACAATCGGCCTTGACGTTGCTGTTGTGTTCGTTACAGTTTTGTAGCCTTGGCTACAAATGGCAGCGGGAGGGATCACTGTGGGTGATTCTCGCTGCCGCTAACAAGGACGTCCTGGAGATGAATGTGCCACCGGAACGAAAGCTCTGTGACCTTCGAAAACACCGCGCGTTTACTCTGATTGAGCTTCTGGTCGTGATTGCGATCATCGCGATTCTGGTCTCGCTGACGCTGCCTGCCGTGCAGCAGGCCAGAGAATCTGCTCGGCGAACGCAGTGCCGCAACAATCTCAAGCAGCTGGGCCTCGCGCTGCACAATTATCATGATGTCCATCGAGTCTTTCCGCCCGCTTATGTTGGCAGTCCGGTGAATCAGGGATCCGCATTCGGCGTGAGCTTTCCCGACGACAACCGCAATGGTCCGTCCGGCTTTGCATGGGGCATGCTGATTCTGCCCTATCTGGAACAGACGCCTCTGTATCAGTCCGTCGATGCGTCGTTGCCCGCCTGGGCTCCTCAGCATCACAGCAGCTTGATGGCAAAAGTGCCCGTCTTCCTTTGTCCAAGTGTAACGGGCGGCAGTGACGGATTTGTGTTACGCCGATACACGGCAGGAACCAACGAAGAACCTCAGAATCCTCAACCGTATTCACCGTCCCTGAAACTATCGCATTCTCATTATGTCACGATGGCAGGGAGTCAGGGACCGTGGGCAAGGCCGCCCGCATGGTCGATGGATTTTTCGGTTCCGGAGCCTGTGCCGGGGGCTGGATCTGCCAGAATTGACGGGATGTTCTATCGGAACAGCCGAATCCGTTTCTCCGATGTGACCGACGGACTTTCGAACACCGTAGCTCTGGGAGAACACACCTCTCGGTTAAGTGACAAAACATGGGCCGCCGTGATGCCGTGGGCTGTTACCTGCGAGAAGCGAAATGGTGAGCTCACAGACTCCTGCGACAGCGGAGGAGCCCTGGTTCAGGCTCACAGCGGCCCCGACCTTCATGATCATCCGGATGTCATCATTCATCAGCCAAACCACCCGGCTCGACATGCTGACCAGCTGGAAGCTGAACATCAGGGCGGCTGTCATTGCCTGATGGGAGATGGTTCTGTTCGATTTCTGACTCAGTTCATGGACCCGTTTGTCTGGTCCGGTTTGTGTACTCGCGATGGCGGCGAAGTGATTGGAGAATTCTGATGGCGTCCCGAAAGTTGAGTTTTCTCGAGGTCATCATTCTGACGCTGTTTGCCGGCATCGGCTGCGGACGTGCCGAAATGATCACATCGGAAGAGTCCGAACGGGCCGTCGATGCTCTTTATACAGCCGTCACAGCACGTCGCACCGACCTCGTTCAGCAGTCGGAAAAGAACCTGCAACAGCTGAAGGCCGATGGAAAAATGTCAGAGGCTCTGCATGAGGAACTGACAGAAATCATTGCAGAAAGCCGCACAGACTGGACATCCGCGGCTCAGCAACTGGATGCACTGATACGATCGCAGACGGAATGATGCGTTAAGGTGATTCATGGATGTATTGCCGTTGGGGCAAAGCACCCATTTTCCGAAACCGGACGGCTTGCGCCGTTCCGCTAATTGTGAGACGCCAATCTGCCGGCTGAGCTAGTTCTGTCGACGATTCAGAAACTGAGGACTGGTGACGATCTGTTCCACAACTGCGTGGACTCCGGCTCCCTGTGCTGTGCGATTGAGGCATCGCTGTATCAGCGGCTCATCGGAGATCAGAAGTGACCGTCCCAGAGCATAGGTCAACAGCTGCCTGACGAACGTTCGCTCAAATTCCGATCGTCGATCCTTCAGAAGATAGTCCTGCAGTCCTGCCAGACCCTTTCGCTTTGAACCATCCGGAAACACAGCCTCGGTCTGGATGGAATGCCCGTTCAGATCCTGCGACCTGCGTTCTCCTACGGGGCCATATCCTTCAAACACAAGGCCGACGGCGTCAAATCGATCATGGCAGCTGGCACAGGAAACGTGTTCACGGTGTTTGGCCAGAAGCTCTGCAAGCGTCTGGTTGCCGAACTGAGTTTCATCTTTTGGCAGCTCCGGGACAGTCGGTGGCGGAGCCGGAATATGTTCGCCCAGCAGTCGTCGCACCACCCAGTATCCTCGCTTCACAGGACTTGTTCGAAGACCCGGGGAACTGCGAGTCATAAAGACGGCCATCGGAAGTAACCCGCCTCGACCTGCTCCGGTTGCGTCTTCGATCCTGGTCCACGGCTCACCGATTGAAGAAGAAACCGTCGCCGAAGAAATCTGGTGCGCTGGCTGGCCGTGGAGTTCCAATCCGTAGTGTCGAGCCAGCACGGGGTTCACAAACGTATGTCGTCCCTCAATCAACTCCACCACCTTGCCATCTCGCACAATCATGTCGTGGAAATAGCGAACGGGTTCTTCGAACATGGCCTCACGCAGCTCATTGGTGAACTGAGGAAACCGCGAACGATCGACAGAGTTGTGCTCCTGAAATCGCCGAAACTCGAGCCAGTTGCCCAGAAACTCCGTGGCCAGTCCACGCGACCGCGGATCCTTCAGCATGCGTTGAATCTGAGCGTTCAGCTGCTCCGGCTCATGAAGCCTGCCCTGCTCCGCCAGCTGAATGAGTGTCGAATCCGGCATGCTGGCCCACAGGAAGTAACTCAGCCGGCTCGCCAGTTCCAGATCCGTCAAAGGCCGCACGCGTATGGCAGGAGCGGATTCAGAGCCAGTCGACGGCTCTGCGGCAACGGGGCTCAGATCCGCGCGGTAACAAAAACGTGGTGACACCAGAATGCTGGCGATACAGTCACGCACGGCATCTTCGTGACTCAACTGGTCTGCTCGCAGCTGATGATAAAACTGTCGCAGCTCTTCCTGTTCTGTGCTGGACAATGGGCGACGCCATGCCATGGCCGCAAACGACAGGATCTGATTGAGATGCAATTGCTGACAGGACGTCTGAGCAGCTTCGATACAGCGAAAGTAAGTCGACAGCTCCTGGAAATACTCATCGATCGCCGTCATCGCATCGTCAGAAGCACCCTTTTCTCTGGCATGACTTGCGAACACTGTGCGCATCTTCTCCAGCACGTCCGGTTCGGTCACGTTGCGGTTCTCCGGCCGGGCGAAATCAAATTCAGGGCCACCGGCAAACTGCGGCGGTTCCGCGCGTTCGAAAAACAGAAAGTCACGATACTGACGATACGGGGCGAGAGTTGCGAAGTTTAGATCGCGCCAGAGATGGTCCAGTTCCTGACGCTCTTCCTCCGTGAGCAGCAGCTCCTGCATTGGCAAGTCATCGCGGAAGTAGCCCTGCATCAGATGAAAGCCTGCGGACAGGAGTCGGACATCCTTCCCGAGATTCGCGTCGGAATAATGTCCTCGGCTGGAGACCGCAAACGCACTCGGGAACACCTGGCAGAAGTCACGTCGCAGCTGATCGAGTTCCGCATCGTCGCCATCGCCTGCAAATGACATGCGATTCTGAGCCACCTCGCGGTTCCACCAGAGAATCAGCGGCTGACTGCCTCGCGACATTCCTTCGACCTGAAGTCGTGGGATCGGATCTTCCAGGTCTTTGCGGATATCGCGAATGAGCCGGGCGAATCCTTCGAAGGCGGCTTTGAGTTCCGCATCTTCAGCGTCGGGAGGCGGGAGCTTCTTCCACGCCTCAGACAGTTCATGAAATGGTCCTCGCTGGTCTGTTCGCTGCAGAGACTTTTGAAGCAGGCTCAGATACTTCAGGCTCTGATGGCGTTCAGCCGCGAGTCCCTCCAGTGTCCACTCGGGGTGACCCAGAGCCGCTCGATGTTCATACTTCCACAGCGTCTCGGCGCAGGTCGAGTAGTCGACATCGTGTCGTCGATAGAAGTCCACGATTCGCTGCACGCAGAACTTGTCGCGGTCGGTTTCGGTCACGACCGGATGTGGAGCAAACAGCAGGCGATCCGGAGTCAGCAGCACATGGTCCGCGACAAAGCGAGCGGCTTCCAGATACTTCTGCAGCAGAGCCGGCGACATGCTCAGCGATTCCCCGCTGTTGTCGAAGCCTGCCGTGTTGGCCGGGTCCACGGGAAACTGGGCTGCAGGTTGAAAATCGTAGCCAGTCAGATCACGAATGCTGTTGTTGAACTCGGCATTGCTGAGTCTTCGCGCCGGCACATAACCCGGGTCCCCGTCGCGGCGTCTGGCTTCCAGCTGAGTCAGTTCCTGAATCCAGCGAGCGATCTGGTCACGTTCCTGCTGCGACGGCTGAGGCGACTCGTCTTTCGGGGGCATTTCACCATTCAAGATTCGCTCTCGAATCAGCATCCACGTCTCATGGCGGCGAACAACATCTTCGGGCGAAGTGTCCTGGCTGAGATCCAGCTGAGCATCGGCGTGATCCCTGCCGTGACAGTTGCTGCAGAGACGATTGACGATCGGCAGGATGCTGGTGCGGAATTCCTGTTCAAGTCGAACAGCGTCCTGGGCGTCATCGGATCTGGCCGGCACTATGCTCGACAGCCATGCAACCGCGATGAGCATGCAATGATGTCGGCGGATCATGAATCACCCTACCGATTTCCGTGACGCCACTGATGATACTGTGAAGTGCCCTGCCCTGTTCGCTGGCCAGGCCAGTTGCTTCGACTCCACTGACCGGTCTGCTCGTCCGGTCGCTCGCCATTGTAGTACATCAGATGATCGGCGGACGACCATTCACCTTCCAGCAGTTCATCAGCCGGCCTCGCGATCCCGAAGATTCGTTTCACAATCTGAATCAGCTGCAGCGAAGCCATCAGCGCCACGAACATAAAGACGCCCATGACGATCAGGAACGGTCCCATGTCAAAGATGCGTTCCGCGTAAGGCCAGATATGGTTCCAGCCCAGCAGCAGGATGACCGTGGCAAGGCTGAGCCATGGACCATAGGGAATCTCGCGCTCGCGACGAAAAATCCACGACCCCAGTGCCGCAAAGATGGCAAGAACCGGAGCGATGAAGAAGACCACAAGGACCGGCTGCCAGCCGATCACACTTCCGACCATCGCCATCAGAACGACGTCACCGAAGCCCATTGCTTCCTGCTTCAAAACCCAGAAGCCAGCCAGTCGTACCAGCCAGACAGATCCTCCGCCAACAACAAAACCGGCGACAGAACAGGCCAGCCCGTGCCAGTGCGGATGTGCGGCGGCAAAGTGAGTACTGTCCCAGAGGAACAGCATTTCCTTCAGCCAGTCCGGTGAGATATTTCGAAGCGTCGTGACGATGCTCATATCCTGAAACCAGACCGGAACGATCCAGACCGGGCTGAATGCAAACGAGACAACAAGTGCCAGCAGCATCATCGGGACGGTGCATCCATCCGGGATGATTCGCAGTTCAAGGTCGATAAACGTCGCAACGATCAGGCAGCACACCATGGCAATGTGCAGGAAACATCGGACATGCATCCAGGCTGCGGCGTTATGGAACTGAGTGATGGCCTGGGGGCCATCCGTCGTGAACAAGCCAGGCTGGCTGATTCCCGACCAGAAGTTCGGCGGCATCTCCATCTGATAAACAACGACGAACATGACGCCCGTCAGAAGTTCAATCAGCGGATATCGCCATGAAATGGGCTTCTGGCAGTTTCGACAACGGCCTTTCAGCAGCAGCCAGCCCAGCAGAGGAATATTGTCTCGCCACAGAATTGACGCAGCACAGCGAGGACACCCGGATCCGTGACTGGCCAGCGACTTCAGCTGATCCCACAGCCGGTATTTGCTCGGAAAGCGGTGGATGCAGACATTCAGAAAACTGCCAATGCAGCATCCCAGAATGAACAAACAGGGCAGCACGAAAAATCGCGGCAGATCCTGAATCATGATGCCGGTGCCTCCTGCCGGATCGTGCCTTCCAGGTGGCGTGCAATTCGCCGAGCGACATGCTCAGGACTCTCGCCGTCCGAATTGACAATCAATGTCGCGGCGGATCGATACAGTGGTTCTCGCACGGCAAGGACTTCGGCAACTTCCTGATCAATCGGACGTCCTGTCAGGCTCGGCCGATTCTGCCCGGAACTTCGATCATGCCCCAGGCGTTTGGCCAGCGTTGCAACGGAGGCTGACAGCCAGACAACGGGTCCGGCAGCCCGCATCGCAAGCCGATTGGCTTCCGACAGAATCGCGCCGCCTCCACTGGCAATGACCTGATTCTTCTGTTGAAGCAGCTCATTCAAAACTTCGGACTCGCGTTTTCGGAACCCGGCTTCTCCTTCGGTTTCGAAGATCTGGCGAATCGAACATCCAGCTCGCTCTTCGATGATCCGATCACTGTCGACGTGGCTCCAGCCGATTCGTTTGGCAAGGCGCGGAGCGACACTAGACTTCCCGCAGCCTCGATATCCGATCAGCGTGATGACCATGGCAGCGCTTTCTTCAGGTGGCACCGATGGACGGAGAACCTGGTTCCGGAGGAGCTGCATTCAGGACGGTTCGAGCTGCAGACATGGCCTTGCGAAGAGTTTCCGCCATGTAGTCACGCGGCGCTTCGAACCCCGTGAACAGTCCGAACTGCAGTGCTGCCTGGCGAATAAACATCTCGATACCGCTGACGGTCGGGCATCCTCGTTCCTTCGCCTGCTTCAGCAACAGTGTCTGTTCCGGATTATAGACGGTGTCGAAGACCAGAGTATTATCGCTGAGCCAGTGCTGTTCGAAGGGAGATTCGTCCAGGTTCGGATGCATGCCAACCGGCGTGCAGTTGACCAGGATTTCGCACGCTTCCGCCCCCCGGTTTTCCCAGGAAGTGAATGCACAGCCGAGTTCTGCGGCGAGCGACCGGCCACGATCTCGATTGCGATTTGTCAAAGTGACCGCGGCACCGTTACGGATCAACGCATGACCCACCGCGCGAGCCGCACCGCCTGCTCCGAGGATCAGCGTCTTGCGACCGACCAGGTCCGAAACACCACCGGACTTTTTGAGTCCCTGCTGAATGGCTTCCAGAGCTGCCGGTGCATCTGTGTTCGTCGCGCACCAGGCACCTTCGCGCTTGAACAGAGTATTCGCGGCACCCATCAGGTCGGTTTCTTCGTCGATGTTCTCCGCAAACTGAAGAGCACCTTCCTTGTGAGGAATCGTGACACTGTAACCCGCGATGCCAAGCCGTTCGTATTCCTTCAGTGATTCCTGAAGCAGGTCGGCTGGAATCCGCAGCGGCAGATAGACGGAGTTCAATCCAAGCTTGCGGAATGCGGCGTTGTGAATCAGAGGACTCTTGCTCTGAGCAATCGGATCGCCGATCACGCCGTAGACTTTGGTGTCCCTGTCGATCCGATTAAAGCGATAGAGATGCCGCACTTCGGCATATGAAAGTTGCCCCGGCGCCATTTCGCGTTCGCGACTGAAACTGGCGTACGTGAACGGCGAACCGGCTCGGCCGCACAGAATGCGACTGATGGTGCCGAGTTCCCCCATACAGAATCCCACCGTCGGGATCTGCGACGCGCTGACCATTTCCATCATGCGGACATTGTCGCCCGGGGAATTGGCCATCGTCACGATCTTGATAACGTCCGGATCGCATTGAGCCAGCCGGCGATGAATGTCGTACAGCTCAACGGGCGTTTCATCGAAGTTGTGATAGCTGATGATTCGCTTCGTCTTGCCGTAACGACGGATGGACTTCGCAATGTCGTCTTCGAGGTCGACATACTCCGCGCCGCCGATAATCGCTTCCCGCAGAACCGCCAGTCGCTGTTCTTCAGTTCCAAACCAGCGGCCACGATCGGACCGTCGTCGGCACGTCACTACAACCGGCGTTGGACGATCTTTCAGAAGCCGACCCATGTCCGGTCGCTTCCTCATGTAGTCGACTCGAAGTTCGACCAGCTCCGCGCCTTTTTCGGCGAGGTTCTTATGTTCTTCCAGGATAGACGAATGGCGAGTTCGTCCGAGACTCACACAAATCATTGTTCTTTTGATCCGGTCACGCGGTCCATTGCAGGCTTCAATCAATGTTCTGGCAGACTCGCCCTCGGGGCCGAGTCGGGCCGAAGATTCTACGTTACGGACTCCGCAGACGTGAGTCTGAACATGACGGTTGGGGCAATTTCCGGCACACAACTTTCCGTCCTGTTTCGGCACAGAGTCCCGGTATCCTCAGAATCACACGCTTTTGCGGGGCGAATCACTGAATCTCTCGCATCAGATCCCGCACATTCCGAGTGATCAGGTCTTCGATTTCTCCCGACCATCGCAGGGCCGGACGCCCGTATTCGAACAGGTTGGATCCTCCTTCGTAGCCGCCTTCTTCCCAGACTCGGCGACTGGGAATGTATGACAGCATGTCGTCGGAATACCCAAGAACCCACGTGCCTGGACCAAACTCTACTTTGAATTTCAGGGCATAGTCGACCACTGTCTCCGCACCCATCCCGATGAACCGAACCTCTTTGCCGAGCGACCATGCGTGCAGCGGATACGGTGCAGCGTGCTCAAAGGAATGTCCGGCCTCCAGCTTCTTCAGGAGTCTCGTCGCCCAGCGCGCTTTGATTTCGTGGCCATCCTTAGTCAACATCGTGAGTTCGTCCCGCGACATCACATGAAGGTACGGTAACTCGATCATGCGGAAGGCCGTGCGAAGGCCATCGGAAACGGGCTTCAACGGCTGTTTCAGTGCATCAAGGACTCCAACGGCCAGACGATGGCCATACTGTTCACACAGCTCGACTTTACGCCGCGGCAATGGGTTCTGATCGCCTCCGCAGGTATTGACGAACATCGCCGCGGCATCCGGGAATGCTCGTTCGATCTCAATCTGCGCGAAGCCTGGATAATCGCCGCACCATGTCGTGAAGCTCAGCGTCGTGGGATGACACGCGTAGCCAAACAGGATTGCGATGATTTTCTCTTCAGCCGGTTGATTGTCCTTGGTGGTGGAAGCTCGTTGAGTCACCTTCAGGACGGGGACGGAATGATCTACAGGGCCAACCAGAGGAATGCCTTTCGCCATCATGTCTGGCACATCGGCTTCACGGTTGTTGCGTCGATTCACAGCAAACGTTGCCTGACCTTCACCGTGTTCCAGCGTTGCCGGAGCCAGTTGGCTAAGAGCGTCTCGAACGAGCTGCACGGTTCGGTCGACCATCAGATCGGTGTACTCGGCGACCAGTTTTTCCTGTTCCTCTTCGACCGGATAGTAATCGATCAGATCATCGCCCAGTCGAGGACCGCAGTGATTGTGTGAAAACGTCAGCATGATCTGCGAACGTTCCAGCTTCAGCTCGTCCTTCACTCGCTGAAAGACTCGATCGCTCATGGATTTCGGCACGCCCTGAAAGTCGCTTGTGATCAGGACCGCACGATGGCCGGCGGAATCTTCGAGCGCCAGTGCTTTCATCCACAGATCGTGCAGCTTGCCGTCGGGGACTCGTTTGCTTCCATACCCGGCCAGCCAGACTTTGGTGTCAGGAGTAATCACGGTCCTTGCAACGCCCGCCTTCCAGCCGTTGGCCGACGGGCTCTGTTCCGATGTTGGCTGTGCCCGGAGAGCTGACGAGAGAAGCGTGCCGAGCCCCGTCGCTGCCAGGCCCCTTGCAGCCAGGCCCGTCGCAGCCAGGCCCGTCAGTCCCGCACTGGCCGTGATCGAACGAGTCAGGAATGTTCGACGATTGAACATGGGCGGATCCTTGAATGTCCGGGTCATCGATTGAACTGGTACTACCGTCGCGGACCGTTACGATGAGTGCCGTGTTACCCGCCGACATGAAACTCCGGAG
This sequence comes from Planctomycetaceae bacterium, assembly GCA_046349695.1. GTDB lineage: Bacteria > Planctomycetota > Planctomycetia > Planctomycetales > Planctomycetaceae > SXXK01. Next base: position 4,643 of record JAXMBV010000003.1, on the reverse strand, counting down.
AAGATCGTATGCCATCTTTGCCCCGCTGTCACATCGTGCCCATGGAGGCTCATCAGGTTGCCTTCCTGATCGGCGAACGAGAAGTCTTGCGATGGAACAGCGGCACGGATTATCCCCGGCCGTATTTCTTCCCCCTGCTCAGTCCCTCCGGCGCCATGTTGACTCGGATGGGGCATCCCGGCGCGCCGGATCATGATCATCATCAGTCCGTCTGGTTTGCTCACAATAAGGTTCTGGGAATCGACTTCTGGGGCAACTCGTCCGGGGCCACCATTCGACAGCTTCAGTGGTTTGCATACGAAGATGGCGATGACGCGTGTCGCATGGCGGTGGAACTTGGCTGGTTCGACGGTCACAACCCTGAGCCACTCATCAGGCAGGAACTGTGCTGCGAGCTTCGCCCCGTCGGCGATCGTGGCGAATACACCCTGGAGCTGCAAAGCACGTTTGTTCCCGTGGCCGCATCACTGGAACTTGGAAAGACGAACTTCGGCTTTCTTGCCGTTCGAGTTGCGAAGTCCGTTTCCGCGGTCTTTGGAGCAGGCGTGCTGACGGGCAGTGACGGCCAGCAGAAGGAAACGAATCTGTTCGGCAAACCAAACACGTGGATGGACTACTCCGGGCCGACTCGCTGGGGCAACGAACAAATCGAAGGGATCACCTACATTGATCATCCAAAGAACCCCGGCCAACCCACCGGCTGGCACGTCCGCGACGACGGCTGGATGTGCGCGTCACCCTGCATGAACGCCGCCATTACTCTGACGAAAGACACTCCTCTGACGCTGCGTTACCTGCTGTACTCCCACCGAAGCGCCGTCGAGCCTGCTCGCGTGGCAGAACTCCAGACCACCTTCGGAGCCACCCTGCCAATGCGAGTCGTGAAGTCCGAAATCCCGCACATTCGATGGCAGATTGCCAGGCTTACGTGGTAATACTTGGACTGCGGCAGCCCGCTGCCGCTTTCCACATCACAGCCTGCTGTGATCACGGTCTTCGTCTAATCACCAAATGATCACTCATTCGTTTTCAGCAGCAGGCTGCTGAATGGAAGGCTGCAGCGAGGCTGCAGCAGTCCATGGTGTGAGGGGTTGCTGGGACGCTCTACATCCCGCATGGTCGGAACGATCGGGAGAACCATTAACCTCACGGTGAATTCCGCAGTCTGCCAGTTCGGTTGCGGGTTTTCAGGCAAGTTGGCTGCATAGTGTTCGATCGATCCGCGAGAATTTCCATTCCGTGCGTCGAGGTTTGCCATGTCTCTGAGTGTCGTTCAACTCTTCCAGCAGTTAGCGCGAAATGAGTTTGGGTTCTTTGCGCGACTGAAGACTGTTGCCGAACTGATGAACCCGGCTGTGAATCGGGTCGACAGCGAAAAGACGCTGGGGGAAGCCATCGGTCGACGGGAGCCGATGGCCATCGGATCGCTCGCGGTGGTCGATTCGATGAAAGGTGACGTGATCGGGCTGCTGAAGCATTCGACGATTCTTCGTTGCCTGCCTCGCTATTTAAACACGCTGAAGGAGAAGGACCGCGACCTCAGCATTCTGCAAACGAACGTATGTGATCTGGTGTGTCGCAAAGGAGTCAGCATTTCTCCTTCGGCCCCGCCGCTGGAAGCTCTGGAAATGATGGTTCGCCATCACACGGACTGTCTGCTGGTCTATGATGATCCGCATCAGCTGCAGGGCGTTATTGGTCCAATGGAATTTGCACGAGCCATGCTGCTGTACTACCAGGTCTATCAGCAGCCGACTCAGCTGCAGCGCCTACGCCTGATTGACCTCGACAGTCAATTGTCGCTCGATGAGATCTTCTGCCGCGGTGCTCAAACGGCTCGTGATGTGATGAGCAGCCCGATTGCTGTATCGGCTGCGGATCCCGTCGCCAGTGCGATTCGGTTGATGCAGGATAACAACGTCTGGCACCTGGCCATGCTGGACGATCAGAATCAGCCGACCGGCGTTGTCAGCATCTCTGATATCCTGATGGCACTTCAGCCACCGTCGCGACCTCAGACCATGGACCATACTCACCCGCTTCCGCCACTGGTTGACCTTCTCGCGGACAGCCACGATCCGTCATTGTCAGAGCCGATCTCGAACGTCGCGAGAGGCCGGCTGATTTCCGTCAGCCCGACGACTCGACTGACGGAAACACTGATGCGGCTGATGGAAACGGGGCGAGATGCCGTCGTCGTTCAGGACAATCAGACGCTGATGGGGCTGGTGTCATTGTTCGATGTGGCTCGGGTCTTTCGTACACTCATGCGCCTTCAGGCTCTCAAAAACGACTGAGAAGTCAGGAATTCCGCGGTGCAATCCGGTTCCAATTGGCGCGATGGAGAGGACGCCTACAATTGGGTGGAACCGACTGACCGACGATGGGATCGCGGCGATGGAACGGAGGGCGGTTCTGCCTTCCGTATGACGCGACATCCAGGTGGGTCAGGACATCTGCGAGCCTGAGCACGTGACTTCTACGACGCCTTCTCTTCAGACCATCAATCAGCGAATTCAGCAGCGTCGAGCCGCGCTGGCCGAGATGCGTGCGAAGGTGAAGGAACGACGAGCTTCCGGAGAATCCGGCATCGCGTGTTCTCACTGGCTCTCCGATCAGATTGACGAGTTCATTCGAACCATCATGGCTCAGCAGGTCGAAGCCAGCGGCCGCGATGTTCAGGATTCGTTTGCGGTCATCGCCGTAGGAGGAAACGGACGACGCCGTCCGGCCCCGTATTCGGATGTCGACTTGCTCCTGCTGATGGATGCTCGCGCGCAGGCCGCGGTGGAACCTGTGCTGTCCGCCGCAGTGCGCGATTGCTGGGACACGGGAGTTCAGCTGGGGGCCAGCGTTCGAACTTCGGCCGACGTTGTACGATTCGCCGGGGAAGATATTCAGTTCGCCACATCGCTGATTGAGACTCGTCCGATCTTTGGCAACACGCCGCTGGCCGAGGCGACGATTCAGCAGGTCGTGTCAAAAGTGCTGAGTCGCAATCGACAGAATTTGATCCTGCAGTTGCTGGTCTCCCGGCGCGAAGAATGGCTGTCCCGAGGAAACTCGGTGAATCAGCTGGAGCCCGATGTGAAGCGTTCACCAGGCGGCCTGCGTGACCTGCACATGCTCCGCTGGATTTCATTCATTCGGCATGGTGATCCATCGCCGGAAGCTCTTTGCAGCGCCGGTGACATCAGCAAGGACGAGCTTCAGGAACTTCTGGAAGCCGATGAGTTTCTCAGCACGATTCGTCTGGATCTGCATAACCTGACGAACCTCAAACAGGATGTTCTGACGCGCGAACTTCAGCTTCAGCTGTCTTCGGCTCGCGGGATTGCCGGGACAGATCGATCGCGGCCGGTTGAAGTTTTCATGCAGACGTACTTTGGACATACCTCACGAGTCGCCGCGGTGGCTCGTCGAGTCGCGGATGTGCCGCGAAAGTTGCCCTTCCTGACTCGGCTTCGCAACGCCTTCCTTCCCCAGAAGTCGCCTCAGGGATTTCTAATCGTTGACGGAGTCCTTCAGGTTCCGGAATCGCAGCTGCCGATGCTGCAGGATCCCCTGCGAATTCTGGACGTGTTCGTGACGGCGGCCGAACATCGCATTCGCCTTGCTCCGGAGTTGCGACGTTACATCGGGCAGAAAGCGGCAACGTTGCCCGAAGAGCCCACCTACGAAATGGCCGAGCGATTTCGCGATGTGTTGAGGCATGTCGAAGGACTGCCGGAAACTCTGCGAGCCATGTATGAGACTGGCGTGCTGCAGTGGCTGGTTCCGCCGTTTGGCGAGATTCGTAACCTGATGCAGTTCAACCAGTATCACAGCTTCACCGTTGACGAGCATACTCTGAAGGCCATCGATGAAATGGCCGCGTTCGCGAATGATGAGTCGCCCGTCGGTTCTGCGTATCAGGGAATTCGCCATCGAGGGACTCTGCATCTGGCTTTGTTGATGCACGACGTGGGCAAGGGGCGAGGCGGCGATCACAGCATTGTTGGAGAAGAACTTGCGGAGCAGGTGGCCACGCGACTTCAGATGGCTGCCAACAAGAAGTCGATGCTGAAGTTTCTTGTGCGTCATCACCTGATCATGCCGGACATTGCCTTCCGACGCGACATCACGGACGCCGCGATGCTCGTGGACTTTGCACGATTGATCGGGGCTCCCGAACTTCTGCGAATGCTGTACTGTCTGACCGTCGCCGACATTCGCGCGGTGGGGCCGGATGTGTGGTCGGACTGGAAGGGTGAACTGCTGGCGGATCTTTACAATCGGGCGATTCAGATTTTGAGCGGTCGACCGTACAACCATCTGGAACGAGAACGATTGCAGAAGATTCGCCTGGCGGTTCGCAAGTCGATCGTGCCGATCGGAACCGGCACTGAAAATGATCTTGATGAATGGAGCCGCTGGGCAGATTCTCAGCTGGATGCTTTGCCGCCGTTTTATCTGATGACCGAGCAGCCGGCTCGCATTGCCCGCGACCTGGACATGATTCAGCAGCTGAGCGACGCCGACGTCAAGATTGAAGGCGAGTACGATGCGGAAACAGAGACGGTCAGCTATCGAGTCTTCGCGCCGGGGCGTTTTGGTCGGGGCAGCTTTCACTGCATCGCCGGGATCCTGTCCGGCCTTCGTAT